>JBMOMT010000058.1:0-7859 GCA_049324835.1 Chloroflexota bacterium | reverse complement strand
GGTAGGGGCACGGCATGCCGTGCCTCCTTGTGCCGCTACATTTTGCAGATTTACCGGGCCCAGTCGGCTAAATTGTGGCACAGGATAACCGATTTCAGCCTGCGGGAGGGTAGGCTGAGCAGTTACATCGTTGGGGGGATTCATCACTTGGGGCGGTGAGGGCTGATAAATCACAAGTCTATCATTGCGCGCAGGTGATGACGGCGACTCTGCCCCCCAGCAAGAAAAGCGCTCGCTTGCGCCAATTATGGCATGAAGAGTATGACAAAGGGCGGAAGCTGGAAAAAAGGCGTCCGCGAATCATCCCTTTACTATGATGATGACAGTGTGGTCAATTATAGTGTGAAAATATCATTTGTCAAGTTCCTTTAACTAAAGCGTGTATCTGTATCATTTATATCTGTCGACCAGTTCGGGTGGCAGCCATCCTTTCAGGTGTGTGCCCTGTTCGGTGTGCTCCTCGGAAGTGACGACGCCTCTTTCGTGGGCCAGGGCCAGCAGATCGCCCCGGCTGTAGGGGATAAAGATATCGACCGGCGCCATTCTGGCCCGCAGCATCCGCTCCACGCGCTCCAGCAGGGCGTCGATGCCCTGACCGGTGAGCGCCGAGATGGCCACGCTGTTGGGAAATTCGCCAAGTCGATCCTGAGCCTGTTGGGCGTGGCTCAGGCGATCGATCTTGTTCAGCGCGGTGATCATGGGTTTTTCGGTGACACCCAGTTCGGCCAGCGTTTCTTCCACCGCGTTAACCTGATGCAGCACGTGAGGGTGCGTCACGTCCACCACGTGCAGGATCAGGTCGGCCTCGGCGATCTCTTCCAGGGTGGCGCGAAAGGCAGCCACCAGTGTGGTGGGCAGTTTCTGGATAAAACCCACCGTATCGCTGACCAGCACGGCCGTGCCGCCGGGCAGTTCCACGCGGCGCGTGGTAGGATCCAGGGTGGCAAACAGCATGTCGGCGGTCAGCACGTCGGCTCCGGCGAGGGTGTTGAGCAGCGTCGATTTGCCGGCGTTGGTATAACCCACCAACGAGATCACCGGCACGCCGGATTTCTGACGCTGCTGGCGGTGCAGGGCGCGGTGGGTGCGCACGGTTTCCAGTTCCTGTTTCAGATGATCGATGCGCCGGCTGATCTCGCGGCGGTCCACCTCCAACTGGGTCTCACCGGGGCCGCGTAGACCCACGCCGCCGGTGCCGCCCCGGCCGGCCGCGCCGCCGGCCTGCCGCACCAGGTGCGTCCAGGCGCGAGTCAGGCGCGGCAGTCGATATTGGTATTGGGCCAGCTCTACCTGCAGCGCACCCTCGCGGGTGCGGGCGTGCCGGGCAAAGATATCGAGGATCAACGAGGTGCGGTCCAGCACCTTGATCGGTCGATCCTGCCACTGGTCTTTGAAACGCTCCTCGAGTTGTTCTTCGATCTCGCGCTGCTGGCGGGGCGAAAGCTCGTCGTCAAAAACGATCGCGTTGGCCTGATGTTCGTCCACCAGTTCGAGCAGTTCTTCCAGTTTGCCGCTGCCCATCAGCGTGGCAGGGTTGATGCGCTCCACCTTTTGGTGAACCCGATCCGCAACGTTCATCTCGGCGGTTTGGGCCAGTTGGGCCAGCTCTTCCAGCGATTCTTCCACCGGCCAGGGGTGACGCTCTCGTTTGACCTGTATACCCACCAGGATGGCCTGTTCGCGGGTTATCTCGGTGGGCCGGGTGGTTGATGTGTGGATGGTATGCCTCCTCTCAATAGGCTTCTGGCAAACCGGTGATGGTCATATCGCGTGGGTGTTCCACGGAAAAGCCAAAAACCAGCGTGATCTCTTGACCTGCCTCGAGCGTTTGCCGCCATTCCAAAATGCCCATGCTGCTCTGCTTGGCGGGCGGCGGCTGGATCTCGTCGGCGCGTACTTTGATGGCTTCGTGGGTCGAAACGGGCAGTTGATCTTGCAGCACGATCTGTTCTGCGCCGGGGCGCAGGTTTTGTAATTTGATCTGATAGGCGTAGCGCAGGCGGCGCCTGTCGCCCAGCAGCTTTTTGTCCACCTCACGCGCGATCAGCTCTCGTTCGACCTTGATACGATCGTCGGCGCCGAGGTACACCGTGAACGATTCGTTGGGCGCGACATGCTCCAGTTGGGTAGTGCCTACGAATTCGCTGCCGAAAAAGATGTTGGCCGCTCCTGGCAGCAACACCAGGTTGGTGCTGTTGGTGATCCTGGCGCGGCGGTAGGCCGCCGGCACGATCTTGGGCGCGCTGAGGAAATCCAACTCTGGCGCCAGCGAGAGGCTGGCTACCGAGGTTTTGTGCGGCGAGCCATCGGAGGGCACATCCACCGCCTGGGGCACGGTAAAGATCACTGCTGCGCCTTCCTGGCTCACCTCCGCCTGATCCACCTCCATCGCGACCGTCGCCGGCTCCGCGGCGGGCGCCTCGTCTAAAACGGCGCCGGCCATCGCTTCTGGCTCGCCGAACGTGGCGGTTTTCATCAATCCACGCGGCGCAGGAGCGCGAGCAGGTTTCACCGGCGGGCTGTAAACCCGCACGTACCACGGCTCCAGCTCCGGCAGCGTGGCGCTGAGCGCCGGGCGAGCGGTGGATAACACCAGTTGCACGGCCGTCCAGTCCTCGCCGCTGCGCTGGGTCACCTGGGCCAGGTAACTCAGCTCGACCTCCGCTGCCCGCTCCTGATCCCCTTCGTCGAGCCGCAGATCGTACAGAGGCTTCCAGCCGGCGTTGTTCACCACGTAGACCAGTTCCAGCTCGAGGTCGCCGCCGGTGAGGGCCTGTACGTCTACCACTGCCGCGTAACGCTCGCGCGGGCGCGCGCTGCGAATTTGATCCAGCTCACGCTGGAGTTTGGCCTTTTGTTTGGCCAGCTCGCGTTTTTCCAGGGCAATGGCGCGCCGGCGCGCCTGGGCGGCGGCGCTGCGCTCGGTGAGAAAGGCCAGCAGCTCGGCGCTCTCTGGCACACCGAATTTGCCATAGGCCAGGCCGCGCCCATAACTCTCGCCCTGATTGGCCAGACCGTTGAGGAAGGTGAGTGTGGCTTCGAGCGTGGCTCCTTCGTCGGCCAGAACTATTTCTTGATCGTCGATCTGTTGGATGCGTTGTTCCAGTTCGGCGGCGCTGGCAGAGGGAGTCTCGGTGTAAAACTCGCGGCGCAACTCTACGCCGCCCAGCCGGGCGCGGGCAGTGCCTTTGCCCGAAACGCGCACCGATTCGGGCAAAAGTGTCAGCGGCAGCCCGGTCATCAACAACCGATGCGCGCCCGGCTCCAGGCTCGTCTTGCCGCTGCGGCTGATACGAGCGCGGTCTGGATAGACGGTGACGCTAGTGATGCGGCTTTCGATTGGGGTTGTCATAGTCGTTTCCTCCTGTGTAGTGTTGCGCCTCGTGGTCGAGTCGTTGCTGTGGCGATCAGAATTGGCCCTGAGCCACAAAATCACTCAGGCGGGCCATCGCCTGGCGGATGCGTTGGGTGTCCTGGCCCAACGAGATGCGCACATAACCTTCGCCGTGCTCACCAAAGACCGTGCCCGGTGTGACCGACACGCCGGTCTCTCCGAGTAAACGCCAGGCAAAGTCGGCGGCGGTGAGGCCTTGCGGCACCTGCGGCCACAGGTAGAGGCCGGCCTTGGGCTTGTGGACCGCCAGCCCGGCCTGCTCCAACGCCGTCAGCACAATGTCGCGGCGCTCCTGGTAGATGGCGTTGCGCCCGGCCAGCCAGCCCTGATCGTCGCTGAGGGCCACGATGGCCGCATCCTGGATGGGTCGAAAGATGCCGGAATCCAGATTGGTTTTGACCAGTCCCAGTGCGCTCACCGCTTCGGCGTAACCTACGGCCATGCCCACCCGCCAGCCGGCCATGTTGTGACTCTTGGAGAGCGAGTTGAATTCGAGCACCACCTCTTTGGCGCCTTCGACCTGCAACATGCTGGGAGCCACGTAACCGTCAAAGGTCACATCGGCATAGGGCGCGTCGTGACAGACGAGCAGGTCGTGGCGGCGGGCAAATTCGACGGCGCGGGCGAAAAAGTCGAGCGGCGCGATGGCGCCGGTGGGGTTGTTGGGATAGTTGAGCCACAGCACCCTCGACCGGCGCAGCACCTCTGGCGGAATGGCCTCCAGATCGGGCAAATAGTCGTTCTCGGCCAGGAGGGGCACATCGTAGGTTTCGCCTTCGACCAGCCGCACGCTCATGCGATAGGTCGGATAGCCCGGATCGGGCACCAGCACCGTGTCGCCGCTGTTGACAAAGGCGGTGGGCACGTGAGCGATGCCTTCCTTGGAGCCGATGAGTGGGATGACCTCGGTGGCGGAATTGAGTTTCACACCAAAGCGGCGATGGTAATAATCGGCCATGGCCTGGCGCAGGGCGGGGATGCCGTAATAACCGGCATAACTGTGATTGGCCGGGTCGGCTGCCGAACGGTTCAGCTCTTGCAGGATGAAATCGGGCGGCGGCAGGTCGGGGCTGCCGATGTCCAGGCGGATGATGTCCATGCCCTGCTTTTTCAACTCGATGATACGCTGTCCGAGCCCGGCAAAAAAGTAGGCCGGCAGGTTGGCAATTCGATTGGCTGTTTTCATGGGGATGTTTGCTCCTTGACAATGTGGTTTTTGTTCATGCCTTCAGCTCGCGTCTGACCCGCTGTTCGCTGGCGGTGTGGGCGGCTTGGACCGGCAACAGGATGTGAAAGACGCTGCCGGGGTGACGCTCTTCGTCGTGGCCCGGGCTTTCTACCCAGACCTTGCCACCGTGGGCCTCGATCACCCCCTTGGCGATGGGCAGTCCCAGGCCGGGGCCGCCGCCTTTGAATTTGGTCTTGCCGCTGGAGTGACGGGTCACGTCACCCAGTTGGTAGAATTTTTCGAAAATACGCTCGTGATGTTCCGGATCGATGCCGATGCCTGTGTCGGCGATGGCGATTTCCACAAAATCCCGCTCGTTGGTCAACCTGCCGGAGAACAACTGTCCCAAAACGTCGATGCGCCCGCCGTCGGGCGTAAATTTGATGGCGTTGCCGATGAGATGGACAAACGCCTGGTGCAGTCGCTGTGGATCCCCCTCGATCAAGGGCAGGTCGTCGAGGCCCTCGATGGTCAGCTCGTGCCGGCGTTCCTTCAGGGCCGCTTCGAACTCGGCAGCCGCCAGGTCTATCACCTGTCTCAACGAGGTGGGGATGACGTGCAGCGTGAGCACCTGGGTATCGATCAGGCTGACGTCGATCATGTCTTCCACGATCGACTGCAATCGCTGGCCGCCGGTGACGATGCCCTGAACCAGTCCCCGTCGCTGAGTATCTTCGGCAGACAAAGACTCGCGCAGGATGTTGGCGTAACCCTGAATGAGTGTCAGCGGCGTCTTGAGCTCGTGCGAGGCGATGCTGATGAAATCGGACTTGGCGCGCTCCAGGCGTTCCAGATCACGCAGGGCGCGTTCGAGCTCTGCGGTGCGCTGTTCCACCCTGGCTTCCAGTTCCTGGTTCAGGCGGCTGAGTTGATCGTACAGCCGGGCCGTTTGGATGGCGACTGCCGCCTGTTCGGCCACCGAGCGCACCAGGTCGATGGTGGCGTCGTCGAAGGGGTTCTCGTCGCTCAGGCTGTCGACGGTGATGATGCCGCTGGGTTTGTCTTCACTGATGAGTGGCATCGCCAGGGCGGCGCGGGCGGCAAAATGGCGCGCCAGGGCATCTCGACTGCTGCGTTCAGGGTGGCGGTTGTCCACCGTCTGATACTGCCCCTGGCGTAAGGCGCGTGTGACAAACGACTGCTTGGAGGGTGAGAGTGTCAGGCCTTCCAGTGTTTCACTTTCCAGGCCCCAGGTCGCCGCGACGACCAGCGTGCGGTTTTCACCGGCCAGCCAGACGGCGCAACGATCGATGGCCGGCACGGCGGCCAGGTGCTCGGCGATCAGGCCCAGCGTGCGCTCGATCTGGACGGTCTGGCCCAGCGCACGCGAGACGTTGTACAGCGTGCGCAGGTGCAGCAGCGTGCGCCCGGTGTGGGCGTCTGTGGGAGTAGTGGTGGCCGGGGAATGGGTCATTCTCGCCAGGTGGCTCCCGTTTCCAAAAACAGCTCCAGCACCCGGCCCACCCGCTCCAGGCTGGCCGGTTCCACCTTGTCGGCGGTATCCTCGGTGGTGTGCCAAAAGGGGTAATCAAAGTCGATGATGTCGATGGCCGGGATGCCCACGTCGATGAACGGACGGTGATCGTCGATCAGCCGGTGTTTGACGTCGGGCACAAAGATCGCGCCGTAACCCAGATCGTGGGCCAGGCTCCAGATGCGTGCGTTGAGCGCAGGCTCGGAAAAACCCTCGTAGTGCAGTTCTTGCCCGGCGTCGCCCACCATGTCGACCACGATGACGAATTCGGGCGCGGGTGAGAGTTCGGGCCGCGTGTGTTGGGCGATGTCCTGCGCCAGCCAGCCGGCGCCGACGGAAAACGGCCAGCCATCCAGGTTGCCGCGGTCTTCGGCGTCGAAAAAGGCCAGCCAGATCTCGTGGCCGGTTTTTTCCACCTCCAGGATGCGGGCCAGCTCCAGCAGCACTGCCACGCCGCTGCCGCCGTCGTTGGCCCCCAGGATCCACTGCTCACGCTGGCCTTCGGGGTTGTGATCGGCGTAGGGGCGCGTGTCGTAATGCGCGCCCAGCATGGCCACCGGGCCGCTGCCTTTTTTGCCGATGATGTTGCGCCCCGGCACGTCGAGAAAAGTGAATTCGTGGACCACCACCTGCCAGCCCATACGCTCCAATTGCCCGATGAGGTAATCGCCGGTGGCCCAACCGGCCTCCGATCCGGTGGGCCGCGGACCGAGATCACATTGGGCCAGCACGAATTCGTAGGCCAGGCCACCGTCGAACGAGAGGTCGTCCAAGATCGCCGGTGTGGGCAGCGGCGAGCTCTCGGTGGTGGCGGTGGGGGTCGGAGCGACAGTGGGTGTGGCGCTCGGCGCAGGGGTGGGAACGTCGAGCGGCGAGGCAGCGGTGGTGAGCGTGGCTGTCGGCAGCGGCAGCGACGTCGGGGACGCCTGGCTGGGTGTCGGTGTGGGCGTGGCAGCCGGCTGGGCGCAGCCCGATACCCACAGCCCCGTCGCCAGCGCCAGCAGCAGCAGAACCCTGAACAGATTGTGAGGTAAAACAGGTTGGTTGTGATGCACGTGATCCTCTTTCGTTATTGGGACGTCAGCGCGTGCAGGGTTTGGTCGATGATCGGTTGCCACTGCACCCACGGCTCGGACGCTCTCGCCTCTTGCAGCAACCTGCGCACGGCATCCCGTCCGGGCATGGCGCAGCCTATGCCCCACACGGTGCAGGCCAGCGCGCCCAGCGCGTTGCCCAGCAGAGCCATCGCCGCCGGGCCAAGCTGGCGCAAGTAACCAAACAACACACCTGCGTCAAAGGCGTCGCCGGCGCCGGTGGTGTCCTGGACGCCGACGGAAAAGGCAGGCAGCCAATGGTTGTGGCCGTCTGGCCCTGCCAGCCAGCAGCCCTCTGCGCCGCATTTGACACCTACCCAGGCCACGCCGGTAGCCTGCAACGCTTCGATGACCGCTCTGGGCTCGTCGGTTTGCACCAGGTGGCCGGCCTCTTTCCGATCCAGCAGCACCAGGGTCATTTCCGGCAGCACGGCATACAACAGCTCTCGCGCCTGGCAACAGGTTGCGAGGCCCGGATCGAGGCTGAGCGGGACGCCGGCCTGGCGCGCCAGAGTGATGGCGCGCTCGAAGGCGCGTCGGCGAGACTCGGCCAGCAGCGAATAACCGGTCAGATGCACCACCTGGGCCTGGCAGATGGCCTCGTCCGGCACATCTTGCGGCCCCAGGTTCCGGCTGGCGCCGATGTAACCAAACATGGTGCGGTGGCCG
>JBMOMT010000057.1:0-1028 GCA_049324835.1 Chloroflexota bacterium | reverse complement strand
CGATGGCCGGCTGCTGGCTTCCGCCTCCTGGGACCTGACCGTGCGGCTGTGGGACGTTTCGACGGCGCTCAACGCAGGCGTGGCCAGCGGCAACGAGTTGGCCAGCCTCACCGGCCATTCCGGCTGGGTCACGAGCGTGGCCTTTTCGCCCGATGGGACCATGCTGGCCTCCGGTTCGGGCGACCAGATGCGGCTGTGGCGCATACAGGAGACGGCAGCGATGCCGGAGCCAACGCCCGCTGCCGTGTTGCCCGTGATTCCCATCGCCACACCACTGCCTCTGTCTCCATCGGCCATATCGCCCGAAAACGCCCAACGGTTGACCACGCAGCAAACCCTGGAGACCGACGGCGTCAAGCGGATCGCCTGGTCGCCGGATGGTGAATTGCTGGCGGTGGCGACCTATCACATCCGGCTGTACGATGGCGCGACCTTGGCGCCGGAATACGTGATCGACAGCGTCCAGTGGGTGTACAGCCTGGCCTTTTCGCCCGATGGCAGCTTGCTGGCTGCGCCGACAATCGATGGTATCAAGCTGTGGGATACGACCGGCTGGGGCGAGTTGCAAACCCTGGCTGGCAGCAAAGACACGGCCGACCTGGCCTTTTCGCCCGATGGGGCCACGCTGGCCACCGCCACCGGCAACACCGTCAAGCTGTGGGACGTTTCGACAGCGCTCAACGCGGGCGTCGCCAGCGGCGCCGAGCTGCTCACCATCCCGGCCGGCAGTTCCATCAACGCCGTGGCCTTTTCGCCCGATGGCCGCACCGTGGCCTCCGGCGGCCAGGGCGACATCAGGCTGTGGGACGTTTCGACGGTGCTCAACGCAGGCGCCGCCAGCGGCCAAGAGGTGCACACCCTGAAGGGACACACCAGCTGGATCAAGAGCCTGGCCTTTTCGCCCGATGGCGCGCTGCTGGCCTCCGGCTCGGTGGATGGCACGGTGCGGCTGTGGGATGTGGCGGCGGGGCGGCAGGTGCGTCTCTTGAGCGGCCACACCGATCAGGTGGAGGGCGTGGCTTTCTCGC
>JBMOMT010000056.1:0-8368 GCA_049324835.1 Chloroflexota bacterium | reverse complement strand
GCCCACCGCGACCCCTTCGCCCACACCAACCCACACCGCCACGGCCACGGCGACCGCCACACCTCGGCCCAGCCATACCCCCAGCGCCACACCCTCCCCCAGCGCCACCGCCGCGCCCAGCGCAACGCCGCTCATCGCCGCCGTTTTGCCCAGCGATACGCCCGTCGCCACAGCGGCGCAACCCGGCGATACCCCCATCGCGCCGGGCCCCACGCCGGCCGAGGCCGGTGAAAAGATGTGTTCGCCTTTCACCGCCGCGCCGCTGCTACTGGGAGCAGTGTGGCTTTCGAGCCACAGACGAACCTCGAGGAGGCAAGAGTAGCCGCATGATGGCCGTTTCGTTGATCCAGATGGATATCGTCGCGGGCAGGCCACAACTCAACCTGAACCATGCCCGCCAAAGCGTGCAACAGGCCGCCGAGGCAGGCGCCCAACTGGCTGTGCTGCCAGAACTATGGGCCAGCGGCTACGATCTGGGTCGCGCCGCACAGCACGCCGACGAGCTGGATAGCGGCCTTTTCGCCGAGATGGCATCGCTGGCCCGCACCCACAACATCTACCTGGCCGGTTCACTGTTGGAGCGACACGCGGATGGTTTTTTCAACACCGCCGTCCTCTACGATCCCCACGGCGCGCGGTGTGGCCATTACCGCAAGAGCCACCTGTTTCGCCTGATGGATGAGCACCACTATCTGCAAGCGGGCGACGCCACGCCCGTCTTTGAACTGCCCTGGGGAGCCACCGCCCTGGCCGTGTGTTACGACCTGCGCTTTCCGGAGCTTTTTCGCCGTTTTGCACTCCAGGGAGCCGTGTTGACCATCGTCCCGGCCCAGTGGCCGGCCCGCCGCGTGGCCCACTGGCGAACGCTGCTCCTGGCGCGCGCCATCGAGAACCAGATGATCGTGCTGGGCTGCAACCGCGTGGGACACGATGGCAACCCCGACCAGCCCTTTGGCGGCCACTCGCTGGCCTGCGATGCCTGGGGACAGGTGATCGTCGAGGGAGACGCCGACCAAACTGTGCTCACCGCTCAGCTCGATTTCGACACCATCCACCAGGCGCGATCGTTTATCCCGGTTTTTGGCGACCGCCGGGCCGATCTCTACGGGTGACGGCGCCCGCCTCACCCACTCTCAAGGAGGGCCGACATGGACGTGCTGGAGGCCATCAGAACACGGCGCAGCATCCGACGTTTTCAGAGCCGCCCCATATCCAAACAACTGCTTCAAGAGATCGTCGAAGCGGCCACCTGGGCGCCGTCGGCCCGCGATCGGCAGAACTGGTATTTCGTCGTCGTCGGTGGGCGGGACAAAGAGTTTTTGCTGGCGCAACTGTACCGCGCCTTCCACGAGCTGGCCCGCGCCGTCAGCCGGGAACGGCACGACGCCCCGGCCAGGGAATGGATCGGCTATCTGCGCCAGGCCATGAATCCGGACGCCGTCGAACGGGTGCAGGGTTTCCTGGCCGTGGCGGCCCACGCGCCGGTGATTCTGGCCGTCTATTCGGACGTGCCCTCGCGCCTGGACCCCGACGCCCCCCTTTCGGTGGCGGCGGCCATTCAGAACCTCTTCCTGGCGGCCCACGCCAGAGGCATCGGTGGCTGCTGGATGACCGCCGCGTTGTACGTGGCCGACGCCATCAGCCGCCACCTGGGAGTGGTGGGCAAAGAACTCATCGGCATGGTGTTGTTGGGTTATCCCGACGAATTGCCCCAACCCTCGCCGCGCTGGCCGGGACGGGTCAAGTGGCTGGGCATCACCGGCTGAACCGGCCTGCAGCCGGCTTGACACCGGCCCTCGACCGTGCTACACTTGGCGTATGCCATCGACACTCAACCAACCATCGCAGCCTCTGGTAGACTGTCATTTTCACTCCCGCTTCTCGGGTGACTCACAAGCGCCGCTGGAGGCCATGTGCCGGCAGGCGCTGCGGCTGGGGTTCTCTTACGTCTGCCCCACCGAGCACGCCGATTTTCACCCCCCGGATCCGTGTTACGGGCGGCTGGATATGGTGACCTACAGCCGGGCGCTGGCAGCCTGCCGGCAGAAATTCGCCGGTCAGATGGTCGTGCTCCAGGGCATCGAAGTCGATTACCAATCGCGCTACGATGGCGCTGTGAGAGCCTTTCTGGCCCAGCACAGCATTGATTTTGCCATCGGCTCAACACATTACGCCGACGGCCATTTCGTGGTCGATGCCCTGTTGGAGGCCTACGACGCCGATACGGCCTACCGGCGCTACTTTCAGGCGGTGCGGGAAACGGCAGCCAGCGGCCTGTTCGACGTGTTGGGCCATCTCGATTTACTCAAGCGTTACGGCATTCCTCGCTGGGGGAGCTACAGCCGCCGCCCATACGTCGATGACATCGAAGCCATCCTGCAGGCCGCCGTGGGCAGCGGCGCGGGGTTAGAGATCAACACCTCTGGCCTGCGTCAGGCCCCGGCAGAGACCTTTCCAGACCTGCACACCCTGCGCCGCTACCGAGAGCTGGGGGGTGAGATCGTCACTCTGGGCTCAGATGCTCACCAACCGGCCCACGTGGGCCAGCACATTCGCCAGGGGTTGGCGCTGGCCCAGGCCGCCGGATTCAAAGCCATCGCCGTGTTCATCGAGCGAACACCCCACTGGCTGGACATCAAAGACTGATCGGGACGGGAGAAATCATGCCGGCTGAATGTATTCTGGTCATCGACGATAGCGCCGACATCCGCGCCTTTTTGCGCGAAAAGGTGCTGGAGCCAGCCGGCTACATGGTGCTGACCGCTTCCGATGGGCAATCGGGACTGGAGCGCGCTCTGGCCGAGCGGCCAGACCTGATCATGCTGGATGTCAATATGCCACGCATGACCGGCATCGAAGTGCTGGAAGCGTTGCAGAAGGAAAAAGCGCGTGTGCCGGTCATCCTGATGACCTTTTACGGCTCTGAGACCGTGGCCGTGCAGGCCTTCCGGCTGGGCGTCAAAGACTATCTACGCAAACCGTTCGAGATCGACGAGGTGATGCGTTCCATCGAGCGCGCCCTGAACGAGAGCCGCCTGCAGCGTGATAAAGAAACGCTGCTACAGCGGCTGGAAACCACCAATAAACAACTGGAGCAACGCGTCACCGAACTGACCACCCTGTATGCCGTGGGCCAATCGGTGACCTCGCTGCTAGACCTGGACAAGCTGCTGAACCGGGTGGTCGAAGCCGCTGTGTATATCGCCGACGCCGATGAAGGGTCGTTGCTGCTGGTAGACGACAAGACCAACGAGTTGTATCTGCGGGCAGCCCAGGGCATGGGTGAACGACAGGCGCGTGGTCTACGCATCAGGATCAAAGATAGCCTGGTAGGCTCGGTGGTGCGCACGGGCGAGCCGCTACTGGCAACGGGCAGCCCAGAGAGTGACGATCTGCTCAAAGTCAAAACCGGTTACCTGGTGGGCTCGCTGCTCTACGCCCCGCTCAAAGTCAAAGGACGGGTCATCGGTGTGCTGGGCGTGATCAACCGCACCCCCAGCCGTAAATTTGGCCAGGACAACCTCTTCCGGCTCACTTCACTGGCCGACTATGCCGCCATCGCCATCGAAAATGCCCGGCTCCACGAAGCCTCCCGCCAACTGGTGGCCATGGACATTCTCAAGCAGACGGTCGTCACGGTGGCGCACTATATCAACAACCCCCTCGCAGCCCTGGTGATGCAGACTCAGATTCTGCTGGGTGATCTGGAGAGCAACCGCATCGAAGATGTGCTGCGTTTCATCGAGATGAAAGCCGAAGAAATCTCGGCGGTCATCGGCATTCTGCAAGAGATGGCTGCGCCACGCAGCACCACCTATCTGGGCAACGTCAAGATGATCGACATCCAGGCCGAGTTGGATACCAGGCTACAGCAGATTCAGAAAAAGTACCAACACTAACCGGCGAGTCGCACCTTTGGGCCAGGCCGTCTCCCGCCGAAAAACAAACGTCTCTGGAAAAGGCTTTCCAGAGACGTCTGGCTGTCAGGCTGAATGCCAGGCTAGGGCCAGGTGAACCCGGTCTCGTAGGTGGTCAACAACTCTGTTTCCCGAAACAGGGCCGCCTTGAGAACGTACCGCAGCGAGGCATCGGGCGGGCGAAGGTGCAGTGTGACCACCTGGCGATTGCTGCGCGCCTCGACGATGAGCATCTCGGCGACCACCGTCTCGTCGGGAGCCAGGACAACCACCTCGATGTTGGGGCGTTCCTGGGTAGGCGTGATGGCAATGTCCACCGTCACCCGCTGGCCATCACTCAGGGGATGCAGTTCAATGCCCTCGATAGACAGCTCGCCGACAACCGGCTCAACTGGCTGGCCCTCGAACTCGTGCAGGTCTGTAAAAAGCGTAGCCCAATCCGCATCCGATTCGTGCATGACCCCTCTCATCTCAGGCTCAACGGTGCATCGCTGCCCGATTATACCGCTTTGTGCCAGACACGTCAACCGTGGCAAAAAAAGGGGGCGAGACCCGGTTGGGCCTCGCCCCTGGCGGATAAGGTGCCACCTCCGCCGTGCACAGCGCGCTGGTGAGTGTGAGTCCTTTTTTTCAATTGGGGATCTGCCCAAAATGCGTCCCCGTTTTTCAGGTGTTGACTCGACTAGCCTCTGAGAGCTACACTGGCACATCAGGAGAATTTGGCTGGCTGGCTCTATTATACCACACACGTCGACGAAATAGGTTAAGACACAGCAAAGAATTCGTTAATTTTGTGTAAATTATCGCAAAACATGTTGATTTAACTTCTGGTTATTCCCACCAGTCCGTGGCAGCCAGATCCTGATACAGCGCCCGATAACTCTCGTAGCGGGCCGGGTGAATCACCCCCTGCTGCACTGCCGATGTGACGGCGCAACCGGGCTCGTGGCGGTGGGAGCAGCCGGGGTAACGACAATCGGCCGCCAGCCGTGCGATCTCGGGAAAGTAGGCCTCCAACTCTTCGGGCACGATATCCCACAAGGCAAAAGACCTCAGGCCTGGGGTATCGGCCACATAGCCCCCGGTCTGGAGCGCCAGCAACTCGGGCGCGATGGTGGTATGCCGCCCTTTGCCAATGGCCTGACTGATCTCACGCACCTTTAGCCCCAAACCCGGCTGCACGGCGTTCAGCAGGCTGCTCTTGCCCACACCTGACGGGCCAGCCAGCACAGAGAGTTGCCCCTCGAGCGCCGTTCGTAGATCGTTCACCCCCTGGCCTGTCAGGGCGCTGGTGTACAACACGCGATACCCGATCTCCCGGTAGGGGCCAAACACCTGGCGGGGGTCTTGGCCGTCGGCCAGCAGATCGATCTTGTTGGCGCAGATCAGAATTCCCAGGCCGGCGCGTTCGGCAGCCACCAGGAAACGATCCAGCATACGCAGGTTAGGCTCTGGCTCTTTGAGGGCAAATACAAAAACGGCCTGATCCGGGTTGGCCACCAGCACCTGCTCCCGCTCCGTCCAGCCGATGGGACGCCGGCCTTTGGGCAGCGGGGCCTGGCGCGAGAGAACGGCCTGACGCGGATGGATCACCTCCACCACCCCCTGGCCAGGCCGGATCGGTATGACCTGAACGCGGTCGCCCACAGCCAGCAGATCGGTTTCCCGTGCGGCCTGTTTGAGTGTGCCCCGCACCGCACAACGCAACAGGCCATCGTCAGTCTGGACATAGTAAAAACCACCGTGCGCCCTGATCACCAGGCCTTCCAGTTTGTCCACTTGTCTTGAGCCTTTCGTCACTCACCTGGCCTTTTGCATCGAGTGCAAACGGGCGGGCTGTCAGCCCTCTTGGTGCTCCTGATCGAGCATCTGCCACAACTGTTCGGCCCAACGGGCCATCCTCGCGCCCTGGATCTCATCACCCCGCGAGAGATAAGGCTTGACGTCCAGCACCGGCGTGCCGTCGTAGGCATCCAATCCACGAACCCGGAGGGCAGCGCCATCGCGCGCCAGCAACTCTACGGTCGTCACACCGATGCCATTGGGTCGAAAGGGGGATCGGGTGGCAAAGATGCCCACCTCCGGCAGCTCCTTGCGGCCCATGGGCCGTGTCCGCAGGTTCAAAACCCCGTCCTTCCTGGCCCGATCCAGGTAAAAGATGACCATGATGTGCGAGAATTCGTCGATCCCCTCCAGTCCCTCTGCCCACCGGGGGAAAAGGGTGACGCGGCTGACGATCTCTTCCCAGCGGACGTCCTTCTGTCCCCAGGCCACCGGATTGGACACCCGCCCAATCGGCTGCATCTGCACCACCGTTTGCATCGTAACCCTCCAACGGTATTTGTGTCCCCATCATAACCGCGTCCGAGAGTTTTGTCAACCCGAAAACAAAACATCGCCGAATAGATTTGCGCGTTTGGCATTTTTGTGCTAAGATCATAACCGATCCCTGCTGTGTACGTGATGTCACCTCACGTTTTGAGCCAACAAATTTTCAAGGGGAGCTCTGCTCTGGTAGAGGGGATGCAATCGCCTGCGGGCTTGCAGAACTAAAAGGCGGGTTCCCACCTGCGAAAGCAGGTTCAAGACCGGGGTACACACGGCACGGCGGGGCCCCAAGAGTTTTTATGCCGTCGGGTAAAGCCCACAACCTGACGGCATTTTGTTTCCCTGGTGCAAACATCTTGACACTCGCCGGGCTTTGTGTTATGCTTCTGCTGCCTATCCTACGATCTTGAGGGGGAAAGTCGATGCGAAGGGAGCGCATAGCAGAAGATGTTTATGTTTTCACCAGTGATCTGTACGCGCAGGTCACGGCAGGGGTGATCCTGACCCGCGAGGGGGCGGTCATCATCGATACGCTCCCCTTTCCGCAGGAATCGATCGAGCTTGGGGTCTTTGTGCGGCGGGCCAGCCGTCAGGGCGTACGGTATGTGATCAACACCCACCATCACGCTGACCACGTCTACGGCAATTACCTCTTTCCGGAGGCCGAGCTCCTGGCCCACGAAAAGTGTCGCCGGGCCCTTTTGAACCACGGTCAGCGTGGGTTGGACAAAGCCAAAGCACAGGTGCCGGAACTGGCCGATGTACGCCTGCGCATCCCCGATGTCGTGTTCGACCGCGGCGAGATGATCGTCCACCTGGGTAACAAATCGCTGATCCTGACCCTGGCCCCCGGCCATACCGAGGATTCCATCACCGTCTATGCCAAAGAGGAAAAGGTGCTCTTTGCCGCCGATACGATCATGCCGGTGCCGTACATCGTCTTTGGTGATGCCGACGAGATGATCGCTTCACTGAACAGCATCAGCAAACTGCCCATCGATAGCATCGTCCAGGGGCACGGCGAGGTGCTGCTGCGCGGCGAGGTGGCTGAAACCCTCGAGACGAGCGTGCGCTATTTACAAACCATCAAAAAACGCGCCCAGGCCGCCGTCGACAAAGGGGCCGCCAAAGAAACCTTGCAGCGTGTCGGCATCGAAGAATGTGGTAAATCGCGCATTCCACTCAACGGTCTGGTGCAACAGCTCCATCTGGCCAATCTGATGCATCTTTATGAAAAATTCTCGGCACAAAAGGCTTGACAGCCCTTTTGTTCTGTGGTATAGTATGCCCAACGCTGCCAAAAGCGATGATGGAGACGAGTACACGACTGGAACGCCCAGCGAGTCCGGAGCGGGTGTGAGCCGGATGCGATCAAGTCGCCGAAAATCCCTCCGGAGCTGCCAACCGAAAGCTCTCTAACGAGTCAGTAGACTTGGCCGGGCTCGCCCACCGTTAGCCGGGCGCGGGTATCGGACGAGACGTCCCGTACACGATCGAGTGGCCGGCGCATGCTGGCAAAAAGGGTGGTACCGCGGGAGCGGCCTGGCTCTCGTCCCTTGTTGGACGAGAGTTTTTGTTTTCGGGTAACTGCTCACCCTCCCGCAGGTTCGATCGTACAACCTGCGGGAGGGTGGGCTGAGCAGTTACGTTTTCGGAGGCAAAATGAAAATTCGAAGAGCAGAGACAGACGACGTGCCAGCAATTCTGCCGCTGTGGCAAACGATGATGGACGTCCACGCTGCGCTGGACCCGCGCTTTCGACCGGCTCCCGACGGCGCCGGCTATTGGGCCGATGCGCTGCGGGGCTGGCTGGCCGATGAAAAGTGCTGCGTGCTGGTGGCCGACGATGGGGCTCAACTGGCAGGTTACATCGTCGGCTGGCTGCACCAACCGCCGCCCGTCTTTGCGCCCGACGTATACGGCCTTGTTTCGGACATCTGCGTCGCTGCCGACTGCCGCCAGCAAGGTTTGGGTCGCCGTCTGTTCGAGGTATTGACTCTCGGTTCGCTCAAATTTTGACGAGATTCTAAAAATGGCTACACTCACGGTATGAGTGAAAAACTAGATGTAACCACTGAACGGGTTGACGATATTCCAGTGCTGCTCGCCTCCATGGATCGTAT
>JBMOMT010000055.1:0-241015 GCA_049324835.1 Chloroflexota bacterium | reverse complement strand
TTATATAAGAATTATTAGAATGAGTCAAATATCAGCTAGAGCCGGGAGACTTTTTCAGCAGTCTCCTCGAGTATCTCGTTGTTAACGTGTTGCAGGGTCAGGTTATGTCACTGCAAAAGTCGAGTCAATACTCGGTGATCACCGGAATGACCATAGGGCGGCGTTTTGTTTCCTGGTACAAAAAACCATTCAACAGCGAGCGCACCTGATCCTCCAGGGCGCTCGATTTGGCCTCCCCAGGGGCTGAAGCGACGAGTTCCTGAACCTTGTCGGCGGCCCGAGCCAGCAGTTCCTCAGAATCCCGCATAAAGACAAAACCCCGGCTGATGATGTCTGGCGGGCGGCGCAGTTTACCACTCTCGGCGTCCAGTTGCAGGATGGCCACCACGAAACCATCACGAGCCAGGATCTCCCGATCTCTCAAGACTGCCGGGCCGATATCACCCACACCAGAGCCATCGACAAACACGTAACCACCCGGCACACGCTCGCCCACCGCCCCACTGGTGGCATCGAATTCGAGAATGTAGCCGTTTTCCACCACAAAGGTGTTCTCCGGCGGCATGCCCAGCTCATGAGCCAGTTGGGCGTGGCGCGTCAGGTGGCGTAATTCGCCGTGGATAGGCACAAAGAACCTGGGCCGGATGATGTTCAGCAGCAGCCGCTGCTCCTCAGAGCTGGCGTGGCCGGAAACGTGCACCGGCGCGATTCGGCTATAGAGTACGTGCGCCCCCCGCTGGATCAGCCGGTTGATGGTGCGGCCCACCAGCTCCTCGTTGCCAGGGATAGGATGCGCCGAGTGAACGACCGTATCGCCGGGCTGGATTCTGACGTGTTTGTGACGGCCGGTCGCCATGCGCGCCAGCGCAGCCGATGGCTCGCCCTGAGTGCCGGTGGCCAGGATCACCACTCGCTCCGGCGGCAATTGTGTAGCCTGATCGATGGGCACCATGATCCCAGGCGGCACGTGCAGGTAGCCCATTTTCTGGGCAATTCTGACGTATTCGCTCATGGTGTAACCGGCGATGGTCACCTGGCGGTCGAAACTCAGGGCGGCGTTGATCACCTGCTGGATGCGGGAGATGAGCGAGGCAAACGTGCCCACGATGATGCGCCCCTCGGCTTCACGGAAAACGTGGTCGAACGCCTCGTCAATCACTTTTTCCGAAGGTGTCGAGCCGGGGCGCTCGGCATTGGTCGAATCGGCCAGGAGCACCAGGGGACACCGCCCACCCAACTCGGCCAGCTTGGCAAAGTCGGTCGGCCTGCCGTCTACAGGCGTGTGATCGAATTTAAAGTCGCCCGAGTGAACCACCAGGCCCAGCGGCGTCTCGATGGCCAGCCCCACGCCATCTGGGATCGAGTGGCACACGTGAAAGAATTCGACGTCAAAGGGGCCAATACCGATCTGATCGCCCGGCTGAATGGTGTGGATGGTGGTCTCTTCTAGCAGGTGATTCTGTTTCAGCTTGACTTCGATGAGGCCACGTGTGAGGCGAGTGGTGTAAATGGGAGCCGGGATATCACTCAGCAAGTAGGGCAACGCGCCGGTGTGGTCCTCGTGACCGTGAGTGACAATGATGGCCCGCACCCAGTCCTTCTTGTCCATCAGGTAGCCGTAATCCGGAATCACCAGGTCGATGCCCAACATGTCGTTTTCTGGGAACATGAGGCCGGCATCGATGACCAGGATGTTCTGATTGTATTCCAGAACCATCATGTTCTTGCCAACCTCGCCGAGCCCTCCCAGCGGGATGATCTTTAATTTATGTGACATAGCCGACTCCTGCTCACGCGGGTCGAGAGCGTCCCGCTGAGGCCCAGACGCAACCTGCCAGCAAGCCCCGACGGCGCGCTGGTCGGCGGGGCTTGCCTCTGCACAGTCTGTGGTCAGAGACGGGTGACCTGGACGGCCTCGGGGCCTCGTGGGTTCTGCCGAACAGAAAACTCGACCTGGTCCCCGCTGCATAGGTGGCGGATGCCGCCATCGGCGATGGCCTGATAGTGAACGAACACCTTGCCCAAATCTTTTGCCTGGATGTAACCAAAACCTTTGGAATTATCGAACCACTCGACTGTACCGGTCACGCGAGATGACATGTGGGCCTCCTTTGAGATGTGTTGCCGGAGCGAGGCCCAGGCAAAAAAACACCGCCGAAGCGCGTGCCAGGCTTTTGCGGTGGGTATCGCCCAGGACATCTTTGCTCCTGTGGGGCGTATGGTAACACGACTTGGCTTTTCTGTCAAATGTGGCGAACCATACAAAAGAGCCGTTCAGAAACTGAACGGCTCTTGGGCCTGTCGGTTGATCGCCAGAGCTGTCTGGTCAAGCTCGTCGTGCTACACGAGCACGACGTTTGTCGCCTGTGGACCCTTGGGGCCTTGCTCGATGGAGAATTCGACCTGCTGGCCTTCCTCCAACGTCTTGAAGCCTTGCATCTGGAGGGCCGAATAGTGGACGAATACGTCATCGGCGCCCTCGCGCGCGATAAAGCCGTATCCCTTGGAGTCGCTGAACCATTTCACGGTTCCAACTTCTCGATCGTTCATGGTCTTGCTTTTTTCCTTTCTGCGCTGCTAAACTTGCTTGATGTCGTTGCCGGGTCAACTCACAAAAACACGCCCGGACTTGTAAGCCCGGGCGTATGCTTTTGAAGCAGCGACTCGACAACTTACACCATCCTACAAGTAGCCATTATAGCAGCGAAAACCAAAACTGTCAAATTGAACCCTGAAAGCCTATGTCTCCGATGCCGTGGCGACCACAAAAGCCACCACAGACCCCCAGCTCACGATCTGGCCGCCTAAACTGGAGGCCAACAAGGCCTGGACTTGCTCGATCTCGTCGGCGGCGAGAAACTGGCTCAAACGCTGACCGTAACTCGGCCGTTGCCCACTGGCCGGAGCAGAGTGCACGGCTGCGAACCAACGCGCCAGCAAGTCTGGTGTGATACGCACCTCGGCGGTGGTGCGCTCGAGGTGGAGATGAACGTCGGCCAAGCCAGCGGCGCGAAAGGCCTGGGTCAATTCCGGCGCATCCCAGTTGACCATCGGGTCGTCTGGTTCAGCATAGATGGCCTCCTCGGCGGCCCGCCAGCGCGCCACCAGATCGTCGCCCAGAGTAGAACGATCCACCAGCTCGTAGAGCCGTTGGGTGTGGCGCGGCACCGTCTCGGCCAGCGAGACCACACCACCGGCGCGGAGCAACGATCGGACCATATACGCGGCGGCGTCTTTGTCTGGATGACGGGTGAGAGCATTACGCCCCACGACAACATCGAAACGCACCTCACCCTGACCCTGGGCGGTGATGAGCGCCGGTAGATCGTCGAATGCACCCTGGAGCACGAACGGTCGTTCCAGCTCTGGCAACCGGGCCGCCTGCTGACGCAACGCCTCAGCCGCCTGTGGATCGGTGGTGAGCGCCCAGACACTGCCCTCCGGTGCGCGCCGCAGCGCTTCCCAGGTGAGCAACCCTGCGCCAGCGTTGAGATCGAGCGCCAGGTGATGCCGCTGGATGGCTGCCGCCGCGAGCACCCGGTCGCGGATCTGTTCCAGGCCGCGCCCGGCGTTACTCACCGCGCGCTGCAACCAGCGATCGCGGGCGCGATCTTGGGGCGAAAAGGTCAACACCTCCGGCGGCACCACGGCTGCGCCCTCCACCATGGCCGCCAGTTGCGCCTCGCGATGGCGAACCACCCGTTGTTGGATAGCCTTCTCGTGGCCCTGATCCGACGGCTGGTAAAACATTTTACCCTGCAGGAAATCGGGCAGGTACTGCTGGGCCACCCAATGATCGCGGTAGGCATGGGGGTAAAGGTAACCCTCGCCGTGACCAAAACCCTCCTTATCGCGGCTGTTATCTTTGAGATGAGTGGGCACCTCGGCCTCACGCTCCTCCTGCACCGTGCGCAGGGCGTCAAAGTAGGCCAGCGCCGAGTTGGATTTGAGCGCCGTGGCCAGATAAAGCGTGGCTTCGGCCAGGTGAAACTGGCCTTCTGGCAGCCCCACCCGCTCGAAAGCATCGGCGCAGGCTGTGACCACGCGGATGGCATCAGGATCGGCCAGACCCACGTCTTCTGCGGCCAAGATGAGCATGCGCCGAAAGATAAAACGTGGTTCTTCGCCGGCATAGACCATCTTGGCCAGCCAGTAGAGGGCCGCGTCGGGATCGGAGCCGCGCAACGACTTGATGAAAGCGCTGATGGTATCGAAATGCACGTCGCCGTCCCGGTCATAGAGCACCGCCCGGCGCTGGATGCTCTCCTCGGCCACCGCCATGTCGACGACGATGATACCATCGTCGTTCGGTGAGGTCGTTTCCACGGCCAGCTCCAGGGCATTGAGCACACTGCGGGCGTCGCCGTTGGCCACGTTCACCAGGTGCCCAAGCACGTCGGGGCGCAGCTCCAGGGTGAATCGACCGTAGCCGCGCTCCTGGTCTCGAATCGCCTGAAGGGCAATGGCCCGCAGATCGTCCTCGGTGAGTGGTTTGAGCTGGAAAATACGGCTGCGGCTCACCAGCGGCCGATTGACCGAAAAATAGGGGTTTTCCGTCGTCGCGCCGATGAGGATGACGGTGCCGTTTTCCACCCACGGCAGCAGCGCGTCTTGCTGGGCCTTGTTCCAGCGGTGGACTTCGTCCACAAAGAGGATGGTACGCTGACCGTAGAGTTTGTGACGCTCCTGTGCCACCTCGATGGCCCCGCGGATGTCCTTGACGCCGGCCAGCACCGCGTTGATGGTGATAAAGTGGCTACGTGTGGTGTTGGCGATGACCATCGCCAGCGTGGTTTTGCCGGTGCCGGGTGGGCCGTAGAAAATGAGCGACGAAAGCTGATCCGCCTGGATGGCGCGCCGCAGCAGCCGCCCCGGCCCTACGATGTGCTCCTGGCCCACGAACTCATCGAGCGTACGGGGGCGCATGCGGGCCGCGAGCGGGGCTTCTTTTTCCAGACGTCTGTGACTGCCATGGTCGAAAAGGTCCTGGGACACGGATTCCTCCAAAAGAACGCCGGTTCTGTCTGAGCCATTATACCGCAAAGCCGCCGCCTGGACAAAAACGGCGATTGCTCAATCTCTGCGCCGATGGTATAATGTTGCTCTGACCTATCCATTCGATCTGCTTCAGGAGTCACGCCATGTCCCAACCTGGCTGCATCACCATCGTCGGGCTTGGCCCCGGCAGCGCCGATCTACTCACGCTTCAGGCCTCAAAACGGCTGGCCGAGGCGAACGAGGTGTATCTACGCACCCAGAGGCATCCCACCGTGGCCGCACTGCCCGCCGATCTGACGCGCCACTCTTTTGATACGCTGTACGAATCGCTGCCCAGTTTTCAAGCGGTCTACGAGACCATCGCTGCCGAGGTGGTTCGGCTGGGGCAGCGCCCGCAGGGGGTGCTCTATGCTGTGCCGGGCCACCCGCTGGTGGGCGAGGCCACGACACAGCACATCCTGACGCTGGCGGCACAGGCGAACGTGCCCGTCGAGGTCATCGACGGGCTGAGTTTCATCGAGCCAACCCTCTCGGCGCTAAAGCAGGATCCATTGGACGGCTTGCAGATCGTCGATGCCCAGATCGTCGCAGCGCAGCATCATCCCCCTCTCTCCGCCGACCGACCGGCGCTGCTGGGCCAACTCTACAACCGCGAGATCGCCGCCGAGGTCAAGCTCACCCTGATGAACCTCTACCCCGACGAGCACCCGGTGACGCTGGTGCGAGCCGCCGGCGCCGCCGGGGCCGTGGTGCGAACCCTGCCGCTCTACGAACTCGACCGGCAGCCGGATATGGATCACCTCACGTCGCTCTACCTGCCGCCTCTGCCGGCCCCTTCGGCCTACGAGACGCTGCAAGAGGTGGTGGCTCACTTGCGCGCCCCCGATGGCTGCCCCTGGGATCGTAAACAGACCCACCACAGCCTGCGCGATGGCCTGCTGGAAGAAACCTACGAAGTGCTGGAGGCCATCGATACCGACGACACTGACAAGTTGTGCGAAGAACTGGGCGACCTGCTGTTGCAGGTGGGCCTGCAAACCCAGATCGCCGTTGAGGATGGTGAGTTTATGCCCGGCGACGTCATCAACGGCATCGTGACCAAACTCTGGCGGCGGCATCCTCACGTGTTCGATCACCTGAGCGTCGGGGGTGTGGACGAGGTGTTGCACAATTGGGAGGCCATCAAACAGCAGGAGCGGACCGAGCGCGGCCAGGCCGACGCAGATCAAGCGACCGCCGCGCTCAACGGCGTGCCGCGGGCGCTGCCGGCGTTGGCCCGCGCTCAAGCCCTGATCGCCCGCGCGGCGCGGCTCGATTATGATCAAGATGCTCCCCTGCCCGCCAGCCTGGCTCAGTTGGAAACAGAATTGCAGAACCAGGATCCGGTCGATGGTGAGCCAATCCTGGGCGACGTGCTGTTGGCCCTGGTGGGCCTGGCCCAGCGTGTGGAAATAGACGCCGAGAGCGCGCTGCGGTTGGCCACAGAGCGCTTCATCCAGCGTTTCGCCGCACGGTCGTCCGGCTAATTTGTCAAACGTGTACGATAGATCGACCCAAGGAGGCAGTCCCATGACCCAACATAAAACGTTCCGCTTTACCGGTCTGGCAGGCTACAACATCTTTGGCCAGAGCTGGCAACCGGAGGGCGATCCGCGCGCTGTGTTGTTGATCGCCCACGGCCTGGCCGAGCACAGCGGGCGCTACGCCCATTTGGGCCAACACTTGGGCGGGCTGGGCTACAGCGTCTACGCTCTCGACCATCGCGGCCACGGCCAGTCGGATGGCGTCCGCGCCGATGTGGTGCGTTTTGAGGACTTCCTCACCGACCTTCACACCTTTCTGGGCCTGGTCAAAGAGCAGCAGCCGGGCAAAAAGGTCTTTCTGATCGGCCACAGCATGGGCGGCGCCATCGCCACGCTCTTTGCCGCCCGCCACGGCGCCGAACTCAGCGGCCTGATCACCTCCGGCGCGGGGGTCAAAGTGGGCGGCCAAGTGTCGCCGTTGCTCATCGGCCTCTCCAGGTTGGTGGCCGCCGTGGCCCCTCGCCTGCCGGTGGTGGTGTTGGAGGCAGAGGCGGTTTCCCGCGATCCAGAGGTGGTGGCCCGCTATCGCAGCGATCCGCTCAATTACCTGGGCAAGGTGCGGGCGCGCATGGGCGTGCAACTGTTGCGCGGCGGAGAGCTGGCCCTGCAAGAGTTGCCGCAGATCCAACTGCCGGCGCTCATCCTCCACGGCACCGCCGACCGGCTGGCCGATCCGGAGGGCAGCCAGGCGATCTATGACGGCGTACGATCTGCCGACAAAACGTTGAAATTTTACCAGGGGCTGTATCACGAGATATTCAACGAGCCAGAGCAACAGCAGGTCTTTGCCGACATGGCAGCCTGGCTGGAAGCCAGGCTGAGCTGAGCCTTGCCTTTTCCCCCCGGCGATGTTATAATCGCTGCCAGAGGTGACGAGGTGATGCGAGCGCTGGCCTGGATTCTCTTCACGCTGATGATTCTGTTGGTGACGGGGTGCAGCACGCCACAGCCTGTGGATGAGGCTTCACAGCCCATCGACATTTCTCAAGACCCGATCCAGGTGGATTACCAGACCAAAACACCCATCGTCATCGAGACCGACAGGGGTGAATTCAGCCTGACACCGCTGGCCAGATACCGCATCGCTGCCAGAGTGGTTGGCAAAAAACGGTATCGCACCGGCTGGGAGTCGCAAATCTCACCCATGGATCTGGCCCTGGCGTGGGGCAAACTGGCCGCGGCCGAGTACGATGCCTACATCAGCTACAGCCAGAACAACCGCTGGTACTTTTACCAATACCGGGCCGGCAGCCCATTCGACAAAACGTTCGTCATCACCCACTCGTCCAACCATCACCTCATCCCGGCCACAGAAAACCTCCAGCAGGCCCTCGATGAAATAAAAGAGGACGACGAAATCTACCTGGAGGGTTATCTGGTCAACGTCAGCGGCACGTATCGCGGCCGCCGGGTGTGGTGGAAAACCAGCCTTTCCCGCAGCGACAGCGGCGACGGCTCGTGTGAGCTTTTTTACGTGAAACGCGCCCAGATCGACGGGCAGATTTTCGAATAACCTGTTTTGCCAATCTGGCCGATGGACAGCGCGAGACGCCATCGCCCATCCGCAGATTCGGCTTCGACGGTGTGAGTACTGTCACAGAGGTGGTTGGCGCCTGAACCCAGCCCTTGCTGTACTTGCCCTCAGAGGTCGATGCCATTTTGCAAGGACAGCAAGGAGAGACAAATGAAGATCGTGACTGACAGCGCCGCAGACCTTCCTGCGGACGAGGTTCGAGACCTGGGGATCATCGTGGCCCCGCTCCTGATCCAGTTTCCCGGTGAGGAGATCCGCTCCGAGGATATTTCACCGGACGCCTTCTATGACCGGCTCAAGGCCATAGCGCCCAATGTGCCGACAACGGCCATGCCCTCGGCGGGCGAGTTCGCCGAGCTCTATCGCCAGGCGGCTGCTGTGGCAAAAGAGATACTGTCCATTCATATCTCTTCTGGGCTCAGCGGCACCATCAAAGCGGCTCAGATGGGCGCCGAAGAATCGGGGTGCGACGTCACCACGGTGGATACTATGACCCTTTCGGGAGGGCAGCGATTTCAGGTGCTGGCCGCGGCCCATGCGGCGCGTATGGGCTGGCCCAAGGAAAAAATCCTGGCCCACCTGACGCGCATCCGCTCGGCGACGGAGGTGATCTATACCCTGGAGACGTTGGAGTACCTGGCTCGCGGCGGCCGCATCGGCAGGGTGCAGGCGCTGACCGGGGCGCTGCTCAAGATCAAGCCCGTGATCCACGTGGACCAAGCCGACGGCAAATATAGCACCGTGGGCAAGGAGCGCACCTTGTCGCGGGCGCTGGACACGCTGGTTGATCACCTGACCGATATTTACGATTCCCACACGCCCCTCTGGGTATCGGTGATGCACGGACAGTTGGCCCAACAGGCCGAAAAACTGGGGCAGCTCATCCAGGAGCGTCTCAAGGTGGCGAAACTGGAGGTGCTGCGCATCTCGCCTGTGCTGGGTGTACACACCGGGCCGGGCATCGTCGGTGTGGCTGTGGTGCCCATGTCGCTGATGGAAGAGGCGGCTGGCTGAAGGAGGAACCCTTGCCCTACCAAGCTCCCACCGGAACACAGGACATTTTGCCCCAAGACCAGCCCTACTGGCGTTACGTCATCGGCAAGATGCGCCACATCGCCGGACAATATGGCTTTCAAGAGATCGACGTGCCCATCTTTGAAGACACGTCACTCTTTGCCCGCGGCGTCGGCGAGGCGACCGACATTGTCGAAAAAGAGATGTACACCTTTGAGGACCGCGGCGGCCGCTCGCTCACCCTGCGGCCCGAATTCACCGCCGGCGTGATGCGCGCCTACGTGGAGCACGGCATGCGCGTGCTGCCCAGCCCGGTCAGGCTCTATTCCATCGGGCCGGCCTTTCGTTACGAACGGCCGCAGGCCGGGCGCTATCGCCAGTTCTGGCAGCTCAACGTCGAGTCTATCGGCGAGCAAGACCCGGCCGCCGACCTGGAGATCATGTCGGTGGCCTGGCACATCTATGCCGACCTGGGGTTCAAATCGTTGTCGTTCCAGCTCAATTCCACCGGCTGCCCACGCTGCAAACCGGGCTACAGCCAGATTTTGGCGGCCTATTATCGCCGCTATCACGACCTCATCTGCCAGGACTGCCGCCGCCGGCTGGAGACCAATCCATTGCGAGTGTTGGATTGTAAACAGCCACAGTGCCAGCCGGTCATCGAGAGTGCACCGCGCATCACCGATCATCTCTGCGACGAGTGTCAGGCCCACTTTGCCGCACTGTTGGGTTACCTGGACGAACTGGATCGACCCTATACCCTGAACCATCGTCTGGTGCGCGGCCTGGATTATTACACCAAGACCGTCTTTGAAGTGTGGGCCGAGGGCATCGGCGCTCAGAACGCCGTCTGCGGCGGTGGCCGCTACGATGGCCTGATCGAGCTCATCGGCGGGCCGGCCACAGCCGGCGTCGGTTTTGCCACCGGCATCGAGCGCATCATCCTCACCCTGCAGCAACAGGGCGTCCAGCCGCCGCCGCTGCCGCGGCCCACGGTGATGCTGGCCTTTCAGGGCGAGGCGGCCAAACGCGCCGCCGTCCGCATCCTGGACCGGCTGCGCAGCGCCGATGTGGCAGCCGTGATGAGCCTGGGCGATCGTAGCCTCAAAGCGCAACTACGACAGGCGGGACGGCAAGAGATGAGCCTGGTGTTGATCCTGGGCCAGGACGAGATCACCGCCGGCCAGGTGACGGTGCGCGATATGGCCCACGGCCAGCAGCAGCGCATCGATCAGGACGACATCGTACGCTGGCTGCAGGGCCGCCTGATGAATGGCGCGTAGAACTCATGAAACGCATCGGCATCCTGCACCACCCCAAACTGCCCCAATCACAGTCGCTGGCCCAAGAGATCGCGGCCTGGCTGGCGATGCACGGCGTCTCACCCTGGCAGGCCTCTGCCTGGGACGAGGCCCTGGTCGAGGGCGAAATCGGCAGCCTCGATCTGCTCATCACCCTGGGCGGCGACGGCACCATCCTGCGGGCAGCGCGCATGGGCGCCTGCCACGGCGTGCCCATCCTGGGCCTCAACCTGGGCCGGTTGGGTTTCCTGGCCGAGCTTCAGCCCGGCGATTGGCAGGCCCCGATGGGCCGCCTGCTGGAAGGTGATTATTGGATCGAGCAGCGGATGATGCTCCATGCCGAGTTTCTGCACAACGGCGAGTGCCGCCGCGCTTTCGAGGCCCTCAACGACGTGGTGGTCAGTCGGGGCAGCCTGGCGCGTATCGTACGGCTCACGGCCTCTGTCGACGGCGGTTATCTGGCCACCTACGCCGCCGATGGTCTGATCATCGCCACGGCCACCGGCTCGACAGCCTACGCCCTGGCCGTGGGTGGGCCGATCTTGCCGCCCCAACTGCACAACATCCTGGTCATTCCCATCGCCCCTCACCTGAGCCTGGAGCGGGCGGTGGTGCTGGCCGAAGGCTCCACCGTGTCGGTGGCAGTCTCGACGGATCACACAGCCATGCTCACCATCGACGGCCAGTTTGAGGTCGAATTGCAGCACGAGGATACCGTGATCGTCAAGGCCAGTCCTTATCGCGCCTGTTTTGTGCGTATGCAAGAATCCACCTATTTTTACCGCACGCTGATGGCCCGATTACGGCCGGCGGGCTACGAATGAATCCATCCCAGACAGCGTCCGAGGACCAGATGACCGATCGACTGACCTGCGCCTATCACCCCAACGTGGAAACGGGGCTACGCTGCAATCGCTGCGGCAAGCCCATCTGCGTCCGGTGCGCCCGGCGAACGCCGGTGGGCTATCGCTGCCCGGAGTGCATCCGTGAACAGCAGGCCATTTTTTACAGCGCTGGCTGGCTGGATTATGTCCTGGTGGTTGTCGTGGGACTGGTGACGTCGGTGGTGGGTGCGGCTATCGTGGGCAGTCTGGGTATCTGGCTGGCCATTTTTCTCGGCCCGGCAGCCGGCGGCATCATCGCCGAGGCGGCCCGTTGGGCGGCGCGTCGCCGCCGCGGGCGTTACATGGCGCTCATGGTCAGTGGCTGCATCGTGGTGGGAGCGTTGCTGGTGTTGCCTTTTGTGGGCATCGGTCTGTATGGCCTGGGCGGGCTGGGCATCTATGCCGTGACGGCCATCGGCATGGCTTATGCCCGCTTGCGTTAATAGTCACATCTGGAGCAGCCTATCCTGCCGCGTTGGATTCTGTGGAAATCCGTGGTATAATAAAGTGCATTCAAAACAAATGGGTTGCGGCTCTCGTCGTTGCGATGATTTTCCGAGGAGAGAAGCGTGAAGGCTCAACGACCGACCACCAGACAAGAAGGATTCCAACGGGTGGTCGGTTTGCGTTTGGGGATGCGGATCCGTTCAGGGGGGAGTGAGTCATCACATGGCGGGTGAGTCAGTCTTTAATAATTTCGATCTACACATTGGCCAGGGGCAAGAGGGCGCCTACCCTGTCTCGGTTTTGTACTCCCCGGCAGGCGAGACGCCAGAACCGGCCCACATCTTGCCCACTTTCGACGAGCCGATGCGCCGCTGGCTGGACGACCTGAAACAGGGCATCACCGACCGCGACGCGCTGCTGGCCCTGGGCCAGCGCCTGGCCGATTATCTGTTTCCGCCCGGCCCGGTGCGTGATCTCTACCAGCGCAGTCTGGCGCTGGTAGAGGCCAGGGGGGTCAAGCTGCGGCTGCGACTGCGCATCTCGCCGCCGGAACTGGCCGCCCTGCCCTGGGAGTTCACCTACGACGACGGCGCCCACGATTTCCTGGCCCTCAACCCCCAAACGGCGCTGGTGCGCTATCACAGCCAGCCGGTGGCGCAGAACTCGGTGACCAGCCACGCGCCAGTGCCTATTTTGGTGCTTATCTCGAACCCGCCGGGCACGTTTCCCCTGGAGACCGGCCGCGAAGTGCGCAACCTCATCGAAGCGCTGAGCCGTCTGCTGGAGGACAATCGCGCCCAGATCGATGTGCTCTTTGCCGGGCCGGCCGCCGAGCGCGACGAGATCGCGGCCCTGGTAGATGGGCAGGCCGGCGCGCGCCTGCTGCCCGCCGCGGCCACCATCGACAGTCTACGCGACGCCCTGCGCCAGGGCTATCGTATCATCCACTATATCGGTCACGGCGTGTTCGACGAACGCCGGGGCGGTGCGCTGCTGCTGGCCGACGAGCGCGGCAAGGCCGTTCAGGTCGGCGCCCAGGTGCTGGCGCGTGAGGCGCGCGGCTCCAGCGTGGCGGTGATGGTGCTCAATGCCTGCCTGTCGGCCACCGAGAGCGCGGCGCAATCGTTCATGGGCCTGGCGCCCAACCTGATCCGCGTCGGCGTGCCGGCGGTGGTGGCCATGCAATACGCTATCCCGGATGAAAGCGCCGTCCATTTTTCGCGCACCCTGTACCGCGCCCTGGCCGATGGCTGGCCGCTGGACGCCGCCGTGACCGAGGGGCGCAAGGCCATCAGCGCCCACCTGACGCCCGACGACATGGACTGGGGCATCCCGGTGCTGTTCATGCGCTCCGGCGATGGCGTGCTGTGGGTCGAAAAAGCTGGCGAGATGGTCGTCGGCTCTTATCTCCTGCAGGTCGGCGCAACCCACGGCAGCACTGTCAGCCCCGCGCCCGCCGGGAACCGCGCGCTGCCGGCGGATCGGCCGGCGCCGGTCTTTTTGCGGCCGCGCGCCTTCCCCGGCCTGCTGGATCGGGAAACCGAGCTCGATGCGGCCGTCTCGGCCTTGCAGGCAGCCACCCCCGTAGAGTTTCACGCCGCGCCGGGCCTGGGCAAGACGGCCCTGCTGCGCCACCTGGCCCACCGCTTTCCGCCCGATGCTTTTCCCGATGGCGTGGTTTACCTTTCGGCCCGCGGCAAACCGCTGGACGATCTGCTTCAGGCTCTGTTCGAGGCCTTTTTCGCCACCGATGCCCCCATGAAACCCACCGATGTCCAGATCCGGCACGCGCTGCAAGGCAAACGGGCCCTGGTCTTGCTGGACGATCTGGAGCTGGGGCGCGACGACGCGCTGGCGCTGTTGGATGCCGCGCCAGCCTGCGCTTTTCTGCTGGCCTCCTGCGAGCGCCAGCTCTGGGGCGAGGGGCGCGCCCTGGCCCTGTCTGGCCTGCCCGCGCAAGATGCCCTGGTGCTGATCGAGCGTGAGTTGGGCCGGGCTCTGTCGGCGCAGGAACGGACCGCCGCCGAGGGCCTCTGCGCCGCGCTGGAGGGCCACCCGCTGCGCCTTTTCCAGGCAGCGGCCCTGGCCCGCGAAGAGGGGCGGTCGATGGACCAGGTGGCGCAAGAGATGGCCGCGCCGCCTGCGGCGGGAGGAGCCACGGCTCCGGTGGTGCAATCGCTGCCGGGGCAGGAACAGCAGCTTTTGGCCGTGCTGGCCGCGCTGGGCGGCGCTCCACTGCACACCGAGCACCTGAGCGCGCTGGCCGGGCTGGCCGATGCGGCTGCGGTGTTGCAACAGCTTCAAAATCGCGGCCTGGCCCAATCGCACAGCCCGCACTATAGCCTGACCGGCACCCTGGCCCAGGACCTGGCGCAGATGATGGACCTCGAGCCGGTGAAACAAAAGGTGCTGGATTACCTGATCGGCTGGGCAGAAGCGCAGTGGCAGGATGCCGCCCGCCTGCTGGACAGCGCCGGGGCCATGCTGCACACCCTGGCCTGGGCAGCGAGCGCGCAGCGCTGGGACGGCGTGCTGCGGCTGGGGCGGGCCGTGCAAGACGCGCTGATCCTGGGCGGCCGTTGGGCAGCCTGGTATCAGGTGTTACAATGGATGCTGGCAGCAGCGCGCGCCCTGGGCGACGGGGCCGCCGAAGCCTGGGCGCTGCACCAGATCGGCAGCCGCGCCCTGTGCCTGGGCGATGACAGCGCCGCCCGCGACGCGCTGGGCCAGGCCCTGCGCCTGCGCGAGTCGCTGGGCGATCGGGTGGGCGCGGCGCTGTGCCGGCACAACCTCCAGACCCTGGCCCTGCCGCCCGCGCCACCCTCGCCGCCGCCTCAAGCGCCGCCCCAAGCGCTGGCGGGGGCGTCTGTGGCCCCGGCGATGCCGCTGCTGGCCAAAGGGGCTATCGCGCTGGTAGCGGCGGCCGTCACCGTGGCCGGCGCGCTCGGCGTGTGGCGCGTCGTCTCGCGCCCGACGCCCACACCCTCGCCCAAACCGACGGTCGCAGCCCCCACGGCCACCGCCTTCGATACGATCACGCCGACCGCTACTTTTACCGCCAGCCCGCTGCCGCCGGTGCTGCCATCACCTTCGGCCACGCCCAAGTCGACATCGACGGCCACCGTCACACCCACGCCCAGCGCCACGCCCAGCCGCACCGCCACGGCCACACCCAGCCGCACCGCCACAGCCACACCCACGGCGACCGGCACGGCCACATCGACGGCCACACCCAACATCACACCCAGCGCTACAGCCACGCCCACCGTCACGGTCACACTGGCAGTGAAGCGTTATCCATCGCCAGTGCTCATTTCTCCCAGGGACAAGACCGAGTTCGAGGAAAACAGCTATGCCAACCTGTGGTGGGCCTGGGAGGGCAAGCTGGCCGAAGACGAATACTATGACGTGCGATTCTGGCAGGAGGGAGAGCCCCATTACGGCGTGGTGTGGACCAAGGACGAATTCTTTGGCGTGCTGGGCAAGCCGGGTATCACCTATTATTGGGCCATCGCCGTCATCCGGGGTCAAAACGGCAAGATGGTGACGCAGTTGAGCCCGGAGAGTGAGGCGCGCCGCCTGTATTGGGTGACACCGACGCCCACGCCCACTTTTACTCCCACCGCCACACCGACCTTCACACCCACCGCCACACCGACTATCACCCCGACCGCCACGCCGGACACGATCCCACCGCCGGCGCCATCGCCGCTAGAACCGCCTCAGGAGGCGTCTGTCGCCTGCCAGGCCACGGTCAGGCTGGTCTGGACGGCGGTCAACGATCCGAGCGGCATCGCCGCCTACTTGGGCAAGCTGGAAAGAGAGACCGATGAGGGAGAGTGGCAGACGTCCGGTTGGGGGCCGGTGGCTGGCAATCGAAACTGGATCGACGTGGCGGTGGACTGCGGTAGTTTCTATCGCTGGCAGGTGCGCGCTCAAGATGGCGCCGGCAACTGGAGCGCCTGGTCGACGTGGTCCTATTTCGGGGTGATTCTGGATTAGTACCTTGCCGGTGAAATTCTTGCACGCTGGGCAAGAAATTTACCCAAGGCGCCAAGCTCTTTTGTTTCGATCGATGAACCTGGTGATGAGATTTCCCTGATCGGTTCCGGCCTGGCCGGGTTAGGGTTCGCGGTGGCCGAACAGGCCGTACTCACGCATCTTTGCGGGGTTTTTGGAGGGGCGCTCAGCCGGCCCCTTGAACGAGCCGCCGGGCGATGACGCAGGTCATGTCGTCGAATTGGGGCTCGCCGGCGGCAAAATCGCTGACGGCGGCGGCAATATAGGCCAGGATGTTCAGCGCCGGTTCGTCTTTGTTCGTGCGGACGATGTCTATCAACCGTTGCAGGTCGAACTCTTCTTCTTGGGGATTGATGGCCTCGGTGATACCATCGGTGTACAGGATCAAGAGATCACCTGACTGAAGGGTGGTCTCTTTTTCGTAGAGCTGGATCTCTTCGAGCACACCCAACGCAATGCCCTGGCAGCGTAGCACTTCTACCTCTCCCGCAGCGCGCACGATCAGCGGCGGGTTGTGGCCGCCGCTGGTGTAGACCATGCGGCCGCTGATGGGGTCGATCACGGCGTAAAACACCGTCACGAACAGATCCGAACGGGCATCGCTGAGGATCAGCTCGTTAGCCCGCTCCAGGGCAGCAGCCGGGCCGCGCCCGGTAAAGGCCGAGACGCGCACCAGTGTGCGACTGAGGGCCATGAACAGCGCGGCGGGAATGCCCTTGTCGGCCACATCGGCGATGACCAGCCCCAGATGGTCGTTGGGCAGACGCAGAAAATCGTAAAAATCGCCGCCCACGCTGCGCGCTGCGCCCCAATAGGCGGCGATCTCCCAGCCGGGCAGATCGGGGTTTTGTTCCGGCAAAAAGCTGGCCTGGATCTCTTGAGCCACTTCCAGCTCGCGCGCCAGCCGCTCCTGCTCGGCAGCCTCGCGGGCCAGGTGATCACTCTCGATGGCGACGGCCGCCTGACTGGCAATGCCGCTGAGAATGTTGCTGCGGCGCTCCATGCCACTGTAGGCGCGGTCATCGTGAGCCACGATCATCAGGCCCAGGATTTCGCCCCGCGTTTCAAGTGGCAGCAGCACCAGGTTTTGTTCGTTCAACAGCATCCAGAGATCGTCCGGCGGCAGGGGGGCATCGGTGGAGCCTGGGCGCAGGCCGATGGCCTGGGCCGAGAGGCGCAGATTCCAAAACACCGCCGATTGTTCCGGCGACAGGCCATATTGCTGCGCCGGGACAAAAACCTCGTCGATGTCGTTCCAAAGCAAGATGGCGCAGCGAACCACACCCACCAGGATGGGGGTGATACGAACGATGGTGGCCAGGATGTCGTCCAGATTGTTCAGGCTGCTCACCGCCTCGGCCACTTGCAGCAGGGCGGTGGATTCCCATGCCTCTTGCTGCTGCGCCGCATAGAGACGGGCATTTTCCAACGCCAGCGCCGCCTGACTGGCAAAGATGAGCGCCGCCTGAACGTCTTCCTGGGTAAAGGAATGGGATCGTTGACTGAGCAATACAAACCCACCCAACCAACTCTCCTGAGCCAGCAGGGGAGCCCCCAGGCAGCTTTTCACTTCTATCTCTAGCATGGTGTCCAACAGATCGGCGCTCGAAGCATCTGCCCCACTATTCAGTAGAACGGGATGTTGGGCGTTGCCCAGCCTGTCCAGGCGGGCGCTTTCGCCAGGCTGGAAAACGAAACCGATCAGGTCATCGGGCACAGCCTCGCCCTGGAGGGCGCGCACGGCCAGGCCACCGTCGGTGCGCAGCACGATCAGCGCGGCGTCGCATTCGATGGCCTGTGTCAGCAACACCAGGATCAGGTTCAGCAAGAGGTCCAGCTCCATGGTGGCGCTCAACGCCTGGGCCAGTTCACGTTGAACCTCGGCCATCTGGCGGCGACGGCGCTCCAGATCGTAGAGTGAGGCGTTGTGAATGGCCACGCCGATCTGATCGGCCAGCGAACGCAAAACAAACGTATCGTCTTCGCTAAAGGCATACAACCGATCGCTCTGCACATCGAGCACACCGACGATCTGATCGTTCAGGCGCAGCGGCACGGCCAGTTCGGCGTGCGTGTTGGGCCAGATGTCGGCAAAGCGGTAGCGTGGCTCTTGTGAGACGTCGTTGGCCAGCAGTGCCCGGCCATTTTGAGCCACCCAGCCGATGATACCCTCACCCAGCGGTGTGACAAAATCTGCCAACGAGATGTTGGGGTCGGTGCTGGCCTGAAAGTAGATCAGGCCGGCGTCAGGATCGGTGGTGAAAACGCCGACGTGATAATAACCAAACGTCTCCTGGATGAGGTATGCCACCTGCATGAACAACGAGTCGACATCGCGCAGGGCAGCCACCTGCTGGCTCACCTGACCCACCAGGGCCAGTTGCCGGGCGCGCAGCCGCTCCTGCTGGAGCAGACGGGCATTGGCAATGGCTGCCGCTGCCTGGTTGGCCATGAGCGACAACGTGCGGACGTGATCGGTCGTGTAGGCAGCCGGTTCGAAACTCTGGATGGTCAGACTGCCGATGACCTGCTCGCCGGCGATCAGAGGCACAAAAACCGCCGAGCGGGGCGGGTTGCTGCTCAGGTAATGGGGCCGGGCGGGCAGAGTGTCCATTTCGCGGGCAAAATCTCGCACCAGGAGGGGCTGTCTGGAGCGACGCATCCAGCCCACGATGCCCTCGCCGGCGGCCAGTTTGAAGGTCTGCGGCGGCCGCCGCTGCCCGGCCACGATCCATACCTTGAGGGTCAAATCGTCGCCGTCGAAAAGGCCCAGATGAAAACCAGAGGTATCGACGATGCGGCTGGTTTGTTCGTAAATGAGCTCACACAGTTGATCCACGTCCAGTTGGGCCTCGACGATGGCCCGGCCGGTTTCGGCCAGGCCAGAGAGGTTGTCGATGCGGGCCCGTAGCTCCAGGTGGGCATCGGCCAGGCGCTGCACAACCACACTGACGACGAACAGCCCCACGGCAAACATGAGAAAGGGCAGCCAGCCCCAGAAAAAAATGGGGGCAATGAGGGCCGCCGCTGGCAGCGGTAACAACTCGACCAGAAAAGAGATGGGCCAGATGGCACGAAGCAGGCTCTTGAGATCGTCTGGGCCTTCCTTGATCCAGGTCCAGCCTGCCCAGCCCAGATGATCCAGGACGAACCAGGCGGCAAAAACGATGGCCAGGGGAATCAGTGACGCCAGAGAGAGTTGTGTCAGCGGCAACACGCCGCCTGCCAGTTGGTAGAACGCGCCGCTGACCAGAGCCATGAGGGCCCTGAGGCCGGCGTAAAACACAGGCAACTCGAGCAGCAGGCGTCGATGCCGCCGGCCGCGTCGCAGGGCGTTGAGAAACAAATAGAGGCCCCCGCTGAGGGCAGCCACCCAACCACCGATGGTGGGACCAAAGACCAGGATGGCGGCCACATCCACAATGCCTACCAGGCTGTGGCTCAGCCGGGACACCAGGTGGAACCCAGAGCGCTTGACAGCCATAGAGAGCAGGATGAAAAACAAAACCCATCCTGCCTGTTTCTGCCAGATGAGCGACCGGGAGACGGCCACCAGGGCCAACAAACCCAGGCTGCCCACTCCCAGGCTGTAAAGGCTCAGCCAGATGTCGCGTGAGGTTGTGCGTGCCGGTAGTGACTCGGTCATGACGTGGAACGATCGGCCTTGTTGGGGCAGCGATCGTCTCTATTGCAGGAACTGAGAGGCGGTGTGCAGGTCTTGGGCAATGGGAAACACACGGTCGAATCCCACCATCTCCAGGATCGAGATGACTTTGGGCTGGACGTTGCTCAACACCAGTTCGCCTCGCTGGCGTCGCGCCTGCCGCAGGGCGCTCAGGAGAACTTTGAGACCGCTGGATGAGGTATACGTGACATCGGCCATATCCACCACGATTCTGGTCTGGCCCTGGGCCAGCAGTTCAGCCAGGCGAGCCTGGAGCGTCGGCGCTGAGGCTGCCTCCAGTCGGCCACGCGGACGCACCACGACAAAGGTCGGCTCGGTCGAACGAGGCGGTTCGTGGGCGGCCCGCTTGATCATGATGACCTGGTTGCCGCCTGTGGGATCGAAACTAAAGTGCACCTCGTCCATCAATTTGCGCATGAAATAGAGGCCCAACCCACCCACGCGGCGATCTTGGAGCGCGCCGTTGAGGTTGGGCAGTGGCACACTTTCCGGATCGAAGGGCCGACCGTGGTCACGGATGGTGATGACGAGCTCACCGGGCTCGACCTGGCAGGTCAGATGGATGTCGCCCGATGTGCCGGCATAGGCGTGCTCGATGACGTTGGTGCAGGCTTCGTCGGTGGCCATCTGCACCCCAAAGATCTCTTGGGCATCCAGGCCAGCGCGTTGAGCCGCCTCGGTCACAAATTCGGCGATGGTTTCCAGACTGGCCAAGTCGCCGGGCACGCTGAGGTTGAAGAACTGCTGAGTCATGGTGTTGTCCTGGTATCTGGTTGCGCGATGGGCATGGCCTGGGCGCGCCAGCGCCGATGAGAACAAGAAAAAGACCGCCACAAGAGCAGGAGCGCAAGTTGGCGGTCTCGCTGCAAATTCTCAGGCGCGGCCAGGATGGGCGTCAAAAGCTGCCGACGGCCTCGGCGGCGCTGGGATAAATCCTGAACAGCACATCCAAACCAGCCAGCTCGAACACCTCCAAGACCCGCTCCGAGAGACCGGTCAGGCGCAGGTCGCCACGATTGTAGCGCCGGCAGTTTTTGAGTGTGCTCACCAGCACGCGCAGGCCGGCGCTGCTGATGTACTCCAGGCCAGACAGGTCCAGCACGATGCGGAACTTGCCGCCATCATTGATGCCACGCAAGCCAGCTTCCAGCTCTGGGGCCGTGCTGCCATCAACCCGCCCGCTGACCGTCACCAGGTCCACTCGCTTGAGTTCTGCGTGCGAAATTTCCATCCCAATCTCCTTTAGACCATGCCATCGTTCGAAAAAAAGATGCCCTTCAGATCGATAGTCGTATTATACCACAGCCGGGGTAGAGGGGCAAGATGACGCGCCTGCCGCCGGGCATCGTTGGCTTGCCCCAGGAGGCATTTGGGGGTACAATACGAGTATTGACATATCTCGACGCGTCTGGAGGAATCCAGGCCGCTGGTATTTTTCGAAAGGAGGCCGACACATGGCCGTAGAACTCACCTGGTACGGGCACGCCTGTTTTTACATTCGCGGTGGCGGCGCCAGTCTGCTGACGGATCCGTTCCTCACCGATAACCCACAGTCGCCGGTTCAGGCGGACGAGGTGAGCGCAGACTATATCCTGGTCTCGCACGCCCACGGCGATCATCTGGGCGATGCCGTGCCTATCGCCAAACGCACCGGGGCGACTATCATCGCCAATTTCGAGATCGCCAACTATTGTGCGGCTCAGGGGGCCAAAACTCACCCGCTGCACATCGGCGGTGGGCGCGATTTTCCTTTTGGCCGGGTCAAACTCACCATCGCCCACCACGGCTCTTCCTTTCCCGACGGCAGTTATGGCGGCAGTCCCGCCGGTCTGCTGTTGACTATCGAGGGCGTCAAGGTCTATCACGCCTGCGACACCGGCCTCTTTTACGATATGAAACTCATCGGCCAGGAGGGCATCGACCTGGCTATCTTGCCCATCGGCGACAATTTCACCATGGGCCCGGAAGATGCGGTCAAAGCGGTCGAACTGATCGCGCCCAAACTGGTGGTGCCCATCCACTACAACACCTTTGATATCATCCGCCAGGACCCAGACGCCTTTGCACGAGCGGTAGAGGCGCAAACGGCAGCCCGATGCAAGGTGCTGGCTCCCGGAGAGAGTCTGACCTTGTGAGAGTGTCAACGAGGGGCGAGCCGGCGGCTCGCCCCTAATCGTTGTCATTCTAACGGCTTTGTAGTATAATGCCCCCGGCGTGAATTCTCGTAGCGAGGGAGGCAATCGTAGCGTGTTTCGACGTTCAAAAGCCATCGAGGAAAGCCTGAGCAAAACCCGCAAAGGGTTTTTTGGTCAGATCAGCAACCTGCTGGGGGCCAACGAGATCACCGACGAGCTGTGGGAAGAACTGGAAGAACTGCTCATCCTGGCCGATGTGGGCGTCAATACCACGGTGGAGCTGATCCAACGGCTCCAGGAGCGCGCCCAAAATGAGCACATCCGCAAAGCCGAGGGGATCAGGACGGCGCTCAAGGAAGAATTGCTGGCCTGCCTGGATGGGGCACAACGCCCGCTGGCGACAGCAGAGAAGCGGCTGCTGACCGTGGTTCTGGTGGTGGGGGCCAACGGTTCCGGCAAAACCACCAGCATCGGCAAGCTGACGCGCCACTTTCAGCGGCAGGGGCACAAGGTGCTGCTCGCAGCCGCCGATACTTTTCGCGCGGCGGCCATCGATCAGCTCAAAATCTGGGGGCAGCGCGTAGACGCCGAGGTGATCGCTCATACGCCGGGGGCCGATCCTGGCGCGGTGGTCTACGACGCCATCCGCGCCAGCCAATCGCGTGGCGCCGATCTGCTCATCGTGGACACCGCCGGGCGGTTGCACACCAAATATAATCTGATGCAGGAACTGAAAAAGGTGCACGGTGTGGCCGCCAAGCAGGTGCATCGCGCGCCTCACGAAACCTGGCTGGTGCTGGACGCCACCACCGGCCAGAATGCCCTGTCCCAGGCGCGGCACTTTAAAGAAGTGGTGCAGGTCACCGGCATCATCCTCACCAAACTGGACGGCACGGCCAAAGGGGGCATCGTGTTTGCCATTGCCCGCGAGCTGGGCCTGCCCATCCGGTTTGTGGGCACAGGCGAGACAGTGGACGACCTCACCGAGTTCGATGCTCATGCTTTTGTCGAAGCACTGTTTGAATGACACCCGGATCGAATTGGAGTACGCAGACATGGAAGACCTCAAGAGTCGATTGACCGAATTGAATACCAAAATCCAACACATCCAGGAGCGTCTTTGACATCGCTATCAAGTCCGACGAAATGGCCCGCCTGGAGAAAAAAGCCGTCGCGCCGGGTTTCTGGGATGATCCAGAGAACGCCCAGGAAACCATGCAGACATTGGCCGGGTTGAAGGAGGAAGTAGAACTGTGGCACAACCTGGCAACACGCACCACCGACAGCCTCGAATTGCTGGAACTGCTAAACACCGAGCAGGATGAGAGCCTGTGCAACGAGCTGCACCAGGAAGTCGAGCGGCTGGAGCGCGAGCTGGCCCGCCAGGAGTTTCACCTGCTGCTCTCCGGCCCCTACGACCGGGCCGACGCCATTTTTGCCATCCACGCCGGCGCAGGCGGCACCGATGCTCAGGACTGGGCCGAGATGCTGTTGCGTATGTATCTGCGCTGGGCGGAATCTCACCATTACAAGACGGCCATCCTGGACTCGCTGGAGGGGCAGGAAGCCGGTTACAAATCGGTGATGGTCAGCGTCAGTGGCCGTCTGGCCTACGGCTATCTAAAGGCCGAGCGTGGCGTGCATCGACTGGTGCGCCTCTCGCCCTTTGACGAAGCCCACCGTCGGCACACCTCGTTTGCCAAAGTCGAAGTCTGGCCCGACATCGCCGAAGACATCGAGATCGAGATCAACCCCGACGACATCGAAATGGAGGTTTTTCGAGCTTCGGGCGCGGGCGGCCAGCACGTGCAAAAGAACGCCACCGCCGTGCGGCTCATTCACAAACCCAGCGGGATCGTGGTCAGTTGCCAGAACGAGCGCTCTCAGGTGCAAAACCGCGAAGTGGCCCTCAAGGTCCTGCGCGCCCGTCTTTATGACCTGGAAATGCAAAAACAGGAAGAGGAAATGGCCCGTCTCAAAGGCGAAAATATGGATGCCGGTTGGGGCAACCAGATCCGATCCTACGTGCTCCACCCTTATAAAATGGTCAAAGACCTGCGCACAGATTACGAAACCGGCAACGTCGAGGCCGTGCTCAATGGCCGCCTCGATGCGTTCATCGAGGCTTTTCTGCGCGCGAGCATCGGTGAGTGAGCCGCCAGCAGCGACTAACTATTTGCCAGAGGAGACCCAACTGTGTTCCCCGGACGCTACCGCCGAATTTTGCCCCTTTTCGTGTTACCCGCGCTGCTGTTGGCTTGCAGCCTGGGCCAGAGCACGGTCGAGACCGCGCCTCGAACGGCGGTTTCTCAGGAGGCTGCCGATAGCTTGGAGCAAAAGCTCCAGGAGGCCTTTGCCCTGCCAGACGGCGAGACGTTCAGCCTGGAAATGACCGACGCCGAGCTGACCTCATACATCGTGCTTCACCTGGCCGAGCAGGTTGATCGCCGCCAGGACATTCCCCTGGAGGATTTCCAGGTGCAATTTGCCGACGGGCAGATGCTGCTCTCCGGCAAATTGACCAGCGTCTGCCCGTTCAGCCTCAACGTCCAGGTGGCTGCCTCGGCGCAGGTAGACGACGGCCAGCTCGACGTGTCGGTGGACAGCGCACGGCTGGGGGTGTTGCCCCTGCCCAAGGCCCTGCTGAACGAGCTGTCACGCATCGTCAGCGAAAGTATCCTGGAATCGCCGGAGCATCTGGAAACGAGCGTGCAGCTCAGCCAGGTCGAGATCGACCAAGGGATCATGCGCCTCAGCGGCAGGATGATCAAAAACGCACCGTAACCCAGCGGCATCAAAAAGGCAGATGTCATGAACCGAGGACCGTATCTTTTGATCGCCGTCGTCGGCGTGGTGGCTCTCATTCTGTTGGCCGCGCTGGCCGTGGGCGGCTACTGGTTGTGGGTGCGGGAAACACCCACACCTGCGGCGACCATCGCTGCGGCCACCAGAGCCTGGCCCACAGTCGTCACCGCCACGCCCACCGTCACCCACCCGCCGACGACCACACCCACGCCCACGCCCACCGTCACCGCCACGCCGCGCCCCACCCACACCCGCACCGCCACCCCCACCCCTACCCCCACTCCCATCCTGATCGACTTTGAAGAACTGGGCAAACTGGTGACGGTCAAATACAAACTACAGACCATCTCGGTGGTCGAAGAACCCGAAGATCGCTGGGTCGTCCGGCTTTTCGGCGAGAACAAGATCGCCCTGGTAGCCACCGGCGAGGTGATGGCCGGTGTAGATATGAGCTCGCTGGCGGCAGAGGACGTCAGCGTGCAGGGAGCCAGCGTGCGGCTGATCATGCCGCCGGCCGAGATCGTCAGCGTCGGTCTGATACCCGGTGAGTCCTGGGTCTACGACCGCAAGCTGAACATCCTCAAGCCCAACTGGCAGATCGAGCAGCAGGCGCAGGAACAGGCGGTGGCGTCGCTGCGCCAGTGGAGCATCGACAACGGCATCCTGGAACAGGCCGAAGCGGTCTTTACCGCGCGCATCGAGGCCTTTTTGCGACGGTTGGGCTTTACCGAGGTGACCATTCTGTTTCGCGGTTCCGAATAGCTGATGGGGGAAGAGATCGTGGAAGAAAAGCTGACGAACGAGAGCTTGCCGGACGAGACGCGAGAAAAAGAGAGGGCCGCGCCATCGGGCGGTCCCGCAAAAAGTGGCTGGACCAACTGCCTGCTGGTGGGCGTGGGTGGCTTATTGTTGCTGTGCATCGCCGCCGTGGTCGGCGCGGTGATGATTCTTAAACCGCCGCCGCCAACAACGCCCACACCCACGCCAGAGCCGGTGCGCCGCATCACACCGCTGGATATCCGCAACCTGGCCCAACTGGAGAGCACCGAGTATTATTTGGTGGCCGAGATCTCGCAGGTTCAGGTGCCCGAAAGCTGGCTCGACGAGTTGGGCATCCTCAAGGAAGAGATCTTTATCCTGGAATACGGCACCGTGGTGGGTGGGTTCGACCTGACCACCCTGCCCGACGATGCCATCTGGCAGGAGGGCGACCGGGTGATGCTCAAACTGCCCGCGCCCGAAATCTTGCGTGTAGAACTCGACCCTGAAAAGAGCCACGTGGTTTATCACAAAGGCTGGTGCCCGGAGGTGATCTGCGGCGACGACCTGGATCGCTTTTTGTCGGATATCGAGCCAGAGGCGATCAACCAGTTGCGGCGGCAGGCCATCGAATACGGCCTGCTGGAAAGGACGGCCCTCGCCGGACGAGATTATTTCTACCACTTGCTCAAATCGTTGGGTTTTTCCGAGGTGCGCGTGGTGGTCGATGGGTATATCTATGAATGAGGGGCCTTTCGTAACTGCTCAGCCTACCCTCCCGCAGGTTCGATGGATACCTCAACCTGCGGGAGGGTGAGCCGTTACAGCCGCTCAACAAAAAACCGCCGGCAACTTGCCGGCGGTTTTGTTTTCCCTCTCAGGCAGGCAGCCTGGGGTACGGCCCATCTTTGAAACTGGGCCGGATGCGACGCAGCTTGAGGCCCATCTGCTCCTCCACGACCTGAGTGGCTACCTGACGAATCTCTTCGTCCTTCATGGGAATGTCGATCTGGGGACTGATCTCGACCTCCAGATCGACCTCCACTCCGCCGCCGCTGGCGCTGATCTTGGGCCTGACCGAGATGACATCGGCCAGTTGATCCACGTGGTAGGTCAGCCGCCGGGCGATAGAATCGACCGAGACCACCGCATCGCCGCCGCTGACCTTTTGCACCTTGATGGCCTTGACGCGCGGGCGGCGGATCTCGAGATAGAGGAAAAAGAGACCCAACAGATCGATGACCAAGGCCACAACAACACCCACCGCCAGCAAAAAGAGATCGTGGAAACGGTCCAGATAGGCGTGAAAATCAGCCGCCACTTTCTGGCTGCCCGTCAAAATGGGCTTGGGAACCACCAAAAAGACGGTCAAGGTAATCATCAGGACCAAAACCAACAGGATAACGACCAATCGGTTAAACGCATTCACTTGACGACCTCCTTTGGCAAAACGTGTGCCCTGGCACACACCACACCGCATCCCAGGGCCTATTATACAACATTCACCCCGAAACGGCGAATCAGCACGCCCCGACCCTCAGCCGGCGGGCCAGCAAGAGTCCGCTCGCCAGGCTCAGAAACACCAAGCCGCTGATGGCTGCGCCGAGGCTCAACGAACCAGGCCGATACTCAAACTCGACCGTATGCCGACCGGCCGATAGATACACGGCGCGAAAGAGCAGATTGGCCCGATAGATCCGGCCCTCCTGGCCGTCTATCACCACACGCCAGCCAGGGTAAAACGTATCACTCAACACCAGGTAGCCCTCGGCAGCCGTGTCCACCTCCACGATCACCCGCTCCGGTTCGTAACGCACGATGGACACGGTCTCCTCAAGCGTGTTCCCCGCAACCGACAATAGTGGTGGCGGCGAACCGTCGGCCGCCAATACGACGCCTCTGGCCGGGTCAAAAGTCGATTCCAACAAACGCGCCAGTATCGCCTCGTCTGCCGCGATAACCTGCGCCTGATGGACCACATAGGCCCGCGGCAGCACATCCAGGTTTTGGTACACCTTGACGTCGCCCGAATGTACCAGCCGAAAATGGCCAGCCGTCGAGACGGTGAGCGGGTAAAAGGCATACAAACGCTCGTCGATCAGCGTCAGCCCACGCAGGTACAGCCGCCCAACCGGGGCCAGATAACGCACCACGACACGTTCCGGGATCGTGGCTCCCGCCAGCGGCAGCCGGGTGATGTAATCGTTGCCCTGTGGATCGTTGCGCCAGATGTGGCCCACCTGGGCCTGGGCATGTTTAGCAGCGCGGAGCTGGTACACACCCTCGGCAGTCTCGATACCCGCCCGCAGCAAGTGACGCTGCACCCCACCGCTGCTGTCCTCGAGGATCAACTCGGCCACGGGCTGGCCGTCCACCAGCGCTTCGGCATGCTCCAAATACGAAACAACCCCCAGCGCAGTTGCAGCAAATTCGGGCAGGTCGGTCAGCGTCACGCTCTCCGCCGCGTTTTCGCCCAGCACCGCCTGGTGCTCCAGATCGTAAAAGACGCCGTCGATCCAGACGTCGTGGACCTTGTCGGTGATGACATGGGCCACGTTGAGCATCGAAAGCAAGCGCCCCGGCGGTATCTGCTCAAGTTGTTCGCGCAGGCGACCATCGGGCGAGAGGCGGTCGGCGTCGAGGAACAGCCGCTGCAACGTCACGTACCGTCGCAGCGGCAGCAGGCCGCCGTCGTAACCATCTACCGCCGGCAGGCGGTAGTAGAGCGGCAGGTTGGGGGCCAGGATCTCTTTGCGTTTGGCGGCCACCACCAGGTCATAGATGGCCGGCGCCGGCAATTGATCGGCGAACAGGGCCTGAATGTCAGCCAGATCGCCGGGGTCATAGCGGATGTCCGAAAGGCTCAGAAAACGAGAGGGCGGCGAGGGGCCGTATGACGCCTGGACCAGCAGATGGGCCGGGGCAGTGCGCAGCGACGACAGCGCCTCTGGCGCGGTGGCCCGGTTGTGCGCCAGACCCCGTCCGGCCGCAAACAACTCGATCAGCAGCACGGCCGGCAGCAGCACCCTGACAACCCCATGCGCAGCCCGTCCGGAAAGACCATTGACCCACAACGCCAGCGCGATCCCACCCAGAACGGCCCAACCGATCCGTGTGGGCAGCGCAGGAAAGTCCAGCAGCGGCGAAAGCAGCACAAAAGGCAGCCCAACCGCCGCGCCTCCGCTCAACAACCGCCGCCAGGCCCATCGGGTTAAACCCTGCACCGGTCGAGCGGCCATCTCGGCTTTGGCAGGCAACGGCGCCAGGAGGAAATCGGCGCCCAACGCAGCCAGCATGGCTCCGCCCAGGATGTAAAGCAACATCCACCGCGCCGGGGCGCGGAACAGATCCAAACCGGGCACGGTTTTGTACAACACCCGATAGGCCGGGTTGAGCCGTCCCACCGCCAAAAAGAGACCGAGAGCCATCAGCACGATCCAGACCATGCGGTAGCGGTGGGTGCGACAAAAAAGTGCGCCGATCAGGGCCAGAAACAGCCCCATCACGCCCAGGTAGGCCACGTACTCGCTAAAAGCCTCATTGCCAAAAACCTGCGCCAGGTCTTCGCCAAAGCTGGGCAATAAGGTATAGGCCAACAGTTGCGGTCGCAGCGAAAAAGAGCTGGCTTCCTGGTAGGTCAATCCCCCGGCCCGGTTTGAGAGCTGGGCCAGTTCCAGGGTGGGCAGCAGTTGTACCGCCGCCAGGCCCGCGCCGATGACGATCACCAACGCCAGCAGCGCCAGCCGCTCCCCCAGCGCACGCGCCCGCTGCGGCCAGGTTTTGGCCTCCTGGCCCGGCCCGATGAGGGCATAGACGCCCCAACCACAGAAACAGATGTAGGCGGCCTGGGTGTGCCCGGCCAGCAGCATCAGCGCCACCACACCCCCGGCCAGCAGCAGGCAACGACGGTCGGTGCGTTTGTCCCACAGCAGCAGCAACAGCGGCAGCCAGATCGAGACGTTCAACTGGTTGAGGTGCTCCACCTGGGCGCTCAGGAAGCCGCCGAAGGCAAACAGCACTGCGCCGATGAACGCCCCCAGGCGAGTGGTCCGCAGCGAGCGACGGGCAAAGAGGTAGGCGAAAACTCCACCCAGGAAAATGTGCAACCCGATCGAAGCGGCGATCTGTTTGGGAACCGACAGCCAGGCCAGCGGCCAGTGCAAGGGATAGAGCACCGCCGCCTGGCTGTTGGCCAGAAAAGGCACGCCCAAAAAGAGATAGGGATTCCACAGCGGCCACCGACCCTGGCGCAGCGCCTCGGCGGCGTAATCGCGGTAGGGGTAAAAGTAGGTGAACACATCCACGCCGCTGAGGATGAGGTTGGTCAACAGGATCTTCCAAAAGAAGACGAGCGTCAGTCCGGCCAACCCCAGCGGCACCATCAGCAGGCGAAGGCGATTCATCGATCTCGCACGCGCCATGTCTCTCCCATCACCGAGTCCAGCGGCACAATGCGCCAGATGCTAAAAGCCGGCGTTCCATCGGCCCGCCAGATGCGCCGTTCCAGGGCCAGACCCAGCTCCGCCGATGCCAGCGCCGCGCGGGTGGCTGGCTCGGCCGTCACCTCCCAGGCCGGAAAGGCCAGATAGTTGGCCGCAGCCAGGGTTGTGGAGGCGTGGATGGCCAGCGTTTGCGCATCGGCGTACCAGCGCAGGTCCAGCGGGGCGTCAAAGAGATAGTGATAATAGTGCCAGCCCAGGTAGTGATGCCACACCACCGCGCCCGCCGGCGCCTCCTGGCGAAAAAAGGCCACCACCTGCTCCAGACCCTGATAGATCCCCTGGTTGCCACCGACCGGGTAGTCGCCTCGCAGCGTATTGCCTGCCGGCGCGGCCAGCAAAAGGAGCAGCAACAGCACGGCCAGGCCGCTCTGTCGTAATCCAAGCCGGAGCCAGGCGCGCCACAGCAGCCGCGCCAGCAGCAGCGAGGCCACAGGCACCAGCCCCAGCAGGTAACGATCCCAGGGATTAAAGCTGAGCAGCCAGTGAAGCAGGAAAAAAACGACACCAAAAGCCGTCAGGAGCCAGTCGGCGCGGGCATCCACAGACCTCGACCGCCGCAGGTTGTGCCAGAGCAACAGTGGCAGGCCCAGTAACAAAAGCGCGTTCAGCAGCGGCGAGGCAAAAAAGTAACCCAGCAGGCGCCACCAATCGATCAGCCGCGCGCCCCATTCCCACCAGGGCACGAAATGTAACGGCCCGTGGCTGGCCGCACTCTGCTGCCAAAAGCTGGCCCTCGCCTGCCAGCGCAGCGCATCCCAGCCGACGAGAATCAGCATCACACCGAAAAAAGCCAGGCCCAGACGAATCAGGTTCGCGCCACGAGGCCGCCCACGAGGAGCGATCCAGCCCAGCGCTACGATCAGCGGCAGGAACAGCACCGCCTGCTGTTTGGTGGCCACAGCCAGGCCGGCAAACAATCCGCCCCAACCCCAACGGCCATCGATGACCAGAGCCATCGCCGCCAGGGCCAGCGCCACCATGAGCGGATCGGTAAAGGCGGTGGGGGCAAAAAGAATGTTGAACGGCGAAAGAGCCATCGCAGCAGCGGCCAACAAGGCCACCGGCCAGTCGTAGAGCCGCCTGCCGATGTGACAGGTCAGAACGATGGTGATCAGACTGGCCGCCTGACCGATCCACCGCGCGGCGACCTCACCCGGCCCCAGCAGCCGGAAAACAGCCGCCAGGAGATACAGGAACAACGGCGGTTTATCCAGCGGCACCGAGAGCAAAAGTGGATCGCGCCCGGAGGCGATCAATTGCGCCCAATAGCCATAGATGGCCTCGTCGCTGTGAAAACGCTGCCCGGCCACCAGGCTCAGCCGCAGGCCAGCGCCCAACACCACCACAACCACCAGGAACAGCTTGTGCCAGGCAAACCGGCGGCGCGCCGCCGTCGTGCGATATACGATTAGCCGAAAAAGCGGTATTTGAACAGCGTCCACAACACCACAAAACCATCGCGCCAGGAGATCTTTTTGCCCTCATAGAATTCACGGCCGGTGTAAGAGATGGGCACCTCGTAGATGCGATAGCCCATCTTGAGAATCTGAGCGGTGATTTCCGGATCAAAGCCCCAGCGAGGCGAACGCAGGCGAAGCCTGTCGGCTACCTCGCGGGTAAAGATTTTGTAACAGGTCTCCATGTCGCTGAGAATGGTGTTAAAGAGAATGTTGGTCGTCAGGGTGAGGAGCTTGTTGCCCACCATGTGCCAGAAAAACATGGCCTTGTGCGGCCCACCCCGAAAACGCGAGCCGTACACCACCTGGGCGCGCTTTTCCAGGATGGGCTTGAGCAGATCGGGATACTCGCGAGGGTCGTATTCCAGGTCGGCGTCCTGCACCAACAGAATGTCGCCGCTGGCGTGCTGAAGGGCCGTGCGTATAGCAGCACCTTTGCCCTGGTTGGCCTCGTGGACAAAAGCCCGGATGCCATCGGCAGCGGCTCGCCGCCGCAGAATCTCCGCCGTGCCATCTTGGGAGCCATCGTCGACGGCGATGATCTCTAACTCCAGGCCGGTATCGACGGCCTGCACACGGCGGATGATCTCGTCGATGGTTTCAGCTTCGTTGTAGACCGGGATCAGAACCGATAACCTCAAAACGCCTCCCCATGCCCTGAAATTTGCCGGCCGGCGCGGGACACGAGCCAGCATTATAGTGCAGAGTGGCCCATCTGGCAAGTGTTCATCCGCAGAATGCCTGCAAAAGAACGGCAGCGCCAGTTTTGTCCAGTGGGGTATTGTTGCGGCTGCAATGAGGGCTTTGCACACACGAAGGACATCCCTGCTGGCAGGGGCAGGTCTGAAGCGTGCTCAGCGCAGCCTGGATGAGATGCGGCAACAGGCTGAATGCCTGCTCCGTAATGCCCACCCCACCGGGATAAGCGTCGAACAGAAACACCTGCGCCTGACCCGTATCCGCGTGATGCAACGTCGACAACGCATCGACGTCCAGACGATCACACATGGCCAGCAGCGGCAGCAGATCCACCAACACGTGCTCTGCGGCGTGCAGGCTGCCTTCCAGGTCGTGCCGCCTCGCCACCTGCCGCGCCGCCGATGCCGGCACGTCGAGCCAGAGCCCCACCGTGTCGAGCGACTGCGGCGGCAGGTTCAAGGGGATGGTTTCCACACGGGAAGAGCCACGTTCGTCCCGCTGGTAGCGGCTATAACCCACCACCTGCCGGCTGACCCGCAACGCGCCGAGATAGGCCATCGCCGGGCCTAGTGGACGATGCCACATCGAGCGCACGATGCGTACATCGGTGAGCTGGCGGGGCCGGGTGGTAAAATCGGCCTCCACAGGACGTAAAAAGGCCTGATGGTGCGCCAGATCGAGACGCGTGACCAGGTAGCTTTCGCCCTGATGCAGGTAAACAGCGCCAGGATGAACACGAAAGAGCGCACTGCTGGCCTCGATCTCTTCCAGCACCTGCCCGTCGCGCGATTCATCGCGCAGCACGAAACGCTCGCCTGCAATAGAGCGCAGGTTGACCCGCGCGGCAGGGTAATCGTCCTGGGGATACTGCCAGCGGTCTCGATCCGGCTGGTAGACCACGCCGCCCCCCACTTCCAGACGCATCATGGTATCTACAAAACCGGCGCCAAAGAGGTCTTGATCGCGGGCGGAAAGCGGCAACTCTTGGGCGGCGCAAGGCAGGTGCGCCTGTAACACGTACACGTTATCCAGAGCCAGCAGCGCCTGTTCGTGAGGCCGTTGGAACAACTCATCTGGATGGTGCATAAAGTATTGATCCAGTGGACCGTCACGCGCCACCAGTATGGCCAGCGACCCACGTCCGCCGCGCCCGGCCCGGCCGGCCTGCTGCCAGGTGCTGGCGATGGTGCCCGGATAACCGGCCATGATCACCGCATCGAGATCACCCAGGTCGATGCCCAATTCCAGCGCATTGGTGGCGGTGATGCCCAACAACCGGCCACGGAAAAGCTCCCGCTCGATGCGACGGCGCTCCTGGGGCCGGTAGCCGCCGCGATAGGCCTGCACCCAAGGCAGCAGTTCGGGCGACTCTTGCTCCAATCTCTGATGCGCCAGGTGCAAGATCACCTCGGCAGAGCGACGCGTACGGGCAAAGGTGAGCGTGCGCCAGCCAGCCTGTACCAGCGTCACCATCAGATGGGCGGCCTCGGCGTTGGCCGAACGCCGCACGGTGCGCGCCCGATCCAGAAACGGCGGGTTCCACAGCAAAAAGAACCTCTCTCCCTGGGCAGAGCCATCGTCAGAAATGACCGTTACCGGCAGGCCGGTGAGACGTTGAGCGTGTTCCGCCGGGTTGGCGATGGTGGCCGTCGAGAGCACGAACACCGGCTGAGCGCCGTAAAATTCGCAGACGCGCCGCAGGCGACGCAGCACGGCCGACACATGCGAGCCAAAAACACCGCGGTAGGTATGCGCCTCGTCGATGACGACGTAGCGCAAGCCACGAAAAAAATCGGCCCACAGGTTGTGATGGGGCAGGATGCCCAGATGCAGCATGTCTGGGTTGGTGAGCAGGATATGGGTCTGGCGGCGGTGACGGGGGCGCTGCTCGGCTGGCGTGTCACCGTCGTAGGTGGCAAAACGTACGTGCCCCAGGCCAGGCCGGGTGAGCGCCTCCAAGGCGCGCAACTGATCTTGAGCCAGGGCCTTGGTGGGAAAGAGGTACACCGCCCGGGCCGATGCATCGCTGAGGATGGCCTCCAGCACCGGCAGGTGATAGATGAACGATTTGCCGCTGCCCGTGGTGGTGTTGACGATCACGTGCCGCCCGGCGCGCACCGCGTCGATGGCCTGCGCCTGGTGGCTGTAGAGCCGGGCTGCGCCGCCAGACTCCAGGGCAGTGAATACCAACCGGGACAGAGGCTGCAACAAACGTTCGTAGCGGGCGCGGCGGGCAGGCAAACGCGCCACGTGAGTGATCTGGCCGCAATAGTCGGGCCGACGTTTCAGTTCGTCGATGAGCTGGCGGGCGTTGAGCCTTTGGGCGATCATGAGGGGTATTGTACCACGAAGCGTAGAACAAACCAAACCACTCGATGGTACATCTGTGAGCCATTCCAGCCTCTGCACCCACGGCTCACGCCCTCACAGCCCGCGCCACGACCTCGGCCAGCCGTTCCAGGCTCGGCGGCTTGGACAGCCAGCCGTGCAGCCCCTCCGCTCTCAGCCGCTCCAATTCTTCTGCCCTCGGATGGCCGGTCAGCATGACCAGCGGCACGGCCAGTCCCCGTTCCTTCATGGCGTTCAACAATGCCTGCCCGCCCATCTCTGGCATCACCAGGTCGCTCAGCACCAGCGTAATCTCTTCCAGATGCGCTTCCAGCACGGCCAGCGCCTCGCGGCCGTTGGCCGCCGTCACCACGCGGTAGCCCAGCATCTCCAGGCTGTCGGTCAGGGCCTCGCGCGTGGCGATATTATCCTCCACCACCAGCAGCAACTCACCCTGCCCTCTGACCGTCTCCATGATCGGCGGCTCCGCCGCCACCTGGGTCGCCAGCAGCGCCGGCAAATAGATACTAAAGGTGGCGCCATGCCCTGCTTGCGTGTTCACGTCGATGTGGCCCTCGTGCTGCTGCACGATGCCCCACACCTGGGCCAGCCCCAGGCCGCTGCCCTGGCCCGGCGCTTTGGTGGTGAAAAAGGGCTCAAAGATGTGCGCCAGCACGTCGGGGGGAATGCCCGTCCCCGTATCACTCACGCGCAGCCGCACCCACTCGCCGGCCTCCATTTCCGGCAGCGGCGCTTGCTTGCGATGTGCAACTCGCACCCGGTCCAGTTCGATGCGCAGCCTGCCCCCGGCGGGCATGGCGTCGCGGGCGTTGACGGCCAGGTTCATCACTGCCTGCTGGAGGCGTGTCGGGTCGGCGTTGACAATGTACTCGTCCGCGCCGCAGCCCAGATCGACGCGGACATCTTCCGGCAGGGTGCGCTCCAGCAGTTTGGCCAGCTCTTTCATAAAAGGCGCCAGGTCCATGGGCCGCCGCTCCAGCACCGCCCGGCGGCTGAAATCCAGGATCTGCTGGATCAAGTCGGTGGCCCGTTTGGCCTGGGTGGCCACCGTCTCCAGGCGCTCGCGGGTTTTGGCCGCGAGCTCGGCCTCGCGCAGGGCCATCTGGGTGTACAGCACGATGACGGCCATGATGTTGTTAAAATCGTGAGCGATGCCGGCGGCCAGTTGACCCACGGCAGCCAGACGATCCTGCTGCTGCAAATACTGCTGCACTTCTCGCTGTTCGGTCACGTCGCGGATGACCAGCACCCATCCCCAGTTCTCGGAAGCCTCTTCCATCGGCCGGGCGATGACGTCAAAGGTCCGCCGCGGCGGCCCGGCGATCTCGATCTCGTGCCACAACCCCGGCGCGGGTGAGGTGAGCAGTTCGGCCAGCGGGCGGCCGCCCAGGTGAACGAGCTGTTCTCCCCACCGGGCGTCGGTCAGTGCGTCCAGAAAGACCCGGGCCGTGGGGTTGACCACCAGGATGCGCAGGTCGGCGTCCAGGAGTATCACCCCCTCTGGCACGGTGCTGACGATCTGCTGCACCTGTTGGGCCTGCTCGCGGACCTGGGCCAGCAGGCGCTCGCGTTCCTCCTCCGACTGCTTGCGCCCGGTGATGTCCCGCATGAGATGCACGGCGCCGATCATCTCACTGCTTTCGTCAAAGATCGGATCGACGGCGAACTCGAACCAGCGTTCACCCACCTGGCGCTCCACGGCCTCTCGCCGCCCGGATTGTACCACAAGCATCAACGGGCAGTTCGGGATCGGCTCTTGAGTTTTATGCATGACTTCCCAACAGGGTCTGCCCAGCGCTTCCTCGGCGCCAATACCCGTCATTTGTGTCCAGGCTTTGTTGACACGGAGTATCCTTTGTTCGCGATCCAGCAGATAAATGCCATCCGTTGTTGCATCAAAGGTCGTTTGCCATTCAGCGGCAGCCTTTTCCAGGGCGATCTCTGCCTGTACCCGTTCGGTAATGTTCAGTTGAGCGCAGATGCCCATGACTACCTGCCCGCCAGCATCGCGGATCGGGTACTGGCTGACCAGCATGTGGCACGTCGTGCCATCGGCCCGCCGGTCCTGGAATTCCAATCCCTGGAGGGCCTGGCCCTGAAAGACCTGGGCAATGTTTTCCCGCGTCCGGGCCGCATTCTCTTCTATGACCATGAGCTCGAACATGGTTTTCCCCACCGCCTCCTGGGCAGACCAGCCGTACAATTCTTCACTGGCCCGGTTCCAGTCCAGGATGGTGCCCGTCGGGTCAAAGGTCCAGCAGGAGGCCGGTATCCCCTCAAACAGCTCCCGGAAGCGCTCCCGGCTCTCCTGCAGCGCCTCTTCTGCCTGCTTGCGCCCAGTGACATCGCGGGCGATGCCCTCCAGGGCCGCCAGGTTGCCTGCCTCATCGTAAATGGGCACGTTGCGCTGCTCGGTCCAAATGATCGCGCCGTCCTTGCGCACCCAGCGCAGGGTGAGCGGTTCCCCAAAGACGCCCTCACCCTGAAAGTAGGCCTCCAGCAGCGGCTGGTCGTCGGGATGCACCAATTTGAGGCCCAGTTCGGGGTCGGCGTAATGCTCCTCCGGGGTGTAACCGGTGATGGCTGTTGCCGCCGGGCTGACGTACTCGAAGCCGGGCGTGGGACTGAGTCGGTAGCGGTAGATGAGGTCCGGCGCGTTTTCGGCCAGGCGGCGGTAGCGCGCCTCGGATTGGCTCAGCCGCTCCACCAGACGGGCATTCTCGACGGCGATGCCCACGTTGTTGGCCAGGATCATCACGTTGCGCGCATCGTCCGGGCCAAAGTGACCCGGTTTGGTGCTGAAAAAGTTGGCCACGCCCAGGAGATCGTCCTTGTGCATCACCGGCACGAACAGCGCCGCGCGGGTCGTTCCATCGAGGGGGACCCAACGTGGCTCCTCTCGCGTGTCGGCCACGATGAGTGGCTCCCGCGTCTGGCCCACCAACCCCACCAGGCCCCGCTCCTCGCCCAGGCAAAAGACCAGCTCCCGCCGAAAAGCCGCCACCATCTCTGCCGGAAAGCCCACAGCCTCCGTCAGCCGGAATTTCTGCGGCTCCGGGTCGTAGTCAAAATAGCTGGCGTTGTCAAAGCCCATGGCCTCGACGACGGTGCGCAGGATGTACGGCACCAGCTCGTCTAGCGGCCTGACGGCGGCCAGTTCTGTGCTGGCCTGGTAGAGGGCGCTCAGGCGGCAGTGGGCGCGCTCCAGCTCCAGCATCTTGTCTTCCAGTTTTTTCACCAGTCGCTCGTTGTAGGTTTTGAAATAAATCGCTTCCTCTTCCAAAACCTTGCCCGGCGCTCGCAGGCATCCCGCCTCGGCCTCCTGGAGCACCTGGCGCAGGATGCCCACGAACACCTCCGGCTCCTGTGGTTTGACGATAAAGCGCTCCGCCCCCAGGCTCAGGGCAAATTCCTCGTCCTTGGAGTCGGTGTAGGTGGCGGTGTAAAAGACGAACGGAATACCTCTGAGCCGCTCGTCCTTTTGCCACTCGCGGCACAGGGTAAAGCCATCCATCACCGGCATGAGGATATCGGCGATGACGATGGCCGGTGGGTCGCGGCGGGCCGCCTCCAGCGCCTCGGCGCCGTTGACCGCCGTCTCTACCCGGTAGCCGTTGCCCTCCAAGAGCACACGCAGCAAGTACAGGTTCTGCTCGTAATCGTCCACGATGAGCACTCTCATGATGCACCCTCCTTGACGATTGACGATTGTCAATTTTCGATTGCCAGCTCACAAATCGTAAATCGCAAATCGCAAATACTGCTCGATTTCAGCTATGAACGTCTCTGGATTGATGGGTTTTTCGATGTAACCCGCACAGCCAGCGGCCATGACGCGCTCCCGGTCGCCGACCATGGCGTAGGACGTCACGGCCACGATGGGCACCCTCATCAGCGACGGGTTGCCCCGCAACTCCCGGGCCACGGCGTAGCCGTCCATGCCGGGCAGTTGGATGTCCAGCAGGATGAGGGCCGGTGCTACCTGGGCCGCCAGTGCGATACCCTCCCGGCTATCTTGCGCCTGCACCACCTCATAGCCGTGCTTTTCCAGGATAAAGGTGGTCAGGTAGAGGTTTTGTTCGTTGTCCTCGATGATCAGGATTTTGGCACTCATCGACTCCTCCTGTTACATAATGGCACATGAAATGTGATGCATGTCTCACGTTTTGCGCTTCACGCTTCACGTACCGGCAGGGTAAAGGTAAAGGTGCTACCCGCTCCCGGCTCACTCTCGACCCCGATCTCGCCGCCCAGCAGTTCCACCAGCCGCTTGCAGATAGACAACCCCAGACCAGTGCCCTCGTGCTGGCGGCTCAGCCCGGTTTCGATTTGATGGAAGGGCTCAAACAGGCTGGCCATGTCCTCCGGCTTGATGCCGATGCCGGTGTCGATCACGCGGGTCACCAGCCGGTCGCCAGCCACATGGCATCCCACCTGCACCTGACCGGCGTCGGTGAACTTGACGGCGTTATTGACCAGGTTGAGCAGAACCTGCTCCACCCGCCGCCGGTCGCTGACAATCTGGCCCACCTCCGGCCCCAACTCGGTTGCCAGGGTCAACCCCTTCTTTTCGGCCAGTGGGGCCACCGCCTCTACCACGCGTTCCACCGCCGCGCGCAGATCGAACGGCTCGCGGGCCACCTCCAACTGGCCGGCTTCGATCTTGGAAATATCCAGCACGTCGTTGATGAGGGCCAGCAGATGGCGGGCGCTGTTCTGTACCATGCCCAGTTGTTTGTTTTGCTCCGGGTTCAGAGAACCGACCAGCCCCTGCAGCATCACACCAGTAAAGCCAATGATCGAGTTCAACGGCGTGCGCAGTTCGTGGGACATGGTGGCTAAAAAGACCGATTTGACCCGGTCGGCAGCCTCGGCCCTCTCCTTGGCGACGGCCAGTTCGGCGGTACGCTGGGCCACGCGCTGCTCCAGTTCGGCGGCGTGTTGTTGGAGGCGTTCGTGCATCTGGGCGTTTTCGATGGCCACGGCAGCCGGACCGGCCAGGGTGCGGCATAAATTTACCTCCGTCTCGGAAAACAGCCAGGTTTTTCCGACGGAACCCAAAATGAGCACACCCACTGACCGCTTTTCGATCTTGAGCGGCAAGTAGAGAATCGAGCGCAAACCCCGCGCCTCGCTGATGGTTCGCTCTGCCGGAGAGAGCGCCGCTCTCGCCGTATCAGGCAGGATGACAGGCAGGCCCGTGGAAATGGCCCTGTGGATGTGAGGATGATCGCCCAACGGCGCTCGACGGAACATCTCGGGCAACCGCGGGGGCAAGGGCGGCATGGTCGCCGCCAGGTACAACTCGTCTTCCGTGAGCAAATAGACAACGCTACTATCCACACCGATCAGGCTGATGGCGCTCTCGACGATGGCCTGCAGCACGGTCTCCATCTCTAACGCAGCGGACAAGGCCTGGCTGATCTCCAGCAAGACGGCCAGTTCTTTGCTCCGTTGTTGGACGGTTTCTTCTGCCTGCTTGCGCGCGGTGATATCCAAAACTTTGGTGAGAACGTATTGTTCTGCACCCAGGTCAAAGACCTCTGCATAGAAAAGCGCGTGCCCGGTCGAGCCAGATTTGGTTTTGTACACGAATTCGCAGTCCAATACCTCGCCATACTCTAGCAGGACATGGGCTACTCTCTGACATTCTGCGGAATCCGCCCACAAATCGAGTTCTGACACTGGCCTGCCGATGACCTCATCTCGACTATAACCAAATAGCGTCGCGAAAGCCAGGTTTGCGTCAACGACCGTTCTTTCGGGCAGCCTGGTCAGAACTGCTGGGAGAGGGCTCGAATGAAACACCTTCTGTGAAAGCCCATGCGCTGCGCGCAGTTTTTCCTCGGCTTGCTTACGCTCGGTGACGTTGCGGAAATAGCCGATGAGCCCCTCGACCCGGCCGGCCGGGTCCAACCTGGGCCTATAGGTCCCCTCGAAAAACTCGGGCTCACCCTCCAGATTCAGAATAGATTCTTCCACCCGAACCGCTTCGCCCGTCTCCAGCACCTTTCTCTTGATGGCCGTGAGTTTGGCGGCGTCCTCTTTTGTGAGAAAATCTCTATCGGTCTTGCCGAGCATGTCCGCTTCGGTGAGGCCAAGCTGAGGATTGGCCACGAAACGATAACGCAGATCACGGTCTTGTACGAGGATGTGATCGGGGGTGTTGGAAACGATGTCGCGCAAGCGCGCCTCGCTCTCGTGTAGCGCCCGCTCGGCTCGCTTGCGTTCGGTGATCTCGGTGAAGAAAATCGAAAGTCCATCCGCCGAAGGATAGATGCGGTTCTCGAACCAGCGCTCCCAGGGCGCGTAGTAATCTTGCAGGGTGATGGGCACCTGCTCACGCAGGGCGCGCTCGTAGGCCAGGGCGAAGGGTGTGCCTTTTGCTTCGGGGTATTCTGCCCAATAGTTCTTGCCGATCAGATCGGCGGGCTGGCGGCCCAGCAGTTCGCCGCCGCGGGCGTTGACGTAGGTATAGTTCCAGTTGTTATCCAGGGCCACAAAACCATCAGTGATACGTTGCAGTATGGCTATCATCTGAGCGTGGACCTGGTCGGCCAGTTCACCCTCGCGGGTGCGCTGCCGGACGGCAAACCACAGACTCACCCATCGGCGAATCACCAGGTACACCAGGCCGGCGAGCAGCCCAATGAGGATGCCCAGACCGATCCCCAAAAAGAGGCTCAGGGCTTCCTGAACCGCAGCGGCCCGACTGGCCTCGGACACTGCGGCCAGCCGCCAGGCTCCTTCCGGCAGATCTATGCGCACGTTGAGCACCGTCGTCAGCGCGTTGCCGTAGGGGGTCAGTTGGGCCGCGGCCTGCGCGCGCCGGTCGGCCGGGAGTCGGGCCTCGTACCACCGGCCAGCCTGCCACCACAGGGGCAGCAGCAGGCTCAGGGTCAACAGCACGATGAGTAAAGCCCTCAGGCAAAGATTTTGGGCAAGCCACCAATTTCTCATCTCAGCCTCCTGAATTCCATTGTTAGGAAGCACGTCTCGTTTCTTGAGTCAAGGTGTTTTGCTTCTGCCCGGCATTATTATACACGAAATGCCACTGCCTGTCATCCTGTGGTCAGTAAAGGGGTGCATTTCAGCCCGTTTTCATCCTCCCGCAGGTTTTTCGCCCCGACTGAACCTGCGGGAGGATGAACTGCCCCACAAGTGACCTGCACCCTCTTACAAGTGGAGCGGTGTCAGGCCTGCTAAAGTCAGTGCGGCTGCTGTTTCTTCAGATTTACGGCATTTTCACAAGAGATTTACAAAAGTTTTACACATCTTTTCAGAAAAAGTTGGTATACTTGATCAGATTGGCTCTGTTGCATTCATCGCATTTGTACTCTGGCATCCAATGGCATGGATGAGCCCAGACGCATCGGGTGACTGTCCAGAGTTCTGGAGAACAGCTTATGGCCGGGAAAAAGATTCTGGTGGTAGACGACGACGCGCATCTGCTGCGTATGGTCCAGGTGACGCTCGAACGAGATGGCTACCGGGCCATCGTGGTGGCCCGAGGTCAGGAGGCCATCGACCGCGTTCGCGCCGAGTCGCCGGATCTGATCCTGATGGATATCATGATGCCCGGCCTGGATGGTTTTGAGACGACCCGCTACATCCGGCAGTTGCCCAAAGGGCGCGACGTGCCCATCATCTTTCTCTCGGCGCGCCAGGATGCCCAGTCCAAGATCACCGGCCTGCGCCTGGGCGCAGACGATTACATCGCCAAGCCGGTCACGGTAGGCGAGCTGCTGGCCCGCATCGAGGCCCGCCTGAGAGAGTCGGCGGCGGCGCCGGGCCGCGTGATCAACCTGTTCGGCAGCAAGCCCGGCGTGGGCACCACCACTCTGGCAGTGAACCTGGCCCTGGCCCTGCGCCGTATATCGCGAGGCCGTATCGTGTTGATCGACTGGCAACGGCCCCTGGGTGACGTGGCCGCGCTGCTGGATCTGGTGGGCGAGGGCCGGCTGGAATCCTTGCTGCCCGGCCTCGAAGGGCTGACGATGCAAGAGCTGGCCCGCACGCTGCACCCCTACGCGCCCGATGTGCAGGTGCTTTTGGGGGCCACCGAACCTTCATCGGCGCGGTGGATGACCCGGCAAGCCCTGGACCACGTATCCAGGGTGGCCGCGGCTCAGGCCGATTACGTGCTGGTGGACTGTGGAGACTTTTTTTCCTGGCGGGTGCCGCCGTTGGTGGCCCGGAGCGAAGGGCTCAACCTGTGCGTCCTGACCCCCGACTCGCCCGCCGTCAGCCGGGCCAATCGGGCCAAGGTGAGTGTGGAGAAAAATGGCCAGGGGCTGTGGTTTCTCTTGAACCGCGATGGCATCCCCGGCGGCGTTTCACTCGCCAGTGTCAGGCCCTATCTCGGCGTTGCCCTCAAGGCGAGCCTGCCCGAAGACAGCGCCCGGGTGGGCCGGGCCGGAAACGAGGGGCAGCCGGTGTTTGAATCGCATCCGGAGGTTGCGTTTTCCCGCCATTTACAGCAGATCGCGCTGGCCATTCATCAAAAGCTGTCGTCCTGGCCTGCGCAGGCGCTCCAGAGCGGGTGAAAACCATGCTGGCATTCATTCTGCGTATCCTGGAAACCTATTTCCGGCATCGTTTCCTGCACCTGCTGCCGGTGCCCGTGCTGCTGGCGGCGGGCGTTGCCATGGCCTTTACCGCCGAGCCGTCCTTTATCGCCTCCTCGGCCATCATGGTGCAAAAAGAATCGGTGCTCGTTTCGCTGGCCGATGTCCGGGACGGCGGCTTTGGTTGGGTGACTCCCGCCGAGGCCACCGCCGACGAGTTCAAAGAACTGCTGAGCACCGATGCCTTTATCTGGGCCATCATCCAGCAGACCGATCTGTCCGGCGAGGCGACGACCCTGGAGGCCTCCAAAGAGCTCATCCAAAACGTGCGCGCTTTTGTCTGGGCCACGCCGTGGGGCAACCAGCTCGTCATCGTCGGCGCGGCCCACGAAATACCGGCCATCGCCCAACAACTGGTGCAGGGCTGCACCGACGCTTTCATCAACTGGAAATCCAGCACCGAGCGCGAGGACGCCCAGGCTGCCGTGAGTTTTTTCACCGCCCAGTTGGCGGTTTATGCCGCCGAAATGGCGGCGGCGCAGGAGAGCATCACACAGTACGAGGAGGCGCATCCCGAGCCGATCCGCGGCGAGCGCCCTCCTTCTGAGTTGGCCGACCTGCACGATCTGGAGCAGGCCTACGCCGTGGCGGCCGATCTGTTTACGTCGGCGCGCGACAAGCTCGAATCGGCGCGGCACTCGCTGGCGCTGGCCGCCAGCAAAGCCAGCCAGACCTATCCCATCATCGATCCACCCAAGCTGCCCACCGAGCCCAGCAAATCGAAAAAGGACAAGGCCATGCAGGCGGCCATCTTTGGTGTGCTGGGTGGTGTGGTGGCCGCCGCAGGGGTGGTGCTGCTGGCGCTGCTGGATCAGAGCGCGCGCTTTGAGATCGACGTGCGCCATACTTTTGATCTGCCGGTGCTGGTGGTGCTGCCCGATGAAACACTGCGCGGGCGGGCGGCCAGAAAAGCCAGAAAAGAGGCCAAAAAGGCCCGGCCGGCGGCGTCAGAGCACGACCCCTCTGTCGCGGAGGATCAAGCGCCATGAGCACGCGAGAGACCATCGCCAAAAACGCCTCGGTGATGCTGGTGACGCAGGGCATCACCTGGAGCCTCACCCTGCTGCTGACCGTCTTTATGCCGCGTTACCTGGGCGACGCCGCCATCGGCCAGTTTCACACCGCCACCTCGCTGTGGGCCATCGCCGCCATCCTGATGGGCTTTGGCATGGACCGGCTGATGACCAAAGAGATCGCCCGCGATACGACCAAAGCGGCGTCGATGTTGAGCGCGTCTATCGTGCTGCGGCTGGCGCTTTCCGCGCTGGCCTTTGGTGGTATGGCCCTCTTTGTGTGGCTCTTTGATTACCCCCAGGACACCCGGCAGGTGGTTTTTGTCATCGGGCTGGCCACGGTGGTGTGGCAGCTCATCGCCGCCGTCGAGGCGGCAGTGCAGGGCCTGGAGCAGATGCAGATCTCGGCGGCGGGCAGCATCGCCGGCAAGGTGGTCAACGTGGGCGTGAGCATAGCCCTGCTGCTGATGGGCTATGGCGTGCTGGTCATCGCTGCCGTGACGGCAGCGGCGGCGCTGGTGAACCTGGCGGTGCAGCTCTTTCTGCTCCGGCGGCGGCTGCCGCTGCGCCTCCGGCCACAGCGCGGCGCGGCGCTGCCCATGCTCAAAGGCGGCCTGCCCTATCTGGCCTCCGGGCTCTTTTTGCAGATCTATATGCAGTTCGACATCGTCATTCTCTCGCTGCTCACCGACGAGCGGGTGGTGGGCTGGTACGGCGCTGCCGATGTGCTCTTTGGCACGCTGCTCTTTGTGCCCACCGTCTTTATCAACGCCGTGTTTCCGGCGCTCTCGCGCATGTACGCCCAGGCCTCCGACTCGCTGAGCCGGGTGGCGCGCAAGAGTTTTGATCTGCTGCTGGTGTTGAGCCTGCCCATCGGGCTGGGTATGGTGGCTGTGTCCAATCAGGCCGTGGTTTTGCTCTACGGCCAGCAATTCGCCAACAGCGGGCCGGTGCTGGCGCTGTTTGGCATCGTGCTCATTTTTACCTATCTGAACATGCTCCTGGGGCGCTATCTCATCTCGATGGACCGCCAGAACCAGTGGACGGCGGTCATGGCGGTGGCGGCGGTGGCCACGCTGCCGCTGGACCTGCTGCTCATCCCCTACTGCGATCGCGTTTTTGGCAACGGCGGTCTGGGCGGCGGCGTGAGTTTCATCATCACCGAGCTGGGCATGACCATCGCCGGGCTGCGGCTGCTGCCGCGGGGCACGCTGGATGGGAGCAATACACGCACCGCGCTCAAGGCCCTGATCGCCGGGCTGGCGATGGCCGCCGTGGCCTGGGGCCTGCGCGAGATGTTCATCGTGATTCCCGTGCTGGCCGGGGTGGTGGTGTACGGCGCGCTGGTGCTGGCGCTGGGGGTGCTCTCGGAAAAAGACCGCCAGATGCTGAGCGGCACGGTCAGGCAGATGCTGCGCAAGGTGCGCCGCTCGCCGGCGCCGGCCGCCAGCGACTGAGAATCGGCTCGAGGATTGGATCAGCGTGGCCAGGCGACGGAAGAAACAGCAAGGCGACAGCCAGACGCCCCAGTTCGGGGAGAACATCACACTGGAGGGGCCGATGGGAAAGGCGGTCCTGGCGTTAGAGACCGGGATGGTGGATCGTTATCGCTGGCTGCACACCTTTTTCAGCGAGTCCAACCGCGAGCCGCCCTACACGCTGGGTATCACCAGCGCCATTCAGGGCGAGGGAGTGACCTATGTGGCGCTGCGCGTGGCGGCAGTGATGACCATAGACCTGGGCCGGCCCATCGCCGTCGTCGAGGCCGGGCTGACGCGCCCGCAACTGGCCGAAACGTTTGGCGTCGAGGCGGCGCCCGGCCTGAGCGAGGTGCTCGCCGGGGAGGCAGAAATGGATGCCGCCCTGCGGGAGACATCGATTCCCAACCTGAAAATCCTGCCCGGCGGCCACGTTCCCGAGCACCCCTCGCGGCTGCTGCGCTCGCCGGTCATGGCCCACACGCTGGCCGCGCTCAAGGAACGATTCGATTACGTGCTGCTGGATACGCCAGCAGTGCTCTTTTCCAGCGACGGGGTGGTGCTCTCGAATCTGTGCGACGGTGTGCTGTGGGTGATCCGGGCCGGCGTGACACCGATGCCCGCCGCGCGGCGCGGACTGGCCATGCTGGCGCGGGAAAAGGTGGTCGGTGTGGCGTTGAACGGTTCCCGGCTAGAGATGCCGCGCTGGCTGGTGCGGCTGCTGGGCATTTAGAAGGGATAACAGGTGGTGAGATAAAGCTGCTGCTGATGTTTCTGATGGGTTGTTTCGTCGTCGGTGTGACGCAGAAAAAAATAGATGCCCGCCTTTATCTGGGGCTGGCCGCCGCCGCCGGACTGATGGCCGCGCTCTATTTCACCTTTGAAGGCTTGATCGTCTGAGGCAAACATGACCGCAATCGCGCCCACGATGGAATCGTATAGGGCACAGGCACAACGCCACGGTCTGCTCTTTGTGCTGGGCCTGGCCGGGCTGACGACGTTGACCGGCCTGTGGCTGCTTTCCGTCGATGGCGATGCCGCCACGCTGGCCTGGCTGGTGTTTCTCATTCACGCGGCGGTCATCCTTTACAACCCGCGCTACGGCCTTTACACCACTCTCTGGCTCACCCTGTCCTGCGATTTCACACTCACCCGCTGGGATCCCTTTACCACCAACTTTTCCAGCGAGTGGTCCATCTTTTACCTGGGCGGCTGGGCCGTCTTTAGCCCGCTGGAGCTCTCGCTGGTGCTGGTGGTCGTTTCCTGGCTGCTGCGGGCTGCGGGTCGGCGGCGGCTGGCCTTCGTGCCCGGCGCGCTGGCGTTGCCCATGCTGCTCTTTGTCATGGTTCTGGCCTTCGGTCTGGCCTATGGCATCGGCACCGGCGGCAGCATCAACATTGCCCTGTGGGAATCGCGCTACATCTTTTACCTGCCGCTGGTCTATTTCATCGTCTGCAACGTGCTCGACGACCGCCGCCAGGTGAACAATCTGATGTGGCTGGCGGCGACGGCCCTCTTTTACGAGGGCATCTGGGGCGTCGTCTACGTGGCCGGCGAGCTGGGCTGGGATCTGAGTCTGGTCCAATCGATCACCGAGCACTCGGCGGCCATCCACATGAACACACTGTTCATCCTGATCGCGGTCACGTTGCTCTATGGCGGCTCCTGGGCCAGAAAGCTGGCCCTGCCGGCCATGGCCCCGGTCGTCTTTTTCACCTACATCGCCACCCAGCGCCGGGCGGCCTTTGTCACCCTGGCGGTAGGGTTGATGCTCGTGGCAGTGGTCATGTATCGCACCCATCGCCGGCTCTTTTGGACCATCGTGCCGGCGCTGTCGGTGGTGGGCATGCTCTATCTGGGGGCCTTTTGGAACAACACCGGGGCGCTGGGCATGCCCGCCCAGGCCATCAAATCGGCCACCGTCGGCTCGGAAGCGGAGGCTCACTCGGACGACTATCGCAAGATGGAAAACGTCAACTCGAATTTCACCATCCACCAGAAACCGCTGACCGGCGTGGGCTTTGGCAACAAGTTCTTTGTGCTCATCGTGCTGCCCGACATCAGCTTTTTTCCCATGTGGGAGTATATTCCCCACAACTCGGTGATCTGGATGTGGATCAAAACCGGCGTGGTGGGTTTTGTGGTGTATCTGTTCATGGTGGGCGCGTCCATCGTCAAGGGAGCCCAGGTGTTCAACGTTCTGAACGACAACACCTACCGCCCCCTGATCCTCGCCTGGACGATCTATTGGGTCATGCATTTCGTCTATGCCTACGTGGACATGAGCTGGGATTCGCAGAGCACGGTCTATTTGGGCGTGACGGCCGGCGTCATCGGCCACATGGAAAACCTGCTGGCCAGACCCCTGCCGCCGGAACCGGCCTCACCCTACTGGGGCACCGGGCACGCTCTGGGTGAAATATGAGGAGCGATCGATGGCTGTGGTTCGAGAGGAACGTCTGAACGAAACCCTGGCGGCCAAAGCCCGCCGCGTGTGGCGCGAAGAAACCGCCGCCCTGCACCCGCGCCTGCACCTGGCCAACTTTTTCCTCTCGTTTTTGCCCTACCAGGTGGGCGCCCGCCTGCGGACGCGCCTCTACCGCGCCATCGGCTTTGACATCGGCCGGACGAGTGTGGTCTGGGGCAAGATCGATTTCAACGGCCAGGGTGATATCTATTCCCGGCTCAAGGTGGGCGAAAACAGCCGCATCAACTGGCCCTGCTACATGAACCTCAACGGGCCGATCACCATCGGCAGCCGGGTGGGAGTGGGCCACCACGTGGTGTTTATCACCGATAACCACCGGCTGGGGCCGGCCTTTTGGCGCAGCGGCGAGCGTTACTCGCTGCCCATCGTCATCGGCGATGGCTGTTGGATCGGCGCCCGCTCCACCATTCTGCCGGGAGTGACCATCGGGCCGGGGGCGGTGGTGGCAGCCGGGGCGCTGGTGACCAAAGACGTGCCGCCCAACGTGGTGGTGGGCGGCGTGCCAGCCCAAGTGATCAAGGAACTGCCAGAGGATTAAAGAATGAAGTGGCGCGATGTTTGGGGCAATGCAATGGCCGTGCTGCGGGCGCGATGGTACCTGCGCCAGGCTCAGATCGGGCCGCGGGCGCGGGTGTGGGGGCGGCCGGTGATCCGCAACTGGGGCGTCATGCGTTTCGGCCAGCGACTGCGCCTGGTGAGCACCGTGGCGCGCTGCGAATTGGTGAGCGGCGCCGAGGGGCGGCTGGAAGTGGGCGACGGCGTGTTCATCAACTATGGCTGTTCCATCTCGGCCAACCAACTGGTGCGCATCGGCCATCGCTGCTCCATCGGCACCCACGTCATCATCATGGACAACGACTTTCACCAGATCGACCCGCAGCGGCGCGACGAACGCCCCGCCTCTGCGCCCATCGTCCTGGAAGAGAACGTCTGGCTGGGGGCGCGGGTCATCGTGCTCAAAGGCGTGACCATCGGCCACGATTCGACCGTCGGCGCGGGCAGTGTGGTGACGCGCGATCTGCCGCCGCGCTGCGTGGCCGCTGGCGTGCCCGCCCGGGTGATTCGTCAACTGGATGAAGAATTGGGGTAGGAACATCATGAACCAGTCCAATCCATCGCCGCCACTCCAGGTCAGCGTGGTGCTGCCCACCTACAACCGCCGCGATCGCCTGGAGCGAGTGCTGGCGGCCCTGGCCCGGCAGACCGTGCCCGTGCACCGTTGGGAAGCCATCGTCGTTTCCGATGGCTCCAGCGACGGCACCAACGAGTGGTTGGCCGCCCAGCAGCCGCCTTTTGCCATGCGCTGCCTGTTCCAGGAAAACCTGGGGGTAGCCGTGGCGCGTAACAACGGCGTGGCCCAGGCCCGCGGCCAGATCGTGCTCTTTATCGACGACGACGTGATCCCTGCCCCGGCCTGGATGGCCGAGCACCTGCGCTATCACGAGCGGCACGCCCGCGCCGTGGTGCTGGGGCCCATGCTCCCCCCGCCCGACAGCGAATTCCCCCGCTCGGCCTGGGTGCGCTGGGAAGAGGCCATGCTCGACAAACAATATCAGGCCATGACGTCCGGCGAATGGCAGCCTGGCGCCCGCCAGTTCTACACCGGCAACACCTCGCTGCCGCGGGACGAGATCGTCGCCGCCGGCGGCTTTGACCCCAGCTTTCGCCGCGCCGAAGATGTCGAGCTGGGCTACCGGCTGGCCGACCGCGGCCTGGTGTTCTTTTTCAACCCGGCAGCCCAGGGCCTGCACTATGCCGAGCGCAGCTTTGAATCCTGGTGCCGCACACCCTACCTGTACGGTCGCTACGACGTGATCATGACCCGCAACAAGGGCCAGGACTGGCTGCTGCCCGCCGTCGCCAGCGAGTTTCACGGGCGCAACGGTCTGGTGCGGGCATTGGCCCGGCTGTGCGTGGGCCACGAGGGACGCAAAACCCTGGCTGTGGCGCTGCTGAGCCGGCTGGCCCGGCTGGGCGACGGCGCCGGCATTCGCGCTCTGCCGCGCTACGCCTACAGCGGTGTTTTTAACCTGCTGCACTACCAGGGCGTGCGCGACGAGATGGGCAGCACCGCCGCCTTTTGGCAATTGATCGCCCGCCATGCGCCAGGTGCATCGGAGAAGGGGCCATGCTAGAGCTTTTTCGGGAAGACCTGAAACGTTGGGTGGCGCCCGGCAAGATCGCCCGCGATGCCGACCTCACGCCGCGCACGGTGCTGCGCCTGTTCGTGCAGCACATGCCGGTGCGGGCCACCTTTTTGTTCCGGCTGGCCGGCTGGCTCAAGCAAAAGCGAGTGCCCTTGGCGCCGGGCTGGCTGCAACGGGTGATTTACAGCCGCTACGGCCTGGAGATTCCATCCGGGGCGGACATTGGCGGCGGGCTGTACATCGCTCACCCCATCGGCACGGTGATCATGTGCCGCCGCATGGGCCGCAACGCCAGCATCATTGCCGCCGTGACCATCGGCATGCGCAACGAGTGGGCCTTTCCCGACATCGGCGATAACGTTTTCATCGGCGCCGGGGCCAGGGTGCTGGGCGGCATCCACATCGGCGACGATGTGACCATCGGGGCCAACGCGGTGGTCATCCACGACGTGCCCGATGGGGCCACCGTGGTGGGCATTCCGGGCCGGGTGATCCGGCAGCACAGCCAGCGGCTGGAGAGTTGAGACCGTGATTCGTGTCTGTTTTGTGATGGAACAACAGATCGGCCACCAGACCTTTTACCGCAACCTGCGCCGCTTTGCCAGCGCCGAGCCGGAAATAGACGCCCGCTGGGTGGAGGTGACCTACTGGCAGGAAAACGGGCGCTGGGAGCGACTGCCCCTTGTGCCGGGCGGCATCAAGGGCCCACTGCGCGGCCTGTGGCAGGTGCGCCGCGGGCTGGAAAACGGCCCTTTCGACGTGGCTGTCTTTAACACCCAGGTGCCGGCCGTGCTCTCGCTGGGCCATTTCCGCCGCGCCCCGGCGGTGGTCATCACCGACATCACACCCATCCAGTACGACAGCATGGGCCGGGCCTACGGCCACCGCGCCGACCGGCGCGGCCCGCTCAAGGGGCTCAAATACCGGGCCAGCCGGCGCGTGTTCCAGGGAGCAGCGTGGGTGGTGCCCTGGTCGCATTGGGTGCGGCAGTCGCTGCTGGCAGACTATGGCGTGCCAGAGGCGCGCATCCAGGTCATTCCGCCGGGCGTCGATCTGACTCGCTGGCGGCCGGCCGGGGGGCAGGCCAGGCCGGAGGGCGGCCGGGTGCGGCTGCTCTTTGTGGGCGGCGATTTCTGGCGCAAAGGCGGCGATCTGTTGCTGGAGGTCTTTCGCCAGATGGACCGGGAACGGGTGGAGCTGCACCTGGTCACGCGGGAGGCCGTGCCCCACGAGCCGGGCATCCGCGTTTACCATCACATGAAGCCCAACAGCCCGGAGCTGATCGGGTTATACCAGCAGAGCCACGTTTTCGTGCTGCCCAGCCGCGCCGAGGCGTTCGGCATCGCGGCTGTGGAGGCCCAGGCCGCCGGGCTGCCGGCGGTGGTCGCCCGCAGCGGCGGCATCGCCGACGTGGTGACCCACAGCCAGACGGGGTTCATCGTGCCGCCGGACGACGCCAACGCGCTGGCCCAATCGCTGCGCGCGCTGGTCGAAAACCCGTCGCTGCGGGCCGAGATGGGCCTGAGGGCGCGACAGGCGGCCGAGAACAGATTCGACGCGCAAAAAAACGTCGCCCGGCTGCTGGCGCTGGTGAAACAGGCAGCGGTGGAAACGCATGGGAAATAAGGCAAAAAGGTATCTTCTCAATAACTTGGGACAGGATGTAGGGCAAGTTGGCAACTTGCCAGGACGCAATTTGTCAAATTGCGCTACTCGCCCCCACTTTTTGAAAAGATACGCAAAAAGCGTGAAACAGATACGATGGCTCGTCTGGGGCGCTCTGCTGCTGGCAGCGTCGATGGCCGGCTGCGGCAGCGGGACGGCCACCCCCACCGGGGCCGTACCGACGGAAACGGTCTCGGCGCTGTTTCTGCCGGTGATACCGCCCGCCACGCCCCGGCCCGCGCCTACACCCACGCCGACTGCGCCGGCCGCCGGAGCGACGCCAGAGCCTTCACCCACCGTCGATGAGCCATCGACGACGGTCATCTATGACGATGCCCTGGCGCCCGGCTGGAGCCTGGACCACAGTTGGGACATGGCTCTCGACGCGGCCAATGGATCGCCGGTGCACGGCGGCAGCCAATCCATAGCGGCCACGCCGCTCCGGGGCGCGGGCGCGGTGCTGATCGGCGTGGCCGATCCGGAGGGCCGCAGCTACCTGCGCGACGATTACGCCGGGCTGCGCTTTTGGCTCAACGGCGGGCCGCAGGGCATCGCGCTGGACGAGCTCACCGTCACCGTGCTGGGCAGCAACACCCGGCCCGATTTCTCGCCCGACGACGATTCGGTGGAAATCGACGAGGCCCGCGGGCCGTTTTTCTCCGAGACGCGGCTCTATTACCTGGGCTTCAACCGCGCCATCCCGCCCGAAACCTGGGCCCCGGTGGAGGTCTGGCTCGACGAGCTGCCCTACGACCCGGTCTATACCTTTATCACCGCCTTTTACATCAAGAACGACGATGCGTATTTCAACACCTTTTACCTGGACGATATCGTATTGGTAGGCTACTGACCGCCGGAGACCGATGATGAGCAAACGATACCACATCGCCTTTGTTCTGGAGCAGACTCTGGGCCACGTGACCCACACCAAAAACCTGGAAACCAACGTGCCCACCGATCCGGCCATCGTGCCGCACTGGCTCAAAATCCCTTTCGAGCGGGCAGGGATGGCGCGCCGCCTGCCCGGCTATGGCAACTGGACGGTGCGCGCCGGCTGGCGGGCGCGCCGCGCCGTGGCCGGGTTGCTGCGGCGGCAGAAAATCGACGCCCTCTTTTTCCACACCCAGGTGCCGGCCGTCTTTTCCACAGACCTGATGCGGCGCGTGCCGGCCGTCGTTTCCCTCGACGCCACGCCGATCAATTACGACAGCCTGGGCCAGTTCTACGATCACGCCCGGCAGGCCGCGTGGCTGGAGGCCTGGAAGTTCCGCCTGAACCGCCGCGCCTTCCAATCGGCGGCGGCGCTGGTGACGTGGGTCGATTGGGCCAAACGCTCGCTGGTGGACGATTACGGCCTCCCCGCCGGCAAGATCGGCGTCATCCCGCCCGGCGTCAATCCTGACTACTGGGCGCGCCCGGAGCCACGGGCAGCCGCGGCCGACGGCCCGGTCAAGATCATCTTTGTGGGCGGCAACCTGCCCCGCAAGGGCGGCGATCTGCTCATCGAGGTCTTTCGGCGGCGTTTCCAGGACCGCGCCGAGCTGCACCTGGTCACCCGCTCGGCCATCGAGCCGGCGCCGGGTCTGTTTGTCTACGACGACATCGTGCCCAACGATCCACGTCTGGTGCGGCTCTACCACCAGGCCGACGTTTTCTGCCTGCCCACCTGGGGCGATTGCCTGCCGATGGTGCTCTCGGAGGCCATGGCCGCCGGGCTGCCGGTGATCTCGACCCGTGTGGCCGGCATCCCCGAACTGGTGGCCCACGGCGAGAGTGGTTTTCTCATCGCGCCGGGTGACGCGGCGGAACTGGCCGGCGCCCTGGAAATCCTCGTCGAGAACCCGGCGCTGCGCGTGCAGATGGGCCAGCGGGGCCGGCGCATCGTGCAAGAGGGCTTTGACGCCGTGACCAACACCCACCGGCTGCTGGACGTGATCAAGAACGTGACCAGGAGGTGACATGACACAGCGTAACCTGCTGCTCGTCTCGGGCGCCATCGACCCCCAGCGCGCGGCCCAGATCGAGGCCGGCGAGCGCCCGCGCGCCGATTATTTCGAGATCGCCCGCGAGATCCAGGCCGACATTCTGGATTACGGCCAGATGCGCCGCACGCAGGGTGTTGTGGGGCGGCTGCTGGATAGACTCAGCGCCAACCTGGCGCTGGCCTGGGCCGCCTGGCAGCGCCGCCGCCGCTACCGGCTGATCTTGAGCGACGGCGAGCAGGTGGGCATCCCGCTGGCCGTGCTGACCAGATTCAGCCGCCGCCGCCCCAAACACATCATGATCGTGCATATCCTTTCGGTGGGCAAAAAAATCCGCTTCTTTGACCTGTTTCGCATCCAGAACCAGATCGACCGCTACGTGGTCTATTCCACCTGGCAAAAACGTTTCATCCAGGAGCGCCTGGGTATACCGCCAGAGCGGGTGGTGTGGAGCCCCTTTCAGGCCGACGGTGAGTTTTTTAAACCCCTGCCCGACATCGCGCCGCGGCGTATGATCGCCGGCGCTGGGCTGGAATTCCGCGATTACCCCACCCTGCTGGAGGCGGTGCGCGGGCTGGACGTGGAGGTGGTGCTGGCGGCTGCCAGCCCGTGGAGCAAGCGCGCCGATACCACCGCCGATCAAAACATCCCGCCCAACGTCACCGTGCAGCGCTTTGACCTGTTCGAGCTGCGCCGGGTGTATGCCGAAGCGATGTTTGTCGTGGTGCCGCTGTACGAGGTGAACTTTCAGGCTGGCGTGACCACCATCCTGGAGGCGATGGCCATGGGCAAGGCGGTGGTCGTCAGCCGCACCCCCGGCCAGACCGACGTCATCGTGCAGGGTGAAACCGGCCTCTATGTGCCGCCCGCCGACCCGGCCGCCATGCGTGAAACGATCCGGCACCTGCTGGATCACCCGGAAGAGGCGCGGCGCATGGGAGCCAATGCCCGCCGCGCCCTGGAGGAAAAGTTCAGCCTGGATGTGTACGTGCGCGGGTTGGGCAAACTGGCCCGCGAGGTGGGAGGAGCCTGAAATGGTCGAGGTGCGCGAACTGGAGACAAACGAATACCCGGCCTGGAACGACCTCGTCGCCGATTCGCCGCAGGGCAACGTCTTTTTGCGCGCCGACTGGCTGCACATGCTCGGCGAAACCGATCCTGACCTGGGTCTGCTCATCCTGGGCTGTTTCGACAAAAACCGCCTGGTGGGCGGCCAGGCCGTCACCTGCCAGCGGCGATGGGGCATGACCCTTTCGGCCAGCTTTGAGTTTTTCTACAACGGCCCGCTGCTGTCTCCCGATATGCCTGACCAGCGGGCCAGCCGGGTCGCAAAACAACGCCAGATCCTGTCGGCCCTGGCAGAAGGCATGTCCGCGCGTCTGGCTTACATCGACGTGGACACCCATCCCAGCTTCCAGGACGCCCGTCCCTTTTTGAGGAGCGGCTGGCAGGTCGAGCCGATCTACACCCACATCTGGCGCATGGACGATATCGAGCGCGCCTGGTTGGATATGAATCGCGAGAAACGGCGCGAGATCAAGCGGGCCGGCGAGCAGTTTGTCTTTGGCGTGGAAGAAAGCGATCCGGCGATGGACGCCTTTTTGCCGCTCTATCACGGTACGATGGGCAAATTCTCCTGGCGGCCGTCGGCGCGCTGGGAGGCGATTTTTCGGCGGCGTTTTCATTGGATGCAGGAGCGCGATGGCTGCCGCCTGTACACCGCCCGCACCGAGGGAGGCCAACTGGTCGGCGGCGTCGTCGTTCTACTCAGCCGCCAGGATAACACCGCCTACCTCTGGCGACAGGGCTCCGCCCGAGGTTTCGTGGAGGCCGGCGGGATACCGGCCCTGTACTGGCACGCCGCCACCGATCTGGCCGGCGAGTTCCCCAACGTCAACTTTGGCGGATCGCCGCAGCTTTCGCTGGATCGCTTCAAAGATTACCTGGGCGCCGAGGCCGTGATGCACTTTCGTCTCGTAAAATGCAACAGCCGCTACCGGCTGGCCGTTTTTGAGCGGGCGTTGAAATCTAAAGACATCGTCTACAATCTGGTCATGGGTGTGGCCTATGGCCCCTGGCAGCGCCTGCGCCACAGGGGCATGGCAGCAGCACAAGAAAGAGCCGCCCCATAATGCCCTTCCGAACAGATACTTGCAACCATCAAGATGCCAGGACTCAAAGCCTTTTGGCTCTCTTTGCACCTTTGTGTCCTGGTGGTAAAGACATTTTCCTCGTTGGATTCCGGCTCTGCCGGGTCAGGGCAAGATCGTGCGCGTTCTATTAGCCACCTCGCAATTCGCGCCGGAACCGGGCGGCGTGCCGCGCCTGCTGTGGCAGTTCTCCGACCACCGCCCGGCAGACATCGAGCTGCGTGTGCTCAGCGTGCGCCAGCAGCCGCCGGCTTTTTACGCCGCTTTCGACGCCCGCGCGCCCTTCCCTATCGAGCGGGTGCCGCCGCTGCCCGTGGGCGGCCTGACCTCGGCGCGTTTTGCCGCCCGCCTGCTGGCAGCCATCCGCCGCTGGCGGCCGCACCTCATCCTGTGCGGCGTGGCTTATCCCACGGCCATCATCGCCGAAATGGCCACCCGTCTGGTTTCCGTACCTTATGTCGTCTATGCCCACTCGGAGGACATCACCATTCCCGGACAGCGCAGGCGGCGCGCGCTGGCCCGCGCCCTCTGGCGCGCCTCGGCCGTCATCACCGTCAGCGATTTCACCCGCCGCGAGCTGGGTCGGCTGGGCCTGGACCCGCAGCAGGTGACCCTCATCCCGCCGGGCATCGAGTTGGAGCGCTTTGCCCAGCCCGCGCCGCTCCCAGCCCTGGAATCGCGACCCGCTAGCTGGACGCTGCTCACCGTAGCTCGCCTCGTCTGGCGCAAGGGCCAGGATACGGTCATCCGCGCCCTGCCGCGCATCCTGGAGCGCGTGCCGCAGGCCCATTATCTGATAGTGGGCAGCGGCCCCGATACCGACGGCCTGCGCGCCCTGGCCGCCGACCTGGGCGTTTCCGGACACGTCACCTTTGCCGGACGGGTCAGCGATGCCGATCTGCCGGCCTATTATCGCGCCTGCGACGCCTTTGTCATGCCCACCCGCCCCAGCCACGATGGCAGCGAGGTGGAAGGCTTTGGCATCGTCTATCTGGAAGCGGCGGCGGCGGGCAAGCCGGTCATCGGCGGGCGGGCCGGGGGCGTGGCCGATGCCGTGCTGGACGGCCAGACCGGCCTGCTGGTCGATCCGTCGAGCGTCGATCAGGTGGCCGAGGCGGTCTTGAGCCTGGCCCTGAACCCGGCGCTGGCCCGCCGCCTGGGAGAGGCCGGCCGCGAGCGGGTGCGGCGCGAGTTCTCGGCCGAAACCTTTGCCGCCCGCGTGTCCGGCGTGCTGGAGCGGGCCGTCGCGCCCCAAAAAGGAAGCGTGCCATGCCATTCCTGACTGCTCTGCTGTGGATCATCGAATCTGCGCTGGCCGTGCTGGTGGGTTATCTGCTGCTGCTCACCCTCCTGAGCCTGTTTGCGCCCCGGCGCACGCCTCTGCCGGATCGGCCCCGGACGCGCTTTGCCATCCTGGTGCCGGCCCACAACGAAGAACTCTTGCTGCCGGGCCTGCTGCGCAGCCTGGCCGATCTGGATTACCCGGCCGCGCTCTATACCGTCCACGTCGTGGCCGACAACTGCACCGACAGCACCGCCGGGATCGCCCGCCAGGCCGGCGTCCACGTCTATGAGCGCTTTAACACCGAGCGGGTGGGCAAAGGTTACGCCCTCAACTGGCTGTTGGAGCAGATTACCGGCGCAACACCCAATACGCCGTATGATGCCTTTATCATCTTTGACGCCGACACCCTCGTCTCGGCCAACTTTTTGCGGGTCACAGATGCCCGCCTGCAGCAGGGCGCCGACGCCGTGCAGGGCTATTACGCCGTCCGCGACCCGGCGGCTTCCTGGGGGGCGGCGGTTCGCTACGCTGCCCTGGCTGTGCTGCACTATTTGCGCCCGCTGGGCCGGGGGCTGCTGGGTGGATCGCCGGGCCTCAAAGGCAACGGCATGGCCTTCACTGCCGCGGTACTGGAGCAATTTCCCTGGAGCGCCTCCCTCACCGAAGACATCGAGTATCACATGGCCCTCATCCTGGCTGGGCGGCGGGTGGTCTTTGCCCCCGACGCCGTCGTCTGGGCCGAGATGCCCGGCACACTGCGCGGCTCACAAACGCAGAACGTGCGCTGGGAGCGGGGCCGCGTGCAGATGGTGCGGCAGTACACGCCCCGCCTGCTGAGCGAGGGGCTGCGCCGGCGCAGTTTCGCCCTCATCGACGCCGCGCTGGAGCAGGTCATCCCGCCCTTTGCCGTGCTCGTGGGGGCCACCGTCTTGCCGCTGCTGGCGGCGCTGGCCCTCGGGGTCTGGCCCGTCTTTTGGCTGGGACTGGTCCTGCTGGCCGCACAGGCGGTCTATACCCTCACCGGCCTGCTGCTGGTCCGCGCGCCGTTCCAGGTTTACCTGGCCCTGCTGGGCGCGCCGTTTTACGTGCTGTGGAAACTGTGGCTCTATGCCCGCGTGCTGCTGGGTCTGGATCGCCAGGGCTGGGTGCGCACCGCCCGTGAAGGAGGTTCGTAGTGAGCCACGCAGCAACGCCAAGCGACGTCGGCGCTCCTCTGTTTCGTGCCGACTATGAATACATGACGCCGGAGATGAAACCATGACCGAAACAACCCAAGACCTCCAGCAACAAATCCTGGACATGTACGACGATCGCGGCCTGCGTACATCGAACTTTTGGCGGCGGCTGCGTTTCGTGCTCACCGTGACCAGTTGGATCGTGCTGACGCGTTTCAAACGCAGCCTCAAACGCGCCTTTGATTTCCTCGCCGCGCTGATCCTGCTGCTTGGCCTTTCGCCGCTGATGCTGCTCACAGCTCTGGCCGTCAAACTCGATTCGCCTGGCCCCGTCTTTTTTAAACAGATCCGCGTGGGCAAATGGGGGCGCACCTTTGGCTGTTACAAATTTCGCTCCATGTACACCGATGCCGAAGAACGCAAAAAAGAGCTCATGGCCTTCAACGAAGCCGACGGGCCGGTTTTCAAGATGAAAAACGACCCGCGCATCACCCGCGTGGGGCGTATCATCCGCAAGCTGAGCATCGACGAGCTGCCGCAGCTCTTTAACGTGCTCAAGGGCGAAATGTCGCTGGTGGGGCCGCGCCCGCCGGTGCCCGGCGAAGTGGCCCAGTACGAATACGACCAGCGCCGCCGCCTGGACGCCGTGCCGGGCATCACCGGCCTGCAGCAGGTGTCCGGCCGCTCCGACATGGACTTTGATCGCTGGGTGGCGCTGGACGTGCAGTACATCGAGCAGCAGTCCTTCCTGTACGACATCAAGATTCTGCTCAAGACCATTCCGGCCGTGCTTTTCAGCCGCGGAGCTTATTGAGAGCGCCGGTGTGCACTTAACCGCTTTGCTGAACGGAGCCTGAACCATGCGCAAATTGTCTGTCATCCTCGGCGTGCCCATCGACGATCTGACCATGCCCCAGGCGATGGATCGTATCGGCGCGTTCATCACCGCCGCCCGGCGCGATGGCCGTCTGCGCCAGATCGCCACCGTCAACGCCGATTTCGTCGTCAAATCGTTCCAAGACCCGGAACTGCTGGATATCCTCCAGCACGCCGATATGCTCACCGCCGACGGCATGCCCCTGGTGTGGGGGGCGCGCCTGCTGGGCGTGCCGCTGGAAGGTCGCGTCACCGGCGCCGACATGGTGCCCGCCCTGGCGCAGCGCGCCGCCCAGGAAGGCTGGTCGCTCTATTTTCTCGGCGCGGCGCCCGGCGTGGCGGCCCGGGCCGGCGAAATTCTCCAGGAGCGTTACCCGGGCCTCGAAATCGCCGGCGTCTATTCACCGCCGCTGAGCACCATTTTCGAAATGGAGCCGGCCATCGTCGAGCGCATCAACGCCTCCGGAGCCGACGTGCTGCTGGTGGCCTTTGGCAACCCCAAGCAAGAAAAATGGATCAACATGCACCGCACCGCCCTGACCTGCGCCGTGGCGGTGGGCGTCGGCGGCTCGTTCGATTTCATCGCCGGCCAGACCAAACGCGCCCCGGCCTGGATGCAGAAATCCGGCCTGGAATGGCTCTACCGCCTGCTCCAGGAGCCGCGCCGCCTGTGGAAACGTTACGTGGTAGATATGGCCGGCTTTGGCGCCTTTTTCCTGTGGCAGTGGTGGCAAAACCGGCGCGGCGCGCGCCGGGCGACCGTGCTGCCCCGAACTGAGGCTTTTACCGTAGGCAGCGCGGCTGTCATCGCCGTGAGCGGGCGGCTCGACCTGACCTCGCGCGACCGTTTCCTGGCCCTGGTCGACGACGCGCTGGCCGATGACGCCATCACCGGCGTCATCGTGAACCTGGCCGAGACGACCTTTGTCGATAGCGCCGGCATGGGCGCGCTGGTGCAGGTTGCCAAGCGCGCCCGCGAGCGCGGCGGCGAGGTGCGCCTGGCTGCCGCGCCCCGTCCTGTGGCCCAGGCTCTGGCCGCCGCCCGCCTGGACCGGCTTTTCGAGATGGCCGGCGATCTGGAGGCTGCCCTGGCGGGAGGAACGGTCGAGCCGGGAAAACCGGCCCCCGCCGCTCCAGCAGAGCCGCGCCCGGCCGGTGATTGGTTCGTGCTGCCCCTGCCGCGCCAGGTGCGGGTGGACGCGCTGGACGGCCTCAAGACCACGTTCGACGAGGCCGCCGGGTTGCACTCGCAGATCATTCTGGATTGCAGCGGCGCCGAATTCATAGACAGCGCCGGGCTGGCGGTCATCATTGGCCTGCAAAAACGGCTCGCCGCCGGGGGCGGCGCGCTGCGCCTGGCCGCCCTCTCGCCCAACGTGCAGCGCATCGTGCAGCTCTCGCGCCTGGATCGTGTGTTCGATCTTTATCCCAGCGTCAAGGCAGCCACAGGATCGAGGCCTGATCGCTGAAATTCTTGCGCGCCTGGCAAGAAAACTGACCACAAAGGCTCAAAGACACAAACAAGAAAGGAAGGTCAAAAACTTGGCGTCTTTGTGTCTCGGTGGTAAAGAAAGTTGACTTGATTTGGTCCCGGCTGAGCCGGCTTCGGAGAGTGACATGAATAGATGCCTGCTTTTCCGCATACTCGTCCCGCTATCTCTGGCCATGCTTTTCCTGCCCGCTTTTCCCATTCCGCCAGCGCAGGCCGTGGGCGAAACCTCCACCCGGTTCGGCGTTTTTGTGCCGCCCAACGGCAGTTACACCAGCCGCGACCCGGTCCTGATCGTCACGGCGGTGCAGGATGGCACGGCAGTGGACATCGTGGACGACGCCTCCGACGGCGACAGCGACGACACCGTCACCGGCCTCACCCTGAACACCGGACAATCCTACATCCTCTACATTCAAGAGGGCGCAGTGGACGACGACGGCCCTGCCGGCGGCAGCCGCAAGGCCGATGGCAACGTCATCCTGGCCTCCACCCCGGCAGTGGGTGATCTCGACGCCGACGGCGACATCGAGGTGGCCATCGGCTCCTTCGATGGCCGGGTTTACGTCTGGGACGAGAGCGGGGGCTGGCGCGCCGATGCCGCACCCTGGCCGGCCTTTCACGGCGGCGCGGCGCACACCGGCGTGGTCGATACCGGCTCTTTCCAACCGCTGCCGGAGGTGTATGGGCTGCATCTGCCGCTGGCGAGCAAGGGGCAGTGAAACGTGTTTCGTATTGCGTGGAGAAACGTAATACGTAATACGCAATACGCAATACGCAATACGCAATACGTCACACCCCATCCGACTGGACGAAACGCTTGTTCCTGTGTAGAATGAGGGTATCAGACAATGGATGATAAAAACAATCTGGAGAACATCCAGGCCGTCCTCCTGGCCGCGGGCGGCGAAAAGCCGCTCAACCCGCTGACGATGGCCATGCCCAAAGTGATGGCGCCGGTGGTCAACAAACCGCTGCTCGAACACAACGTCGAGCTGCTGGCCCGCCACGGCGTGCGAGAGGTGATCGTCAGCCTGCACCATCTGCCGCATCTGGTGGAGCGCCACTTTGGCGACGGCACGCGTTGGGGCGTCGAGATGGATTTCTCGCTGGAGCGCGAGCCGCCGGGCAGCGCGGGGGCGCTCAGACGGGTGGCGCACCGCCTAAAGAGCACCTTTATCGTCGCTGCGGGTGATGTGCTCACCGATCTGGACCTGACCGCCGCGCTGGCCTTTCATCGCCGCCAGGCCGCCCAGGCCACCGTGGTGCTGCACCCCACCGCCGTCGCCGGGCCGGGCGCGCTCCGGGCCGAGGTGGATGACGCCGGGCGCGTGATCGCCCTGAACGGCGACGAGGGAATGGTCTGCACCGGCATCTCGGTGCTGGAGCCCGCGGTGCTGGAGCGCATCCCAGCGCGGCAGCCCTTCGATCTGGCCCACGATCTACTTCCGGCTCTGCTGGCGGCGGGCGGCGTGGTGTGCGGCTATGTCATGGATGGCTACTGGGCCGAGATCGGCAGTTTCGGCGATTACCGGCGGGTCAACGCCGACGCCCTTTACGGGCGGTTGAAACATCTCCGCGTGCCCGGCCGCCAGGCCGCCGACGGGGTGTGGCTGGGTCACAACGTGGCGCTGCCGCCCGATGTGCGCATCGCCGCGCCGGTGCAGATCGGCGACGAATGCCAGGTGCGCCCCGGCGTGGTCCTGGGGCCAGAGACGGTGCTGGGCCGGGGTGTCATCGTCGATCAGAACGCCGCCATCACCCGCAGCGTGGTGCTGGATGGCACCTACGTGGGCCAGGCGGTGGAGGTCAAAGAGGCGGTGGTCAACCAGAACTGCCTGATCAACGTCCCTTCAGCGGTGAGCGTTTACGTGGCCGATCATTTCATGCTGGGGGGCAGCGGCGAGGCCTACGTGACGGCCGGCGTGCGCCGCGCCGTCGACTGGCTGGCAGCGCTGGTGGGGCTGATCCTCTGCTCGCCGTTGCTGGCGCTGACCGCGCTGTGGCTGCGGCTGACCTCTGGCAGACCGGTTCTGCTGCGCGAGCCGCACGTGGTGCGCGACCCTCGCTCCGAGCTGCTTTCCGGCCAGACGCTCACCCAGACGGTGATGCTGCGCCGGCTGCGCACCCGCCGCGCCGATGGGCGCGATCTGCCCGGCGGGCGTTTTTTACGCCGCTGGGCCATCGACCTGCTGCCGCGCCTGCTGGACGTGATGGCCGGTCGGCTGGCGCTGGTGGGCGTCAGGCCGCTCGAGCCGCAAGAGGCCGCCTGCGCCACCGAAGAGTGGCATCAGAACCGCTACCAGAGCCCGGCCGGGCTGACCGGCCTGTGGCTCATCCAGGGCGGCGAGTCGCTGCCGCTGGAAGAGCAGTTTGTTGTGGATAGTTATTATGCCGCCACCCGCAGCTGGCGGCAAGATCGGCGCATCCTGTTACGCACACCAGCCGCCTGGCTGCGGGCCGACACGTGGACAACGCGAGAGCGGTGAGGAATCCTCAACTTGTTGAGGTGGATTCTGACTGCCACGTGGGATTACCCGAACAAGTTCGGGATTCCAGCGCCACCGCGACTGCACCGCAGAAAAACCAAAATGATGTATCACGCACAACAAACAAAGGAGAACAGAGATGGACATGAATATCAAAACCAGCCACGGCGTCACGATTGTCGAGCTTGAGGGGCGCTTTGACGCCTACACCGCCCCGCCGGTCAAACAAAAGCTGGGCGATCTGGCGGCCGGCGGCCAGGCCAGGATCGTGGTGAGTATGAGCGGCGTCAGCTTTGTAGACAGCACCGGCCTCTCGACGCTCGTTTCGGGGTTGAAACGCTGCCGCCAGGGCGGCGGCGATCTCAAGATCGCCGCGCTGCAGCAGCCGGTGCGCATCATCTTTGAGCTCACCCGGCTGGACAAGGCTTTCGAGATTTTCTCCGATGTGGAGGCCGCGCTGAACAGTTTCGGAGGGTAACGGGCATGCTGGCCCGATTCGCAACCCAACACAACACACTGCTGCGAAACCTGGCCGCCGACTGGCAGAGCGCTGGCGCGCAGGGTTTTGCCCTGCTGGACGGCCACAAAGAGGGGGTCTTTGCAGAGGGCGTCACGACCGGTGAGTGCCTGGATGCGCCGCTGGGCGGTTTGGGGCTGCTGCGTGTGACCTATGCCCAAAACCCGCCGGCCGAGGCGCGCCCGCTGCTGGCCGGGCAGGCGCGCCTGCTGGCCCAACTGCTCAAACAAGAGATCGAACTCGACGGCATGACGGTCGAGTTGATGGGCGCTTATGACCAGTTGGTGGCCATGTACAACGTTTCCCAGGCCAGCCGGGCGCACCTGGAAGTGGACGATCAACTGCGCTCGCTGCTGAACGAGGCAATCCGGCTCACCGGCGCACAGCGGGGGTTCGTGATCCTCGGCGGCGATCCTGACCCCCGGTGCGTGACCTGCGCCGATCCTCACCCTCACCGAAAGGACTTTGGACCAGGCTTTTTGAGATACGTTCAAGCCAAAGGGCGCAGCCTGCTGTGCAATACGGCCCAGGAGTGCCGTGCAGAAATCCCCCAAATGCCGGCCGACGTGGAGCGTTTCAGCGTGACGCCGGTCAAGGTGGACGAACAGGTAGTCGCAGCCATTGGCCTGCTCAACAAACCATCGTTTTTCACCGCCGGCAACCAAAAACTGCTCTCTGCGCTGGCCGAGGAGGCGAGCGCCATCCTGGAGCGCCATCAATTGCAGCAGCAACTGATCCACACCACACGCATGGAGCGCGAGCTGGAAATCGCCGCCAGCATCCAGAGCGGCATGCTGCCGCGCGAGATCCCGGCCGTGCCCGGCGTCCAGCTCAGCGGCGCGTTTCGTCCGGCCAACGAGGTGGGCGGCGATTTTTACGATGTCATCCCGCTGGACGACGGGCGGCTGGCATTGGTGCTGGGCGATGTAACCAGCAAGGGTGTGCCGGCAGCTCTCTTTATGACGGTCACCCGTACGGTGCTACGATCCACCGTCGCTCACTATCGATCGCCGCAGAGCGTGCTGCAGCGCCTCAGCGACGATCTGTACGAGGATTTCACGCAGGCCGGCATGTTTGTCACGCTGTTCCTGGCCTTTTACGATCCATCGACGCGCGAGCTGACCTACGCCAACGCCGGCCACTCGCCGGTGATCTTTTTCCGGCGCACCCGCGGGGCGTGCGAGTTCTGGGAGGCCGATGGCCCGCCTGTGGGCGTGCTGGATGTGATCCTCAGCCAGGATGAGCGTGTAACGCTCCAGGAAGGCGATTTTCTAGCTGTGATGAGCGATGGCTTTAACGAGGCCGTCAATCCGGCCGGCGAGATGTGGGGCAACGAGGCGCTGGTGGCAACCCTGACCGGTCACGCCTCAGAATCGGCCCAGGTATTACAACAAACTCTTTTTGCCGGGGCTGCGGCTTTTAGCCAGAACGCCCCCCAGGCCGACGATCAGACGGTGATCATTCTCAAAGCGGTGGCACCATCGCGGGCAGAATAGGGCCATATGACAACCGCTGACCGTTCGCGCGCGGTGGTCAAAAGCATACATTGGAGGGTCTTATGGAATCGGCCGAGAGGATCGAGCTGGTTATCCCCAGCCAGCTAAAATATCTCACGGTTGTGGGGGCCTGTGTCGCCGAATTGTGCCAGCACATCGAGGGCCTGGAAGATGCAGAGCAGATGGCGTACAATGTCCAGCTCGCCGTTCACGAAGGCGTGGCCAACGTCATCCAACACGCCTACGATAACCAACCGGGCTTTCAGGTGACACTGGTCTTTACCCTGAAACCGTTTTCTTTCGAAATAGAGATCCGAGATCAGGGTAAAGGTTTTGATCTGGCCGCAACCATCGATCAAGAAATGACGCAGGCAGAGCGACTCGAAAGCGCAATGGGGGAAGGGGATTTTTCGCTGGAGCTGATGGGCGAGCGCCAGCGCGGCCTGCTTTTGATGACCCAATTGATGGACGAGGTCAGTTACCAGCGCGATAAAGAGCAGGGCAACCGGCTTTGCCTCGTCAAACGGTGGGCGTAAAGCCCGCCGGCTGTAAGGCCATCGGAGGGGGAAATATGGCCACAATTCTGGTGGTCGACGATGAGGCCCACATGCGGCGTCTGGTTTCCTACATTCTAGAGTCGGCGGGCCACCGGGTGCTGGCAGCGCCAGAGGGACAGACGGCCCTGGCCTACCTGGACGACGAGAGTCAGAGCATCGACCTCGTTTTCGCCGACATCGCCATGCCGGGCATGGACGGTTTCGAGCTGCTGGGCACCATTCGCAGCCACGACCGCTGGCGGCATCTGCCAGTGGTGGTGCTGACAGCCCAGGGCCAGGATCGAGACCTGAACCGCGCCCTGTCCACCGGCGCCGACGATTTTATCACCAAACCGTTCAGCTCCAGCCAGTTGTTGGCGGCCGTGCGGAGCCTGGTGCCCGGCGCGTGACGCTCCACCCACAGGGAGGAAACCTTGCCTCGTGATCTGCCTTTGAGCAACGGTTCACTGCTGGTCAACTTTGATGGCGCATACAACCTGCGCGATGTCTACTATCCGCACGTCGGTCAGGAAAACCAGACCGCCGGACGGATCAACCGCTTTGGGGTGTGGGTCGATGGGCTGTTTAGCTGGGTCAGCGATTCGCCCTGGGAGCGGCGCCTGCGTTACGAGCCGGATACGCTGGTCTCGGAGGTGCATTGCCGTCACCACGGCATCGATTTGGAGCTCGTCTGCCACGACACCGTGGACTATATCGAGAACATGATGCTGCGCCACGTCATCGTGCACAACCCAGCCGACAAGACGCGAGAGGTGCGTCTGTTCTGGCACCACGATTTCTGCCTCGCCGAATCTGCCTCTGGCAACACCGTTTACTATGATGGCCCGCGCCAGGCATTGGTGCATTACAAACGCGACCGTTACTTTGTCATCGGCACAGCGCCCTCTTTTGCCCAGTTTGCCACCGGCGCCAAGGGCCTGCCGGGCGTCGATGGCACCTGGCGCGATGCAGAAGACGGCCGCTTGAGCGGAAATCCCATAGCCACCGGCTCGGTGGATTCGATCCTTGGCGTGCATCTGTCTGCTCCGCCGGGCGGCTCGGTCGAAGCGTTCCAGTGGCTCGCTGCCGGGTCGAGTCTGGGCCAGGCGGCGGCCCTGCACGAGCTGGTGCAACGCTCTGGCCCATCGATCTTGATCGAGCGCAGCCGTCGTTATTGGCGGCTGTGGGTGAGCCAGAGCCGCGCGCCTGTGAACGCCATGCCAGACGAGATCGCCCGGCTTTACCGGCGTTGCCTGCTCATCGTGCGCACCCAAGTAGACAACAACGGCGCCATCATCGCCGCCAACGATGGTGATATCGGCAGCTTTGGCCAGGATACTTATTCCTACGTCTGGCCGCGCGATGCGGCCATTGTGGCCTGCGTGCTGGACGATGCCGGTTATCCGGAACTGGCGCGCCAGTTCTTTCGCTTTTGCCTGACTTTGCTGGATGAAGCCAATTATCATCTCAACGGTTACTTGATGCACCGCTACACACCCACCGGCCAGGTGGCCAGCTCGTGGCACCCCGGCGTGGGTGATCAGGGTCTCCAGTTGCCCATTCAGGAGGACGAAACGGCGCTGATCGTCTATGCGCTGTGGCATCACTGGCGCAAAAACCGGCCCATCGAGCTGATGCGTCCACTCTACGAGAGACTGGTGCGTCCGGCTGCCGATTTTATGATGCTCTTTCGCGATCAGCTTACCGGCCTGCCTCACGAGAGTTACGATCTGTGGGAGGAAAAGTACGGCGTATCACTTTTCACCTGCGCCGTGGTGTATGCCGCCCTGCTGGCCGCCGCCGATTTAGCCGAGGCGTTCGGCGATGCGCTCCTGGCGGGTGAGTATCGCGAGGGGGCCGCCGAGGTCAAAGCCGGCGTCGCGTCCGAAATGTACCATCCGGCGCTGGGCCGTTTTGTCTACCTGCTGCGGCCCAACAGCCAGGGAAAGCTGGAACCCGATCTGTTGCTCGATTCCAGCATGGCGGCCATCTGGGTCTACGACCTCTTTGCGGCGGACGATCCGCGCGTGCAAGCCACCATGCGCGATCTGATCGCTGCCCTGGCGAATAGAACGCCGGTGGGTGGGATGGCCCGCCACGAAGAGGACTATTATCACCACGTCAACAACGACTACCTGGCCTATCCGGGAAATCCGTGGTTCGTAAGCACCCTGTGGCTGGCCGACTGGCACATCGCACGCGCTCAAAGCCCGGACGAGCTGCGGCCAGCGCTGGCGCTGCTGGAATGGACGGCGAGCCACGCACTGGAAAGCGGCGTGCTGGCCGAACAGATTCACCCCCACACCGGCGCTCCGCTGTCGGTTTCACCGCTCACCTGGAGCCATGCGGCGTTCGTGGCGACGGTGCAGAACTATCTCGACAGGCAGGCGCAACTGGAGAGGCAGACCCATGGATGAACACAGCTTTCTGGCCCTGAGGGCGCGCGTCGGCGATGCCTATTTGGGCCAGCGCATGCGTTTGCAGGTAGATCGGATGGTGCAGTTGGTGGGGCGAGGCGAGGGCAGCCTGCACTTTGAGAACCTGCCGCTCTTTGTGCACACGCTGCACTTTTTGCTCAAACTCAGCGGCCTGTACGGGCGCGGCCAGCGCAACGCCCTGCGCTTTCAGGTGCGGGAAAACCGCGTGCCCATCCGCGGGCTGCCGCAGGACCTCGAGGGGCTGGGCCTGCTCCACCTCTCCGATCTTCACATCGACGCCTACCCCGGCCTGGGCCAGCACATCGCCCGGGCCGTGAGCGGGCTGGATTTCGACGTTTGCCTTCTGACGGGCGATTTTCGCTTTCACGAAACGGGCCGTTACCACCACATCGCCCACGAGCTTGAAGAGCTGGTAGCGGCGCTGCGCTGCCCGCTGGGCGTGTATGGCATCCTGGGCAATCACGATTTCATCGAGATGGTGCCCATCCTGGAAGCGTGCGGCATCCGGATGCTGCTCAACGAATCGGCAGAGCTGGCGCGCAACGGCGCATCACTCTGGCTGGTGGGGCTGGACGACGCTCACGTGTACGGCCTGCACGATTTCGAGAAAGGGCTGGCGGGCGTACCCTCCCATGCGGTGCGTATTCTGATAGCACACTCGCCGGAGCTCATCGTCGAGGCCAGCCGCTGGGGGTTCGATCTGTATCTGGCCGGTCACACCCACGCCGGGCAGATGTGCCTGCCGGGCGGTTTTCCTCTGATCGTCAACGCCCACTGCCGCCGGCGTTACATCGCCGGGCGGTGGGAATATGCAGACATGCGAGGCTACACCTCGGCGGGCACGGGTTCCTCGGGCGTGTTTGCCCGCTTTTTCTGCCCGCCCGAGATCGTCGTCCACCGCCTTTATCACCAGGAGAGTTGATCATGACCCACACCGCTGGCGGCAAAAGAATCGCACTTTTTCTCAGGCGACGGAAGGATAGAACAGCATGACAAGGATTCTGGTGGTTGACGACAGCGCCTTTATGAGCCGGCTCATCGGCCACGCGCTGGCCGAGGCCGGATACCAGGTTATCTCGGCGGAAAACGGCCTGGAGGCGCTGGCCTGTCTGCGCGAACATCCCGCGGCCCTGGTCTTTCTCGACCTGGAAATGCCGGTGATGGGTGGTCTGGAAACTCTGGCCGCCCTTCGGGCCAAACCGCACATGGCAAACACACCTGTCGTCGTTCTGACCTCACGCGGCCAGGAACAAGACTATTTGGCGGCGATGGCTGCCGGAGCCAGCGCCTATCTCACCAAACCCTTTAGCTCTGTCGAAATCGTACAAATAGTGGAGCAACTGCTGCGTAAATGACACCGGAACACAAGCCGCTCTCGGCCCGGCTGACCACACTCAACAGCATCACCCAGGCCCTCAGCGCCCTGATAGAGTCGGACGATCTGTTGCTCCGGGCGCTGGCGGCGCTGGAACAGGTGATAGATTTTCCACTGGCCGGCCTGTATTTGTACGATGAGGCAGAAGACAGGCTGAGCCTGGTCGCCACGAAAGGTTTTACGCCGGAACAGCAGGCCGTGGCCGAGCGCACCGCGGCAGAGCGACACCCCGGCTGGGTGGTGCGTCACAAACAGCCCCTGTTGAGCCCGGATGCCGCCACCGAACCGCGGGTGCGATACGTGCGCGAGCAGCCGCGGGGTCGATCCCACCTGTACGTGCCCATGCTCTCCCAGGATCGCTGTGTGGGCGCCATTGGCCTGGCTCACACTCAACCCGGCGCCTTTGACGACGACGATCTGGCCATCCTGACCCTGTACGCCAGCCAGGTGGCGGTGGCGCTGGAAAACGCCCGCCTCTACCAGCAGCGCCGGGCGCAGGTGCAGGAACTGGAAGAACGAGCCCACCGGCTGGAGAGCCTGAACCAGATTTCGCTGCTGGTCAACTCGCACCTGAACATGGACAGCATCTTGCAGATGGCCGTCATCGAGATCACACAGCTCTGCCGGGCCAGCCAGAGCCTGCTGCTCGTTTTCAGCGCCGACAGGCGCCAGGCCACCGTACGCGCCGTTCATCCCCGGCCATCCAACCCGCCAGCGCCGACCGTCGAGGCCGCTCAGAGCTGGTTCACCCGCCACCTGCTCATCCTGGATCGATCTTCGACGACACGATCGCCCCGGCCAGACCCGGTCTGGGAGCTGGCCGGGCTGGTTGCCCCCCCCGCACTGGCCCTGTCCATCCCGCTGAGCGCCGGCAAGAGCAGCCTGGGCGCCGTGGTTCTGACAGCCGACCAGGTAAAAGTGACCTTTTCAGCCCAAGACGTGGAACTGGCCGAAACCATCACCCACCAACTGGCCCTGTCCATCGAAAAACACCGCCTGCTGCAAGAGAGCCTCAACTGGGCCGCCATGCTGCAGCAGCGCGCCAGCCGCCTGGCGCTGCTCAATCGCCTTTCTGAGGCTCTGAGCGCCACCCTGGATTGGCGGCACATCCTGCAGATAGCAGTGGATCACGTGGTGCACGCGCTGGGCCTGGATCAGGCAGGCATTGCCCTGCTGGATGAGCAGAAGCAATGCCTGCGCGTAGAAGCGGAGCATCTGTCTGTGGGGCCACTGGGGCGAGAGATCCCGCTGCAGGACAACCCTCTGCTCCAAAAGGTGCTGGAGGACGGGCAGCCGGTGGTCGTCGAGAGCAGCCCCTCCGATTCGCTGCCCCCGGACGTGCAACGCACGCTGATCCTGCGTGATGCCAAGAGCCACATGATCGTGCCACTGGTCGCTCAGGGCCGGGTCATCGGCGCAGTGGGCCTGGGCATGACCACCTGCCCGCGCAGTTTTGGCGACGAAGAGATCGAGCTGGCTCAGATCATCGCCCGCCAGACGGCGACCGCGCTTCAGAACGCGCAGCACTACCAGGCGGCGGTGGAGAAACAGCAGCATCTCTCACACCAGATCGAATCGGCCAACGACGTCATTTTCAACATCGACCTGCAAGGGCATTTCACACTGTTCAACCGTATGGCCGAGCACGTATCGGGTTACGCGCGCCACGAGATACTGGGGCGTCCTTTCACCGATCTGCTGTGCGCCGAGTATCACGCGCCCATGCTGCGCCTGCTGCAGGAGCGTCCTGCCGAAGGTATTTTGCGCCAGATGCACCAGATCGAGTTCGTGCACAAAAAGGGCCAGCGGGTGCCCCTGGAAATGACCATCGCCCCGCTGGAAAACGACGGCAAAAGAGAGGGCGCTCAGGTCATCGCCCGCGATATCCGCGAGCGCAAAGAACTGGAGCGCATGAAAGAAGATTTCATCGCCACCATCACCCACGAACTGCGCACACCCCTCAGCTCCATCATGGGCTTTGGCGAGGTGCTCCTCAGCGGCTCGCCGGGGCCGCTCACGACAACCCAGCAAGAGTTCATCGACATCATCTTTCAAGATTCCCGGCGGCTTTTGGAGTTGGTGAACGATCTGCTCCAGGTCTCCCGCCTGGAGGCCGGACGGCTCGATCTGGCGTTGGAGCCGGTGAAACTGGAAGACCTGATCCCAGCTATCGTGGAATCGCTCAGGCCGGTGGCCAATAAACAATCGATTGCCCTCACCCTGGAACCCCTCGCACCGCTGCCGGCGATTCGGGCCGATGGCCGCCGCATCGTGCAGGTGCTCAACAACCTGGTATCCAACGCCATCAAGTTCACCCCCTCAGGCGGATCGGTGACGGTGAGCGCCTGCCAGACAGACGATGACTGGCTGCGTGTGACCGTGCGTGATACGGGCATCGGCATCACGCCCAAAGACATCCCACACCTGTTCGATAGGTTCTTCCGCACCGACGAAGCCAGACGACAGGCCATCAAGGGCACCGGGCTGGGGTTGTACATCAGCAAGGCCATCGTCGAGGGGCACGGCGGCCAGATGGGCGTACAATCCACGCCGGGCGAGGGCTCTGCCTTCTGGTTCTCTTTGCCCGTGACGGCCTGGCTCGAGCCATAGTACGGCGCTCGTCGCCAGCTTGCTGCAGCGGGATGAGTGCGACGGCTGCCCTTATTGCACCCCGGACACAAAAGATAGAGCCAATAAGGCTGATTGACTGACAAAACGCCACGACCGGCGAGACGCCGGCGGCGCCGGGTTTACGATCGTTTTCTCCGCGAACCCGGCGAGCTCTGCGGTAAAACCCGATCGTCAACACCCAAAAACGAGATAGACAACCATACAACTTTTCGATCCACGATAAACTGTCGTGCTCGCCTAAAACCCACACCCCTCCTATACCTGTGCCCTCTCGTGTAGCAGCCCCACGTCAGCCTATCCGTAGGCTTTCCCTACCGCTCACCGGTTCCCTCAAAGTTGGTGTAGCAAAATCCTCACATACCCTGACGTTTCCATAACGCAAACGCACCCAACCCAGTATCAACAGCAATGCAACAAGTTCCAGCCCAAGCAAAGCCAATAGTACTGGCAAGGTGAGCTCATTAGAGTTCATGGCTAACGCCCAAGCGGCATCGTCAGAACGCATAACGTAAAAAGCAGTTGCGCCACTGCTATCGCTTTGAGACCCGATACCAAGTATGGTTGCCACGGCGAAATTCCAGGCGGCATGATAGCCCACTCCTATGCCAACGCGCCTGGTTAGCAGATAACACAGACCCTTTATCATGGTAGCCAGAAGGACAAATACTAAAAAAGTGAGGTTGCCACTATGCATCAGAACCGAGATTGTAGAGGCGCCGATCACAGCCAACAGTGCAGCAATCCTCAAGCCAAACCCTCGAACGGCGCCTTCGAGCAAGTTGCGTATTTGGTATGCACGACCCACCTCTTCAAATACTCCCACACATAGACACACAAAGGCCAGGAACAACACAGCCGATCCAAAAGATAGGCCAGGAAAACCCGATATAAACGCAGATTCAAATCTCACAAGACCCGCCGCCCCCCCTGCTAATGCCACTCCGAGCGGAAGTACAATACCCAACGCCAGACCAAAAGCAAAATCTGCCCACCAAGCTGTGCGATTCGGATCCAACCCAAAGTCGGAGAATCGTCTCCGATCCAAAAAGTGCCCGGCAAACCAAACGCTAAACAGGGTCACACCAACCGCTATTGGTGCAAGTATTACTTTGTACCAAGTAGAGTTCGTGGTCGAGCGGGACCGGATCAGACCTGATATCAGTACGACGAAGCCGATGTTGAGGAGCAACTGAATCACCACCCGCCATCCTGCACGTAATCGAGCTTCAGTCTCGTTCAAGAAAATGGTTTTGATAAGCCCCATGAAAAACATCCTAACTTGCCTTCATCAAGAATCGTTCGATTCCGGCCACCCAACGGCCCACCGCTTCTCACCGCTCCGGCCTTCGCTCCGACACCTCCACCCGCTCCAATCCGGGCGCCGCACCGACCCACCCTTACCCGACCAACCCAGAACCGTTCGCTCACATTCTCAGCGTGCCGTCCAGCCCAAATCCATCGCCCACGCCGCGCCGGTGACGACACCCGCCGCCTCCGAACACAGGTAAGCGACGAGGCCAGCCACTTCTTCCGGCTCGATGAGCCGTTTGACCGCCGCCGGTTCCAACATCACGTTTTGTATGACGTTTTCGGGCAAAAGCCCACGCGTGCGCGCCTGGTCGGCGATCTGATCCTCAACCAGGGGCGTGCGTACATAGGCCGGGCAGATGGCGTTGACTGTGATGCCGTGCTCACCGCCTTCCAACGCCGCCACGCGCGTCAGACCAACGAGACCGTGTTTGGCCGTGATGTAAGCGCTCTTGAAAGGCGAAGCCACCAGCCCGTGGATCGAGGCGATGTTGACCACACGTCCCCAGCTCTGGGCTCTCATCGCCGGCCAGGCGTATTTGATGAGCAAAAACGGGGCAGTGAGCATCACGGCCAACAATCTGTCCCAGGTATCCTCAGGAAACACCTCGATGGGATCGATGTGCTGGAATCCAGCGTTGTTGACCAGAATGTGGACGGCGCCAAAAGCCTCCAGTGCGCACTCGATCAATGCCTGACAATCGGCCCGGCGGCTCAGATCACTCTCCACAAACAACCCTCCAATACGCCGGGCAACCGCACGTCCGGCCTCGACCTGGACGTCACCGATGACCACCTGAGCGCCATCGGCAGCACAACGCTCGGCGACGGCCCGACCAATGCCGCTGGCGCCGCCGGTCACCACTGCCACCTTGTTTTGCAAAGCACCGTCTCCCATGTGCCCCCCTTTGCCAAAGTTTGCCTTCAGGATAGCCCGTACAAGACCTGTACTGACACCGCTGCCCAGTCGCACGACCTGTCCCTTCTCAGATCGCAGAATCTATTTTCCAACCCCAAGACGCCGCAAACGCTACGCGCATCAGCCCTTGTCCTGGCCTGTCGGCCCCTGGGCCGGCGCAGGCAGCCACAGATCAACCTTCATAGTACTCGCTGCGGCTGGCATAGCGCCTTCAATAGCGGCGTTTTGCCGGAGCCAATCGGCCCCACGATCAACAGCAGCCGGTGATACTGTCGGGCGACATGAGGTAAGAGCTCTTCCAGTTCAGCGAGTTTTGTCGGTGAGAGCCCGGTCACGTTAAACAAATCTCCAATGGTGATTCGAAAACCAAAAACCGCCGCCTGATTTGCCAGGACAGCGGCCTTGTGTTAGAATCGACCTGCCGTTGGCCTGCTCACTCAGGCCGATGGTATATGGGGACGGACGGAGGGACAAGCTCCAACGTCCCTTTTTTTGTGCAGTTTGTGGACCTGCTATTACATTATAGCATAACCTTATGTTTTGGCAATACTGTGTACCCTCAGGTTCTCACTTGACCACATACCCATGCCGCAGCCGCAGCTCGATGGCCTCGGCGGCCGGCCATAACGCCTCGTCGTAACCAACACATTCGCGCAGTATCACGCCGCGAGGGGTCTGTTCAACGATGCGGCCCCATTCGCAAGCCTCACCCGGAAACCCAGCCCAGGCGTTGGACCAGCGCGGGCCGCAGGCCCTCAAAATCGGACAACTGCTGCCAGGTAGACATAGTGCGAACGATAGCGGCGTTTGAGAGAAGGGGGCGTGCCGGGCGGCGTCGGCCAACGGAGGGGCAATCGTGACACCAGGTCGGACAGGCTGCATTGACTAACCAGGGCGGCATCTTGCGCGGCTTTCGACCGGGTTGAACTCGGCGGCCGTGCCGCCCTCCCCGCTGTCGCAGCCAGCGTTGGGCTTTAGCGTCAGCCAGTCCATTTCGAAAACCCGGAAATCTGAGCGCTTGACAGACCCATCTTTCTGCGTTATAATTTGGAAACGCTACCGGAAACGCTTACAAATACCATGGGTGAGAGTCCAACCGGGTCCGCGGGTAGAAATTGCGTCAGGTCGCCCAAGCCATCGTGTCTGGAGGGCTGAGGGAGATTGGCAACAGTCCACAGGTAAACGCGGAGACGAGAGTGTGAAGAGCATAGAAGAATACCTTGCCTCGGTAGGTAGCGCCTATGTCATGCCAGGAGCAGCACCGTTTTTCTTGGACAAAGGCGAGATAGGTTGCCTGTTGGTCCATGGTTGGGCAGGTAGCTGCCATGCCCTGCGCTACCTCGGCAGCCGCCTGGCAGACGCAGGTATCACGGCCTATGCCCCTTTGTTGCCGGGGCACGGTACCACTCCGGAAGAAATGGCCAGGACTTCTGCCCTGGACTGGGTGCACGCCGTTGTGGAGCATCTGCACCTGCTGACCCAGAGATGCTGCCATACTTTTGTGGCCGGCCTGTCGATGGGAGGCACACTCACCCTGTACCTGGGCGCGACGCAGGGAAAAAGTCTCCGGGGCATCGCTTCGATCAATGGCGCCATTTTCCTCAACAACCCGGACTTTGCTGTGCTTGCCCTTCAGGCAGACGCGCCGCCCATGATCCCGGTCTTTCCTTCTGGGCTGATGAAAGATCCGAATGTGGTCGAGGTGATGTACCTGGAACGACCAACCAACACGATCCTCGGTGTGCTCGGCCTGACCAAGGCCGTCGAAGAGTTGTTGCCGCGAATCACTGTCCCAACCCTGATCATACAATCGACCGACGATGGGGTCGTACCGGCCGCCAACGCCGAACTGATCTATGACCGGATCGGCGCGATCGACAAGCGGATCAGTTGGCTGACCAATTCCTACCACGTCGCCCCGCTGGACTATGACAAGGACATCGTGGCCGACGAGCTGATCGCCTTCATCCACAGTCACACCTGACCAGAGCAGCCATAGTCAAGAGCCAGCATAGCCAGGGGTATCATGCCAGATCTTTTGACCGGCAATCCAACCGAACGGGTTACCATCAAACGTATCGCGCGCGAGGCTGGCGTGTCGCTGGCCACCGTCTCGCGGGCGCTCAACGACCATCCCGACATCCATCCTGCCACTCGCGAGCGCATCCTGGATATTGCCCAGGAGCTGGGCTACAGCCCCAACGTGATCGCCCGCAGTCTGGTCACCCGGCGCACCCATACCCTGGGCCTGGCGGTGCGCACCCTGTCCGACATGTGGGTCGCCCGGGTCGTGCCGTCTATCGAGGAGCTGGCCCGCACGTCTGGTTACGAGGTCTTGGTCAGCACTCATTACGCCGAGGTGGAGCAAGAACGCCGCGTTCTCAGGACATTCCACAACCGGTATGTGGACGGTATCGTCATGGTCAGCTCGGTGCTGGGGGCAGAGGTGACAACGTTGCACCAGGCGTGGGGCATTCCCATCGTGCAGATCAGCCCCCTGGTGCCGACCTCCCATCGCTACGTCGTGCAGACTCACGATGTGGCAGGAGCCCAGGCGGCCACCGAGTATCTGATCCGTCTGGGGCACCGGCGTATCGCTCACATTGGCGCCCCATTCTGGACACTGCCCGGCCACGACCGGCTGGAGGGGTATCGACGGGCGCTCGCTACGCATGGCATCCCCTGGGATCCGGTTCTGGCGTTCGAAGGGGATGCACACGAGACAGGAGGAATGAAAGGCGTGCAGGCCCTTCTTGCCTTGCCGGATCCTCCCACGGCGGTCTGTTGCTTCAATGACTTGACGGCATTCGGAGCCTTGCGAGGTGCGCGTTTGACAGGGGTGCAAGTGCCCCACGATCTGTCGGTGATCGGCTTTGACGATGTCACCATCGCCAGCTATTTGGAGCCCCCCCTGACCACGATGCGGCAGGACATGGGAGCATTGGGTCGGCAAGCCATGCGTTTGCTGCTCGATCTGATTGCTGGTCGTGAGACGGATGCGCCGGTTGCGTTGGATCTGGAATTGGTGGAACGCGAGTCCTGTGTGCCGAAAGGTGGATAGCAGGGCACAGAGCAATACCAGGGCGAGGGACAAAATGAATCCAGCACTGAAAGAGTTGGGATTTGATGCACAGGACCGCGTGGTGATCGTCCACGCCGACGACATCGGCATGTGTCAGGCCACCCTGCCTGCGCTGGCCGATCTGCTGGACGCCGGCGTCGTCTCGTCGGCGGCGACCATGGTACCCTGTGCCTGGTTTCCAGAGGTCGCAGCCTTTTGCCGCGACCATCGCGCCGTGGACATGGGAGTGCACCTGACGCTGACCTGCGAGTATCGCAGCTACCGTTGGGGACCGATCTCGACGCGCGACCCGGCCTCGGGCCTGGTCGACGATGAAGGATATTTTCACTTTGGCCCGGCTGGCGTGCAGGCCCACGCCACGCCGGAAGCTGTCGCTGGCGAATTGCTGGCCCAGGTGGAACGCGCTCGCAGCGCTGGAATCGACATCACCCATCTCGATTCTCACCAGTTGTCTGTGCTCCATCCCGGCTTTCTGCCTGCGTACACCCGTTTGGCGGTCGACAACCGACTGCCGCTGATGTTGCTGCGCAAAGACGCCGCCGGCTGGTACGCACTGGCCCAGGGTATGGGGCTGGCCATCGACTGGGAGACCGCGCATCTGGTGGCCGAAAAAGTATACGAACTGGAGGCGATGGGCATACCGCTGCCCGATCACGCCTTCATGATGCCGCTGGATAGGCCAGATGACCGGGTTGGTCTGGCCAGCCAGGCCCTCGGCGGACTGCCCCCAGGCTTGACCCACTTGGTCCTGCACCCGGCGGTGGATACGCCCGAGCTGCGCGCCATCACAGCCGATTGGCCCTGCCGTGTGGCCGACTATGAAGCTTTCACCAGCCGCGAGTTGCGGAACTACCTGCACCGTTCTGGTGTGCAGGTCATTGGTTATCGGGCCTTGCGGGACCCGGTGAGAGACCGGGAAGGGGGGTGAGAGACAGACGTAACCAGGCGCGGTGCGAAACAGATTCCATACGATTCGATGTAGTACTATGGAGGAAGAAATGAGCAGCCAAATTCGCAGACGAGATTTTCTCAAGTTGTCGGCCGCAGCCACAGCAGGGCTGGTAGCGCCATCGTTGCTCGCTGGCTGCGGGACCACTCCGGCGCCCACTGTTGCGCCGACGGCGGCAGCGACCAGGCCGCCCGAACCGGTGACGTTCAGCCTGTGGTATCGATATTTCTGGGAGCCGGTCAAGACGACGTTCGAGGGTTTTGTCGACCAGTTCCAACAAAAGAATACAAACATCACCATAGAAAAGAACTTTTTCGGCGACGAGGACTATAAATCCACCATCAAGGTGGCCATGGCCTCCGATGACCCACCCGACCTGTTTTACGGCTACGGGGGTAACTGGCTCAAGTTCCTGGTGGAAGAAGGGCTGGTTGCCGACGTCTCCAGCTATTACGAGCAGTACAAGTGGAAAGAGCGGCTGGTCGATCTGGCCGCCAATGTGATCACCATCGGCGGCAAGTACTACTCGGTGCCAACCGAAATCTGCACCGCTGGCGTCTACTATAACAAGACCATCTTCCAGGCGGCCGGTATCGAGCCGCCCGAGATTGTCACCTGGGACGAGTTCCTGGGCTACTGCGACAAGATCAAGGCTGCTGGCTTTTTGCCGCTGTGCCTGGGCAACAAGGAAGGCGGCTGGACGCAGTGGTGGTGGGACTATGCCGTTGTGCGCGAGAACGGCAACGACTATCGCAAGCAGGTGGTGCGTGGTGAGGTGCCGCTCAACGACAAGGGAGTGGTGTCCGCGTTGGATCGTATCATGACCGACATCTTTTTTAACCCCAAGGGCTACATGAACGAGGACATCAACGGCCTGGACATCTTTGGCTGGCTGGGGCTGATGGCCTCTGGCACGGTGGGCATGACGGTGCTGCACAGCTTTGTGCCGCCGCAGCTCCTGCCAGGCATGATGGCGACGCCCTACGAACTGGGCTTTTTCATGTACCCCCAGGTCAACCAGGATATCCCCATCGCCAACGACCTGTACGTAGAGGGGGTTCAGTGCATCAGCGCCAAGAATCCGGCCCCCGACGAAGGTGCCAAGTGGCTGGACTTTATGATCTCGCCCGAGATTCAGTCGACCTGGGCGGGCACCAGCTTTATGCCCACGGTCAAGGGCACGGAAGACTCGCTGCCGGAACTGACCCAAAACATCTATGCCGTCGTGCAAAAGTACGACTCGTTCGCCCACCTGGACCTGGAATTCCACCCCGAAGTGGTCACTGCCATCTTTTCCAACATCCAGGCGGTGCTCAATGGCTCTCAGACAGTGCAGCAGGCCATGGACAACGCCCAAAAGGTGGCCGAAACCACACCCTGGGTGGGGGTGCCCCAGGGCGAAGCGTAATGCAGGGCCAGACCCCGAGGGTCACAGCGACCCTTGGGGTCTGGTTTTTGGAGGGCAAAGTATGTCGGCGTGGCTCCAGTTACGGAAAATGCCCCGGCGGCGCTGGCAAGAAATGCGCACAGCCTATCTGTTCCTGCTGCCGGCGCTGGTGATCTATTTGGTATTCGTTTTCTGGCCGGTGCTCCAATCTATCTATTTTGGCTTCTTTGAGTGGAACGGCCTGGGAAAAGAGATGACTTTTATCGGGCTGGACAACTATGTGACTATGTTCACCCAGGATGAGGTGTTCCGGTTGTCGCTGCGTAACTCGATAGCGGCCACTCTGGCTCTGGCAATAGCGCCAACGGCGCTGGGCCTGGGCTTTGCCGCTCTGTTCAGCAACCTGCGCGGCGGCGGCTTTTACCGCTCGGCCATCTTTTTGCCCTACCTGGTGTCGATGGTGGCGGTGGGCACCATCTGGTCGTGGATTTATAACCCGCGCATCAATGCGCCCGGCCTGCTGCTCCAGGCCGTAGGGCTGGAAAGCTGGATGCACGATTGGCTGGGCGAGCGATCCACCGCCTTTGCGGCGGCCCTGGTGCCGGGCATCTGGCGTTTTACGGGTTTTGCCATTGTCATCTTTTACGCGGCCATCCAGGCCATCCCCATCGACTTGTACGAAGCGGCGCGAGTCGATGGCGCCAGCGGCTGGCAGAGCTTTTGCAAGATCACCGTACCCCTGGTGCGCCAGGCGACGATCGTCGTTGTGGTGTGGATGACCATGGACGCACTCAAGCTGTTCGACCTTATTTTTGTGCTCACCCGAGGCAACCCAAACCACGCCACCGAAGTCATCGCCACCTGGATGTTTGCCAATACCTTCCGCCACTACAAAATGGGCTACGGTGCAGCCATGGCGGTGGTGTTATTCTCGATGATCCTGGTCTTTTCTATCTTGTACATCCACTGGACCACGCGGGAGGAGGAGGTATGAACACCGCCAAGAATGTCCACCATCGCCTCTCCTGGCCACGCTTCCGCCTTGGACGCCTGGCCCTGGAGGTTCTCGTGGTGATGTTGTGCCTGGCCTGGCTCAGCCCGTTCTACTTGTTGATCGTCAATACCTTCAAGACTATGCCCCAGATCACCGCCAGCCCGCTGAGCCTGCCGCAGCAGCTACACTTTGACGCCTACCTCCGTGTCTGGGAGCAGGCGCATCTGGGCGATTATTACAAAAACAGCATCATCCTGTCTACAGTCTCGGTCGTGCTCAGCGTCTCGATCTCGTCGCTGGCGGCCTATGCCTTTGCTCGCCTGCGCTTTCCGGGCAAACGAACGATCTTTTTTTTCCTCCTGGCCGGGGTGATGCTGCCGCTCCAGATCGCACTGGTTCCGCTCTACCGCCTGCTCAACCGTATGGACCTGTTGAGCAGTTACCAGGGCATGATCGCCCTGTACGTGGCTTTTACCATCCCCTTTGGTGTCTTTATCCTGACCGGCTTTTACAAATCGATCCCGATCGAGATCGAGGAAGCCGCCCTGATCGACGGCTGCGGCTGGTTCCAGTCTTACTGGCGCATCGTCCTCCCGCTGGCCGCACCGGGCCTGGTGACAATGATCATCCTGGAGTTTATCTGGTTCTGGAACGAGTACCTGGTGGCGTTGACCATGATCCAGAAGGAAACGATGCGCACCGTCATGCTGGGCGTGATGGTTATGGCCAACACCTTTCAACTCGATTTCAGCCTGCTGACCGCCGGCATCGTCATCGCCGTGGTGCCGCCCATCCTGGTGTACATCTTTTTCCAAAAGTACCTGATCCGGGGGCTGACCGCTGGCGCACTCAAGTGAAAAGTAGAACGATGAACAGCAAAGAGCGAACGTTGACTGCCCTGTCCCGGCAGAAGCCAGACCGGGTGCCGGTTTGGGTCACAGTAGTCGCCGAGTTAGCCGAACAACTTGGCCGGGCGACTGGCATCCCGGCCGATCCCCTGGACGCCTATTTGACCAATCGCATCTCCCACGCCGCACTCCTGACCGCCCTGGGCAACGATGTGGTGGGTATCGGCTCTACTGCGCCGCCTTCCCGGCCAACCCGGGAACGGCCCGACGGTTTCCTGGAAGACGAATGGGGTTTTGTTTACCGCCGTGTGCCCCACGCCTTTGGTATTTACCTGGAGATCGTCGGTCGCCCTCTGGCCGGCATCACTTTGGCCAAAGAGCTGGCTCGCTACCGGCTGCCCGATCCGGCCGCACCCGGCCGCTTCGACATCGCCCGCGAGCGGGCAGCCCATTATGGCCCCGAGTACGCGCTGCTGGGTGTGATCGAATGCACTGTGTTTGAGATGGCCTGGAATCTGGTCGGCCTGGAGTCATTCCTGGTCGACATGGCCCAGCGGCGTGATTATGTCGGCCCGCTTCTCGATCAGGTGGCCGACTATAGCATCGGCATCGGTCTGGCGTTGCTCGAGCTGGGCGCCGACGTGCTGCTCACTGGCGACGATGTGGGCATGGAAATCGGGCCGCTGATCTCGCCGCGCATGTGGCGCGAGTGGCTCAAGCCACGCCTTCAGCGTGTGTTCGATACCTATCGGGCCGCCCGGCCTGACATCCTGTTGGCCTATCATACTTGCGGCAGCGTGCGGCCTTTTGTAGATGAACTGATCGAGATGGGCGTCCAGGTCTTGAATCCGATCCAGGTCACGGCGCAGGGCATGGACGCGGCCTGGTTCAAACGCACCTATGGACAGCGGCTGGCTTTTTGTGGTGGGGTAGATCAGCGCCAGGTGTTGCCGCACGGGACGACCGAAGAAGTGGAGCAGGAGGTGCGGCGGCGGATCGGAGAGCTTGGGCCGGGCGGAGGTTATGTGCTGGCGCCCACCCACGACATCCAGGCCGACACACCAGTGGAGAACGTGCTGGCAATGTTCGACGCCGCGCGGCGCTGGGGAACATATGATCGCCGCGCCAGCGACGATCCAGTCGGCCAGAGTGTCGCTGGTCAAAGAAAGTAATTCGTGGATCGAATGGGAGCTCAACTGGTACGCCGGGGCGACGGGAGACGCCGCCACCTTTAGCAGCGGTAGCACGCCCGAAGACCGGACGCGCACGACGGCCAGCGTGTCCCACGACGACAACGTGAACCACCTGATGGCGTGCGCCACACACTGGACGAGATCGATGACGTGGTGCAGGAGATGATCGACCGGTCCGATTGGGCCAGCAGAAACTGGGCGGTGATGGCACTCACGGGCCGCCCTGTGACGAAACGCAGCCACACCTGTTCCTGCACTGTGTTCTCTGCGGCGGTCCAACGCAGCAACTGGCCCTAACACGCCAGCGCCTTCGAGGCGGGGTCTTGTTTGCGTTTGACTCGTTCGACCAGGCGCAACACTTTCCGCCTCTGACAGCACGCAGTACACCCTTCTTTTGACAGCCCGATCCGAGCATGGTATACTTTTCAGGCGCGTAACTGCTCAGCCTACCCTCCCGCAGGCTAAAATCGTTCATCCCGTCCCATAATCTGGCCAACTGGACGCTGGCGAATCGACAAATTGTGGCAGCAGGGACACGGCTCTTGCAAGAGCCTGCGGGAGGGTGAGCAGTTACTCAGGCGCAAGCACGCCAGTATTTTGTTTGTGGGCATACTCTGAGATATAGAGAGCCCCATCCGGATCAGGAGCCGTCTATCTGTGCGGCAAGATTCGCTGTTGAGGACGAAACTGTATATTCCTCGCAAGCGTCCAGACCTCGTGCCGCGCCCGCGTCTGATCGAACGGCTTGAAGCAGGTCTGCAACGCAAGCTCACTCTTGTTTCCGCGCCCACGGGGTTTGGTAAAACCACTTTGCTCAGCGAGTGGATTCACAGTTGGCGTGACAAAACGCCAGCCCTTCGCGCGGCCTGGCTCTCTCTCGACGAGCAGGATAATGATCCACGACGCTTTCTATCGTACCTGGTGGCTGCGCTGCAAACCATTCAGGCTGACGTAGCCCAGGACCTGCTCATCTGGTTGCAGACGCCGCAACATACCGCCCAGACCGCGGAAACACCGGGTGAAGCAGACTGGATTTGGACAGCCCTGACCAGACTGTTGAACGAGGCTACCTCTATTCCCGGCGAGTTTCTGCTTTTCCTGGACGACTATCACGAAATTCAATCGACCGAGATTCACGACACCATACGCATCTTGATTGACTATGCCCCGCCCCACATGCACCTGGTCATCGCCAGCCGTTCCGATCCTCCCCTGAAGTTGCCCCTCCTGCGGGCGCGATGCCAACTGAACGAGCTGCGCGAAGCGGAACTCAGATTTACCCTCGATGAAGTGACTGCATTTTTGAACCAGACTATGCGCCTGGGTCTCTCCACCGGAGACGTGAGGGCCCTGGAAGCTCGCACCGAGGGTTGGATCGCCGGCCTGCAACTGGCCGCCCTGGCCATGCAAGAGACCCTGTCTACACAGGGGCGAGCCGATGTCGACAGTTTTATCAGGGCATTCACGGGCAGCCATCGTTACATCCTGGACTATCTCACCGACGAGGTGCTCTGCCGGCAACCCGAGCGCGTTCAGCTTTTTTTGCTGCAGACTTCGATCCTCGATCAGTTGACGGGAAGCCTGTGTGATGCGATCACGGGTTGGGACGATGGTCAGAAGACGCTGGCGATGCTCGAGGCCGCCAATCTCTTTTTGATACCGCTGGACGACAAGCGCCTCTGGTATCGCTACCATCCATTATTCTCCGATCTACTTCGCCATCGACTGGCGCGCACCATGGCCGATCTGGCGCCAGGCTTGCATCGCCGTGCCTCCGAGTGGTATGCGAGAAATGAGCGGATGTACGAAGCGTTGGGGCATGCACTGGCTATCAACGACTATGAACTGGCGGCCCGTCTCATAGAGGAGGCAGGCCCGGCGATGGCGATGCGTGGTGAGGCCGCTACCCTGTTCGAGTGGCTGGATGCCATGCCTGAGCCTGTGGTGCGTTCGCGGCCGCGGCTGTCACTCACCTATGCCTGGATTCTGTTCGTCACGTCCAACATGGCAGCCATCGAGCCGCGCCTCCAGGATGCGCTGAAATCCGTGCACGCCTGGGAAGAGAGCCAGGCCAGCGCACGACACACAAAAACTTTGCAGGTCGAAGAAATTTTGAACGAGATCTCGGTGCTCCGGGCGTTCGTCGCCGTTTATAGAGGAGAGGCCGAGCTTGCCATCGACCTGTGTAGTCAGGCGCGCCAGCGTATTCCCCAAGATCGGCTGATAGCGCGCACAGGTGTGTGTACGGTGCTGGGTGATGCCCATCTTGCCCTGGACAGAATCGGAATCGCCGAGGATTGTTACCGGGAGGCAGTCGAGTCCAGTTATGCGGCGGGCAATACGGTGCTGGCCATGGTCATGCTCAGCGATCTGGCCCGCTTGAGGGTTACACAAGGCCGGCTGCACGATGCCGCCAGGCTCTTTCAACAAGTATTGGAGTGGGGAGGGAGACGGCAGATCCCGCTGTATCCGGTGGGCCAGGCCTACGTTGGGCTGGGCGATATCTGGCGCGAGTGGAACGATCTGGAGGCGGCCGAAACGCACCTCACAGCTGGCCTGCGGCATACCGATCGGGGAGGCTACACACGTTACTCGCTTCTGGGCAACATCTCTCTCGCCCGGATCAAGTGCGCCCTCGGCGACAAAGAGGGTATGCTGGCCTTCATCGAAAGGGCAGAGCAGCTTGCGGCCGGAACGGGCGTGTCTCAATTCACCCGCCAGGCGGCAGCCTACCGTGCAAGGATGCTGGTTTGTCCGGGAATTCATGATGTGGCCGCTGCCTCGATCTGGGTGCGGGATTGCGGGCCAGAACTGGCTGGCGAGGCCCGTTATGCCCATGAACTGGAATATCTGACGCTGGCACGGGTGCTCCTGGCCGAGAGCAGAGAACGGATGAACAGGGCACAGATGCATGGCCTGCAAAGAGTGCTGGCCCGGCTGCTCTCCCAGGCTGAGAATGCCGGACGCACCGGCAGCGTGGTGGAGATTCTGCTTATCACGGCGCTCATCTGGCAAGAGCTGGGCAGTCCGGATCGGGCCGGCATGGCTGTGGACAGAGCCCTGGAACTCTCCAGGCCGGAAGGCTTTGTCCGCCTCTACCTGGATGAAGGTCCACCCATGGCTGACCTCTTGAAACAGGCAACTCACCGGGGCGCGGCTGCCAATTACGTCCGGCGCTTGTTGGAGGCTTTTGGCGCGTCGGGGGTTGCCGGTTTGGCGCAGGCCGACGACCTCGCCGAGCCGCTCACCGAACGTGAAATAGAGGTGCTCCGCCTGCTGGCTGTTGGGCTGTCGAACCGCGAGATCGCCGCCGAGCTGGTTGTTTCGCTGACGACTGTCAAGGCCCACGCGCGCCATATCTATAACAAGCTCGACGTGCAGAACCGGACCCAGGCGGCAGCACGGGCAAGAGAACTAAATCTGTTGTGAAGGTCATGGCCGACCGGGGCTCCCTCAGCGTTCTCTTGAGCCGCAGGCGGGTGCACCATCTTCTCCGAGGTTTCCTCCGTCAAGATTATCCCCCAGATTGTCCAAAGGGATGATGACAACTCTTTCTCTTTTCTGGTAGCATAGGCTGTAGCGCGGTCTGCCGGACAGGATGTCTGATCGCCCTGCCGCATCCAGGGTTGCGGAACCGCTACAAAATCAACGGATCAAAAGGAGGAGGGTTCCATGTCAGAAGGAGGCAAACTTCGGCGGGAGATTGGGCTTGGTCTGGCTGTTTTCGTGATTGTTGGCCTGGTCATTGGCTCGTCTATCTGGTTGCTGCCCACAGAGGCGCTGGCCAAAGCTGGGCCTGGGATGTTTTTGGGCTATCTTTTGGCAGTCATCCCGGGTGTGTTTCTGGCTCTCATTTGCGCCTACCTGGGCTCCGCGGCTCCCTCTGCGGGCGGCACTTATGTGCTCATCAGCAGGACTCTTGGCCCTCTGGCTGGCGCACTCGCCCTGGCCGCAGTGATCGCCGGGGCTGGCGGCGCCGTAGCCTTTATGGCTGGCACCTTTGGCATTTTTGTCACTTCTCTAGGAGCAGGAATCCCCGTGCTGATCACCGGCATGGCCGTGCTGATCCTCGCTTATCTGGTGAATATCCTCCGCGTAGAAGTTTCGGCAACCGTGGCCATGATCATTACGCTGCTTGGGGATGTTCTGGTCATCGTCTTGTTCATCGTCTTTGGGCTGCCCCACATAAACACGGCAAACCTGACCCCACTTTTTCCCAAGGGCTTTGGCGCTGTGGTGCAGGCCTCCATTCTGTTCATCTTTTCCTATGCCGGGTTCACGGCTGTGCTGGACATCGGGGGCGAAATCAAAGACCCCAGGAAAAACATCCCGCGCGCTATCGGCATAAGCCTGATCATTCTGGTGGTGCTTTACACCCTGCAGGCTTTTATCGTGGCTGGTACGATCCCCTGGGAAGTGGCTGCGGAAAAGATCGAGACCACTGGCACCTTTACGGTTGCCCAGGTCGCCGAACTCTTTACCCCGGCAGGCATCGTCCGCCTGATGCCAGTCTTGATCCTCATCGCCATCGCTTCGACCATCCACCCTCTGATGCTGGCTTATTCGCGAGACTTTTTGATGGCGGCCAGGGATCAGTTCTTGCCCAGAAAAGTGGGCCGTATCAGCCGGCGGTTTGGTACGCCCGTCGGCGGCCTGACTGTCTTTGCCTCTTGTAGTCTCGTCTTGTTCTTTCTCATTCTGATTCTTGCTCCTGTGCTGGATCTGCCTTTGCAGGTGGCGGTAGACCTGTTTGCCGCCATATCGGTTTCGGGCGTGCTCGTCGCCGAGATCTTGTTGAGCCTGGCCGCTTTGAGAGCCCCTACCGTACTCGCCGAGCGGGTCGCAGCAAGCGAGTTCAAACTGGGCAGGGCGACACTGTGGATCGTATCTGTGCTGGCCATTGTTACGTCTGGGGCGCTGTTGTTGTTGCTGGCCATGGAAGAGATCTTGATTATGATCGTTCTCCTGGTGCTGATCGTACCGGTGCTGGCGTACTATTTTATCCGCAAAGGATACCTGGCCCGTAGAGGTGTGGATCTGTCTGCGCTCACGGCCCAATGGCCAGAGGACATGAGCGCACAAGAGACTCGCAGGGATCATATCTCTTGATTGCCCGTTCGGACGATGACATCCAGATGCCAATCTGTAGACTGGCACAAGGTATCGAACTTTTGTCCGTGAGCAAACACAACCACAGCGGCGATGGCGGGTCGGTGGCAGCCATTCAGAATGTCAGCCTGTCTATTCCTGCCGCTCAGATGTGTGGAAATCCATTTTTAGATTTTGGGAGGCGCTGATATGACAACCAATGTCGAGCAAACAATCTATGAAAGGTACTTCAGCCGCACCGGTCAATCCAGGCAGCAGGACGCCCGGGCCAGGCAGTTTATGCCCGGTGGAGACACGCGCACGTCTACTTATTTTGGCCCCTATCCCTCATACATGGAGAGGGGAGAGGGTTGCCACCTGTATGACTGCGATGGAAACCAGTACATCGACTTTTTGAACAACTATACTTCACTCATCCACGGTCACAATCACCCGGCCGTCGTCGCAGCGACGTACGCCCAGCTGGCTCTGGGCACCGCTTTTGCCTCCGCAGCACGCGTGCAGGCAGACCTGGCCCAAATCATCTGCGAGCGGGTGCCCAGTATTGACCTGGTGCGCTTTACCAACTCGGGCACTGAGGCGACCTTGATGGCCATGCGCACCGCCCGGGCCTACACAGGCAAGGACATCATCATCAAGATGGATGGCGGCTACCACGGCACTCACGACTTTGCCGAAATAAACGTCATGGCCGACTATCAGGCCCAGGACCGGCCCCGGGTCCAGATCGGATCGCCCGGCGTGCCCGCCTGCATTCTGGATGCCATGCGGGTCACGCGGTTCAACGATCTGGCCTTGACCGAGGAGCTGTTGAAGGAAAACGAGGGGCGGGTCGCGGCAGTCATCATGGAGCCGGTGCTGGGCGCCAGCGGCGGCATTCCCCCTGCGCCCGGCTATCTGGAGGGGATGCGGGCGCTGACCGAGAAATATGGCGTGCTCCTCATCTTTGACGAGATCATCACCTTCCGCGTCAGTCTGGGCGGCATGCAAAAACTGCATGGCGTCACGCCCGATCTCACGGCGTTGGGCAAAATCATCGGTGGCGGCTTTGCGGTGGGCGCTTTTGGGGGCAAAAAAGAGATCATGGAGCGTTACACGCCCGGCCATCCACAGATGATTGTACACGCCGGCACCTTCAACGGTCACAATGTTACCATGGCTGCCGGCATTGCCACGCTGGAAAACTATGATCAGGCCGCCGTCGACAGGATCAACGGTCTGGGCGACCGGCTACGCGATGGGTTCAATGAGGCCTTCCGGGCCGCGGGCATCAAGGGCCGATCCTACGGTTTTGGCTCTCTGGTCATGGTTCACTGGACCGACAACCCGATTTCCACACCCAAAGACGTGATTCTGAGCATGGGGGCTGCTGGCGATTTGCCCAGACTGCTGCATCTGGAGATGATGAACCGGGGCATCTTTGCGGCGTCCAGGGGTATGTATGCCATCTCTACGGCGATGACAGAAACCGAGATCGACCGGGCCGTAGAGGCATTCGAAGCGACGCTCCGTTTGCTCAAACCGTATGCAGCCGAGGCCGCCCCGCATCTGGTTGTCTAGCCCACAGATCACCGGCGAGCGGAGGGAGGTGAGATGCCGTCAGACTATTTCCACAAACTGAATCGTGAAACGCCGACCCGGTTTTGGGTCAACAATCCCTCGGGCGCAGAGATGGAGCAGGCCATTGCAGCCGGGGCCATCAATTGCACCACCAACCCGGCCTATTGCTCCAAGCTGCTATCGAGCGAGCCCCACTATCTGCGCAGCGTCATCGACGAAACTATCACCCAGGTCCGAGATGTCGACGAGGCGGCGGTGCGCATCTATCAACGTACGGCCAGGCGCGTGCTGGACCGCTTCAGGCCCCTCTACGATGAGAGCAAAGGCGCCTGCGGGTATGTGACTATCCAGGACGACCCACGCGAGGATCAGAATGCTGAGGCTATCGTGCGCTGTGTGCTGGCCAATCGTAAGCTCGGGCCGAACTATATGGCCAAAATTCCCGTGATCCAGGGCGGGCTCGAGGCGCTGGAAACGTGCGTCGAGGAGAACATTGCCATCTGTGCCACAGAGGTGTTTTCCATATCTCAGGCCATCCACATGTGCGAGCTCTATGAACGAACGGCCAAAAGGACGGGCAACTATCCGCCTTTTTATGTCACGCACATCAGCGGCATCTTTGACGAGTATCTGGATAATTTAGCACAACGGGAGGGCATCGAGATCGCGCCGCAGGTGCTGGCTCAGGCGGGATGCGCTGTGGCCCGCCGGGAGTATCGTTTGCTGCAAGAGCGCGGCTACCACACCACCCTGCTGGGAGGCGGCGCGAGGGGCGCCCACCATTTCACCGAAATGGTGGGCGGCGATGTCCATATCACCATCAACTGGAGCACGGCGCAAGAGATCATGGCCGCCGGCGCCGAGATCGCGCCGCGCATGGACATCGAGACGCCCCAGGCAGTGATCGACGAGCTCCGGGCCAAATTCCCCGACTTTTGCCGAGCCTACGACCAGGATGGGCTGGCGGTTGAAGAATATGCCGGTTATGGGCCGGTGCAGTTCTTTCGAAATGCTTTTCTGAGAGGCTGGTATTTACTTCTGGCTGAAATCGTGGCGCGGCGCAACGCGTACGCGCTCTAGATTGCAAAGGAGTGTCGGATGGCAGACAAGCTGGTAATCACTGCCGCGCTGTGCGGTGGAGCGACACGAAAAGAACAGAACCCCAACGTACCGTACACGCCCGAAGAGTTTGCCCGCGAGGCCAGCCGGGCCGAAGAGGCCGGAGCGGCCATCGTTCACATTCACTTTCGCGATCCGGACACCGGCCTGCCCTCGGCCGACCCCACTCTCATCGACGAGGTCGTCCAGGCCATACGGGAGAACAGCGGCGTGCTGCTCAACATCAGCACCGGGTTCCAGGGCCCTTTTTTGCCCCTGGAATCGCGCAAAGTGGGCATCGAGCGTCACAGCCCGGAACTGGCTTCGCTGAATCCGGGCACGATGAATTTTTGTATCGTGAACCACAAGAGCGGCCAGATCATCTATGATTTCACCTTTGAAAACCCCATGCAGATGACCATCGAGTACGGGACGCTGATGAAAGAGAAGGGCATCAAACCCGAGCTCGAGTGCTTTGCCCTGTCGCACGTACAAAATGCCCTCTTCCTGGACACGCATTACGACTTTTTGGTGCGCCCCCTGCATTTTTCGATTGTCATGGGTGTGACCGGTGGTGTGCCCTTTGGCCCCGATATCATCAGCACCTTTGTTCACATGCTGCCCCCCGGCTCGACCTGGCAGGGCATTGGCGTGGGCCCGTACTGTTTCCCGGTCGCTATGGCCAGCGCGATCCATGGCGGCCACATTCGCGTCGGCCTGGAAGACAATATTTATGTCGATTATACGACCAGGGAGCTATCCAGGGGTAACTGGGATCAGGTAGAGAAAGCAGTTCAGATTGCCCGGCTGGCCGGGCGTGAGGTGGCGACGCCCGAGGAAGCGCGTGAGATCTATAACTTGCCCCCAAAATGAGAGAAACCTGGTCAGGCTACATCGATAAAAATCAATCGAGTGTGGCCAAAAATCGTGGGAGGTGTCTGACCCTCCCGCAGGTTGAGCAAGAATCATACCTCCAGAAAGGGTTTTCATGGGCCCAAGCTCAGGAGAAGCGTATCCATCGAACCCGCGGGAGAGTTTCCCACAGATTTTAGCCACACTCAAATCAATAGTCATCGATCGAGAGGCAGCCAATGGCAATTCGAGTTCCGTGGCAGGCATGGTACGGTGAGACTGAGCAGGAACTGACATTCCCGGATGGATGGCAGGTGCGCCTGGCCCATATGGCAGACGCCCCGCCGGCATCAGAGGATATGATTCTCGAGGCGCTTCAGCGCCCCATCGGCGCGCCGCCCCTGCGAGAGCTGGCCCAAGGGAGCCAAAAGGCCGTCATCGTGGTGGAGGATATCACCCGGCCGCTGGACACAGCCGCTATATTGCCCGCCATTCTCTCCGAGCTGGCAGCAGGCGGCATCCGGGGGGATGATGTGTGGATCACCATGGGTTTGGGCGCGCACACGCCGATGAACCGCCCGGATCTGATCAAAAAACTGGGCAAGAGCGTCGTCGAGCACTATGCGGTCTACCAGAACCAACCCTACGAGAACCTGGCGTATCTGGGTGATACACAGCGCGGGACGCCTGTTTACATCAGCCGTTTTTACCTGGACGCTGACCTGCGCATCAGCCTGGGAACGGTGACGCCCCATCCTTACGCTGGCTTTGGCTCGGGAGCCAAGACGGTGGCCGTCGGTGTGGCCGGCATCGACACGCTTTTTGCCAATCACGGCCGGGCTTACAGTTCCGGCCTGCCGACCACCGGCAAGCTGGATGGCAATGACTGCCGCGACGACATGGAAGAGATTGCCCGGATGGCGGGCCTGAGTTTTGCCATCAATGGCGTGATCAATTCCCGGCGGCAGCTCGTGGGCCTGTTTGCCGGGCACCAGGTGCAGGCCCACCGGGCAGCGGCAGACCTGGCCCGGAGGGTCTCTGCCACCGAGCTGCCGCCGCCCGCCGATGTGGTTGTGTTCAACGCCTATCCCAAAGACACCAACCTGATACAGTCCATCAATTCGCTGAACGCGGCAGGTTATGACCTGAGCCGCGTTCTAAAGGCAGATGGCACCGCCGTCCTGACTACCGCCGCCCCGGAAGGCATCGGCATCATCTACCTGGAAAGCGTCGGCATGCGCCTGTACCTCAAGCTCTCACGGGAGATGATGGGCCTGGGCAAGCATGGGGCTATTGTGTTTTCTCCCAACCTGTCCTATCCTGAAGTCAGGACTTTTTACCCCGACGATACGCTGGTCTATAACCAATGGCCTCAAGTGGAGCGGGAACTGTTGGCGCGGCATGGCAAGCGAGCTTGGGTCACGGTCTTTCCGTGCGGCGCGATTCAGATCCCGGCCGGTTAGATGACCAGGTGCAGCGATTTTGAATTTCTATCTGCGTCCGAGAAAACGGACCAGTTAATCTGGACAAGGAGGTGAATAGGGAAAAATTTGCTGGCGGTGTGTGTCATCGAGTGATTGCTCGCCAAGACAGGAGGAGGAATAGTGATGAAATACAAAAGTGTATGGGTTGCGCTGATGGTAATCTCGTTGCTGCTGGCGTCTTGCAGCACGCCGACGCCAGAGATCGTGGAAAAGATCGTGACCGAGATCGTCAAAGAAACGGTCATCGTTGAAGGCACACCACAGGTGATAGAAAAAGAGATCACCAAAGTCGTCGAGGTTGAAAAGGTCGTTACCGCCACGCCCGAGCCCAAGATGGCGCCGGCTGTCGGCGGCACTCTGGTCTATGGCCTGGCCGAAGAGCCAGACACCCTCGACGTGCACAAGTCCGGGCGACTGTTTATCCCCTGCCAGTTTTTTGGCGCCGGACTGATTGCCAGGCATCCCAACACGGGTGAGCTGGTTCCCTATCTGGCCGAAAGCTGGACAGTAGGACCGGGCGGCATGAGCTACGAGTTCAAACTGCGGGAGGATGTCACCTTTCACGATGGCACGCCGCTGACGGCTCAGGACTATGCCTACACCTTTAACCGGGCCATCGATCCTGAAACCAAGTCGCCAACAGCCGGTCAAACGCTGGTGGGGCTGGCAGGAGCCGAGGCGGTGGATGATCGTACCCTGGTGCTGACCATGGGCATGCCCAACTCGGTGCTGTTGGACTCTATGGCCAATACCTGTTACCTGCAGCCGATCCCGCAGGCGGCTGTGGAAGAAATGGGAGACGACTTTGGCCGCAATCCCATCGGTGTAGGACCTTTCAAGTTCAAAGAATGGGTCACTGGCGAAAAGATCGTCCTGGAGCGAAACCCCGATTTTGCCTGGGGCCCCGGGTTCACCCAGGGCGGCGCGCCCATGATCGAGACGCTAGAGTTTCGCATCATCCCCGAGTATGCCACCAGACTGGCGGGGCTTGAATCTGGCGAGTTGGATTTTATCAACCTCCAGGCCAAAGATGTGGAGCGCATCACCGGGTCTGGGCTGTGGCAGATGCTGTCGGTGGGTCGCAGCGGCGCCGGCGTGCGGTTAGAGATGAACACCTCGCGAGCGCCCTTTGACGATCTGCGCGTGCGCCAGGCCTTCAGTTACGCCGTGAACCGGCCCGTGCTTGTCCAGGTTGTGGAGAGCGGGCAGGCCGTGCCGAGCTACGGGCCCATTACGCCGGCCACTGTGGGCTATTGGCCCGGCGTGGAATACCTTGGCTACCCCTATGATCTGGCCAAGGCCAGGGCTCTCATGGCCGAAGCTGGCTATACAGAGGGCAGCGATGGTATGCTGGAGAAGGATGGCCAGCCGCTGACTGTCGGCCTGACCGTCGATCCGTCGATGGTCAAAGTGGGCGAAATCCTGAAGGAGCAGTTCGAGCAGCTCGGGGTGCAGGTCGAACTACAGCAGCTCGAGCCGGGCGTGTTCTACGAGACCACCTCGGTAAACGGCGATTTTGACCTGGCCGTGACCGTCCTCGGCTGGCCCAACTATGGTATCATGTTCGTGATGTTCCACAGCAGCAACATCGGCGGCTGGAATATCTCGCGCGTGAACACCCTTGACAATGCCGTCATCGCCATGGTCATTGCCAACGGGGCCGAGGCCATCGAAAAAGCTGTCACCGAGCTGCAAAGGCTGGCCGTAGAGAATGCCTACGGTTCGGGGCTCTATGGCCCCCTGGAGAACTATGCCCTGAGCAAAAAAGTCCAGGGAGCGGTATACGTCCCGGCGCAGGGCTGGCTGTACCTGTGGGATGCCTACATCGAAATGATGCCGGAATAGGCTTGGGCAGGTGCTGGGATACGGGCCGCGCTTTTTTAATGCGGCCCGTCCTTCCCAAAATCGTAACTGCTCAGCCTACCCTCCCGCAGGCTAAAACCGTTCATCCTGTCCCATAATCTGGCCGACTGGACACTGGCGAATCGACAGATTGCGGCAGTGTAGGGGCGCGCCAAGAGCCTGCGGGAGGGTGAACAGTTACCCAAAATCTACAATCGACCCTACCCGCCTTCCCGGCAAAGGAGTCGGAGAATGTCAACCGAAGCGTATATCTTGGACGCCATTCGTACACCGCGCGGCAAGGGCAAAAAGGATGGCGCGCTGTATGAAGTGCCGCCCATCGAACTTGTCGCCGCGCTCCTCAAGTCGCTCGAACAGCGCCACGGACTCGATACCGCGCAGGTCGACGATGTCATCCTGGGCTGTGTCGCGCCTGTGGGCGATCAGGGGGCCGATATCGCCCGTTTTGGCCTTCTTTATGCCGGCTGGGCCGATACCGCGCCCGGCGTTCAGATCAACCGTTTCTGCGCTTCCGGCCTGGATGCGGTCAACATGGCAGCCATGAAGGTGCGCTCTGGCTGGGAAGACCTGGTGGTGGCCGGCGGCGTTGAATCGATGTCCAGGGTGCCCATGATGTCCGACGGCGGCGCCGTGATCACCAGCCCCAGCGTGAGCCTGAACACCGGTTTTGTGCCCCAGGGAGTGGGGGCAGACCTGATCGCTACCCTGGAGGGCTTCTGCCGGCGGGAGCTCGACGAGTTTGCCGCTCGTTCGCAGCGGCTCGCCGCCCACGCCCGGGCAAACGGCTATTTTAAATCGATCGTACCGGTGATGGACCAGAACGGCATCCCTATCCTGGAGCAGGACGAATACATCCGCCCGGGCACGACGCCCGAGATTCTGGGTGAGCTCAGGCCCGCCTTTCAGACCATGGGCGAGATGGGCTTTGACGCCGTCGTGCTGCAGAGATACCCCGAGGTGGAGCGCATCGAACACGTTCACACCGCCGGCAATTCGTCGGGGATCGTAGACGGCGCTGCGATGGTGTTGGTGGGTTCCAGGGAAAAAGGGCAGGCCCTGGGTCTCAAGCCCCGCGCCCGCGTGGTCTCGATGGGGCTGCTGGGCGCCGAGCCGACGATCATGCTTGTCGCCCCCGGGCCGGCGTCCAAGAGGGCGCTGGCAAAGGCCGGCATGACCATCGCCGACATCGACCTGATCGAGGTCAACGAAGCTTTTGCCGCCGTGCCCCTGCGTTTCCTGCGAGATATGCGTTTGGACAGTCTCGACAATGTGAACGTCAATGGCGGCGCCATCGCCCTGGGCCACCCGCTGGGCGCCACGGGGGCCATGCTCCTGGGCACAGCCCTGGATGAATTGGAACGCCGGGACAAAGAGACGGCGCTCATCACCCTGTGCGCTGGCGGCGGAATGGGCATCACCACCATCATTGAGCGGGTGTGAGGCAGGTATGGAGGACGGGAGAGCAGGCATGAGTGAACCGATAACCTACGACAAGGACGCCCGGAACATTGTCACCCTGACCCTGGACATGCCGGGCCGGTCGGTGAATGTGATCAACGACGAGTTCGGCCAGGCGTTTGCCGGAGCCCTGAAGCGCCTGGCCGCCGAGGAAAATCTGGCCGGCGTGATCCTTGCCTCGGCCAAAAAGACCTTTATCGCCGGCGCCGAGCTAGAGTGGTTGTATGGCATGAAGGACGCCGGCACGGTATTCGCCAAACTGGAGGAGCTCAAGGGTCAGATGCGACGGCTGGAAACGATGGGCAAGCCGGTCGTGGCCGCCATCAACGGCACCGCTCTGGGCGGCGGGTTCGAGGTCGCCCTCGCCTGCCATCACCGCGTTGCCATCGATCACCCCAGGACGCGGCTGGGCCTGCCAGAGGTGACGCTGGGCCTGCTGCCCGGCGGCGGAGGGGTGACCCGTCTGACGAGGATGCTGGGCTTGCAGGCGGCTTTTCCCTATCTGACCGAAGGCCAGCAGCTCGACCCTCAGCAGGCTCTGGCAGCGGGTTTTGTCGACGAGCTGGCGGCGGACCACGATGATATGATGGCCAAAGCCAGAGCGTGGATTCTGGCCAACCCTGAATCGGCTCAGCCATGGGACAACAGCGGCTACCGCATGCCCGGAGGGCTGCCGAACCACCCCAAGATGGCGCAGATGTTGATTCTCGCTCCGGCCATGATGCGCAAAAAAACCTATCGCAACTATCCGGCTCCTGAGGCGATCATGAGCGCCATGGTCGAAGGCGCAGCCGTAGATTTCGACACGGCCAGCCGGATCGAGTCGCGTTATTTTAGCCGCGTGGCTACCAGCCAGGTAGCCAAGAACATGATCAACGCCTTTTGGTTCCAACTCAACGAGATAAACGGCGGCGGCAGCCGGCCGGACGACATCGGACCCACCGAGACGAAAAAAGTGGGGGTTCTGGGCGCGGGCCTGATGGGCCACGGCATCGCCTACGTCACCGCCTGGGCCGGAATGGAGGTGGTGCTGAAGGATCTGACGCTGGCCAGGGCCAAAGCGGGCAAGGCGGCCATCGCCGAACTGGCCGGCAAACGTGTGTCTCAGGGACGCATGAGCCAGGAAGAGATGCAGGCCATTCTGGATAGAGTGGTGACCACGGCGTCTGCCGAGGATCTCAGAGGCTGCGATTTGATCGTCGAGGCCGTTTTCGAAGATCGTAAGGTCAAGGACCAGGCTACCCGCGAGGCCGAGGCGCAGCTCGACGATGACGCGGTCTTTGGCTCCAACACCTCCACCCTGCCCATCACCAGCCTGGCCGAGTCCTCCAGCCGCCCAGAGAATTTCATCGGCATCCACTTTTTCTCGCCTGTGCATCGCATGAACCTGGTGGAGATCATTGTCGGGAAAAAGACGTCCAAACGGGCACTGGCCAAAGCCTTCGATTATGTGCTCAAGATCCACAAGATACCCATCGTCGTCAACGACAGCCGGGGCTTTTATACTTCGCGCGTGTTCGGCGCCTACGTGATGGAGGGTATGAATCTACTCGCCGAAGGGCAGCATCCCCGCGCCATCGAGTCGGCGGGCTTGCAGGCCGGCATGCCGATGGGGCCGCTGGAGGTGGGCGACATGGTGGGGCTGAATCTGGCTATGCACATCCACGAGCAGACCATCCGAGACCTGGCCGCCGAAGGCAAAGAGATGATCCTCCAGCCAGCCCACGCCGTCCTGCAGCAGATGGTCAAGATCGAGGGTCGCCACGGCCGGGGGGCGGGTGCCGGCTTTTACGAGTATCCACAGGCTGGCGACAAACATTTGTGGCCCAAACTCTACCAGCTCTACGAGCGCAACGCGCCCAGGCTATCTCAGGCAGAGATGATCGAGCGGCTGATGTTCGTACAGGCGCTGGAAACGGTGCGCTGCTGGGAAGAAGGGGTGGTCACTTTGGTGGCGAATGCGAATATCGGCAGCATCTTGGGCTGGGGCTTTGCCCCCTTTAAAGGGGGAACCCTGCAATACCTGAACGACTATGGTCTGCCGGCTTTTGTGGCGCGCAGCCGCGAGCTGGCCGAAACATACGGCGAGCGCTTTTCACCGCCCAATCTCTTGATCGAGATGGCCGAAAAGGGAGAAACCTTTTAGGCGCGAGAGCGGGAAAAGCCCGGTTGGTTCCTGCAGTGTGTCTGGCGCGCCGCGAGCCGTCAGGTGTATGGAAACCTCGATCTCGAAGCATGCCGTTGGCAGGCTCTACGTGCGGAAAGGATAGGATGCCATGATGGTTCAGACGAGTTCCTACGATCGGCTCATACGGAATGGGTGGATCGTCGATGGCAGCGGAAACCCCTGGTTCAGAGCCGACGTGGGTGTAAAAAACGCCCGGATCGTGGCCCTCGGCGACCTGTCGGGCGCCCAGGCGGCGAGCACGATCGATGCTGCCGGGCTGGTTGTCTGCCCGGGCTTCATCGACATCCACAACCACTCAGACATCAGTGTGCTGGTGCGGCCGCAGGCAGAGAACATGGTCATGCAGGGCGTGACGACCATGGTCATCGGCAATTGCGGCTCATCTGCCGCACCGATCAGTCCTGAAGCCTCTGCCATCTCGGGCGATTTTGATGTGCAAGACGGCGTGATGGCCGCTCTGGCCGAGCAGGGCATCCGCTGGAGAACTTTGGCCGAATACCTGGCCCTGGTGGAAAAGCGCGGCGCGGCGGCCAACGTGGCTGCCCTGGTGGGTCACGGCAATGTCAGAACGATGGTGTTGGGCTGGGACAATCGCCCGCCCGATGCTGCCGAGATGGCGAGCATGAGAGCCCACGTCGCCGAGGCCATGGAGGCCGGGGCTTTTGGCCTTTCTTTCGGGCTTTTGTACGCGCCTGGTTTCTTTGCCGCCCTGGACGAATTGATCGCGGTCGCCGAGGTCGCCGGCCGGTACGGTGGGTTCTTTGGCATCCACATGCGCGATGAGAGAAGCCCCGAACGATACAAAGCCTCGGTGCAGGAGGCCCTCGATATCGGCAAAGGCGCAGGCCTGCCGGTGCATATCAGCCACATCGAGGCGCATTATCCAAACTGGGGCACGCAGGCAGAGGTGCTGCAAATGCTGCAAGATGCCAGGGCTCGCGGCATCGACGCCACCTGTGACGTTCCCCCCTACCTGTTGAGCACGAGTCACCTTTCGGTGCTGGTGCCCGATTGGGCGCAGGACGGCGGCTTTGCCCGGCTGCTGGAGCGCCTTGCCGATCCCATCACCAGAAAAAAGATCAACGATTTCATCCTGGCAGAAAAGCCTTTTGGCACCCGTTTTTTCCTCGATGGGAATTGGGACAAGGGTTGGCTGGGAGAGAGCGCCAGAAATCCGCAATACACAGCCAGGAGCCTGGCCCAGATCGCCGCCATGCGGGGCGTGGCGCCCTCTTTTGACGTGGTCTTTGATCTCCTGCTGGAAGAAGGACAGGACCTTCCGGGCCACGCCCAGCTTCACAGTGAAGAGGATATGCGCATCCTGGTGGCGCATCCTCTGTCCATGATCGAAACCGACGCCGGTATCTCGACCTCCACCACCGGCGCGGCGAACCCCAGGGGATTTGGCAGCTTTCCGATGACCTTTCGTAAATACGTGCGCGGCGAGGACAGAGCCGATGAACCCCTGGAACGCGGCAAAAAGATCCTCACCCTCCAGGAGGCAGTGCGCAAAATGACCTCCGCGCCCGCGCAGCGGCTTGGATTGCGAGACCGCGGACTGGTCCGCGAGGGCATGTGGGCCGATCTCGTCATTTTCGACGCCGATACCATCGCCGACCAGACCACTTGTGCCAATCCTTACCAGTATCCCAGGGGGATACATTACGTGCTGGTCAATGGTCAGGTCGTGGTGGAAAAAGAACGGCACACCGGAAACCTGCCGGGACAAGTGCTGCGACGCCCCTAGCCCGTGCGGCTCTTCCCGTCTGGAACGAAATCCGGCCCGCAGAGAGGAGTTGGATGCGATGAGTTTAAAAGAGATTCTCCAGCGTGTGGATACGGAACGCCTGTATCAGCACGTTCTCAGGTTGGAAGGGGTCAGACACCCCATAGACACGCCGGAAAAGCTGAAAGAAGCAGCCGATTACATCTATGCCGAGATGGAGAGTTATGGTCTGCCCGTGCGCGCCCAGGCGTTCCGGCTTGCAGACTGGGACGATACCTTTTACAACATCGAGGGCTGGCTTGGCGACAAAGATGAACCGGCGGCGGTGATCATCAATCACTATGATACCGTCTACAATACCCCCGGCGCCAACGACAATGCGGCCGGCGTGGCAGTGATGCTCGAAGCCGCCCGCGTTCTAGCCGGAGAGGAAAACCTGCCAGCGGTGCGTTTTGTCAGCGCCAGCCTGGAAGAGGGACTGCCACCCGCCGTCAAGCTGAGACTTCGCCGGCGCGCCCAGGAGCTGGGCCTGACCGACGCCAGCCAGCGATACACGAGCTACGCGGTGGCCCGGCTGGTGAAACAGCACACCGAGCTGGTGGGGGCGGCCATCAACGCTGGCAAGTTCAACTATGAGGCCCTGGGCCAGGCCACAGAGCAGTTGAAAGACAAAATGCCCCGGCCGCTGCTCACCTATCTGCACGAGTGCCAGCAAGATTACGCCGGGCTGGACGCTGCCACGGCCATTGGCAAGACGGGCAAAATAGGCAGCAGCGCATGGGTGGATGAGGCTCTCCATCTGGGAAAAAAGATCCGGCTTGCCATCTGTCTGGACGAGATCGGCACGACTTTTAAACACAAGCGATCGCAGCGACTGCCTGAAAACCTGACCTACGATATGCTACAAACCTACCAGGTGGATGCAGAGGGCGAGGTGGGAGATTGGGCATTCATCATCGCCGACGCCAGCTCGAGCCGGCTGGCGCAGGCGTTCTGCGCCCACTGTCAGCGAGAGGATATCGACCTGGGGCATGCCTTTTTTCAGATGCCCGGTTTCGAGGTGATTGCTGGGCTTTATCCGCAGGCCTTTGGTTCCGATCATGCCCCTTTCTGGCGGGCGGGCATTCCGGCGGTGTTTGCCTTTGATACCTCGAACTGGCGCAACCCCTTTGTCCATTCGATGGGTGATACGATCGACCGACTCGATTTCGATCACATCACCAAGTTGTGCAAGGCTACCATTGCCACGGCCATCGACCCGAACCTGTAGGCCCTGGCAGCAGCCAAGAACACCAAGGAGGTAGACTGTTGATAAACCCGGCCGGGATTCCCTTTTTGACCTTGGCCGGCGCTCCGAGGGAGCGCGGTCGGATTCACGGCGAGACCCTGCGGCCCACGATCCACGAGCACAAGGCACGCTGGCAGCACGAGTTGCGGTCAGAGCTGGGCATGGAGCCGGAGGAGTATATCGCCCTGTTTTTGGCCGAGACCGACTTTGTGCCGGCCATCGAACGGTGGACGCCCGATCTTCTGGAAGAGGTCAGAGGCATCGCCGAGGGAGCGGGCGTCGGTTTCGAGTATACCCTCGTCCGGCAGTTGAGCGACGAGGAGCCCTGGTATCGTTTTGAAAAAAAGATCGAGCTGGGCATCCGCCCGCCGGAAAGCTGCAGCGCGTTGGGCGCCTGGCATCAAAGGGGCGGCCCGCCGGTGATCGCCCAGAACATGGACTCGCCAGCCTATTACGACGATCATCAGGTGCTGCTGCACATCCAGGACCCCTCGAGTCCTGTCGAGGCCCTGGTCTTTACCGTCGCCGGCAAGATCTCGCTGGCCGGCCTGAACAACCAGGGAGTCGGCATTTGTTGCAACACGTTGCTCCAATTGGATTATGCGATCGATGGCCTGCCCGAGGATTTCATCGTGCGTGGCTTTCTGGCCCAGCCCAACCTGGACGAGGCGCTGGGTTTTATGCGCCGGGTCAAACACGCTTCGGGCCAGAACTATGTCGTCGGCGGGCCAGACCGGGTCCTGGACCTGGAATGTTCGGCTCACAAGATCTGCGAGTTCACCGCCTACCCTGGGGCAAACCGCGTCTATCATACCAATCACCCGCTGGTAAACGACGATCAGGAACGTCACAACCGGCGACTGTCCAGGATGCCGCCCGATATTCTCACCTGGTACAAAAACCGCCAGACGACCTATGCCCGGTTCGCGTCTCTGGAAAAACATTTGCGTGATCCGGCCAGGATCGTTGACATCGATACGATCAAAGCCGTCCTGAGCTCGCACGATGGGCCGGTATGTATCGACAAGGGAACCGGCGTGAACATTACGCTGGGCTGTCTCATCATGGAGCTTTCGGCAGAGCCGGTGTTGCACCTTTCACCGGGGCCACCCTGTTCCACGCCGTTCAACAGCTATCGCTTTGGAGGGTGAGGCGGATGGCTTACGAGGTTGTGGTCAAAGGCGGCCAGGTCATCGATCCTGCCCGGAATACCAGGGCGCTGCTCGACGTCGGCATCCGCGCGGGCAAGATCGAGATCCTGGCCCCCGATCTCTCTGCTGCCGAGGGGCAGAGGGTGATCGATGCGAGCGGGATGATTGTGACCCCCGGACTCATCGACATCCATACCCACGTGGCTGAGGCCATCGTTCCCCTGGCTGCAGCGCCCGATCAGGTGGGCGTCCGCGCGGGTGTGACCACCGTTTGCGACGCCGGCAGCACCGGTTATGCCAATTTTGCCGGCCTGCGCGAGTATGTGATCCCACAGGCCCAGACCGACGTGTTCTGCTTCCTGCATCTCTCTCCCGTCGGCGAGGCGGTCATCCCTGAAACCGGCTGGCGGCACGTCAGCGCCGACCAGATGTTGCAGGTCATCGACCGGAACCGGAACATCATCAAAGGGATCAAGACACGGGCTACAGCCAACACGATCGCCGAGTTGGGCATCGACACGGTGGCCCTGGCCAAACGTGTTGCTGTCGACGCCGGGCTGCCTGTGATGGTGCATCTGGGGCTGGATCGCGGCGAAGCCCTGCCGGCTGCCGAGCTGACGGCCTTTACCCGCCGCATGCTGGACCTGTTGGAAAGAGGAGACGTGCTGACTCATATCTTTACCGGCCGGCCGGGAGGGCTCATCGGCCTCGCAGGAGATGTGATGCCCGCGCTGCGAGACGCCATAGAGCGGGGGGTGCGCCTGGACGTGGCCTCGGCCATCGGCCACCTCGATTTTCAAGTGGCGCGCCAAGCGCTGGCACAGGACATTCTGCCCACCACCCTGAGCACCGACTCGACCACCTTTTTGCTCAATGCCCCCATCCCCTTTGGCCTGACCGTTTTGATGTCCGAGTTCCTGGCTCTGGGCCTGAGCTTGACCCAGGTGATCGAAATGACCACCGTGAACGCCGCCAGAGTCCTGGGCCAGGAGCGCAGCAGAGGCAGTCTTGGCGTGGGTATGCCCGCCGATCTCTCGCTTCTCGAACAGCTCGAAGGGAATTTTCTCTTTATCGACAACCGGGACGGGCACACCCTGTTCGGCCAGAGCCTGCTGGTTCCCCGGCTAACCATCAAAAACGGACTGGCCGTCGAGCCCTCGGCCCGGTCGCAGGGCTATGCGCAGTGGAGCCAGCAAGCCCAAACGACCCTGGCCCAACAGACGAGGGAAACAAAACCATGAACAGCAGAACCAGCATGACCTGCGCCAGATTCATCGCCGAAACGCTGCATGGCTATGGCGTGAGCCACGTATTTTACATCGATGCTATCCTCAGGCACACCCTGGTCGAGCTGGAAAGGCTGGGCGTCCAGCGTATTGTCACTCATTCGGAAAAAGCAGCGGCCTACATGGCCGATGGCTACGCCCGGATCAGCGGCCGGCCTGGGGTCTGCATGGCCCAGTCGGTCGGCGCGGCCAATATGGCCGCGGGTTTGCAGGACGCCTACCTGGGATGCTCGCCGGTGATCGCGCTGACGGGCTGCAAACCCCCCTTGTTTCAGCATCGAAACGCCTACCAGGAGATCGTTCACGGGCCTTTGTACCAGCCGGTGACCAAGTACAACGTCAACGTGGTTGCCGCCGGGCAACTGCCTTTTTACCTGCGGCAGGCCTTTCGTGAGGTTACTTCGGGCAAGCCCCGCCCGGCGCACCTGGACCTTTTGGGCGCCCGGGCTGAGGTCCTGGAACAGGCCGCCATCGACAGCCAGCCGGTGGTGGAGGAGAGCTATACCCGTTATCCATCGGCCCGGCCCGCGCCAGATCCGGAGCAGGTGCGCCTCGCGGCGCAGGCCCTGGCGCGAGCCAGCCGCCCGGTCATCGTTGCGGGCGGCGGGGTGAGAATATCGGGGGCAGGTCCGGAGATCGTCAGGCTGGCCGAAAAATTGTCGGTTCCCGTGGCCACTTCGGTCAATGGTAAGGGCAGCATCCCCGAGAATCATCCTCTGTGCGCCGGCGTGGTGGGCTCTTATTCCCGCTGGTGCGCCAACCGGATCGTAGCGGAGGCCGATCTGGTGATCTATGTGGGCAGCCACACCGGCGACCAGGTGACCTACGACTGGCAGATTCCCACACCGGGGACGCCGGTAGTCCAGATCGACATCGATCCGTCCGAGCTGGGCAAAAGCTACCCGAACACTGTCGGCGTGTTGGGTGATACCAGGGTGGCGTTGGAACACCTCGCCGATTGCCTCGACGGTCAGGGGAGCCATGCCCGGTGGGTGGCCAGAGCACAGGCATGGGTGAGGGAATGGGAAGCCGAGTACGAGCCGCTGCTCACCTCAGCCGCCATACCGATTCGGCCGGAACGGCTGTGCCAGGAGTTGAGCGACGTCCTGCCGCCAGAGGCCATCCTGGTTTCGGACACGGGCTATTCGGCCATCTGGACTGCGACCATGATCCGTTTGACCGATCCCAGGCAGACTTTTATCCGCGCTGCCGGCTCGCTGGGTTGGGCCTTTCCGGCGGCGCTCGGCGCCAGGTGTGCCGCCCCGCAAAGGCCTGTGATCTGCTTTACCGGGGATGGCGGCTTTTTGTATCACATGGGTGAGCTCGAGACTGCCAGCCGCTACGGCATAACAACCGTGACCATCGTGAACAACAACAGCGGCCTCGGGCAGTGTATCCCCGGCGTGCATGCCGCCTACGGCGACCGATCCGGCGACAAAGAGTCGTTGTACCGTTTCCGGCAGACCAACTATGCGCGCATCGCTAAAGAGATGGGGTGTGTGGGAATCAGGGTCGAGGCCCCACAAGAGATCGCTCCTGCCGTGCGGCGGGCATTGGCCTCCTCACGCCCGGTGGTGATCGACGTGGTGACGGATCTCAACGCTGAGGCGCCCACCCCCTGGCGGCCAGCCAGATAAAGCTGCCGTTTGCATTTGATCCACATTTCTGGTAGCATAGTGCAGGATTTTTGACCAGAAAAGGGGGCTGATTCCATGACCGACAGGCAAAAGGCATACGCTCTGTTGCGCGAATTCAAAGGCGACCGTTATCTGTTTGGCGCGGGCACTCTGGCCGGCATCGGGCTGGTGGCCGGCAGGCTGGGCAGGCGGGCGGCCCTGGTGCGGGGCACGTTCCCCGGCAGCGACGGTTATGTGGCGGCCATTCGAGATTCGCTCTCTGAAGCGGGCGTGGCGCTGGTGGGCCAGGTGCAGGGCGCGCGGCCCAACGCCCCCCGCCAGGACCTGTTCCGCATCGCTGCCCGGCTCGCAGACCTCGATGCCGACCTGCTGCTCAGTTTTGGCGGGGGCAGCACCATCGACGCCGCCAAAGCGGCCGAGGTGTTGCGCTGCCTGGGCGGCGAGATCGACGGCTACTTTGGCACAGGCCTGGTCACGCAGGCCCTCGCTGCCGGCGACAGGGCGCTGCGGCCGCACGTGGCCATCCAGACGGTGGCCAGCTCGGCTGCCCACCTGACAAAATACTCCAACATCACCGACGCGGCCACGGGCCAAAAGAAACTGATCGTCGATGAGGCCATTGTGCCGCCCTACGCCATCTTGGACTATGGGGTGACCCACAGCACTCCTCCGGCCCTGACAGCCGACGGGGCGCTGGACGGCGTTTCCCATTGCCTGGAAGTGCTCTATGGCGCCGTGGGCAGTGCCGGCTATGACCACATCGAAGAGATCGCCCTCACTGCCATCGGGCTGGTTGTGAACAATCTCTGGCGCGTGCTGGAGGCCCCCCACGACGCGCCGGCGCGCGAGGCGCTGTGCCTGGCCACAGACCTGGGCGGGTATGCCATCATGCTCGGCGGCACCAACGGCGGGCACCTCACCAGCTTTTCACTGGTCGATATTCTCAGTCATGGCCGGGCCTGCGCCATCATGAATCCCTACTATACCGTCTTTTTTGCGCCGGCCATCGAGCGGCCGCTGAGGCGGATCGGCGGCGTCTATCGCCAGGCCAGATTGAGCGATGCTGATTTTGAGAATCTGCGCGGTCGAGAGCTGGGGCTGGCGGTGGCCGAGGCGATGTTTGCCTTTGCCCGGCAGATCGGCTTTCCCACGACCCTGAGCCAGGTGGAGGGGTTCACGGCGCAACACATCGAGCGCGCCCTGGCCGCTGCCAAGAACCCGCAATTAAAGATGAAGCTCGAGAACATGCCGGTGCCTCTCGCAGCAGAAACCGTGGATGAGTACATGGGGCCGATCCTGCGCGCCGCACAGGATGGCGACCTGAGTCTCATCCAGAATGTGCCGGCATAGGCAGCCAGACCACAATCCGGCGACAGGACACAAACCGGGGAGAACCGTAGTATGGCCATATATGTCGCGCGGCGTCTACTCTTGCTTTTTCCCATTTTGCTGGGAGTGACCTTTATCACCTTTGCCATCGCCCAGGTGACGCCAGGCGATCCGGTGGCGCTCATGCTGGGCCCATACGCCACGCCCGATCGGGTCGCCGAGCTGAGAGAGCAACTTGGCTTCAACGATCCTTTCCTCGCCCAATATGCCCGTTACGTCTGGAATGCCTTACACGGCGATCTGGGCACATCGATCCGCGGGCAGACCGATGTCCTGGCGGAGATTCTGGCCCGCTTTCCCAGCACGTTGGAACTCACCCTGGCGGCGATGTTTTTGGCCATCTTTTTTGGCGTGGGAGTCGGAACGCTTGCCGCCACCACCCGGAATCGCGGCATAAAAAGTGTGACGATGGTCACTGCGCTGATTGGCCTGTCGATTCCCAATTTCTGGCTGGCCATCGTGCTCATCATTGTTTTCGGCGTGCGCCTGCAATGGATCCCGGTGACGGGCGGGCAGGGGCTAAAGGCCCTTGTCCTGCCGGCCATTTGCCTTGCGCTGGCGCCTGCCGCCGTGCTGGCGCGGCTGACCCGCTCCAGCATCCAGGAAGTGATCCACGAGGATTACGTGCGCACTGCGCGAGCCAAAGGACTGAGCCAACAGACGGTGATAGCTGTCCACGTTCTGCGTAACGCCCTCATTCCCGTGGTGACCGTCATCGGATTACAGTTCGCCGCCATGTTGGGCGGCGCTGTCTTTATTGAGAACGTATTCGCCCGGCCAGGACTTGGCCGGTTTGCCGTCAATGCCATTGCCGCCCGAGATTATCCTCAGGTTCAGGGTGTGGTGCTCTTTATGGCCACGTTTTACGTTGTGTTGAACCTGATGGTCGACTTGATATATGGCTGGCTGGATCCGAGGATTCGGTACGATTGATGGATGGCGGGGGAAACCCATGATGACCAAGTCAGGCCAGCCGCAGGCAAAAAAAGAGTCCGAGGAGCGCATTGGCGAAAGCCTCTGGCAGAGCGCCTGGCGCACGCTGCGGCATCACCCCACCGGCATGCTCGGTTTGATCGGATTCAGCCTCGTCATCCTGGCGATTGTGTTTGCTCCGGTGCTCGCCCCGATCGATCCCACCGAAATGGATTTTGAGCACATCCTGGAACCACCCAGGCCGCAACACCCCCTCGGCACCGATGATCTGGGCCGGGACATCCTCAGCCGGGTGCTCTGGGGAGGGCGAGAATCGCTGCGGGTGGCTTTGCTGGCCATTGTCGTAGCCGGGATCGGTGGCATTACGTTGGGCCTCGTCTCTGGCTATTTCGGCGGCGCTGTCGATGCGGTTATCATGCGCCTGGTGGATGTGTTTCTCGCCTTTCCGACCATTCTACTGGTTCTGGCCATCGTCGCCGCGTTGGGTCCCAACCTGGGCACCGTCCTCATCGCCCTGGGTCTCTCGTCCATTCCATCGGTCTCGCGTTTTGTTCGGGGCAACGTTCTGGTTGCCAGGAATTGCGAGTATGTCGTCGCCGCCCGGGTTCTGGGAGCCAGCGATTTCCACATCATGTTTACGCAGATATTGCCCAATATCCTGGCGCCACTCATCGTTTACAGCACGCTGGGGCTGGGCAGCGCCATCATGGTCACAGCCGGCCTGAGTTACCTCGGCCTGGGGGCGCAGCCTCCATCTCCCGAATGGGGGGCCATGTTGAACTATGGCCGAGACTATTTGCGTGAGGCGTGGTGGATGTCGATATTTCCCGGCGGGGCGATCTTTGCCGCCGTACTTTTTATCAATCTGTTGGGCGATGGGCTGCGTGATGCGCTGGATCCCAGGTTGCGTATTTAGCGGCTTGTCGTAACTGCTCAGCCTACCCTCCCGCAGGCTGAAATCGGTCATCCTATGCCACTTGGGCGGGCATGTTGTATACGGCGTAAAACAGCGGTGGATCGGGGAGAAGAGATAACCAAGGGCTATCATATTCTGACCCACCTGGCCGCAGAACGACATCTGATTACACAACCGTTACGTTAAGGACTATCGCGCCGCCATTTTTGTGGTAAAGCATAGTAACACACTCGGCGCCTTGCGCCAAGGTATTTGCTCGAGGCATCAGCGAATCCCTTTTGACTTTTCCTGCATCGATGCTATAATATTCCCGACATGAACACAATCAGACAAGCCCACACCCATCACCATATTCACGGTTTCTCACCACCCAACCGGGGAGGTGTGGTTTGGCTTGCATGACGTGACTTCTGGCGCGATTTTGGCCCTCACCAGCCACCCGGTGAGGGCTTTTTATTTTCCATTTCGGCTCCGGCCCGGCCGGACGAGGAGTTTGCCCATGGATAGACAAAACGACGTGCGACTCTCGCTGCCCAGCAAGGGGCGCCTGGCGGAGGCGGCCCAGGACTTTTTGTCCGCCTGCGGCCTCCGCGTCGACAAGCCCAACCCCCGCCAGTACGCCGCCCGCATTCCCCACCTGCCCGGCCTGACCGTGCTCTTGCAACGGCCCGGCGACATCGTCGTCAGTGTGCGCGATGGCAGCGTCGATTTCGGCATCACCGGCGTGGACATGGTAGCCGAGCGACGGGGTGAGAACGACGACGTGCTGGTGCTGCACGACGCCCTCGGCTTTGGGCATTGCCAGCTCTGCGTCGCCGTGCCCGAAACCTGGCCCGCGCGCACGATGGACGATCTGGCGGCCCACGCCCGCACCCTCCCGCGGCCCCTTCGCGTGGCTACCAAGTTTCCGCATCTCACTGCCGCGTTTTTGGAGCGCCACGCCATCCGGCCTTTTGATCTCATCGACGCCGAGGGCGCGCTGGAGGTCGCCCCTGCCATCGGTTACGCCGATCTCATCGCCGACCTGGTCTCTTCCGGGCAGACGCTGCGCGACAACCGGCTGTGTCCCCTGTACGACGGGACGATCATTCGCTCCCAGGCCAGCCTCATCGCCAACCGGGCCGCCCTCCGGCGCCGCCCGGAGGTGCTGGCTGTGGCCCGCACGCTGCTCGAATACGTCGAGGCCCATCTGCGCGCCGAGGGCCACCTGGCCGTGTTCGCCAACATGCGAGGCGCGTCGCCGGAGACCATCGCCCGCCAGATGTTCGCCCAGGAGATCCTGAGTGGCCTGCAGGGTCCCACCATCTCGCGGGTGGTGGTGCGGGAGGATAACCCCAACTGGTACGCCGCGCACATCATCGTGCGCCGGGATCAGCTCTTTCAGGTGGTGAACGAACTGCGGGCCATCGGCGGCAGCGGCGTCGTCGTGACGCCTGTGAATTACATTTTCGAAGAGGAACCGGCTCGTTACCGGGCCATGATGGAGGCGTTGAACGATGACCACTGAGATTTTGAGAATCCACGACGACTGGCGAGAGGCCGCTCGGACTCTTTTGCGGCGGCGCGACCCGGCCTTTGGAGACGGCCCCGTGCCGGAGCCGGTGCGGGCCGGCATCCAACGCCTCTTTGGCCAGGCCCTGACGCCGGAGGAGGCCGTGGCCAGCATCCTGGCCGACGTGCGCCATCGCGGCGACGAGGCCTTGCGCCGCTGGACGGCCCGTCTGGACGGCGTGACCCTCGACGCGCTGGAGGCGCCCCCGGCGAGCTGGCAAGTGGCCCAGCAGAACCTGCCCACCGATCTTTTCGAAGCGATGACGCTGGCCGCCGACCGCATCCGCGCCTTCCACCAGCGCCAGCCGTTGCATTCTTGGACCACCGGCGAGCTGGGGGGCGCGCTGGGCCAGCGGATGGTGCCCCTGCGGCGGGTGGGCGTCTATGTGCCCGGCGGCACAGCGCCGCTGCCCTCGTCGCTGCTCATGACCGTGATCCCGGCGCGGGTGGCCGGCGTCGACGAGGTGATCGTCTGCACGCCGCCCGCCCGCCGCGACGGGCGCGTGCCCGAGGCCACCCTGGCGGCGGCTCACATCGCCGGGGTGGACCGGCTCTTTTGCCTGGGCGGCGCGCAGGCGGTGGCCGCTATGGCCTACGGCACCACGACTGTCCCCCGCGTGGACAAGATCGTGGGCGCGGGCGGCCTCTTTACCACCCTGGCCAAACGGCAGGTCTACGGCCTGGTGGGGCTCGACGGGCTGTACGGCCCGACAGAGACGGTGGTGGTGGCCGACGATGCGGCCAATCCCGCCTGGGTGGCCGCCGATTTGCTGGCCCAGGCCGAGCACGACGTGCTGGCGACGGCGATCCTGCTCACGCCGTCGCGCGCCCTGGCCGGCGCCGTGCAGGTCGAGGTGGCGCAGCAATTGGAGACCCTCAGCCGCGCCGAGATCGCCGCCGCCTCGTTGGCCGGGCAGGGCGGCATCGTGCTCACGCCGGATCTTGAGACCGCCGTGCGCCTGGCCGACGATTTTGCCCCGGAGCATCTCTGCCTGTCCGTCCGCGATCCGGCGGCCTGGGCGGAACGGATCCGCAGCGCGGGCGGGGTTTTTCTGGGCGAGCACTCGTTCGAGGTGCTGGGCGATTACGTCGCCGGGCCGAGCCACGTGATGCCCACTGGCGGCACGGCCCGCTTTTCCTCGCCGGTCAACGTGCTGGATTTCGTCAAGATCGTCAGCGTCGTGGCCCTGGACGCCAGTACCGCCGCCCGGCTCTCTGCGGCGGCCTGCCGTCTGGCGCGCGCCGAATCGCTCACCGCCCACACCGCAGCGGCGGAAAAGAGGGTGTCAACGGATAGAACGGAATCAACGGATAGAACGGATAGAACGGATAGAACGGAATCAACGGATAGAACGGATAGAACGGTGTCAACGGATGAAACGGTGTCAACGGATGAAACGGTGTCAACGGATAGAACGGAAAGAGCGGATGAAACGGATAGGGTGAATGGCACAGATAACATAGGAACCGAAGGAGGGTAAAGTGAGCAAGGTCAGTACGATTTACGACGAGCTTTCGTATGCCGTGATCGGCGCGGCGATGGAGGTGCACACAGAGCTGGGGCCCGGGTTTCCGGAAAAGGTGTACCACGAGGCATTGATGATCGCCCTCAGCGATCGTGGCTTGCCTGCTGCCAAAGAAGTGACGTTCATGGCCGAGTTTCGCGGTCGACCTGTGGGAGAGTTTCGTCTCGATGTGTTGGTGGACGAAGCACTGGTCGTCGAACTCAAGGCTTTGGAGGAACTCGATGCCAGGCATGAGCAGCAGATCATCTCCTACCTCACCGCCACCGGGCGCGAGGTGGGCCTGCTGCTCAATTTTGGATGCCAGCGGCTGCAAAAGAAACGTATATTCCCCCCCGGCCGCGTCCAGGAGAGCGAACCCTACTGCCGCCGCCGTGACGCCTGGAAACCCGCCTGGCTTGCACGGAACCAAAGAAAGGAAAAACCATGAAAACATCATCCGTTCCATCCGTTGACCCTTCCGTTGACCCTTCCGTTCCATCCGTTCCATCCGTTGACCCTTCCGTTGACCCTTCCGTTGACCCTTCCGTTGACCCTTCCGTTCCATCCGTTCCATCCGTTGACCCTTCCGTTGACCCTTCCGTTCCATCCGTTGACCCTTCCGTTGACCTGGTGCGTCCCGACATCGCCGCGATGGAGCCCTACCAGCCCATCTACCCCCTCGACGTCCTGGCCGCACGCCTGGGCCGCTCGCCGGAAGAGATCGTCAAGCTGGACGCCAACGAGAACCCCTACGGCCCGCCGCCCCGGGTGCAGGCCGCCCTGGCCGCTCTGCCCTTCGCCCACGTTTACCCCGACCCGGAAAGCCGCGCCCTGCGGGCTGCCCTGGCCGATCTGACCGGCCTCCCCGCCGGGCTGCTGCTGGCCAGCGCCGGCGCCGACGAGTTGATCGACCTGACGATGCGTCTCTTTCTCCGCCCCGGCGACGCGGTGCTCGACTGCCCGCCCACCTTTGGTATGTACGCCTTTGCCGCCGCCCTGGCCGGCGCGAGGGTCGTTTCGGCGCCGCGCCGCCCCGATTTTGCCCTGGACCTGGACGCTGTGGTGGAGGCCGTCGCGGCGCACCGGCCCCGGCTTCTCTTTGTGACCAGCCCCAACAACCCCGATGGCGGCTGGCTGCCCGGCGCTCACCTGGAGCGGCTGCTCACCCTGCCGCTGATCGTCGTTCTGGACGAGGCCTACATCGAGTTTGCCGGGCCAGGGGCCAGCCGCATCGGCCGGGTTGCCCGGCACGAGAATCTCATCGTGCTGCGCACCTTTAGCAAATGGGCCGGTCTGGCCGGGCTGCGCGTTGGCTACGGCGCCTTTCCGGCCCGGCTGATGCCCCATCTGTGGAAGATCAAACAGCCCTACAACGTCTCGGTGGCAGCCTCGGCGGCGGCCCTCGCCGCCCTCCAGGATCGCGACTGGCTGGCCGACAAGGTGGAGCGTATCGTTGCCGAGCGGAACCGGCTGGCGCGGCGGCTGGCCGGGCTGCCCTATCTACAACCCTATCCCTCGCGGGCCAATTTCCTGCTCTGCCGGGTGATCGGACGCGAGGCGCGGGAGCTCAAGCTGGCGCTGGAGCGGGAGGGCATTCTGGTGCGCTATTTTGACAAACCCGGGCTGCGCGATCACATCCGGATCACCGTGGGCCGCCCGGAGCAAACGGACGCGCTCATCGACGCGCTGAGGAGGGTGTGACATGCGACAGGCCAAAATTCACCGCCAGACCCGCGAGACCGACGTCGAGATTCACCTGCACCTGGACGGCGCCGGAAGCTGCCAGATCGAGACCGGCATCGGTTTTTTCGATCACATGCTGGCCCACCTGGCCGTCCACGGCCTGTTCGATCTGACCGTTGCCGCAGCCGGCGACCTGCACGTCGATACCCACCACACCATCGAAGACGTGGCGCTGACTCTGGGCGGGGCTTTTGACCAGGCCCTGGGCGACCGCGCCGGCATCGTGCGCATGGGCGCGGCCTACGCGCCCATGGACGAGTCGCTGGCCTTTGTCGCCGTGGACCTCTCTGGTCGCCCCTACGCCGTGACCGACGTGACCTGGAGCGGCCCATCGGTCGGCGGGCTGCCGGTGACGCTGTTCGCTCACTTTTTCGAATCCTTTGCCGCCGCCGCCCGGGCCAACGTCCACGCCCGGCTGCTCTACGGGCGCGACGATCACCACCTCGCCGAGGCGCTGTTCAAGGCGCTGGGCCGCGCCCTCGACGCCGCCACCCGCCTCGACCCGCGCCGCGGCGGCGCTGTGCCTTCCACAAAGGGGGTGCTATGAACCCGAAACCCTCCTCCGCTCCATCCGCTCCATCCGCTCCATCCGTTCCATCCGTTCCATCCGTTGCATCCGTTGCATCCGTTGCATCCGTTAAATCCGTTCCATCCGTTGACCCCTCCGTTGACCCCTCCGTTGACCCCTCCGTTCCATCCGTTCCATCCGTTGACCCCTCCGTTGACCCCATTGCCCTGATAGACTATGGGGCCGGCAACGTCTGCTCGGTGCACAAGGCCCTGGAAGCCGTCGGCGCCCGCGTGCGCCGCGTCCGCGAGCCGGCCGCCCTGGCCGGTGCGGCCAAGATCGTGCTGCCGGGAGTGGGGGCCTTTGGCGACTGTATGGACGGCCTCCGTCGCCTGGGCCTGGTCGAGCCGCTGCGCCGGGCTGTCGAAGCGGGCGTGCCGCTGCTGGGCATCTGCGTCGGCATGCAGGTGCTGTTCGAGGAGGGCGAGGAGCTGGGCCGCCACGCCGGCCTGGGCCTGCTGCCGGGCCGGGTGACCCGCTTTCCCGCCGATCTGGCGGCGCGCGGCCTCAAGATCCCCCACACCGGCTGGAACCAGATCGAACCGGCGCGCCCGCATCCTCTGCTGGCCCATCTGCCGCCCGGCGCGTGGGCTTATTTCAACCACGCCTACGTCTGCCGGGCCCGCCCGGCGCACACCCTGGCCGTCGCCGACTATGGCGATCCCTTTCCCGCCGTCGTTGGGCAGGCGAACCTGCTGGGCGTTCAATTTCACCCGGAAAAAAGCCAGCGCGTGGGGCTGCAGATCCTGAGCAACTTTGTGGAGGGCCAAACATGAAAACCTGGGATATCTACCCCGCCATCGACCTCCGCCGCGGGCGCGTGGTGCGGCTCAGGCAGGGCGATCCCCATCGGGAAACCGAGTACACCAGCGATCCCCTGCGCGTGGCCCGTCACTGGACCGACGCCGGAGCGACCTGGCTCCACGTGGTCAACCTGGATGGCGCCTTCGACGAAGCGGGCCAGGAGAACCAGGCCGCCCTGGCGCGCATCCTCACCGCCGGCCCCAGGGTGCAATTCGGCGGCGGGATGCGCCACCTGGCCGACGTCCGGCGGGCGCTGAATCTGGGCGTGAGCCGCGCCGTCATCGGCACGGCGGCGGTCGAAAACCCGGCCCTGGTGGAGGCGGCCCTGGCCGAATTCGGGCCGGAGCGGGTGGCCGTGGGCATCGACGCCCGCCGCGGCCGGGTGCGCACCCACGGCTGGCAGCAGACCGCCTCGACGACCGCCCTGGAGCTGGCCCGCCGGTGGGCCGACCGGGGCGTGCGCTGGTTCATCTTTACCGACGTCGCCCGCGACGGCATGGGCAGCGGCCTCAACCTGGATGCCACCGTCGAGCTGGCCCGCTCGACCGGCGGGCAGGTCATCGCCTCCGGCGGCGTCTCCAGCCTGGACGACGTGGCGCGGGCCTACCGGGCCGGTCTGAGCGGCGCCATCATCGGCCGCGCCCTCTACGAGGGAGAGATCGGGCTGGAGGCGGCCCTTCAGGTGGGTCGAAAAGAGAGGAGAAAAGATGCTGGCTAAACGGATCATCCCCTGCCTCGACGTCAAGGAGGGGCGAGTGGTCAAAGGCGTGAATTTCGTCGGGCTGCGCGACGCCGGTGATCCCGTGGCCCACGCCCGCCATTACGACACCGAGGGGGCTGACGAACTGGTTTTTTTGGACATCTCGGCCACGCCCGAGGGGCACGCCACCACGGTGGGGATAGTGCGTCGGGTGGCCGAGCAGGTATTCATGCCCTTCACCGTCGGCGGCGGCGTGCGGACGGTGGATGACGTGCGCACGCTGCTGCTGGCCGGCGCCGACAAGGTGAGCATCAACACGGCTGCCGTGCAAAACCCTCACCTCCTCACCGCCGCCGCCGAGCGTTTCGGCAGCCAGTGTGTCGTCGTCGCCGTCGATGCCAGACGCGTGGCCGGGAACCCGCCGCGCTGGGAGGTCTATGTCCGTGGCGGGCGCACGCCCACGGGCTTGGACGCCCTGGAATGGGTGGGGCGCGCCGTGGCGCTGGGCGCCGGGGAGGTGCTACTCACCAGCATGGACGCCGACGGCACCCTGGCCGGTTACGACCTGGCCCTGACCCGCGCCGTGGCCGAAGCAGCGCCCGTGCCGGTCATCGCCAGCGGTGGGGCGGGCGCGCTGGTCCACTTTGCCGGGGTCCTCACCGGGGGCAAAGCCGACGCCGCCCTGGCGGCCTCTCTCTTTCACGACCGCGTCTTGAGCGTCGGCCAGGTCAAGCGTTACCTGGCCTCGCAGGACGTTCTGGTGCGGCAAAGTGAGGGGCCCGATGCCGAATGAGCCGATCAAGTTCGACGACCGCGGCCTCGTCGCCGCTGTGGTGCAAGACGCCGCCACCCATCGGGTGCTGATGGTGGCCTGGATGAACGAGGAGGCGCTGCAGCGCACCCGCGAGACGGGCCAGGCCCACTTTTGGAGCCGCAGCCGCCGGGAGCTGTGGCGCAAGGGGGCCACCTCGGGCAACGTGATGCGGGTGCGAGAGATCTGGGTCGACTGCGACGCCGACACCCTCCTGCTGCAGGTCGATCCCGCCGGGCCGGCCTGTCACACCGGCCAAACGAGTTGTTTCTATCGGAGGTGGATCGAATGAGCGAGGTGCTGCAAACCCTTTTTACCACCATCCTGGATCGCCAGACCCATCCCCGCCCCGGTTCCTACACCGTCCGCCTGTTCGAGGCCGGCGAGGACGAGATCCTCAAAAAGGTGGGTGAGGAGGCCATGGAGGTGATCCTGGCCGCCAAGGGCCAGGGCGACGACCGGCTCCTGGCCGAGGTGGCCGATCTGTTTTACCACCTGCTGGTGCTGCTGGCCGCTCGCGGCCTGACGCTGGCGCAGGTGGAGGTGGAGCTGGCCCGGAGGCGGCGATGATTCATTTGCTGCTGTTCGATGTGGACGGCGTGCTGGTGGACGCGCGGGGCTACCTGAAGGCCCTGCAGGACACGGTGGCCCACTTTTCCCGGCGGCTGGGTGTGGGCCAGCATCCGCCCACCGAGGAGGAGGTGCGCGCCTTTGAAGCCAACGGGCTGATTTCCGAGTGGGACTCGGGCGCGGCCTGCGTCGGCGTGCTGCTGGTGGAGCGACTGCGCCGGGCGCGGCTTTCCGGGCTGCCGGCGCGCTGGCCCGAGGCGCTCGCCTTTCTGGGCAGGCACCCGCAGCCGCTGCCCCATCCGGATTATGGGGCCTGGGCGCGGCGCATCGGCGCCCGGCTGGGGGAAGGCAGCACCCCCGCCGGGGCGGCCCGCGCCGCCCTGTGGCAGGAGGGGCGGCGCGTCGACGCGCTGGAGGCGCTGCTGAAAACGCTCCTCGATCACACCCACGATTTTCACCGCGCGCCGGTGACGCGATACTTTCAGCACCTGGCCGTCGGCAGCCGGGCGGTGGCCGAAACCTACGCCGTTGCCCCGGATTTCGAAAGCACTGCCTACCTCCGCGAGCACGACCGCCCACTCCTCAGCGTCGCCGCCCGCGGCCGCCTGGAAGAGATCGCGGCGCGGGGCAGGGTTCGCGTCGCTCTGTACACCGCCCGCCCCAGCCTGCCCCCGGCAGAGGTCGATGCTCTGGCGAACGGCGATCCGCCGGAGGCCGAGATGGCCCGCTCGCTGGCCGGGCTCGCTGGCTGGCCCCTGATCGGCATGGGCCGGATGCGCTGGCTGGCCCACCGGTCGGGTGATCGGGTCGAACGGCTGGTCAAGCCCTCGCCGGTGCAGGCGCTGGCGGCGATGGGGGCGGCCTGGTCGGGCCAGGAGGCGGCGGCCCTGGAGGCGGCGCTGGCGCTGTGCCGCGACGGCAGCCTGCACCCGCCGCTGTCCGATCTGGGCGGGGTCCGGGTTCACGTTTTCGAGGACACGCCCGGCGGGCTGGAAGCCGTGGCCCACGCCGTCGAAGCGCTGCGCGGGGCGGGCCTGACAGTCGAGCGGCGGCCCTACGGCATCGCCGCAGCCGGCGGGATTAAGGCGGCGGCTCTGGCTGCCTGCGGCGCGCCGGTCTATCCCTCGATCAACGAGGCCCTCGACGCCGCGTTGAATCAGGTTTGAGCGATCGTGTTTTGAACAGGAGGCATCATGAGCATCCAAGGTGCGCGTCACTTTCGCCACTGAATTTCATAAATCGTTTGCCTCTGCGTGGCTTTTGGAGTACAATGCCAGTGTGTGACCCGGATCGTTCTGTTTCGTCCTGCTCAGGTGCGACGCACTTTTGGCCTGCCATCAGGTTGATCCAGTGAACAGGTGCGTCGCGCCTTGTGCCTGAGCGGTGACTTTTTTCGTCGATGGTGTGAAGCCAGAGGACTGTCAATGCCCATTCGAATTCTGCCGGACGAGGTAGCCGCCAAGATCGCCGCCGGCGAGGTGGTGGAGCGCCCGGCCTCGGTGGTAAAAGAGCTGCTGGAAAACAGTCTCGACGCCGGCGCAACCGAGATCAGGGTCGAGATCCGTGAGGGCGGTAAACGTCTCATCCGCGTGGCCGACAACGGCGCGGGCATCCCGTCTGACGAGGTGGCGCTGGCCTTTGCCCGCCACGCCACCAGCAAGATCACCGGCGTGGACGATCTGTCTCGCATCCGCACGTTGGGTTTCCGGGGTGAGGCGTTGGCCAGTATCGCTGCCGTGGCCCAGGTGACGCTGCTCAGCCGCACTGCCGATGAGCCGGTGGGCACGCAGGTGCGGTTGACCGATGGCCGCATCACCCACCGCGAGGGACGGGGCGCGCCGGTCGGCGCCATCATCACCGTCGAAAACCTCTTTGCCAGCGTCCCGGTCCGCCTCAAGTTTCTACGCACCGATGCCACCGAGCGGCGACACATCGACGCGCTGATCACCTGTTATGCTCTGGCCTATCCGGAGCAGCGTTTCAGCCTGACACACGATGGCCGGCTCACCTTTCAGACCACCGGCAGCGGTCACCTGCCCGACGTGTTGACGCGGGTTTACGGCCTGGAGGTGGCGCGGCAGATGCTGGAGGTGACCCCCTTGCCTGCTGCGGGAAACGATATCGCAGACCAGGTGAGCGTCTATGGTTACGTGGGCGCGCCATCGCTGCACCGCGCTGGCCGAGATCAGATGATCCTGTTCGTCAACGGACGCTGGATCCAAGATCGAATGTTGGGCCACGCGCTGCAACAGGCCTATCACACCCTACTGCCGGTGGGTCGCTCGCCGGTGGCCGTGCTCAAAATCGAGCTCGATCCGGCGCTGGTGGACGTAAACGTCCACCCGGCCAAAAGTGAGATCAAATTCCGCGAGCCGAACGCGGTCTTTCAGGCCGTGCAGCGGGCTGTGCGGCGGGCGCTGGCCGATCAGGCCCCTATTCCCCAGGTGGGTGGCTGGGCATCGACAGGGCAGGATGGCCGCTGGGAGCGCCGCCAGGCGCTGGTGAGCGTTGGTCGCCAGAGCGCCCAACTGGCCCTGGATGTGCAGCGTACGTCTCCCACTGAGGAGGCTACAGAGGCAGGGCCTCTGGGCTTCGAGGCCCCACGCCGCCTGCCGCCGCTGCGAGTGCTGGGCCAGGTGGCCCAGATGTACATCATTGCTGAGGGACCGGAAGGGCTTTACCTGCTGGATCAGCACGCTGCCCACGAGCGGGTGTTGTACGAGCAGACGATGGCCCAGAAAGCCGCGGCTCAGGTGACCTCGCAGTCTCTGCTGGAGCCGCTGATACTCGAATTGCCGCCCGACCTGGTCACGGTTCTGGAGGCGCATCACGATCTGTTGGTGGAGCTGGGTTTTCAGGTGGAGCCTTTCGGCGGCCAGGCTTTTTTGCTGCGGGCGGTGCCGGCCATGCTGCTGCAGGGTATACGCGCCGATCGGGAGCCGCGGCAGGCGTTGATCGGTGTGCTGGAGGAAGCTGTGGCCGGCCGGCAGCCGCTGCAGCGGGAAACGGAGGAGCGCATCATCGCCAGCGTGTGCAAACAGGCGGCGGTCAAGGCCGGTCAGACGCTCTCCCTGGACGAGATGCGCGAATTGGTGCGCCAGTTGGAGGCCACAGCCATGCCTCGCACCTGCCCTCACGGGCGACCGACGACGATCCATCTCAGCCGGCTGCAATTGGAGCGCGAGTTTGGGCGGCGTTGAGGCGCGACTGATATTTTCCACTTGCCCAAATGCAGGTTCAATTGTATAATCGCCTGCACGTGGTGTGGGGAAGTGTCGGAACTGGCAGACGAGCGTGACTTAGGATCACGTGGGGCAACCCGTGAGAGTTCGAGTCTCTCCTTCCCCATCATCTGGAAAAGAGTCGGGTCGATCACGAGAAAGGTTGATGCAGAGGGAGATCGTGAAAACTATTGGTGAACTTGTCAAAGGTGGGCCGCTCTATTGTGTGAACGGCAGGCAGACGGTGATGGAGGCCGTACAGTTGATGGCCGGGAAACACATCGGGGCGCTGCCGGTGTTGGAAGGTGATCGGCTGGTGGGCATCTTTACCGAGCGCGACCTGATGGTGCGGGTGGTTGCCGCCGGCAAAGCGCCTGCCGACGTCAGAGTGAACGAAGTGATGACGACCGATCTGGTGGTGGGCGAGGTCGATGAGACCCTCCAGGACGCCTTGAACAAAATGCAGTGCAAAGAGTGTCGTCACCTGCCGGTGGTGTCGGGCGATCAACTGGTGGGCGTCGTGTCGGTGCGTGATCTGTTGACGCTGGATCGAGAGGTCAAAGAACAAGAGATCCAGCTTCTCGATGCCTACATCCGCTATATCCCACCGCCGCCGCCGCGCGAATAAGACTATCTGGCGGTCTGGATCGTGCCAGGAAGGAGGTTCGTAGTGAGCCGCGCAGCGGAGCAGAGTGGCCTTACGGCACTCCACGCTGTTACGTGCCTGACCACGAACATATTATACGAGGGAGAAAAGCCATGGTATCGACAGATTTGCTGAGGCAGGTCAGCCTCTTTTCGGGCCTGTCTGGGGAGCAGCTAAGTCGCATTGCAGAAATCTGCCGGGAAGAGATTCACCAAAAGAGTGCGATCATTGTCCGGGAAAAAGAGCCGAGCAACGATCTCTACATCATCCGCGAGGGCACGGCCGAGGTGGCGCTGGGGACGGCATCGGCGCCGGGGCCTACTCCCATTTTGCACCTGGGGCGGGGGCAGATCTTTGGTGAGATGTCGCTCATTGACCGTGGGTTACGCTCGGCCACCGTCAGAGCAACGTCGGATCGCACCGTGCTGTACGCCATCGGCCGCGATGATTTCATCGACCTGTGTGACCAGGACACGCACATCGGCTACATCGTCATGCGTAACCTGGCCGCCGACCTGAGCTTCAAGCTGAGGCATTACAATCTGGCCTGGCGTTGATGGGCGCGCGATCTGGAAAGGTGTAAATCAGGAGGCACCATGATCTACCAGGTGAGTTACGTGGTGATGGGTGGGCGACATCCGGGCACCATCATGAACCAGGAAGAGCGCCCAGAAGTGGGAGAGTTGGTCGAGTTTGCCGGCCAGACGTTCGAGGTCGTCGAGGTTCTGGAGATCATTCCGCCCCGTGGCGATTTTGCCTATCTCCATGCCACCTGCAAGCCGGTGAAAGACTAACCCCAATCCTCGTTTGCCTCTCCACCAACGTTGGGGAGGGCATGCACTCTGCCGCTCAACCCCTGTTCGGAAACGATCAGGGGTTTTGCGATCCGCCGTCTGTCCGATCGTTTCCCTCAGCCGGCTGGCTCTCCCTTTCCGATTTGCGCCAGACATAGAGCATGCGCTGCAACGCGGTAAAGTTGGACAACACCGCCATGATCCACAGGGTAATGGTCACCTGCTGCAACAGCAGGCCCCAAAAAAGCACCACCGCCCGCTCCATGCGGGTGAGCAGCCCCACTTTGCAGTCTAGCCCCAGACCCTCGGCCCGGGCGCGTGAATAACTGACCATCAACGAGCCGACGATGGTAGCGTAAATGAGCACGATCTCCTGGCGCGCCCCCTGGCCGGTGTACCAGACCAGCAGGCCCAAAAAGACCGCCGCCTCGGAGAGCCGATCCACCGTTGAGTCTAGAAAGGCGCCAAAACGGCTCACTCGACCGAGTTTACGGGCCACTGCTCCATCCAATCCATCGACGGCGCTGGCGATGAAAAAGGCTACCGCTCCCCAGCGCATCTCGCCCTGAGAAAGAATGATCGCCACGGTGACGTTCATCAGGAAACCGAGCAGCGTCAGCGTATTGGGTGTGAATCCCAGGCGCACCAACAAAGTGGCGATGGGATCAACCAGGCCGCGCACCCAATAACGAGCGCGATCGGTGAGCGTGGCCGAGGTGCCTCTGTTTTTGCTTCCCACTTTAACCACGGGCATGTTCTACCTCCCACTCGTCGATCTCTTGGCGTCGAGCCACATCCCGTTGCAGGCGCAGGCGGCGGTAAAAACTCAGGATGCGGTCGGCGATGTGCGGCCAATTGTAAGCCAACGACCGCGCCCGGCCTTGCTGGGCCATATCCTGCCGCCGGCGTGGATCCTGCAAGAGCTGAATGATGGCCTGCGCCAGAGCAGCGGCGTCTTTGGGCGGCACCAGCAGCCCTGCCCCGCTGTTGCCCACCACGGAACGATAACCCCGAATATCGGTGGCGATCACCGGCACGCCGGCAGCCATGGCTTCCAGCAGCACCAACCCAAAACTTTCAAAGCCGATGGACGGCGCGCAGAACAGATGACTGGAGCGGTAATAACGCGGCAAGTCGTCGTCAGATACCTGCCCCACAAAATGGACGTGCCGCAGCCCCAACTCCCGGCTCAGAGCCACATACAGAGCCTGCTCATCCCGCTCCGAGGCGCCCACCACCAGCAGGCGCGTCTGCGGCGCAAAGGATTGCACGCGGGCAAAGGCGCGCAGCAGATAGGCCAACCCCTTGCGCTGCTCCAGCCGCCCCACAAAGAGCACGTTGGGCCGATCGTCACTAAAAGCTGCCAGCGGTTGCACAGCCGCGCTGCCGAAACGCTCCGGGTCGATGCCGTTGGGGATGATGGCATACTCGCCAGGAAAGTAACGAGCTGCGTAATCTCGGGCCGCCTCCGACACGGCGATGCGACCATCTAGGCGGCGGATAATGCGCCGGAAGAGCGGTTTGCCCAGCGCATAACCCTTGTGCGCCTCCTGATAGGCGTGAAAAGTGCCCACCACCAGCGATTCGGGGCACACGCCCAGATGTCGCAGCACGGCCAGCGTCAGGCCGGGCGTGAGCGGTTCGTGGAGGTGGATGACGTCGAACTGTTCTTGCGCCAAAATGCGCTTCACACGGTGGTACATCCGCGGCGACAGGCTGATGCGGGCCACGGTGCCGGCATAGGATATCGCCTGCACCGAGCCGCTGGCTTTGATGATGTAGGGCAGCGGTGCGTCGTTTGAAGAGCACGGCGCGATGATGCGCACATCGTGGCCGCGCGCCCGGAACTCGCGGCTCAGGGCGTTGATGTGGGTGGCCACCCCACCCGGTCGTGCAAAATCGTAGGGTGATACAAGGGCGATTTTCATACATGCTCTGATCGACGCCGCGGCTGGTGATTCGACGGCCAGACGGCGTGAGTCACATACCATTGGTCTGGATGTTGGGCGATGGCCTGTTCCACTGCTGCCAGCACCTGTCTCACACCGGCGGCCACATCGGCCTCTGGATCGCCGCTCTGCGCCAGTTCCAGGGGCGGCAGAATGTGCGCCAGGAAACGATTGTGCGCCAGACGCTGGCTAAAGGCGCACAGCAGCGGCGCGCCGGTGCGTAACGCCAGCCGCACGTGGCCGTCGGGCAGTTGGGCCGGTGCGCCGAAAAAATGCGCCACCTGCCCGCTGGCCGTGATGTCGCGGTCGGCAGCCAGACCCACCACTTCGCCGCGGCGCAGCGCGCGGTAGAGCATCAGCAGCGGCCCGTCGATGGGCACCAATCGCAGGCCATGGCTGCTCCGCAGACGACAGATGTAATCGAAAAGGCGCGGCGGTTGAAGGCGCTCCACAGGGATGGTCACGGCCACGCCGTGGCGGGCAAAGATCTGTACCACGATCTCGATGTTGCCCAGGTGAGCCGAGACGACGATCAGACCCTTGCCACGGCTGAGGCTGGTCTCGATGTGCTGCCAGCCCTGCACCTCGACAAACTGCGCGCTCTGCGCCGGCGTCAGGCGCGGCAGTCGGAACAGATCGAAATAGTTTTTGACCAGATTGCCCAGCATTCGCCGCGCCGTAACCCGCACGAGTGGATGGTCAGGCTCCTGAGCCAGCACATGGCTCAAGTTGGCGCACACCCGTCGCCTCACATCGGGCGAGAGGGCAAATATCAGCGCCCCGCCGATCTCGGCCAGACGATAACCCAACACCGTTGGGATGGCCGGCAGCACGGCTCCGGCCAGGCGGTAGAGAAAAAAAGTGAGCGATAGACCAGACCGGGATTCACTCATCGGAATGGGTTTCTGGCAAAAAGGCGGCCAACAGGTTGTGATAGTGCGCCATCTGTTCGCGATCTAGCGTATAATAGGCCTGCCGTCCGGTTCGACGGGTGCGCACCAGCCTGGCCCGTCGGAGCAGACCCAGATGAAAGGACACCAGCGGCTGGCTGACGCGCAGCACAGCCACGAGTTGTGAAACGCTCATTTCGTCCTGGATGGCCAGCTCACGCAAAAGGCGCAGGCGCAGCACGTCACCCATGACACGAAAATACTGTCGTAGTTCGCGTACTTCTGGCGGCGTGTTGTCTCTTTTTAGGCTGAGCCTTGGTCCTTGCGCCCCGTCGCCCATGTTGCATCCCTGTTGCCTGAAAAGCGCCGTATAAACAGAGTTTTATAATATAAAGAAACGCTTATATATTACATCGAAATGGGATGGCTGTCAAATTCGGATAGTTTCCCTCTTGGGTGTTGCCGGTAAATAGCGTATGCTCGACACACTATCTTGAGGGAGACCGGAGAACAGTTGGCCCAAACCGGAGATTTCTGTCCAAACGAAGCTTGTCCGGGCTATGGGAAACTTTTACCATGCCGAGACTGGGGAAAGCGGGGAGAGCCAGCTCAGTGTAACTAGAACCTGATCCGATTTTGGTGCGCTGTCAGAAGCGGCCTGTCGCCGGACACACGTTATCCTTCGAACTCACGATCCAGAATACCCAGGTGCAGCTCATCGTAGTAACGACCGTTGGCGAAAATGGCCTCTCGTTTTATCCCCTCGTGTTGAAAGCCGCATTTCTCGTAGGCCCGGATGGCGCGTGCGTTATCGGCCCGCACCCGCAGCGCCACGCGGTGCAGGTTCATCTCACCAAAGACAAAACGCAACAGGGTGCGGATGGCGTCGCTGCCGTAGCCTTTGCCCCAGTATTCCTTTTCGCCGATGACGATGCCCATCTCGACCAGGCGATATTGCCAGTGGGTGTCGTGCAGGCCAATGTTGCCGATGTGGACCCCTTCTTGCGTCTCGATGGCAAATATCTCCGAGTCGGCATCGCCGAGATGGCGCTCGAACCACTTTTCTTCCTCCGCCCTGGACATGGGCCGGAAAATCGCCAGGTACTCGCGCACCTCCGGATCGTTGAACCAGCGCACAAAGGTGGGGATGTCCTCACGCTCGATGTGACGCAACCGGGTCTTTTCTCCATAGATCATGTCTCTTGTCCTCTGTCTCTCAAAGCGATGTCGAGAATGTCGCCAAACACGCGGCAGCCAAAGCCGGTGCGCGTCTGGCACACAGCCGGCACATCGACCGGCGCTCGCAAGCCGCAGCCGGCCAGCGCCCGTGTCAGATGACACAACGGAAAGCCCATCACGCTGGCGAAACAACCCTCTACCCGCTCCGCCGGCCTGAAACGCGCGTGCTGCACGGCATAAGCGCCCGCCTTGTCCAGTGGATCGCCGCTGGCCACATAGGCAGCGATCTCGTCGTCGCTGTAACGGCGCATCCAAACCAGGCTCTCGGCCAGGTCGGTGAGGTGCTGCTCCCCCCAGATCACCGTCAGACCGCTGTAGACCTGGTGCGGACGGTTCCGCAAGGCGCGCAGCATGGCCGTCGCCTCGGCGTTATCGACCGGTTTGCCCAGCGAGCGGCCATCCAGGGCCACGGTGGTGTCGGCGGCGATGACCACCGCCTGCGGGCGCCGGGCGGCCACGTGTCGCGCCTTTTCGCGGCTCAGGCGCTGCACCATCTCTGGCGGCGATTCAGCGTCGATTCCCGTCTCGTCCACATCGGCGGCGACGACGGAAAAGGGCCATCCCAGCCAGGAGAGTAACTCTCGACGGCGGGGTGAAGCAGAGGCCAGCAGGATAGGGGGCGTGTCAGCGGTCAAAAAAGGGCTCCATTCAACTCCAGGTTTCCATCGAGTGGCCAAAGAGGCCAGCCACGCCGCCGGTGTGCCAAAAGAGCACCGTCTCGTCAGAGCCATAGACGCCCCGGCGCACCAGGTCGATCAGTCCGGCCAGCGCGCGCCCGGTGTAGACCGGGTCGGCGATGAGGCCCTCGGTGCGGGCCAGCAGGCGGATGGCCTCGCGCTCGGCGTTTGTGATGACGCCATAACCGGCTGCGCCATAGGCATCGTGCAGGACCAGGTCCTCGTCGGCAAAGTGCAGCTTCAGGTTCAGATGGTCCGCTGTGGCAACGGCCAGCGATCGCACCTTGTCCAACAGCCCACCGACCTTGTCGTCGTTGATGCCCTCCACCCGCGCAGACAATCCCAGCGCCTTGATACCCACCAGGATGCCGGCGTGGGTGCCTGCCGAGCCGGAAGGGAATACAATGCGGGCCACGCGCTCGCCGCGCGCTGCCAACTGGTCTGCCAGCTCTTCCACGGCCGCCACGTAACCGGCGGCCCCCACAGGCACCGAGCCGCCCACCGGGATGAGGTAGGGCCGGGCGCCGCTGGCCCGCAGCGACTGGACGGTCTCTTCCAGCGCAGCTTCCCGTGTGGCCTCACCCGCCCAGCGCATCTCTGCGCCCAACAGATCGTCGAGCAGCAGGTTGCCGTTCCAGTCGACCCGGGCCGGCGGATGGCCGCTCAGCACCAACACGCATCTCAGGCCTGTCTTGGCGGCCGCGGCCGCCGTCTGGCGGCAATGATTCGACTGCGGTCCGCCCGCCGTGACCAGGGTATCGGCCTTTTGCGTCAGCGCCTCGGCGACGAGAAACTCGAGCTTGCGGCTCTTGTTGCCGCCGGTCGCCAGACCGGTCTGATCGTCCCGCTTGACCAGCAGGCGCGGGCCGCCGCCCAACGCCGCCCGCAGGCGGGGCATCTCTTCCAGGGGGGTGGGTAAAAAGGCCAAAGAAATACGCGGCAGGTGATCGGTCAACATCCTGGCATCCTTTCTCTACGCGCCGGGCGGCACGACGATCTGCAGCGGGACGGGAATAAAGGTGAGGACAAAAACCACCAATGCCAGAACCGCCAGCGCCCGCTGTCTGGCGGTGAGTGGTGTGATATCGTCCAGAGGGGCGGCGTGTTGTTGGCCAAAGAGCCAGATGAGCAGCGCCCACAGCCACCAGCCCTGCCAGACCATCCCCATCGCGGCCGTGATGCCCAGCATGGCCCAGGTGAGCCAGCGCGCCTTTTCACCCAGCAGCGCGTAGGCAATGTGGCCGCCATCCAGTTGCCCGGCAGGGATGAGGTTGATGGCCGTCACCAGCAGCGCCGCCCAGGCAGAAAAGGCAATGGGATGCAGCATCACGTCTTTGCCGCCGCCCGGCAGCCACTGGCCGAACATGAGCAGCTTGAGACCGCCATAGAGCAACGAGTTGCCCTCCAGCATGACCCCGGCCTGCGGGATGCCCAGGCCCGTCTGGGGATCAAAATCGGCCACCGGTGAGAGAGCCAGCCCCAGGATGAGAAACGGCACGGCGACCAGGAAACCGGCCAGCGGGCCGGCGGCCCCCACGGCGAGCAGCGTTTTGCGGTTCAGCATGGGGCCTTTCATGCGGATCACCGCGCCCATGGTGCCCAGCGGCGAGAGTGGAAACGGCAGTGGGATGAAATAGGGCAGCGTGGCCGGCAGCCCAAAGTGACGGGCGGTGAAATAGTGGCCGAACTCGTGGGCCAGCAACGGCACCATCAGAGCAATGCCGGCCGGCAACCCCCTGTCGAGGTGACTCAACCCGTCGATCAAAAGCGCCCAGAGCGTCTCGGCGTCCGAGTCAACTACCGCGCCGGTAAAGAGCACCGAGACGACCGTCAGAGCAAAAAGCGCGACGTTGACCCATCGCCTGGATGGTGTGGGACGCACCAAGCCAGGCATGGCATAGATCACGTCCAGGCCGTCCTGATGGCGCAGCAAGGCGGTGTGGCCCAACGCCTGGAATCGCTCCGCGACGATAGCATAGGCCGCCTCGGCCTCGAGGAGCAGCCGCCCTCGCAGGCGCACAGTCGGGCGCTCCGGGCGGGCGGCCCGTCCCCAACCCCCACCGACGCCGGTGGTGACATCGTGGACCTCCAGGACGTCGGCCACCGCCTGCCTGAGTTGCAGCGTCAGAGCATCTGGGGTCTCCTCAGCGCTCTGGGTACGAGTCTGAAGCCGATCGTTCGAGTCCATGTCAAGATCACTTTCCGGCGTCGTTCGCCAGCCGGGTGATGAACTGGCTCACGCTCTGCCACACCTGCTCGCGATCGTGATCCTGCGGCAGCGAGTGGGTGCTGTTGGCGAAACGCATCACGGCCTTGTCGGTCGAAGCGGTGCGGTCGTAGATTTCCTGCGGGCAGTCCGGCGGCACGGTCTGATCCAGATCGCCGTGCAAGATGAGCAGCGGCACACTCACCTGAGGCAGTTCCCGGCGCGTCTGTTTCATGAACTTGAGCACCTGATGAATGGCGCTCACCGGCCAGCGATTATAAGACCAGAAACGCGCCCTGACCTCCGAGTCGGGCGATTCGGGGCCGTCGGTGGGGACGAAGCGGATAAAGGGTCTGGCCAACGGCACCAGCGTCTGACGCCAGTCTTTGTTGTACAGCGGCGTCGCCAGCAGGGCCGCGCCGTCCATGGCGTAGCGTGAGGCCAGGTGCAACGTGATCAGCCCACCCAGCGAATAACCCACCACGTAGAGCCGTTCGCAGCCGGCGCGCAGCCGCTCCAGTCCTTCTCTCGCCGAAGCAACCCAGTCAGGCCAGCCGGTCTGGGCCAGCTCCTCCGGGGTGGTGCCGTGACCGGCCAGCCGCACGCCCAGCACGGTGAATCTCTGTTGGGCCAGGTATTCGCCCATGGGATAAAGCTCCACCGGCGAGCCGGTAAAGCCGTGGATCATCAATACACCGATCCGGTTGCCCTTCAAGTAAAACGCTTTGGGTTCAATGACCGCCATGTCTCACCTCCTCCAGCCAGGTTCTATGGCACGATCCAGAGCGAGGCCAGCCCGGCCGCGGCCATCGTGGCATCGGTATAAACGCCCAGCCGCACGTCCAGGCGCAGCCAGACGTTGTCTTTGATGCGCCCGCTCCACACGATGGAATCGCCGCCCTTGCGGAAAGGATAGTCGTCGGTGCCGCCCAGTTGCGCCCCTTCGTCCGTTTTGCCCTGGTAGGTCAACAGTGTACCGGGGATACGCTCGCCCTTTTTGACCGTATAGGCCACCGGCGCGTTGCCCAGGGTCAGCGGCGCTTCTTGCGGCAGGCTATCGGCCAGCGAATGGATGCCCGACACGGTCACTTGGGCGGTGCCGCCCACGTGCAAGGTGGCCTCATCGTACCACAACACCCGCAAATCCAGCTCCAACCATACCCCCTGGCCGATCTCACCTTCCCAGGAAAGAGAGTCGGCCTTTTGTTTGAGCGCGCGCTGCCCCTCGATGGACACCTCGGCCCGGTTGTCCGGCGTGAGCCCCACGTATTGCAGTTCAGCGCCGGGCAAAAAATTGCCCGCCGTGACTGCGATCTCGAACGGAGCGGTGTAACTGAGCTCATCTTGGGATTTGCCATCGCAGGCGGCCAACGCCAGCATCACCAAACAAGCCACTGCCAGGATCAGAACATCCCTTCTTTTCACCATCTTGTCCTCTCAGCCCGTTCCGAGAATTTGCGGACGGGTTTTCGTGTTTGGGTCAGACGCAGCCGATGCGGCTCGTACATCCGCTGCCAGCCAGTGCACCAGCCAGCCCAGCCCGGCCACGCTCGCCAGGAAGAGCAGCGCCAGCACCCCAATCAGCGACAACATACCCAGGCCCACCACTGTCTCGCCCAACGTCTCCAGGCCAAGCGCTGTGCCACTGATGCCCAGCGTGACCAGATTCCAGGTGCCGTGCAGCGTCGCCGCCGCCAGGTACAGGCCGAGCGCACGCCAGGGCCGGTGGGCTGTGCGCAGTGCGTACCAGCCCAAACCCACCAGACCACCACCCAGGCAATGGATGAGCGCCGTGCCGATACGCATGACGATCACTATCAACCAGGCTTCCAGCGACACCGAGCCGTTGAGCATACCCTCGGCGGCGGCAAAGGCCGCCGCGCCCGCCACGCCCCACAGAAACGCGGTCGCTTTGTCGGGACGGCGGCGGATGAACAGCACACCCACCGGCTTGAGCATTTCCTCGACCAGCGGCCCGACGATCACCACCACCAGCAACAGGCCCACCATGCCGAGCGGCGTAAAGAGCAGCGACAAGAGGTCATCCGGGGTTTGCCCCCAGCCCGGCTGCTGCAATTGCTCCAGCAATGACTGCATCGACTGCAAGCCATCGGGCGTCAGGGCCAGCAGCACACCCAGCGCCAGGGCCACCCCCACCGCCGCCAGCCCCACCAGCACGATGGCCCCCGCCCCGCCGATCACGACGCCGCTGGCCATCTGCCCGATCACTTCACGGCGGCGTGCGGCCTGTCCGAGGCGACGGCCCACAAAAGCCAGCACGATCAGCGGCGGCAACGCGCCGGCCAGCACGTGGAACGGCGGAAAGAGCAATCGGGGGCTCAGTTGAAACGAAAGCACACCCTGACCGATACCCACCGCTGCCACATAGATCAGCGCCAGAACCGCGGCGCGAGGCGGGGCAAAGGGGGTGTCGCGGTGGCCCTGCCAGGCTCGAAGGCCGTGCCAAAACAACGGCAACCCCAAACCCAGACCCAGCACCGCCAGACTGGCGACACTCGTCACGCTCGCCAGGGGAGCGCTGCTCTCTGGAGCAAGCAGGATGAGGAAAAGACAAGCCACGGCGCTCCCCAGACCACCGGCCATCAGACCCAGGCCACCGATCAGGGCCGCACCGGCCCGCCAACTGAAAGGGAAACGTTGCAATCCAAACTCCTCACGCTCATCGATGGGTTCTTGGTAACGGTGACAATTATACCCCACCCCCAGGCATAAGACAAACAGGCTGTATCCTCACGTACCAGGCCGCCCGGATTCCCCCTCTGGCGCTGAAACTATTGACAGTTGCCAGACTCACAGCTATAATAGCTGCATCAGGCAGGCTGAAACGAGAGGCGCCCGATTCATGGCTCTTTCAGAAGCATCCAGAAAAAAACGCGGCCAGTTCATCGAATATTTGCTCGAAGCCGATACCGATCTGCTGGCCGAGACATTGGTGGCCATGGCCAACGGCGACGGCGGCACGGTGCTGTTGGGCGTTGACCTCGATGGCGCGATGAACGACACCTTTTCCGACGAAGACGCCGAGTCATTGTTGTGGCTGGCTCAGGTCCGCTGCCGTCCTCCAGTGCGCACCGAATGGCAGCAGATCGAAACCACCCAGGGCACGGCGGTGGCTATCCGCGTGTTGCGCAGCACCGAACTGCACACCCTGGACGACGGCCGCGTGCTCATCCGCGTGGGCGCGGAAAACCGCCCCCTGCTGGGCGACGAGGTGAGACACCTGGCAGCCACCAAATCCACCGGCGACTTTGAAACCGACACCGTCGATGGCGCTTCTCAGCGCGATCTGAGCGACGAGATCGTCCAGGAGTACATCGTCAAACGTGAGGAGCGGGGCCGTATCAGCCTTTCGCGCCCGGTAAAAGAGGTGCTGACCGAGATGGGCGCGCTGACCGATGCCGGCCAACCGACGGTGACAGGCGTGCTGCTCTTTGGTCGCGAGCCCCAGTTCTATCTGCCCCAGAGCAGCCTGATCTTTGTCCGTTTTGCCGGCACCGAGCCGCGCGGCCCCGAAGGACTGCCCGGCTACTCGCGTCGTGAAGAGATTATGGGGCCTCTGCCGCGGCTCATCGAAGCAGCCTGGAAGGTGCTGTGGGAAGAGATGCGCGTTGCCGCCGTGGTCAAGGGGCTGGAACGCCAGGAACAGACCGAATACCCGGCCTTTGCCGTGCGCGAGGCGCTGGTCAACGCCGTCTGTCACCGCGATTACCGTCTCAAGGGCCGTCGCATCGAAGTGCGCATGTTCGACGACCGGCTGGAGGTGATCAGCCCCGGCGGGCTGCCCGGCTACATCACCGTCGACAACCTGGTCGACGAACATTTTTCCCGCAACCCACGCATCGTCGGCGGGCTGTTCCAGTGGGGTTACATCGAAGAACTGGGCCTGGGCATCGACCGCATGATCGAAGACATGGTGCAGGCCGGCCATCCACCGCCCGAATTCAAGGCCACCCCCTATTCTTTCACCGTCGTCTTGCACAACGTGCGCCAGCGCCGTGCTGTGTCCGCTACCTGGGAGCGCAGCATGAACGAGCGGCAACTCCGGGCGGTCACCTTTGCCCAGGAAAATGGCAGCATCACCAACCGTGAGTACCAGTCCCTTTGCCCCAATGTCAGCAGCGAGACCCTGCGCCTGGATCTGAGAGACCTGGTGGAACGGGGCATCATGCTGCGCGTGGGCGCCAAAAAAGGCACCTATTACATCCTCAAATAACCACCATACGTAACTGCTCAGCCTCCCGCAGGCTCTTGGGCACGGCAATGCCGTGCGCCTACACTGCCGCCATTTGTCGATTCGCCAGCGTCCGGTCGGCTAGATTGTGGGACAGGATGAACGATTTTAGCCTGCGGCAGGGTAGGCTGAACTCCTTGAGGGGACAAATTCCTTACAAACAGAGCAACACTTCACCGCCGAGCACGCGGAGAAAAAACAGCAAATCTCTGCGGTGAGACAAACTTGTCGGTTTGAGGCAAAGCCTCGTGAGGCAGTTACAAGCCTTTACCCATTTTGGGGCAAATGTGGTAAAATGATACTGCAAGCTCTTCCGCCCGATCGTGTTTCGAGAGACGCGCCCTCTTTTGCGAGGTGAAAAGTGAAAGCTCGCTTGGGTTTTGCAGCGTTTGTTTTGGGCCTGGCTCTGCTGTGGCCGTCCACAAGGATGATCGCCCTGGCGCCGCCCCCTGCGCCCGACGCCACCGAAGAATGGGAGCCAACGAACTGGATCTTTTTGCCGCTTATCCTGAAAGCCTTTACTCCTCTGGCCCAACCCAACCCGTTGAACGTGAACGATTTCCTGTATCAGCTTCAAGACCTGGACCTGGACGCCGTTGGCGATACGGCCTACGACCTCGTTGTGATGGACTATTCTGCCGATGGCAGCGACGATACGGCCTTTACCGCTGCCCAGATCGAAGCCCTCCAACACAGCCCCGGTGGGGCCAAGATCGTGCTGGCCTACATGAGCATCGGCGAGGCTGAGGACTATCGCTTTTACTGGCAAGACGGCTGGCAACCGGGAAACCCGGCCTGGCTGGACGAGCAGAACCCCGATTGGGCGGGCAACTACAAAGTGCACTATTGGGATTCTGAATGGCAGAGTATCGTCTTTAGCTACACCGATCGTCTGCTGGATGCCGGTTTCGATGGCGCCTACCTGGACATCATCGACGCCTACCAGTATTACACCGATCAGGGCCGGGCTACCGCTGCCCAGGAAATGGCCGATTTCGTGGCCGCCATCCGCGCCCACGCTCGCACCCGAGACCCCGATTTCTTTATCTTTCCCCAGAACGCTCCCGAACTGGCAGACCTGATCCCGAACTATCTGGAAAGCGTCGACGGCATCGGCCAGGAAGACATCTATTACGGTTACGATGCCGATGACCAGCCGACCCCGCCGGACGTCACCGCCGAGATGGAAAACAATCTCGACCGCTTTAAAAATGCCGGCAAGCTGGTACTCACCATAGATTACGCCACCACCCCGGCCTGTGTGGACGACGCCTATGCCAAATCCCAGGCCAGGGGTTACGTGCCCTTTGTCACCGTGCGCGACCTGGATCAACTGACGATCCATCCCGGCCACGAACCGGATTGAGCCCAAACAACCCTCACCCTGCCACAGCTCCCAGCGGAGGCAAGATGACGAAACGTACACTCGTTCCTGGCCTGGCCCTTGCATTTGGGCTGGGCATCGCTCTGTTGAGCGCCCCACTCGCTTCACTGGCCCAGGCTCCCGGCGAGGCCATGCTGTATCAAGAGACTTTCGACGCCACCCAGGCCGAGGACTGGCAACTGGACCCCGGTTGGCAGGTGATACAGGAAGACGGCAACGCCGTTCTGGCCGGTGACGGCCACCACTGGGCCCGCCCGAACGTCACTTTTGGCGGCGATTTCCGCGTTCAATTCCGGCTCAAGCTCCTCCGCGGCGCCATCCACCTGGTCTACCGCCTCAACAACGAGGGGCGTTACTACATCGGCTTTCACCAGGGCAGCTCCAATCTATCCAAACAGTACTGGCCCGATACCTTCATCGACGGCCTGGCGGCGAGCAGCGTTTCTCACGAGATGGGCACCTGGCACGCCGTCGAGATCGCCGGCCAGGGTGATACCCTGCGCTTCACGGTGAACGGCCAACTCGAATGGGAATACACCGATCCCGACCCGCTGCTCTTTGGCTCTTTTGCCTTCGAGACGCTGGACGACACGCTGGCCTACGTGGACGACATCGTCGTCTATGGCCCGCCGCCGCCCCCCACCCCCACGCCCGATCCGCGTCTCACCTGGGTGCGCACCGGCGGGCCTCTGGGCGGCCTGGGCTACGACATCCGCATGCGCTCCGACGATCCCGACACCCTGTACGTCACCGACGCCTGGGCTGGCGTCTTTAAAAGCACCGACGGCGGCCAGACCTGGTTTCCTTCCAACGAGGGCATCACCACCCGCACCGGCGAATCGGGCGATGCCATCCCCGTCTTTTGCCTGACCATCGACCCCCACGACGATAATACCCTCTGGGTGGGCACGCAGAACGTGCGCGGCATCTACAAATCCACCGACGCCGGACAGAGCTGGAGCCGCATGGACAACGGCGTCGTCGAGCGTGAGGGCATCACCTTTCGCGGCATCTCGGTCGATCCCCAAAACCCGGACGTCGTCTATGCGGCGGCAGAGCTTTCCAGTTGGGTGTGGGCCGGCGAGCCGCGCAACGGCCGCGAGTTCGACATGACCGGCGGCGTGGTCTATAAAACCATCGACGGCGGCCAGAACTGGGCGCCCATCTGGCGCGGCGACAACCTGGCCCGTTACGTGTTCATCGACCCCCGCGACCCAGACGTGCTCTACCTTTCCACCGGCATTTTCGACCGCGAAGCGGCCAACTCGGAGCCGGCCAAGGGCACACCCGGCGGCGAAGGCGTGCTCAAAAGCACCGACGGCGGCGCCACCTGGGCCCACGCCAACGACGGCCTGGACAACCTGTACGTCGGCACGCTGTTCATGCACCCGCACAACCCCGACGTGTTGCTGGCCGGCGCGGGCAACAACCAGTACGACCAGGGCAACGGCGTCTACCTCACCACCGACGGCGGCGTATCCTGGCAACAGGTGCTGCACGGCGACAACATCAACGCCGTCGAGTTTGCCGCTTCCGATCCGGCCATCGCCTACGCCGGCAGCTCGGGGGCTGTCTATCGCAGCGGCGACGGCGGCCGCACCTGGTTACGCGTCTCCGAAGGGGAGGATGGCTGGGGCCCGCCGGGCGTGCGCGCCGGTTTCCCCATCGACTTTCAGGTCGATCCCCGCGATGCGAACCGCATCTTTGCCAACGAATACGGCGGCGGCAATTTCGTCAGCACCGACGGCGGCCGCACCTGGGCTGTGGCCAGCGCGGGCTATACCGGCGCCCAGGTGCGTGATATCGCCGTCGATCCGGCCAGCGGCCGCGTCTATGCCGCCGCCCGCAGCGGCCTTTTCGTCAGCGGCGACGGCGGCAGCGACTGGATCGGCCTCAGCACACCGCCCGCCTTTTCGATGGAGTGGTACGTCGTGGCCGTCGATCCTGCCGACCCTTCGACCGGGCTCAGGGCAGGTCGCCGACACGTGCTGGCCGCCAACAACTGGAACGGCGTGCTGCTGGAGAGCCGCGACGCCGGGCAAACGTGGCGGGCGGTGAGCCGTGGTCTCGGCGATGGTATGAGCTGGCGGGCCATCGTTTTTGCCCCCTCCGATCCGGACACCGTGTATGCCGGCGCCTCGGCCTATTACTCGGCCGGCACCTTTGACGACCGCATGCCCGCCGCCGGGGTTTTCGTCTCTCACGACGGCGGCAGCACCTGGCGCGCCGCCAACGACGCGGTCTCGCAGGATGCCAACGTGACCGCCCTGGCCGTGCATCCCCGCGACCCGCAGACGGTTTACGCCGCCACCGGCAACCACGGCCTGCTCAAAACGTCCGACGGCGGCGCGAGCTGGACGGCGATCAACCAGGGCCTGCCGGGCGAACCGTCGGTCCTGGCCGTGATGGTGCATCCCACCGAGCCGGACATGCTTTTCGCCGGGTTGGCCTTTGCCGGGCTCTACCGCAGCGCCGACGGCGGCGCTACCTGGCAGCCCGCCTCTGCCGGCATGAACCCGGAGGCCATGCTCTCCGACGTGATCCTGGATCCCACCGATCCCCAGGTCATGTTCGCCGCCGACCGCTTTAGCGGCGTCTATCGCTCCACCGACGGCGGCGCCACCTGGCTGCCGGTCAACACCGGCCTGCGCACCCGCGCCGTCAACGAGCTGGCCTTCACCGCCGACGGCGCCCACCTCTATGCCGCCACCGAAGGCGAAGGCGTCTACCGCCTCGACCTGAGCGGCCAGCCGCCGCAGCCGGTGCCGACGGCTGCCGCCACACCCGCCCCGCCGACGGCCACGCCCAGACCCCGGCCCACGGCCCTGCCGCCCACGCCCACGCCAGAGCCGACGGAAATCCCCACGCTGGCCGAGAGGCCATCCACAGCCACCCCGGAACCGACCGCCACCGCCGCGGATGCCGCGCCAGCCACGCCCACGCCGGAACCGTCGGGCGGCGGTTTTTGCGGCGGCGCAGCCGCCCTGCCGCTGGTGATGGCTGGTCTGGTGACATGGACTCGTTCGATCCGCAAAGGAGAAAAAAGATGATGCGTCAACATGCACGTACACTGGTTTGTGGGATGCTCGTCCTCTTGACGGTGCTCTCGGGTTGCAAAGCCAGCTCGCCTGCTGCGACCCCGTCTTTGGTCTTTCCGTCTCTGCCGCCTACAGTCCACGTGGCGGCGGCCCAGGGCACGGTCTATTACGTCCGCACCAATGGCGGCGATGCCAGCCAGTGCACCGGTCTGGCCGACGCCGCCTACCCCGGCAGCGGCACGGGCCAGCCCTGCGCCTGGGATCACCCCTTCCGCGCCCTGCCGCCGGGCGGCTCGCCGCGCATCTCGAACGGCGATACCCTGATCATCGGGCCTGGTGAATACCGCATGGGCTACGACGCCCCCGGCGCCGATGCCTGCGAAGCCGATAGCGCCTACGATTGCCACATGCCGCCCATCCCCAGCGGCCCCAACCCGGCCAACCCCACCCGCATTCTGGGCGCAGGCTGGGATGCCGGTTGCACCAGCCCGCCTCAATTGTGGGGCGCAGAACGACCGTGGTTCATCCTCAACCTGACCGACTCGGACAATATCGAGATCGCCTGCTTCGAGATCACCGATCATGCCGCTTGCGTCGAAAGCCACAGCGGCGACCTGGCCTGCCAGCGCGACACCTACCCCTTTGGTGAGTATGCCGATCTGGGGCTGTACGCCGAAGACTCGACCAACGTCACCCTGCGACACCTGAATATTCACGGCCTGGCCGTCGGCGGGGTGCGCGCCGGCCGGCTCACCGACTGGACGTTGGAAGACGTGCGGATCGCGGGCAACGGTTGGGTTGGCTGGGATGGCGACATTGACGGCGACGACGCCAACTCGGGCACGCTCACCTTTCGCCGCTGGACGGTCGAGTGGAACGGCTGCGGTGAGACCTATCCTGGCGGCGAGCCGACCGGCTGCTGGGGGCAGAGCGCCGGGGGTTACGGCGATGGCGTCGGCACCGGCGAAACCGGCGGCCACTGGGTCATCGAAGACTCGGCCTTTTTGCACAACACCTCCGACGGGCTGGACCTGCTCTACACGCGGCAGGAAGGCTCGTCCGTCGAAATCCGGCGCACCATCGCCGAGGGCAACGCCGGCGACCAGATCAAGACCTCTGGGCCCACGGTCATCGAGAACGTCATCGCCGTCAGCAACTGCGGCTTTTTCGAGGGCAAACCGTTCGCCTATCGGGGTGACTTTGACAGCGATGGAGATGAAGAAAGCAGTGTGGACAACTGCCGCGCCGGCGGCAGCGCCATCGCGCTCACCCTGCGCGATGGCAACGCGGCCAGTGTGATCAACTCGACCGTCACCGGCCAGGGAGATTGTTTGTTGATCACCGAGTGTCAGGAGGGTTACAGTTGCGGCGGCTCAGAGTCGGTGCTGCTGCGCAACGACATCTTTCAGGGCAATCCAGAGTTCGGCGGCGGCGATACGACCTGCTTTGCCTGGCACGGCACGGCGCAAGATCCGTTTGCCGTCGACCACGCCATCATCAACGGCACCAAAGCCACACCCGACCCATGCCCGCCGGATAGCTTTTGTGGCGTTTCGCCCGATCTGGTGAACGCGGACATCAGCAGTTTTGACGCCCATCTGCTGCCCGGCAGCCCGGCCATCGACGCTGGTGACAATACCGCCTGCCCGGGGCTGGACTATTTCGGCAACCCGCGCCCGACCGACGGCGACGGCGACGAAAATGCCATCTGCGACATTGGCGCCCACGAGCGTTGGGAACCAACAGCCTGGCTCTACCTGCCTCTGATCCTGAGAAACACTTGAACGTCGTTGAGAAAGCCGCTACGATGAGCACGAAACCCCACGCAACACGCGCCAGGTGGCGCATAGGGCGCGCCACGTGTTATGCCTGGATCGCAGCCCTGGGACTGCTGGCTGCCTGCCGCCCGCCGGACCCGACGCCGACGCCCACCGTCACGCCCCCACCGACGGCCATGCCCACCGCACCAGTCCCGGACACCATCGCCGGCCAGGTGGTTGGCGACGATGGCCCGGTGAGCGGGGCCGTGGTGCGCGTGCAGACCACGGCCCAGGCGGCCATCACCGATACCAGCGGCCACTTTGAGCTGGCGACGGCCGGGCTGGGTGAGGGGCCGTTCAACCTCACTGCCTGGGCGACCGGTTACTTTTGCGCCGGGCCTGTGCAGGCGCTTGCCGGGCAACACGATATCGAGTTCCATCTACACGCCCACGCCGCCGAGGATAACGCCGATTATGCCTGGCTGCCCTCGCAGCACCACCCGGGCCAGGGAGAGGATCAGGGCTGCGCCGCCTGCCACAGCCGCCAGGGCGCCGATCTGCCCTTCACCCTGCCGGTGGACGAATGGCTGCTCGACGCCCACTCACAATCGGCGATCAACCCGCGCTTCCTGACCATGTACAACGGCGCCGATGTCAACGGCCATGCCAGCCCGCTCACCCGCTATGGTGTCAGCCGTGATTACGGTCGCTTTCCGCTGCGGCCCGATCCGAACCAGCCCTATTACGGCCCCGGCTACAAGCTGGATTTTCCCGAAACGGATGGTAATTGCGCCGCCTGCCACACCCCGGCCGCCTCGGTCAACGCCCCCTACGGGGTGAATCCGGCGGCTGTCAGCGGCGTCGCCGCCGAAGGCGTGCCCTGCGATTTTTGCCACAAAATCTGGGACGCGCGCCTGGACCCAACCACCGGCCTGCCTTACCCCAACATGCCCGGCGTGCTCTCTTTTGAATTCCGTCGCCCGCCGCCGGGGCACCAGTTTTTTGCCGGCCCTTTCGACGACGTGGCCCCCGGCGAAGATACCTATTCACCCCTCCAGCAACAGAGCCAGTTCTGCGCGCCGTGCCATTTCGGTGTCTTTTGGGACACAGTCATCTACAACTCGTTCGGTGAGTGGCTGGCCAGCCCCTACAGCGACCCCACAACAGGCCAGACCTGCCAGGACTGCCACATGCCGTCCCTGGGGGCCACCCATTTTGCCCGTCCAGATCAGGGCGGGCTGGAGCGCGACCCGGCCACGATTCCCAGCCACCGGATGCCGGGCGCGCTGGACGAGCAACTCTTGCAGAATGCCGTCACCCTCGCCGCCGCCGCCGAACGGGATCGAGACACTGTCGCCGTCGAGGTATCCCTCACCAACGATCGCACCGGCCATCACGTGCCCACCGATTCGCCGCTGCGCCACCTGATCCTGCTGGTTCGGGCCACAGATGCACAGGGCAACGCCCTGCCCCTGCAGGATGGACCGTCGCTGCCCGATTGGTGCGGCGCCGGCGATCCCGCGGACGGTTATTACGCCGGTCTGCCCGGCAAGGCCTACGCCAAAGTGCTGGAAGAACAGTGGACCGAGGTCTCACCCAGCGGCGCCTACTGGAATCCCACCCGCGTGCTCAGCGACAATCGGCTGGCTGCTTTCGAAACGGACGTGAGCCGCTACACTTTTGCCGCGCCGGCCGCCGGGCCGGTCGAGGTCAGCGTGACGCTGCTCTACCGCCGCGCCTTCTCTGAGCTGATGGATCAAAAGGGCTGGGATGTGCCGGACATGATCATGGAACGGGAGACCCTCACCCTGGCGCCCTGACCGGACAAACCCGGCCTTTACGCGAATCTTACGGCACATTTACGCCGGCTTTACGCCCACGCTGCGCCGATTGGTGTAAAATAGACATGTAAATCCTCAAGCCACGTACCTCAGTACGTTTGCAGATTTTACAAGCGGGTCAAACAGTGATCTATTTCACCGCCGAGACGCAGAAGGCGCAGAGAATTTTCTAGTTTTTCTCGGCGCCTCTGCGGTTATTTTCAGAGAACCTGTAAAAAATGCGAAACTACTGGTACCTGTTCCCCCAAGGTTTTCCCACTCGAAGAAAGGAAAGGCGCCATGAAAAAAGCTTTTGGTTTTGCATCGACCGCAACGTTGGGCCTGGTCCTGCTGGCCAGCCTGCTGTTCGCCGCCCGAGGCGGGCTGGCCCAATCCCCCGACGACCTCCCGGAACCACCCACCGATCAGAGCCAGCCCCCTCCGCTGAGCCTGGCTGCCTTTGGCCCCGCCGCCGGCGCGGGCATCTTGGGCGTCTCTGGCTCCGACGTGACCGCGGAACAATGCTATCAGGCGAACCAGCCGCAGACGCTCTGCTTCACCGTCTACAACGGCTCCACCGGCTGGGAATGGCTGGATGGGGTGCAGTTGACCTTCCCCGCCTTGCTTGGCAACTGGACGGTGGCCTGCAACTCACAAGAGGCCACCGACTCGGTGGGCTACCCGGTCAGCATGAGCTGCAGCACACCCAGCGCCAACCAGCTGACCTATGCCGACAGCGACAGCGACGGTTACGGTGAGATCAGCAATGGCGCCAGTTGGGGCTTTTGCGCCGATGTGACCGTGCCCGCCGCTTACGAGGGGCCGCGCACCATCAACTGGAGCCTCCACGGCGATGATAGTAACGAAACCTCCGGCCAGATCACCATCGAGCCGTGCACGCCGCTGTGGTTCAAATCGACCACCCAGAACGTGGAGGGCTGCAACGGCATCACCCAGACCCACACCTTTGAGCTGTGGAATTTCTCCGCCGGCAGCGGCACCTTTAACCTGACCTACCAGATCTCGCCGGCAGGCTCGGTCTTTGACGGCCCCGCCAGCTTTGATCTGTCCGATGGGGAGGTCGTGACGTTCGTCGTCCAGCTCAAGCCCGATTTCTTTTTAAAAGCCGGCCAGCAGGTGACGGCCACCCTCAGCGCTTCGGGCAACGGCCAATCGGATCAGACGGTCCTGGTCAACACCGTCACCGAACTGGCCGGCTGGCAAACCCTGACCGATACGCGGGTCGCCACGATGGACAACGTCGTCGTCTGGGCCTCTCACGAGGACGGCGGCCTGTGGTCCATCGGCGGCCTTGGCTCCGATGGCGCCACCCAGCGCTACGATCCGGCCGCAGACGCCTGGCAGACCTTCCAGCCGGAGACGGTCATCACGCCGGCCATCGAGTATCCCATAGATGGCTGCTACGGCCTCAACGGAGCCGGCCACGAGGTGGTGGTGCTTTTCCCCGATACCCTCGTCACCGATACGCTGCACATTTTTGACATCACCGACAGATCGTGGTATGCTGAAGCCATTCCCGCCGGCTACCCCGAGATAGGGCGCTGGGGCCACGACATCGTCTCGCTGCTCAACCACACCGGCGAGAACGTCTGTTACCTCTCCGGCGGCGCAACCCGGCCGGGCGGCGGCGAAACGCGCGATCTGCGGGAATACCATCCCGATAACAACACGAGCCGTTTCATTGGAAGTTTCTTTTCCGACACTGTCCAGGTCTGGTTCAACTTTCACGCCTCGTGGTACGTGCCCTGGGTGGGCGACGAGGGGGCTATCTGTGTGGCCGGCGGGGCGGATCACACCCACCAGATCAACGCTCACAGCCAGTGTTTCGATCTCGCCAGCGAGACGTTCAATGCCGCCGACGCCGACCTGGGCCCTCTGCCGGAGCCGTGGTGGGGCATGGCCGACGGCTGGCAGATCGTGGGCGGTGAATATCAGATCTGGCTGGCCAACGGCGTGGCCCAGGACGGCACGCTGCTGCCCGTTTCGGCCTATGCCAGCGCGACCAGCGGCGGCTTTGCCTACGGCCCGGCCCCGCCGGTGAGTCTCTATCGGCTGGAAGGCGCCGGCTTCCAGAATCAGTTCGTCACCGTCGGCGGCGCGCAGGGCGGGTTCTGGTACAGCCAGCACCACATGCTGCTGGTGGCGTGCCCCACCTGCCACCAAAACTATTTACCGACAGTGCTGCGCGGCCACTAGCCGCAAAGGTGACTGTCACCAGAACCGAGGAGGAGACGCGAAAATGACCCTCAAAAGAACGTGTGGCGCACTCTTGCTGGCCCTGGCCATTGGCGCGGGCGGCATCGGTCTGTTGCTTCTGAACGCCCACCTGTCGCCGCCCGCCTCGGCAGCCGGGCCGGCCGCCGCTCTCCCCCAAAACGAGGCGGCAGAGATCTGGGCAGCGGCCGACAACCCCGATCCACCCACCGAGACGGTCAAGCTGATCTTTGTCCACCACTCCTGCGGCGAAAACTGGCTCGCCGATGGCGACGGCGGCCTGGGCATCGCCCTGCGCGACAACCACTATTTTGTCAGCGACACCAACTATGGCTGGGGGCCGGACAGCATCGGCGATCACACCGATATCGGCTACTGGTACAACTGGTTCGTCGGCCCCGATCGTGATACCTACACCGCCGCTCTCTATGCCGAGTCGGGCCAAAACGCCTCCTATTCACGCCTGTCCACCGACCCCGGCGGCGAGAACGAGATCATCCTGTTCAAGTCCTGTTACCCCAACTCGCACCTGGGCGGCGATCCGGACGACCCACCGGTGTCCGGTTCCAACCCACTGCGCGGCCAGGACGCCTGGTCCGAGTATCACACCGTGGCCAACGCCAAGGGCATCTATAACGACCTGCTGGCCTATTTTGCCACACAGCCGGACAGGCTGTTCGTCGTCGTCACCGCCCCGCCATTGATGCAGAGCGAGACCGACGCCGCCCACGCCGCCAACGCCCGCGCCTTTAACGACTGGCTGGTCAACGATTGGCTCGACGGTTATGCCCACGACAACGTGGCCGTGTTCGACTTTTACAATGTGCTCACCTCCAACGGCGGCGACGCCGATACCAACGACGCCGGGGCCGAATCGGGCAACCACCACCGCTGGTGGGACAGCGCCGTGCAGCACGTCCAGACGGTGAGTAGCAATTACTCGGCCTACCCCGGCGGCAGCGGCGGCGGCAGTCACCCCACCGCCGCCGGCAACCAAAAAGCCACCGCCGAGTTTGTGCCGCTGCTCAACGTCTATTATCACCGCTGGCAGGCCAGCAGCGTCTTTACCCCCACCGACTGGGTCTACCTGCCGCTCATCCTGAAACAGTGGAGCGCGCCCGCCCCCTCCTCCGGCGACCTGGTCCAGCCGGCCGATCTGACCTACCTGGGCGCCTTTCGCCTGCCCGGCGGCGACGATCCGCCCCAGACCTTTGCCTACGGCGGCAACGCCATGACCTTCAACCCCGACGGCGACCCCGCCAACAGCGACGCCTACCCCGGCGCCCTGTTCATCACCGGCCACGACCGCATCGCTTACGGCGGGCTGCCCAACGGCGATCAGGTGGCCGAAGTCAACATCCCCGCCCCATCCGTGGCGGGCAACCCTGCCGACCTGCCCCAGGCGGCCTTTTTGCAGGGCTTTTCCGACGTGACCGCCGGCTATTTCACCAACCTGGAAGAGATCCCCAAAGTGGGCATACAGTACCTGAACCACGCCGATACCGGCCCGCTGCTCCATCTCTGCTGGGGACAGCACCTCCAGCCCCCGGACGAGCCTTCCCACGCCTGGTTCAGCGCCGATCTGAGCGCGCCCAACCTGCAAGGCGTCTGGTTCATCGGCGATCAGAACCTCTACAGCACCAACGGCTACCTGTTCGACATCCCCACCGCCTGGGCCGATGCCCACGCCCAGGGCCGCTACCTGGCCACCGGCCGCATGCGCGACGGCGGTCAGGGCGGCATGGGTCCCACCCTTTTTGCCTACCGCCCCTGGGAAACAGGCGGCGCGGCTCCCGCATCCGGCGCCCGCCTCTCGGAGACCACCCTGCTGCTCTACGAGAACGCCTACAACACCGACGAGATCACCCGCTGTCTGGACGGTTATCAACACCCCGACGAGTGGGAGGGCGGGGCCTGGCTCACCACCCCATCGGGCAAATCGGCGGTGCTTTTTGCCGGCACCAAGAGCAACGGCGCCAAATACTGGTACGGCTATATCCACCCCGACGGCCCCCAATACCCCTGCGTCGACGCCGAGGTCACCGATTTCACCACCTGCCGCCTGGCCGATGGCTCTGCCTGTCCGCCGGAGGATTTCAGCGGCTGCTGCGAGGAGGGCGCCGACTGCGTCAGCTACCGCGGCTGGTGGCCCACCCGCTTTGACGCCCAACTCATCCTCTACGATCCCGCCGACCTGGCCCGCGTCGCCGCCGGCGAGATCGAATCGTGGCAGCCGCAGCCCTACGCCGTCATCGACATCGACGAGCACCTCTACCTCGAGCCGCCGGTGTGGGACGAGATATCCCTGGGCTGGGGCGACCAGCGCCGGGCGCGCATCGGCGCGGCGGCCTACGACCGGCAGAATGGCCTGTTGTACGTGCTGGAGCTTTACGCCGACGGCGCCAAACCGGTGGTGCACGTCTGGCAGGTAGACTGATCCCCAGAGAACGGCCCGTTCTCTGCGTCTCTGCGGTGGGTGGTTAGGGCGCAACAAAAAAGCCCCTGGCTCTGTGAAGGCCAGGGGCTTTACGCTCGCCAGTGGGCGGCTATGGGTACACCTGCACGAACGCCGCGTTGCGCACCTGAAAGACGTAAATCTGCGGCGCTTGCAGATCACCTTTTTCGTCGAAACTCATGCGGCCGATGGGCGCGCTGAAATCCAGCGACCGGATGGCGTCGGCCACCTTGGCTGCATCCAGGCTGCCGGCCTTTTTGACCCCCTCGGCCAGCACGGCCAGCGCGCTGTAACCGTTGATGGAATAGGTATCCGGGTTGCGATATTCCACCGCCTGGTATTCCTGAATCCAGCGCTCGTCCACCGCCTGCTCGGGGCTGGGCCCAAAGGCGCTCACGTAAATGCCCTCGGCGGCCGCGCCGGCCTCATCGATGGTGGCCGAGAGAAAGGCGCCGTCGGAGGCCAGGAAGGGCAGATCACCCAGGCCGTTTTCCACCAGCGCCAGCCGCAGGTAGGGCGCTTCGATCTCGTAGCCGGCGTAAAACACGGCGTCGGGGGCGGCGTCGCGGATGTGCGGTATCTCTTGCTCAAAAACCGACTGCTCCACCGCCACTTGCAGGCTCAGCGGCACCTCGGCGCCCAGGGCCGTCAGTTCCTGGGCGAGCAACCTGGCCAGCCCGATGCCATAGGGGTCATCGTTAAAGACCACGGCCACGCGGCGCGCGCCCAGCGTGTTGAACAGAAAATCGGCGTCCACTTTTGCCTGCACCGTATCGTTGGCGTTGACGCGGAAGAAATTGCGGTAGCCATGCTGGCTGATGCTCACCTCGCTGGCGGTGGGGGTGATGACGATGAGCGGCAGGTCTTTGTAGACCGTCATCGCTTCGATGGTCTGGCCGCTGTTGAGATGGCCCACCACGCCGATCACCTTTTTGCCCTCGTCCACCGCCTGCTTGATCTCTTCGGCCACCGTCACGGCCACGTCCGAATCGGATTCGTCGTCCACGCCGACCACGGTGACCTGGTAGCCCAGCAGGCCGCCCTGGGCGTTGAGACGCTCGGCCATGAGCCGCGCCCCGCCCAGCACTGTCTGCCCGCCGTTGGCCTGAAAGCCGGAAAGCGGCACGGCCACATAGACGATGGCCTCGCCTTTGTTGGGTTCGTTGGAGCTGCAGGCCGGCAACAGCAGCGCCAGGATCAACAGACCCACCACTATCAAGATTCCATTTCTTGTCATGATTCTCACCTCACATTACCGCTGGATGTAAACCTCGTCCATCGCCGCCTCGATGTCTGCCAACTGCGCCACCTGATCCGAAATATCCTGGCTGAGGCGAGCCGCTCGACCGCTGTCCACGTCTTTGGCGTCGACGTTGCGCATCTGCGAATAGACCGTGCCCAGCGAGGTGAGCGTCGATTCGAGTTGAAATTCGGCCTTTTCCATGGTGTTCTCCAGCCGCTGCAATGCCTGCCACTGGGCCTCTTTTTGGGCGATGGTCTGCTCCATCTGCGCCTGCACCGCGGGATCGTCCTCCATTTTTAAACGAGCCTTAAAGTTCTTGATGGCCAGCGGCACCGAATGCATGTCTTGCTTGATGACCTTGTCCTGGTAATAGTTATCCAGCCGCTGCGCCAGCCGATAGATGTGATCCAGCCATTCGTCCACCTGGCGGGCGTCACCCTCCAGGTGAGAGCGCAGCAATCCGCTGCGCGTTTCTCGGATGGTCTTTTCGATGCCCTCACGATATTCCAGCGCCCTGGCGATGCGCTCGCTCAGGGCGCGATTTTTAACCGCGCCCGGATTGAATTGCTGCGCCAGCATGGCCGCCACTGCCTTGCGCCCCTCCTCCGGATCGGTGAGGGTGGAGACAAAGATCAGCGCCTCGGCCACAAAACCAAAGACGACCCAATACCACGGCTGCCAAAAAGACAGGCCATCTAACGGATCCAGCCCCGTCAACACGATGGTGAGTGCGATGACAATCGCGCTCTCCCAACGGAAAAAAGCGTGGTTCACCATGGCCCAAAAGGCCCGCTGGCGCAGCTCGTCGCCGACGAGGGGTTTGTCTTTTTTCCTGGCCATGCGCGCTCCAGAAAAGCCATAGGGAGCCAACAGATTTCACAAAACCTGTCGGCTCTGAAACATTAGAAATACGTGGAGAGAATCTGGTATAGCTCGCGGATGGTTTCCAGATCGCCTTCGCGCAACTGGCCGCCGGTGGCCCCGGCAATGTCTTGCAAGGTGGCCCGATCGGCATCGGCGCCATAGGCGATACAAAAGATCACCACCGGCACGTCTTGTGTTTCCAGCTTGTGCAACAACTGGCGCTGATTGATGGCCGAGTGGTTTTCCAGACCATCGGTCATGACCACGATGGCGTTGATACGCTCCGCATCGGCGGCCCGTTGTAAATTGTCGTAGGCCAGGGCCACCGCGTCGAGCAGCGACGTATCGCCGCCCACCTCCAGAGCGTCGATGGTGGCCAACAGGCGCGCTCGATTGTCGCCCAGATCGTCCAGCGGCACCGACTCGCGCACCTGGCTGCTAAACTCGACGAGGCCCACCCGTTCAACGTCGCCCGCGATCAACTCCACAAAAGCCCGCAGCGCGGCCTGCGCCCCCTGGATTTTATCACCCCTCATGCTGCCGGACACATCGACCACCAGGTAAACGTTGGTGTGGCGTTTGGTGTACCACCAGACGTTACGCACCACCTCTACCACGGCAGCGTTGGGCAGTTGCAGGCTGGTCTGAGGCTGGGCCGGGTCTACGCCGTTGGCCGCCGTCAGCGGCGAGGCCGGATCGGTGAGAGAGAGATTCAGATCGCCAGGGCGATAACCGGCCGCCAGCACCCGCGCCTGGGACGTTTCGGAGAGCAAAAAATCGCGCAGGCGCGAGAAAACCAGCCGCTGATTGGTGGTCAGAGCGGGCGTTTCCAACAGGGCCAACGGATGATCTTGCCACAGCGCGCCCTCTTGGGGATAAACAGCCACCACCTGGTCGCTCTGGTTCTGGTTGAGATAAACCACCAATTGCTCCTGGCAGACCCAGGCGTCGAGATACGAGCGCCCCTCTTGCAGCACACGTTGCACCACGGCCCACTCACCCTCGCCGTAATAACGCACCGTCTTTTCGATGGCCGCCACGTAATCCAGCGTCGACTGGCGCTGGGCGTCTTCCAGCGTCAGCCCGCGGGTGATACCCGCCCCGGCGTAAAACTCGGCCAGGGTGGCCAGCAGCCCGCTGGCGGAGCTGGTGGCGGGGTGCGACCATTTAAAATTGGGGTCGCTCTGGGCTTTGTTCAGCAGGTCTTCCCAGCCCAGGGGCCGATCGGGGTAGCCCATGCTGCGGGCCACGTCTTCCCACATGGCGATGACCACCGGGCTGACGGCGTAACGCACCGTCTCGCCCACCACCGGCAGGTCGGTGCCGTGCGCCTCCATCCAGGTGGCGTCGAGCTGATAGAGCCACAGCGACGAATCGGGGCTGATGGCCTGGAGCTCACCCGTCAGCGCGCGGTCGATCATGGTCGCCGGATCGAGCTGTACGGTGGTCACCACCATTTTTTGGCCGTCGGGCGTTTCGAGGCCCTGGCGATTGAAATCACTCACCAGTTGGCTGAACAGCGTTTCTTTTTCCGGCGAATAGGCCACGGTCAGCGTGGCGCTGCTGGTCGATGGCGCCAACGTCGCCGCGCCGTCGCCATCGCCGGAGAGGAGGACGTAAACCAGCGCCACCCCGCCGCAGCAGGCCGCGGCGATGATTACCAGCGCGACGATCAACACCATCAGCGCGTTTCGGTTCGTTCCCTTTTGGGACTGGGGCCTGTTGTAGAGGCTCTTGTTACTCATGTTCGATCCTTCCTATCGCCCGGCGATGTTGCGATCGAACCATTGCAGCAGGCCCACCAGTGTATCCCGGTCTGGCGATTTCATGCGTGTGGTGCGCGGCACCACCAGCATGGCGCCCTGATCCTGCCACTGCACAAAGAGGCTGCCCTCCGCATCCAGCGGGATGTCCGGGTTGACCGGCCGCAGGCCGCGGGCCAGCGCGTCGCGCTGCATGGCTTCGGAGAGCAAAAAGTTCTCGAACTCTAGCGCGGCGTTCTTTTCCAGGGCGGTGGTTTCAGGCCCCATCCAGACGGTGAAGGGAAAATCGAACCAGGTGACATATTTGGGATAATAGATGCGCAGTGGATCGGCCCAGCGGGTCTGAATGCCGGCCATGTTGGTGAGCAGGTCGCTTTCCAGCAGTTGACCGGCGTCGCCGGTGGAGTAGCCAAAGAGGGCCAGGTCATTGACCGTGTAGGCCCCGCCGGAGAGATCACTCATCGAAGAGAGGATCTCTTGCATCCATCGTTGAAAATCGGCGTTGCCCACCTCATCGGCGCCGATGGCGGTGCTATCGTAATACTCACCCGCCGCGGCGATCATGGCCCCCAGGCCGCTGATGTTTTTGCGCGGGTTCGAAATGGCCAGCTTGAAATAGAGCCAGTCGTCCTGGCCGCCGATGTCTTTCCAGCCGCCGGAAAGTATGGCGGCGTCGTGGATGGCCTGCCAGGTGATCTCACCATAAGCGGTTTGCAGCACCTGGGCGCGGCTCTCATAGATGCCCCAGGCGAGCAGTGACACGGCGATAGGCCGCGCCCGATATTCCCCATCGGTCAGGAACACGTCGCGGCCCAGCCGCTCTTTGTAGACGACGTTGACCAGGTCTACCAGGTAGCGGCTTTCCGGGATCCAGGCGGTGGGGATGGGGTCCATCTCGCCGCGCTCCAGGCGATTCAGGGCCGTCCAGCCGTCCATGGGAATGATCGTCACCTCGATGGGAATACCATTCAGCTCGTGTTCCCCGGCGTTGAATTGGCGGGCGGCTTCCTGCACCCAGGGCTCCACCGGCAGGGCACACACCACCTGCACCGTCAGTCTCTCTGGGGCGTCGGGCAGGTCGAGTGTGGCCTCACCTGTGCTGCCGGCACCGCCGACAGCCTGCCAGATCAGCGCCCCGGCCACGATCAGCACCGCCAGTGCGATGACCACAAAAAAGACGATGCGTGTCCTACTCATTTTCCCGCTCCCTCTCCATTCTCATCCAACGCCAGAACAGGCCATACTTTTTGCGTTTGCCCCTGGTCTGAAGAAGCGTATCAAAAGCGCCATTCACCCCCGGCGGCCTGTTCTGCCGGTCGGGTTGCAGGCTGGCCTGCCGGACCACACTCTCTGCCAGGGCCACGTGCGCCGGCAAGGTCCACTTTTTTACCTTGCCTGTTGATACGGCGGAGCGGCTCAAAAGTTGCAGGGCATCGGGCATATGGCCAGACAGGTTCAGCTCCTGGATCTCGCTCCAGGGCAAGAGGTGGGTCTGGATGCCGCGCAGGCTCAGCGCCTGCACCTTGAGGCCGTCATCTCGGACCTCCGCCCGCGACACCAGGTCTGAGAGAGCGAACCAGGCAGAGCCGATCAGCCCCAGCCACAACAAAGCGGTCACGATAGGGTGATAGCCGCCCACCACGATACCGCCAACGATGATCAATAACAGAAAGGCAAACGAGGCCACCAGAGGCAACACGCGCACCAAAGGGAAACGAAACACATTGTTTGGATCGTTCATGGTTGAGAACCTGCCCCAAATCGATCTCCCCGAAAGCCACAGACCGCTTTCGGGGAGGCAAGGTAAGGTCGATGGTGTTTATTACAAACCCAGGCGCGATTTCCGCTCGGCAAGTTGAGAATCGAGCAGGTCTCGCTCCAGCACGTCGTCCATCTGGGCATCCAGCCGGGTGGCCAACATCTCACTATGGGCCGAGGCCTTGTCCAGCCGGGTACGGATCGCCTCGGCTATTTGAGAGACATCGGCATCCCCGGCGCCCACCAGATCGTCCAGCGACTTGATGGCCCGGGCGGTGATCTCTTTGGCCTTGGCCAGTTCCAGCAAGCCGCGCAACTCTTCGCGCTCCTGGCGGATGGTAGACAACCTGGCCTCCAGCTTGATCTTGGCATCCAGCAGGGTCTGGTACTCGCGTTGCTGGCGTTCCCATTGCTCACGGTAATTTTCTGCCGTGCGCTGTGTCGAGTTGTATTTGCTCTGCGCCGCCATTGCCAGTTCTTCCTTACCCTGACGCAAAAAGAGATCGATGTTACGATCCAACTCGGCGGCTTTGGCCTCAAACTCTTCCATTTTGCGTTGCAGGGTTTTGACCTGCCCGCCGACCGTGGCGGCAGCGTCTTCCAGGTCTTCCAGATTGTCTTCCACCTGCCGGATGTACTGATCCACCACCGCCAACGAATTGGCTTTTAGAGCTTTGTCTACCAGAGCATGCAGGTTGGCCTTGATGAGCGTATCGATCTTTTGCATGAGCGATGCCATTTTTTGCCTCCTTTGGGCTGTTTGATGATTCGCTTTCGAGCGCTCTTATTATACCACAGAATGGGTTTTGTTTCAGGGCCAGGATACGTCACATCCGATTCTTCAGACCGGGCGCACCTGGCAAGAATGTGTGTTCACCGTACAATACGACCAACAGGCAAAAAGGTGCCAGGAGCAGATCATCGTCTTCTCATGGCACCTCGTCGAGTCTGATGCGCTGGCGAGTGAAACCAGGGTATTGTTTTTGCCAGCCAGCCCCTGCCTCGGACGAACGTGACTTTAACCAGCCAGGCGTAACCTGCGGGCCGCAAAGATGATCACCACCAGCACCACTGCGGCCAGCACAGCCGTCAGACCTCCAATGCCTGTCTGGGGTGTCTGTCCACCGCCCACGGGCGTGCGGGTGGGTGTGGGTATCGCTCCCGGCGCCGCGGTATCGGTGGGCCGGATGACGGGCGTGTTGGTGGCTCTGGGAGTGGGCGTCGGCACGGGTGTGTTGGTTGGAATCGGCGTGTGAGTGGGAACAGGCGTATCGGTGGGAGCCATGAGGGTCTGCTGAGCCACTGCGGTGGCCTCGGCCACGATCTGCGTGGCCTGGGCGTTGATGTTGTCCTGCGCCCTGGGCCGGATCAGCACCCAATAGCCTGCGATGCCCAACAGGCCAATGATGATCAGACCGATCAGGCCGATGGCCACGATCACAAACACGCGATTACTGCCTCCTCCCTTTGAGGAGGTCTCCGGTTCATCGACCTCAAAGTCGGCGCCGAACGTAAATCTATCGTCGTCCATTGGATGCTCCTCTCTGGCTGTTGCTTTTGCTCAATTCAGGCTGGCTCGGATCGAAGCCAAAAAAGACAGGTGTCAGTGAATTCTTTCCAGGTTGGCAAACGGCACAAAAACCCGCTCACCGTTGGCCAACAGAACTTCGGCCCCCCGTAGGGCGAGGCCCGCCGGCAACCGCCTGGGCAGATCGGGCATGGCCGCCACACTGCCGCTGGCCCCCATGAACGGCGCTCGAAGGATACGCACCGTTGCCCCCAAAGCCAGTGGCACGTCCAGAGACGGCGTTTCGGGCGCGGTTTCGCCGGCCACCATAGGCACGATGACCTCCGGACGACGTGATGCCCAGCCCACCTCCAGGTGACCATGCAACGATACCTCACGGCCATCGTTGGCCTGCAACACCTCAAAGATCGCCGTCGACATGGGGATGGAGCCCCAACCCTCGCTGACGATCACCGGGAACGGCGCTGCCTGCACCGCCGACAGCAGGCCGGCTTCCAGACTGCCCACGACAATGCCGCGCACCTGCACCTCGGCGGCAAACTCGAGCGCTTCCAGCGTCATCCCCTGCCCGGCCAAAATCACCGCGCCCTGAGAGCCCACTTCCAGATTCTCACGGGTCAACATGCCCTGCGGCGAGTCCGAGAGAACCTTGAGCACACCGTGCCCCTCGCGTCCGTTGCCCCACACACCCTGGGCGACCGCGCCCACCGTTTCGATGGCCACACCCCAGTTGCGACGCACCCGCTCCACGCGACCACGCATGCCGGCCCGCACCTCGACCGTGGCTGTCTCGGCCTCGATCAGCAGCCGACCCGCCCCCACGGCCACGATCACCCCACTCACCGGCGAACGAACCACACGTCGCAAGAGGCCACGCCGGGCGGCCAGCGGCTCTCCGGCCTCGACTTCGTCGCCGTCTTTTTTGAGCAGACACTGCGCCACGTCCTGGCTTCGAACCTTTAACGTCTGGGCAATCTCGACGATGCGGTATCCCCCCGGCACTGCCGCCTGCGCCACCACGTCCCACGGCTCCACACGCTGGCCTGGCTGCACCACCACCTCACCGGGCACAGGCAACATCCGCTCGCGGTGAATGACCGTTCGAAACGATACTCTGGTCTCCGGCGGATAATACATGTCACAGATCTCCCAACACTTCGACCGGCTCCGGCGCAATTGGCGGCGACCAGGCCCCCAACTCGGCCAGCCAGCGGCGGATGGCCCTTTGCCTCTGCTCCGGCTTTTCCGGCCAGATCAGAGGCCGGCCTCGCGCATCGATGACGATGCCCAACACCCCTCCCCAGGTCTTGATCTCCACCCCTCTACCGGGTCCCATACCCAGGTCAAAATGAGAGCTGGGCCGCAGTTCCAGCGTGGCCTTGACACCCGTCGGGACGATGATCCGTTCCAGTGAGCCAAAGCGCACATCGCCTTCATAAGTGCCCAGTGCCGATCTCACCTTAAAAGAGAGCACTTTTTCGCCGTGTCGACCCAGGCCCACCGGAGAGATGGCCGAGCCAAGGTCGAGCAACCCATCCTGCTCCAAAATCTGGGCTGCTATCGCTGGTTGTATCGCTGCCAGCGCTCCCACAGCGGGCAACACGCCTGTTTTGTCCAACACCAGGCGCGAGGTGAAAAAAGCCGGCTGGACAGTGTCGAGCAACATCAGCGCTGCATGGCCGGGTGTGGGTGCGTGGCACAGAGTGCTGCCGCTGCCGACGATCTCGTTCACCACCGGGCTTTGCTGCCGCCCGCGCAGCGGCCAGCCCTGCCTGGCCTCGGCCAACGCCAGCGTGAGCAACTCGCGGGCCGCCGCCTGCTCGATCATCAAATCTTCCATGTTGTGTGATACCGTCCACGGGCGCAGCGATTTGTTCATCAATAGATGACTCAGCCGGTTGGGCGGCGTCTCTTCGGGCAACCAGCGCACCAGTTGCTCCAGCGGCGCCTGCCGCAACAGGTTCCCCAGGTTACTGCCCATGCCCAGCTCGGTCAACACCGTCAGTGAAAACTGACCGTCTCGGGCAGCCGCCACCGTGGTGGTCATGCCACCCAGATCGATGCCCAGCACACCGTGACGTGGTTTGTTGCACAGATGATCCAGATACCGGATCACCTGTCCGAATCCCTGAGCGGTGGGCAACGGTTCGCTGTTCGACCACTGCTTCAACAGGCTCAGCCCCGGCAACTGCGACATCACCGTCTGGCCAAAAATGTGCGCCAGTTCCGTCCCGACAGGCGTCAGGTTCTCCTGATCCAGCGAGGGGCGCACGTTGTCCACAGCGCGCAATTCGACCTGATCCCCCAGCAGGCCGGCGATCTGGGTGCGCAGAGCCGCGTTGCCGGCATAGATCATGGGTGGGCGCTCTGTGTCCAACTGCACGGCCAGGGCCATGAGCCGGGCCATCTCCAACACCGGCCTGGCTTCACCACCATCCACACCACCAACGAGCAGGATCACCTCTGGCCTGGCGGCCTGCACGGCTCGCAGCCATTGGGAATCCTTGCGTCGAGGCGATTCGTCGACGGCGAACTGATCCACCAGACGGCAATAGGTGGCGCGAACCGCCCGTCGCGCGCTGGCCAGACTGATCTCGTTGGACAAACCGGCAGCGACGACCCGTAGAGGCGGTGCAGCGCTGACCGTGGCCGCCATCAGGTCTACCCCCTGGCCTCCGCCCCTTTCCGGCAGGATCAACCGTCCATCGGGGTCTACGATTTCACGGCCCGAGATCTGGCTGATCTGTTCCACGGCGTGATAAATGCCGGCGGTGATATCACGCCAGGGCGCTCCGATGGTGCTGGGCGACTGGCTGCGACTCACCATGCGATACTGGCCATCGGCCAACTCGAACAGGACAGCCTTGGTGGTGGTGCTGCCACAATCTACAAGCAGGATGGAGCCGATTTGCCCGTCAGCCATCGTGCAATCCTAACTCCGCGAATCCTCAAAAGCCCAAAACGCTCAGCAGGAACGAAACTCGCTCCACCAGAAGCGCGATACGAGACATCACCAGGCTGCCAAAAAGCGCGCCAAAGACGATCATCAAAAACCATTTACCCACTCTGGCCCCCACACTCACCAACCTGCCGCGCAGGCGTCCCAGACCTGCCTGACTGCCAATCGTAAAGGTGAAATAGGCCAGCGTACTGACCGTGCCCACCACGATAAAAATGGCATTGACCACCGGGTACCACACGTCTTCGGGGGCGTAACTCGTCAGGTAATCGTTGGGGTTGAGAGAAAGCATGGTGGCCTGCACCTGGGGAATGAGGGTGCCGAAAATGGCCCCGCCCAGGGCCACCGCAGTTCCCACGCCAAACAGGTAGGCCAGGGGAATGGAGCTGAGCCTGGAGCGAGCGCCCCTTCCCTTGAGCAGCAGCAGCGCGCCCAGACCCAGAGGGATCAGGGTATAGAGCACACTCTGGCGACTGGGACTACCAATCAGTGCCAGCACCCGCGGCAGAAATATCGTGTGCCAGGCCACGATCCAGGCAAAACCCAACGCCAGACCCACCAGCAGGTGCTGGGCGATACGGAACAGTGGATTATCACCCAGGAGATAACTGAAAACCATGAGCGTCAGCACAAAGGCCAGCAGAGGACCAAACCGATTCAACAGATCTACGATTAGCTCGGTCACTTTTTTCCTCCCCGCGTGGCCAGGTGAACCACGTTGCCCAGGAGAATCAACAGCACCACCACCACCTGTGCCGCCACCTGCGAGCCCAGACTCTCGATGCCCGGTCCGCTTTGTTTGAGCTGCGATTCGTACTCGGCGGCGCCCGTCACCCCGATCAACAATGCCTGCAACTGCCCTGAATCGACGTAGGGCTGGGCGTAGGGTGCGATGGCCGCGCTCACGCCGGCTGCCAATGGCAACGCCGTGCGCGCCGAGATCTGCTCCACCCAGGTTTGCAGCGTACGATCGTCGCCGGTCAGCTCGATCAACAGGCTGACGTCCGACAACGCCTCGATGTCTCGGGCCACCGACAGTTGATCCACCGGCTGCCCCAGCCGATAATCGCGCCGATCCTCGGCCGTCGGCCCGCTATCCAGAAAATGGCGCACCGCAGCGGGCTGGTTGGGCAGGTAACCCAGATGGACATAGTCCTCGCCATAGACGTAACCGTGCGCCTCGGCCAGTTCGTCCAGAACCTCCAGAGCCAGGGCCGCGCCCTCCGGGTAGAGGCTGATGGCCATGAGGCGTACGTTCCGCCTCATGAGATGCTCCACCAGGGCGCGCGCCTGGAGCGCAAGTTCTGCCGCCGTGGCCGGGTGGTAATCAAAGGCCAGCAGCACCACCGTATCCGATGGCAGTGCCACTGTGGCCTGCCCATCCAGCAACAGATAGAACGTCTCTGCGCCGCCGCGCAAATCCTGACCATCGAGGTAGCCATAGCCAAAATCGATGAAAAACGGCGCCACCACTGCTGCCAATAACAGCACATAGATGAGCAAACGTTGCACACCGGCCACGGTCCGCCCCTCCTGGCGCGGCGGGGCAGAAACGGTGAGAACAGGCGGTTGAGCCATCACCTCGGCCAAGAGATCGCCAGACACAGCCAACGGCTCGATGGCCACGGTCTCAGGCCGGCTGAGATGCGGCATGCTGACGATCGGCTCGGCAGGCAACACCCCCCTGATGCCCTTTAACGGGCCGCTGAGCTCTTCGAGCTCTTCTTCAGACTCTTGACCAGGCTCTTTGGGACGCAGGGCCAGCAGCCATTCCGGGATATCGGCTCTGGCCAGGCCCTCGGCATCGCCCTCTGGCCGTGTTTCGGTCTCGCCTTCGACGGTGGGTATCGCCCTATCAGTCGCCGTCAGCAACTCTTGGAGTTCCTCATCGACGAACGGGGAAACCTCTTGGGGTGGCGCGGCGGCTGCCGGCGTCTTGGCCTGAAGCCAGTCAGGGGCCTCGACCTCTTCTGGCTCTTCTGCCTCCGAAAGTGGCGGAACCTCGGCGGCCAGGTCTTGAAGCCAATCGGGGGGAACATCTCGCCGCTCTGCTCCCTCGTCCTGAACGTCCTGAGTAGGCGCCGGGCCTTGCAACCAGTCGGGCGCAACCAGATCCGCTCGTTCAACCGTCGCCTTTGAGACCGAAGGCTCTGCCAGCCAGTCGGGTTTAGCGGGCTCTTCAGGGGTTTTCTCAAAAGGCGGCTGCTCCTGGCGTAGATCCTGCAACCACTGAGGCAGGCTGCCTGGCCCGGCTGGGGTCTCGACCGTATCTAAAGGCTCCGGGACATCCGGCATGACAACAGCCGGAGGCTGTTCGGGTTCACCCTCTTCCGACGCCGGAACACCCAGACCACGGAGCCATTCGGGCACTTTGGGCTCTCCCTGCGGCGCGCTCTCTGTTGGCAACTGCTCTTCGGCTGGAGTCTCTATTTCCTCGCCGCGCAATTCGACCAGCCAGGCCGGCAACTCTTCCGGGATTTCGGTCGGCAGGATCGGGAGTGGCATCTCTGTTTCGAGAGGGACAGGCTCCTCCGTCTCCTCTTCCACAAGGTGCAGATCGGCCAGCCAGTCGGGCACTGGCTCTTCCGTCGCCTCTGGCTCTTCCGTCGCCTCTGGCTCTTCCGTCGCCTCTGACTCTTCCGTCGCCTCTGGCTCTTCCTCCGAGGGTAGAGCCGGTGCGGCAAAGGGCAATACCTCTTCTTCAGCCCCTCTCAAATCGCGCAGCCAGTCTGGAAACTCTTCACCGGCCTCAGCGTCCTCTTGGACTGGCAGAGGCTCCTCGGCCAGCGGAACAGTTTCCCCGACATCGCCCAACCCGCCCAGATCCCGCAGCCAATCGGGGAATTCATCCTCGCCTGGCCCGGCTACCTCAGCCGCCTCTGGCGCTTCCTGCGGCGCCAGATCGTGCAGCCAATCTGGGAGACCTTGCTGCTCGTCGGTCTCTGCCGCCAGCGATGGCGTTTCTGTGCTCTCGGCCTCCCACGCTGCAGGTTCGGAACGGAGCGTCTGCAGCCAATCCGTGGAAGGCTCTGTTTCCGGCTCCTGTGGGGCAGGGTGTTCTGGCTCAGCTTCACCCAGACCGACCAACTCACCCTCGACTTCCACTCCCGGCTCGAAAAGGTCAGTCGATTCGGGCTCTGGCTCGACAGGGACGGCGAGCGGTGGCCTGGCCTCAGGTGGGGCAACATCTGTCCCCGGTTCGGTCAGACCGTGGATGGTCAGCAGTTTTTGCAGCCAGGGCGGCACCTCTTCCGGTACATCCTCAGCAAAACCCAGCGCCGGCGATAACTGGAGCTCGCCGGTTGGCTTTTTGGGCAGAGAAAGCCCACGCACCGGTTCGCGCCGTGCGGGCCCGGCGTCGGCGGGCATAGGAGGCGCAGGACGCAGGCGCACGCCACACTCGTCGCAGAAAACGGCATCTGCCGGGTTCTCTGCATTACACTGAGGACAGAGTATGCCGTTCTCGGTCGGCACGGGCAGAGGTTGTCCACACGAGCTACAGAACTTGCTCTGACCTTGATTGGCCGTCCCACAATTCGGACAGAGGATCATGCGCGCACGCTCCATTCATCGGGCCTGGCGGGCCATACCGGCAGCGCCCTAATCGGCGTATGGGCGGTCGGCGCCGATCAAAACCCGGATGCCTATCACGACCGTGCCCAGCGCGATGCCCAACAGAATCCCTCTCGCCCCCCCAAGAGACCCCACCGTCAGAACCCACTCCCGGATCCACGGCAATGTCTCGCCCAGTCCACCCAACGCCCAACCTGGGATCTGGCCCAACAGAACGATCACAGCCACCAGGAGAAAAGCTATCGACTCCAGGCTGCGCACGCGAAAGGCCCGATAGGCCGCCGTAGCGACAAAGAATGCCAGCAGCGAAAACAGCGTGGCCTGCAGTGGGAACTGGACGTGTTTAAAAAGCAGACGCACCAACTCTTGATCGGGCCCGCCGGAGAAACCGGCCAGCAGCATGATGGCGAACCCGAGCCAGAGAAAGAGACTGTAGATCCAGCCGGGTTGCGTCTGACGGATCTTGGTCCAATGCACGCCCAGCACGTTCAATCCACCCAAAAAGATCAGGGCCATCGCACCGATGATGACGGCCCAATCAATCAGCGCTGCTTGGATCGTTGCCATGCCGGGCACCAGGTAACTCAAAAAGACCACGCCGCCGAAACCACCGGCCACACCGACCAGAAAAAGAGAACCCCACTTGCTCTGTTTTTTCACCGGCATCTCTCCTCAGCCCAGCCCTCTATAGCACGGTCTGCCAGATCACACCGGCAACGATGATCGCCACAACCAGCCATCGCCACCAATCCTGCACCATCACCCCGGCCGTCGATTCCGGGTCTGGCTCCAGGTAGGCCCCAACAGCCATCATCTCTTCACCGATCAACGTTTTGTCGGTTGTGGCGTACATAAACGCCAGCGCCGCGGGGTCATCGGCGCCGGCCACCTGCTCGACGCCTGCCTTCACCCCTGCTTCGCCGATGAGCAGGTATTCGTCGCCGAACGCACCGATGTTCACCGTTGCCAGAGGGTCTTCCACTTCCAGCACGCTCATCACGCCGGCGGCATAGGCCGCCGCGTCCGGCGCGACCAGCCGCACCTGAAGCGGCGAAAAGACATCTTCTTTGCTCTGGCGACTGTAGGCCCGGCGCAGCACCTCCTGAGCCGCCGCCAGCAGCGTCGGATCGGCCACGCTCACCACCAGCCGCGCCTCCACGGCAGCAGCTCGATCCGCCAGCCGCTCCAGAGCTGTCAGACCGGCCAACGACACGACGGTGTCTGGTCCGGCGATGCCGCCCAGACCCAACGCCACGTGCAACAGTTTACCGGTCTCGGCTGCCCGGCTGCTCACGCCGGCAATTTGCTCGAATGCAGGCAACGCTCGCAGGCGCGGCAGATGCCCCGCCCGCACACGTGAAAGGGCAAAGAACAACAGCGGCACGCTGACCAGAACGATCAAGATGCCGATGGCCGAATGGACGTTCAACGCAGTCGGTGAAAACATGCCCGCTGATCCTCCAGCTATTCCTTTTCAGAGGGCGCGCTGCCGGCCTGGAAAAGTGGGCCTTGCAGACACGCCAGCAGGCGATCCACGCTGGCCGGTTCCTCCAGCAATCGTGCGTAAGCGGCAATCACGTCGTGGCCGATGAGAGGGCCGATCAGCGGCTGGAGCGCGTACAGCGCCTGACCACCTAAAAAGTTCAACGGCCTGTTGGCCTCCAGCAAAAACATGGCCGGTGCAGCCAGACCATGCCGGCAGAGCCAATCTGCCAGCCGCTGGATCGATTCTTCTTTACGCCAACCAACCATCTCGGACATCGAAGCCTCTCGAAAACAGCAAAAGAGCGGCGTAAACTCGCGTCTTTCAACCCTAGTATACCACAAGCGACAGCGTTTTGCTACTCTGGCCCAACAGGCGCGGTATCTCTCGGCGCCACACAGCGACAGCCTACGGGGTGCGGGCCGGGCTGGCGACTTGGGCCTCGCGGCTGGCTAGCCAATCTTCAATGAGCGAGCGCAAAATATCGCTCACCGTCGTCTCTCGTTTGGCGGCTTCTAACTTTAGAGCCAGATGCATCTCTTTGGGCACTATGACTGTGATGCGCTTGTCATCACTCATGGGATTCTCCCCACTACAACGATTGCAAATTCACATACCTGATGATGTTATCATTGCCTGTAATGATTATATGATAATTCCCCCATTTTGTCAATAACCCATCGCTGTATATCTGCATCACACCATCATGCCAGAGTTACATCTGGGAATTGCCCATCGGACAAAGGCAGAGTATAATCCACGTAGCATTCGCATCATCGAAAAGGAGTGACCATGCCCATCCTTGTCGCGCGCGTCGCACCGCAGAAAAGCACCCAATACGCCGCGCTGGCCTCTAGCCTGGCGTTGCCAGAGTGGCAAATGAGCCCGCTGAGCCATCTGATCCGCCAGGCAGAAATGGTCACCATCGGCGGCGGCGATTATCTCAGGCTGGCGCTCACCGCCATTCCAGAGCCTGCCGCGTCGGTGACGCTGGGCCTGCTGGCCATGACCTCTGAATTCTTTGAATACCACGACCGGATCGGGGCCGCTGAAGGCCCTTTTCTCAAACCGCTGGAGGTGACTCACCCGGCCTGTGTGCCGCCCGATCTGGTCTTCACCCGGCGCTACCGCGGCAAGACCAACGAGCTCTTTGCCCGCTTTTTGCTCAACGCCGCCTGCTTTGCCAGCGATTTCGCGCCGACCGCTTCTCTGCCGCGCCTCACCCTGCTCGATCCTCTCTGCGGCGGCGGCACCACCCTCTTTCAAGCGCTGGTTTATGGCTGGGATGCGTATGGCCTCGAGCTCGACGAAAAAGACGTTTCCTCTACCCAAACCTTCCTGCAGCAATACCTCCGTGGGCAGGGCATCCAATTCAGCCATCGAAAAGAGCGTCTGCGTGGGCTGGGGCGGCGTCACGATTTTGAACTGGCGACTGGCCAGGGTCGCCCCCAACGCTGCGTGCTGATCCAGGCCGATACCGCCGATACGCCGCGCGCGCTGGAGGGCAAAACGGCGCACCTGATCGTCGCCGATCTGCCCTACGGCGTGCAGCACAAGGGCATTCTGATCCATCTGCTCGAGACGGGCCTGCCGGTCTGGGGGGAATGTCTGCGGCCCGGCGGCGCGCTGGCCCTGGCGTGGGAGTCCAGCCGGCTGCCGCGGCAGGAAATGATCACTCTGGTTGAAGCGGTATCCAATCTGAAAGTGCGGCGGGGTGGGCCTTTCGAAGCGCTGGCGCACCGCGTCGACCGGGTGATCAAGCGGCGCGACGTGGTCATCGCTACAAAAACCAGGCTCACAAAGGACGCCGGCCCATCCAATCTCTGACAACCGCCTCGACCTCAGGCGGCGGCATGACCTCCAGATCGAGCCAGTGAATGTGCCGGTCGGTGAGTGAAAACCAGTTGGCTTGCTGGCGGATGAAACGGCGCGTCTCGCGTTTGATGCTCTGCACGGCTTCTTGCAGCGAGCTCTCGCCGCGTAGATAATCGCCCATCTGCCGGTAGCCCAGCCCCGACATGGCCGGCAGGCGCCAGCCATAACCTGCCGCCTCCAGACGGCGCACCTCATCGACCAGCCCGGCAGCCAGCATGGCCTCCACACGCTCGTCGACGCGGCGATAGAGAGCCGGACGGGGCCGGGTGAGCCCAACCTGCACGATGTGGTACGGCGGCGGCGACTTGCGCTGCAACTCGGAGATGGGCCGCCCGCTCAGCAGGCACACCTCCAGGGCGCGCACCACGCGGCGCACGTTGCGCCCGTCGATGCGCCCGGCGGCAATGGGGTCCAGAGCGCGCAGGCGGGCATGAAGCGCTTCTTGCCCGGCAGCCTCGGCCTCGGCATAGAGCCTGGCGCGCAGGGTTTCGTCGGGCGGCACGCTGGGAATGCCCCAACCCTCCACCACGGCCCGCACGTACTGGCCGGTGCCGCCCACCAGCAGCGGCAATTTGCCGCCCGCCAGCAAATCGTCGATGGTCCGATAGGCCAGCGACTGGTACTCGGCCAGCGTGAGCGGCGCATCGGGATGGCGGATGTCGATCAGGTGATGCGGCGCGCCGGCCATTTCCTCGGCGGTGGGTTTGGCCGTGCCGATGTCCATGCCGATGTAAACCTGGCGCGAGTCGGCGGAGACGATCTCGCCGCCCAGCGACTGGGCCAGCCGCACTGCCAGGGCTGTCTTGCCCACCGCTGTTGGCCCCACGATGACCAGCAATGGTTTGCCGCCCAACTGGCTCATCTCACCATTCCCCCACCGCGTTTTTTACAATCTCTACCCGGAGCAGCCTGCCCTGCGAGGAAAGCTCGACGGCAGCCACGTCGATGCGCCAATCGCCCGGCCAATCGTATTCCTGGACATAAGCAGCGGCCAATTCGATCAGCCTGGCCTGCTTGGCCGGCGTCACCCCCTCCTCCGGCGTGCCGAAATCTCGCCCGCGCCGCGTTTTGACCTCCACAAAGACCAGCGTCTCACCGTCCTGGGCCACGATATCCACCTCGCCGGCCGGGCAATGCCAGTTGCGCGCGTGAACGCGATAGCCCCGCTCGATCAGCGCCCGCGCCGCCAGCTCCTCCCCCAGACGACCCAACGAGCGGCGAGTGGTCATCGCCGCCCCCTGGCCGACGCCGAGGCCCGATGCGCCAGGACCACCTCGTCGTACAATACGACCATCTGCGCCGCCGTGCGGTGAACATCGTAGCGCTGGCTGCTCTCCTGGGCGCCGGCGGCCAGCCGGGCGCGTAAGGTCTGCTCAGAGAGCGCCGTCGCCCACTTGAGAGCCAGGTCCTCGTTGTTGTAGGCGGCCAGCAGGCTGTTGTAGCCGTCCTGTAATGTGTCGGCCACGGCGTCCGATTCAATGGCCACCGCCGGCAGGCCGGCGGCCAGCCCTTCGATGATCGACAGCGGTTGGCCCTCAATGACCGAGGCCGTCACAAAGAGATCCGCCAGCGCCAGGTAATCGGATACTTGCTCGTAGGACACTCGGCCGGCGAAAACGGCGGCCTGGGCAATGCCCAACTCTTGGGCCAGATCGCGCAGGTCTCGCTCTTCAGGGCCGTAACCCACCAGCAACAGCCGCGCCCTGGGCAACTTTTGATGCACGCGGGCAAAGGCGCGCAGCAAAAAGGACAGGTTCTTTTCGGGGGCCATCCGCCCGACATAGATCGACACCACAGACTCTTGCGGCAGGCCCAGCTCGGCCCGCGTCCGGCGGTGCAGGGGATTACGGAAGGCCTCCAGTTCGACGCCGTTGGGGATCACCGGGATGCGAACCGTGACGCCGTAATCACGCAGCACGCGCCGCACGGCCTGCGTGGGGGCAGTCACCGCGGCGCAGTGGCCGGTGAACCAGGGCAAATAGGCTTCCATCAGTGTGTCAGAGAGTCCTGAGGCCAGGCCGGGCAGATAGAGCCGCGTCACCTGATCGTAGCGGGTATGATTGGTGAAAATCACCGGGATGTCATGGCGCTGACCATAGGTCACAGCCAGCAGGCCGCTGATGTAGGGGTGCTGGGTATGCAGCACGTCCATCGTCTCTACCATCTGGCGGGCCTGGCGCGAGTAGACGAACCCAAACTGATAGCCCGTCTCTGTGACCGGGATGGCCGGGGAGCGATAGACGTGCGGCTCGTCGTCCCGATAATCCTGATGGCCCAGGGTGAACACAAAGACCTCGTGACCCAAGACCTCCAGCGCCCGCTTGTGCTGCGCCACGAAATTGGTCACACCGCTCATGAACGGCTTGTAGACATCCACCAACAGCCCGATTCGCATTCTACCTCCTCTTTCATGCAGCGCTACTATACCCCACTCCCCCGACGCCGTCAAATCGTCGCCGGCTTCCAGGCTGCGCCGCCAGGATCACGATCCTGGTTGCGGCATCGGCCCCCTTGTAGTAGAATAACCGGGCTCAACGACGATCGTTCTGAGAATCAAAGGAGGAGACATGGAGGCATTACGCCAGCGCATTCGTCGCGAGGGGCAGAACCTGGGCCGCGGCATTCTCAAAGTAGATGGTTTCATCAACCATCAGGTCGATCCGGCGCTGATGCTGGAGGCAGGCCGCGAACTGGCCGCGCGCTTTGGCGAGGCGGGCGCCACCAAGGTGCTCACCGCCGAGATTTCCGGCATCGCGCCGGCCCTGACCACCGCCCTGGCCCTGGGCATCCCGGTGGTCTATGCCCGCAAGACCAAACCCATCACCATGCCGCCAGAAGTGCTGCGCCGCAGCGCGCCCTCTCACACCAAAGGCAAAGAAGTCGAGTTGATGGTCTCCCCGGAATTTCTTTCATCCGGCGACCGCATCCTCATCATCGACGATTTCCTGGCCAGCGGGCGCACCATCCTGGCCCTGGTGCACCTGGTGGCCGATGCCGGCGCGACGCTGGTGGGCATCGGCGGCCTCATCGAAAAACAGTTCGAGGGCGGGCGCGGCGTGCTGGTCCAGTTCGGCGTGCCCATCGAGGCCCTGGTGACGGTCAGCGACATGGCCGATGGCCGCATCGTTTTTGCGGGAGAGTGAGGCCCCATGACCCCACCCGCCCACGATACCATCGCCATCCTCGATTTCGGCGCGCAGTACAGCCAGCTCATCGCCCGGCGCGTGCGCGAGGCCCGCGTCTATTGCGAGCTGTTCCCCTGGGACGCCCCGCCGGAGCAGGTGCTGCCTCTGCGGCCCAAAGGCTTTATCCTCTCCGGCGGCCCGGCCAGCGTCTACGACCGCGACGCCCCTTCACTGCCCGCCTACGTGCTGGAGAGTGACCTGCCGGTGCTGGGCATCTGTTACGGCATGCAGCTCCTGGCCCATACCCTGGGCGGGCGGGTGGCCCCGGCCGGCGAGCGCGAGTACGGCCCGGCCGACCTGGCCGTGATCGACCTCTCGTCGCCGCTCTTTGCCGGGCTGCCCTTTTCCACGCCGGTGTGGATGAGTCACGGCGACCGCATCGAGGCCCTGCCGCCCGGCTTTGTTGCCCTGGCGGCCACCGACAACTCGCCCGTGGCAGCCATGGGCCACCGCGGGCGGGGGCTGTATGGCGTGCAGTTTCACCCGGAGGTGACCCACACACCGCAGGGCGCGGAGCTGCTGGCCAATTTTGTGACCCGCGTCTGCGGCTGCCGCGCCGACTGGACCCCTGGCGTCTTTATCAAAGAGAGCGTGGCCCGCATCCGGCAACAGGTGGGCGATGGCCAGGTGGTGCTGGGCCTCAGCGGCGGCGTCGATTCGGCGGTGACGGCGGCGCTGATCCACCGCGCCGTGGGCGATCAGCTCACCTGCATTTTCGTCGATACCGGCCTGCTGCGCCAGGGTGAGCCGGCCCAGGTGGTGGAGACCTTTGTGCGCGAGCAGGGCATGCGGCTGGTGGCCGTCAACGCCGTGGAAGAGTTTCTGGAGGCGCTGGCGGGTGTGGTGGACCCGGCCCGCAAGCGGCGCATCATCGGCGAAAAATTCGTGCGCGTGTTCGAGCGGGAATCTCGCCATCTGGGCCGCATCGACTTTTTGGCCCAGGGCACCATCTATCCCGACGTCATCGAGAGCGCGGGCACCGGTCGCGGCGGCGCGGCGGTCATCAAACACCACCACAACGTGGGCGGCCTGCCGGAAGACATGGCCTTCGAGCTGGTGGAGCCGCTGCGTAACCTGTTCAAAGACGAGGTGCGCCGCGCCGGCGAGGCGTTGGGCCTGCCCCGGCGATTGATCTGGCGGCATCCCTTTCCCGGGCCGGGGTTGGCGGTGCGCATCCTGGGTGAGATCACCTGGCCGCGGCTGCAGACGCTGCGCCGGGCCGACGCGATTTTTATGGACGAGCTGGAGCGCTTTGACTGGTACGACCGCGCCGCCCAGGCCTTTGCCGTGCTGCTGCCCGAGACCCGCTCCACCGGCGTGGCCGGCGATTCGGCCCGCTACGGCCAGACGATCGTGCTCCGCGCCGTGACCAGCGACGATTTCATGACCGCCTCGCCGGTCCACCTGCCCTACGACCTGCTGACGGCGGTCACGGCGCGGGTGCTCAACGAAGTGCCCGACGTCACCCGCGTGGTTTACGACCTCTCCACCAAGCCCCCGGCCACCATCGAGTGGCTCTAAAGGTGCAAAGGTGCACCTGACGGAAAGTGAAGGAAACGATGATCAAACTGGTACATTTTGCCGACCTGCACCTGGGCGTGGAGAATTACGGCCGCGTCGACCCGGCCACCGGCCTCAGCAGCCGCCTGACCGATTTCCTGCGCGCTTTCGATCAGGCCGTCGATTACGCCCTGTCGCCGGAAAACGGCGTCGATCTGGTGGTCTTTGCCGGCGACGCTTTCAAAACGCGCGACCCCAGTCCCACTTATCAGCGGGCCTTTGCCCGGCGCGTGCAGCGCCTCTCCGAGGGCGGGTTGCCGGTGGTGCTGGTGGCCGGCAATCACGATCTGCCCAACGCCGCCGACCGGGCGCACGCCGTGGAGATTTTTCACACCCTGAGCGTGCCCAACGTGCGCGTCTCCGGCCGGCCGGAGGCCTTTTGCCTGGAGACGCAGAGCGGCCCGGTGCAGATCGTCACCCTGCCCTGGGTCACCCGCAGCGCGCTGCTGGCCCGCGAGGATTACAAGAACCGCCCGCTGGAAGCGATCAACGACCTGATCCTGGAGCGGCTGACCGAGATCGTCGAGGGTGAAAACGGGCTGCTGAGCCAGATCGACCGCAGCGCGCCCACGGTGCTGGTGGCTCACGCCACGGTGCAGGGGGCGGTGTACGGCTCGGAGCGCAGCGTCATGCTGGGCAACGACGTGGTGCTGCCCCTCTCGCTGGTGCGCCACCCGGCCTGGGATTACGTGGCCCTGGGCCACATCCACAAACACCAGGTCTTGCACGATTCGCCGCCGGTGGTTTATGCCGGCTCGCTGGAGCGCATCGACTTTGGCGAGGAACAAGAGAGCAAAGGTTTCGTGGTGGCCGAGGTGGCGCGGGGGAGCGTGCAGTGGGCGTTCCATCCCGTCGAGGCGCGACGGTTCGTCACCGTGCGCGCCGTCGCCGCGGGCGACGATCCCACGGCCCCGGTGCTGGAGGCCATCGCCGCCCACGACGTGACCGACGCCGTGGTGCGGGTGCTGATCGATACCACGCCAGAGCTGGAGCCACTGCTTCAAGAGAGCGACATCCGCCGCGCGCTGAGTGATGCCTTTTTCGTGGCGGCCATTGTCAGGCAGGTGGAACGTCCCGCCCGGCTGCGGCTGGGTCAGGACGTCCTGGTGGCCGAGCTGACGCCGTTAGAGATGTTGCAACGTTATTTCGAGGTCAAACAGACGCCGCCGGAACGGGCCGCGCTGCTGCTGGCGCGGGCCCGCGACCTGCTGGCCCAGGTGAGCCACGGCGAGGAGAGTCTACCATGATCAGCATCGAACAGGCGCGCCGCTTTTACGACGGCGCCGACGCGGCCCACGATTTCGATCACGTGCTGCGTGTGCTCACCCTGGCCGAACAGATCGCCCGCGCCGAAGGGGCCGATGTAGAGATCGTGCGGGCGGCGGCGTTGCTGCACGACGTGGCCCGCGCCGAGACAGCCGGCACCGACCGCTGCCACGCCGAGGTCGGGGCCGAGCGCGCCCGTCACATCCTGCGCCATCAGCCGCCAGAGCGGGTGCAGGCGGTGGCCCAGGCCATCGCCAGCCACCGCTTCCGCCGTGGCTCTGCGCCAGAGACGCTGGAAGCGCAGGTGCTCTTTGACGCCGATAAACTCGACGCCATCGGGGCGGTGGGTGTGGCCCGGGCTTACACCGTGGGCGGGCAGCGCAACTCGCGCCTGTGGGCCGACGTGCCCCCCGATTACGCCGAAGGGGATCCGGTCGAGGCGCGCGATCACACCCCGGCCCACGAGTTTGTCTTTAAACTGAGCAAACTCCGAGATCGAATGCACACCGCCGCCGGCAGAGCCATCGCCGCCGAGCGCCACGCGTTCATGGTCGCCTTTTTCGAGCGGCTGGGCCAGGAGGTACGGGGCGAACGATGAGGGTCTCGGTGATCGTCACGGTGCTCAACGAAGGCGACAGCCTCCATCGTTTGTTGGATTCGCTGCTCTGCCAAACCCGCCCACCCGACGAGGTGGTCATCGTCGATGGCGGCTCGATCGACGGCACGCTGGCCGTGCTGGAGAGTTACGCCGCCAGGGGCGCTCTGCCGCTGCGGGTCATTTCCCGTCCGGGGGCCAACATTTCCCAGGGCCGCAACACCGCCATCCAGGCCGCCACGGGCGAGGTGATCGCCTCCACCGACGCCGGCGTGCGTCTCGGCCCGGAATGGCTGGCCGAGCTGCTGGCGCCCTTTGAGGGCCCCGGCGGCGAGGGCGTGGCGGCGGCGAGTGGGTTTTTCGCCCCCGATCCGCAGAGCGATTTCGAGACGGCCCTGGGCGCAACGACGCTGCCCGCCCTGGCGGATATCGACCCGCCGCGCTTTCTACCCTCCAGCCGCTCGGTGGCCTATCGCAAGGCGGCGGCGTTGGCGGTGGGCGGTTATCCAGAGTGGCTGGACTATTGTGAGGATCTGATTTTCGATTTTAAACTGCGCCAGCGGTATGGCGTATTTCCCTTTGCGCCGCGCGCCGTGGCTCACTTTCGGCCTCGGCCCACACTGCGGGCCTTTGTCGGGCAGTATTACCGTTACGCCCGTGGCGACGGCAAGGCCGGGCTCTTTTTTCGGCGACACCTGATCCGCTATCTGACTTATTTCGTCGCCACGCCGCTGCTGCTGGCGCTGATGGGGCTGCACAGCCCGTGGTGGGGGTTGGGTTTGGTGGCCGGAGGTGCGGCCATGCTGGCCACGCCGTGGCGGCGGTTGTGGCCGCTGACACGCGGCTGGTCTCTGAGCCGGCGGCTGCGGGCCTGCGCCTGGGCGCCGTTGATCCGCGCCGCGGGCGATTTCGCCAAGATGATCGGTTATCCGGTGGGAGTGTGGTGGCGGCGGCGCCAGCGCGGTGGGCGCTCCTGGCGAGCTGGCTGATGCCAGGCGCCCGCGCCGCTCAGATGGCGATCCGTTTCCAATCGCCGCGCATATAGAGGAACAACATGATCAGGGCGCGCATGCTCCAGTCGACGGCCGTCGCCAGCCAGACCCCTTTCAGCCCGCCGTCGAGGACGACCGCAAAGAGGTAGGTGGTGGGCACGCGGAACAGGAGCGTGCCCGCCAGCGTGACCACCATCGGCGTGCGGGTGTCGCCTGCGCCGCGCAGACAGCCGGAGAGGATCATCAACGAACAAAGCCCGAACAGCTCCAACGCCGAGATACGCACCGCCAGCGTGGCCATGCTCACCAACTGCACCTGGGTGACGCCGTAAAAGCCGACGATGGCCGGGCCAAAAGCAACAAACGCCAGGCCGATGAGCAGCATCGCGCCGTTGCCCATCAGTAGCGTGCGCTGGATGCCCTTTTCGGCCACGTCATGTTTTTCGGCGCCCAGGGCCTGTCCCACCAGCGCCGCCGCTGCGATGGCCAATCCCCAGCCGGGCATATAAGCCAGCGATTCGACGCTCAGGGCGAGTTGATGGGCCGCCAGGGCCACCGTGCCCAGCGCCGAGATGATGCGCATAAAGAGCAGAAAACCAAAACGGGAAATGACCGTCTCGCCGACGCTGGGCAGCGACAGGCGGACGATGCGCCCGATCAGGCCCGGCTCCCAGCGCCAGAGATGCCGCCACCGGAGATGGATCGGTGTTCTGGATGAAAAAAGCACCCCCAGGGCCACGATACTGCCCAGCACCCAGGCTGAGCTGGTGGCCCAAGCCGCGCCGCGCAGCCCCATCGCCGGGATCGGCCCCAGGCCAAAGATCAGCGTATAGGCCAGGGCCACGTTCCACAGGTTCATCAGGCCGGTGATGACCATCGGTTTGCGGGTATCGCCGGTGGCGCGCAAGATGCTGTTGGCCACCGAGAGACAAAAACTGGCCGGCGACGCCGCCAGAAGAATGGTGATGTAGGCGCCCCCCAGCCGGATGACCTCCGATTCACCACCCATGATGATGAAAAAGAGTTTGCTGCTGGGGATCAGCAGCGCCATCACGGCCACCGCCGCCAGAACACTCAGGATGAGCGCCTGGCCGGCCACACGCCGCGCCGCCTCAAAGTCTTTTTGGCCCCAGAATCGGGCCACCATGGCCAACGCGCCAAACGAGATGGCCTGAAAGAGACCTTCAGTGGCCCACATGAGCGTGCTGCTCAGGCCCACGGTGGCCAGAGCCACGGCGTCGTTCAGCCGGCCGATGAGCACCGAATCGACCAGGTAGACAACCGTCGACAGCATGCTCTCCAGCACCGATGGCACCGCCAGCTTGAGGATGGTGCGCGTCAGGCTTTCGATGTGCAGGTCGAGGGTCTGAGGACTGTCTGCGATGGAAGTCAAGGGCATGCTCCTGAGCCACACATTCAGGTGGCGCGTCGAGGGTGAGGCGAGGCAGGCGATGCCGTCACCGTTGGGAGGCCAGCGGTGCGGGCTGACAGTGTGGGCAAAAGTGGGCGCTGCGGCTGTTGATGACCAGCCGCTCCACCGGTGTGCCGCAGCGATGGCACGGCTGGCCCTGGCGGCCATAGACGCGCACGCAGGCCTGGTTGTTGCCCGCCTGGCCGTGCGTATCTCGATAGCCACGATCGTCGAGGGTGGTGCCGCGGTTTTCGACGGCCAGGCGCAGCACGTCGCGCAGGGCGTGGTACAGAGCCGCGATCTCACCGTCGGTCAGGGTGTCGGCGGTGCGCCGGGGGTGCAAACCGGCAAAAAAGAGCGATTCGTCGGCATAGATGTTGCCTATGCCGGCGATGAAGGTCTGGTTCAGCAACAGCGGCTTGATGCGGCCCCGGCGCTGCCGCAGCCGGGCGGCAAAAACCGCCAGCGACAAATCGTCGGCCAGCGGCTCCGGGCCGAGATCGCCCAGGACAGTGGCCGGGTCGTCGGTCAGGTGCAGCCGCCCGAACTTGCGAGGGTCGTGAAACCAGAGCTGGCGGCCATCGTCCAGACGGAACACGGTGCGAACGTGTTTGTCTGGTGTCGCCTGGCCGGTGACCACCTGCAAATGGCCGGTCATCTTGAGGTGGACGAGCAGCCAATCGCCGCCGGAAAGGCGCAGCGCCAGATACTTGCCCCGCCGGGTGATCTCGAGCACACGCTGGCCAACGATGCGCCGCTGGAAGGTCTCGATGTCAGAGGTGGCGACGGTGTTGGGCCAATCCACCTCCGCGGCGAGGATCGTGCGGCCCAGCAGGTCTGGTCGCAGGCCGCGGGTGATGGTTTCGACTTCGGGGAGTTCTGGCATGGCAATAATAGGGTAGGGGCGAGTCAGCGACTCGCCCCCAGCAGAGTTACGGTGCAGGCCGCCGCCGTTTGCGCCGCCAGTTCAGCAGCAGGCGCAGCAGGATGTACAGCGGCAGCAGGATGACGACCAATACCGGCACGAGCAAGAGCAAGAGCCAGATCAAGGCATCGACCAGGAATTGCAGCGCTTTGATGAGCGCCTGGATGGCCTCTTTGGCCGTGCCTTGGGGCTGCCACTTGCCCACCACGATGGGCTGCGCCAGCGCGTCGGGGGTGAGGATGATATTCAGCGTGGCCATGGCCGACAGGTTGGAGAGGTAGTTCATGCGGCCCTGAATCTGCTCGATCTGGCCGCGGATGTCGGTGAGGTAACGATGGACTTCGAGGATGGCTTCGGTCTCGCCGGTGGTTTCCTGGCGCGTCTTGAGCAGCTCCAACAGCTCTTCCTCGGTGGTACGCAGGTTGCGCAGGTTCGATTCGAGATCGGTGAACTCTTCGGTCACGTCCTGGCTATCGCGGTTCAGGCTCTCCACGTCCATCGCCAGGTCGCGGATCTGGGCCAGGGCCGAATCGAGCTGGTCGGCCGGCACGCGCAGCGTGGCACGGGCGCGCACCAGGCCCTCGTCCTTCCAACTGTTGCTGCCCGATAGATAACCGCCCACTTTTGTGGCCAGGTTTTGCAGCTCGGTCATGGTGACTTCGGCGTCCTTGACGATGATCTCCATGTCGACCGTGTAAACGATCATGCGCTCCTGAGTGGCCTGATTCAGCGCCGGGCTGATGTCCGAGGTGGTATAGGCTCCGCCTGTCGCGCCGGGGGCGTAGGCCACTTCTTCTACGACCACCGTGACCACTTTTTCGACCACCGCCGATTCGGCAGTGTCGTATCTGGCCGGGGCGCAGCCGCTGAGGATCAGAATCAAAACGAGACCTGGGATCAGAATCCACTTTTTCTGCATGTCATGCATCCTTTCTCCATGCCTGGACGATCGATTTGAACGTAGGACGTTGCGCGCCAGTCATAGGTTCCGGCGGCCCACCGACTGCCGCGCTGAGGCGATTCTCGGACAGGGCCCGTTTCACCAGCCGTGGGCCAGACGGGTGATGAGCCGTTCGGGCAGGTTGACTTCGGCCATCAATTTTTGGGTGCGCGCGATGGGATAGACCACGCGGCGATACTCGATGGTGTCGTGCTCCAGATCGAGCAGCATGTAACTGGCGCGCGAGTCACCATCGCGCGGTTGACCCACGCTGCCGGGATTGATGATGCTACGCAAATCGCCCAGAGGAGTTGGGCTGTTGAGCTGGAGCTGTAACAACTCGCAATATTCGCCGAACTCTTGCTGGGTCAGACTGAAAATCACCGGCACGTGTGTGTGACCCACCAGGCAGAACTGGGTGCCAAAATGTTTAAAATTGGGCCGGGCGATGGAAGGATAGAGCACGTACTCCCACACCGGCTGGCGCGGGCTGCCATGCACCAGCGTGAACCTCTCTTCGATGAGCGTGGTGGGCAGTCCCTCCAAATACGCCCGGTTATCGGGAGTCAGTTGCGCCTGCGTCCAGCGGCACGATTTCTGGGCTTCGACGTTAAACTCTTCCAGGTCCAGACGATCCAGGGCCGCCCAGTCGTGATTGCCGGCCACACAAAGGTGATCGAACTGGCGCAGTTTTTCGATACATTCATTGGGCTCAGGCCCATACCCGACCAGATCCCCCAGACACCAGATTTTGTCAAACTCGCCGGCATCCTCAAGCACGGCCTCAAGAGCCGCCAGATTGGCGTGAATGTCCGAAAGAATCAGATAACGCATGTGTGTCCTCTGTCCGGCCCTGGTCGATGTCAGCGGTGAGTGTCTGAGTTATGGCCCCGGGCCGGAGCACGGCGTACGAGACCGTGCGTGGTGTCAGCAAAAGCAGCCTGCGTTTTTGTCATAACTGGTGTATTCTACTAAATAACTGTGGAAAGCGCAAACTGCCACGGGTGCTCGTCAGGCGGTAGCCACCTGATTTTGCCCCATTTGGGCGCCGGCAACGTTTGTGGTATAATCGCCACTCGCCAGAGTGACTGGCAAGAGGAGCAGCCATTTGCATCAGCCCATCGATAACCAATTGCTCGACCGCATTCTGCCCGGCGTATCCAGACCCGCCCGCTACACCGGCGGCGAGTGGAACAGCGTGGTCAAAGACTGGTCACAGGTCGAAACCAAAATCGCTCTGGTGTTTCCCGATCTGTACGACCTGGGCATGTCGAACCTGGGGTTGGCCATCCTGTACGACGTGGTCAATCGCCAGCCGGATCTGCTGGCCGAGCGCGTTTTTGCTCCCTGGAGCGATATGGAAACCGCCATGCGCCAGGCCAGACTGCCCCTCTTTAGCCTGGAGACGCGCCGCCCTCTGGCGGCCTTTGACCTGGTGGGATTCACCCTGCCCTACCAGCAGCTCTACACCAACCTGCTCAACCTGCTCGATCTGGCCGGCATACCGCTGCGCAGCGCCGAACGCGACGAACGCTGGCCGCTGGTCATGGCCGGCGGCAGCAGTTGCACCAATCCAGAGCCCCTGGCCGATTTTCTGGACCTGGCTTTCGTAGGTGAAGGCGAAGAGGCCATCCTCGAGATCGCCCGCGCCTGCGCCGAGGTGCGGCATCTGCCCCGCCAGCAGCAGTTGCGGCGGCTGGCCCGCATCGAGGGGGTGTACGTGCCCCGCCTCTACCAGGTGCGCTACCACGACGATGGCACGGTGGCCGAGGTGACCCCCCGGTCGCCAGAGGCCCGACTGCCGGTGGTCAAACGCATCGTGACCCAGTTACCCCCACCACCCAGCCGCCTGATCGTGCCCTATGTGGACGTGACCCACAACCGGGCCACGGTGGAGATCCAGCGCGGCTGCACGCGCGGCTGCCGCTTTTGCCACGCCGGCATGGCCTACCGTCCGGTGCGCGAACGTCCAATGGCAGAGATTCTGGAGGCGGTGGAGCGCATCGTGGAGCAGACCGGCTTTGAAGAGATCGGCCTGCTGTCGCTCTCCAGCAGTGATTATTCCCGCATCGCCGAGTTGGTACGGGCCCTCACAGAGCGCCATCGCGACCGTCACCTTTCCATTTCCCTGCCCAGTCTACGCATCGACTCGTTTTCGGTGGAATTGGCCGATCTGTTGACGGCCGGTCGTCGCAGCGGTTTTACTTTTGCGCCAGAGGCGGCCACCGAACGCATGCGGCGCGCCATCAACAAATACATTCCAGACGAACAACTGCTCACCGCCGCCGATGAGGTGTTCTCCCGCGGCTGGCGCCGGATCAAACTCTATTTCATGATCGGCCACCCGGCAGAGACGCTCGACGATGTGCAGGCCATCGTCGACCTGGCCCGGCAGGTGTTGCGTGTGGGCCGCCAGCATCACCCCGGCAAGGCCACGGTCAGTGTGAGCGTGTCTACCTTTGTGCCCCAGCCGCATACTCCCTTCCAGTGGGTGGCGTTGGATACGGCAGCGCGCATCCAGGAAAAACAAGAGCTGCTCAGGCGCGGCCTGTATGGCCGGGGCCTCACCCTGCGCTGGAACGCGCCTCAGGAGACGTTTTTGGAGGCGGCTCTCGTCCGGGGCGACCGCCGTCTGGGGGCGGTCATTCACCGGGCGTGGCAATTGGGCGCCCGATTCGAAGGCTGGAACGAGCATTTTCGCTGGGATGCCTGGCAGCAGGCCTTTGCCGAATGTGGGTCAGAGATGGACTTTTACACCCACCGTCAGCGCACACTCGACGAGACGCTGCCCTGGGATCACATCAGCCTGGGTGTGGACAGGCGTTTCCTGCTCCAGGATTTTCATCTGAGCCAGGCCGAACAGAGCCGCCAGGACTGTCGAAACGGCTGCTACGCCTGCGGCATCCTGTCTACTTTTGCTCCCCTCCGCCGCGAGACCCCAGACGAGGCCTGGGCGTGTCCGCCCGTTCACACGCCCGGCAAAGAGGTAGCATGAACCAGCTCCCCTATCAGCGGTTGCGTATCACCTACGCCCAGGGAGAGGCCATCAAATACATTTCGCACATGGATCTGGCCCGCGCCTGGGAGCGCGCGCTGCGCCGCGCCGGGGTGCCGCTGGCCCATTCTCAGGGCTTCAACCCCCGACCCAAAATGACCTTTGCTGCCGCGTTGCCGGTGGGCGTCACGGGCGAGCGCGAGGTGATGGATCTGATCCTGGATCGGCCGGTGATGCCGCTGACTTTTGGCGAGCGGCTGGCCCCGCATTTGCCCCCCGGCCTGAAGGTAATCCAGGTGGAGGAGGTCTACTTTAAACTGCCATCGTTACAATCGCAGGTGCGGGCCGCCGATTATCGTCTCGAAGTGGATTGGGCCGGCGATCACCAGACACTGCAGGCCCGTCTGGCCGGCTTCCTGGCCGCCGGGTCTATCAGCCGCGAGCGGCGTGGCCGGAGCTACGATCTGCGCCCGCTGGTGATATCGCTGCACCTGGGCGAGGCCCTGCCCGGCGGTTATGCACTCTATGCCTGTCTGCGCCAGAGCCAGAGTGGCACCGGTCGCCACGACGAGTTGCTGTTTGCACTGGGCCTGGGAGATGCGATGCGTGCAGCCAGCCGCCAACGACTGTACTTTGAGCCAGGCATTTGACAAAACCACCCGCTTGTGGTATCATCCCGCCAACAATTGAGAACCGAGAGTGAACGCTCTCATCCAGAGAGGCGGAGGGACCGGCCCTATGAAGCCTCGGCAACCCGGACCTTTACGCGATTACGGCCCAGCGATACCGGCCAGGCGTAAACCACCGAAGGTGCCAATTCCGTCAGAAGAGGAACTTCTGGGAGATGAGAGGGAAGCGCAGGCCGATGCTTGCCCCCCTTCTGTCGGAAGGGGGTTTTTGTGCCCCCTCCGTTTGCCGGATGGGGCTTTTTTTTTCAGGAGATGCCAGCCATGGCTCAACAACCAGACCTGGCCAGATACAGCCGTCAGATCGTTTTTCCAGAGATGGGCGAGGCAGGGCAGCGGGCGCTGCTGAACGCCTCGGTGACACTCGTCGGCTGCGGCGCGCTGGGCACGGCCATCGCCAACCTGATCGTCCGGGCCGGCGTGGGCCGGCTGGTCATCGCCGACCGGGATTTCGTCGAGTTGAACAACCTGCAGCGGCAGACGTTATTCGACGAGAGCCATCTGGCGCGCCATTTGCCCAAAGCCATCGCCGCTGCCGAACGCCTGCGGGCCATCAACTCGGAGGTCGAGATACGGCCCCACGTCACCGACGTCAACCCCACCAACGTAGAGTTGTTGGTGAACGGGGCAGATGTGGTGTTGGACGGCAGCGACAACCTGGAGGTGCGTTACCTGATCAACGATGCCTGCGTCAAGCTCGGTGTGCCCTGGGTCTATGCCGCCGTCATCGGCAGCAGCGGCATGACAGCCACCATCCTGCCGGGCGAGACGGCCTGTCTGCGTTGCCTCTTTCCAGATGTGCCCGCGCCGGGCAGTATTCCCACCTGCGAGACGGCCGGCATTCTCGGTTCGGTGGTGCAGGTGATCGCTGCCATCGCCGTGGCCGAAGGGATCAAGATCCTCGGCGGCAAAACAAACACGCTGAACCGCGGTCTCATCGCCGTAGACGTGTGGGATCACACCTACGAGCGGTTCGAGTCGGCGGGTCGCCGCCCAGACTGCCCGGCCTGCGGATTGGGGCGGTTCGATTTTCTGAACGCCGAGATGGGCAGCCGGACGACATCGCTGTGCGGGCGGAACGCGGTACAGATCAGCGTACCCGGCACAGGCCCGCTGGACCTGGTCGAGATGGCGCGGCGGCTGCAGGCGGTGGGAGAGGTGACGGTGAACGAATACCTGCTCCGGTTGGCCGTCGAGGGCCACGAGATCACGCTGTTTCCGGATGCGCGGGCCATCGTCAAGGGCAGCGGCGACGAAGCGGTGGCGCGAACGCTCTACGCCAGATACGTGGGCATCTGAAAGGGGGAAATCGTGGACCTGGGATTAAAAGGCAAAGTGGCTCTGGTGGCAGCGGCCAGCAAGGGCCTGGGCAAAGCGGCAGCGCTGGCGCTGGCCGGCGAGGGAGCACTGGTGGCCATCTGTGGTCGCACCGCAAACGCGCTACAGGCCGCCGCTGCCGAGATCGAACAGGCCAGCGGCAGCCCGGTGATGGCAGTCGTCGCCGACGTCGGCCGCGCCGACGATGTGGAGCGGTTAGCGGAGGCGGTGGCGGCGCGTTTCGGGCAGCTGGACATTTTGGTGACCAACGCCGGCGGCCCGCCGGCGGGGCATTTTTCGAGCCTGGACGACAACGCCTGGCAGCAGGCTTTCGAGTTGACGCTGATGAGCACGGTGCGCCTCTGCCGGGCAGCCTTGCCCCACATGCAAAAGAACGGCTGGGGACGCATCGTCAACATCACCTCGGTTTCGGTCAAGCAGCCCATCGACAACCTGCTGCTTTCCAACGCCCTACGAACCGGGGTGGTGGGGCTGGCCAAGACGCTCTCGGCGCAGTTTGCCGGTTGGGGCATCACGGTGAATTGCGTCTGCCCCGGCTGGACACTCACCGACCGCGTGGCGGAACTGCTGGCCGCCCAGGCGCAGGCGCGAGGCATCACGCCGCAGGAGGCCGAGGCGCAGATCACGGCCGATATTCCCATGGCACGCATGGGCCGCCCGGAGGAGCTGGCCGCGCTGATCGCCTTTCTGGCCTCAGAACAGGCCGGTTACATCACCGGCGCCGCCATCCAGGTGGATGGCGGCTACGTCCGGGGATTGTTCTAACCACCGGACGGTTTCGTTGGTTGCTACCAACGTGTCAGCGATCGATTTAAATTTTTCTGAAAGGAAGCTGTGATGACTGAACGAAACATTGTGATCACCCAGGCTACCGGCCAGTACATCGACGATCTGGCGGTAGAGATCGTGGAGCGCAAAGGCATCGGCCACCCCGATAGCCTGTGCGACGGCATCGCCGAGCGTATCTCGCGCGAGTATTCCAACTGGTGTCTGGAAAACCTGGGCGTACAGTTGCACCACAACTTTGACAAAGTGCAACTCGTGGCCGGCGAGGTAGACGTGCGTTTTGGCGGCGGTGAGATGATCCGACCCATCCGCATCCAGATCGCCGGGCGGGGCACGCCCAGCTACAACGGGCGCAAGGTGCCCATGGATACCATCGCCATCGAGGCGGTGCGGGCCCACGTGCGTGAGACGATGCGTTACCTGGACCCGGTGGCGCACATGGTCATCGATAGCTACGCCGGGCGCGGCGCGGCAGAACTGGTGAGCGTGGTGGATCAGGTGACGGCCAACGACACCAGCTTTGGCGTCTCCCACTGGCCGCGCTCGTTTCTGGAGAGCGTGGTCTACAAGACGGCCAACTTTATCAACTACGATCTGATAGACCAATTCCCCGTGGGTGAAGACGTCAAGGTGATGGGTTACCGCAGCGACGGCCAGGTGGTGCTCACCGTGGCGCTGCCGTTCATCGCCTCCGAGATCAAAGACCTCACCGAGTACATCGAGGCCAAAAAGGCCGCTCAGGACGCCATTCAGCGCTTCGCCGACGGGCTGTGCGCTCGCTGCGTGCGGGTGGATGTCAACACGGCCGATCAGGAAAAGCGGGGCGATTTTTACCTGACCCTCACCGGCACCTCGGCCGAGTGCGGCGACGACGGGGCGGTGGGCCGGGGCAACCGGGTCAACGGCGTCATCGCGCCTTTCCGGGCCACCAGCCTGGAGGCGGCCTGCGGCAAAAACCCCATCTCGCACGTCGGCAAGATCTATAACGTGCTGGCCCTGCGAGCGGCTCAGGCGGTGGTGGCAGAGGTCAAGGGCATCCAGGCAGCCACGGTCTACGTGCTGGCCCAGATCGGCAAGCCGCTGGATCAGCCGCTGGTGGCCACAGCGCAACTGCACACGGCCGGCGGTGAATTGACGGCCCGGCTGGTCGCCGAGGCGCGCGCCGTGCTGGATCATCATCTGGCGAACGTGCCTCAGGTGGGTGAACTGATCCGCCGGGGTGAGATCAGGCTGTTCTGACCCGGCAGGCTGGGCAGGTCTGTGGCGAGTTCTCGTGGGTCGGCGTTTGACGAAATCGCAAAAATGGGCTAGAATAATGCCCTGCAAGTGCCCAGGGCGTCTGGCTCCTCCTGCATGACAGAGGGCGACGCTCTTTTTGATGAAAGAAGGGATCGAACATGACAAAAAAGCCCCAGGCCGCCCAGGCCGATGGTCCGGCAAACATCGAGCTTGAGCCGGACGAGATCGCCGTGGTGGACGATGATGTGATCGAGGGGCTGACCGCAGAGACGGTCCGGCTCTCGCAAAGCAGCGCTGGCACCGTCGAGGCGGCGGACGTGCACATGCAACAATCTGGCGCACAGACCATCCAGGCGCAGCACGTCGAGATGCGCCAGTCGGGAGCGGTGGCTTTGAAGGCCGCCCAGGTGGAGATGCACGGCAGCGGCGCGGTGGTGATGCACGCCGAAAGCGTCTTGCTCAAGAGGGGCGGCACGATCACCATGACTGCCACCCAGATCAGCGGCGAAGGCATCCGCGGCGGGGTGGTTGTCGGTCAGGAGGTGCACGCCGGGCGAGTGCGCGCCGGCCTGCTGCTGGCGCGTCGCGTCGAAGGCCCCGTGGAGACGACGTTGGATCAGCGTGGCGCGCTGACTCTGGGCGTGGCGTTGGGTCTGGTTTTCGGCCTGCTATCGCTGGTGCGGGCGCTGTTGGTTCGACGCGACGAGTAATTTTCTCAAGGAGATGATGAATTGGCAGAAACAGTTGTGCTCCGCGCTGTGCCACGCACGGTGACCGGAAAAAAAGTAAAACAGATTCGACGGCAAGGCTGGGTCCCCCTGGTGGTGTATGGGCCTGAACACGAGCCGGCAATTTATCAGGCCGATGATTTTGAACTGGGTCGGGTTTTGGCCAGCGCCGGTATGACCAGCCTGGTTTCGCTCGAGGTGGAAGGTCAGAAAACGCCGTTCAGTGTGCTGGTGCGTGATATCCGGCGCGACGTTTTGTCCGACGCCGTGCTGCACGTGGACCTTTATCGTGTCTCGATGACGCACAAGATCACCACCGAGGTGCCTATCGAGCTGGTGGGCCACGCCTCCGGGCTGACCGCCGACACCATGCTGCTCACGCTTTTGGATCGGGTCGAGATCGAGTGCCTGCCGGGAGACCTGGTCTCTTCGCTCGAGCTGGACCTCGGTTCACTCAAGCACGTAGACGATGTTCTGACAGTGAGCCAACTGGCCGTGCCGGCGGGCATTACGATTCTGGCCGAAGGTAATCAGCCTATCGTCCGGCTGGCGCACGCCACACGGCTGTCAGAAGGCGAGGAAGAAGAAGGGCTGTTCCCGGTCGCCGCCGACGCGGTGGAGGTTATCGGCAGGGGCAAGGCAGAAGAAGAGGAAGAATAGCGGCCTTCTCACAGAAGGAAACAGGCAAAAGGCGGACCCAAGTCCGCCTTTGTCATATCTGGACACGAGGGAGGGAGAGCATGGCCGTTTCGAGATCCGAGATCGGCGCTTTTGTCAGCGAAGTCGCCCTGGAGCAACGCATCATTCTGGTGCGGTGGGTGGGCCTCGGCGCGGCGTGGATCGTGGGCAACCGGCTGACCCAACAGCCGATCCAGCACAGCCTGTTCAACCTCAGTGTGTTGGGGGCGGCGCTGGCCAACCTGCTCATGTATCTCGTGGTGCGCCGTTACCGCGAAAGTATCCTGCCCCATGCCTCGTATGCCATCGCCGTTTTCGACGTCAGCGCCATCACCATTGGCTGTCTCTTGAGCGGCGGCATCTATAGCGACATGCGTTACCTGTACCTGGTGGCCGTCATCGTTAGCGCCTTTCGATTCGACGTCAAGGTGACGGTGGTTATCGCTACCGTTTCGGCGCTGGCCTATGCGGCGCTGGGATTACAGGCATCGGGCATGGGGGCGGCGAGTTATCCCACCGCAGAGGTGTGGATCTTGGCCATCTTTTTGCTGGTGACAACGTTGGGGGCGGCGCTGCTGGCGGCGCTGCTGGTGACAGCCGGACAACGCATCGCGCGCACGGCGGCCCGCAACGAGGAACTGGTGCAGGAGCTGCGCCGAACGTTGGAAGAGCTCAAAAGCGCCCAGCAACGCATCATCCAGACCGAAAAAGAAGCGGCGGTCGTCGAGCTGGCGGGCGCCACGGCCCACGAGCTTTATCAGCCTATGACGGTGGTATGGGGGTTCGTAGAGTTGTTGCTCAAGGAAGCAACCGGCGACTCGCCCTTTGCCCAGCCCTTGCAGCAGATCGTCAAAAACCTGACGCGCATGCGCGACATTGTGGATCGTATCGGCCAGATCACCCACTATGAGACGCAGGATTATCCGGGCGGCATCCAGATCATCGATATCACACGCGCCTCAGAGCCCAGGTCTGCCCCGCCTTCAGAGCCAGCAGGCGCCACTCCCTGAGGTCAGAGCGAGTCAGCCAGGCCGCGAATCGCCGCCGCCAGCGACCACACGCAGCATCACGATCAGCATCAGCGCCAGCGAGATCAGGATGACGCCGCTGGCGTTGTAGAGCATCTCTAGCAGGCTTTGTAACGGTGTGGGGGGCGGCGGCAGTGGAGTGGGCGTGGGGTGGGGAGTGGGAGTTGCCTCCTGGGGCCGATGATCGCCAAAGAGCACGTGGATTCTTTCCATACCGACCACCGAAACGGCCCAGTCGTCGTGGGTGGTGGATTGATAACCGCCAGGGTTGACCTCTGAGACAAAATATTGCCCCGGCGCGAGTCCCTGGAAACAATGAGGTTCGTCGAAACCGTTGGTAACGTACCGATCCACTACGCCGCGCCCGTCAGAGAGGGTGATCGACGCGCCCGATAGCCGTCCATCGGCCGGGTCCTGGATGCCGTTGCCATTTTGATCCTCGAACACCAGCGCGCAGACCGTGCCTGTCACCGGTGTGGGAGTAAAGGTGGGCCAGGGTGTGAGCGTGGGGGTGGGAGTTCTGGTCGGCGTGGGCCGTGTGGGCGGCGGCGGCGGCGGCGCGTAGGCCACCAGGCTGGCATCGTCCCAGTAGGAATCGTTGTGTTTGACGCGGTAGACCGGCGCCCCACGGGTGAACACCGTCACTGTGGAGGCCTGGGCCACAGCCGAAACCTCCAGTTGCACCCACTGATTGTACACCCGCACCGGTTCCGACCAGACCACCCGCGTCGAGCTGCCATCGCCGCCGCCGCTGGGATCGATGCCGATGGACACTTTGTAATCGCCGTGATCCACGATCTCGTCCGGGTTATTGCCAGAGCTAGACCACACCTGCGCCCAGATGGTAAAGACCACCCGATAACCCTGGGGCACCGTCACCGACTGGTAAATGCCGGCCACGTGGGTGGAATAGGTGTTAAAGTATTTCTGGCCATATTCGCCGCCATGCACACGGCGATAACCGTACAGGGCAGCCACCTCGGGCTTGTATTCCGGGCGGCGAAGATAACCCACATCGGTCTGATCCGGCGTACCCTGCACCCACCAGGGGAACCAGCCGTTGGCCACCACCACTTCGCCCGCGCCGCGCTCGGTAAAGCCATCCTCAAAACCGGGGTTGAGCAAGAGGTTGACCGTCTGAAGCTGTTCCTCGGCCCTCAACGCTGTCAGCGGCGCGAGCAGGGTTAACACGGCCAAAAACGATGCCACCCCTATCAAAAAGCGGCTCTGTTTTTTCCCAAATTCGAACAACATGGCTGTCCTTTGTGGTTTCGACCTGGGTCGATTATAACACCGTGCCCCTGTCCTGTCAACGAACGACCCGCCTGCCAGAGATTGACACCCTCCCCATTTCTCAGGTATAATCACCCTGGCGATCTGTTCCAACCCATCCCAACAGGAGGAGAGTGTGAGCAAACAGGATGTGGTCATCATCGGCGGCGGCAGCGGCGGTTATGTGTGCGCCATCCGGGCGGCGCAGCTTGGGCTGCGGGTGGTGTTGGTGGAAAAAGAGCGACTGGGCGGCGTGTGCCTCAACTGGGGCTGTATTCCCACCAAGACCCTGCTTCGATCGGCGGCAGCCTTTCAGCAGGCGCGGCGACTGGCCGAGTTCGGCGTGCGTCTGAACGGTGAGCTTTTAATCGACTGGCCGGCGATGCTGGCCCGCAAACAGCAGGTGGTCGAAACGCTGGTAGACGGCGTGGCAAAGCTGCTGACAGCCCACGGCGTACAGGCGCTCCAGGGCGTCGCCCGGCTGGAAAGCCCACAACAGGTGGCGGTGGATCTGAACGATGGCCGGCACGTCTGGCTGGAAACGAAAAACGTCGTCGTTGCCACCGGCTCCACGCCGGCCCAACCGCCCATCCCTGGCCTGGACCTGCCGGGCGTCGTCAGCAGCGACGGCATCCTGAGCCTGGAAACCCTGCCACGGCGATTGGTTGTCATCGGCGGTGGGGTCATCGGCGTCGAGTTTGCCGTTCTGTTTGCCACACTGGGCGTCCGGGTGACAGTGCTGGAGATGCTGCCCCACATCTTGCCGCCGGTGGATCGTAAACTGTCCAGGCGTTACCAGGTCTTGCTGCGCCAGCAGGGTATCGAGGTCAGGCTAAAGGCCCGGGTGGACAGGATCACCCGGCTCGAGGCTGGTCTGAGGGTGGACTACAGTCTCGACGATCAGGCCCAGACCATCGACGCCGATCGGGTGCTCAATGCCACCGGCCGGTTGCCGTTTAGCGACGGGCTGGGCCTGGACGAGCTGGGGGTGATCCGTCGGCGAGGCTGCGTGCCGGTGAACGATCGCCTCCAGAGCAACGTGCCCGGCGTTTACGCCGTCGGCGACGTCACCGGCCAGGTGCTGCTGGCCCACGTGGCCGCCCGCCAGGGCGAAGTGGCCGCCGAGGTCATCGCCGGGCATAACAGCCGCATGGATTATCGCGCTGTGCCCAACGTGGTTTTTTCCCTGCCCGAAATCGCCGGCGTGGGCCTCACCTCGCAGGAGGCCAAAGAACAGGGCATCGCCGTTCAAGAGGGCGCTTTTTCCTTTTCTGCGCTGGGCAAAGCGCTGGCCCAGGGCGAAACCGAGGGCCAGGTGCGCTTGTTGTGCCAGCCAGAGAGCGGTCGGGTGCTGGGCATGCACGTCATCGGTCCCGGCGCCAGCGATCTCGTCGCCGAGGGAGCGCTGGCCGTCCAAGCGGGCCTCACCGCCCGCCAGATCGCCGGGACGATCCACGCGCACCCCACTTTGCCGGAAGCCGTGGCCGAGGCGGCCCGCGTGGTGGCCTTTGGCGAGGCCATCCACCAGAAAAAACTGAGCAGGTCTGCCCATGACCCCGATCGAGATTAACGTCTCTCTGGGCACGGCCGGCGTGCTGGGTCTGTGCCAGGTGGCGATGGACATCCCACCCACCACCGCCTACCTGATGCTGGGCGGGCGGTGCAGCCTGGCCTGTGGCTTTTGCGCCCAGGCCCGCACCAGCCGCGCCAGCGCGATGAACCTTTCCCGCGTCACCTGGCCGTTGTTTCCCCTGGCAGAAACCATCGAGCGACTGGCGCAGGCAGCCGCCGGCGGCGACATCCGCCGCTGCTGTTTGCAAGTGACTGCCGGACCGGGCTATTTCGAGCGGACGATGGCGGCCATCGGCGCCATCAAAACCGCCACCGATGTTCCCCTGGACACGGCGGTGCTGCCGCCGACGCTGGATCATGCCAGGCGGTTGATCGACGCCGGCGTGGATCACATCGGTTTTGGTTTGGATGCCGCCAGCGAGCGCATTTTTCACCGCGTCAAGGGCGGCAACTGGGAAACCAGCCTGCATCTCGTCGAGCAGACGGCGCGCCACCATCCCGGCCACGCCGCGGTGCACCTGATCGTGGGCCTGGGTGAGACCGAACGTGAGATGGTGCAGATGATAACACGGCTGCACGATCAGGGCATCACCGTGGGCCTGTTTGCTTTTACCCCCCTGCGCGGCACGGCGATGGCCCGGCAGCCCGCGCCGCCGCTGGACGTCTACCGGCGGATACAGGTGGCGCGGCATCTCGTCGTCCACGGCCTCGCCCGCGGCAAGGAGCTGACTTTTTCCACCAACGGGCGATTGGTTGATTTTGGCCTGGACGATCTGCGACAACGGCTGATCGATGGCGCGGCGTTTCGCACCTCTGGCTGCCCCGATTGTAACCGGCCCTTTTACAACGAACGACCCGCCGGGCCGATGTACAACTATGCTCGCCCGTTGAGCTTTCGAGAGACACAACGAGCTCTGGAAGAGCTGGCCATTGAATCTGGAGGAGATAAAAGTGACTGAACCCCTGCCCGTCGCCACCTGGCGACTGCTCATCACCGACCCGCCGGCCCAGGATGGCGCGACCAACATGGCCATCGACGAGGCCATCCTGGAAGGTGTGGCGCAGGGGGAATCGCCGCCCACGCTGCGTTTTTACACCTGGCGCCCGGCCTGTGTCAGCGTGGGTTACTCCCAGTCGTTGCGTGAGACGATCGATCTGGATGCCTGTCATCGCGATGACATCACCTGGGTGCGACGGCCCACCGGCGGGCGGGCGATTCTGCACAGCGACGAACTGACCTACAGTATTGTCTTGCCGGCAAAAGAAAAGCGTGTGCTGGGCGGGGTGGTGGAATCGTACCGCCGGCTCAGTCAGGGGCTGCTGGCCGGTCTGCGACTGTTGGGCCTGGAGGTGGCCCAGGCCGAGGCGATGGCCGCCAGGCCGGAGGAACTATCGGCGGCCTGCTTTGATGCGCCGTCTCATTACGAGATCACGACCCAGGGCAAAAAACTCGTCGGCAGCGCCCAGGTGCGCCGTCAGGACGCGGTGTTACAACACGGCGCGCTGCCCCTCAGCGGCGACGTGACCCGCCTGGTAGACTATTTGCGCCTGCCGCAGGAGGAGCGGGCCGGGCTGCGCGCCGAACTGGGCCGCCGGGCCATCACACTGCAAGAGGCGTTGGGACGATCGGTGTCACCGGGCCAGGTCGCCCAGGCGCTGGCGGAAGGTTTTGCCGGGGCGCTGAACCTTCGCCTGGAACACAGAGCGTTGGCAGCTCGAGAACAAAGCCGCGCCCGGCAGTTGCGCCAGCAAAAATATGCCAGCGATACCTGGAACCTGCACAAGTAGACGATTTGTTTTGCTCGCCGACCTGTGCTATAATTATCCCTGCATCGACAGAGCAAACGCCCTGGCGGCGGCGCCAGATGGTATTTTTTAGACAGGAGATCAAGTGAGATGTTTGGCAGTCTGGGAACCACCGAATTGATTCTGATTTTGGCCATCGTGCTGCTCATCTTTGGTGTGGGTAAACTGCCTCAGTTGGGCAGAGGGTTGGGCCAGAGCATCCGCGAGTTCCGCTCCAGCGTTGCCGGGGGCGAGGAAAAAAAGGAAGAGGAAAAACAGGCCGAGGAATCCGTTCCCTGAGCCCGCTCGACTCTCAAGCGAGCGCCTGAACGCGACACCTGGCTCCACTAACGGGTAAGGTGTCGTATTTGGTGTTGAAAAACCCTATCAGTGAGAGCATGTGATCCCCGACTCTATCGTCGGGGATCAGTGTTTGGGGATATAGACCGAGGTGAACACCAGTTGTTTGGGGCCAGGATTAGCCATGCCGTGATCCTCGGCAGGTGGGATCAGAATAACCGCCCCCGGATGAACCAGGCGCAGGTCGTTGCCCAGTGTCAACTCGCCCACCCCCTCGATCACGTGGAACACGTCGGTGGCCTGCTGGTGTTGGTGCACCGGCAACACCTGGCCCGGCTCCAGGCAGTAGACCCGGCATTGTACCTGGGGCGTGCGCACAGGCACTTTGATCACAAATTTAGCAAAAGAGAATTCCTTGACGTCGTGAACCTGGAACATGGGCATGTCGTCACCCCCTCATGGCCTTACCTGGATGCCAGCCTGACGATGGTCACCCCTTCTCCACCCTCACCCTCCTGGCCGATGCGGAACGAGGTCACCAGCGCGTGATGGGGTAACACCTCGTGCACGGCCTGACGCAGCACGCCGCTGCCCTTGCCGTGCACGATGCGCACCCAGGGCAGGCCGGCCAAAAAAGCATCGTTCAGGTAGGTTTCCAGGCGCGGCAGGGCATCGGCCACACGATAACCACGCAGGTGTAATTCGATGCCGGGTGATGGGGCCGGCGGCAGCGAGACGCGCTGGCTGTCGGACGAGGATTGTCCCTTCTCAAGCTGAAGCGACTGCTCCCGCAGCTCCACATCTTCCGGGCGAACGCGCACACGAAAGTGGCCCACCTGCACGTCGATGCTCTCCCCCGAGACCTCGCGCACCTCACCATCGACCCCCAAACCGCCAATGAGCACCGTATCACCCGCTTGCAGAGGACGCCGCGGCAGGATGCGAGGTCGAAGAGGCGGGGGAGGCGGGGCCGATTTTTTCTCCAGCGCCTCGGCCTGGCTTTCCAGCTCGGCCAGGGCAGTCCGATCTTGAATCACCGCACTCATCTGGTGGCGCAGGCGGCGCATTTCCTGGCGCAGTTGGCCCAGCTCTTCTCTGGCCTCGACGCGAGCGGTCTCCACAACCGCCTGGCGCTCCGCCTCGATGTGGGCCAGCCGGCTTTCCAACTCGCGGGCCGCCGTTTCGGCCCGCCGGCGAACAGCGAGCGCTTCGTCGTGCATCCTGGCCGTCGCGTCTCGCAGAGCCTTGACCTCGGCCAGCCAGTCTTCCGCCGAAAGCCCCTCAGCAGAAACGTAACCGCGCGCCTGTTGCACGATCTCTGGAGGCAGGCCCAAACGGCTGGCGATGGAGAAAGCGTTAGAACGCCCCGGCAGGCCGATGGTCAGCTCGTAGGTGGGTGAGAGCGTCTCGATGTCAAACTCGACGCTGGCATTCTCTACCCCTGGCGTGGTGTGGGCAAAGGCTTTGAGATCCGGGTAATGAGTCGCCACAAAGGTGGTCACCCCCCGCTGCAGCAGGTGGCTGAGAATGGCCCGCGCCAGCGCCGCCCCCTCCACCGGATCGGTGCCGGCGCCCAACTCGTCGATCAACACCAGTGAGCGTTCGTCGGCCTGTTTCAGAATGCGGATGATGTTGGTGAGATGCCCGGAAAAAGTGGATAACGACTGCTCGATGGACTGCTCGTCGCCGATGTCGGCATGGACACTCTCGAACACCGAGAGAGTCGAGTCTTCGCGAGCCGGGATGTGTAGACCCGCCTGGGCCATGAGTGTCAGCAGGCCCACCGTTTTGAGCGCCACCGTCTTGCCGCCGGTGTTGGGACCGGTGATGACCACCATGTAATAACTGTCGCCCAGGTAGACGTCGACCGGCACCACCGTGGCCGCATCGAGCAGTGGATGACGCGCCCGCATCAGACGCAGCACCGCGCCAGAGTGTTGGGCCGGGCTGCCCGCCGGAGGAGCAGCCCTGAACGGCAGCAGTTGCGCCTCTACGGCGCGTTGGCTCTCGGCGTAACGCGCCCTGGCAAAAACCAGGTCCAGCCGGGCCAGGGCGTCTACGGTGGCCTCGATGGCGTGAGCGTCATCGGCCACCAGCGCCGAGAGATGAGCCAGGATGCGCTGCACTTCCTGCTCTTCTTCGAGCTGCAACTCGCGCCAGCGATTGGTCAGTTCCACCGCCGCCAGCGGCTCGATAAAGAGTGTCGCGCCGCTGCCGGAGCGATCGTGGACGATACCGGGGATGCGGCCCTTGAACTCACTCCTGAGCGGCACGACGTAGCGGCCATGGCGTTGGGTGATGAGCGCCTCTTGCAGGTAGGCGGCGTTATTGGAAGAACCCAGGATGCGGTTCAGTCGCTCCATCAGCCGCTCGTGAGCCAGCTTGAGATCGTGGCGCAGCCGGGCCAGCTTGGGGCTGGCGCTATCGACCACCTCACCCTGATCGTTCACACAGCGGTGGATCTCGTTGACCGCTGCGGGGCATTCCTCGATGCTGCGGGCGATGGCGGCCAGACGCGGCAACTTTTCGGCGGCTTTGAGCAGGCTATGTTTCAACCGCCGCCCGCTCGAGAGTGTCTCGGCGATGGTGAGCAGCTCTTGGGGCAACAGCACCGCGCCGCGAACCGCTGCCTCTACTCTGGGGCGCACATCACGCGCGCCCCCCATGCCCACCAGGCCCCGGGTATCCATCAGATAGCGGGCCTCGGTGGTTTCTTGTTGCCAGGCCCGGGCCTGTTCCAGGTCGGTGGTGGGCCGTAGCGCCAGGGCCATCTCCCGCCCGGCGGAAAAATCGGTGTGATCCGCCAGGCGGCTCAGGATTTTGGGGAATTCCAATGTCTGCAGGTATTTTTCGTCCATCGTCACAGGCTGCAAGTCGAAAATCCACTCCTCGCTCAGAGCGCGTCAACAGGCTGGGGAGGCCACCCTCGGAACCTCAAACTTGAGGGAAAAACGGATTGAGGGGATCGGGGCAAGAGCCGCCATCTGATTACAGGGGCATGGTGAAAATTTCGGGCAGCTCGCCGGGTATCCAGGGGTAAGCGGTGTACAACGCCAGTTGGAAGGCGTAACGAAACACCAAGATCATCAACGAGCCATCCACCAAATCGACGATAGCCTGGTGCGTTCCTTCGGCGCCGATCCACGGCGCCTGACCGATGACCACCAGGGCCGTGCCGGCGAGGCCTAACCAAAAAGCGGTGGTGATGAACCCCAGCACCAGCCCGCCCGTCTGGTTTACCAGGGCCGGCATCTTTTGGATCCAACGGGCGTTCTTTTGGAAATCGCGGGTGATGAAACCCAGGGCATTGAGCAAAATGATCACGGCCAGCATGAAACCCAGGATGTCTGCAGAGGGCCGCGAGAGCGACGGAAACAGGGCCACAAAGAGACTGCCAAAAACGCGGTGCGACCAGACGCCCACCACCATCGAGAGGTAAAGAGAGAGCAACCCCATGGCCTGTTGCACCAAGCCCCGCACAAAACCAAGCATCACGCCTACGACCAGGCCCACCAGCATGAGGATATCCAGTATGTTCACGACTCGCCTCCTCAGCTCATTTACCATCCCCTCCGTCCAAGAGTATAGCACATTCCGGCCAAAAGGCAAAAAAACGCCGTCTTGGCGCGGGCCGCCGATTGTGGTACAATTGGCGCACACCCACTATCGAAAGGATGCCCATGCTCAGATGCACCTCTCACGGCCTCGGCTGGCTGTTGACGCTTTTCCTGGCGCTGATGTTCGTTGGCTGTCGCGGCCCAGGCGCGCCATCACCCACCCCCGCCAGGCTCGCATTGCCCTTGAGCGACAGTTTTGACGCTCCCGGCAGTCGCTGGCTACAAGACGCTGATACCGAGGCAGCCCAGGGTTACCGCGACGGCCGCTTCTTTTTCCAGGTGCTGACCGCCGACCTGCTGGTGTGGGACAATCCCGGCGGCAATTTTCAGGATTTCAGCCTGGAGGTAGAGGCCCGCCAGGTGGCCGGCGACGCCAAAAACTCGTACGGCGTGTTGGTGCGTTACCTGGACGCGGCCAACTTTTATCGCTTCGATCTGAGCGGCGATGGTCGCTTTGCCGTGTTCAAACTGGAGAATGGCGAGTGGATCACGTTGGTCGACTGGCAGGCAGCAGCGCAGATCCAGCCTCAGGGGCAGGTCAACCGCATCCAGGTCACCTGCCAGGGGGCGCAGATGGCCTTTTTCGCCAACGGCGAGCCACTCGTGCGCCTGGAGGATGCCACCTTGGAGCGCGGCGACGTGGGCCTGTTCGCCAGCACTTTTGCCAGCCCACCCACCGAAGTCGAGTTCGACAATCTGATCCTGCGCGCCATCGAGTAAGCCATCGCCCGGCCGTTTGACAGAAGCGGCCAGGCGGCTATAATAATCGGCGAACGTGACCGTTCTGGCCCAGGCACAGATGACCTGTGGCCAACAAAACCAGGATAGGGGCGCAGATAACGTGACAGAGGTAAAAATCGGCCTGTTTCAGACGGCGTTTGGCTGGGTGGGCATCGCCCGCTCGCCAGAGGGACTCCTCTACCTGACCCTTCCTCAACCCGATTCGGAAGCGGCCCAGCGTGCCCTGCGGCATCGCTGGGGCGACGACGCTCATCGAGACGACGACGCTCTGGCCGATGTGGCCGCCAAGCTGCGCCGCTATTTTGATGGCCAAGACGTCTCCTTCGATGAAACGCTGGACCTGACCGGCGCCACCGATTTCCAGCGACGGGTGTGGCAAGAGACGCGCCGTATCCCACGCGGCCAGACCCTGACCTACGGCCAGCTTGCCCGGCGAGTCGGATCGCCGCGCGCTGCCCGCGCCGTGGGCCAGGCCATGGCCCACAATCCCTGGCCGGTGATCGTGCCCTGCCATCGGGTGGTCGGCCACGATGGTCGCCTGACCGGCTTTGGCGGCGGGCTGGACATGAAACGGCGCATGTTGGAGATGGAAGGCGTCATGATGTGATGCGTGATACGTAAAAAGCAGCGTAACTGCCCAGCCTACCCTCCCGCAGGCTAAACTACAAGAGCCTGCGGGAGGGTGAGCAGTCACAAAGTAGCGACATCACGCATGATATTTTTAGCGGAAACGGAGCACGCATGCGCATCGGCATGGATGCGCGGTTGGTCTATTACAGCCAGGCCGGTATCGGGCAATACATCCTGCACCTGGTCAGATGGCTGGCACAGATTGACGGCGCCAACGAATACGTGCTCTTGCAGAGTCGCAAGGATCGCAGCAACCTCATCGAGCAGGCCAATTTTCGCCGGGTTTCCCTCTGGACACCTTCTCACCACCGATTGGAACGATACGCCCTGCCGGCAGAGATCGCCCGCCTGGGATTGGACGTGATGCACAGCCCCGATTTCATCCCACCTTTCCGGGCCACGTGCCGCACCGTCATCACCGTCCACGACCTGGCCTTTCTGCTCTACCCACAATTCCTCACCCCGGAGAGCGCCCGCTATTACAGCCAGATCGACCAGGCCGTGCGCCGCACGGACCACATCATCGCCGACTCGGAGAACACCCGCCAGGACCTCCTCAAGCTACTCGGCGCGCCGGCAGACAAGGTCAGCGTGGTATATCTGGCCGCCAACCCCATCTATCGCCCTCTGCCGCTGGCCCAGGCCCGCCGGCGAGTGGCCGAAAAATTCGGCCTCAACAACGATTTTGTGCTCTTTGTCAGCACCATCGAGCCACGCAAGAACCTGCCCACGCTGCTGCGGGCCTATCGTCAGTTATTGGACGCCTACAAACTGGACGTGGAACTGGTGCTGGTGGGCGGGCCGGGCTGGCTCTACGACGAGGTGCCCACCCTGGTGGAAAAATTGCGCCTGACCCACAAGGCCCATTTCCTGGGCCGCGTGCCCGACGACGAGCTGCTCTATCTCTACAACGCCGCCGGACTGGTGGCCCATCCGGCGGTTTACGAAGGCTTTGGCCTGCCGCCGCTGGAGGCCATGGCCTGCGGCACGCCGGTGATCGTCTCCAACAGCTCATCGCTGCCGGAGGTGGTGGGTGATGCCGGCGTGCTGGTGGAAGCGACAGACGTGGACGCCTGGGCGGCTGCGCTGTGGCGTGTTCTGACCGACGACACCCTGCGCGAAGAGTTGTCGCAGAAAGCCCTGGCCCGCGCCGGTTACTTTTCCTGGGAGCGCACCGCCCGCCAGACGCTCCGCATCTACCACCAGGTCGCCGAGGACCGTTGATCCTTCTTGCAGAGCGCCTGCCATGCGTTTGTTGATGCTCACTCCGCAACTGCCCTACCCACCCCGGCAGGGCACCACCATGCGCAACTATCACCTCATCGCCCACCTGGCCCGGCGGCACGAGGTGCACCTGCTCACCTTTGTCGAACGCGAAGGGCAGATGGATCAGGCCGGGCCGTTGAACGACCACTGCGCCAGCGTCCGGGTGGTGATCGCGCCGCGCCGGAGGCTGATCAGCCGGCTGCGGCATCTGATCCTCACCCCGCACCCCGATATGGCCCTGCGCCTGCGCTCCACGGATTTCCAACGCGCTCTGGGTGAAATGGCCTCCAGCCACGCTTTCGACGTGGTCCAGTTCGAAGGCATCGAGCTGGCCCAGTATCTGCTGTGGCTGCGCGGCCAGCGCGCGCCAGGGCTGCCGCCGCTGCCCTCCCCCCTGCCGGCGGATAACACTCCCCTGCTCGTCTTTGACGAGCACAACGCCGAGTATGTGCTGCAACAGCGCGCCTTCGAGACCGACCTGCGCCAGCCGGGCCGCTGGATCGGCGCTGCCTACTCGTTCGTCCAGTGGCGGCGGCTGCGGCGCTACGAGACCCGCGCCTGCCGCTCCGCCGACCGGGTGGTGGCTGTCTCTGAAACCGACCGCGTCGCGCTGCGCGTCCTATCGCCGGGTTTAGAGATCGCCGTCGTGCCCAATGGCGTCGACGTGGCCCATTATGTCGGCTACCGGCCCGAGCCGGCAGCCCTGCCCGAGCTGGGCCAGGCGAGCCTGGTTTTCGTGGGCAAGATGGATTTTCGACCCAACGTCGACGCCATGTTGTGGTTCGCCGACGAGATATTGCCGCTGGTGCGGCGGCAGGTGCCGGAGGCCAGGCTGTACGTGGTGGGCATGCAACCCCATCCACGCGTGTTACGGCTGGCCGGGCGGCCGGGAGTGGCCATCACCGGCGCGGTGGCCGATGTGCGCGCTTACGTCTCGCAAGCGGCGGCGGTCGTGGCGCCGCTGCGCATGGGCGGCGGCACGCGCCTCAAGGTGCTGGAGGCGATGGCCCTGGGCAAGGCGATGGTATGCACGACAGTGGGGGCCGAAGGGCTGGGCGCCACACCGGGCCGTGAGCTGCTGCTGGCCGATAGCCCGGAGGCATTTGCCGTCGCCACGGTCGAGCTGCTGCGCGGTCCGCAGCGGCGGGCCACCTTGGGCCAGGCGGCGCGTGAGTTTGTGGCGGCGCGGTTCGATTGGGCGCGCATCGTGCCGGGGATGGAGGGGGTGTACACGGATATAGAGTGAGTTTTACTGGACACACGAGTTCTCCACTTGACTATATGGTGTCACTGCGCTAAAATACCTACCATAAGACCTCATCATCACCTGACATCCCAAGTTTTCGACAATTTCAAGGAATCCAATTGAATAGACCCCACCCTTTCGAAAGGAGTTACTGATGTCCGATGTGCCCTACTTCACTCACGGATATGCTTTGCTCATTGGTGTCGGAGCCGACCTTCCAATCACTGTCGAGGATGCAACTGGCCTACGAGATATATTGGTGGATCCCCAACGCTGTGCTTATCCACCGCAGCATGTCAAACTTCTTACCGAGGCTGATGCCAACAGGCAGACCATTCTCGACAGCCTTGATTGGCTCGCCGGGCAGACGGGGAATGATTCTGAAGCTACAGCAATCGTTTATTTTTCTGGTCATGGTGGGTATATGCCTCATTACCATCTCGTTCTGCATGGTTACGACCCCCACGATCTGACTCATACGGCCATCTCTGGAAATGAATTTACCAAAAAGCTGCGCGCCATTGAGGCCAAAAAGCTCGTGATATTGCTCGATTGCTGTCATGCTGGTGGCATGACAGAAATCACCAAGTCTATGGGCTTTGTCAAGTCTCCTGCGCCACCAGAGCTGGATGCTGTTTTAACGGCTGGCAGTGGTCGGGTGATGATCGCTTCTTCGCGTAAGAACGAATTATCCTATACTGGCACACCCTACAGCGTATTCACCCAAGCCCTGCGGGAGGGGTTAGCCGGATACGGCGCTGCGGACAAGGACGGGTATGCTTACATTGCCGACATTGCTTTATACGTTGGAAAAGTAGTGCCTCAGCGTACTAACGATAAACAAAACCCTATCCTCAAATTCTCTCAAGCCGACAATTTCGCGGTCGCCTATTATGCTGGCGGGGCCAAATCCCCCAAGCCACTGGAGAGCGTTTCGCCAAGTCTTGATACGCGCATTCTGGCAATTCTCTACAAACATTATCAAAAACATCCTGGATCTCCAAAATTAAAATTGGATAAACTGGTTCAAGACTGCCAAGCGAAGCGAGATGATGTGATACGTGCTCTCTATAGATTGAAAGAGATCGGATGGGTCGAGTATAGTTTCTTAGACCAGGCAGAGGGTGGCATGGTGTGGTTAACGCATGAGGGTATTGAGGTCGCCATTCAACTAGTATAGCCAAGGTCACGCATCTCTATCACAACCCCAAAGAGGCGCACAATGACAACGGATAACGATCGAGTCATTCTTGAAATCCTCGATTCGTATTTCAAGGACCATCCTGGCAACCCCAAAATGTCCCTTGCAGATTTCAAGAGCAAACTCGCAGCAAAAGGGATTGAGTTGGCTGATGCTACTTTATTTTCTCGTCTACACAAACAGAAGGGCCACGAATGGATTGACTTCCAACTTACCGAAGGAGCACAAGCTGGGCATGTTTGGATCAGGTCGCAGGGCCAGGCTGCACTGTCGCCGGACGCAGGGTCGTCAAATCAACGAACTGACGGCCCCACTACAAGACAACAACTTGTCGAGAACGCGGAACACCTGGATCGCCTTCGCGCCCGAGAAATCGCCGAGATCAAAAGCTGTTTCAAACAGGCCTCAGAGGGCCATCATTTTGTAGTATTGGGCGGTCAGCGTATGGTGGGCAAGTCCAGATTGCTCGCGCGCCTATGTGAGGACCTGAGTGACGAATACGTGCCTCTGTTGATAGAAACGCCAATTACCTCGGATCTGAATGGTTTTGCCTACGATCTTGCCAGGCAACTAACAAACAAGTTCCAAATCTGGGCCAGTAAACATTCTGTATCTACCCTGAGCAGCCCACACAAAAAAGCTTTCAAGGACGGCGGAAAAGAGGCGTTTTTGGAGCATTGGACGGGTCTCCGGCAAGGCATGGGTGAGAAGCGACCAGTGGTCATGATCGATCACATTGAGAATCTAGGTGATCCAGGCAGATTGAATGACAAAATCATCAAATTCATTGATGATTTTGTGCGCGATCCACGAAACGGCAATTTTATTCTAGCTGTGTGCGATCTACCCAGGGAGAATCTGCTTCACAGGCTCCTGGCCAAGGGATACCCTGTCCGAATCCGTCACCACAAGGAAGAAAAGATCCGGCCTCTCTTGTCCCATAGAATTGCAGACTCGATGTCCAACGAAGTGATAAATTTCTGTCTTGCACTATGCGATGGACATCCACGATTTTTAGAAACCGTGTTAAACCTATTGGCCAAAATACAAGAATGGAATCAGGAGGACTTTATTTCCGAGTTTCTGCAAGAAGTGCACTATTTTCTCTGCGATCTCACCCATCGCATGTCTTCTCACGAACTAACCGTCGTATGGCTGACAGGCCAAAGGATACTCGCCGCCCATCTAGAACTCGAATATTCTCTGCAAGATCTGAAAGGTATGGCCGATCAGTACGAATCTACCAGAAACGTTACCGAAGATGTGTTGCTCAGAGGCGTGTGCGATCTAGCAGAGCGGGAATTAATCGAGTGGAAGAACTGGAATGCAGGCCTGTTTCGCTTCAGATTGGCGGCATTGCCTCTGTGGGCCCGTCGTCGCGCATTTTTCCTTGGGGAGGAGCACCAGTGGAAATGACACGTCAGGTCAATCCTTTCTACAGTGGCAATCCGATTAGCAATCCGACAGATTTTGTAGGACGCAAAGAATTAATTGAAAAAATATCTACCAGCATGATGGCTCACAGGAACGTCTCTCTTCACGGTGAGCGACGGACGGGCAAGACCTCCCTGCTGCTTTATCTCGCTCATCCTGACTCGCCTTTGGGACTGCCCCCAAATCACGTGCCGGTATTTTTCAATTTCGAGGCTCATACCAAGACCAGCACAGCTGACGTGTGGCAGCAGATGGCCAAAGAGATTGTCCGCCAAATCAAGGCCAGGGGTGTCAATGGTCAAGTTGCGTCCGAACATTTTCCTACCTCTGTAACCAACCCTTCGGATTTGGCCGAAGGATTTGTGAGCTCGGATATCCAGATCACCCTTTTACTCGACGAATTCGATCAAACTGCGGAGAACTCTGAACTAGGAAATGATTTCTACAGCCAACTTCGCAGCCTTCCTCAACGGACGGATAACAAAATTTCTTTCGTTATTGCCACCCGATTAGGACTGACGGCGCTCCAACACAAATATTCTGAATTGAGCTCTCCTTTGTTCAATATTTTCACTCCCAAAATCCTTAGCCCCTTCGGAAAAGACGAGGTCTATGACCTGATCTATGGCTATTTCGAGCGTGCGCACCTCAACATGGCGCTGGCTCAAAAACTCTGCGACGAGTCTGCTTTTCTGTTTGACCTGACGGGTTATCATCCTTTTTTCTTACAGCTACTGTGTTATCATCTGTGCAATGAACTCGATGCCCCAAATTGGCCTCGAGGAGAGGCCCGGCATAGAGCCGTTCAGGCCTTTGTGGCAGCCGCTGAACCCCACTTCAACTTCTACTGGCAGGTTCTTGACATGCCACCTCCGTCCATAGGGGAACGAGAAGTGATTGAAAGACTTGCTACTGATCAGACAATTGATCGGTATGCGTGGGAAAGCATTCTTAAGCGCTTGGAGGAGCGCTGTCTTGCCGTCAGAGACGACTCAGGCTGGCGACTCTTTTCCTCCGCCTTTGCCACGTGGGTCAGAGAAAAGCAACTCGCCGCCTGGTACGAGGAGGGAGTGGCTCATCTGACAGCGGGTGATCTCGAACAAGCCAGAGAGAGCTTTGACCGGATCCTCCAGCGCCGTCCTGATTATCGAGATGTGTCAGAGCAAATGGCCCAAGTTGCCAGGAAAATTGAGGACCGTCAACTCGCCGCCTGGTACGAGCAAGCAAGAGCCCTGGCGGAAGCAGGTAAATTGAACAAGGCCATGGACCTCTTACAGCAGATTCAGGAACGCCGTCCGGGCTACAAGGATGTGCCCCAGCAGCTTGCAAACCTCAAAGGGTTGACAAGTGTAAAACGGGAGTACGGAGTGAATCCCTACCGTTATGGTCCCCTGGTGACCGACCCTGACATGTTCTTTGGCCGAAAAGAAGAGTTGGACAACCTGTATGCGCGCCTGCGCCTCATGCAGAGTACGTCCATCGTCGGCCTGCGACGGATCGGCAAATCTTCTCTCCTCTATCGATTGGCCCACACGCTGCGCGACACGTTAGGGGCAAACTATGTGCCGCTGTACTTTGACCTGCAAGATGCCCGCTGCCGTACAGTGACCGAGTTTGTGCAGTTGGTGGCTCAGAAATTGAACGAGGAAATGGGCGGCATTCTGGCCATCGACGAGGTCACCGATATGTCCAGCTTCACCGAGGTCGTTGAGCGCCTCAGCAAAAGCATCCATCTGGTGCTTTGCCTGGACGAGTTCGAAGAAATCATGGAGTGTCGAGGGTCTTTTGGCAACGATTTCCTGGAGGCGCTGCGCTCCCTGGGAAACCAAACCAAACTGGCCATGGTCACCGCCTCGCGCAGATCGTTGCCTGATTTGATCCAGGCCGCCGGCTGGGGGTCACCCTTTGACAACATTTTTTCCCAGATCGATCTGGGGTTGTTAGAAACGTACGCCGCCCAGGCCTTGCGGCGTACACCCTTTGCCAGGACCGGGATCGCTCTTTCACCAGAAGACAAGGTTTTGGTCGAGCAACTGGCCGGGCGACACCCTTTCTTCCTGCAGATGGCATGCCATCATCTATACACTGTCAAGATGCGGTGGCCAGGCGCCCCGGCAGACGAACAGGCCAGGGACGTCCGCCAGCAATTCGAAAACGAAGCCGGAACCCGTTTCGACAAACTGTGGGAAGAGCTGGATGAGCATGAAAAAGCGGCTCTCAAAGTCACCGTCGGCCGCGCCGTTCCAACCGATGAAACCAGGAAAACCCTGGGCCGTTTGGCGCGTCTGGGGATCGTAGAAGCGGTAGATGGCCAGTGGCGCGTTTTTAGCCAGTCTTTTGCCTCACGGGTGCAGCAGTATCCCGTGGCAAAAAAGGCGATTCAAAGAGCCAGCGCTAAACCATCAAAAAACGTGGTCTCCCCAGCGGGCGAAAAGCCTCCCCTCTCCTCCACACAGACGTTGCTGGTGTACGCCGGCGCGGCCCTGGTCGTGATAATCGTCGCTGCCATCATCGGATCGCTCGTGCCGCCCTCTAAAATCCCTTACGTCGCCATCATCACAGCGATCGTCCTGGTCTTTGTCCTGGTCGGCGTCGGCAAGCTGACCGGGCAAGACTTTTTGGGGTTTCTGAAAAATTTGATTGGACGGAGAGGCTGATGAAATCGTTTCCCGTGAATCGCATTAAAAGTGAGCAAAACCTGCCGCCATGTTGATCGCCGAGGCGTTGCAACTGGGCCGTCGGGCCTTTTTCAAACCATTCAAGTTGGATGATGAACTGCAAAAAGTTAGCCCTTTGTTGACGACCGACCGCGCCATCTGGCCGGTGCGCAGCGGCCTCAAGCCCCCGGAACGTCGCGTGGTTCGTCAGGCGCTGGTCGCCATCGCTCTGGGCGCGGTGGCCTGGCCTCTGGTCGCCAAGGCAGCGGCGCTTGGGTGGGGTTACACTTTTCCGTGGGAGAGTGTGCTGACCATAGCTCTGATTGCGCTGCTTCTGGGTGTGGGCGGTCTGCTGTTCGTTGGCCTCTCCTTTGGCCTGAACATGGGCCCGGCGACGGGATTGGCCGGCAGCCTGGCGGCCATCATCGGCCTCGGCCCGGCTGCGACCTGGGCGCAGACGGGAGAAGGCGGCCCTTTGATGGCCGTGATCACCTTTGGTCTGGCCGGTGGCCTGGCCCTGGGTTTGATCCTGGGCCTGGTAGCGGCAGCAACTTTTACCACACGCCCGGCCGGGCAGTGGTTCGGCGGCGTGTGCGCGATCGGAGGAGGAGCCCTGGCAGGGCTTTTTCTCGCCGTGGCCGGTCGAGATGCAAACGGGCTGGCGCTTGGATTCGTTCTGTTGGTGCTCTATAGCCTCGGCTTTGCCGCCGGGTATCGGCTGGGCTATCTGCGCCTGCCCCTCTATCTGGCAGAGCAAGCCTGGCAGGCCGTGCTCACCGGGCTGAGTTACCCGGCAAAAGCCATTGGCGCCGGCCGTTGGCTCCGGCGGTTCTATCACCTCTCACCCGCTCGCTGGGATGAACTGATCTGGTTTCCCCTGCGGACGCTCGACCGACAGTTGACCTGGCTGGCGCTGTCCGGCGAACGCCCGTTTGCCATGGAAACCATCAACAAGATCGCCCGCAGTTTCCGTCAAGGGTGGGCCGCCGAGGCCGCTCTGGCCTCGATTCTGGCCCACGATCTGCGCGACAGCAAAGATCTCCGGGGCATCGCCGATGCCGAAAAGCACCTGGCCTGGCTCCCCCGTGCGGTTGACCTGCCTTCTTCAGACCTGCAACGCACTGTCACCCTGTTCACCGAAGTCAGTCAGAGCGCCCAGGCAGCCACGCACACCCCGGACAGCCCGGGCTGGGGCGTCAACTTGCGTAAGGCACAGTCCAGTCTGACGGCGTTGCAGGCGACGTTAGCCCAGATGGATCGACGGATCAGCGGTTTGCTGAATCCCCTCCTGCAACGCTGGCAGGGTGTCGTGGAACAGGCATTGCAAGACACACAGGGCGTCGGGCCGCCCGTTATCGAGAACGTGTACATCTTCGGCAGCGCCATCCAACCCGAAAAGGCCCAGGTATTCGTTGGCCGCGAGGACCTGTTTGCCAAAATTCAAGAAAACCTCGCCGCCAGCAACAAACCGACACTGGTGCTGTACGGCCAACGACGGACGGGCAAAACCTCGCTGCTCTACCAGTTGCCCGATCGCCTGCCGGCCGAGTACGTGCCGGTGTTCGTGGATCTACAAAAGACAGCCACCGTAGACGGCCTGAATCGTTTTCTCTACACCCTGGCCCGCGAGGCCGTGCAGCAGGCAGACACCCACCGTCGGCTCTCCCTGCCGCCGGTGGACCTGGACGACTTTGACCATCGAGGGACGCACGCGTTTTACGAGTGGCTGGACCAGGCCCGCAAGCAGTTGAACGGACGGCTGCTGCTCCTGGTGCTCGACGAATTCGAAAAGATCGAAGAAGCGATCCAGAAGAACAAGATGGAAGAAGCCGTCTTTGACGTGTTGCGCCATCTGGTCAACCATCACTCGGCCTGGCTGGTTTTGCTGTTCGCCGGGTTGCGCACCCTGGAGGAAATGGACCGCCAGTGGCACTCTTACTTTATCAGCGTCCGGCCGCTGCGCGTCAGTTACCTCGAGCGCCAGGCGGCGGAAGCTTTGATCCGCCTGCCGGAAAAGAACAGCCAGCTCCGCTACGACGGCCCGGCGGTAGAAGCCATCCTGGCGGCCACGCGCGCCCAACCCTACCTGGTGCAGGCCGTCTGTTTCGAGTTGATTCAATACCTGAACAGCTCACCCCGTCGACTCAGCGGGCCGTTTGGCCGGGTGACCGGACAGGATGCCGGGCTGGCTGTTGAACGGGCGTTACGTTCAGCACACCTTTATTTCAGCGATCTGTGGGCCAACCTGGGCAGTCTGGAGCGGCTGATCCTGGCCGAACTGGCCCATCGGGCGGAGGAATGGGTGCCGGTGGCCGATTTGTGCCGGCGCGAGGGTGCAAACCGGAGCGAGGCTCATCAAGCCATCGAGCGGCTCAAGCAGCAGGAAATCATTGAAACGGAATCAGACCATACCCGCTGTCGATTCCAGGTGCCTATGGTGGGGCAGTGGATTCTCAACGAGCAGTCACTGGAGGCGGTGCGGCTGAGCAGCCAGGAACTGCCAGAGACAAACGGAAAACGGCGGTAAACAAAATGGGGCTTTCGGTGGGCGATCTGTTGGTCAACAAGTACCGGATTCTCAAGCATCTCGGACGGGGTAGCTGGGGAGATGTCTACCTGGCCGAAGACCGTCTGCTTGGCCGCCAAGTGGCCGTCAAACATTTACGGACGGGTAGCGGGGACACACAAACAGACGTGGATCGCCTCCTGACAGAGACGCGCACCATCGCCCGCCTCCGCCACGAGAACGTGGTCACCATCTATGACGTGCTCGAGGAAAAGGGAAGCTATTATCTGGTGCTCGAGTACGCCAACGAGGGCACGGTTGCCGACCTGCTCCAACGCCAGGGTCGACTCGCCGTCCGCCAGGCATTGGAATTGGGATTGGCGGCTGCCCGCGCGTTAGAGATCGTACACGCCGAGGGCATTTTGCACGGCGATATCAAACCCAGCAACATCCTGTTGGTGCGGGATCGCAAAGGGGTCACGGCCAAGCTGGCCGACTTTGGTCTGGCTCGTGGGATAACCGGCGCAGAGGATGCGCCAGGCGACTTTTTTGGCTCGGTGCTTTACGCCCCGCCGGAGCAACTGCACGGCGGGACAATAGACCGCCGGGCCGACCTGTATGCTTTGGGGGCCGTGCTGTACGAGATGCTGACCGGCCAGCCACCGTTTCCCTATCCGGAGAATGTGACGCGGGTGATTCAGAGCCACCGCGAGGCATCACTCACACCACCTGACCAACTCAATGCCGAGATCTCACCGGTTGTGAGCGACGTGGTGCTCAAAGCGTTGAGCAAAGCACCGGAAGAGCGTTATGCGGATGCGCGGGGCATGGGTCAGGCGTTGTCTGAGGCCATAAAAGCACATGAGGCCTGGCAAGAGCGGATCGAGAGGGCCTGGGCCCAGGCGCAGGAGCACGAGCAACACGGCGAATGGGAACAGGCTGCCGTTTGCTACGAGGGGGCGCTGGCCGAGCAGCCCACTCACACAGAAGCCCGGGCCCGGTTGGAACGGGCGCGAGAGAACATCAATTGGGAAAAGCGGTACCGCGAGGGAGGACAGGCCTACGACCGCGGCGCATGGGCAGAGGCAGAGGAATTCCTGGCCCAGGTTGTGGCTTACGACCTGGACTACGCCTCTGGCGACGCGGCGGCCAAACTGGAGGAAGCCCGACGACAACGCCAGTTGGCCGATTGGTATACCGAAGCTCAGGACCACGAAGCAGCCGAGCGCTGGGCAGAAGCGGTAGATCTTTACCTCCAGATCCTTGCCCAAGAGTCGGACTATAAAGACACTTCGGCACGGCTGTCCCATTCCGTCGATCAGAGAAAACGACACGATCTTTACCTCAAGGCTCAAGAACATCTGGCCGTCCAAGAGTGGGCCGAGGCAGTCAAAACCCTGCAAGAGCTGGAACATCGAGCGCAAGACCATAAAGAGGTCGCCATTCTGCTGGCGCGGGCCCAGCGGCAGAAGCAATTACACGAACAGTATACTCGGGCCTGCCAGGCCCTCAACGAGGGCGAATGGGCTTCCGCCATCCAAGCCTTCAGTCGAGTTTTGGAACTAGAGCCAGAATACGCCGATGCTGCCGTCAAGCGAGCCATCGCCGACCGGCAGGCGCGTCTGGCCGAACTGTACGACCGGGCCAGGGCAGAAATGGCCGCCGAAGAATGGGCCAACGCTGTAACCACGTTGGAGACAATCCGCAAGATCGCGCCGGCCTACCAGGACGTGGATAGCCGGCTGGAGGAAGCGCGAGGCAAACAACACCTGGCAGAGCTCTACCAGGAGGCGATGACGTTTTTTGGAGAGAAAAAATGGGAACAGGCCATCTCTCGCCTGGAGCAAATTCGGCAGCAGCAGCCCGGTTATCCCGACGTGGAAGAGAAACTTCAGGAGGCCCAGAAAACTCAGCGCCTCGACGCGCTCTATGCGCAGGCCCGCCAGCACGAGGGGGAGCAAGAGTGGGATCGGGCCATCGCTGCCTATTCTGATATACTCAAGATCGATCCCAATCACAGGCATGCCCGTGTGGGCTTGAGACGGGCCAGCGCCGCGTCTCTGGGGCGGGGACAGCCCGGCGATGTCGAAAACCGCGAGCGGCGTCTGGCTGTAATCGGCGCTTTACTCGTCGTTCTCGCCTTGAGCGCCATGTTGTGCCGGCCACTTGGCCTCGTGGTCGGGGCCATTTTCCCTTCCCCGACGCCGACAATCACCGCAGCGGCGACCACACCTGTCGTCGCGCTTGTGACCGGTACCCCTACGCCTACACCGACCGATACGGCAACGGCAACCTTTGCCGCGCCCACTCACCCAACCCACACACCGACGGTCGGCTTCACTTCCTCTCCATCGATCGACACCCCGACGGCAACCTTCACGCCATCTTGCACACCAACCCCCACACCAACGGGTGCGCCCTTTACTGCTCCCACACCAACCCCCACATCGACGGCGACATCTACGCCATCAGCCACACCCACAGCGACAGCCACATCAATTTTTACCTGCACGCCAATTCCTGCACCTGAACCGCTTGAACCACAGGACGGGGCAGTGTTTATGACTTCAGATAAAGTGCACTTTAAGTGGAGTTGGTTCAGGGAGCTACAGACAGCCGAGTATTTTGCATTGAGAGTGTGGCATCAGGAGACTCCGGAAGAAAAACACAGTTGCACCTGGGTAGACGCGAGTGATTATAGAAAAAACAATGGCCTCCTCATGGATTTGCAGAATCCTCCCTGCCATGGCATCAGTTTTTCACGCGGGTACTATTATTGGAATGTGGCGATCGTCCTTAAAACAGGCCCCGACCCCGAAAATAATCCCAAAGACTGGAAATTGATCGCTGAAAGTCAAGAAGTGAAACTCTACATTGATGTACCGACACCAGTGCCAACGCCGACAGATACGCCAGTGCCAATAACACCAACGCCGACGAATACACTAGTACCACCGTGGAACCCTCAAACGCCCGTGCCGTCTGTTCCTCCACCAGATTATGACCCCAACAAAAAGTGTGTCGTGCCTTCCTGTGCTCCGGCACCCAGACTGAGCGCGCCAGAGAACGGCGACAGTTATCAAGTTGGCAGCACGATTGGACTGAAATGGACCTGGGAGTATTGTTTGCCGTCAGGCTGGAAATTCGCTATTCAGATTTCGAAATCCTCGCCTCCACAAAGCTATCTATACCTGGACGATCCAACGTGGGTATCCTGTCAGGATGGAATGTCAAGTGGTTTCTTTCCGGTGTCAGTTGAACTTAATGACTCGCCATTCTATTCGACTGGCACTTACTACTGGAATATTGCAGTGAGCCGCGTGATGGATGAGGGGTGGGAACGTCTCTCCGAGGTGAGTGAAACGCGCTGGTTCACAGTGGGTAATAGATGATCCCAAAATGGGCTCTTGACGGCCAGAAGATTGTCAGACCTTTGCTTTTCTTCGCCCTTGTTGTATAATATCATCAACTCATCCAACCCCACGTACCATCTCAGGGGAGGTGCACTATGCCCGCCGACGAAAAAACCTTCATTTTCGAAGACTGGCTGGCCGATGGCATCAAGGGCGTGCGGGGCAGCCTCAAACACAAAAAAGAGCGCCGGCCCTCGGCTTTCCGCGGCCACCTGCGCTCGGCCGCCAAAGAGGCGCTGCTGGCCTGGCGCAGTCTGCTCGATGGCGCCATCGAAGCCCTGGAAGCCGAGCCGGAACCCAAGAAAAAAGCCGCCAGGATCAAGGTGGAGTGAATCCATCACAAGAGCGCCCCTGATTCTTTGGGCGTTGCGAGGTTTGACGAAGCGTATGGCGTGATGCGTATTCCGTTCTGCGATGGCAAACGCACTACGCAGTACGCAGTACGCCCTACGCACTACGGCCCAACGCAAGGAGACAAAACGTGCCAACCGACTATGAATTCGAGCTGACCCCTATCGAAAAACGCATCCAGGATTTCATCAACCGCCGCACCTGGGCCGTGGTCGGCGTCTCCCAAGACCCAACCAAATTCGGCAACCGCATCTACCGCGATCTATGCAGCGCGGGTTATATCGTCTACGGCGTCCACCCCAAGGGCGGCCAGGTCGACGGCCAGCCGCTTTACCCTTCGCTGGCCGACCTGCCAGAGCCGGTCGAGGTGGTCGATCTGGTCGTGCCGCCCCACATCACCGAGCAGGTGGTGCAAGAGGCGCATCGCCTGGGCCTGAACCGCGTCTGGATGCAGCCCGGCGCCGAATCGGAGGCGGCCATCGAGTGGGCCGAGGCCCACGGCATGGAGGTCGTCCACGACGCCTGCGCCATGGTCAGCAAAAAACGCTGGCACTGAGCCGATTGGCCCATCAACCCAACCTTTACCCATTCTTTACCCAAGCTGTAAGTTGACCGCCGGCCATTTGCCTTATAATAGAGGCCGTGACATCACTGCTTTCAACGTCATCCACCTGGGGGGGAATGGGAATGAACACCACAGACGCCACCGATCTGGCCGTCACGCGCACGGCCATCACCGCCGCCCGCAAGTCAGCGGGCGATTCTGGCCCTGGATTGGCCGCCACCGCACCGACATCCTCACGCACCGCGATGGTCACCCGGCCTCGAAAAACCACCTCCACCGGGCGCGCCGCCTGGCGGCCCACCTGGGCTGCCGCCGAGACGCTGCCCACCCAGACGCAGCCGGCCGCCGTCCCTGCGCCTGCCCTGCCGACCTCGTTACCCCGCTCGACTCGCACCGCCATCGGCTCCAAAGCGCGCCGAAGTGAACAGAGCGGCGGCCCGAGCCCGGCAGCCGAAACCCGGACAGCCGTCATCCTGGCGCCCAGACTCCTCAAGATCTGACACACCGCCTCACGACTTGACAACTCTGGCCGTTTTTGACAATCGGGCCTGCCTGTGATACAATCTGCGTCGTTCCATTTGGCGCTCACATTGGGGTGGTCGGGGGGGGTGACCACCTTTTTTGTTTCAGACCAGGATCGGCGATTCGGCAGAATCCGGAAAGGAGGTCATTTTCGCCAACCACAATATGCCCAGCCTAGTTTACCTGTCTGATCCGACCGACCCGTCTGACCAGATGCCACGAGGTTTGTAGTGAGCCACGCAGCAGGGCAAAGTGGCATCTTACGGCACTCCACTCCGTTACGTGCCTGACTACGAACCTATTATACGAGGAGGACTCGATGAAAACACGATTCCAAACCATTCTCACCCTGTTGCTTCTCTTGACCCTGGCCCTGACCCTTTCGGCCTGCGGTAAGGAAGAACCCACGGCCACACCCGTTCCGCCGACAGCCACACCTGTCCCGCCGACGGCCACACCTGTCCCGCCGACAGCCACACCTGTCCCGCCGACAGCCACGCCTGTCCCGCCGACAGCCACGCCGACCCCCATTCCACCCACGCCCACGCCAGAAATGCCGCCGGGCCAGGCCCTGACAACCGAATACACCGACGAAACCGCTGGCATCAACCTGATGTTGCCTGCAGATTGGGTGGCCACTTCGTTCTTTGGCCTGACGCTCATCAGCGATAGCCAGGAAGCTTTGGACAGCATCATGAACGGCGAGACGCCTCAAATCGCCGTCATTCTGTGGAGCAGCACCTTTGAAGACACAGGCATCGACCCCGATACCCTGGAGAGCCCGGCAGCGCTGTTCGAGACGCCAGGGCTGGCCCCCTTTGGCGAGGGAGAGGCGCTGGCCGAGGGCTGGGAACTGAGTGATGTCGCCGAGATCGAGATCGATGGTTATACCGCCGCCGCCGCCGAGTTTACCTCCGAAGCAGGCACAGCAAACGAGGCGCACGGTTATGCCGTCGTTGTCATTGTGGAAGACCAGGAACGCCTGGTGGTGTTTGCCGGCGGTGTGAGGCCCGATTCGTGGGACGAACTTGAGCCGACCGTCAAAGCCATCGCCCATGGCATGACCTTCTTCGAGCCACAGGCTGCCACGTCCAGTGGAGAGTTCGAATTGGCCGACGAGCCCTTTGTCAGCCAGACCCAGGGTTACAGTGTGGCCTACCCCGCAGGCTGGACGTACCTCGAAATGGGCCAGATGGCCATCTTTGTGAAGGATATGGCGGCGGCCATGGCCAGCGACGGCCTGCCCAGCGCCGTGATCGTCATGGCCGATGCCAAGGAGATCTTTTTGGAAGGGGCGCTGGCCGGCATTACCCCAGACCAGTTGGGGCTGGTGCTGGCCGAAGCAGCCAACACCATGGATGAGAACATCCAGTTGGGCGAGGTCGAAGAAATCACCGTCAACGACCTCACCGCCGCCGGGGCCGATCTGACCGCCACCACCGACGACGGCACCGCCATGCCCGGTTATATCGTGCTGGTCATGAACGACACCCAGGCCGCGATCATCATGGCCGTCATGCCCGCCGAAGACTGGCCTGCCTTCCAACCTGCCTTTTTGAGCATACTGGATACCTTTACCTTTACCGGCGTAACCGCCAGCACCGATGGCCCCGACGGCCCGGCAGCCAGCGATAAAGCCGGCGCCAGCCGCGCCAACCCCGTGCCTCTGGGCGAGGTCGCCAGCACCGCCGAGTGGGCCATCCAGGTGCAAGAGGTGCTGCGCGGCGACGAGGCCTGGCAGGCGATCCTCAAAGCCAGCGATTGGAACGATCCACCCACCGAGGGCTTTGAATACGCCCTGGTCAAGGTCGCGGTCGAGCGCACCGGCAGCGGTGACGCCCGGCAGGTCAGCGCCATCGACTTTGAGATCACCGGCGACGCCGCCGTGCTCTACGATATGCCCTGGCTGACCGTTCCGGAGCCTGAGCTGAGCGCCGAGCTGATGGCCGGTGGCGTTGCTGAGGGCTGGCTGGCCTTCAGCATACAACAGGGTGAAGGCAACCTCATCCTGGTCTACGACGAGGCCTGGGAGTGGGACGATCAACCCATCTATCTGGCCCTGGAAGAGGGTGCATCCATCGCCCTGCCAACCGATCTGGCTTTCGAGGGCGACGCTCGCAGCGGCGCTTCACGCAGCGAGCCGGCCGCCTATGGCAGCCGCATCTTTGAGCAGCCCTGGGACGTGGAGGTGCTGGACGTGGTGCGCGGCGACGAGGCCTACGACATGCTCCTGGAGGCCAACGAGTACACCGAGCCGCCGGCCGAGGGCCTGGAGTACGTCCTGCTGCGCATCTATGCCAAAAACCTGGCCAAGACCGAAGAAGCCCAGTCTATCGACGGCAGCGTATTCCACCTGACAGGCGATAACAACGTGCTCTACCGTTACCCCTACGTCGTCGAGCCAGAGCCCAACCTGGACGTCCGCCTTTACCCCGGCGGTGAGTGGACCGGCTGGCTGGCCTTCGAGTTTGGTGTCGGCGAGGAAAACCCGGTGCTGGTCTTTGGTCAAGTCTACGACCTGGATCGAGAAGGTCGCTTTGTCGCCCTGGAAGAAGGGGCCGGCGTGGCCTTGCCGTCGAGCATCGAGATCGCCGGCGATCAGACCAGCGGCGCCTCGGCCGATGACCCGGCCCCGTCAGGCACGGTCATCGCCACCGAAACATGGGAGATCACCGTGTTGGAAGTGCTGCGTGGCGACGACGCCTGGGACGCCATCTATGAGGCCAACGAATACAACGACCCGCCCGATGAGGGCATGGAGTATGTGTTGCTGCGTGTCAGCATGCGTAACATTTCGGAAGAGGATGTGCCGGAACTGGCCGACTATGGCTTGTTCGAACTCGTCGGTGACAACAAAGAGGTCTACGAGCAAATCTATGTCACCGTGCCCGATCCAGAACTGTCCGGCTGGCTTTACCCCAACGGCCAGACCGAGGGCTGGGTGGCCCTGCAGGCCGCGGAAGGTGAGACCGGTCTGCTGCTCATCATCTCCGACTCTTATTTTTCTGATGTCAAACGTTACCTGGCGCTGGAGGAATAGGCGCTAACGTTCACTCCTGTCGACCCCACACCCCCGCTGGCAAATGCCGATGCGGGGGTGTGGGTTTATCAAGGCCGTCTCCAGGCCCTGCGGCCGAGGCCGGCAATGTGCTGGGGCGGTGAAATGTGACCCCCGTTGTGCAAACGTGGGCAGGAGGAAAAACGTGGGCACAGCCCAAACCCCTCAACCGGTCAAACTCGTCGCCAGCCTCTTTGCCAGTGATCTGACACTGCTGGAGGCAGCCCGCTGCAGCATGGAGGCGGTCTTTGGAGCGCTGGATTATTCAAGCCCACCCCTGCCCTTTGATCACACCGACTATTACACCGCCGAGTTCGGCCCGCAACTGGTGCGCCTGATCCTGGCCTTCGAGCGCTTGATCCACCCCGGCGCACTGGCCCAGATCAAGACACAGACCAACGCACTGGAACAGAGATGGCTGATCCAGGGCCGGCGCCAGGTCAACATCGATCCCGGTTACGTGTCTCTTTCCAAGCTGGTGCTGGCCACTACCAAAAACCACGCCCACCGTATCTACCTCGCCGATGGCATCTATGCCGAAGTCACCCTCCACTACCGCGACGGCGCCTTTTGCGGCTGGCCCTGGTCGTACCCCGATTACGCCAGCCCATCGTACTGCCGCATGTTCGAAGCCATCCGCGAGCTGTACCACCGCCAACTGCGTTCATCGTCCTGACCCCCTGGCTTTTGCAGGTCGGGTGCAAAAATCCTTGACAGACCAACTTTCTCGTGTTATAATTACGATGATGAAAATAGTAAAAATGAATCAGGTGATGGCCCATACCTGCAGAGAATCCTGGTTGCCGGAGCGACGCAAGAAAACGGGAGTTGAACATGACATCCATGTATTTCAAGACCGAGATGTTGTTTCCGTCCCAGGCCATCTCCAGGCTGCGAGATTTGCGCGGCAAAGAGTGGCAGAAACTGATCGACCGGGTGGCCGCCTTGCCAGAGGTGCACCCGGACAAACTGGCCTTTATGCTGCTCATGGTGCACCTGGATGGCTGCCTCGATTGTGATGCCGATTCCTACCGCGCCATGCGTGGCTGCGAGCTGTGCGCCCAACAGACCATCCGGCGCTTCAAGGGCGCCGATCAAGAACTGTTGAAGCGGTTCGAACTGGCCAAAAGAGAAGTGTTAGAGTTCCTGGAAAAACAGCATCTGGGGCTGCCCAAGGTGGCCTGACCAGAGTGAACAACACGCCTGGGTTTGACAAAAGCATACCCTGATAGTAGAATGAAAACAGTGATCGGACGATGGAGGGCAAATGGCCGGGCAGGTTTTAACCGTGGGTGATACAGCCCCCGATTTTTCGCTGGTGGATCAGAACAACAGGCCGGTGAGCCTGAGAGACTTTAGAGGCAAAAACCACGTGGTGCTGGCTTTTTATCCCCTGGACTTTAGTCCCGTGTGTAGCCTGGAATTGCCCCGGCTGCAACAAAACTATGAGGCCTTTCGGCAGGCCGATGCCGAGGTGCTGGGCATCAGCATCGACAGCCGCTGGTCGCACGCTGCGTTTGTCGAAAAGCTGGGCCTGAGCTATAGATTGTTGAGCGATTTTGACCGCAAGGCGGCCCAGGCCTATGGTGTGTTGCGCCAGGAGGGTTTTGCCGAACGCTCGCTCTTTTTGGTCGATAAAGAAGGTCGCATCCGCTACGCCGCGGTGTTTGAGATCGGCACGGTGCCGGATATTACACCCCTGCAAAAGGCCCTCGCCGCCCTGTGAGCGAGACAACGACCGGGGCATTTGCCCCGAATTCGAATCGGACGCCGATCGATGCCGATCCTGGAAAACGCATCGGTCTGCGTTTTGTTTTTTGGGGATCTGCCCCGACCACGTTGCTCACCGTGAGGAGTTCTCTGTGGTGAAACCGGTACTCTTTGCGGCCATCTGGATCGCCAGCCTGAGTTTGTTCGGCTATCGAGCCTGGCAATTGATCGCTTATCTGCGCCTGGGTCAACCTTCCCCTCGTTGGGATCAGATCGGCAAACGCCTGGCAGGCGTGTTGACATCGGTATTGGCCCACGGTGGGCTGCTGCGGCGGTTCTACGCCGGCCTGCTGCACCTGTTCGTCTTTTACGGCTTTGTCACACTGGTGGCCGGCGACCTGCTGCTGATGGCCCAGGGTTTTGCCGATTTTCGTCTGCCCGCTTTTGTCACCTTTGTCCAGGACCTGTTCGGTATGCTGGTGCTGGCCGGTATAGGCATGGCCCTTTTCCAGCGACTGGTCCTCAGGCCGGCGCGATTCAAGGGCAGCCACGGCAACGATGCCTTGCGTATTCTCTTGTGGGTGATGCTGGTCATCGTGACCCAGTTCACCACCACCATCCCAGAGGTGGCGCTGGCAGGCGGCGAAATCGGCGCGGCGGCCGCGCCTGTCTCCTGGTTCTTTGCCCGGTTATTATCCGGCTTGAGCGCGAGCGCGTGGCGCAACCTTTACTGGGCAAGCTGGTGGCTCCACATCGTTCTGCTGGCCGGCTTTTTGCCCTATTTACTTTTCAGCAAACACCTGCACATCATCGTGGGCGTTCCGAATGTCTTTTTACGGCCGCTGACCCCCAAAGGAGCGCTGGATCGTCTGCACCTGGAGGATGAACAGGTCGAGGTCTTTGGCGCGGCCCGCATCGAGATGCTGCCCTGGAAACGCCTGCTGGACAGCTATGCCTGCACCGAGTGTGGCCGCTGCCAGGACGTCTGCCCGGCCTGCATGGCCGGCACGCCGCTCAACCCCAAAACACTGATCATGGACCTGCGGGATCACCTGGTGACAGTGGGACCAGGCCGGGTGGCGGCGGCCGGCAACAGCGCGGCGTCCCAAGAGAGCCAGCCGTTGGCCGGTGGGGTCATCTCTGAGGCCGTGCTGTGGGCCTGCACCACCTGTCGCGCCTGCATGCACGAATGCCCGCTTTACATCGAACACGTGCCCGACATCGTAGACATGCGCCGCTACCTGACACTGGAAGAGGGCGCGCTGCCCGAGGCGCTCAATACTGCCCTGCGCCAGGTGGCCCGCAGCGGTAATCCGTGGGGCATCGGACGCCACGAACGCGCCGCCTGGGCCGATGGCCTCGATGTGCCCATCATGGCCGATGTCGGCCAGGCCGATGTGCTCTATTGGGTGGGCTGCGCCGGCAGTTACGACCCGCACAACCAGCCGGTCTCACGGGCGATGGTCAGGATCCTGCAGGCTTCAGGGGTAAACCTGGCCATTCTGGGTCAAGAGGAGAGCTGCAACTGTGAATGGGCTCGCCGCGCCGGCGAGGAGAATCTGTTCCAGGAGGCCACGCTCCAGATCATCGAGACGCTGCAAGCGTATCGTTTCAACCGTATTCTCACCCAGTGCCCGCACTGCTTCAACACCTTCAAAAACGAGTATCCTCAGTTTGGCGCCCGCTTTGAGGTGGTGCATCACAGCCAGTTCATCGCTCAGCTCTTGCGCCAGGGGCGGCTCGTGCTCCAGCGCCCGCTGGCAGGCACGCTGACCTACCACGACTCGTGTTATCTGGGTCGCTACAACGACGAGTACCTGGCTCCCCGCGCCGCATTGCAGGCCATCCCCGGCGTCAGGCTGATCGAGATGCCGCGCTCTCGTCAGAGTGGGCTGTGCTGCGGCGGCGGTGGGGCGCAGGTGTGGATGGAAACCGAACAGGAAAAGCCGGTCAGCCAGATTCGGCTGGGCGAGGCCGTGGCTTTACGACCCGACGTGCTGGGCACGGCCTGTCCGTTCTGCAAGTTGATGTTCGACGACGCGGCTGGAAACATGGGCCTGGAAGGAACACCGGCGATACAGGATATCGCCCAACTGGTGGCCCAGGCCATCGAGCGGTCATCTGTTACCGGATCGAATCGCGCGTAGGAAAGGAGGACATATGGCCAAAGTAGAACTCCGACACGGTGAATCGCTGGAAGGATTACTCAAGCGGTTCAAAAAAGAGGTGATCAAGAGCGGCACCCTGCAGAGCCTCAAACGTAAGCGTTGGTACGTCTCGCCCAGCGAGGCGCGTCGAGAGGCCAAAAAACGGGCCATCCGCCGGGCGCGCCGACGCCAGTTCCGCACCGACCGACGAGATGAATAGACCCACCTTGCACCTCTCGGTCATTGCAGGCTAGAAAGCGAACGGGCCATGCCCGATAACGAATATACCGCCGACAGAGCGATTGTCGGTGTGCGGTTTCATCAGGTTGGCAAAACCTATCACTTTGAAGCCAACGGCATCGATCCCCTGGCGGTTGGTGATTACGTGGTGGTGGAAACGAGTCGCGGGCGCGAGATAGGCCAGGTGGTTCACACCGGCCCCATCTCTGCTCCAGGCCCTTCTTCTCTCAAGCCGGTCAAACGACGCGCCACCGCGCAGGATATGGCGCTGTACCAGCGCTGCAAGCTGCAGGAGCAGGAGGCGTTCCAGATCAGCCGCCAACAAGTGGAGGCGCTGGACCTGCCGGTGCGTATCGTCCGCACCGAATACAATTTCGATGGGCGGCGGTTGCGCGTTTTTTTCATCGCCGAAGAGAAAACCGATCTGCGGCCCCTGCGCCAGGCTCTGACCCGGCTCTTGCGCATCAACATCGAGCTGCACGCCCTGGGCGCCCGCGAGTTCGCCAAGCTGATGGGCGGCTGCGGCGCTTGCGGCGGGCCGCTCTGCTGCGCCACTTTTCTGACCGAGTTTGCGCCTGTTTCTATCAAGGCCGCCAAGGCCCAGGAAGTGCCGCTCATCCCGTCCGAGATCACCGGCATGTGCGGCCGGCTGCGCTGCTGCCTGCATTACGAATACGAGACCTATCGCGATGCCAAACAGATCAATTCACACAAGGGCCGCCAGGTGATCACGCCCCACGGCAGGGGCACCATCACCCGGGTTCACCCTCTCAAGGAAACGGCGGTCGTCGATTTTGGCGCCCACCAGATCGAGCTGCCGCTGAGCAAGTTGCAGTTAGAACCCAGAGAAGGCCAGGGTAACGGCGATAGGGAAGAAAAATCGAAGGAGGAATAGTGACCACACTGGCAACAGGAGCCCAAGCACCGTCATTCAACCTCATTGGCCTGGACGGCCAGCCGTATCGGCTGGATAAAGCTCGAGCGCCGGTACTGGCGGTTTTTTTCAAAGTCAGTTGTGAAACCTGCCGGTTGACACTGCCCTACCTGGAAAGACTGTATCGGACCTACCCCCGCCAGGGCTGGCACCTGTGGGCCATTTCTCAGGATTCGGCTGAGGATTCTCGCGCCTTTGCCGGGGCTTACGATCTGACCTTTCCCATCTTGCTCGACGACGGCTGGGCCGTCTCGCGGGCCTACGATCCGGAAGGCGTGCCGACCCTGTTCCTGATCGCGTCGGATGGTCAGATCGCCCGTGTGGTGGTCGCTTTTCAAAAGGCAGCGCTCAACGAGCTGGCGGCGGCGATCGCTGACCACGTGGGCCAGGAAGCGGTTGTCATCGCCCCACAAGACGACCCGGCCCCGGCGTTCCGGCCCGGCTGAGGCTCCAAACACCGAGGCTAGGCGGCCTCCAAAGGAAAGGCTCGATGGAAGAGGCGCGTGTCGATGGACGCACACCCAGGCGCATCGTCGTGCTGGGCACCGGCTTTGGCGGGCTGTACGCAGCCCTGTACCTGGGCCGGGCGCTGCGGCGCGAGCCTGACGTCGAGATTCGTCTGATCGGCGAGCACAATTATTTCCTCTTTATGCCCATGCTTCACGAGGCCGCCACCGGCGGCCTGGAACCGCGCCACGTGGCCCTGCCGGTGCGGCGCATGCTGCGCCGCCTGCCGGTGACGTTTCACATGGCCCAGATCAAAACCATCGACCTGGGCCGCCGGCAGGTCGAGACAAACCGGCAGACCTTCGATTACGATTATTTGATCCTCGCCCTGGGCAGCACCACCAACTTTTTTGGCCTGATCGGTGTGGAGACGAGTGCGCTGGTGCTCAAAAACATGGCCGACGCCATCGCCATCCACAACCAGATCATCGCCTGCTTTGAGCGGGCCAACGATGAGCCCGATGCCAATCGCCGCCGCCAGAGGCTCACCTTTGTGGTGGCCGGGGCAGGCCCCACGGGCATCGAATTGGCCGCCGAGATCCACGACCTGATCCACACCGCCTGCCGCGATTACCCCGGCATCGACCCGGCCGAAGCGCGGGTGGTGATCGTCGAGGCCACCGACCGCATCCTGCCCGGTTTTGACGACGCCACCGCCGGGCAGGCCGCCCGACGATTGACAGCTCAGGGGATCGAGCTGCTGCTGGGCGGCCCCATCACCACCGCCGGCGAGGCGGGCGTGCAGGTGCGCGGTCACGGCTTTGTCCCCGCCGACACGGTCATCTGGACGGCGGGCGTGGCGGCCGCGCCGGTTGCCGCGCTCCTGCCGGCAGATCGAGACCGCGGCGGGCGGCTGGTCGTTAGCCCCACCCTCGAGTTGCCCGGCCACAGCGGCGTTTATGCCATCGGCGACAACGCCGCCTGCCCCAACCCCCACAGCGGTCGACCGTATCCCCCCACGGCGCAGGTGGCCTTGCGCCAGGCCAAACAAGTGGCGGGCAACGTCGTCGCTGCGTTGCGTGGTCAGCAACAGCAGCCCTTTGATTTTAAACCCCTGGGCGGACTCATCTCGTTGGGTCGGCATTACGCCGTGGCCCAACTTGGCAAACTGCGCCTATCGGGTATAATGGCCTGGCTGATGTGGCGCACTTTTTACCTGCTGCGCCTGCCCGGTTGGGAGAACCGCCTGCGCGTGGCCGTCGATTGGCTGCTGGATCTGTTCGTGCGGCGTAATACCGCGCTCATTGGCTGGCGCAGCAACCACCCGTCACCAAGTTAGAAACGCTGCAAAGTGAGGCGCACCGGGTGCGCTGCACCTCAACAGACACGAGGAGGACACATGAGTGTCGAAAACCTGGTCATCCGCATTGGCGGTGAATCGGGCGATGGAATCATCACCGCCGGCGATCTGCTCACTCTGGCCGCTGCTCGCTGCGGTTATTACGTGCACACCTTTCGCACCTACCCCGCCGAGATCCGGGGTGGGCCGGTGATGTTTCAACTGCGGGTGGGAGTGCGGCCGGTGCCCTCGCTGGGCGACCTGCTGGACATCCTGGTGGCGTTCAACGAGGAAGCCTGGCAGTTACATGGCGAGTTCCTCAAACCGGATGGGGTGCTGGTTTACGATCCGGACGAATTCCAAGCGCCCCCCTCTTTCCACGGCATCACCTATGCCGTGCCTTTTGGGCGCGTTTTCAACGGCCTGAACATGCGTCGCGGCAAGAATGTGCTCGTGCTGGGCGCCGTCTCGGCCCTGTTCGATTTTGCCTTCAATTGCCTGGACGCCGTCGTCGCCGAAAAACTGGGCAAAAAACGGGCCGATTACATCGAGAGCAACCGCGCCGCGTTGATGACCGGCTTTCGTTGGGTGAGAGAGAACCTCAAAAAGGTAGATACCTGCGTGCTGGGTGAGCCAGAGGCGCACGGCGATCACCTGGTCATGTCGGGCAACAACGCCATTGTGGTCGGCGCACTCCAGGCAGGCTGTCGTTTTTTCGCCGGTTATCCCATCACCCCGGCCAGCGACATCATGCAAGAGCTGGCCATGCGGCTGCCGCTCGCCGGCGGGGCCTACATCCAATCGGAAGACGAGATCTCGGCCATCAGCTCGGTGGTGGGCGCCGCCTACGCCGGCCTCAAGGCCATGACCGCCACCGCCGGACCGGGCCTGTCGCTGATGGTAGAGGTGTTGGGTCTGGCGACCATGGCCGAGTTGCCGCTGGTGGTGGTCGATGCCCAGCGCGGCGGGCCCAGCACCGGCCTGCCCACCAAGATGGAGCAGAGTGATCTCAACCTGGCCCTCTATGGCGCTCACGGCGACGCGCCGCGTTTCGTGCTGGCGCCGCGCTCGGTAGAAGATGCCCTTTACCAGATGATCCGCGCCTTCAACATGGCCGAAACCTACCAGATGCCGGTGATCGTGCTCTCGGACCAATCGCTCTCCCATCGCACCGAGACGGTTCCCTACCCCGATCTGGCACGCATCGAGGTGGTCAATCGACGGCGACCGACCCGGGCCGAGTTGAAGGATTATCAACGCTACGCCCTCACCCCGGATGGCATCTCACCTTTCGCCGTGCCGGGCCTGGATGACGCTCCCTGGCGGGCCACCGGCCTGGAACACGACGCCTACAGCCGCATCAGGTACGATCCGGAAACTCACACCGCCATGACCGAAAAACGCTGGCGCAAGGTGGAAACCGCTGCCCGGCGCGTGGATGGCACGTGGCGTTACGGCGCAGAAAAGCCACAGGTGGGCATCGTCACCTGGGGCTCGACCGCCGGCTCGGTGCGTGAGGCCACAGAGCGACTGGCCGCCCAGGGCTGGCCGGTGGCCGCTCTGGCTCCAGCGCTGATACACCCCTTGCCGGCTCAGGCCATCCGCGATTTCACCAGCGGCCTGAAAGCGATCATCGTGCCAGAGGTGAATTATGAGGGCCAGTTTGCGCGCCACCTGCGGGCGCAACTGGGCCTGGAGACGATCTCGCTGAACAAGTATGGCGGCCTGCCCTTTGCCCCCGGCGAGATTCTCAACCGCGTGACACAGGTGCTCCAGGACCTCCGGATCGAGCCTGTGACCGGCTCGATGCAGGCAGGAAAGGGATAATCATGGCACAAAAGACGAAACGTACACCCAACGATTACAAAAGCGACAAATCCACCTGGTGCCCCGGCTGCGGCGATTTCGCCGTGCTGGCGTCGGTCTATCAGGTGCTGGCCGAACAGGACCTCGACCCGGCCAAAACGGTGATCGTGTCTGGCATCGGCTGCTCCAGCCGGGTGCCCTTTTTCATCAACACCTATGGCTTCCAGTCGGTGCATGGGCGCGCCCTGCCGGTGGCGATGGGCATCAAAGTGGCCAACCCAGAACTGACCGTCATCGCCATCGGCGGCGACGGCGATGGTTTTAGCATCGGCGGCGGGCACCTGGCCCACGTGGTGCGGCGCAACGTCGATATCACCTACATCGTCATGGACAACGCCGTCTACGGGCTGACCAAAGGCCAGACCTCACCCACCTCACCCACCGGCTTTGAGAGCAAATCGACGCCCTACGGTTCGGTCAGTGTGCCTATCAACCCCATGATGCTGGTGCTGGCGGCTGGGGCCACCTTTGCCGCGCGCAGCTTTTCCGGGCGGGCCAAACAGGTCACCCAGCTCATCCTTCAGGGCATGCAGCATCGCGGCTTTGCCTTCATCGACGTGCTCAGCCCGTGTATCACCTTTTACAATACCTTTTCACTGTATCGCGAGCAGGTCACCGACCTGCCGCCGGATCACGATCCCGGCGACAAGATGCAGGCCATCGCCCAGGCCCTGCGCACCGATGCCCTGCCGCTGGGCCTGTTTTACCGGGAAACGCGGCCTGTTTTTGACCAGACGGTGCGCGTCACCTCGCGCGATGATCGGTTCGACGCAACCGCCATCCTGGAAGAGTATCGTTAGCCCCAAAGGATCGTTCCAGGGGGAAGAAAGAAGGAGGCCCATGATTCAGCAGATCGTGCAGTGTGTGCCCAACTTTAGCGAAGGGCGCAGCCAAAAGACGATAGACGCCATCGTGGCCGCCATCGGCGAGGTGGAAGGCATCAAGGTGCTCGATGTTAAACCGGATGCGGATCATAATCGCACCGTGGTGACTTTTGTGGGCCACCCGGAGGCGGTGGAGGAGGCAGCCTTCCGGGGCATCGCCAGAGCCGCCGAGTTGATCGACATGGACGAGCATCGCGGCGAGCACCCCCGGCTGGGCGCTGCCGACGTGGTGCCCTTTGTGCCTATCAAAGGCGTCACCATGGACGATTGTGTGGCCATCGCCGCCCGCCTGGGGGCGCGGGTGGGCTCTGAGCTCGAAATCCCGGTCTACCTGTACGAGGCGGCCGCCACCAGCCCAGACCGGCGCAACCTGGCCGACGTGCGTCGCGGTGAATACGAGGGCTTGAAACAAGAGATCGCGTTCAACCCCGCCCGCGAGCCAGATTTCGGCCCCAGGCGATTGGGCAAGGCCGGCGCCACCGTCATCGGCGCGCGACCGCCGCTCGTCGCCTTTAACGTTTACCTCACCACCGACGACGAGACCATCGCCGACAAGATTGCGCGCGCGGTGCGCCATGCCTCCGGCGGTCTGCGTTACGTCAAAGCGTTGGGCCTGCGGGTGGAGGGCCGGGCGCAGGTGTCGATGAACCTGACCGATTTCCGCAAAACGCCCGTCCACCGCGTGGTCGAGATGATCCGCCGCGAGGCGGCGCGTTACGGCGTGACCATCGCCGGCAGCGAGCTCATTGGGCTCATCCCGCAGCAGGCCCTGTTGGAGGCAGCCATCTATTACCTGCAACTGGATGGTTTTTCGCCAGAGCAGGTGCTGGAAAGCCACCTCACGGAAGGTTAGCGCCCGGTGACTGTCCAAGATCCCGCAGATCGCCAGGAAACGGCGAGTTTGGGTTTGCTGGCAGGCGCTATCGGCCTGGCGTTGCTCATCGGTCTGTTATCGCTGGGCTGGACTGCCATGCCAGAGTGGCCCGTGTTGGGCACGTCGACGTTCACCCCCACCCATACCCCCACCCATACTCCCACACCGACACTCACGCCCACTCCCAGCCATACCGCCACGCCGACGCCCACCGCCACCCCCACCGCCACTCCCACCCGCACCCCCACACCGACGGCCAGCCATACCCCCACCGCCACCGTCACGCCGGCGGCCACTGCCACCCCAACCGCGACGCCCACCCCCCTGCCGCCAGAAGATCATTACTGGCTGGGGCGGCCCATCGGCCCCGATGGCAGCAGCCAGATCACCCACTATTACCCCTATGGCACACGCGGCGGCGAGGAGGAATACCTGATCCACCACGCTGTGGACCTGATCAATCCAGAAGGTACCAGCGTGGTGGCAGTGGCGCCGGGACAGGTGGTTTTCGCCGGTGACGATAGCCAGACTGTCCTGGGCCCCTGGAACGATTTCTACGGCAAGGTGATCATGTTACGGCTAGAGCAGACGTATCAGGGGCAATCGCTTTACGTGCTTTATGGCCATCTTTCCGAGGTGCTGGCGCAAGAGGGGCAGCGTGTCGAAACGGGCGACGTGCTGGGTCGTGTGGGGGCCACTGGCATCGCACTGGGGCCGCACCTGCACCTGGAGGTGCGCGTGGGGGGGGCCACCTATGCCCACACCCGCAACCCAGAGCTGTGGATAACACCTTTTGCCGGTCTGGGCACCATCGCCGGCAGGCTGCTCGACGCGGAGGGCAACCCGGCGCCGCAAACGTTGCTCACCTTTCACCACGCCGAGACGCCGGACGCTCGCTGGCGCGAGACACGCAGCTATTACGTCGAAGAGGGCATCGGGCCAGACCCGGCGTGGGGTGAAAATTTTACACTGGGTGATGTGCCCGCCGGTGATTACGTGATCAAGACGCGGCTGGATGGACGGCTCTACCTGGCCCAGGTCACAGTGGAGGCGGGCCGAACCGCGCTGGTCGTCATCCAGGCCACAGAGTGAGCTCGGGCGCTTCGACCGATCAACCCTGACCCGGCCAAGCCAAAAAGATAACCACCAAGACACCAAGAAAAAAGACTTGGTGCCCTGGTGGTGTATTTTTTGCCAACCGTGCAAGGATTAAGATACTCAGGACAGATTCGCTCACACCCAGGCAGGGGTTCTTGGGCCGTTTGACTCAGGAACGCCGCCGCTCCTGGATGCCATCCAGATAGGCCACGTCACCCGTATTGAGTTGGGCCGCGTTGGCTTCGTCTGTATCCAGGTGAAATTCGAGCTGGAATTTGGGCGAAATACGCACCGCTACATCGCCGAATATCAGCTCCCGCTCACCCTCCGCCCGCAGCCGCACCGTGTCGCCATTTTGCAGCCCCAGACGCCGGGCATCGGCAGGCGTCATGTGCACGTGTCGTTGGGCATAGATGACGCCGCTCTCGATCTCGATCTGGCCTGCACTGCCCTCAACGATCAGCCCCGGCGTGCCATCCAGATCGCCCGACATGCGCACCGGCGCGTGGATGCCCAACCGGTAGCCCTCGGTGCGTGAGATCTCGACCTGGGTTTGACTGCGGGCCGGGCCGAGCACGCGCACCCGATCCATGCTGCCGCGCGGACCAATGAGCCGCACCACCTCTTCGCAGGCAAACTGTCCTGGCTGAGACAGCGGCGAACGGGGCGTGAGCTGGTGGCCCACTCCGAACAATCGCTCCACATCTTTTTGACTCAGATGCACGTGATGCGCCGAGACGCCGATGGGGATAGGGATCTGGGTAGCCTGTATCTTTTGCGCGATGGCCTGATAGTTCAGCACACGCAACGTCTCACGGGCGATCATGCGCGAAGCGTCCGAGTGAACCACCAGCACCTTGACCTTTGAATCGGGGTGAGAGATATCCGCCACACCCTCCACGCCATCGTGCATCGAACGGTTCTCGACGGCATCGATCAAAATGCCCAGGCCCCACAGGTCCTGACAGGCCATCGCCCGCACGCCGGCGGCGTTCTCGCCGATGCCGCCGGTGAACACCAACACGTCCAGACCACCCAAAGCGGCATAGTAGGCGCCGATGTATTTGCGCAGCCGGTAGGCAAAAGCTTCTGCGGCCAGCATCGCCTGACGATCGCCGGCATTGGCGGCGGCGGCCACCTCTCGCGTGTCGCCCGAAAGCCCTGAAAGCCCTTTCAGGCCACTCTCGCGGTTCAACAGGTCATCGATCTCGTCGGCCGAGAGCCCTTTACGCACGAGATGGGTCACAATGGCCGGGTCGATATCGCCGCAACGGGTGACCATCACCAGCCCTTCCAATGGGGTGAGGCCCATGCTGGTATCGATCGAACGCCCGTGGTCGATGGCGCACACCGAGGCCCCCTCTCCCAGATGGCAAGTGATGATCTTGAGGCGGGAGAAACGCTTTTTCAGATAGGTGGCCGCCATCAGCCCCACGTAATGGTGCGACGGCCCGTGAAAGCCGTAGCGCCGGATGCCCTCTTGTTCGTAGAGCGCCTCCGGCAGGGCGTAGCGGTAGGCATAGGGTGGCATGGTCTGGTGAAAAGCGGTGTCGAAAACGGCCACGTGGGGCACACGGGGCAACAGCTCACGCAACCACTCGATACCCTGGGCCTGTGTGGTATTGTGCAACGGGGCCAGGTGGGCCAGACTACGAATATCGGCCAGTACCTGATCGTCGATGAGCACCGCGCTGGAGTATTTGTCGCCGCCATGCACCACCCGGTGCCCCACCGCCGTGATCTCGTCCACGCTGTTCAAGACGCCGATCTCTGGGTCTACCAGCCGGTCGAGTATGGCCTGCAGAGCCTGGCGGTGGCTGGCCTGCCCCAATTCAAACAGGTGTTCATCGGCGCTGGTGGTGTGGGTTTGCCGCGTGCCAGGCTGATCGACCCGCTCTATCTGGCCCTCGATATGATTCGTCTCGTCAAAGGTATCAAAAAAGCGGTATTTCAGTGACCCGGCGCGCAGATTGAGCACCAGGACCTTTTGCCGCTCGTCGGTGGTCAGATTCAGACCGTAGGGGTCTGGGTTAGTCTCACGTTCGGCCAGTTGGCGGGCCAACTCCTGGCGGGCCTGCTCGATGAGGATGCTCCGCCGGGCGATGTTTTTGGAAAAGCGCTGCAAGGCCGCTGCGTCGGTCTGGATCCAGCGCTCGAACAGATCGCTGGGCATCAACAACACCTGGCACGGCGTGATGGCGATCACGTCCACCGGAGCGGTCAGGCCGGTCATGAGCGACATATCGCCGATGGTACTACCGGCTCGCAGCGTCTCGATGTTGCGCGCTTCGACCGCCTCTTCAGGCATATAGGCGCCCGCCTCGCCCGAAAGAAAAACGCCGAAAAACGTAAACGGCTGGCCAGAGGGCACGATGACCTCTCCGGGCGCATAGGGCGCGATCTCGGCCTGCTGGCAGATCGCCCCGGCGATGGCCTCGGGCAGGCTCTCAAAAACCTTGTGTTGAGCGAGTATCTCTCGATTGAGCATGGCAGGGCATCCTTATGTGATACGGTGTTCAGTTTTGAGCGGTATTATACCACTGCCGGCGCAATTGCAAAAAACGCCAGGTGCAGCGCCCCTCACACCGATTGGTTTTTTGTCACAACGGCACGTCGTTATTCTTCACCGCCGAGACGCCGAGTTTTCTGGTTATTTCTCTGCGCTCTCTGCCTCGACGGTGAAACTGGTCCACGTCAAACTGTGCCCCAGATCGTCGACCGGCGCACATTTTACACATTTTTGTAACTGCTCACCCTCCCGCAGGCTTGGAAGTGATTTCGAGTAGAAATCGGCAAGTATCCAGGCCGGCAAACGATTTCAGTCGGTTTTCCAGCCTGCGGGAGGGTAGGCTGAGCAGTTACACATTTTTTACAGTTGGCCAAACTTTTGGTAACATTTGGCAGCCATAATAGAGAGCATGAGCATATCGATCCAAAAAGACGTATCAAGGAGGTAACCATGCAAGTGCGACACAAACTCAGCCTTATCATCGTGGCGCTGGTAGCTACCCTGAGCCTGACAGCCTCAGCCTGGGCAGCTACACCCGCCAACCATTGGGGCCTGCTGCGCGGTGAGGTGACCGTCATCTCTGGCGCGTCGATGACACTGCAAACCCCCACCACCGAGATCACCCTGCTGACCGACGATCGGACGGTGTTCGACGTGCCTGGCGTGGCAAACGCCACCCTGAACGATCTACACAGCGGCGATTTTGTCATCGTCCGGGCCGTGCGCGACAGTGAGGGCCAGCCGCTGGCCCGCCGCGTGGCTGTCATCCCCAACGGCTCGCTGGAAGATCAACTGCTCAAGGGCATCGTAGCCCAGGTGGAAGGTGATACACTCCGGCTGCGCACTGGCCACGGGCAAGTGACAGTGACCACCGATGCCAGCACGGTCCTCTTTATCCCTGGCGTCGAAGAACCCTCAATGACCGATCTGACGGTCAGGATGCCGCTCATCGCGTTGGGCCAGTGGACCAACGCGAGCACCGAGACGTTTCATGCCAGCGCACTGGCCGTCGTGCCCGAGCGGATCATCGAGGCGCACAGCGTCAAAGGTGAACTGAGCGCCGTCGAGGATACTGTCCTGCTGTTAAGCGTGGAGAACGACGAGGGCCAGACCCAGGAGGTGCGGGTGCAAACCACCGATCAGACCACTTTTCGTGTGGCCGGCATCGAAAACGCCACCATCGACGATCTGAACACGGGTGATACGATCCTGGCTGCGGGCCATTGGGCCGACGATGGTGATTTCGTCGCCAAAAAGGTAGCAGTGTTGCCTGTGAAACGGTCGCGCGTCGCCATGCACGGTCGAGTGACGGCGGTCGGTCAGGACTCGCTGACGCTAGACACACTCTACCACGGCGAGGTGACGCTGCTCATCACCGAACAGACTCGCTTTCGCATCCTGGGCGATCCTGATCCTGGCCTGGAGGATATGGCCGTGGGCGATCAGGCCGGCGCTATCGCCCGCCAGGACGAACACGGCAACCTGGTGGCCAGTGTCGTGGCCAGACTGCCCAAAAAACTGCGCGATCACAGCGTCCGCGGCCAGGTGACGGCCATCGAGGGGACGACGCTGCTGCTCGAAACGGCCGACGGCCCGGTGACAGTGGAAACCGACGCGGCCACACGTTACCGCATCCCTGGCGACGACGACCCGTCGCTGGACGACCTGACCATCGGCGACACGCTGATCGCCGCCGGTCACTGGCTCGAGGATGGTATCATGCAAGCGCTGGTTATCGGCAAAGTGCGGCCACGAGCCTGACGATCACCTGTCTGCGCTCCAAACACCGCCGGGGGAAGACCCACTTCTCTCCCCCGGCTTTTTTTGTCGTCGACCTTTGCCAGCGGGGTCAAAGTGTGATACAATCACCTGCCACTACCATTTTTGCCTTTTGGGCTCAGGAGCAGATCATGGACTGGAAAAACAAGGCATATCCCTTTGCCAAAACGACGGTCGCCTTGAAGAGCATTCAGAAGCCCCAAGAAGCGGTGCTGAAAGGCCCTCGTTTCGCCTCCGAGCTGGCCAGGCGGGGTGAGAGTCTACGCGAGCAGGGCCACTTGATGCAGGCCGTGGCGGCTTTTCGACGGGCGGTGAGAGCCGATCCGGATTACGACTGGGCCTGGGCCCACATGGGTGAGGCTCTGCGCCAGGCCGGGCAATATGCCGAGGCGCTGGAAGCGCTGGAGCAGGCCGTTGCCCTGAACCCACAATACGCCTGGGCGCTCTCTGCCAAAGGACAGACGTTGCGTCAGATGGGCCGTTATGCCGATGCTGTGGCGGCTCTGGAGCGCGCCCTGGAGATCGACGCGGACTATGCCTGGGCATGGGCGCAAAAGGGCGAGTCGCTGCGCGAATGGGGTGAACACGAGCGCGCTCTGGCTGCTTTCGACCGGGCTATCGCGCTGGATGCCGATTACGCCTGGGCCTGGGCGCACAAAGCGGAAAACCTGCGCCAGATGGGTCGTGCGGAACAGGCGTTGCAGGCCTTCGACCAGGCCATCGCGCTGGACAATCAGTATGCCTGGGCTATGTGCAGCAAGGGTCAGGTCCTGAGCCAGATGGGGCGTTACCAGGAGGCCGTGGCCACTCTCGACGCCGGCCTGCTGCTTTCGGCCTCGCTCGATTGGGCCTGGGCGGAAAAAGGCGAGTCGCTACGAAAACTGGACCGTCACGACGAAGCCATCGCCGCTTTTGACGAGGCGCTGGAATTGAACCCCGATTACACCTGGGCGCTGGCCCACCGCGGGTTAACCCTGCGGCAAAACAACGATCTCGCTGCGGCGGTTGCGTCGCTCCGGCGGGCCACCGCGATCGACCCGGCCTACAGTTGGGCCTGGGCCGAGTTGGGCGAGGCGCTTCGTTTAACCGGCGATTTTGAGGCTGCCGTTGCAGCCTTTGATCAGGCCATCAGACATCGCTCGGAATATGCCTGGGCCTGGGCCAGCAAAGGTCAGACCTTGCGGCAGGCCCAACGTTACCAGGAGGCCCTGGAGACTCTGGAAACAGCGCTGGAGCAGGACGCCACCCAGGTCTGGGCGTGGGGGGAAAAAGGGCAGGCTTTGCACGAGATGGAGCGCTTTGAGGAGGCCATCGCGGCCTTTGACCGGGCCATTGCTCTCGATCCCAACTATGATTGGGGCATAGCCCACAAGGGTTCCTCGCTGCGGTGGTTGAATCGTTTCGACGAGGCGCTGGCGATGCTGGAGCGAGCCCTTGCCATCAACCCTGACTATCTCTGGGCCTGGAACGAAAAGGGTCTGACGCTGGAACAGGCCGGACGGCGAGACGAGGCATTGGCGGCCTACGATCTGGCGCTGACGTTGGATCCGAACAACGAGTGGGCGCAGGAACGCCGCCGACAACTCGTCGGTTCATGACGATGAATTTGTTGACAGAAGCGGCGCGTACCATGGGCTTTGCGCTGACGACGGCGCATCTCAGAGCTTTTCAGCTCTATTACCAGGAGTTGATGGCCTGGAACGAGCGTTTCAACCTGACGGCCATCACCGAATACGAACACGTGCAGATCCGGCACCTCCTGGATTCACTTACCTGCCTGCTGGCGCTGGGCGATTGCCAGAGCGGGCGTTGCCAGCCGGGTGTGCCGTCTGCCGGCATGCGTCTGCTGGATGTGGGCAGCGGCGCGGGTTTTCCAGGTTTGCCTTTGAAGATTTTGCACCCCCAGCTAGAGTTGACGCTGCTGGAAGCCACGGCCAAAAAAGTGGGTTTTTTGCAGCACATGACCGCACTTTTAAACCTGACAAACGTGACCATCTTTCACGGGCGCGCCGAGGAGCTGGGCCAGGACCCGGCTCACCGCGAGCGTTACGATCTGGTCGTTGCCAGAGCGGTGGCCGATCTACCGGTGTTGGTAGAATATCTGTTGCCTTTTTGTCGGTTGGGCGGGCGGTGTGTGGCTCAGAAGGGCAGTTCGGCGCACGAGGAGCTGAGTGCGGCGCAGTATGCTCTCTCTCTTTTGGGCGGGCAGGTGCACTATGTGTTGCCGGTAGAGCTCTCTGGCCTGGCTGAAACACGTTATCTGGTGGTGATAGACAAAAAAGCCCGGACGCCATCACCGTATCCCCGACGGCCGGGTATGCCCAGCAAACGACCTCTGTTGACCCCCGAGGCTCACAGCCTCTGAATCTGTCCTTCCCAAACCCGCAAACGCAGCGTGTTTTTCAAAAAGGCCTCACCAAAAACATCCCAGTCGGTGGTGGTGAGAATGGCCTGTTGGACGGCCTCTATCGCCTGTAGCAGATGCCGCTGGCGGTGACTATCCAGTTCGGCCATGACCTCATCCAACAACAGGATCGGTTCGTGACCGGTGCCCTGGCGCACGAACTGCGTTTCGGCCATTTTGAGGGCCAGCACGGCTGTGCGCTGCTGACCACGAGAGCCATAGGTGCGCAGATCGATGCCGTTGGCCTCAAAATGCCAATCGTCGCGGTGGGGGCCAAAGAGTGTGAGGCCGCGGCTCAGCTCCTCCCGTTGCGCCTGCCGCAGATGGGCCCGAAACGAGTCGGTCACCTGGGGGATGGTCAGCGGGGGCAATTCACTCACCGCGGTTTCCACGGTCAGGTCTAGAGCCATCTGATAAGCGGCGTTGGGCAGACGAGTGGGATCAAAGCTGGGGGCATAACGCAGGCGCAGCGTCTCGCGGCCACCAGAGAGCGCGCGATGAATGGGCTGGGCCAGCCTTTCCAGCTCGGTCAGGGCCGCCTGGCGGCTCACGATCAACTGCGCCCCGCCGGCGATCAGCCTGTCGTTCCAGAACAAGATCTCGTCGCCGGAGGTTCTGGCCCGTTCGCGCAGGTTACGCAGCAAAGCGTTGCGCTGTTCCAGCACCTGGTTAAAATCGCGCAGCGCCTCACAATAGGGGCGGTTGATCTGGCACAGGGCGGCGTCCAGATAGCGCCGTCGCTGGCCGGGGGGGCCATCGGCCAGCGACATGTCCTGTGGTCGAAAGAGGATGACGTTCATCACACCCAAGAGATCCATCGCCCGGCGCGACACGCCGTTGACGCGGATCTCTTTTTGCAGGCGAACACCGTTGGCTCCGCTCTGTTTAAGCAACGTGATCTCGACGCGGTGGAGGGCCTCACCTTTGATCAGCTCGGCCACCAGACGGGCGTGCGGCAGGGGGTCTTCGTCGGCCAGCCAATTGACCAGTTGTCGATCGGCAGAGGCCTGAGGTGAGCGGCTGGTGGACAGGAAATAGATAGCCTCCAGCAGGTTTGTTTTGCCCTGGGCATTGGCCCCTTGCAAAACAACTGTGCCGCCGGGTAGATCCAGATCCAGCCGGACGTAATTACGAAAATTGGTCAGATAAAGATGCTGAAGGTACAAGATGATCGATGAGGCAGGCCCAGGGGGCCGGATGGCTCAGTTCAAAACGTGCATGGGCATGATGACGTGAATAAACTCCTCCGAGCCAACAGGACGGATCACGCCAGGGCTGGAGGAATTGGTGGTCTCCAGAAAGACCTGGGCCGCATTGGCTACCGAGAGAACATCGATGAGAAAACGAACGTTGAAGGCAATCTCGACAGGATTGCCTTCGATCTCGGCGTCGACCTCACCCACGTTATCACCCATCTCGGCCGAACGCGCCGCCACCTCGATGTGGCCTTCGCCGATTTTGAGACGGGCGATGTTGGCTTCGCTGCGGGCAAAAATATTGGCCGTACGGCAGGCCTTGAGAAAGGCATCGGTGCCAACGATGGCGCGGGTGTCGCGGCGTTTGGGGATGATCTGTTCATAGTCTGGAAAACGGCCCTCGATGAGCTGCGAAACCAGGTCGGTGTTGGCCAGTCTAAAGAGCACCTGGCTGCGGCTGGGGGTAATGCTCATGCTCACAGACAGTTCTTCGTCGCTGCTGATGCGGGCCAGCTCGGCCAGCGCCCGCGCCGGAATGACCACACTGATCGGCTCTGGCACGGCTCGTTCCAGATGGGCGTGGCGCACGGAAAGGCGGAAACCATCGGCGGCAGCCATGGTGAACTGGGGGCCATCAAATTTGACCAGCACACCGGTGAGAATGGGCCGGCTTTCGTCGGTGGCGGCGGCCAAGACCACCTGACTGATCATCTGGCGTAAGAGATTCGGCTCCAGAGCGAGCTGGTAATCGTTCTCGTCGGCTGTGGGAATGAGGGGGAATTCCTGAGCGTCGATGCCTTTGATGTTGGCTTCGTAACGGGCGCACCGCAGATGCAGTTCCTGGCTGCGAACGTTCAGCTCCATGTCGATACGCTCGGCCGGCAGGCTGTTGACAAAGTCGATGAGCAGCCGCGACGGGATGGTGATGGACCCTTCCTCTTCCACCTGGGCGCCGACCCAGGTATTGACGCCGATCTCCAGATCGGTGGCGGACAGTTTGAGTCGTCCCTGATCGGTGGAAAGCAAAATGTTGCTCAACACCGGCAGAGTGCTGCGGGTTGCCACAGCGCGCCCTACCGTGGACAGGCCCTTGGCCAGGTTCTCCTGCAGACAAGAAACTTTCATGCGGCTGACCTCCTTGGTTACAAAACAGAACAGGAACGAACGCCCCAAGTATACCGTGGCTTGAATCGTCTGTCAAACGTCGAGGTGATGAAACCCCCGGCGCCAGCCTGGGCCGGGGGTTCTTGAGCGGCCAAAACGTGGTCAGATCAAACCCCGTCGCGCCGGCCGGTCAGGCCCAACCAGCCCTCGCGGAAGAGAATGAGCACCAGGGCGATGAGGGCGACGAGGGGCGCCCAGTTCATTTCTCCTCGCCCGGTGACGGGCATGGTGGGTTCGGCGCCAGTGTCACCGCCCGGCACACCGTAGAGGCTCACGTTGTCCAGGTTAAAGTTGGCCTCGCTGGTGCGCGGCCATTTGGAGTGGCCTCGGATGAACAGGGTGAGCGATTTGCCGGTGGGTGTGATCTCGGTGGCAAAGTGGTCGATGGTGAAGGCATCGGCCACCAATGGCTGTTGATCCCAGTCGAGCTCGATCCAGTTTTCCACGGTCTGCCAGTCGCTGCCACCGTTGTCATCCCAGCCAACATAAAGGCGATGGCCGTACTGTTCGGCGGGGGTGTTGGCCCGCACCAGACCATACAGGCTGAGCTGGTAGGTTTTGCCTGGCAGCACCTGCACCGTCTGGTAGATGCCAGCGTAGCGATCGTTGTAGACCGGGTCGACGATCGAGATGAGTTGCGAGTGCTCGCCCTCCTGCACCAACAGGTCCCAGGTATCGTCGAACCAGACAGAGTGGGCGTCGGCGCTGGAAAAAGGCATCCAGCCCTTGGCCACGCCATCGGTGGCGAAACCGCCTTCAAAATTGCCGTTGGTCAACAGTTCTTTGGGCTGGGGAAGTGGCGTGGCCGTTGGCCGCGGCGCGGCGGCGGTTGGCTCTGCCGGCGCGGCGGTCGAGGTCGGCTCGGCCTCTGGGGCGGCGGTGGGTGTGGTGGCAGCGACGATCACCACGGCTGGGGTGGCAGTGGCCGTCGGCGGCGGAGGCGGCAGGGTGGGTGTGCTGGTGGGCACAACAACCGGCGATAGGGGGGTATCGGTGGGTTGAGGGGCAGCCGTGGCCTTTTGAGGTGGAAAGTTGGCACAGCCGGAGATGATCAACGCCAGTGTAACCCCCCCAACGATGAGACGTGCCCGGAGTTTCTTGGTCAACATGAGAACCTCCTTCCTGCTAAACAGCAGAGGACGTACCGGTAGCGCGGAGCGTGGTCGATTATGTATATCATATCATCTATTTGCTTTTTTGGCAAGTGCCACACCCGAAAGGCCGTGAATCCACGTATCACCCGGCAGGGTGGGTTTGTTGCCACTCCTCGGCCAGCCCGGCCAGCATCGTCGACAGAGCCAGGTGTTTTCGGGCAATGTCCGGGAACATCTGGTTATCGAGCACATAACCCTGGGTGTCTTTGTAGGCAATGGAGTAGAGGTAAAGTCCCTGGATGGCCTCTTCCAATTGGCGCTGCGTCACCTGAACGTCGAGCCTGGCGAGTTCTTCGTTCAATCGGCTCAAAGCAGCCGGTTGTAGATCGATGAGCAACAGGGAGAGCATCTTTTGCAGGGGGGTGGCATTGCCCCAGGTGACCTCGATAAAAAACTCGCGGAAAACGCCCGACCGGGCCACGGCGTCCAGATCGGCCAACTGGATCAGACGGCTGCCTCTGGCGTTGATGGCCTGGATCAACTGCTGGCAGATGTATTGGACAATGTTGGGGTGGCAGGACGACAGGTCCATGATACGCATGAGGGTGGCATCGAGGTCTTCGAACTGGATGCCCATGTCGCCCATGGGGTCTTCGATGATGCGGCGGGCCGATTTACGATCCAGATAACTCAGGCGAATGACATCACAAAAGTTGAACAGCGGCGAATCGGGCGCGTGAAGCCGCGCATCGAGCACACGCTCGCCGCAGAATACAAAACGGCACTTGGCTTCTTGTGAAAGGGCGCGAAACACCCGGAACAGCGTCTCTTGATTTTGTAGATCGTGTTGCAGCAGGGCGTCCACCTCGTCTAACAAGACGACGATGGTGCCACGCTTCCACTCGCGGGCCAGCTCCACCACCATGTGGCGAAAGTTCTCCGGGCTGGGTTCCGGCAGACGCACCTCCCAGATGGCGCTCATGGCCTCGAAAAAGGTGCGATAATCGCGCACCGACTGGCAATCCAGATACAGCGGAAAGTGGTCCATCGTCTCGGCCAGGGTGCGGTAGACCTTGCTCAAAGTGGAGGTCTTGCCGATCTTGCGCCCGCCCACCAGGGCAAAACTGGCGTCTTTGATCTTGCGGGCGATGGTTTTGATCTCGTACTCGCGGCCAAAGAACATGTTCTCCGGCACAGGGCCAGAGGTCACATAAGGCGAGACGACGGTCAGGTCTACCTGGCCCAGAATGATGTCGATCAGACGGCGGTCGGGCTCTCTGGCCATCAAAATGTGGCGCAAGGCGGTGCCATCGAGGGCGATAAAATCGTGGATAGACTCTCGCACCAGCAGCCGCAAGTTTTTGCGCTTTTCCAGCTTGTCTGGGTTATCGTTGAGATCGATGAGCAGGGCAAAAAAACTGGTCATGTTCAGGATGCCCATGAAATTGCCCAGATCGTCGATATCGTCGGGGCCGAACTCGCGCCGCCGGACAAAGATGATGGGAAAACGCGGCGGCAAGTTTAACCGCAGCGTGGAGGCTTTGATCACATAACCCACCAGATCACGATAGTTGCGGCTGTCGACCATGGTAAAGCCCAATACGTCGCACAACTGGCGGGCGATCAGACTCGAGATGGAGCGAAAGGTGGCCTCGTCTTCGACCATCTCCCAGGCGGCCTTCCAGTTGCGCAGGAAGGCTTTGTAATTCTTGGGTGCGGTCAGTTCCACGCGGGGCGGATCGGGGTAATAGGCCAGTGCATCGTCTGGCCGGCTTTGGACGTAGCGCTGCATGGCGGCTGCCCGGTAGCGCAGCGGGACGGCGGGCAGCATTTCCTCTTCGATGCGGCCGTAGAACAAAAAGACGCTGTGAAGTTGTGGTTCCCAGGCGGTCCAGTTTTTATCCAGGGCGGCTCGCTGCCGATCCGAACCGGAGAGCAGCGAACGCCGCAGCAGAATCAACAGCACCACCAACGCCATCAGGCTCAGGGTGATGGCGACGATCATGGGCAATACATCGCCGATGTCTGGTCGGGCCACAACCCAGCGCTGGCCGCCGTGATGGCCCACAAATGTGACGAACATGTATGTCCTCCCTCTGTCACACGCGCTGCCCACGGTCGATGCCATTCCGGCCCAGGTAGGCAAGCCGAAAGCGGCTGCCTGGGACAACGGCTATTGGAGTCCGACCAACGTGGCGGGATTGGATGGGCGCAGAATCGAGCCCTCTCAAGACGGCGATCGGCAAGCTGATCTACGGCCTGCGCAAGTCGACCGCAGAACCGGTCATCGGCATCACCAAGGAAACCTTGGGGTTCCGCCAGTTCTCGTTGAGAGGGCTGGTCGCAGTGGCCGGTGAATGGTGCCCGGTATGCCAGGCCTACGACTTGAAGCGGATGCATAGCCTGGTGACTGGATAATGGCACATCACATGCTCTCGGCCTGCCAGGCGGCCGCTGAGAAAGCGGCAAGCAAGAGCCAACAGGCTCGCTTGAGCCAAAAGCGCGCTCTGTTTGGCCAAGATCGAGCATGGATACGGCTACTCGAACCATGATTATCGTCAATTCATGACTCGTACTGGTCAATGGAGAGGCGATCCCAATTCCCTCTCCGACAGGCTGCTAGACCATTTGTTGGGTGGCTCCACTTTCCTTCTTCCCATTCTGACGTTTTCGCCCGCTGAACACTGCGTGCCCTGCCAGCATCCAATGCACATCCACCTCCACAAACCCCGCACCCTCGAGCCATTTGAGCTGGTCATACAGCGGTGATGGCTTGTCTATGTCCTCGGCGTCCAGATACCAAAACGTATTCCACCCTTCTCTCTCAAAGAACTCGAACGCCCCCGTGTTTCCGTCTAGCTCCATTGATCTCTTCCGCACCTCTTCGTCCCACGCCTCGGCTGCTACACGCTGCCCCTCCTGGCCCGGGTGCTCCACAATGTCGGCGATGACAAATGCGCCACCCTCCACCAGCATTCGATACACGTCAGAAAAGAGCGCCTGTTTCTGCGGCCCCGTCAGGTGATGGATGGCCATCGATGACACAACGGCGTGAACGGGAAACCCGGGCTTTCTCCAATCTGCCGAGGCAAGGTTGAAGACCCGGCTCCGAAACCTGTTCTCAAACCGGGCCAGGCGTTCTCTGGCCCGCTGCAGCATCTCGACCGAACCATCGAGCCCGTGAACGCTGAACGTCGCAAAGCTGCCGAGCAGCACTTCAGCCAAAAGCCCTTCACCACAGCACAGTTCGAGAACGATGCATGGACCCTCAAGATGAGATAGGAGAGCGGCGATTGTGCGCATTTGACGGTCTCGTTCAGGAACAAAGTAACGACCATAGTCGATGAAGATGCGGGAGGTTTCCTCATCCCAGCCCGTTTGCTCAGTGGGTTGTTCTGCGTTCTCTGCGTTCATCAACGATTCCCATTCTCCAGGCCCATCATCTCTGGTGTGAATAGAGCCACCTAACGACCAGCATCAGCCGCCTTTTTGTCAATTTCACCCTTTTGGTACAACTCCAAATGATGTGTGAACTGCTTCGGTCCGACCTCCATGATCTTTTTCCATCGCGGGGATGAGTCACGTGTTGGAAACGATAGGGTCTAGGTCGCTCCCGCGAATAAAGCACCCTCAGAGGAGAATCCGGGGAGACCCTTGTAGCTCCACCAACAACGACCGGGCCTCGACCAGGTCCGGCGTGTCGAACCCCTCCGTGAACCAACCGTACACCTCGGCCAGCGCGGCCCGCGCCTCCTCCGACCGATCCTGCCCCTGCCACAGCCGGGCCAGGCTCATTGTCGCCCGCAACTCCCACGATCTGGCCGCCTGCCGCTGTGCTACCGAAATGGCTCGTCGAAAGCAGCTCTCAACCTCAGGCTCAGCCTCAGCCCTCAGCCTCAGCAGTTCCCCACGCAGCCGGTGCATCTCAGCTTCGTTGGAGCGGGCGCCGGTCTGCTCGACCAGGGCTAACGCCTCGTCCAACACCAGCAATCCCTCTTTGATCTGCCCGGCCAACAAACATGCCCCGGCCAGTAGCATGAGCCGGTAGGGACGAAAGGCCTGCACTGCGGCCAGGCTGGCTTGCATCCGGGCGGCCCCCCGGGTTGCCTGGCCCTGGTGGGCCACTAGCCAGCCCTGGAAAAAAGAGACCCAATGCCGGTAAGCCTCCAGGTGTTTTTCGGCCACCAAGCGCTGCAATTGTTTCGTGTATTGCTGGACGGACAGAACCTCACGGCGGAAAGCGTGACAGCCGGCCCCGCCGATGGTCAACGCCAGAGCCAGGCTGGGAGGATGGGCCAACTTTTCCGCCAGCGCCAGGGCCTCCCGGCTGCGCGCCAACGCCTGATCGGGATAACCCAGCAGCCACAGAATGTAGGACAACCAGGCCAGGACGTGCGCCTGCTCGTCCGGTCCCCCGCTGGCGGGTAGGCCCGCAGCGGTGGCCGCCAGGTGGCGGTAGAGGGCCAGCGCCTGCTCCAGGTGGGCGCGGCCCGATACCAGGTTGCCCAACACAGCAGACGATAGCCCGATCACGTGCCGGCCCCCTGCCACATAGGCCGGCTCGCCGGCTTGCTCGGCCAGTCGCCAGAGCTCGTGGGCCAGGACCAGGGCTTGCTCGTGGTCTCCCTGAGTGTAGTGGAAGCCAGACAGGGCGCGCAGCGCCGGCAACTGACGGGCCGGTTCATCCAGGCGTTGGCCCAACTGGTATGCGCGGATCAGGGCCGCGGCCCGCTCCTGGGTGCTCCAGTCGTCCACGTCTTGCAGCGCAGCGCTCAAAGCCAGGTGCAGGTCCTGCTCGCGCCGGGCGCGTTGGTCGCTGTCGGGCTGGGTTGCCAGCAGGGCCAGCCCCCGTCGATAGAGGGTAATGGCCTCCTGCGGGGCCGAAAGCCAGTAGGCACGCCGACCGGCCGACAGCAGGTAGCCCACCGCCTTATCTGTCAGCCCGGCCATCTCAAAATGCCAGGCCAACTGCGGCGCCAGGGCCGCCAGCGCGGCGCTATCACCCTGGTGCAACGTTTCCAGCGCCGCACCCACGGTCTCGTGCAGCCGCGCCCGCTCCACGGCGTTCAGACGGCCGTAGAGGTAGGCCTGGAATAGGGCGTGCCGGAAGCGGTAGCGAGACAGGCGTTGTCCGTCCTCCAGACGCCCGAGACCCTGGGCATGGACCAGGTGGGCGCGACGGAGTGGGCCATCCAGCTCACCCAGCAGGTGCGCCTCACCCAGGCCAAGCGCCCGGGCCAGCACCTCGGCGCTAAAGGTCTCGCCCTCCACGCTGGCCGCCGCGAGCAAGGCCAGCCGCTGGGCCGGCAGCCGGTCCAGCCGCCCGGCGATGACCGCCTCGACGCGGGCCGGCAGCCGCCCCCAGTCCAGAGACGAACCTTCTGTCCAGCGGCCGGCCTGGTCGCGGACCAGGTCGCCGCGCTCCTGCATCTCGCGCACCAGCTCCACGGTGAACAGGGCATAGCCGCCGGTCACGCGGCTGAGCCGGCCCCGGAATTCCTCGCCCAGAGCGTTGAGCTCGGCGTCCAGCAAGGCATCGACGAAGGGCCGACCGCCGGCCTGGTCCAGACCTATCTCGACGTCGCCGAAATCGCGTTGCATCTCGCGAACGAGGGAAATGAGGGGATGGGTCGCGCCGTCGGGGGCGGGCGGCAGGTCGTCGGGCCGGTAAGCGCCGGCGACGAGCAGGCGGCCGCCCGCTTGCGCCAGGCGTCGGCCCAGGTGGCAAAGCAGACTGAGGCTGCCGGCGTCGGCCCATTGCAGATCGTCCAGCAGCAGGACCAGGGGGCGCTGGCGAGCGATGGCCAACAACACACGGGTGGTCTGTTCCAGGAGGGCAGCCTGAGCCTGGGGAACTATCTCCTCCCGCTGCCGGAGCAGCATCTCCAGCCGGGCGCGCCACGCCGCGCCGCCGGGGGCAAAGGCTTCGGCGCGCAGGGCCAATGCCGCGCCGGGCAGCAGGCGGTCGACCAGGTCCGGCCCCTCGGCCAGCAACGCCTCAACCGTGACCGGCAGCAGATTCCAGAGGCGACGGGCCTGCTCGGCGGGCAGGATGCGGCCCACCCGCCGGGCGTCCACGTCGCCGGCCAGCAGGTGCAGGGCCTCGCGAAAGGGCAGGTAGGGGTCGCCCTGGCCCAGGCGCTCGTTGCACAGGCCGCCGGCGATGACCAGGTCGCCGTGGGTGGCGCTGGCCCGCCGGGCGAACTCGGCCAGGAGGGCTGTCTTGCCGCTGCCCGCCCCACCGCTGACCAGGACGGCCCGGCCCTGCCCGGCCAGCGCCCGCGCCAGGTGGCCGTCCAGGGCGGCCAGCTCCCGCTCGCGGGCGACAAAGAGATGCTTCGCTGCGCTCAGCATGACAGGTGGCGAGGCGGCCAGCCGTTTATCCGCCCCTGCTTGAAGAGCCGGCGCCATCCGTTGCTGTAACTTGCCCGCGCGGATGCGCTCATACAACGCCGTGGTCTCGGGGGTAGGCTCGACGCCCAACTCCTCGGCCAGCACGCGGCGGCAGGTTTCGTATTGGGCCAGGGCCGCGCCCCGCTGACCAGCCAGGGCCAGCAGGCGCATCAGGCGGCGATGAGCCGGCTCGTCCCAGGGGATCCATTCCAGTTGGCGCCGGGCGCACGCCTGGGCCGGCTCGTACTCGCCTCGCGCTTCGTGCAGGGCGGCCAGGCGTTGCAGCGCGGCCAGGAACTGGCATTCAAACTGCCCCTGGCGCAGCAGTAACCAGGCTTCAAACTCGGGGCTGTCGAGGGAAAAGCCGTGCAGGAATGGCCCCCGATACAATTCGATTGCCGATTTCAGGTTTTCGATGGATTCGCTGCGCTCACCACAGGTTTTGGATTGCTCCAGGTCAACTTTGTCGCCGGGAAATCCAAAATCCGAAATCGAAAATCGAAAATCGTTCACGTCGAGGCTGTGGTCGCTGGCAGTGTTGAACTGGAGCGCCGTCCGGCTGATGAGCAGAAAGGGGGGCTGGGCGTGCCGGTCGTGGAGGGCCGCGCGCAGATTGGCCAGGGCGGTGCGCAGGTTCTTGAGGGCGACGCCTTCCGGTTGGTCGGGCCAGAGCAGCCCGGCCAGCGCCTCACGGCTGTGGGGCCGGTCCGCCTCGACGGCCAGGTAGGCCAGCAGCGCCCGGACGCGAGCCGACTCGAAAGCGGTGATGGCGACACCGTCCAGCGTTGCCTCGAACGTCCCCAACAGCGACAGCGCCAGGTGAGCCACGTTTCTTCCCTCCCTCATACCCAACGACCGTAATCGCCGAGTCTATTATACACGATGCGCCGCGATCTTGGCAAAATTGGCCAAGCTCCCGGGTCTCCTGGCGTTTTCCTGGCGTTTGTGTGATACCCTGTGGGAGCGAGGCATTCCAAAAGATACCTGGGCTGTCACCCAGGTTTCCGGCTTGTTTTGCGAGGCAACCTGCCGCTGGAAATGTTTTGCCCCTACGGGAGGCGCGATGTCTGACGAGGAAACCGAGTACCGGGCGTACCTCTTGCGCCTGTGGCGGGTGGGCAGCGGCAGCGCGGACGCCTGGCGGGCGTCGCTGCAGGACTCGTGCAGCGAGGAGCGCCACCTGTTTGCCAGCCTGGAACAACTCTTTGCCTTCCTGGAGGACGAAACAGGAAGGCGCTCAACACGAAAGCCGTTGGGCGATGGGAGAGAAAACGCTCAAGAAACTCGGAACTCGCCTGCCTTAGACAGGAAATCTGTCTGAACAGAAGCAGAGCTCGGACCTGCTCCTGTCCACGACAGGGTGGCTAGAAAAACGGGATCGGTCTGGGCGGCGACGACAGCGCAGCGGCGGGCAAGGGCCTGATAGGAGGTGATGCCGAACACCCAGGATCGCCAGGAAAAGTCGCTCTTTGAAGCAGATGGGCCACGCGCCGTGGCCCACATCACACGCAAATCTTTAGAGGAGATAGGAGGATACGATGGCAGGCAAACGACATATGATGCGCAATCTTTTGTTCGCCGCAGTTCTGTTGGCAGCGCTGGCCGGAGGTGGACCGGCGCGCGCCGACGATCCCCTGGCCGGCGAAATCGTCAGCGCGGGCGGTTTTCGTACCTGCGCGCTGACGCCCGCCGGCGCCGTGGACTGCTGGGGAGAAAACTATTACGGCCAGGCTGAAGACCAGCCCGGCCCCTACACCCAGGTCAGCGTGGGTGAGTATCACACCTGTGCGCCGACACCCGCCGGGGCCGTCGACTGCTGGGGAGATAATACCTACGGCCAGGCCGAAGACCAACCCGGCCCCTACACCCAGATCAGCGCGCGCTGTCATCACACCTGCGCGCTGACGCCCGCCGGCGCCGTGGACTGCTGGGGCATGA
>JBMOMT010000054.1:0-8496 GCA_049324835.1 Chloroflexota bacterium | reverse complement strand
TGTGGGGGTGGGCGTGGCGGTCGATGTCGCTGTGGCGGTGGCGGTGGGGGTGGGCGTAGCGGTAGGGGTATCGGTTGGGGTGGGTGTGGCCGTCGGTGTGGGGGTGGCGGTTGCCAGCGCCAGTTCCGGGCCGACGGCGAAATTTGCCCACAGGGTACGCTCGTTTTCGCTCAGGCTTTCGATGCCGCCCAGATCGCCCGCCGCGCCGACCGTCATCTGCTGTTCGCTGCTCAATACCTGTGTCGAGGTCGCCGCGCCGACAGTGGCGCGGCCCACGTCCACTGCGATCAGCGCGCTGCCGTCGGCGGCCACGCTGATGCTGTATCGTCCGGCGCCCAACGTCACCTGACCTGCCGGTAAGGCAATGCTGAACTCGGCGCCGTCGGCGGCCTCGACGTTGATCTGCACCCACAGGCGACCGCGGTCGAGTTTCAGGCGAGTGATGCGGTTCTCGTTCTCCAACAAAAGCTCATCCAGGACCATCTCTGAGCCGGGCGCCAGGCGCAACAGGGCTTCGTCGAGGCGGACACGGGCCAGGGCGTTGTCGGCGGTGCGCACGGCGCTGCCGCTGTGCAGGGTCATGCCCACAAAGGCGGCGCTCCAATCGCTGCCGGCGCGGCCGCGAACCTCCACGCCTTTGTCCGCCTCGGCGATGGTGGCGGTGCGGTTGGCAGGGGTGGGTGTCTGCGCGCCCAGACCGGAAAGCAGTTGCGGGCCGAAAACCACCCCCGCTGCCACCAATCCCGCTACCAGAATCAACGAGGCTGCTAAACCGGCCAGCCGGCCCCATCTGCGGCGTGGTTTGGCCGGCGCCGGGGCCTCGACCGTCACCGGTTCTGGTGGGGCAGCGACCATGCGGCTGGGTTGATCCTTCAGCTCTGGCGGCGACTCGCCGCCGACCGCCCTGGTCATCGCTTCGGCCATCTGGCCTGCCGAGCCGTAACGCCCTTCCGGCGCTTTGGACAGGCTCTTGAGAATGACGCGCTCCACCGGCTCCGGCAGGCTAGGGTTGACCAGCCGTGGCAGGGGCAGCGGATCGCGCACGTGTTTAAAAATGACCGCCAGAGGGGTGTCGGCCTGGTAGGGCATCTTGCCGGTGAGCATCTCATAGAGCACCACACCCAGCGAGTAGACGTCTGAGCGAGCGTCCAGGTCTTTGCCCTGCCCCTGCTCCGGCGACATGTACTCTGGCGTGCCGACGACGCCGGTCATCGTCTGGCGGGTGGCTTCGACCATGCGGGCGATGCCAAAGTCCGAGAGGACGGCATCACCTTCAGAGGTGAGCAGAATGTTGGCCGGTTTGATGTCGCGGTGGATGAGCCCTCGTTCGTGAGCGTAATCGAGCGCCTGGGCCACCTGGCTCACGATTCTGTTGGCCTCCTCCAACGACATCACCTGGCCCGCGGCGCGCAAGGCGTTGAGGCGCTGCTTGAGCGTCTGGCCATCGACGAACTCCATGACCATGTAGTAGGTTTTACCCTCGTTGCCAAAGTCAAAGATCTGCACGATGTGCTGGTGGCGGAGGGTGGCCACGGAGCGCGCTTCGCGCTGAAAGCGGGTCAGAAACTGCTCGTCGGTGGCGACGATGGGGTGGAGCACTTTGATGGCCACGTAACGCTCCAGGGCCGGCTGGTAGGCTTTGTAGACCTCGGCCATGCCGCCCTTGCCCAGGTGATCGACGATCTGGTATTGTCCAATGGTCTGACCGATCAGGCTGCTCATCCATTCACCTCGTGTTTCGAGTGGGGGTCAAAGCCATTCATCCTGAGAGGGATAGCGCCCAGTTTCAAGATTTGCAATAGCATTTTAGCACAGATAACCCGTCGATTGGATCAAGCTTTGATAAACCTTGCGTTAAGGCGGAAATTATGGGCGCACGCTCACCGTGCCAGGCGTCACGAAATCGCTGCCGTCCTGCCAGAGAAAACGCTCGCCTGTGCGGGCGTCGTACAGCCCCACGCGCAGGATCAGCGCCTCCGGTATTTGCGCCGGCAGTCCGATGCCGTGCCGATCCAGGATCGTCTCGCCCGGCGTAAGGGTCTGGGTGGGGCGGTTCTCGCCGGCGGGCCGGGCATCGTGCTGCGCCACCAGAACGCCATCGGGGCCGACCAGGTGCACGAACACCTTGGCATCGACCGCCAGCGCCTCCTCTATCTGCCACGTCAACTCGACCGCTACGCCGCCGCCGGGTCGGGCGATACCGGTGAAGCGGGCAGTCGTGAGCCGGATGGGCTGATCTAACAGCGTGGGCTGGAGCGGCGCTTGCAGCAGCGGTTGGTGGGGCGCCACGTACCCCAAAAAGAGTGTATCGACCGTCCAGCCTTCCCAGGTGGGATACAACCGTTCGTCGGCTGCCAGCCAGTTTCGCAGGTCGGTGTTGGGGCCGGTGGCCCCTTTGTAGAGCACGAACCACAACCGCTCGTGCTGTGTCATGGCTGCCTCGATGCGCGGCACGATGGCCGTTTCCATCGGCTCGACGATAGGCTCCCAGCGCAGGGTGTAGGACCACGGCGCACCCTGGCCGGCGCGGGCCTGCTCGTACCAGCCGGCTTTGGCCAGATTGTTGAAAAAAACCAGATCGCCCGGCAGGATTCTGGAGGATAAATAACGCCAGTCTTCTGCCGGGTCGAACGGGTCGACCACCTCCAGCGTTTTGGCGTAGACGAACTGGCTGCTGGTGGGCCAGAAGGCGATCACCAACGCGATCACGGTCACGGCGGCCAGTAACCGGCTGCGGGCGGCCAACCGATCCAGCGCCCAGGCCAGTCCCAGTCCCAGAAAAGGCGCGCTGGGCACAAAATGGCGCACGGCGAAAAAACGCACCGCCTGGGCGCCATAGGCCACGCCGCCGATGGTGATACCCACCACCAGCAGCGGCAACAGAAACGGCGTCCACTGTCGCGGCGGCGCCAGCAGCAGGCCCAGCAGCAGCAGGCCGCCCGTGAGCCACACCGTGGCCCAGCCGCGCCCAAAGGCGAAAACCAGGCCGTATATCGATGGCCCCACCATTTCCCACGTCTGTCGCAGCGATACGGCCAGCGATGGTGTGGCGTAAAAACGTTGTTGCACTGTTCCGGCGGTATAGATCAACCACGGCGCAAACAGCAGCAGCGCGATCAGGGCCGCGGTCACCGTTGCCCGCCACTGCCGACGGCGGGTGATCAGCACGTAGGCATAAAGCGCAACGATGGCCCACAGGCTGTAGTAGAGCAGATACAGCGCCAGGGCCGCCGTCAACCCGGCGAGCACGATCCGGCGGCGCGGCGGCCGGGACGATGCAGTGGCCCGCAAAAGGGCCCAGGTTGCCAGCAGTGTGCCCAGCGGTGTCCAGGCGTACATGCGGTTCACCTGGCCGTAATAGACCAGCAACGGCGCGCTGGCGGCGTACATGGCTGCCAGCAGGGCCGTGCGCTGACTGCCCGACCAGGCGCGGGCGGCGATGCAGGCCAGGGGCACGCTGAGCACCCCGGCCAGCACGGCCAGGTAGCGCACAGCAAAACTCGATGGCCCCACGAGCGACAGCCACAGCTTGAACAAGAGGTAAAACAGCGGAGGATGCCATTCCAGGGCGGCGATGCGTATCAACTCGCCCCAGGGCAGACGACCATGGGCGATGGTCCAGCCCTCATCCCAACGTAATGCCGGCTCGGGCAGTTGGTAGAGCCGGAGTGCAAAGGCCAGCCAGCACGCCACCACGAGCAGCGCGGCGAGGGGCCATTTTTTTGGCGCTCTGGTCGTGCGATGCGTCTCCATCTGCTTCCCTCTTGACCCCCACCCGGCAATTATAGCGCAAGCGGGTTTTTTTGTCTACTCTTTTGGAGCTCTTGCAGAGAGGATGAGCAGCACCCCGGCGACGGTCGCTGCGCCGCCGAGCATCTGGCGCGACGTGGGCGCGGTGCCCAAAATAACCAGACTGTACAGCACCACAAACAGCGGCTGCAGGTTGCGGATGATGGCCAGTTTGGAGGTGTCGGCATGCGTCAGGGCGATCATCAGCAACAGCCAGGAGAGAAAAGGGCCAAAGAAGGCCCCGCCGCCGATGAGCAGCAGTTCCCTGGGATGAGGTGAGGTCCATTTACCGGCGATGAGTGCATAAGCAGCGGTAAAGAGGCACATCAACAGCGAGCGATAACTCACCAGTGCGCCCGGTGTTGCCGCACGCTCCAGGGTCAGCTTGGTGACCAGAATACCCAGCGAGAAGAAAAGCGTCTCTACGAAAATGGACAGCAAAAAAGCCTGCAGCACGATCTGCCCGGAAGCGTAGGTGATGAGCAGGGCGCCACCCAGCGTGACCACAATGCCCAGCATCTCACGTCGATTCAACCGCTCGTTCAAAAATAGTGTGCCCCAAACGACAGTGTAGACCGGCTCCATGCGCCCGAAAAACGAGATGAGTGTGGGATCGGTGACCTGGATCTCCCAGAAAAAGGCGATGGCCCCGATGCTGTTGAACAGGCCCATGAGCAGAATGGGTAACCAGAGCCGGCGGGGAATGAGGAGACTGTGCACCTGTTCGGTGAGAATCAGGTAGGCCAGCGCCATCAACAGGCTGGCGAAATACAACAGCGGCGCCAACGTCTCTCGATTGAGCGTTGCCAGCGCGGCCTTGCTAAAGATGAAAATCAGGCCCATGGACGCGCTGGAGGCGATACCCAGCAGGTAGCCTCTGCGAATGGGAGACGATCTCGCCACCGCCAGATTCATGGTTGCCACACCTGATTGAGCACGGTGGCCGGGACGGGAGGCATGCCGCCGGCCTGTGTGGCCACGTAGGCTCCCAGCCGATTGGCTGCCTCGGCTATGACCGTTAACGACGCGCCTCGCAGCCAGTGATGCACCACCGCAGCCGCAAAAGCGTCGCCGGCGCCGACGCTGCTGACGACTCGCACCGCAAAGCCGGGGTGCGAAACAGCTTGCTGTTCGGTGACGAGCAGGCTGCCGCGCGCGCCGCGCGTCAGGCACACGAGCGCCAGATCGTAAGTCTGGAGCAGGCAGCGGGCCAACTCTAGTTCTCCAGCTTCCGGATCGACTGCCAGCCCCAGGAAATGGGCCACCTGCCGCAGTTCCACGTCGTTGAGTTTGGCCATCGTTGCCCGGCGCAGCGAGATATCCACGGTGTCTGGGGTGTGGTAGTGCTGGCGCAGGTTGACATCGAACAGGCGCACGGCCTCGGGCCGTGTGGCGCGCAGGAAACGTTGGATCGTCTCGCGTGATGCCGCCGAGCGTTGGGCCAGCGCGCCAAAGCAGACGGCATCGGCCTGGGCCGCCAGCCCGGCCCAGTCGTCGTTCCAGGCCAGGGCATCCCAGGCGGCATCCTCGGCGATGGTGAACCTCGGCTGGCCATCGGCCTCAAGTTGCACCTGGACCGTGCCGGTGGGTCGGTGTGGATCGCGTTGCACGTGGTGGGTGGTGAGTCCCTGGGCGGTCAGGCAGGCGCAGATGTCCTCACCTGGTGGATCGGTTCCCACGCGGCTGGCCACAATGCCGTGGTCGCCCAGAACGGCGGCGTGATAGGCGAAATTGGCCGGCGCGCCGCCCGGCAGCCGGCCGCCGGGCAGCAGATCCCACAACAACTCGCCCAGTCCCACCACGATAGAGGCGGTCACGCGCACCACTCTTTTGGCAGTGGCCGGTCGCGGTGGGTGAGGTCGTCGTAGGTTTCGCGGCGCAGGATGAGGTGGGCCTGCCCGTTCCGCACCAACAGCGCGGCCGGGCGTGGGGCCTGGTTGTAGTTGCTGCTCATGGCCAGATTGTAGGCGCCGCAGACCGGCACGGCCAGGACATCGCCGGGTTCGGCCTGGGGCAGCGGTAGATCGTGGATGAGCACGTCGCCGCTTTCGCAGAATTTGCCGGCGATGGTGACCGTTTCGGCGGGGGGATGATCGGCTTTGTTGGCCAGGATGGCGCTATAGCGTGCGCCGTACAGGGCCGGACGGAGGTTGTCGGCCATGCCGCCATCGACGCTGAGATAGGTGCGCACGCCGGGGATGTGTTTTTTCGCGCCGACGGTGTACAACGCCACGCCCGCCTGGCCCACGATGCTGCGCCCCGGCTCCAGTACCAGGTAGGGCAGGGGCAGTCCGTTTTGGCCACAGCCAGCCACCACTGCCTGGCTCACTGCCTGCACGTAGGGTTCGATGGGCGCTGCCGGATCGGATACGACATAAGGCACACCCAGGCCGCCGCCGGGGCTCAGTTCGCGCAGTTCCAGGCCATGGGCGCGCAGTTCGGCGGCAAACTCGAGCAGGACGGCAATGGTCTGGAGGTAGGGTGCGATCTCGTAAATGCCAGAACCGATGTGTGTGTGCAGGCCGGTCAATGACAGGTGGGGGTGTTGCAGCGCCTGGAAGGCGGCGCGGCTGGCATCGCCGGTGGCCAGAGCAAAGCCGAATTTTGAATCGAGCAGGCCGGTTTTGCGATAGACGTGGGTATGGGCGTCGACGTTGGGCGAGAGACGCAGCCAGATGGCGGCCACAGTGTTACGTTCTGCGGCCAGACGGCCCAGCGTGTCCAGCTCGAAAAAGCTGTCTACCACGATGCGCCCCACACCTGCAGCCAGGGCAAAGGCCAGTTCTGCCGGCGATTTGTTGTTGCCGTGAAAGTGGATGCGGCTCGCCGGAAAACCGGCGTGCAACGCCACGTGCAGCTCGCCGCCAGAAACGACATCCAGGCCCATGTTTTCCTGGGCGGCCAGTTGGGCCATGGCGGTGCAGAGCAGGGCCTTGCCGGCATAAGCCGCCTCGCCCGGAGCCGGGTAATGGGCGGTCAGGGCATGGTGATAGGCGCGGCAGCGGGCGCGGATGGTGGTTTCGTCATAGACGTAGAGCGGCGTGCCGAATTGTGCCGCCAGCTCTGTCGCATCCAGCCCGCCGATGTTCAGGTGGCCGCTGGCAGAGATGGTGGCCGTGTCCGGAAAAAGCGCCAGATTCAAGGGTGGCTTCATTGGTTCTTCTCGCTCCGTTTGCGGGGGGATAACAACGAGGGGATTATACTCCCAATACAGATCGACGACAAGTGATGTGGGCTGGCGTCGCAGCCATCAACTCGTGAATTCTTGATCGTTCGACAAGGGTTTCACCACCCAGGCCAAAGAGCACAAGGGAAGGAAACGAGATGCCCTTTGTGTCTTTGGTGGTTCGAAACGGTTTGGCTCTGGCCTGGCCGGGTTAGACGGTTACGTTTTCTGAACGCTGAGGACAACGTGTTGGGCAGACCCAAACGAGTTTGGGAGTCCGCCGCATCCCTGTCTCAGGGTGGATTGGGTGACGCAGAAAAATCTACCCCTGAAAGCTGCGTCAGGGCAGCGGGGGCGGCGGCGGGGGCGGCGGCGGCGGGGGCGGCGGGGGTGGTGGCGGTGGAATGGGAATAAAATCCGGGTTCGAACGTTTGCTGGTCATGTTGTCTCCTTTGCGGAAGGGTGGCCGGTGGTCGAGTCTTCGCGCAAGGCGCGCCGAAGAACCTTGCCGGCCATCGACTTGGGAAGTTCGTTGCGAAATACCACCGACTTGGGCACTTTGTAAGGAGCTAACCTCACCTTACAAAAGTCGATCAGTTCTGAGGCTCGAAGCTGCGCGCCGTCGTGAAGCACCACGAAAGCTTGGATGCGCTCGCCGCGCACCTTGCTGGGCACGCCCACCACGGCTGCTTCCAGCACCTTGGGGTGCTGGTAAAGCACTTCTTCGACCTCACGCGGATAAACGTTATAACCAGCCGTGATGATCACATCCTTTTTACGGTCTTCGATGAAAAAATAACCGTCCTCGTCCATGCGGGCGATGTCGCCGGTGTGGAGCCAGCCATCGTGTAATACCTGGGCCGTCTCTTGGGGTCGATTCCAATAGCCGCTCATCACCTGGGGACCCTTGATCAGCAGCTCGCCTGCCGCCCCGGCTGGCAGATCGTGCGCGCCGCTTTCCACGTCGACGATGCGGGCGTCGGTGCCAACGATGGGCACACCGATGCTGCCGTGTTTGCGCCGGCCCCGCCGCGGATTGACGTGCGTCACAGAGGCTGTTTCGGTCATGCCATAGGCCTCGGCGATGCGCGCGCCGGTGCGGGCTTCGAATTGCTCCATCACCTCTACCGGCAGCGGCGCCGCGCCGCTGAAACAAACCCGGATCGAGGTCAGGTCGATCCGGGCGCTGGCGGGATGGTTGAGCACAGCAGAGTAGAGAGCCGGCACGCCCAGGAAAAAGGTGGGCCGTTCCTTTTCGATGGCCTGCATGAGCATGTTGATGTCGAACAGCGGCAGCAGCACCAGCGAGGCAGCCAGGTGCACTCCCAGGTTCATCACGCCGTTCATGCCGTAGGCGTGGAACAGTGGCAGGATGGCGATGGCTTTGTCGCTGGCGTCCTGATGGCCCTGGAGCAAAAACTGGCGCATCTGGGTGACACTCGCCACCAGATTACGATGTGACAACATGGCGCCTTTGGGCAGGCCGGTGGTGCCGCCGGTGTATTGCAGACAGGCCAGGTCGTCCGGTGAGACGTTCACCT
>JBMOMT010000053.1:0-65856 GCA_049324835.1 Chloroflexota bacterium | reverse complement strand
GAGGTGCGATCGCGCGTGATGTGCCACACTCTTGGCGCATGACCGACAAAACCCGCCGCCAGTTCACCTCCCCTGAACCCCTCCCACGACGCTGCTGCTGCTCTGGTCTGCGCCCAGCCTTTCAGACGGCACGTTGACCGAGATGAGCATCAGGTCTTGCGGGCCGGTGTTCTCGTAGGCATGAGTTTCACCGGCGGCCACCCTCAGGGTTAGTTCAGGCTGCGCCTGGAACGTGCGGCCCTCTATCCAGACGCTGCCCCGCCCGCTGATAAAGTAAAACAGATGCCCATAATCGTCACGATGGGGGGCGAATTTGCCGCCGGGTTCAACGCGCGTCAGCACCATCTTGACCCCCTCGGTCAGCAGTGTCTTGCCATAGACGCCTCGCGCCACATCCGGGCGCACCGGCTGCCAGCCAGCCGATGGCGGCCCTGCGGTCTGGGTTTTTGCCGCAAAACTCTGGCGGGTAAAAGCCATCGGCAGCAGGATCAGGATCAACAGCCCGCTGTTGAAAATGGCGTTAAAGTAGACTCGGAAATAGAGGGAGATGGCCGTATCGACGCCGTACCACAGCGCCAGCCCTGCCGCCAGACCATTCCATGCCCAGCGTTCTCTTTTGCGGAAAGGAGTGTGAGCCACCCAGGCCACGATGACCCCCCAGCCGGCCACGGTTGCGCCCCACGCCCCGTAAACCCAGCCGCGAAACCGGACCGCGGCCTGCGGCAGCGCACCGTCTGCCCAAAAAACCGGGTCGATCTGGCGGTTAAACGGCTCCAAGAGCGCCGTGCCGTTCAAGAGCGCCATCACCAACCCAAAGACACTCACGATCACACCCACTCCCAGGAGCCACCGCTGCCAGAACGAAAAACTGTTCATGTCTCACACCTCGTTTTTTGCCGCGCGCCGTTGAACGATGGTCATGGCCTCGATACGCTCCGCAACCGATGCGCCGTTTGATCGGCTCTGGCTTTCGCTGACCCACTCATCCGCCGGCATGTTGGACCTCCACTCCCAGGCCGCGCAGCACCAACTGAGCCGCTGCGTCCAGGATCTCGTCCCAACCCTTTTGCCACAACCCGGCGCCAAACGCCAATGTGATGCCATCGAAAAGCGCCACGATGACAAAAGCGATCGATCGAGCGGCTCCCGGCTCGACGCGGAATTCACCGCTGGCGATACCCTGTTCGACGATCCCGGTCAGAGCCAGGTAAGGCGCATAGATTTCGCCGACCAGGTTTTTTATGTTCTCGTCGTGGCGCGTCTGAGCCCAGGCCTCCATCAGCAGTGTAAAAAAAGGCGCCATTTCCTAAAGCTGGGTGCGGAAAAGGGCCAGGCTGTTGCGCAGTTTTTCCGTGGCGCTGGCCTGTTCATCGGCTGTGATGACCTGCCACAACTGACCCATCTCGTTCATGACTTGGACAGGGCGATAAACAGCGGCCTTTTGCCGTCAAAGTACCAATAAAGCGCGCCTTTACTCAACCCACTCTCCCCGGCGATGTCGTCCATCGTCGTTCTGTGTCTTCCTGATACCAAACCGACCAGTCAGTCAGGTATGTTATATTATCAAATCAGGGAATTGTCAACACTTTTTTTCAGTTTGTCAGATATTGCACCTTCACGCCGAATTTACCCATGCTTTACCATTCTTTTACGCAATTATTCGATGTTTTATGATATATTGGAAATGCAACAGAATTCACCGATGCGTTGTTCTCAGGCAGTGGGAAAATGGTAACGACGAACTCGATAAAAAAGCCCGTCCAATCTATCTCGATGCTTCTAACCCTGCTCAGCCTGATTGTTGTGGGGGGTCTGGCGCCTCTGACCACTCGGCCGATCCAGGCTCAGGCGGCGACTGGCGATATGGCGTTGCTCATCGTTGACGGCGTGTCCTACCGCGAAGCGGTTCGACATCTGGAGCGGATCGGCGCCCGGGTGCGGCACGTTTTCCCACCCAATGCCCTGATCGGCCAGGTGCCCTGGATGCTTTCCGGCGAGCAACTGGCAGCCAGCGGTGTGGCGGCGATGTTTCGCGAGCCGGTCAACCCGGATGATGCGGCGGCTCTTGGAGCCTCGGCTCAGCAAGCAGCCCAGGTCTGGAACGACCTGCTGGCGGCTCAGGTATCTGCGGAGCAGGCTGGCACGCTCACCGTGGCTCAGGCTGGCGACGAGCTGGTGGGTGATGCGCTACAACCCCCCGATCTGCCATCGGACGGCCAGGTCGTGATCCTCTCTGACACCAGCAGTGAACCCGATTTCTACCACGCCAGCGAGTTCATGATCGGCACCGTGGCGGTGGGTATCATCCTGCCGGAGAGCAACGGCAGCGTCGACCCATCCACTGAAGACTGGACGACAACCGAGCGGCAGCAGGTCTACAGCGAGATTGTCGCCGCGACCAACTGGTGGGCCGCTCTGGAGCCGGCGGCGCATCTCACCTTTGTCTACGACGACCATTTCAGCCAGCCTGTACCCACCAGCTACGAGCCCATCAACCGCCCGCAGAGCGAGCAGAATCTGTGGATCGGTGAGGTGATGGCCAATCTGGGCTACAGCAGCACCACGGCCTACTTTATGCAAGTGCGTAATTATATCAATGACCTGCGCCAGAGTTATCACACCGACTGGGCCTTTGCCATCTTTGTCGTCGACAGTTCCAACGACGTTGACAATTATTTTGCCAACGGTTACTTTGCCTACGCCTATCTGGGCGGCCCCTTTATGGTGATGACCTACGGCAACAATGGGTATGGCATTCACAACATGGACGCTGTGGCCGCTCACGAGATGGGTCATATTTTCCTGGCGTTGGATCAATACAGCGCTGCCCGCACCCCCTGTGAAACGCGCGCCGGCTACCTGAACGTGGAAAACCAGAACAGCCAATATGGCGCTTGCGCCTCGAACGTATCCAGCATCATGCGCGGTCAGGTGTGGCCCTACACCAATGGCAGCGTGGATTTTTATGCCAGAGGGCAGATCGGTTGGTGGGATGGTGACGGCGACGGTATCCTGGATCCGGTGGATACCACAACCGAGGTCACGCTGGCCCGTGAGAGTGGAGAGCCCATCGTCTACAGCGGCACGGCGCGTGATCTTGCCTACCCATCGGAGCGGCGGCCTGCGGCCACGATCAACCGCATCACCGGCGTGGATTACCGTCTGGAAGACGGCGACTGGCAGGCCGCTACTCCCGTCGATGGTCACTGGGACAGCATTCAAGAGCCGTTCACTTTTTCTCCGAGCTCTCTGAGCCAGGGCATTTACCGGCTCGATCTGCGGGTGCGTACGGCCTACGGCGGCGACCGGCTCTTTGACGCCATCGAGACGGTGGTCGTCGTCGCGCCAGGCAGTGAGGCGCCCGTGCAGGCATTGGACGATTTTTCTCCCAACCCCACTGTCGATGTCACGCCCACCTATACCGGCGTGGCGGCCACCGTCGATGCCACGGTCACAGCAGTCGAGTTCCGGGTAGACGGCGGCAACTGGCAGCCGGCACAGGCTGTCGATGGGCTGTTCGACGAGGCTGCCGAATCATTTACTTTTACGACCCCTGCTCTGGCACAGGGCAGCCACGTCGTCGAAGTGCGCGCCTCGGATTCGAGCGGCAGGGTGGCCAGTTCTCTGGATCACGACGAGATCGAGGTCTTGCAGGCTCACACCCTCTACTTGCCGGCGGTCATCCGCAACCGTTGACAGGCAAAACCACTTTTATTTGACAGACAACTGTGAGTGGCGTATAATGGGCGCATCATTGTTGGAGCACTGGCGGTGATTCACATCCGTGTTGGGCACACCCAATTGAGCCTGCCCGATGTTCGGGGCAGCGTCGATGGCCACCTTCACAGGAAGAGTGTGCCCTGACGCTGGTTTTTATGTTTACTATAGGCCGTGGGCGCACTCGCGCCGGCGGCCTTTTTTGTCGTTCACTTCCTGGGCCGTGGGCGCGGATCACCCACGGTCTTTTTATTTGGGAGGTGAAACTGTGATCCTTGTACAGTTGGATCGTATCGTGCACAGTTATGGCGCGCAGATGGTGCTGGATGGGGTGAGCTGGGAGATTCAAAGAGGCCAAAAGATCGGCCTCGTGGGGCCCAACGGCGCGGGCAAATCTACCCTGCTGCGCATCATTGCCGGACAGATCAAGGCCGACAGTGGCTCTGTTTCCCGTCACCGTCAGACGCGCATCGGGTATCTGGCCCAGGAGCCAGAACTCGATGGCTCGCTCAGCGTGTGGCAAGAGACGCTGGCTGCCGCCACCGAACTGGCAGGCGTCAACGCCGAGTTGCGCCGCCTGGAGGCTCGTATGGCCGATCCATCCGCCTGCGACGACGCCGCCAGCCTGGCGCGGTTGATGGAAACCTATGCCCGCGCCCAGACCGAGTTCGAGCGCCTGGATGGTTATGCCCACGAAAGTCGCGTGCGTGAGGTGTTGCACGCGCTGGGATTTGTCGATTCGGAACTGGAGCAGCCTGTGGGCACCCTTTCTGGAGGGCAGAAAAAACTGGTGGGTCTGGCCAGGCTGCTCTCGGCAGGGGCAGATGTGCTGCTGCTCGACGAGCCCGACAATCACCTCGACCTGGACAGAAAAGGCTATCTGGAAGCGTTCATCTCTGGCTTTGCCGGCACGGTGATCATTGTCTCTCACGATCGTTACCTGTTGGACAAAACCGTGGGCCACATCGCCGAGGTAAAAGATCATCGTCTCACCACTTGTACCGGCAACTATTCGGCCTACGCGGTGGAAAAACAGGTGCGCCTGCTGCGCCAGCAACAGATGTACGAGGCCCAGCAAAAAGAGATCGCGCGTATCGAGGCGGCCATCGCCCGTTTTGAGCACTGGGCCAGCATCGTCATCGACGAGCGGCACGCCCGGCAGGCCCGCAGTCGACGCAAAATGCTGGAGCGTATGGACCGCGTCGAAAAGCCCGTGCTGGAACAACGACGCATGGGCCTGGAGCTCAATGGCTGGCGTGGCTCAAAAAAGGTGCTCGAGATCGTCGATCTGGATGTGGTTTTTACTGCGCAGCGTGGCGGCGTGAGTGAGGAACACATCGTGCTGGCAGGGCTGAACCTGCTCATCTGGCACGGCGAGCGGGTGGGGCTGCTCGGTCCTAACGGTGCGGGCAAGAGTGTGCTCCTGCGTTGCATCCTGGGCCAGCAAATACCCAGCGGTGGTCAGATCAAGATCGGCCCCAGCATTCGTATGGGTTATTATGCCCAGGAGCACGAGATACTAGACCCGGAAAAGAGTCTGTTGGAGGAAATCCGCCAGGTGAGGCCGATGTCGGAAGAGCAGGCGGTGAGGTTTCTGGGGAGGTTTCTTTTTCCCTACCAGATGGTGCGCAAACCGGTGCGATCTCTTTCCGGCGGTGAACGCAGCCGCCTCCAACTGGCCCGGTTGATGCTCTCCGAGGCCAATTTTCTGCTCCTGGACGAGCCCACGAACAATCTCGATCTGCCTTCCTGCGAGGTGCTGGAAAATGCCCTGGACGATTTCGAAGGCAGCGTGCTGGTCGTCTCACACGACCGCTATTTCCTGGATCGGGTGGTAGATCGTATCGTCGAGTTACAGGACGGTGATCTGACCGAGTATCCCGGCGATTACACCTATTACGCCGAAAAACGAGCTGCCTGACGGCCTGGCTGAGGCGGCAGGTAGCGTTTCGAGGGGCGCGCTTGACAAAGGCGCGCCAGCCGATTACAATCGTCGTGCTGGCATCGTGTCCCATTCTGCACCCACGGGGAGGCGACGTGATCCCGTTGAGATTACATCTGCACAACTTTTTGTGTTACCGGCACGTACCGCCGCTCGAGTTCGGCGGTATCCACCTGGCCTGTCTGGCCGGCGACAACGGCAGCGGCAAATCGGCCCTGCTCGATGCCATGACCTGGGCGCTGTGGGGCCGGGCGCGCGCCCGCCGCGACGACGAGTTGATCCATCACGGTGAGACCGAGATGGAAGTCGAGTTCGAGTTTTCGTTGGGCGAAGGCCGCTACCGGGTCATCCGCAAGCGCGACGCTCGCGGCAGAGGCCAGAGTGTGTTAGAGTTCCACGGTTGGGACGAGTCGCTGCGCCGCTTTCGCCCGCTCACCGGGCCCACGATGCGAGACACTCAGGCCAGCATCGATGATCTGTTACGCATGGACTATGATACCTTTATCAATTCGGCGTTTCTGCTCCAGGGGCGCGCCGACGAGTTCACCGTCAAACCGCCTGGCGAGCGCAAACGTATCCTGGGTGAGATTCTGGGCCTGGGAGTGTTCGACGCCCTGGAGGCTCAGGCCAAAACAAGGGCCAGAGCTTGCAAAGAAGAGATCGCCCTGCTCGAGGCGCGTATCGCCGAGATAGACTCCGAACTGGCTCTGCGCTCCACGTTCGAGTCGGATCTGGAGGGCGCGCAGGCCGAGGCCGCTCGCCTATCGGTTCAGGTGGGCCAGGCCGAAGCAGCGCGCGATGCGGTGCGCGCCCGGCAGCGCACTTTGGAGGTGCAGCAAGGGCAACTGGTCGATCTGGAGCATCGCCTGGCGCAGGCCCGGCGTGAACTGGCCGAGATCGACGAACAGACGACGCGGCAGCAAGCCATGCTGGCCGAGGACGAGGCCTTGATCGCCCGCGGCGACGAGATCGGGCGTGGTGTGGCTGCTTATCAGGCCACTCGCGAGCAGGCCGACGCCCTGAGTCTCAAGGCGGCTCAACTGTTGACGCTGAACGAACGTCGCGAAAAACTGGCGGCGGCGGTGGCCGATGCCCGCCGCGCTATCGAATCGGAACGGGATGCACTGACGCGGCAGGTGGTTGACCTTTCCGCCAGGGCCGGGCAGGCTCCGGCGCTGCGGGCCGATCTGGAGCAGGTTCAGGGGCGTCTGGCTCACCTTTCCGAACGGGAAGCTCAACAAAAGGACTGGCGGGAAGAGCTGGCCCGGCTGGTCGCCGAAATGTCTGCGTTGGGGGAGAGAAACGAACGTCTGCTGGAAGATATGCAGCCGCTGCGTGAACATCTGGACGCGCTTCAGGCAGCCGAGGCCGTCTGCCCGTTCTGCCAACAGACGCTCAGCGCCGAACACCGCAATCGAGTGGCGGCCGAGCTGCAACGTCAGGGCAAAGAGATGGGCGACACCTTTCGCGACAACCGCACCCGGTTGGAGGCGATGCAGGCGCGGCAGGAGTCGCTGGCGCGGAACATCCAGGCTGTGGATGGTGAACTGCGGGCGCGACAGGCGTTGCAGCACCGTGAAGGGGCGCTGGCCAAAAGTCTGGAGGAGGCCGAAGCGGCGGCGGCGGCGCTGACAGAATATCAGGAACACCTGGCAGCGGTGGAGGTTCGGCTGGCAGAGGAGGATTACGCCGTTCAGGAACGGACCGCTCTGCAGGCGTTGTTGTTAGAGCTGGATGCCCTGGGCTACGACACTCAGGCCCACCAGGAGGCTCAGGCTCGTCTGGCCTCGCTGGCCGATTGGGAAGCCGAAAAGGCGCGGCTCGATGCCGCCCTGGCGCGCCGCGAACAGTGGCTGGCTGCGCTGGTGGATCTGCAGGCCCGTCGGCGGCGGCTGCAAGACAGCCTGGCTGCAGACACTGAAAAGCGCGATCGTCTGGACGCCGAGGTACAGGCATTGAGCGGCCTGGGCCGGCAGTTGGTCGAGGCGCAGAAACGGCTGGACGAGCTCCAGACCCAAGAGCGACTGGCGCGGGATCGGATGGTAGCAGCCCGGCAAAAGCTGGCCCATTGTGAATACCTCGCCAATCAGCGAGAGGAAAAGACGGCCGAACAAAAAAAGCTGGCTCAGGAGCAGGCCATCTTGGACGAGCTGCGCCTGGCTTTTGGCAGGCAGGGCGTGCAGGCGCTCATCATCGAGAATGCTGCGCCAGACATCGAGGATGAAGCCAACACTCTGCTGAGCCGTATGACCGATGGCCGTATGAGTGTGCACCTGGAAACACAACGCCAGACGCAGCGCGGCGAGGCCCGCGAAACGCTGGATATTCACATTTCCGACGAACGGGGCACGCGCAGCTATGAGCTTTATTCCGGCGGCGAGAAATTCCGCGTCAACTTTGCGGTGCGAATCGCCCTGAGCAAACTGCTGGCGCGTCGTGCGGGCGCCAGCCTGCAAACGCTGGTCATCGACGAAGGGTTCGGCTCTCAGGATGCCGAGGGGCGCGGTCGGTTGGTGGAAGCCATCAACGCTATCAAGGATGACTTTGCCCGCATCCTGGTGGTCACCCACATCGATGAGCTAAAAGATGCCTTTACCACACGCATCGACGTGTGGAAGACGCCTCAAGGCTCACAGTTCGCGGTGAACTAGATTCTGGAGAGTCAGACATGGACATCTTGGGCATAGACATTGGGGGCTCGGGCATCAAGGGCGCGCCGGTGGATATAGAGACCGGCGCCCTGTTGGCTCCTCGCTGCCGCATCGCCACACCGCAGCCGTCCAAGCCGGCTGCGGTGGCTCAAACGGTGGCCGAGATCGTGGAGCATTTCGACTGGCGTGGGCCAGTGGGATGTGGTTTTCCCGCGCCTATCCGCAACGGTGTGACTCTCACGGCGGCCAACGTTCACAAAAGCTGGATCGGCACCGATGCCGCAACGCTCTTTGCCGAGGCCACCGGCTGCCCTACCTGGGTGGTCAACGACGCCGACGCCGCCGGTCTGGCCGAGATGGCCTTTGGGGCCGGCAAGGGTCGCGCTGGAGTGGTGCTGATAGTGACGCTGGGCACCGGCCTGGGCACGGCGCTTTTTGTCGATGGACGTCTGGTGCCCAATTTAGAGTTGGGTCACATCGAGATTCAGGGCCAGGACGCTGAACGACGGGCTTCTGCTGCGGCCCGCACGCGGGAAAAACTCTCGTGGAAGCGGTGGGCAGCCCGACTCGACCGGTATCTATGGGCTCTGGAACGGTTACTGTGGCCGGATCTGATCATTCTGGGCGGCGGGGTGAGCAAGAGGAGTGAAAAATTTCTGCCGTTGCTCACCGTTCAGGCCGAGGTGCTGCCGGCGCGGCTGTACAACGAGGCTGGCATCGTGGGGGCGGCTCTGGCGGCCAACATCCCGCGGGCGGGAAATTAGATGCCCGTGTGTCAGCAATTCTCGATGTGACCAGACCTGACACACCAATTTCCCCGAGTTGGATCGAATTGGCAGAAATCCAGGTATGTGATTCGGGCCAAAGAAGTGTTGGGACTGCGCCGTCGAGATGGGAAAACGGTCAAAATGCGGCCAAAAACACTTGCAGTACGTTTGCAGATTTTACAAGCGGGTCAAACAATGATCTATTTCACCGCCGAGACGCCGAGGGCACAGAGAATGTTCTGGTTTTTCTCGGCGGTCTCGGCGCCTCTGCGGTTATTTTCAGAGAACCTGTAAAAAATGCAAAACTACTGCACTTTCTGTGGACTGAAAATCGGCTTTTCCACCGCTGTGATCTCGGAGGATATTTTGCCAAAACAGGAGCCTCAAATGCTCCGTAGGGAAATTGGTGTGACAGGTTTTGGACGGGGACCTTGGCAAAACCGCCAAATTCACGAAAACCTGTCAGGTCTCGGTGCCAAAATGAGAATGGCTGCCCGTGTGTGTTACGTTTGACAAATGCCAGCACCTCAAGTATAATTATGTCTTGACGGAAGAGCTTGTGCAAAGATGCTGGGGCAGTTATTGGGAGCGGAATTACGGGGAGGACAGGACTCTTTTAGGCTTACTCGTAACGCTTGTTTTCACGGCCAGGCAAGCTCGGTTTCCTCTCATGTTACAGATCGGTAGAGGCTGCCGAGTTTTTGTTTGCACAGGCGAATTACTGCCGTGGGGAAGGAGGTGACGTATACGTGGCAAAGGTCGTTTTGAGGCCGAACGAGTCGCAGGAAGCGTTGCTCAAACGGTTTCGTAAAGAGGTGACCAAGAGCGGCGTGTTGACTACGCTGCGCAAAAAACGATGGCATGTCTCCAAAAGTGAGGAGCGCCGTCGGGCCAAGAAAAAAGCCATCCGTAAGGCCAGACAAAAAGAGCGCCGTCAGTCGTATCGTTATCAGGATTGATCGCCCGATAGTTTGGGAAAAGCTGTTCGAGACATTGTTTGGGGCTTGTTGGGTTCACAGGCCGGGACGCGACAAGGTGTGTTCCAGAGCAGCAGTGCGCCCAAGTAGGAGCCAAAGGGTATATGGCGAAGAACAAAAAGCCGAGCCAAGAAAAAATAGAGACCGAAGGCGTCGTGGTTGAGACGCTTCCCGGTACGCAGTTCCGCGTGCAGTTGGACAACGGTCACGAGGTGCTGGCCTATCCCTCAGGCAGACTGCGCAAATATTACATCCGTATCCTGCTGGGAGATCGGGTTCGCCTGGAATTGACGCCCTATGACCTGACACGAGGGCGCATTACCTATCGCTTCAGCAAACAACAGCGGCCCGATGCTGTCGAGTGACCACCTCACCCGGCGGCTGCCTGGGTATGTCGAGCGCGGTGAACCGGCGGTGCGGCGATCGGTTGGCCTGGCTCAGGTGTGCCAATCGTGCAAAAGACGGTGTCCGTGATCTGTCAAGGATGGGGAAACGATGAGTCATTCCGAACAACCAGGTGGACGACCCAGGTCTAAACGTCGCGGCAGAAGACGTCCCCGGGCAACCCCCAAGCCGCAGGTTTCCACTCCAGGCGATCAGGACGACGGCGGGGTTTCCGGGGACGCTCCCAAGTCTCAGACCGGGGAGTCGCCGGCCAAAAAAGTATTCATTTATACCTATACCGTTTACAAAGGTGGGTGAAACCAGGAGAGGGCTCCACGTTGACCAGACAGGTCGGGTGGGGCTCTTTTTTTTTTTGAGGAGGGAACTCGAGGGACGAATCGTACGTCCACATTACAGCACAAAACAGATGGCACGGATGAAAGGAGCGACTATCATGTGGCAGCGATTGGGCGCGAAACGATTGATGTGGGGGGCGGTGATGGGCCTGCTGGTCCTGGCGTCACTCGATGGCGGCCCGTTGATGGGCCAGGTTCAATCGACGTTGGCGCAGGGGCAGGGAGTCGAGTTGACGGTCTACAACCAGGACCTGGCGCTGGTCATCGACCGCCGCGCCATGGAACTGGTGGCCGGGCTTAACGAGGTCCGGTTTACCGACGTAGCCTCACAGATCGACCCCACCTCGGTGCATTTTCGTTCACTGACCGACATCACCGGCACTGTGGTGCTGGAGCAGAACTATGAATACGATCTGGTGAGCACCGCCAAACTGCTGGAGAAATACGTCGATCAGGACATCGACATCGTCACCGAGGATGGTACGGCCTACACCGGCACACTTCTCAGCGGCGCAGGCGACGTCATCCTGCAGGCCGCCGATGGTCAGGTGAGGGTGATCCGGCTGAACAGCATCAAGGACTTTTCTTTCCCGGCCCTGCCAGAAGGCCTGATCACGCGGCCCACGCTGGTCTGGCTGTTGCAGGCCCAGGAGCCGGGCACGCACGATACCGAGGTGACCTATCTCACCACCGGTCTGAGCTGGCGCGCCGATTACATCGTGGTCTTGGCTGAGGGCGACGACCGTCTGGATCTGACCGGCTGGGTGACGGTGGATAACCGCAGCGGCGCCACCTTTGAAGACGCCAAGCTCAAATTGGTGGCCGGCGATATCCATCGCGCGCAAGATTTTGAACGGGTGGTGGAAAAAATCGCCTACGAGGAGGCAGCCCCGGCAGCCGATAGCGTGGAGGAGCGGGCCTTTTTCGAATATCACCTTTACAAAGTGCAACGTCCGGTGACGGTGAAAAACAACCAGACCAAACAGGTCGAGTTTTCCAGCGCCAGCGGTGTGCCGGCCCTCAAATTCTACGTGTACGACGCCGCTCCGGCCCGCTTTTACGGTTACGTGGCCGATGACCCCGGTTACGGCAGCGTGACCGACAAAAAGGTGGCGGTGGTGCTCGAGTTCCAAAACGGCCAGGAACAGGGGTTGGGCATTGCCTTACCCGCCGGCAACATTCGCGTCTACAAAAAGGACGTGGATGGCTCCGAACTGCTCATCGGTGAGGACAGCATCGACCACACGCCCCAAGACGAGGCCATTCAGCTTTCACTGGGTTATGCCTTTGACATCGTGGGAGAGCGGGTGCAGGATAATTTCGAGCGCCTGGGCAGGCAAGTGATTGAGGAAACTTTTACCATCACTCTGCGCAACCACAAGCCAGAGGACGTGGAGGTGCGGGTGGTGGAGCGGCTCTATCGCTGGAGTGATTGGGAGATCGTCGACCAGACGGCAGAACACACCAAGCTGGATGCGCAGACGATCGAGTGGCGCCTGCCGGTGGTTGCCGACGGCGAGGCCTCGGTCACCTATACCGTGCGTTATAGCTGGTAACATGCTCGCCTGGTAACTGCTCACTCTCCCGCAGGCTCTCGTAGGGCCGTGCCCCTGCACTGCTGCAATTTGCCGATTCGCCAGCGGCCAGTCGGCCAGATTGTGGGACGGGATGAACGATTTTAGCCCGCGGGAGGGTGGGCTGAGCAGTTACTCTTACCGCCATTATCGACTGGTACAGCCACCAGAGCCTGTCCTACCGGATGCCTGCCGAGGTGCATTTTGCAGGCCAGGCCAGCTCTCAGTGAGTCTCATGGTTTCATCTATTTCGGTGATCTTGGCTTGACAAAGGGGGTCGACTGTGGTCCGGCCCGGGTAAGCATCTGATGCTCGCGGCGACCCACAGCCGCCGTCAGTCGAGTTTGAGCGGCAGCCAGTGATCGCCGGCCCATTCGACGACGGCGATGGCGCGGCCGCCGCGCCGGGCCGGGCGCAGCTTGTCGGTCAGCACCAGCCCCCCGGTCACAGGCTGACCGTCGGCAGCCTGCACAGCCGCGATACCCGCCGCCAGCAGCGCCGAAACCGGCTGCAAACCGCTCAGCTCCCGCGAGCGGCCCACCAGCACATAGCGCCCATCCTCGCCGGTGGCGGCCAACCCTACAGCAGCCAATGCCCCGATGACGCCATCCTCCGTGCCGCCCAGTCCCAGCAGTTCGAGATTGTGAGCGGCGGCCAGCGATCGCGCCTCTGCCTGCGAAACGAGTTCTCGCTGCACCCGCCGCCCAAAGGCCACAATGGCCTCCGCTACCCCGCTGGCGACGCACAAGCCCGGGTCGCTGCCGGGGTTAAAGTTTTCCAGCATCAGGGCGCGCACCCGCCCGGCCAGGGCCACGAGGTCGGTGTTTCCGTTGCTGCTCAGGTGGATGGCGGCGCAGCTATTCTTGGCCGTCATGGGCACACGCGGGTCGAGCAGCAATTGGTGGCGTGTCACCCCCAGCAGGAAATAATCAGCGGCCAGCGCCGCTGCAATCTCGCGGGCCAGGTGGCCGGTGCCTCGTGATTCCAGAGTGTCGGTGTCGTCCAGACCGATAAAGAGCATCGTTCGACTCCTGCGGGTTTTCAGGCGCGGTAGATACGTGTGCCCGGATTCTCGCCGGCCAGCGCCCGCGTCAGGCACCCCGGCTGCCGGCCATTGACGATGAGCACTTCGGCCACGCTGCGAGCGCGAGCCAGGGCGTGGAGCATGGCCCGCTCCACGGCCAGGTTCTCCAGATCGAGGGCCAGCAGCTCGCCGACCTCGATCTCGGGGATGAAATCGGCCGCCGGGTTCTTTTTGGGGTCGGCGGTGAACAGGCCGCGCTCGTCCTTGACCAGGATGCAGCGCCGGGCGCCGACCACCTCGGCGGTCAAAAAGGCGCCGCTGTCGGTGCGGTGCGGCGGGATGCGTCCCTGCTCGGCCGGCTCTTCCCACAGGCTGTAGGGTGGCATGGCGTGCATCACCGGGATGGCGCCCAGCGATAGATAAGCCGGCAGTTTGACCACATCGTCGTGACCGATTTTTATGCCGCCGTGCGGCGCCAACAACAACGAAAGCATCAGCGCGTTCTGCTCGCTGATGCTGGCGCCCAGCTTGGCCAGCACCCCGGTGGGCATGCCCAGATCGAGCGCGATGGCATAAGCATGGCGGCTGCGTGTGCCGCCGCCGGTCATCACCAGCAGATCGTGCTCTGCCCGCGCGGTGACGATCTCTTGCACCAGGGGCAGCACCACCTGGCGGCCCCGATCGATGATGCTCTGGCCGCCCAGTTTGATGACGTTCAGGTTGGGCAGCGGCCGAAAGACCGTTTCAGCCTCGGTGCTCTCCAGAAGCGTCTTGTCCATCAGCGATTCGGCCATCAGCGGTGTGTCGATGTGCAACCGGCCGCTGTTATCGCGTACCAGATTCATGGAACTCTCCTCTTTGTACACCTCTCTTTTGAACAAATACACGCCAGTATACAAGGTCTGAGGGTCAAAGTCAAAGCGCCAGCGCCCGGCGGCGAGGGACAGTCTCCAACCGGGCGCTGGTCAGGACAAACGGCAAGGGGGCTATTTCACCTGGATTTCGACTACCCCTTTGACCTGCAAACTGCTGGCGAAACCAGGCATGACGATGCTGAACCCGCCCTGGTTGCGGAAAGAGACGATACAATCGGCGCAGGCCAACACGTCGGCCAGGGGCGCTTCGGCGCTGTAGCCGTCGTCGGCGACAAACACCACCGTCGTGGCGTCGGCTTTGGGGCCGGCCATTTCCAGCAGCGTGTTGATGAGCACGCCGGTGTAGGTGCTGGTCTCGCCGCTCTTGTTGGTCGATTGGGCCTCCATGGTGTCCATGGCCCGCACGTCCTCTTCGAGCCAGCCGATCTCGGCGTTTACGCTGCCGGTGATCTTGAGCGCCGCGCCTTCGGGGATGCCCCCGGCGGGCGCTTCGGCCGGCGCGCCGCCTTGAATCTGGATCTCGACCAGACCCTTGATCTGGAGTTTGCCGGATTGATCGGGCAGCACGGAGCGCAGACCACCTTCGGGGTCAAAGGCCACGATGCAGTTGGCGCAGGCCAACACGTCGGCCAGGGCGATTTCGGCGCTGTAGCCGTCGCTGGCGACCAGCACCAGCGTGGCCCCTTCGCCGGCGCCGGCCATCTCTAGCAGGCTGCTCATGAGCACACCGGTGTAGGTGGTCACTGTGCCGTCTTTGCCGGCATAGTCGACGTCCAGCGTGCCCATCGCCTTCAGTTCAGCTTCGGTCCAGGACATCTCTTTGGCGCCGCCGCTGATCTTGAGCGCCGCGCCGCTGGCTTCTGCTGCGCCGCCTTGCGCCTCGCGCCAGGCGGTCGAGTCGGGGATAAAGAGAGAGTCGCCGAACTCGGCCACGCCAAACTCGGCGATCTTGGCCTGGGTGGGCAGCGAGATCAGCCAGTCGATGAACTGGTTGGCCAGTGTATTGTTGATCTGCGGGCTTTTGTCCGGGTTGACGGCGATGACGCCGTAGGGGTTGAACAGAACCGGGTCGCCCTCGACCAGGATGACCAGATCGGTGCCCTCTAGCGTGCGGGCCAGGTAGGTGGCCCGGTCGCTGAGGGTGTAGGCCAACTGCTCGTCGGCCATGGTCAGCACCGCGCCCATGCCCTGCCCAGCCGAGATGTACCAATCACCCGCCGGCTCGATGCCGGCCTCTTTCCAGACCGCCTTCTCTTTGGTGTGAGTGCCCGAGTCGTCGCCGCGCGAGACAAAGGGCGCTCCGGCCTTGGCGATCTCTTCCAGCGCGCGGGTGGCTTTTTTCATGCCCTGGATGCCGGCCGGGTCGCTGGCCGGGCCGACGATGACAAAGTCGTTGTACATCACGTCTTCGCGGCGCACGCCGTGGCCGTCGGCCATAAAGGCGTCTTCTTTGGCCCGGGCGTGCACCAGCAGCACGTCGGCGTTGCCGTCTTCGCCCAGGGTGATGGCCTGCCCGGTGCCCACGGCGACGACCTCGATCTGGACGTTGTACGCATCCTGATAGTCGGGCAGGATATAGTCCAGCAGCCCCGAGTCCTGGGTGCTGGTGGTGGTGGCCAGAATCAGCTTTTGCGGCTCGGCCGGTTCGGCGGCCGGCGGCGACGTGGGCTCGGGGGTCGCCGTCGGTTGGGCCTGAGTTGTCGGTGTGAGGGGCGCTGGGGTGGGCTCGGGCGTGGCGCAGCCCGCCACGACACTCGCCAGCAGTACGAGAACACTCAACAGGCTACAAACTTTTTTCGACATTCTTTCCTCCTCGATTTTTGATCTCGCAAAATTTGCTGTAGGGCAAATTGCCAATTTGCCCTACAGGTCAGTACACCATTTCGCCGCGCACGAACGCCGCCGTGCGCGGGTCTTGCGGCGATTCAAAAAAGGCCTCGATATCACCCACTTCGACGATCTGCCCTTCCAGCATCAGGGCCACGCGCCGGGCCAGCCGCCTGGCCTGAAAGACGTTGTGCGTCACCAGCACCAGGGTGGTGCCCCGCTCGCGGTTGAGACGAGTCACGATCTCTTCGATGAGCCCCACGTTGTAAGGGTCCAGATTGGCCGTCGGCTCGTCCAGCAGCAACACGTCGGGCCGGAGCACGATGGCCCGCGCCAGGGCCACGCGCTGCGCCTCGCCGCCGGAAAGCGTTCGCGCCCGCTGCCGGGCCAGTCCTGCCAGACCGACCTGCTCCAGCGCGCTTTCGATCTCGCCGTCTGCATCGCGCCGGCCGCGCAGGCCCAGCCCATAGCCCACGTTGGCCTGCACGCTGCGGTTGAGCAGGATGGGCCGCTGAAAGACGGTCGTCACCCGGCGGCGATAGGGCAGGGGCATCGGCTGGCTGGCGCCAAACTCGACGTCCAGAAAGCGGATGCGGCCGCTGCTGGGTGGCTCCAAAAAGTTGAGCAGCCGCAGCAGCGTGCTCTTGCCCGCGCCGCTGGGACCCACCAGGGCCAGCACCTCGCCGCGCTCGACCTTCAGGTGCTCCACCTGCAACACGCGCCGTCCCTCGTAGGTTTTGCTCACGTTCTGCAAGCGATACACGTAATCGGTCATTCGTCGAACGTCCTCCCTTGCAGGCGCAGCATGACCACGTTGGTCAGGAACGAGATGCCCAGCAGCACCACGCCGATGGCGATGGCCAGGTCCCAGTTGCCCTTGCGCGTCTCCAGCACGATGGCCGTGGTCAGCACGCGGGTGCTGTGCTCGACGTTGCCGCCGACCATCATCACCGCGCCGACTTCGGAGATGATGCTGCCAAAACCGGCGATGACCGACACGATGACGCCGATTCGCGCCTCGGCCAGGATGGCCGAGGCCGTCTGCCAGCGGGTGGCCCCCAGGGCCTGCACCTGCTGGCGCAGGCCGGGGTCCACACCCATGACGGCGGCCATGGTGAAACCGGCCACCAGCGGGAACGAGATGATGGTTTGCGCCACCACCATCGCCGCCGGGGTGAATAGCGCCGGGATGAGCGCCGAGTTGAGCTGGCCCAGCGGCCCGCTGCGCGACAGCATCAGGTAGACGAACAGGCCCACCACCACCGGCGGAAAGCCCATGCCGGTGTAGAGCAGGGCGATGACCAGCCGCCGCCCCACGAAACGGCTCAGGCCCATGAGCGCGCCCAGTGGGATGCCGATGACGGTGCTGAACAGCAACGCCGTGCCCGATACCCGCAGCGACAGGACGATGATCTCGAACAGCGCCGGGTCGAGGGCCACGATGAGGCGGATGGCCTCGATCAGACCGCGCAGGATTTCGTCGATGGTGGCCTCCTACTTGACCTGGATCTCGACCACGCCCTTGACCTGCACGCTGCCTTCAAAACCAGGGGCGACGATGCTGAACCCGCCCTGGTTACGAAAGGCGACGATGCAGTCGGCGCAGGCCTCGATGTCGGCCAGGGGCGCTTCGGCGCTATAGCCGTCGTCGGCGACGAACACCACCGTCGTCGCGCCGTCCTCGGGATCGGCTTTGGACAGCAGATCACTGATACGCACGCCGGTGTAGGTCTCGGTCTCACCACTCTTGTTGGTCGACTGGGCCTCGATGGTGTCCATGGAGCGGATTTTTTCCTCGGTCCAGCCCACCTCGGTCTTGACCTTGCCCGTGATCTTGAAGGCGGCGTCGTCGGGCACGCCGGCGGCCTGGGCGTTGACCTGCAGCTCCATCAGCGAAAAGACCCAACGGTTGGCCGGCGTGTGGGGGCAGACCATGCGGATGGGGCCGTGATCGGGGTCGGCCTCGGCGATCCACTCGCCGTTTTCCTTCAGGGCGACGATGGCGTCCTGCAGCTCGTCTTTGCTGATCTCGATGGCATAGCCGTCGCCGGCCACGGCGGTGATGCTCACGTACTCGCCCGCGCCCGCTTTGTCCAGCAGATCGGCCAGGGCCACGCCGCTCCAGTCGCCGGTGGTGTCCTCACCCAGCGACTTTTCCATCAGGATGCCGCTCAGATCGGACTGCTCCATGTCGGCCAGCTCGTCAAAGCTCAGGCTCAAGGGGCTGCTCACCGCCCCGCTGATACCCAGCGTCCAATCCACTTTGGGCGCCCCGCCGCCGCAGGCAGCCAGGCTCAATACCAGCAACAGCGCCATCGTGAAAAACAGTTTGTTTCGCATCTTGTCCTCCTCTATGTGTTGATTTGCCGATTTGCTCATTTCGTCGTCACAAAGATTGGAATCAACATATCACGCTCGATCAGGTTCCCGTGATTGCCCAGCCTCCCTTCTTCCTCAACGATGTGCATGCCGTGGTCGGCAAAGATGATGACCAGGGTATCGCTCGGCAGCGCGGCCAGCAATTGACCCACCGCCGCGTCCACCTCGCGGATTTTGGCTTCTTCCTCCGGCGCGCCGGGGCTGTAGGTGTGCCCGGCGTCGTCGATGCCGTGAAAATGGACGAAAAACAGATCGGGCATGCCGGCCTCGAGGACGGCCAGTGCGTTGGCCAGCACATTGTCGTCGGTGCCGCTGTTCCCATCCCGGTCGCCGGAGAGCTGCACCCCGGCGTTGCGTAGATTGAAGGCCAGCGACTCACCCTCCACGGCGACGACCCGCAGCCCGGCAGCGGCGGCCACGTCAAAGATGGTTTCCACCTCGGTTTGGCGCGTTTCGCGCCCGTCGACGCCGTTGACCTGCGGCGGCGCGCCGGTGAGCAGCGCCGCCGAGCCGACGCGCGTGCTGGGCGGGTATTCGGTCAGGGCCAGCAGCGGCGTGGGCAGCGCGGCCAGGTTGGGGATGAGGCCCGCCTCCAGGGCCTCGCTGTAGCGCAGGTAACCAAAGGCATCCAGAAAGAGCAGCAGCACGTGGCTGGCGGCGGGCGCGTCCAGGGAACGCCCGGTTGCCTGGGCCGGGAGCGGCAGCCCCAATACGGCAGCGACGGTCGGCGCGATGTCGGTGAGGCGCGCTTGTACCTTGCCCAGCATCGCCGGCGGCGTGGCCTCCACGCGGGCGACGGGCAAGGTCTCGCCGCCGATGGTGACCTGGCCGTTTTCCGCCCACCAGGCGTCCTCGGCGACGGCGGCCCACTCGAACTCGTGGCGCGCGCCCTCCGGATCGATCAGGCTCACGCGTTCGACGAGGTAATGGCCTGCATTCCAGAGCAGGCGCTCCAGTGGGACGCCGCGCTCCTCGTCGGCGAAATCCGAAAGACTCTCCAAAACCTTGGCGTCCACGCCAACGTCGCTGCCATCGGGGGCGACGACCGCCGCCTGCCAGTTGCGCCCGCAGCCAGCCAGGACGACGATCAACAAAACACAAACGCTCACGGCAGACCTGACAGGTTTCCGAAAGCTGTCAGGTCTTTTCAATGTCAACATTGTCACTCCTCCGATACCAGCTCGACCACGCCGGCGATCCACAACGCCCGACCCCGATCGGGCAGCACCAGGACGATCTGGTTGCCCATTTGGGCCAGCACCGCGCCCCGCGCCTCGGCGGCGGTCAGGCTGTGCTCGCCGCCGGCGGCGTCACGCACCAGCAGCGTGTCAAAGCCGGGGTCGGCCACGATGTCGGCCAGCGCCGCGCCCTCGATGCGCCCGGCGGTCTTGGCCTGGCGCACCTGGCCGTCGGTCTCGCTGCGCAGCATGACATCGGTTTGTTCGATGGTCACGCTGGCCGTGGGCCCCAGCAGCAAGCGGCCCATCGAGGTGCGGTAGCCATCCAGCGTCAGCGGTTTGTCCACGCCGACGACGATGAAACGCCACACGCCCTTGAGCCAGGTGGAGACGTGTAGGTTCTCGTCGGCAAAACGCACACCGTCCACGTGGGGCATGAGCAGCGCCCCGGCGGTCAGATTGTCCCGGTCGATGGTGATCCAGCCCTCGTCGCGGGAAGCCAGGGTGACGCTCTCGAACTCGGTCACGCCGTGGTCGGCCAGAAAATCGAGCAGGGCCACGTGGCTGCCCGGCTGGTCGCGGTAGGGCAGGATGTCGTTGACCGGGATGTAGGCCGGCTGGGGTACGTCGCCCTGGAGCAAGAGCAAGTCGTCGAACGGCACGTTGGCCATCTCGACCGAGCCGTGGTCGTCGTGGCAGGCATCGCAGGTGTGGAATTTGGCCGGCTCGTGGCACTCGACGCAGTCGTTCATCGTCTCGGCCTCGTCGGCCAGCATCGACCACGGATAGTGGAACGCCGAGCGGGCCGGAGCGGCTACTTTGGCCCCGGTGGCCACGGCCACGGCCGCGCCGCCCACCACCAGCGCGATCACAATCAGCAGAATCAACCAGAATCGCTTCATTCACCAACCTCCTCATTTCCTAACCCAGCAAAGCCGGAACCAAAAAGATAACCACCAAGACACCAAGACGCCAAGGCACCAAGAAAAAAAGCCTTTGTGCCCTGGTGGTAGATTTCTTGCCAAACGTGCCAGGATTTTCATTCTCAAGATACTACCACCCAATAGCCAATCGCCGCCGCGCCGGCTGCCAGCACCGCCAGCGCTGCCCCATCCCGCCACGAAGCCCGCACCTGGCGCAAAAAGGTGCGCGTGGGGTATTTGCCGAAACAGCGACCCTCCATCGACACGGCCAGAGCGTCGACCTTGCCCAGCGCCGAGACCAGCAGCGGCAGCACGAACTGGCGGGCCAGCGTCAAAAAGCGGCGCGGGCTTTTTACGTCGTAGCGCACGCCCCGCGCCAACTGAGCGTTGTAGACGATCTGGCCCTCTTGTTCAAAGATTGGCACCAGGCGCAGGGCGGTGATGAGGGCAAAGCCGTAGCGATAGGGCAGCCCGGCGCGCATCAGGGCGTAGGCCAGGTCGTTGGGCTCGGTGGTCAGCACGAACAGGTAACTGAACAAAACCACACTCAGAAAGCGCCCGGCGATATAAACGCCCGCCCGCAGCCCGCCGGCGGTGACGATCAGCGGGCCGACTTGGACCCACGCCGCTCCCTGGCGCACGAACAGGACTTGCAGCAGCCCCAGCAGCAGGGCGGTGCTGGCGAACAGCCGCGCGCCGCGCACCCGGCTCAACCGCACGCCGGCCAGCGCAAAGCCGAGCCACAGCAGCGCCACCGCGCCCGCCACCGCCCACGGACTGTCCACGACGAAAACCGCGACCGTGCCGAAAACCAGCCAGGCGGCCTTGGTCAGCGGGTGGAGGCGGTGGAAGAACGAGCCGCCAGGATGGTAAGCCAGTCGCTCAGGCGGCATAGGCCGTCTTTCCGAGGGCGCGCAGCCGGTCGAAGGCCGGGCCGGTGGGGGCGTCGATGGCGATCTCTCCGGCGTTGAAAAAGAGCACCCGGCTGGCATAGCGGCGCGTGACCTGGGGCGCATGGTTGACCATGATCACCGCGCCGCCGGCGGCCGCGTGCCCGGCCAGCAGGTCGAGCAAAAAGGCGGCGTTGGCCGGGTCCTGGCCGATGAGCACCTCGTCGAGCAGGATCAGGCGCGGCGCGTAGCTCAGCACCGAGACCAGGTTCAGGCGGCGTTTCTGGCCGTAACTCAGCCGGTAGGGATGCTCGTCGCGGCGGTCGTCCAGGCCGCAGCGCGCCAGCAGCGCGCCGACCCGCGACTCGGTGGCGGCGTCGAGCGCGCCGAAATTGCGCGGGGCAAAGGTCGCCTCCTGCCACACGCTGTCGGCGAAAAGCTGGTGATCGGGATTCTGAAAACAAAAGCCCACCTGCCGCGCAATCTGCGAGACGGGCGCGCGCCGCGTGTCGAGACCCAGCACCTCGACGCTGCCATCGCCCGGCTTGAGCAGCCCCAGCAGGCAGCGCAAAAAGGTGCTCTTGCCCGAGCCGTTGTCGCCCATGACCGACACAAACTCGCCGGGCCCCACTTTCAGCGACAGGCCGCGCAGGACGGGGTGGCCGTTGTAGCCAGCGTGCAGGTTTTCGACGCGGGCGAGGGGAAGAGTGGGTAGTGGGGTGGTTGCTGGCTGCCTGTCCTGAGCAAAGCCGAAGGGTTGGCTGCCGGCTGCTTGTAGCTCGATCAGGCGGGGCTGGAAGCGGCGCAAATAGTCGACTTTGTGTTCGATGACGATGACGGTGATGCCCGCCTTGTCGCGGATGTGCTCGATGACGTCGAAAATCTCGGCGGTGGCGGTGGGGTCCAGGTTGGAAGTCGGCTCGTCGAAAATGAGCACCTGGGGTTTGGCGGCCATCATGGCCGCGATGGCCACCTTTTGTTTCTCGCCGCCGGAGAGCGTCGCCAATGGGCGATCTACCAGATGCGCCGCGCCGACGATGCCCAGCGCCCAGGCCAGCCGCTCGCCGATTTCGGCGCGGGGCAGGCGGCGGTTCTCCAGGCCAAAGGCCACCTCGTCGCTCACGGTCAGCGTGCAGAACTGGGCCTCCGGGTTCTGCTGCACCAGGCCGACCACCTCGGCCAGGTCGTAGATGGGCGCTTGCCGGGCGTCCATGCCGGCCACGACAACACGGCCCTCGGCCTGGCCGTCGAACTGGCGGAACAGGTAGCCGCCGATGGCCAGCGCCAGCGTGCTCTTGCCGCAGCCCGACGGCCCGGTGATGACCAGGAACTCGCCCGGCGCGATCTCCAGGCTCAGGTCGCGCAGCGCGTACAACTCGCTGCCCCGGAAACGGTAGCTCAACCCTTCGATGTGAATCATCGTCCCTTTTCAACGCTCGTGCCGGACCACAGTCCGGCACCAGGCCGCTGGACCACAGTCCAGCGGGAGCAAGAGCCTGTCACTTGACCTCGATGCGCGTCACAGCGGCGGCCAGGACCTCACCTTCCAGGCGGGCCAGGGCAAAACTCACGTCGGCCTGGCCGATGACGGTGAACAGCCGGATGTCGTCGTCGGCCAGCAGCTCGGCCAGCGGCAGCGTGACCGGCTCGCCGCCGGTGTGAACCACGACCGTCGCCGCCCCGGCCTGCGGTTGCATGGCCGCCAGCACTTTGCCCAGGGGCACGCCCTGGAGTTTACGCGGGCCGTCGCCCAGGTCCAGGCGGGTGCTGTCCATGTCGAACTGCCAGTCGTCGGGGTCATAGGGCGCGGGGGCGTCCAGCGCGCCGCCCACCTCCAGCGTGGCCGCGCCGATCACGACCAGCTCGGTCACGCCGCGCACCCAGGCTTTGCTGTTCAACGCCCCGACCATGTTGTACGAGACCTCGTCGCCCTCACCCTGAGGCGAGAGCAGCAGCGCGTCGTTGTCGCGCACTTCGTCCAGGCCGATGAAAAAGGCGTAACCGTCGCTGGCGCGCACCAGCAGCAACGACGCCCCGGGCCGGAGCCCGGCGCGGGCCAGCAGATCACGCACGGGCACGCCGGCATACCTGGCTGTCGCCTCCAGCAGCGCGCCCTCGGCCGTGGTGGCACCCAGGCCTTGCCCTGAGCCGGGCGAAGGGTCGCCGTGCTCGGTGGGATAGTCGTAGGGGGTATTCACCGCCCCGCCGATGTGGACCGTGGCCGGGCCGCGCAGCGCGCCGCGCAGATAGACGGTCAGCGCCACGGTGAGCATCGCCGCCGCGACGAGAAAGATGGCATAAGCGCGGCGGCCCATCGGCGCCGGCGGCGCGTCCTTGACCACGCCGGCGCGGCGCAGGGCGTTGAGCAGCGCCCGGCTGAGCACCCCGGCGAACAGCACACCGGACAAAAAGGCCACGCCGGCCACCAGCAGCATGGCCCAGTAGGCCAGCGTGTCGCTGGGCACCGAGGCGAACAGTTGAAAGACGAACACGTTGGAGGCCGAGGCCAGCCCGCCGGCCAGGCAGGCGGCGGCCAGCGAGTCTTTTTTGCGAAAGGGCAAAAAGCCCACATCGACCAGCAACCCGGCGACCACGTCCACCAGCACCACCAGCAGGCCGTGGGTGTTGCCGGTGAGAAGCTCGACGCTGCCCTTGAGCAGCCCGGTGAGGGTGCCCGCGCCCTGTTTGTGCGTCAGGCCCACGGCCAGGGTCAGCCACAGCACGTGCAGCCCGGCGGCCCACTGGGTCGTCCCGGCAAAGCCCAGCACCGACTGGAACAGGTCGCCGATGGCGTTGACGTAGGTGCTGACCACGCCGCCCAGGGCGGCCAGGGCGGCCATCATCAACAGGTCGCGGGTGGTGAAATAGATTCGTCGTTGTTTCATTGTCTCCTACCGTGGCTGCTCAGCCTACCCTCCCGCAGGTTAACAGATCGATTGAAACCTTTTGTCGGTCACAAAAGTTCCGCCAATTTCTGCCCAGGGCTGCTCCCAAGTCTGCGGGAGGGTGAGCAGCCAACAAAAAACGGCGTCCCGGAAAAGAGACGCCGTAACAAGCCATACGCTAAAAAAGAGCGCCTCCAAATGGGGGCGCCGCACGCATCAACCTTGTCGGCGCATCTCCTTTCCAAACATGGGGGGCATAGCCGTTTCCGGCCATACCTTACCGGCCTTGCGCCATAGACCTGTCCTGGCTCGTCGACGACGCCAGGGGCCGATCCTTAGGCGGCAAGGCTCGGAGATGCTGCGAACCTCATTGTTCAAGAACTGGGAAGATTATAACTCATCTGAACAGAAAAGTCAAAGATTTCAGGCCCGGCGCGACACCAGGGTGCGGGCCAGATCGTTCAGCCAGGCCTGGGCCTGATTCTGGATGTCTGTGGCAGCCAGCGCGGCCAGGGATTGTTCATGGTAGACCCGCGCCGCCTGGAGGGTGCGGTCTTGGGCGCCGGTCTGCGCCAGAATCGCCAGCACAGCCTGAACCGCCGATTCGTCCATGCTGCGCTGGCAGTAGAGCCGGGTCAGGCGATCGTCACCGGCCGCTGCCAGTTGTTCCAGGGCATAAACGACAGGGTAGTTTTTTTTACGCTCGCGGATGTCGTCACCCACCGGTTTGCCGGTTTCAGATTCCTCACCCCACACCCCCAGCCAATCGTCCAGCATCTGAAAAGCCAGGCCCAGGTACTGGCCAAAGCGGGCGTAATTTTCTGTGACCCCGGCTGGCGCGCCGGCAATGATGGCTCCCAGGCGGCAGGCGACACTGATGAGGGCTGCCGTCTTGCCGCCGATCATGGTCAGATACTCGTCCAGGGAGACATCCAGCCGCTCTTCGAAACTCATGTCCAGGAATTGGCCCTCGGTCAGGGCCACGCAGGCGGTGTCGAACGCTTCGATGGCCGCCAGCGCCCTATCCGGCGGCACGCCTCGGGCGGCGAGCCCACAAAGGATGCGATGGGTCACGGCAAACAGGCCATCACCCACATTGATGGCCTGCGGCACGCCCCACACGCTCCACACCGCGGGCCGGCCACGACGGGTGGCGCTGTTATCCTGGATGTCGTCGTGCACCAACGAAAAGTTGTGCAACAGCTCCAGAGCCACCGCCGCCGGCATGGCCTGTTCCGCCTGCCCGCCGGTTGCTTCGGTCACCAGCAGACAAAGCAGCGGGCGCAGCCGTTTGCCGCTGCTGCCGCTTTCTGGAGACAGAGTGGTATCCACCCAGCCCATGTGATAGTGCATCATGCCATAATGGTGGACCAGCGCCGGGTGCGGCGTTTCCAACGCGGCGCGGAGCGCGTTTTCCAGCGGCGGCAGGTGGTGTTCAAAGAGGGGTTGCAGGCTCATGATTTCTCCTTGGATGGGTGCATCATTGTATTTTCTGCAAATGAGGTGTGCCCTTGAGCGCGGCGAGATCGGCCGCGCCGATACAAAACATGGCCACGCGCAACGTCTGGGCCAGCTCCTGAATGACCTCCTCGACCGCTGCAGCAGACACGACAGCAGCCTGGAGAAAGGGGCGCGCCATAGCAGCCATGTCGGCGCCGAGGGCGATGGCCTTGGCGGCCTCCAAACCGGTGTAGATGCCCCCGCTGGCAACGATGGGTATCTCGGGCGCGGCCTGGCGCGCCTGCTGGATGGCCTCCGCCGTGGGCAGGCCCCAGTCGATAAACTGGGCCGCCACGCGCCGGGCGCGCTCGGTGCGGGCGCGGTGCATCTCCACCCGGCTCCACGAGGTACCACCGGCCCCGGCCACGTCCACCGCGGCCACGCCGGCGTCGACCAGTTGGCGCACGACCCGGCCCGAAAGCCCGGCGCCGATCTCTTTGACCACCACCGGCGCCTCCAACACGCGGCAGACGCTTTCGATCTTGTGCAGCAAGCCGGTGAAATTGCTATCCCCTTCCGGCTGCAGGGCCTCTTGAAGAGGATTGAGGTGCAAAATCAGGGCGTCGGCCTGGAGCATATCCACGGCCAGCCGGCACTGCTCCACGGTGTAACCATAGTTGAGTTGCACCGCACCCAGGTTGGCCAGCAACAGAATGTCGGGGGCGGCAGGACGCACCTGGAACGTTTCGGCCAGCGACCAGTCCTCGACCGCCGCTCGCTGGGAGCCCACGCCCATAGCGATGCCGCAGGCCTGGGCAGCGCGCGCCAGGTTGAGATTGATGCGCAGCGCGTCGCCGGCGCCGCCGGTCATCGACGAGATCAAAAAGGGGTAACACAACTGCTTGCCGAGAAAGGTGGTGCTCAGGTCGACGGTGTCCAGATCGATCTCTGGCAGGGCCTGATGCACAAAGCGGAAATTCTCCAGCCCGGTAGTGACCTCGTCAAACTGGACGTTACTTTCCAGATTGAGCCGCAGGTGATCGGCCTTACGTTCTTCTATGGTCATTTTAGACGGCCATCCTGTCGAGTTTTAGCCAGAGCCGTAACTTGTTTGGGTTGCGGGTGTTTTCAACTAACGAACGCCCGCGGACCTGAATATACCAGCGCAGGTATTTCTTGTCAAATGACCGGTTGACTCTGCGGTAAAACGTGCTATACTTTGACAGGTCAAAGAAAAAGGATAAAAAAGGAGGAAAATGGGCATGGCTGACGTCTTTGAACGAACCAGAGACATCATCGTGGAGTTGCTTGGGGTAGACCCCGATCAGGTGACTATGGAATCGAACTTTCGCGAAGATCTGGAAGCCGACTCGTTGGATCTGGTCGAGTTGATCATGGCCTTCGAGGAAGAATTCGGCGGTGAGATCTCGGACGATGAAGCGCAAAAGATCACCACCGTGAGCGAAGCGGTGCAATACGTCAAGGAACGCATGCAGGGCGGGTAACTCCTCGCCACGTCCGTTCACTTTAGTCGACAGATCCTGAGGGCTGCGAGAACACTTTCGCAGCCCTCAGCCATTCCGGCAAAGTTTGGTTTTTTGGGAATGACACTGTGTACATCGTAGACCGGCGTCGATGCGCCTATTGCGGCGGCTGCGTGAGCGTTTGCCCGGTGGGCGCCATCCAGTTACAGGAGACACAACTGCACATCGATGTCGCCTGCATGGATTGCGGGGCCTGTGCTGCTGCCTGCCCAATGGGAGCCATCGCGCCCCAACAAGATGCCCCGCCGCTGAGCGCCCGACCACTGGCTTCCAGTTACGATTTGGTGGTGGTAGGCGCCGGCCCGGCCGGTTCGACGGCGGCGCGCAGCGCGGCAAAAGCCGGCTTGAGTGTGCTGCTGGTGGAAAAACGTCAAGAGATCGGCGCGCCGGTGCGCTGCGCCGAGGGAGTAGGGCACGACCTGCTGCTGCCATTCATCACGCCGCAGCCGGCCTGGATCTCGGCGCAGGTGAACCGCGCTCAACTCACCGTGAGCCATCCCGATCGCCATGAGACAATCCAGCTTGAGGGAGGGCGGGGTTACGTGTTGGAGCGCCGCATATTCGACCGCGTGCTGGCCCAAGAGGCCGCCCGCGCCGGGGCGGTGGTGCGGGTCAAAACGGCGGCGGTGGGTCTGCTGCGACAAGGGCCGGTGGTCGGCGGTGTGATCTTGCAGGGGCCGGAGGGACGCCGGGAAGTATCGGCCCGGGTCGTCATTGCTGCCGATGGCATCGAATCGCAGGTGGGCGCCTGGGCCGGGCTGGAAACGACGCTGCCTCTCCGAGATGCCATGTCGTGCGCCCAATATCTGCTGGCCAACATCGACATCGATCCGGAGCGCATCGAGTATTACCTGGGCGCAGCCATCGCGCCGGGTGGTTATGCCTGGGTCTTTCCCAAAGGCGAGGGCCTGGCCAACGTGGGCCTGGGCCTGCAGGCCGATCTGGCCCAGGCGCCGGCGTTGAGTTACCTGGAGCGTTTCGTCGAAAGCCAGCCGCACCTCTCGGCCGGCAGCCCGGTGACGCTGGTGGCGGGCGGCGTACCGGTGGCTCTGCCGCCGCCGCGCCTGGTGACAGATGGCCTGATGCTGGTGGGAGACGCCGCCCGTCAGGTGGATCCACTCACCGGAGGAGGCATCACCAACGGCATGACGGCCGGCAAACTGGCCGCCGAGGTTGCTGCGCGGGCCATCGCAGAGGGCCATACCTCGGCGGCGGCCCTGTCGGCGTATGAAACGGCGTGGCGGGCCGGATTGGGGCGTCGCATGGCGCGGAATTATGGCCTCAAGGAAAAGTATGGTCCGGGCCAGCGGGCTTTACGGGCTTTTAGCCGAATTTTCCTGGCGGCAGCCGCAGGCAAGTGAGTGGTATGGAGCGAGAGGAGAAAGGGCAATCATGACCCAAGTAGCGGTGGTGACCGACAGCGCTGCCAGTATCCCGGATTCGATCATCGAGGAACTGGACATTCATTGGGTGGCCTATTACATTCATCGCGGGCAGGAGGTATTGCGTGATCTGGTCACCGTGCAGCGCGCCGAGTTTTTCGAGTGGCTGCCCACGGCCAGAGAGCTGCCCACCACGGCCAGCCCTGGGCCGGGCGATTACCTGACGGTGTACGAGGCGCTGGCCCAACAGGGTACACGTGAGGTGATCAGCATTCACATGACCTCGGTGGGCAGCGGGGCTTATCAGGCGGCCAAAGCGGCCCAGGCCATGGCCGCCGAACGTTTGCCCCACGTGCGCATCGAGGTGATCGATACACGCAACGTTTCCATGTGCCACGGCTGGATGGTCATCGAGGCGGCGCGCGCGGCAATGGCGGGCCAATCGCTGGATCAGATCGTGGCGCTGGTGAACAGGATGATCCCGATCACCCATATGGTTCAGACCGCCGACACGCTGAGGTATCTCTACATGGGCGGGCGCATCGGCAAAGCCAAACACCTGGTGGGCACGTTGCTCAACATCAAGCCACTGATCGGCATGGAAGATGGGGTCATTGTGCCTCTGGGTCAGGCCCGCAGTCGTAAAGGGGCTTACCGCAAGATGGTCGAGATGATCGAGGCAGCGGCGGGGCACATGGGCAAGATAAAAATCGCCTACGTGCACGCGGCGGCCCGAGAGGAAGCGGAAAAGATCCGGGCGATGGTGGAAGAGCGGCTCACCTGCGTCGAATCGATCGTCGCCGAGCTTTCGCCGGTGCTGGGGGTGCATACCGGGCCGGGCACGGCAGGGGTGTGTTTTTTTGCGCTGTGAACGATAGCCGTCCATTGAGCCTTTCGGACGCTCAGCGGAATTTATAGGCTCGCCTGGCCAGCCGATAGGCCATGTCCAGGATCATCTCACTGGCGTCATCCATATCGACGATGCCACGCACCACCAGACCGGCGATCCAGTTGGCGCTGGCCCGCCGCCACAGATCGTGCCGGGCCGGGATGGATAGGAAGGCACGGGTGTCGTCGTTAAAGCCCACGGTATTGTGCAGCCCCGCCGTCTCTATCACCTGATCAAAGTAACGCGCCATGCCGTTGAGACTATCGTGGAACCACCACGGCGGACCGAGCCTGACCGCCGGGTAGTGGCCTGCCAGGGGGGCCAGTTCTCGCGAATAGGTGGTTTCGTCCAGGTTGAAAAGAATCAGCGTCAGGCGCGGATCGTTGCCGTATTTACACAGCAGCGGTCGCAGGTTGTGGGTGAACTCGGCGCACTGGGGAATGTCGCAGCCCTTGTCGGGGCCAAAGCATTCGAAAATAAAAGGGTTGTGATTACGCACCGAGCCCACGTGGAACTGCATCACCAGGCCGTCTTCGATGCTCATGCGTGCAAATTCCATCATCATGTGCGCCGTGAAACGATGGGCATCGTCCGGCGTGGCCTGGCCGCGCAACGCCCGCTCAAAAATGGCATCGGCCTCGACGGGATCGAGCTCCGCCGTATAGGCCGACGCCGCAGCGTGATCGGTGGCGGTGGCGCCCATGGCCTTGAAGAAAACTCGCCGTTCTTCCAGAGCCCGGATAAAGTCGGCGTACGAAGCCACAGTGATACCACTGACCTGGCTCAAGGCATCGATGTGGCTCTGCCAGCCGGGCGTGAGCAGGTTGACCACGGCATCGGGGCGGAAGGTGGGCCTGATATCGCCGCTCCAGCCGGAATCGCGGATGGCGCGGTGATAGTCCAGCGTGTCGGTGGCGGCGTCGGTGGTGCACAACACCTCGATGTTAAAGCGCTCGAACAGGGCGCGAGGCCGGAACTCGGGTTGGGCCAATCTGGCCTGGATGTGATCGTAGATGGCTTGAGCCGTTTCGCCGCTGAGTTTGGTCTCGACACCCAACACGACGTGCAGCTCGTGCGCCAACCAGACGCCGGTGGGGGTGCCACGAAAGAGGTAAAAGTTGTCGGCAAAGATCTGCCACGCCCGGCGGTGATCGGTCTCCACCGGCCGCCCATCCTGATGCGGAATCCCCAACGACTCTAACGAGATGCCTCGTGAATAGAGCATACGAAAAACGTAATGATCCGGTATGACGAACAATTCGGTGGGCGTGCCCAGAGTCGCCGCCTCATCGGCCAGGAGGCGGACGTCCACATGGCCGTGCGGGCAGATGAGCGGCAGGTGGGCCACCGCTGCATACAACTCGCGGGCGACACGTCTGTGTGTCGGTTCAGCGGCAAAGTATCGATCCGGGGATAGATGCCAGGGGCCGTTGTTCACGCTTGCCTCCCAACCTGTTTCCGGGTGGTTTTCCGCTGGAGTGTGGGTGATATTGATCAGGTGGTGGGCCAGAACTCGAACAGCGTGCCCACCGATTGCCCCAGCACGTTGCGCCGGATCACCTCGCCAAAGATGCGCGCCACCGAAAGCACCGTCAGGCGGTCGGGCCGCCGCTCGTCCGGCAGAGGCACGGTGTTGGTGGTCACGATGTGTTCGATCTCTGGGATGGCGTTGAGCCGTTCTACCGCCGGGCCGGTAAAAAGGCCGTGGGTGCACACCAGGCACACATGCCGCACATCCTGGGTGCGCAGCACCCGGACAGCCTCCAAAATCGTGCCGCCATTGGCAATCTCGTCATCCATGATCAGAACCCGCTTGCCTTTGACATCGCCCATAATGCCGGCAATGACCACCTGCTCATCGGCGACCCTCTTTTTTTCACCGGCGGCCACCGATACACCCAACGCCCGCGCCAGTTTGGCCGCCCGTTTGGCATTGCCGATGTCCGGCGAAAAGACGACCGTGTTGCTCAGATCCTGGGCCTTGAAGTATTCCACAAAAACCGAATGGGCCGTCAGATGATCCGTGGGCACGCTGAAAAAGCCATGGACCTGCGGCGAATGCAGTGTCATGGTGATGACGTGTGTGGCGCCGGCCGTCACCAGCAGATCGGCCACCAGCCGACCACCAATGGAGATCCGCGGCTCGTCTTTTTTGTCGGAGCGGGCATAAGAGTAGTAGGGAATCACGGCGTGAACGCCCTTGGCCCCCGCGCTGCGGGCCACATCCAGCATGAAAAGCAACTCCACCAGATTATCGCTACAGGGTGGCACGATGGGCTGGACGATAAAAACCTCTTTGGCCCGCACGCTGACCCCCAGATGGACGTAAAAGTTGTCGTTGCTGAACTTGCGCACCCGCGTGGGACAAAGACTCAGGCCCAGATAACCCGCGATCTCGTGTGCCAGCGCCGGGTGGGCTGTGCCGCTGAACAAAAGCGTGCCCTCCAGCGGAAACCTGTCATCCTGCGTGTTGCTCAAGATCGTCCTCCTCCTCGATGAAGCTACCCCCCTCGATTTTTTGCTCGATCAGTTGACGCTGCGCATCAAAGGTCAGCTCGACCGTTATCTGCTGGAAGCATCGCCCGCTGCCCACGAGCACCTTGCGGCAATAATAACGTGTATCCTGATCGCTCTCGCCGTAATCGACGCTCAGATCGTTACGCAGGTCCACGCGGGTGCGAATCCTCTCGCCGCAGCGATTGCACGCCACGGTGAGCCAATGGGCATACGTCTCGCGTCGCCCTTCAGGTGTAAACAGAGCAGCCAGTTTTTTCAGCAGGCTCACCATTCGCCTCCTTTATGCCGCAACCGGATCAACGATTCACGTTTCTCTTGCCGGTCATGTCGTCGATATCGATGGCGACCACGGCGGTGACCTCGACGTCGCCCTCCGAAGGCGGCTCGAAGGGATGGCCTTCGGCGTACCTGTTCGTGAGTGCCATCAGCGCGTCGTATTTGGCCTGCGGGTCATTCAGCACACGCGCCCGCCCGCGCACCATCACACTGCGGTAGCGCGTGCCGAACTCGATGGCGTTCGGCGCGCGAACGATGCGCTCTACGATGTGCGCTTCGAAACAGACCCGCGGGTCGCGGGCGATGTTGTCCATCTTGGCGCCGTTCAAAGCGCCATGAAAGACGATCTTGCCTTCGTGAAAGACATAGTTGACCGTCACGACATAGGGCGCGCCGTCGGCATCGACGGTGGCCAGGCTGCCTTCGGTGCATTCGCGCAAGATAGCCTCCATCGCGGCGCGGTCGGTGATCCACTGTTTGGGCATTATTCCTCCTTAACCCGAACTCAAAAACGGCACGACGTAACCGAACAGGCAAAACAGATCCAGGGCCGCCAGCCCGACGAATGGCGCGGCGAACAATCCCTCTACCCAGTCGCCCATCCACCGCCTGACCCCGCCGGCCAGCGTCCACCAGCCCTGTGCCACCGCCAGGCCGATGGGCGCCAGCGCCGGAAAAAGGTATCGACCCTGGTGTTGCACGTATTTGGTGTTGTACCACACATATGCCAGCAGGGTCAGGCATGCCTGCAGGGCCAGCAGGGCCAGCAGGACGCCGTGTTGCTGCCGTGCGGCGCGGTCTCTGCGCAGGGTTGTTAACCAGGCCATCAGACCCACCGCGGCCACGGCCACAAAGGCGCCCAGGGTCAGGTAGAAACGCCGATCCATGACCACCGCCATCCAGCCGAACTTGCCCCAGAACGAGTGAAACGTCGTCCGCAGGCCCTCGCCGATCAGATACCGCCAGCCGTAATCGGCGATCCATTGAACGGTCGTCGGCTGGCCCTCGACGACCGTATCGTGGCGCATCAGGCCCATCAGGTCGGGCCAGCCATAAACGGCGGCGTTACGCACCAACCAGGGCAATATGAGCGCCAGCGCCGGCAGCAGCAGCCAGGCCCATTCGCGCAGCGCCTGCCGCCAATTGTCCCGGCGGCGGAGCCACACCACCACCACGCCGCTGCCCACGCCGATAAAGGCATAGATCTTGGTCAGTAATCCCAGACCCAAAATCAGACCCACCAGCGCCAGCGATCGGCCTTCTGTTCTGCCACGCGCATAGGCTACCAGCCGCCACAACGCCAGCGCCAGCAGCAATTCGGCCAGCGTATCGTTGTTCACGGCAGCGGTCATGGCGGTGTGCATGGGCACAAACGCCACCAAGGCCGCCGTGCCCAACGCCACAAGCGGCTGCGCCGGACAGGCCGCCCAGGCCACACGAAAGGCCACGTACACCAGCCCCGCGCCCAACATCACCGATAGCAGGCGCAGTGGCAGCAGCGCGCCATCAAAGCTCCAGAACATCGGCACGGCCAGCAGATAGTAGAGCGGCGGCTGATGAAACTCGTAACGAATGGGGTCGATGGAAAGCGTGGAGGGAAAGCCAGACGAGACGATTGCCCGCAAATAGCCATGAGGATAATCACCGTACTGAAGGATCGGAAGACGTTTCTGCTCGGCCAGATACCGGATATAATTATAGTGAGCTGGTTCATCGGGAGCCTGCCAGGCCGGGGTATAAACGGCAAACAACGTCCCGATGATGAGATAAGCCAGGATGATGGCGATCAAAAAAGTAAGGGCAGAGCGGCTCCAGTCGCCGGACATGGACGAACCTCCGGCGCTATTTTACACCACTCTGCCCAAAACGCAAACCTCTCAGGTGACAGTCACCTGGAATGCCGAAGGCGCAGTGAGGGCAAACGCCAGCTTCCCTCGCCGCCGACGCGGATGTCGCGCCGTTGGAAGCGCCACCAGGCCAGCAGCGCCAGCACCAGCGTCACGGCCAGCAATCCGGCCAGCCATTGCCAATTGATGCCAGAGATGGCTTTGCCGCCCTGGTAATAATACAACGGCGTGTACTCGACGATGGCCTTGAGGTTCTCGTTGATGTTCGACAGCCCCAGGACCAAATAGTTACCCACCAGCAGGCCGCCGGTGAACATACCGGCCATCCGCCCTGAGGGCAACACCAGGCTGAGCAGCAACGCCAGCGCGCCAAAGAGCAGCAACTGTACCAAAAGCGGCGCAAAGGGTCGCAAGAACTCGATCCAGGTCAGGTCCATGCCGCTGCTTGGCGCAGGGATCACCCAACTGAGCCAGCTCACCAGCAGGATCATCACCATGGCGAGGATAAATCCCAGTAACCGCCCGAAAAAGAGCGCCGTCCGGCTGACAGGGTGGGCCATCACCAGGTCCAGGATGCCCCTCTCTTCCTGGCCAACCAACAAACCAGCGCCCGTACCAACCGCCAGGATGCCGATGATGACCGCCATGTAGTTAAAGTAATAAACGTCAATGTAGCCCTTGGGCGTGGTGAGAGCCAACATCTCGGCGCCGCCAAAAAAGGCCATCAGCTCGGGAGGATAGCTGGCGATCATTTCCTCAAAGCCCTCGATGCCGGCGATGGAATCAAAGAGTGAGACCATCAACAAGCCATACAGAACCAGACCGACGCCCCAACCGACCATCTGCCCGCGCAAGCGGCGCAGGGTGTGTTTCAATTCGGCAAACATGTTACCTGTCCTCCTTGTCATCGGATTCGTAAAAGGCCAGGAAAATCTCTTCCAACGATGGCCGCTCGATCTCAAAGTCGCTCACCGGGAAGGCAGCCAGCGCTTTGATCAGGCCATCCACTTCACCCTCTACCTGCAGGTGCACACGCAGGCCGTTGCTCTGAGAAAGCAAGGTCACACCTGCCACCTGGGCCAGCGGCGCCGGATCCACCGATTCTCTAAAGCGCACCCACACCCGGCGCATGGCCATGCTGGTCAGGCGGCCAGGCTCCGCCTCCTCGACGATCACACCATCGCGGATGATGGCCACTCGTTTTGCTACGGCCTCTACCTCGCTGATGATGTGCGAAGAGAAAAAGACCGTCGCCCCATCGGCCTGAGCCTCCCGCAGCAAGCGGTAAACCTCCTGCTGCATCAGCGGATCCAGGCCGGCCGTCGGTTCGTCGAGGATGAGCAGCGCCGGGCGATGCATCAACGCCTGCACCACGCCCACCTTTTGTTTGTTGCCCTTGGAGAGATTCTTGATGGGCATGGCCAGATCCAACTCCAGCCGCTGAGCCAGTTGCCGCACCAGGCCCCAATCCACCCGGTTGCCGCGTAGATCGATGTAATAACGCAGCTGCGCTTCGACGCGTAGATTATCCTCCATGCTCAACTCGCCGGGCAGATAACCGATGCGCGCTCGCACGGCGACCGGATCGACCTGGGGGTCTAACCCCAACACACGAATGGTGCCCCCCTGGGGCCGGATCAGGTCCAGCAGGCAGCGGATGGTCGTCGTTTTGCCCGCGCCGTTGGGGCCGAGAAAACCCAATATCTCACCCTGCTGCACCTCCAGATCCAGGCCACGCAGCGCCTGCACCTTGCCGTAGAACTTGACCAACCCTTGAGTCTTGATGGCAATTTTGTCAGACATGATAACCTCCAACTTGTTTTGAATGGCCTACCACACGCCCGGCAACAACCGATACCGTGTCTGCCGGGCATATCCGGCGTAACCCTGGAGCCCCTGGCGCAGCGTTCGATCTTCCATCGCCGTGCGAGCCCCAATGGCGCACACTGTCAGCGCCGCCGGAACGAGCGCCCAAAGGGAACCCAACGCCAGTGGCGTGACCAGATCGAAAACGATGGCGCCCACGTAGCCCGGATGGCGCACCAGCCGATAAGGGCCGGTGGTGGCGACCGTATGGCCCCTCTCGGTTTCGATCCGCAGGACACCGTAAAAAAAGCGGTTCGATGCCATCGCCCAAACTGTCAGCAGCGATCCGAGGGCTGCCCCGGTCAGCGCGCCGACGTGCAGCGCGGGCGAGAAATGCCCCGGCCAATGAAGGCGCACGTCCAGCCCGGCGACGATCAATATCGCCAGCGGGCCAAAGAGGGCCATAATGCCCGCCAGAACCCGATCCACGTCTCTCTTTTCCGCCTTGAGCCGGGTGCGTTCGGCCAAGAGTTCAGGGTTGCGCGGCACGAGGATGAGACCGGCCACGAGCTGACCGCCGAGGAACACGGCCAGATAGGCCCACGCCCAGCCCCAATCCAGACGGCGCACCGCGACGAACAGACTCGCCGCGTGGATCAACCCCAAGATGGTGGTCTGCACCAGCCAGCGCACCATCAGCCCCTGGGTTTCATGGCTTTTGTCTTTCGAGTTGATGGAAATGCCCTTGTCCATTTCCGCCTCTCCTTCTCCTTTCGTGGGTAGATTTTTCAGACGGTGGGGAATCTCCAACTTGTTGGGGGCGTTTTTCAGGCCCAGGTGGGGTAGACCCAAACAAGTTGGGGAGTCCGTCGCATCTCTGTCTCAGAGTGGATTCAGCCAAAAATGTAACTTTCCAGCGCGCGGGCAAACAACTCTCTGTCTTCTTCTTGAATGACCTCCAGCGCCCGATCGCCCAACATGGCCAATATCTGTGGCAGGTACAGGTCGGTGCGCAGGTGGTGCTCGGCGATAAAAACCAACAACGGATTGCTGGTCCAGGAGGCGCGCGCCTGCAGGCCAGAGAGCCACTCGCCGATCAGGACCTCTTCGCCGTCGACAACCAGGATCAAAGCCAGCCCTCGGGCCTGCCCAAGCGTCTCCTCGGCCACGTGAGCCACAACCACCTGCCCTCCCTGCAAAGGCAGCTCATCGGTGGTATAGATGGCCACCCGCACGCCGCGTCCAATGGCTGCCAAAAGCGCCGTCTCCAAAGAAGGGAACGTGGCCGGCAAGAGTGTCAGGTAAATCTGTTTCTGAGCCTGCTCAATCATCTCGATCGCCCGGCCCAGGACGTTATCGTGCCCCTCGATGTTCCACACGTATTCCAGGTCGGGAGCAGAGTTGAGTGCAGCCAGATCGTCACGCAGCGAACTGAGCAGCTCCTCCTGCTCGCGCTGCAACTGACTCAGAAACTCTTGCGCCGGGACCGGGGCATATCTGGTGGCCGATTCTCTATAAAGCGTCACGGCTGCCCCACGAGCGGTGAGTTTGCCCAGTACTTCGTAAATCATGGAGCGTGGCACACCCGATGTCTTGGCCAGCTCGTAGCCTGTAGCCGGACTTTTGGTCAAAAGAGCCAGGTAGGCCTTGGCCTCGTACTCTGAAAAACCTATCTTCATCAGATGGTCGATTGCTTCGTTACCCACGATTGGTCTCTTTTCTGTAGGCGTTAGAATACTAACTTGGACGTTAGTCTTATAACTACTGAATAGTATACTCTTGTTTTTGCCATTTGTCAAGCCCCGGCGAAAAAAAAGTGCGGCCCGCCGCAAGAATACCTGGCAGGCCGCCAACCATCGTCGTGTTTTAACACGCCAGGGCCATCAATCGCGCTGCACAGTCTGCATGCCCTTGTCTGTCAGCGACCAGACCTCACCAGAAGCGCCGATAGCGCAGCTACCAACCATCGGGCAGGTTGCACAGCCTCCCTCACAGCCTTCGCTCATCGGTCTGAGATAACCCATACGCGCCAGATCGTGTACCATCTGTGTCAACAGCGGCTCACTCACATCCATCTCGCGCGCCAACGACGCCACACTGTGGATACCGCCCTGGGCCACACGTTTCAGCAATCTGTCCAACATGACTCACAGCCCTGCCAGTCGGCATACCTGATAGACCACGATGGCCACAGCAAAAGAGATCACGAACAAGAACCCCACACTAAAAGCCGTCCATCGCCAGCTTGCCGTCTCTTGCTTGATGGCTGCCACGGTGGCTGCACAGGGAATGAAAAGCATTTGCAGAGTGAGGAAGGCCAAACCGGCGGCCGGCGTGAGCGCGCGGCCCAGCAACACGGGCAACTGGGCATCGGCCTCACCCACACCGAACATCACCCCCAGCGCAGCGATAGAGTTCTCTTTGGCGATAAAGCTGGTCAACAGGGCCACCATCATCCGCCAGTCCAGGCCCACCAGAGCGCCCAACGGCGACATCAGTCGCCCTATGGCAGCCAGCAAACTGCTTTCGATATCACCGTGTGGCAGGCGCGAGAGCGCCCACACCAGCACCGAGATCACCAGGATGATGGTGCCGGCTTTTTTGAGAAATTCAACCGAACGCTGCCACACCAACAAACCGATGGTGCGTCCATTGGGCACGTGATACAGCGGCAGCTCCATGATAAACGCTGCCCGTTCGCCCTTGAAAAGCAACCTGTTCAATGCCACACCGGCAACGGCCAGCACCAGCAGGCCCAACAGAATCAGCCCCCACGATACCAGCGGGGCCGCCGCGCCGAAAAAGGCCGGCGCCAACAGAGCCACCACGGCCATGCGGGCCGTGCAGGGCACCAGCGGCGCCAGCAGGATGGTGAGCAGGCGCGCCCGCGGCGATTCGATGATGCGCGTGCCGACAACGGCCGGCACGTTGCAGCCAAAACCCAAAAAGAGCGGCATGAAACTCTTGCCGTGCAGGCCCATCAGGTGCATGAAACGATCCATCACGTAGGCTGCGCGCGCCATGTAACCCATGTCTTCCAGCAGCCCCATGGCCGCGAAAAAGATCAGCAAGATCGGCAGAAACGTGGCCACCATCCCGGCGCCACCCAGGATACCATCCACCATCAGGCTACGCACCCAGGCGGGCGCGCCGGTTAGGAGTTGGTTCACAGCTTTGGCCAGACCACCCAACACCACCTCGTCCAACCACGCTTGCAGCGGCATACCGACGGCATAGGTGAACCAGAACACCACGCCCAGCATGCTGGCCAGCAGCAGCAACCCCCAGATGGGATGTGTCGCCACCCGATCCATTCTATCGGTAAAGGTAACCTGGCCCATGACGGGCCTCACCATCGCCGCCCGCGCCATACGCCCGATCCACTCGTAACGACCACCGGCCACATCGAGCACGGCATCCTCGTGGGCGCGCAGAATGGCATCCACCGCCTGCCACATCTCTTGCGGCAGATGCTCCCGCATCATACGCGTGACCTCAGCATCACCCTCGAGCAGCTTGATCGCCACCCAGTCGATAGGATAGGGCGGCGGCACACGATCCTGGCACAGCGCACACAGCTCGCCCAGCACCTCTTTGTGATCCGGACGGATTTCCGGCACGCGGGGTTGGTAAGGCAGATCGCCGGAAGCCAGCCGGTCGAGCACGGTCACCAACTCCTGGATGCCCCGGTTTTTGGTGGCGATCATGGGCACCACCGGCACACCCAATGCCGCCTCCAACACCTCAGGCTCGACCTTCATACCCTCCTGCTCGGCCACATCGACCATATTCAGACCCACCACCACCGGCGAGGGCAACGTCAACAATTCGGCCACCAGATAAAGGCCACGCTCCAGCGAGGCTGCGTTGATGATGACCGCCACCACGTCGGGCTGCTCACGGATGATATACTCGCGGGCGATCAGCTCTTCCGGCGAATTGGCCGAAAGGCTATACGTGCCTGGCAAATCGACGATGGCGAGCGTCGAGCCGTTGAAACGATAACTGCCCACCTTTTGCTCGATAGTTTTGCCCGGCCAGTTGCCCACGTGTTGATTCAGGCCGGTGAGAACGTTAAACACTGTCGTCTTGCCCACGTTGGGCTGCCCGGCCAGAGCCACTGTGATCGTCCGATCCGGCGACACGGTCTCATCGATGGGTTGGCTGCGCAACAGTGCGTCTGAGGCCGGCTGCTGATGGCCATTCTGCACCCGGGGAGGTTTTCTCATCATCGCTCGTCCTTTCGTTCCACCCATATCTTGCCGGCCTCTCCCCGGCCAAGGGCAATACGCGCATCACGCACCGTGACGATCAACGGCCCGCGGCCAAAATTCTGCACCATTCTCACCTCGGCGTCTGGCGTAAAACCCAAAACCGCCAGTCGACTGACCAGACCAAGCCCACCGTTCAACTCTTTTACCATCCCGGTTTCGCCGCTCTGCAGTTTGTCCAAAGGTACCATATCTGCCTCCATGAAGATGTGATGTTACATGCTGCTACTCTGCTGAGCCTGACTGCAATCTCGACAGTAACCCAAAAACTCGAGCCGTGTGCCGGTCACGGTGAAATCGTGCTCTGCCTCAATGTGAGCCAGGATCTCGTCTACCAGGAAACACTTGATCTCGGTGACACGGCCACAACGCTCGCAAATCAGATGATGATGGTCGCCTTTGCCCATCAATTCGTAATGGCGGTGCTCGTCGTCCAGGTGTAGCTCGTCTACCAGACCCACTTCTTTGAGTTTTCCCAACGTGCGGTAGACCGTGCTCAAACTCAGGCGTGGATCGCGTTGCCTGGCCAGGTGATAGAGATCGTCGGCTCCTACGTGACCCTCCGCATCGTGCAACATTTGCAGCAGTAACAAACGCTGCGAGGTCACCCGACACCTGGCCTGATGCAGCATCTCGCGCAGTTTGTCCTCGGCGAATGAATGAGGTTGCTCCGCCATCACCAGCTCCTTCCGGCCCATCTCGACGCCCGCGCCAGAAAACCAAAGGCAGCCACGCCACAACGGCGCAGCTGCCTCAACCCCACACCTCAACCCGTCTCTGCGCCCTCGACAGAAAGCCCTTCCGCAGGCTGTTCAGCCTGTTTTTGCAAATGATTTGCAATTGCAGACATTATATCACAGCTATGGCATCTTGTCAACCAACAGTTGCCAAAATCGCTTTTTGCTGGTATGCTTGGAAACAAACGAGAGGAGACCCCCATGCGTTACGCCATCCTGTCTGACGTTCACGACAACCAACTGGCCCTGGAACAGGTGCTGGCCGACGCCCGACTTTACCAGGCCGAAGCGATACTGTGCCTGGGCGACGTTGGCTCTGATTCCTGTCTCGACCGGCTGCGTCAGGCCGGAGCCGAGATGGTCTTTGGCAACTGGGAGGTCTCGCAATGGGGCAATCTGCGGCCCGATAACCAGCATTGGGTGCGCCTCATGCCCCCGCTGATCGCCACAGACACTTTCCTGGCCGTCCATGCCGTGCCCTGGTGGCCAGAAGGGCTGAACAACGTCGAGGATTTCCTGACTTTTATCCTGCAGCAGGGCGTCAAGTGGCGGCAACTCTTTCCCTATCTGGATCAGGACGAACAGGCTTTTGGGCGCGCCGTGGCCGAGCTGGAACAAAGCGGGCGGCGTATCCTGTTTCACGGCCACACGCACCTGCAATTGGCCCACCGCGTCGGGCCAACCGGTCGCGTCAGCCGACTTCAGAGGCCGATGTTCACACTCGACCACCGGGCACACTATGTCGTCGGCGTGGGCAGTGTGGGCCGTCCCGAAGACGATCCGGCGGCCAAATACGTGCTGTACAATAGTCAGACAGGCCAGCTACAGTTGCGCTCACTCGGTTGAAAAACGGAACTGAACACTCGCCAAAAGCGTCTTTTGGATAGCCCAGGCGTCTTGCGGCACTCCACGCCGTTACGTGCCTGACTACGAACGTATTATACGAGGAGGTTACGAGATGAAAAGCTTCAAGAGCCTATTCACCCTGTTGGCGATCCTGCCGATACTGATCGGCTGCGCCAAATCGGCCACGCCGACAACCATGCCAACCGTCGCGCCACACGCCCTGCCATCCCCGACGCCCACCGCCCCACCGCCACCGACCCCCACAGAAGGAGCGTCCGACACGACTCAACTGCGATACCCGATCCTCGAAAGCCAACAGACCGCCTTTGCGGCCTACCAGCCCGAACCGGTGAACGTCAAAGCGAGCGTGCCACCCTACGAGATCGATCTGGAGGCCGTGGTCAACCCGGATCTGATCCAGCAGTTGAGCCCGCAGCAGCAGGCGCTTTTGGCCGCGAACGGTTTCGTGGTGCTGCCCTGGGGGCCAGAACAGATCTACCAGGTATACAAAGCGGCTCAAGACAGCGGCGCGCCCATCCTGGTGACCACCGACGCGCTGCTGCACAGCCATCACGTGCTTTACGATTACGCCCTGCGTCTGGCCGAGCTGGAGCATTTTGTGGCGGATCTAACGGCCCTCAACGCCGCCATGCTGGCCGCGGCTCAGGAGCAGTATGCCGGCGCCTCGGCGACAGTTCAAGAGGCCGCCCGGCGCAACGTGGCCTTTTTTGCCGTGGCCTCGGTGCTGCTGCAACCCGAGACCCCCGTGCCGCCACAGGTCGAGGAACTGGTCGAGGCTGAACTGGCGCTCATCGAGGCCCACGCCGGCTTTGCCCAGTCGCCGATTTTTGATTTCAAGGAAGACTATAGCCAGTATGTACCCCGCGGTCACTATACGCGCAACGAAACCTTTGAGCGTTACTTTTGCAGCATGATGTGGTATGGGCGCATCGGTTTCCGGCTGAAACCAGGCGAGACGCCAGAAGAAATCCAGATGGGTCGACGTGAAACACGACAGGCCATCCTGATCAGCGCTGCCCTGTCCGGCGAGACCATCGACGGCCAATCGGCTCTGGCGGTGTGGGAGCGCATCTACGAGCCGACGGTCTTTTTCGTCGGCCAGGCCGATGACCTGACGGTCTACGATTACCTGACCGTCATCCGGCAGGTCTACGGTGAAACGCTGGCCCTGAGTGATCTCGACGACGACGCCCGCCTCGACGCTTTCATCCAGGCCGCTTCTGAATTGCGCCCGCCCAAAATAGTCGGCGGTTATGTCACCGACCGCCAAGACCCCACCGTCGTCACCCAGGGCTTTCGTTTCATGGGCCAGCGTTTTATCCCCGATAGTTACATCTTGCAGCAACTGGTCTACGACAAGGTCGGTTCGATGGAAGACCCCCGTCTTTTTCCCAAGGGGCTGGACGTGACCGCCGCGCTCGGTTCGGAGCAGGCCTACGGCATCCTGTTAAACGTGTACGGCGAGGGACGTTACGCCAACTATGAGACCCAGATGGCAAAATTGCGCCAGGAATTTGCCGCCTTGCCCGCCGATCAGTGGACGGAGAACCTTTACTGGAACTGGCTCTATACCCTCCGGCCACTGCTGGAGGTCAAGGGCAGCGGCTACCCGGCCTTCATGCAGAACCCGGCCTGGGTGGATAAAGACCTGCACACCTTCCTCGGCTCCTGGACCGAGCTGCGCCACGATACCATCCTGTACGCCAAACAGAGCTACACCCTCAAAGCCACCAGCATCATGCCAGAGCCCAAACAGCCTCTGGGTTACGTCGAGCCGCAGCCGGAGGTTTTCGCCCGCCTGGCCGCCCTCACGCGGCAGATGCGTATTGGGCTGGACGACCGTGGTCTGCTGAGCGACGAGTACCGCGACAAACTGGAACGTATGGAGTCGCTGCTGCTGGCGCTCAAAACCATGGCAGAAAAAGAGCTGCGCGGTGAGGCGCTGACGGACGAGGAATATGCTACCATCCGCAGCATCGGCAGCATCCTGGAGGCATTGGTGACCTTTTCGCCGCAGGTTCAGGAGCAGATCGAATCGGACGCCGACGCCCGCATGGCCATCGTGGCCGATGTCCACACCGACACCAACACCGGGCAAGTGCTGGAAGAGGGGGTGGGCAACGCCTTTGTCATCCTGGCCATCGTGCCCATCGAGGGTCAGGCCACGGTAGCCCAGGGTGGCCTTTTCTCTTACTACGAATTCACCCAGCCGATGAGCGATCGTCTCACCGATGAGGCCTGGCAGGCCAGGGAACCCAAACCGGATCGACCTGCCTGGACGGCGAGTTTCATCGTCGAGTAACGGCTCGAAGGCATAGAAACCAGAAGCGCGGCCTCTCAAAACCGGGAGGCCGCGCCTTTTTGGGTCCATCACGACCGGGTGTCACTCGAATCGAAAGCGCCACGCCGCCAGGATCAAGAGCGCCACGCCGTAGGCCAGCATGATACCCACCGGCAGCCACACCGATTCCAACCCCAGCCCACGAACGACGATGTTCTCAAAACCGTCCATGGCCCAGGCGCTGGGCAGCAGGTGGCCGATGGCCTGAAAGGTCTCGCCGGTGAATTCGAGCGGCATCCAGGCGCCGCCCACCCCGGCCAACAGGAACATGGCCACCAGCGAGTAGATGATTGCCCGCTCCTCGGTCTCGGCCAGCGTGCCGATGAGTAACCCCAGGGCCGCCGTCCACAGAGAGGTGGTCAGCATCAGCATCAGCGTCGCCAGCGGCGCCCGCATATAGTCCACGCCCAGCGCGAGCTGGCCAAAAGCGACCAGGATCGCCAGTTGCCCCAGGATCATGATCACCATGGCCAGATAGTGGCCCAGGATGATCTCGAAGCGTGAGATGGCCGTGGTCAGCAGGCGGCGCAGCGCGCCCGATTTGCGCTCCAGGATCAGGACCGTGGCCGCGCCGATGAGCCCCGCGATAGCAAACTGGACCATCATCGACGGCGAGGCGTGGGAAAAGCCGCTTTGCATCACCTCCGAGCCTTCTTCCTCGACGATGGCCCCCGACTGGCCCACGGCCACCGTCAGCGGCGGCTCGCGCCAGGCGGCCACGGCCTGGGCCAGGGCTGCCTCGAAAAATACCTGCCGCGCCGCGTCGTCGGCCAGGCCGGCGGCGTCGGCGTAGGCTTGTTCACTGAGCCGGGCGGCCTCGACCGCGCCGGCCAGACGGCTGGCGGCGGCTTCGACGCCGATGCGGGCCGGCGTCGCCGCCTGGCTGCTCTCGTCGGCGACGATCTGCAGCCGTGGCAACTGGCCGTCCCGCAGCCCCTGGCCGTAACCGGCCGGCACGATCACGACCGCGGCATAATCCTCGTCCTGCACCACCTTGTCCACGCGCTCCGGGTTGGTATCGCGGCCTTTCAGCTCGACGGGGCGGATGGCGTCGGAGGCGGCCAGCAGGTCGAGCAGGCTGGCGCTGAGCCGGCTGCCGTCCTGATCCACGAACCCCACCGGCAGGCGGGGGTCCTGCTGGCCGCCAAAACCGCCAAAGGCAAAACCGAACATCAGGGTGAACACGACGGGCATGATGACCAGGAAAAAGGCCGTCATGCGGTTGCGAACCAACTGCTTCAAGTCTTTGATGGCCAGGTCGATGGCGCGCATGATCACTCTCCTACGCAAACCGCCGCCGGAAGCGGAGCAGGCCCAGGACGAAAAAGAGGATACTCAGGCCCAGTGTGACGGCCACGGGCAGCAGCACGTCGCCCAGGCCGCCGCCGTCCAGCAGCCGTTGGAAGCCGTCTACGGCCCAGCCGTGGGGCGTCAGGCGCGAGATGGTGTCAAAGGTCCCCCGCGAGGCGGTGGGCGCGCCGGCGGTAAAGATGCCGACCATGCCCACCATGCCCAGGATGGTCATCACGCCGCCATAGACGACGCCCGCCTGGCGTGTATCTTTGAGCAGGGAGGTGATGAACAGGCCAAAGCTGGCCGCCACCAGCACCAGGCCCAGCGTCATCAGCGCCAGGGGCAAAGGCTGGCCCCAGTCGATGCCAAAGACCAGGGCCGAGACCACCAGCAGCACGACGACTTGCAGCACCATCGTTGCCAGGCTGGCCAGGATGCGGCCGCCCAGCACCGCCGAGACCGGCGTCGGTGTGGTGAACAGGCGGGGCAGCGTGTGGGCCTCTTTTTCCAGGAGCAGCGTTTGGGCCGTGGATGCGCCGGTGAAAAACACGTAAAAGACCATCATGCCGGCCATGATCCCGCTGAGGATGGTGGTGCGCAGGTCTGTGGATTCCTGGGCGCCGGCCGGTGGGCGGATCTCGACCAGGGCTGTGCTCCCTGCCCCCTGGCTGCTGCCCAGGGCGGCGGCCCAGTCGCCGTATTGCAGGGCGATGGCTTGCAGGGCGGCGGCGTCGATCGATACTCCGTGGTCGTCAAACTGCTGGCGGGCTACGTCTACGGCGATCTTGGCGCCGGCAAAACCATCGACGAATTGTTGGATGAGGCCCTTGACGATGCCCGGCCCGAGCGTCTGGGTGGGGTCCTGGTACAACTCGACGGCGGCCTGTCCCTCGGCGTCGAACAGGGCGGCGGTCAGACCGGCGGGGATGATGATGGCCACGTCGGCTTCCTGGCGGTCCACGGCCGCCCGGGCGTAGGTGGCGTCCGGCGACTGGCTCACCCGGAGCAGGCCCGCCAGGTCGTCTGAGGTCAGAAATTCGATCAGCATCTGCCCGGCAGAGAAACCCATTCGAGTCTCATCCAGGTTCACCACTCGGGCCCGGATGGTGGGCAGGCTAAAGCCGCCGCCGTCCGAAGCCAGGCCGCCGAAGGCAAAATAAAAGATGGCGCTCACCACCAGGGGCACGGCAAAGCCCATGGCGACAAACGCAGTGCTGCGCATGGCGCGAAGCAGGTCTTTGCCGGCGATGTCGAGGATTTTCATGGTCGCCTCCTAGTCGCGTAGCGCCCGGCCGGTGAGGTGCAGGAACACCGCTTCCAGGTTGGGCGACTGGATGTCGACCGAGGTGATGCGCACCCCGGCTTGCACTGCCGATTCGAACAGGCGGGGCAGGATACGGTTGCTGTCGTCCACCAGTAAGGTGATGGCGCCATCCTCTGCCGAAATTCCGTGCACACCGTCCACTGCCTGCCAGCGCTCCATCACCTGCGCCGACTCGCCGCTGAGGGTCAGGTCGATGCGGTCCAGCTCGCCCACGATCTGGACCAGTTCCTGGTGGGTGCCGTAGGCGATGATCTGGCCCTGATCCATGATGGCGATGTGGTCGGACAGCTCCTGAGCCTCTTCCATGTAATGGGTGGTATAGAGCACGGTGGCGCCCTGGCGGTTGAGCTCTTGGACGCTGTCCAGGATGCTGCGCCGGCTCTGCGGGTCGATGCCCACCGTCGGCTCGTCGAGGATGAGCACCTGGGGCCGGTTCAGCAGGGCGATGCCGATGTTCAAGCGGCGTTTCATGCCGCCGGAGAATTTCTCCACGCGCCCTTTTTGCCGGTCGGCCAGGCCGATGATGGCCAGCACTTCGTCCACCCGTTTCTGGAGGGCCGCGCCGCGTTGGTTGTACATCTTGCCCCAGAAGTTGAGGTTTTCGCGGGCCGACAGGTCCTCATAGAGGGCGAGCTCTTGTGGCACCACGCCGATGGCCGCCTTGACGGCCATCGGCTCGTGTTGGATCGAGTGGCCCATCACCCGGGCATCGCCGCTGGTGGGCTGCAACAGACAGGCCAGCATGGAGATGGTGGTGCTTTTTCCCGCGCCGTTGGGCCCCAAGAGGCTAAAAATCTCGCCAGCCTGCACCTCAAAGCTGGCCCCCCTGACAGCATAGACTTCACCAAAGTCTTTGTGCAGATCCTGCACCTGAATAGCAACCATCGCCCTGTATCTCCTCATCACTCGACATTGCCCCGCCATCAATGGCGCACGAGACGACGCCATTATAACATGGCCGTATGGACAAGTCAATGACAAACACCGTTCTTTTCAGTCACAACTTGCGCCATTGGGCATTTGCGGGTAAAATCAAGTCAACCGGTCCCATTGCAGCCAGGCCCTCAAAAAGAGGCAGCATGAGCAACCAACGAAAGCGCATCCTGATTGTTGACGACGACGTCTCGCTAGGCGAGGTGCTGCAACAAGCTCTGAAATCCCCCAGCTATCCCTACGAGGTCAGATTGGCCCGCGACGCCGACGAGGCGCTGGCCCACATCAGTCGCCGCAGATTCGATCTGATCATTACCGACATCAAAATGGGCGGCCTTTCTGGCCTGCAATTGCTGGAAGCACTGCGCCACATCGCTCCGGAAGTCACAACCGTGGTCATGACGGCCTTTGATTCGAGTGACATCAAAGACCGTGCCCGCAACCTGGGCGTGTATGCCTATCTCACCAAACCCTTTACCATCCAAGAGTTTCGCCAGTGTGTGCAGCAAGCTCTGCGCACTGAAATGTCCCCCACACCTGAAAAGCTACCCTCGTCCCAATATCGATCCCTCAACGAGGCGCTCGCCGAACTGCGGGCCAACACCGGCGTTCGGGCCGCCTTTTTTATCGAAGAACAGAGCACCAACATATTGGGCGTGGACAGCGACGACCGCACTCTGGACCTCAGTTCCCTCTCCAGAACGCTGGTGGACATCACCCAACGCATGACAGGCGAGATCAGCAAAGCCTTTGGTGGGGGCAGCAACTTTCAGCGCATTCAATATGTCGGCGAGGTCTACAACCTATCCATCTATCGCCTGACCGGCCAGGGGTTTTTGATACTGGTCTACGATCACCAGGTCAAAGAGGGTATCATCTCGTTCTACGCCCGGCAGACGTCGGAGCAGTTGGCCCGCATTTTGGAAACTATCTCGACCGCCCCATCAACCGAGGGCGACGGGTCGGCGCCGGCGCAGCAGCGCCCTCAGGCTGCCGTCGCCGGGTCGACGCCTGCCGATGGAGAGGAAAATCACTCTGAGCCTATCGGCCTGGAGGCCGCCAGGGCGCTGGGTCTGTTGAGCGAGGACTTTTTGGACGCATTGGAAAGCGGCGAGTAATTTCAAGAGCCACCGGCAGAGTTGCGGTGGCTCTTTTTTTTCCCCCCTTTGCGGCTGTCGTGGGTTTTGTGTCAAAATGGGCAGTCCCAGTAGATCCAAATTTCCGTGATGTGCAAGCCGACCATTTGACCCAATCCCGTCGCACGATGTCATTCTGAGCCCAAGGGGGGAAGAATCTCGATGCGGAAGCCAGGAACGAGACCCTTTGTTTCGCTCAGAGTGACAAAGAGGTTCTCGATACCTCTAACACATGGATCGCCAGCGATCGGCCAGGCTCTGCGATTGGGTGGCCTGCTGCATCACCGCTTTGACGGAGGGTCTGGCCCACGAGGGTGTGGGCACATCGTAATCGAATTCGGGCAGCGTCTTGCGTTCGATCTTGTGATCGAGCAGGTATTCGATGCGATGGATCAGCCCTTCATCGTCAGGAGTGACGAGTGTGATGGCTGCGCCAGCGGCCTCGGCGCGGGCGGTGCGCCCAATGCGGTGCACGTAATCTTCGGGGTGATCCGGCACGTCATAGTTGATCACGTGCGAGATGCCTTCTACGTCCAATCCTCGCGCCGCAATGTTGGTGGCAACCAGGACGCGGTACTTGCCCGACCGGAACCCTTCCAGTGCGGATATTCTGTCTCGCTGGTTAAAATCACCGTGAATGCAGGCCACTGTGGTCCTGGCCTGGCGCAATTGCCGGGTCACAATATCGGCTTGCTGTTTGGTCCTGGCAAAGACCAGCATACTGCTGACATCCATCTGCTCGAGTATGGCCACGAGAAGGTGAATCTTGAGGTGTTTGGGCACCGGGTAGAGGGTCTGCTGGATCGCCGCGGGAGGGCGGGCCAGGTCGATTTCGATGCTTGTTGGGTTGTGCTGAAACTGGCGGGCGAGAGCCGAAATGGCCGGCGGCATCGTGGCCGAAAAGAGCATCGTCTGGCGCTGGCGAGGCATGCGGCTGATGATTTGTTTGATGTCGGGCAGAAAGCCCATGTCCAGCATCCGGTCGGCTTCGTCCAACACGAGAACCTGGAGGTCTTGCAAGTCCACGTTTCTGCGGCGCATGTGATCCATGAGCCGCCCTGGCGTGGCAATGACGACGTCAACACCGCGCTGCAATTTTTCAATCTGCTTTTTCATGGCGGCTCCGCCATATACGGGAACGCTGCGCAGTGAGGTGCGCGCGGCCAGCTTTTGGGTTTCGCCGGCAACCTGAATGACCAACTCGCGGGTCGGTTCCAGGATGACGACGCGGGGGTTCCTGGTTTTGATCGGATCCCGCAGCAAGCGCTCTAGCGCCGGCAAAAGAAAAGCCAGCGTCTTGCCGGTGCCTGTTTGGGCGCAGCCGACAATGTCGCGTCCTTGCAAAGCCGGCGGGATAGCCTGGGTTTGGATGGGGGTTGTTTTCTCGTATCCCAGGGCGTTGATTGTTTTTTGTAAAGGTTCGCTTAAATCTAACTCGGTGAAGTACATGAAACTCCTTACTGTTGTATGAACTGACTCACAGGCATTCGGCCTGTGAATTTGTGTTGGTTTGGATTGTTAAAAAAAGACCGCTCCGATGGTGTGAATCGGAGCGGTAGGAAACGCCAAACCGATTAACTTGCTAACGACAGTGATTATACCAGCAAACAGGATTCGTGTCAAAACGAGCAACCGTCCAATCGAATTTGACAATTTCTGACAAGGCTGGTACAATTTGTCCATCGAACGGGTAAGATTCCAAGTTAGTAGCGATGAGGCATATTCGCCTGGATTTTTACGAGTCCAGGCGATTTTTTATGGGCCGCTTGGCGCTTGCCCGAAATAACATTCAGTACCATTGAAAGGAAAAAAGACAGTGAGTGATCGTGAAATCGGAACCGTCAAGTGGTTCAATGGTTCCAAAGGCTATGGTTTTATCTCGCGTGAGGGCTCTGACGACGTGTTCGTCCACCACACGGCTATTCTGATGGCGGGTTTCAAAACCCTGGACGAAGGACAGCGGGTCGAGTTCTCCGTTGAGCAAGGCCCCAAGGGTTTGCAAGCCGTCAGTGTTGTGCCCCAGTAGATCAAAAGGAGAAGAACGAGATGACGCAAAAAATATACATTGGCAATTTGAGTTACGACACAACCGAAGGCAAGCTGCAGGCCATGTTTGCAGCGCATGGAGAGGTGACCTCGGTCAGTGTGGTGACCGATCGCTACACCGGGCAACCGCGCGGCTTTGCCTTTGTCGAGATGGCAACAGAAGAGGCAGCCCAGGCAGCTATTGCGGCGTTGAACGGCCAGGAAGTGGACGGCCGGTCGCTCACGGTGAACAAGGCCCGCCCTGCAAAACCACGGGGCGACGACCGAAGCCGCCGCGACCGTCGCTGGTAGGGTCGGCAAGATCTACCGAGCACTGCGGTTGTGGCCTGAGGGCTACAGCGCCCAACGTCGCAAAAGCCGTAGAGAAGAAATAAGGAAGAAACAAGATTGAGGGCCAGCGCTTTGCTGGCCCTTTTTCATTGTTTCTCAGGCGCCAGCACAATGATCCCCACGAAGGTTTTAAACCTTCGCCAGGGTTTGCCCCCCCAACGGCATAAATGCACTCTTGCCTGGATTGACTTGTGCCTGGTGTCAACTCGTGATAGAATTTCACTACCGGACACTTTTGGGTAGTCCCCCTGTCAAGTGTTGTCAAGATTTTACCGCCGAGGCCGAGTACACAGAGGTTTTTGTGTTTTTTCTCGGCGTCTCTGCGGTGAGACAAACTCGTCGGTTTGAGGCAAAGCTTTGTTAATCGGCGTTCTGTACCCGGCGCTGAACAACGGCTATGGCGTTTTGTCAGTCATTCAGCACCTGGTCATCAATTTATTGGGAAACAACTCTATGATCCTATGGCCAAGAGCGCGGGCCGGGTGACGTTGCGGCAGTTGGCCGAACGCATCGCCGAAACCTCGACCGTCAGCATGGTGGACACTGGCCACGCTGGAAACGTTGCTGGCTGTGGTTCTGCGAGAGCTGGCCGAAGGCGGGGCGGGGTTTTCGGCTCGGAAAGGTCGCATAACAACCATCGCCTGCCTTCGTAGACAGGCGGCCAGGACAAGGGCTGATGCGCGGGCCGTTGGGCAACTCCTATCCACGTTCCGCCGATGCATGTGTTTTTGTGGGGGTACGATGAAACTCCAAGAGTCAGCGCGACACGTTTGTGTGATTCTCGTTCGGTATGCAAGTGTTCTGGCGATGCTGGCCCTGGTTGCCTGTGGCCCTGCCACGGCGACAGTATCGCAGGCTACACCGACAAAGCCACAGGCCACCGAAGAAGGTGGCGCCCTTGCGGTCACCCAAGAGCCTGCTCCCTTTCCACTCACTGAGCCCGGCTCATATTACGCCGGCAGACGTACCTTCAAGTTTGAGGATGCCAGCCGCGACAACCGCCAGGTCAGCATCACAGTGTGGTATCCGGCTGTGCGACCTGAAGGCTCGAACAGCACTCCCTTCCAGGTCGGCCCCGACCGTGCTCCGGACCCCAGCGGCGCACCCTACCCCCTGATCCTATCGTCGACCCAAATGGCCAGAATATTGGCCGCCTATCTGATCAGCCACGGTTTCGTCTGGGCCAGCGTCGACGGAATCGACAGCTATGCTCAGATGAATGAACAGATGATCGACCAACCTCTCGATATTCTGTTCGCGTTGGAGCAGATGGCCTCCAAGCCGCCGGAAGGTCTGGAGGGCATGATCGACGCCGACCACACCGGCGCCATCGGATACTCGTTTGATGGCTACAATACCCTGGCCTTGAGCGGGGCGCGTATCGACCCCGAGTATTACCTGGCCCAATGTGTGAACCCCGATGCCAGGAAAAAAGTGTCTCTGTCGGCTTTTTCCTGCGTTCCGGCTGGCGCATGGGACGAATTCGCCGCCCATGCGGGTGAGGCCATCACCGCCAGCCAGGACGGGCTGTGGCAACCGATGACCGACGCGCGGATTCGCGCCGTGATGCCGCTGGCCGGAGAAGGATGGTGGTTATTTGGTGAGAGAGGGCTGGCAGCAGTCGACCGGCCTACGCTGATGATCGTAGCCACCCAGGATGAACTCTACCCGGAAAACGCGCTGATCTTTGAGCACCTGGGCGCGGCTGATAAGGCGCTGATCTCGTTTGTCGGTCCAGACCACATGATGGTGTTCGACACAGAGATGGCAGCCCGCATGGCGCATTTCGCAGTTGCCTTTTTCGGCTACCATTTGCAGGGACGCGCAGACCTGGCCCAGTACTTTTCAGAAGCTTTTGTCGCACAGCACGACGATCTGGCCTGGGGTGTGTATGCGGGTGAGTGATGCGTGGGGAATAGAGTTGTTTCCCAATAGTAACTGCTCAGCCTACCCTCCCGCAGGCTAAAATCGTTCATCCTGTCCCACAACCTAGTCGATTGGAGCTGGCGAATCGACAAGTTGCGGCAGTGTAGGGGCACGGCCCCTACAAGAGCCTGCGGGAGGGTGAGCAGTTACCGTGAAATTCGGTTGTTCGTGTGATTCGTGATCGGTTTTTGAGCCTCTTGTCAAATGTCCGGTAGTCAGGAGGCTCATCAGCCTGACCCCAGCACAGCCTCCCGCGCCCAGATCAGATGCTGCACGTCGATGTCGTTGGGCACGGTGCAGCCGGCGCCGATCATGAAACCCACCTGCCCCATCTCGGCGATGGCCGCCTGAACCTCGGCGACGATGGCTTGCCGCGGGCCATTCACGATGGGACCACGCTCGTCCACGCCGCCAATGATGGTGCGCCGGAACAGATCACGCCCCTGGCTCAGGCTGAGATTGCCGTGCTGCGGGGCCCAGTTCACGGCGTGGGCAGGGTAATCGGTGTAGGGGGCCAGGCGCAGATTGTGGCCGCAAATGTGCAGCACGTTGCAGGCGCCCCGTTCGTCTCCTCTAATCGGATGCGGGTAGGTTGGCCCGCGCCTCGGCCCACCGGGTGATGCATTGCAACTCGCGCAGCACGTCGTCTGGCAAGGGCTCGGGGTGATGGTTTTCCAATATCCAGCGCATTTTATCTGTCATGCGGTCGTTCATCGTTCGCGCGCCGGCCAGTACCCAGTCGCCGGCTTTTTCTAAAGAGCGCCCGCTCGTGAGGAAAATCGAGGCCAATCTCCCATAGAACCTCCAGCACGGCCCGGTGGGTGCGCTCCACGGCCTCTTTGGTCAGCATCTGAAAACGAGGCGCGGTGGGGCTGGTCGTGTGCAATGGCATCACTCGATTCTCCCTGGTCACGAGCTGATGAATGCCAGCGCTTCTTCGAAAATCTTGAATGCTTCATCTATCTGGGACCGGTTGACAGTCAATGGAGGGATCCAACGAATGACGTTGCTATAGGAGCCGCAGGTCAGCAGGATCAGGCCGCCTTCCAGGCATTTGAGTCGTACGGCTCTTGCTGCGTCAGCGTCCGGTTGTCCATTGTCATTGGTAAACTCGGCAGCGATCATCAAGCCCAGGCCGCGCACGTCACCCAGGACGGGATATTGGGATTGCATCACCCGCAACCGATCCGTGAGATAGCGGCCCATTTGGAGGCCATTCTCCAGCAGTCCTTCCTCGCGGATGGTGCGCACCGTGGCGGCGGCAGCGGCGCAACTCACGGCGTTGCCACCAAAGGTGCCGCCATGGGCGCCGGGCTGCCAGGCGTCCATGATCTTTTCCCTCGTGGCGATGCCGCTCAGTGGAAAGCCGGAGGCCATGCCTTTGGCCATGACGACGATGTCTGGCTGCACAGGATAGTGTTGGCAGGCGAACCAGCGGCCCGTGCGCCCAAAGCCGGACTGGATTTCGTCGACGATGAGCAGGATATCGTGCTCGGCGCAGAGCTGTTGTAGCCCTTCCAGAAAGGCAGGCGGCGATGGCACATAGCCACCCTCGCCCAGCACCGGCTCGATCAGCACCGCGGCTGTTTCTTGCGGCGCGGTCTGAGTGGCCAGCATGTGGCGGATCTCTTGCAGACAGAACGCAGAGGTCTCTTCCGGCGTCCAGCCGTAGCGATAGGCATAAGGATAAGGTGCGATGAACACACCGGCCATGAGCGGTTGGTAACCGGCCCGAAATTTAGAATTGCTGCTGGTGAGGCTCAAGGCGCCGATAGAACGCCCGTGAAAGGCGCCCTGAAAGGCGATGACGTTAGGACGTCTGGTAGCCTGCCGGGCAAGTTTAAAAGCCGCCTCCACGGCCTCGGCGCCGCTGTTGCTGAAAAAGAAGCGGTCCAGGCCATTGGGCACTATTGTAAGAAGTTCGGCCACCAGGTCAAGCACGGGTCGGTTGTACAACACGTTCATCTGGCCGTGGATCAGTTTGTCGATCTGGGCTTTGGCGGCGGCCACCACCTGGGGATGGTTATGACCGGTGTTGGTCACTCCGATGCCCGACGAAAAATCCAGATAGCGTCGGCCATCGGCGGCGTAGAGATAAACGCCTTCGGCGCGCTCGGCGACCAGGTCGGTAACCCGTGTCCAGACGTGGGAGAGGTGTTGGATCAGGTCTTGGCTCATTTTCTCTGCTCTCTTTTTTTTGTTATGCCAGGAGCCGGCCGGGCGTCATTGCTACGGCCCGCTCCTGGACGACCTCGAACGCTCTTTTTATTCCCGCCGGTAGGCGATTCGGCCGCCGACGACAGTCATATCGACGTTGATATCGACCAGTTCGTCTGGGGCTACCAGGAACGGGTCGCGTTCGAGTATGGCGAAATCGGCCAGTTTGCCCACCTCGATGGAGCCTTTGCTCGTTTCTTCGAAAGAGGCGTAGGCGCCATTGAGGGTGTACATACGCAAAGCTTCTTGCAGCGAAATCTCTTGGCCGGGCCCCAGCACCTGGCCATCCCAGGTGTGGCGCGTGACGGCGGTCTGGATGCCCTTGAGCGGCACGTAAGACGAGACGGGCGAATCGGAGCTGCCAGAGATGGGCAGGCCGGCGTCGAGAAAGCTGCGCAAGGGGTAGAGCTGGTGGGCCCGCTCGTGGCCCAGATTCGAGATGTAGGGATCGCCGCCTTCGTTCAAAAAGATGGGCTGGGGCACGGGCAGCACGTCGAGTTCGACGATGCGCCCCAAAAGCTCGGCAAAGGGCGAGCCACAGTGCTCGATGCGGTAGCGGTGGTCGGCGCGCGGCCAGCGGGTGAGGGCGCGCTCGTAGGCATCCAGCACCACCTCGATGGCCCAGTCGCCGATGGCGTGGGTGCCGATTTGAAAGCCGGCCAGGTGGGCCCGCTCCACCAGATCGTTCAGTTCGTCCGGCTCCATCCACAGGATGCCCCGGTTGTTGGGGTCTTTGGCGTAGGGCTGGCGCATGGCCGCCGTGCAGGCGCCGATGCCGCCGTCCATGAATATCTTGAGCGGGCCAATCTTGAGCCGGTTGTCGCCGAGGCCAGTGCGCAGCCCGGCGGCGATCAAGTGATCGACGATCTCGGTGGATACCATCAAATAGGCCCGCAAAGGCAGCTCGCCGCGGCTGTGGAGGCTCTGGAAGGCTTTCAATTCGGGCGCCGAGGTGCCGGCGTTCTGAATGCTGGTGATACCGGCAGCGAGATAATCTTCCGAGGCGCGGACGATGGCCGCCTCCAGCTCTTCCTGGGTGGGCGGGGGCAAGATCTGGCGGATGGGTTCCCGGGCCGTTTCGCGCAGCAAGCCGGTGGGCTCGCCGTTCTGGTCTCGTTCGATCTCACCGCCGGGAGGATCCGGCGTCTCGCGGGTGATGCCGGCCAATTCCAGGGCGCGGCTGTTGACCACGATGACGTGGCCGCAGACCCGCTCCAGGTAAACCGGGTGCTGGGGCGCCGCCTTGTCCAGATCGTGGCGGGTGAGGGCGTAGCGGGGCGGCAGCCGGGTGTCCTCGTATCCCCGGCTCCGAATCCACTGGCCGGGTTCCAGTTCGTCGGCCGCCTTTTTAACCAGGGCCAAGAGCTCGTCCAGGTCTTTTATCACCTCGGCGCGGCAGTTGAGCCAGAGCCGGCTCAGGCCATAGAGAACGATGTGACAGTGGGCGTCGATAAAGCCGGGCAGCAGCGCGCGCCCTTTTAGATCGATGATCTGCGTTTCAGGGCCGATGGTGTCTCGAACGTCGGCGTCGCTGCCGACCAGCGCGATACGATCGTGAACCACGGCGACGGCCTCGGCTCTCGGGGTGGTGGGTCCCATAGTGATGACCTGGCCGTTGAGAAAAACTAAATCAGTATGCATAATGAGAGTCCTTTCAAGAGGGTAAACAGCACTGATCCTTCAGCAATTTGATCATCTTTAACAGAGTTTCATCGCGCTGCCGAATGGTCCTGGCAGCCTGTTCTGAAGGCCAGTTGAAGAACCCCTGTCCTGTTTTTGCTCCCAACTCGCCGCGAGCGACCTTTTCCTGGATCAATGACGAAGGCTCAGTGGAGCGATCTAGCCTGGGCAAGAGATAGGATTGGATCGCTAGAGTGAGGTCCAGACCACCCAGATCGACGGTCTCTAACGGGCCAACGACGGGCAGTCGAAGGCCAAAGCCCAACCTGGCAACGAGGTCCACATCTTGAGGACTGGCGATGTCCTGAGCCACGATGGCAATGGCTTCTCGCCGCAAGGCATGCTGCAAGCGATTGCCCACGAACCCGGCAACGTCCTTCTTGACCAGCACAGGACATTTGCCGGCGTCCCGAAAAAGTCTGAAGGTGGTCTCGATAGTCTCGGTAGAGGCGTGCTCTCCGGGCACTATTTCTACGAGTGGAATGATATGGGGCGGGTTCCAGAAATGCGTGATCAAGAACTGCTCTGGACGGTCGAGGACGCATGCCATGTCGCCGACACAAAAACTGGAGGTGTTGCTGGCAATGACGGCATACGTTGGGCAGTGCTCTTCCAACTGGCGCAAGACCTGGCGCTTGAGGGTGAGGTCTTCAAAGACGGCCTCAACAATGAACCCGGCCTGCGAAGCCGCATCGATCGAATTGGATACCAGCTTGATGCGCGTCAGCGCGGCCACAGCCTCGTCTTCACTGACAACACCGTGCTCGAAAAAAGTCTCAAGGTTTGCCCGAATGCGCAGCATGGCATTTTCCAAGACATTTGCATCGTTATCGGTCAGGGAAACCTGAAAGCCAGCCAGGGCAAACACCTGAGCGATGCCATGTCCCATCGTACCGGCGCCAATGACGGCAACGTTTTCTGGTTTCACCACGCTATTCCCTCAGCAAGACCTTGCCGGGCAATTGTCCGGTGTGGGTTTCTCGTTCAACGACCAGCTGCCCGTTGACCAGCACCCAGGCGATGCCTTCCGGGTACTGGTGCGGCTCGGCAAAGGTGGCGCGGTCGATCACGCGGTCCGGGTCGAAAATGACGATATCGGCCCAGGAGCCTTCGCGCAGCAGGCCCCTATCGCGCAGGCCCAGCCGTTGGGCCGGAGCCGAGCTCATCTTGCGTACGGCGTCCTCCAGACTCAAAACGCCCCGCTCGCGCACGTAACGGCCCAGCACGCGAGGAAACGTGCCAAAGCTGCGCGGATGCTGGCGCGCCTGGCTGGTCGGCCCATCGACGGCCACGGCCAATCCATCGGAGCCGATCATGGTGACGGGGTGGCGCATCACGGTTTCGACGTCGGCCTCGCACATGGCGAAATTCACCATACCCACTTCGGCGTTTTCGGCCAGCAGAATCTCCAGAATGGCCTCTTCCGGCGGCAGCTCCAGACGCTCGGCGATCTCGGGCAGGCGCAGTCCCTGCCACTCTTTGTGAGTGGGGCAAGAGATGATCAAGATATCGGACCAGTTCTTGTCCATCATTTGCAGCTCGGCCAAAATGCGCTGGCGGGTTTCCGGCGCGTGCATCCGCTCCAGCAGCGCCTCGGTGCCGCCGTCGTGGGCCCATTCGGGCACAAAAACACGCAGGCCGGTGCTGGTCGCCAGGTAAGGATATTGATCCCAGGTGACGTCTACGCCTCGCGCCCGCGCCATTTCCAAAACACTCAACGTGTCGTTGACCAGACCCCAGCTCTGGCGACTGGCCGCTTTGTGATGCGAGATCTGCACCGGCAGGTCGGCCTGCTCGCCGATCTGGATGGCCTCTCGTACCGCGTCGATCACCTGCACCCCTTCGCCGCGGATGTGAGAGGCATAGAATCCGCCGTGTTCGGCCACGACACGGGCCAGCGCGATCAACTCGTCGGTTTTGGCGAAGGAGCCGGGCGGATAGATGAGGCCGGTGCTCATGCCAAAAGCGCCCGCCTCCATTGCCTGGGCCACGAGATACTTCATGGCTTCCAGCTCGTCAGGGTCGGGCGGACGATCGGCCTCGCCCATGGCGGCAGCGCGCACCGGGCCGTGCCCCACCAGCGGAACGACGTTGAGGCCCATGCCCTGCTCTCGCATGCGCGCCGCGTAGCCGGTCAGGTCCTGCCAGGTGGGCTCGACGTTGAACCGGGCCAGCCAGGACGTCGTCGGTTCAGACAGTGGGAACGTGGAGTGGCCACAGTTGCCGATGACATGAGTGGTCACGCCCTGGCGCACAGCGCTCTCCCCACGAGGATCGGCCAGCAGGGAAGCCCCCGAGTGGGTGTGCATGTCGATAAAACCAGGCGCCACGATCCAGCCCTGAGCGTCTATGATACGCTCTGCCTCGCCCACCTCTCGCCCGATGGCGACGATGCGCCCGTCTTTGACGCCTATGTTTGCTCTGTACCATGGATTTCCCGCGCCGTCGATAACTTTGCCGTTGAGGATTGACAGTTCCAGCATGTTGTCGATCTCCTATCGGTACATCAGGCGTGGATCGAGCGCATCGCGCAGGCCGTCGCCGAACAGATTGACGCCCAGCACCGCCAAAGAGATGGCCAGGCCTGGAAAGAGCACCACGTGCAGGTGATCCAGCATGTATTGTCGTCCATCGCTGAGCATGATGCCCCAACTGGGATTGGGCGGCGGCGTGCCGATGCCCAGGAAACTCATCGAAGCTTCGATGACGATGGCATTGGCAAACAGCACCGTGGCCAGCACGATGAGCGGAGCCAGCGAGTTGGGCAAAATGTGACTGAACAGGATTCTCAGGTTGGTCTGCCCGATGGCTCTCGCGGCTTCCACGTACTCTCGCTCCCGTTCTGCCAGCACCGAAGAGCGCACCGTGCGGGCAAAGATAGGCACCCGGATGATGGCAATGGCGATCATGACGCTGGTGATACTGGGGCCCAACACGAAGCGCAGCAGCAAGGCCAGCATGATGCTGGGAAACGCCAACAGAGCATCCATGAATCGCATGACGGCATTATCCATCTGGCCGCCGATAAAAGCGGCCACCGCGCCAACCGCCACGCCGACGATGAGGGCAAAAACGGTCGAGACCACGCCCACCTGGAGCGAAATGCGGGCGCCATAGATCACCCTGGCAGCGATGTCACGCCCAAAGTTGTCGGTGCCAAAGGGGTGCTCCACCGAAGGGGTTGCAAAACGCCCCTTGATGTCGACGGCTATTGGATCGGCTGGCGAGACAATCGGCGCAGCGAGGGCCGAAAAGATGAGCAGAATGACAACCATCAATCCAAAGACAGCGATCTTGCTGCGCCAGAGTTCTCTCCAGGCTGTGTACCAGGGTGATCTGCTTCCGGGTGAGTCCAGGCGATCTCTCAAGGCATTGGCGTCGGCGGCTGTTTTGTCCATGGCTCTTTTCCTCGAACCGGGCGTATAGTGGCGCGGAACTCTGCGCCACTATACGCACACAAGGAGCGACTATTCGGGTTTGTTATCCAGGCTGATATAGTTGAGACCCCAGCCGGGCCCAACCAGGTTGGTGTTGCTGGCGTTGGGCTCGTACCCTTCGACCCAGGTCCGCCAGACTTGCACGTCGGGCTCTGCGCCGATAAAGACAGCGGCCATGTCGTCCTGAGTCAGTTGGAGGATCTGGGTATAGTATTCCTTGGCCACAGTCAGGTCGGCTTCGTTCCTTCCCTTGGCCAGCAGTTCCGACACGGCATCGTTCTGGTAACCACCCACCAGCCAACTGGCCGAACTGGCCTGTTCGAAATAACTGTAGGTGCGGTCCCAGTGATAAATGCCAGACTGTGAGGCCAGCATGGCATCATAATCCAACTCTTTGGCCTGCTTGGTCCACTGGGCCGAATCCATGTACTCGACGTTGACCGTGATGCCCACCTGGCTGAAAACAGCCACGAGAAACTCCCAGGAGTTTTTGTATGGAACGTGGCTGATGGCATTGATCTCCAGGCCATCGGGATAGCCGGCTTCGGCCAGCAGGGCCTTGGCCGCTTCGATGTCGCCGCTGCGATAGGGATCATCCACGGGGAGCTCCAGGAACGAGCCCGGAGAAAAGGGCTGGTTGTGCGGGTTGCCGACGCCATACCAGATGGCTTCGTTGTAGGCGTCCTTGTCGATGAGGTGGGCTATAGCCTGGCGCACGCGTGGATCGTCAAAGGGCGGGCGGGTGCAGTTAAAGTTAAAACGAACGGTGCGGCTCTCGTAAAGCAGAGCCATTTCGACGCCCTCGATAGGTTCACCCTGGATCTTGACAACCTGATCGTAGGGGATGCGCCGCATCCAATCGATCTCGCCGGTTTGGAGAGCGGTGAGGCGCACGGTGTCGTCAGGGATGAACTTGAACACGGCTTCATCGATCTTGGCCACCTGGCCCCAATAGTCGTCGAAGCGTTTGACGCGGAATTCCTCGCCCGGCTTCCACCACAGGAACTCGAAAGGCCCGGTGCCGATGGGGTGAACCACAGTACCATCTTGGGTGACACATTCCCTGGCGATGATGGCTGCCCGCGAACCCAGACCCAGCTCGCTGAGAAAGGTGCCTGCACCACCGGTGAGCACGAACTTGACGGTGTAGGGGTCTACAGCCTCATAGCTTCCGATCTTGGTAAAGTAGCTGCGCATGGAAGCGCCGGTGTTTTCGTCGAGGATGCGGCCAAAGCTATAGATCACGTCGTCGGCCGTCATCTCGCGCCCGTTGTGGAATTTGACCCCCTGGCGAAGATGGAAGGTCCAGGTCAGGCCATCGGCAGAGACATCCCACGATTCGGCCAGCACGCCTTTCCACTCACCGTCGGCGCCAAAGGCCACCAGTCCCTCGAATACTAGCGGCAGGACGGTGCCGTCGGAGAATTCGACGGCGCGGTGTGGATCGATCATGCTGATGGTGATATAGAGGCTGCCCACAAAGGTGCCACCACCGGGCGCTTGAGGTTCCGGCGTCGCCGTGACCACCTTTTCCACGACCTTGGTCACCTCTTTTTCAACCACCTGGGGCGTACCTTCGACGACGACCGTCTCCTTGACGGTCTCTTTGACCACCTGAGTGACCACTTTTTCCACTTCTTTGGTCACCACTTTCTCAATGACTTCGGGTGTGGGTGTGGCGCAGCCGACCAGCAGAATCAGAGTCATAATCAAAGACAGAACAGGCCACCATTTCTTGTTCACTTGATTCCTCCTTTGGAATTGACACAAACGGTGCTGTATCTGCACTCGCAGGTGTCGATAGCCTGGGCAGGGCGTTGCCTGCAAGCCGTGTTGTTTTTAGGGGGTCCCTTTCACCTCCTTTCCAGTACTGATCGGACGGGTCAGGACAGACGAATTCGTGGATCGAAAAAGGTGTAGGCGATGTCGACGAGTAGATTGACCAGGACAAAGGTGACAGAAACGACGAGCACCACGTTTTGCACCACAGGATAATCGCGGCTGAGAATCGAGTTGACGAGCAACTGGCCGACGCCAGGCCACGAAAAGATGCTCTCGATGACCACCGAACCAGATAACAAAAAGCCGAACCACATGCCCACCACCGTCACCACGGGAATGATGGCGTTTTTGAGGGCGTGCCGCAAGATAACAACCCGCTCCATCAGGCCTTTGGCCCTGGCGGTGCGCACGTAATCCTGGGCCAGAATCTCCAGCAGGCTGGAACGAACCAGCCGGGTGAAGGTGCCGGTCAGGGCTGTGCCCATGGCAAAAGAAGGCAGCACCAGATGTTTCAGCGCCTCCCAGGGAGACTCGATAAAACTCACGTAGCCGATGCTGGGCAGCCAGCCCAGTTTCAGGGCAAAGACCAGCACCAGCATGATGCCCATCCAAAAACTGGGCACCGAGATACCCAGCAGCGCCAGCACCATGGCCCCGTAGTCGATGCCGGTGTTGCGGTTGACGGCGGCGATGATGCCCAGCGGAAAAGAGATGAGCAAAGCCAGGATCATACTGGCCGTGGCCAGGAGATAGGTCTTGGGGAGTTTAAGCAGAATGGTGTCCAGCACCGGCTGGCCATTGATGAAAGAGACGCCCCAATCGCCCGTGAGCAGACGGCGCAGCCAGCGGAAATATTGCACCAGGATCGGCTGATCCAGGCCCAATTTGTGCCGGATAGCAGCCTGGGTCTCTTTGCTGATTCCCTCCGTGCCGTACATCACGTCTACGGGGTCGCCGGGAATCAGCCGCATGATGGAGAAAACGATGAGTGAAACAAACAAGAGAATGGGAACAAGCGCAATGAGGCGTCGAACGATAAAAAAAGCCATCTTTTTCCCCCGCACACATCTCAACAGTACTTTTGCAGATTTTACAAGCGGGTCAAACAGTGATCTATTTCACCGCCGAGACGCAGAGGGCGCAGAGAATTTTCTGGTTTTTCTCGGCGATCTCGGCGCCTCTGCGGTTATTTTCAGAGAACCTGTAAAAAATGCAAAACTATTGCCCAAGAAAAGGCAGTAGAATGTTCTTGACGACATCGATCACGTTTGCTCGCAGGGTGGATATGTGTCGTCGGGCATTCTCAGCGGCCAGATCAGGATCGCCTGCCACAATGGCTTCGGCCACTAAACGATGCTCCTGGCAGGCCTCGATGAGCCGTCCCTTCATGGCCAGGTGTCCCACCTGAAGGCGATAGAGTTGGTGGTTGAGCTGCTGTTGAAACCGCGTCAACTGCCGGTTGCCGACGATCGCTTGCAACAAACTGTGGTAGCGGTTATCGGCAGACAACCAGACATCCAGATCATCGGTCTCACAAGATCGCTCCATTTCTCGAACAATGGCTAACAGCGTGGTGGACGTTTGTGGGGTAATGTTTTCTGCGGCGCAGCGAGCTTCATAGGGTTCTAACAGGTCTTTGAGATCAAAAATGCTCTCAATGTCTTCCAGCGAGAGAGGTATGGTGGCCCATCCTCGACCCACGTTCTTCTGAATCAACCCTTCGCTCTGCAGGCGCACCAGAGCCAGGTTCACCGGTGTACGGCTTACGCCCAGTTCTTCGGCCAGGTTGGCCGCGCGGAGCACTTCAACACTGAACAGCCCCCGACCCCGCAGCAAGTGAAGGATCCGCTCAAAGACACGATCGACCAAACTCTCGCTCTCGATATCCATAACGAGTTCCGATCTGAGCACAAAAAACAGGGATTAAAAAAGGGCCGGAACGAGGGAAACGGCGCAACCTGGAGGATAAACGAATTCGTTTATGAATTCATTATAGCATACAAAAAAGAATCTGTCAAAGCACCCGAACGGTGGTGTGCACTTGTACTTGGGGGCACTCGATCATCCTGAGCCCGTCGAAGAAGCCCTTTTGCGCTGAAATTGTTTACCCGGAGTGTATAGTCTCTGGTCTGCCCCAGACGTAACTGCTCACCCTCCCGCAGGCTCTTGGAGGGGCACGGCGTGCCGTGCCTCCTTGTGCCGCCACTGTTTGCAGATTTGCCGGGTCCAGTCGGCCAGATGGTGGCATGGGATGAACGATTTTAACCTGCGGGAGGGTAGGCTGAGCAGTTACCCCCAGACAACAAATACGCCTGTGTCAGGGTCCCTGCCGGGCTTCGAACGCCTGCTCGCCCAGGGCGTATTCCACGGCGGCCACGGCGTGGATGCGGGCCGTGTCGAACACCGGCGCCCGGACGTCCCGCTCCCCGACCAGCAGCCCGATCTCGGTGCAACCCAGGATGACGCCCTGAGCGCCCCTGGAAACCAGGCCGTCCATCACCTGGATGTACCTCGCTTTGGAAGCGGGGTTGATCTCACCCAGCACCAGCTCGTCATAGATGACGCGGTGGACCAGCTCTCGCTCCGCTTCGTCCGGAATCAGCACCTCCAGGCCGTGCCGCTCGACCAGCCGGCCGCGGTAGAAAGCCTCCTCCATGGTAAAGCGGGTGCCCAGCAGGCCGACCTTCTCCAGCCCCAGGGCCCTGATCCTGGCCGCCGTGGCGTCGGCGATGTGCAGCAGCGGGATGCCGATCTGCGCCTGCACCGCGTCTGCCATGCGGTGCATGGTGTTGGTGCAGATGACGATAAAATCGGCGCCGCCTTTTTCGACATGGGCCGCAGCCTGGATCATCAGCCGGGTGGCGTCGTCCCAGCGGCCCTGGTGTTGCAGGGCTTCGATCTCGGCGAAATCGACCGAGTACATGATACTTTTGGCCGAATGGAGGCCGCCGAGTTTCTCGCGGACGGTCTGGTTGATGAGGCGATAGTATTCGATGGACGATTCCCAGCTCATGCCGCCGATCAGGCCGATGGTTTTCACGATGGCTCCTCCGTTTCATGGGTGGGGCGGGTCAGACCCGCCTGCTGGGACGAGGAGACCTCGCCCCTACGGGATGATCGAAAAATACGCCGGCGGCGAGTCCGCCGCTGGGATGAGGCTGCAAACGCTGGCCGAGTTGCGGGTCGTCTGCCCTGAGCAAAGCCGAAGGTAATAGCGGCCAGCCCCATGATACACCAGGTCGGTGGCGGCGTCAAGCGGGCGGTCTTGGTAGAGGCGGTCCGTCAGTGTCAGGGGGATGATGCTGGTGGTGACGCCGCCATAGGCCTGCCCTGAGCATAGTCGAAGGGCATCGTAGCTCGACAATGTTAAATTCGCCCACGGAGCAGGTGCAACGCGCTTTTAGCACGAGTTCAACACTTGTCTATCTGTGACTCTCTTGAAAAAAGGTAACTGCTCACCCTCCCGCAGGCTCTTGCAAGAGCCGT
>JBMOMT010000052.1:0-66827 GCA_049324835.1 Chloroflexota bacterium | reverse complement strand
TGCCCCCCTACACTGCCACAACTTGGCGATTCGCCAGCTCCAGTCGACTAGATTGTGGGACAGGATGAACAATTTTAGCCTGCGGGAGGGTAGCCTGAACAGTTGCGGAAAATGTACCAGACCGTATTTTACACGAAAAAAAACCATGCGCAATTCCGGCGGAACTGCGCATGGTTCACCCGTTTCAAACCTCTCAGCGGACGGCTATCTCGGTGTCGCGGTCAAAGATGTGCATGCGGTCCATGTTGAGCACGGCATCGAGGGTGCCGCCGACGTGGGCCTTGGTGCGTGGGTCCACGCGGGCCACGAACTGCCTTTCACCGCTGAGCATATAAACAAACACCTCGTTGCCCATCAACTCGGTCACGTCTACCTGGGTCTTCATCTGTTGCCCATAAATGTTGGATACCACGTACTCGGGGTCGTAGATATCCTCCGGGCGAACGCCAAAGACAACTTGTTTGCCCAGATAACCTCGCTGTGCGTAGACCTGAGACTTGTCCGGTGGCACGCGCAGGCGGAAGGTGCCGCCATCGACGTACATCTCGTCCCTGGCGCCGGTCAGGGTGACGTCGAAAAAGTTCATGGAGGGACTGCCGATAAAGCCGGCCACAAAAACGTTGTAGGGGGTGTCGTAAAGCACCTGGGGCGAATCGATCTGTTGCAGCAGGCCGTCTTTCATCACGGCGATGCGGGTGCCCATGGTCATGGCCTCGGTCTGGTCGTGGGTGACATAGATAAAAGTGGTGCCCAGGCGCAGATGGAGTTTGGAGATCTCGGCACGGGCCTGCACGCGCAGTTTGGCGTCCAGGTTGGAGAGCGGCTCGTCCATCAGGAACACTGCCGGGTAGCGCACGATGGCCCGACCCACAGCCACGCGCTGGCGCTGGCCGCCGGAAAGCTGCTTGGGTTTACGATCCAACAGTTGATCGATGCCCAGGATGCCGGCCGCCTCTTTGACGCGTTTGTCGATCTCGGTTTTGGGGGTCTTGCGCAGCTTGAGGCTGAAGGCCATGTTATCGTAAACCGACATGTGCGGGTAGAGGGCGTAGGACTGAAAGACCATGGCGATGTCGCGGTCTTTGGGGGCCACATCGTTGACCAGGCGGTCGCCGATGTAGATGTTGCCTTCGCTGATCTCTTCCAGGCCGGCCAGCAGTCGCAGGCTGGTGGTTTTGCCACAGCCAGAAGGGCCAACGAACACCAGGAATTCCTTGTCCGCGATCTGGATATCCAGATCGTTCACAGCGACAACGTCGCCAAAGCGTTTGTAGACGTGCTCATAAGTAACACCTGCCATTGCATTTCCTCCTGTTTAATGATGCGGTGTGGTGCATTGCCAGCACTCACCCCAAAAGGCAATTTATGCCAGTATGACTTTGATCTCTAGCTCCGCCAACTCCCACAAGATGGCATCAGGAGCCTCGTGACCGGTCAGGATCACGTCGGCCCGATCGACGGGGGCGATGCGAGCCGTGCAGACGCGGCCCAAGCAGGATGGCTCGGCGACGACGATAACCTCCGGCACGGTCTGCAACAACAGTTGGGCCATACGAACCTGAGCAAGATCGTCGCTGGTCAGGCCGTCGGGAGTGGTGAGGCCCTGCACACCCAAGATCAGCCTGTCGGCGTGCAACCCTTCCAGGGCCTGTTCGGCCAGGTGACCAGCCATGGCTGCGCTCTCGCGGTTCACCAGTCCACCGACGACGATCAACTCAACCTGCGAGTGCCCGGCCAGGTGACAGGCCGCCGGCAGGCTGGCCGTGATGACCGTCAGATCGTCTCTGCCGCTCAGGGCGTGAGCCACGGCCAACGCCATGGGGCCGGCGGCCAAAAAGAGCGTCTCACCGGGAATCAAAAGCGCCGCAACAGCCCGCCCTATGCGCGCCTCAACCTCGCCCAGGCTGTTGGGCGGGGATAGCTCCCGCCCGGCAGCAGGCAGGCTAGCGCCGCCGTAACTCCTTTTGATCAACCCCTGCCGGGCCAGCTCTTGCAGATCGCGCCGGATGGTGGAAGGGCTGACGTCCAATCGTTCACTCAGCTCTGCCACGTGCAAACCGCCGTGCTGTTGCAGCCATCGCACTATGGTTTGTCGCCGTTGGGATGTCAGCACTGGCGCTCTTTCTCCATGCCTGCCCTCTCTTGCATGCCCTAGATGATAGCACACATTGCGCGTTTTGTCAAACCTGGCCGCGCAATCGTGCGCATTACGGCTTGAGAATTGCGCGATGTTGCGTATTTTAACGCCATCTCTGGCATCACGCCCGTTCCGTATCAAACAGAGCCGATCTCGCGGTTAGCGGATCACATCCACACCCATAAAAGGACGCAGCACCTCCGGCACGGCTATGCTGCCATCGGCCTGCTGATAGTTTTCCATGATGGCGATCATCGTGCGGGGCAGGGCCAGGCCGCTGCCGTTGAGGGTGTGTACGTAACGTGGTCGGGCTCCAGGCTCGGGCCGGTAGCGGATGTTGGCCCGGCGGGCTTGAAAATCGGTGACGTTGGAGATAGAGCTGACCTCCAGCCACTCCTGAACGCCCGGCGACCAGATCTCCAGGTCGTATTTCTTGGCCGCCTGGAAGCCCAGGTCGCCACTGCACATTTCCACCACACGATAGGTCAGACCCAGTCCACGGCACACAGCTTCGGCATCCTGGCGCAACTCTTCCATCTGGTCGAACGAGGTCTCTGGCGTGGTCAAGCTGTACATCTCGACCTTGTCGAACTGGTGGCCGCGTTTCATGCCGCGCGTATCGCGTCCGGCCGACATTTTTTCGCGGCGGAAACAAGGGGTATAGGCCACGTATTTCAGCGGCAGGTGATCCACCTCCAGAATCTCGTCGCGGTGCAGGTTGGTGAGCGGGATCTCGGCGGTGCCGATGAACCAGAAATCATCCTCCACATCGTGATAGATGTTGTCCTCGAATTTGGGTAATTGCGCCGCGCCCACCAGACACTCGCGTTTGACCACAGCCGGGGGATAGATCTCGGTGTAACCGTGCTGGCGCGTGTGCAGATCCAGCATCCAGGCGATGAGCGCCCGCTGCAAGCGCGCACCGAGGCCGCGCAGCACGTAGAAACGGCTGCCGGCCAGCTTGACCCCCCGCTCGAAATCGACGATGCCCAGCATGGGGCCCAGATCCCAATGGGGCAGCGGCGCAAAGTCCAAGCGGCGCGGTTGCCCCTCGGTGCGCAGCACCACGTTTTTGCTCTCGTCTGCCCCTGGCGGCACACTTTCGTGGGGCAGGTTGGGCACCTGGAGCTGTGCGTCGTCGAGCTGGGCCTCCACGTCGCGCAGGGCCATGTCCAGCACCTTGATGCGCTCTCCCAGATGGCGCATCTCCTGGCGCACGGCCTCGAATTCTGCCTCCAGCGTAGACCGCTCTGCCGGGCTCACTTTTTTGAATTCCTGTTGAAAGCGGCCCATCTCTTTGGAAGTAGCATTACGCCTGGCTTTCAGGCTCTCTACTTCTTGCAACAGATCGCGCCGTTTGGCATCCAGCTCCAGGATCAGGTCGATAGGCGCTTGAGCATTCAACCGGATCATGGCGGCCTTGACCTGGTCTGGGTGCTCGCGGATGAACGTCAAATCTAACATGGTGAACCTCCTGGTAACGAGTGGGGCATCAAAAACAAACGCCCCGTCCATAAAAGGACGAGGCGTGTAACGCTCGTGGTGCCACCCTTCTTTGCCACTGCCTGGCGGCAATGGCCTCAACCGATACAAAGCCCGGCTCTGCATCGCTGCTCTGTAACGGGAGCACCCGGCTCACTCTACTGGACCGGTGTCGTTCGAGAGGCGGCTCAGGAGGGGATTTGGACGACGATGGGCCATCGCCTCGCAGCAAACGGCGACTCTCTGAAAGCCGTTCATCGCCTACTCGTCTCCGTCACAGCCGTTTTTATCGGCAGCGATTATACACCCAAGGCAGAGGGCTGTCAAACCGGGCCAGGCAATTACCGAGATTCGTTAAAAAGTACTTGACGCAGGCTATCGAAGTATGTTATAATGATCCAGATTATATCAAAGAAGGAGAACGCAACGGGCCGGGTTCGCTGAATCTATCGGGGGAGCGAAGCGGGTCGTTTTTTTGTGAGCCAAATACGATGAAGTACCATCTTTCTCATCTAGTTGCATCTTCTCTCGGCGAGCGAACAGTCGTTCAGGTTCAAGAAGGGGCCAGGGCGCTGGACGAAGAGTTGTCCATTAACTCTCTGGAAGGCAAGGTCCAGTTCACCCGCGTCAACGGTGGTATCTATGCCCAGGGAGATCTACATACCCAGATCACACTGACGTGTGTGCGTTGCCTGGAGCCCTTTTCTTTCGCCCTCGATTTCGAGATAGCCGAACGGTTTGTTTTCACCCTGCAAAAAGCAGAGGCCGATGCGCCCTATCTGGTGGCGCCGGATGGTGTGGTGGACCTTGCAGAACCGGTGCGGCAGCAGATTTGGGTCAGCCTGCCCATTCGCCCTCTTTGTCATGCCGGCTGCAAAGGATTGTGTGGTCAGTGTGGTGCCAATCTTAACCAGGAGCAGTGTGACTGTCATGAGGAAATGGTCGATCCCAGACTGGCGCGTTTAAAAGATTTACTTTAATCGGGTTGATGGAGCGTTAGGTCAATGTTCGAAGAAGATTTGGAAGAGGAATTGGAAGAAATTGATCCGGTAACCCTTTTGCTGCAAAAAGCTGGCGAGCAGGGCTATCTGACGAATGAAGATATTCTAGAGGCCTTTCCTGAAGCTGAGGAAAACATCGAACAGCTTGAGGAAGTCTTTATGCTGCTTCAGGATTCGGGCATTGAAATCGAGGAGGAGCCCATGGAGCCAGAGGACGAGATGCTAAAAGAGGCCATGGAGTTGCTGGAGACACGTACGGGAGAGGGTGAGGACGATGCCGAAGAGATCGATGACCTGTTTGACTTGAGCGGTATCTCTAGCGATGACACCGTGGGCCTGTATCTCAAAGAAATGGCTCGGGTTCCGTTGCTTTCGACAGAAGAAGAAGTGCGCCTGGCCAAGCTCCTGGAGCGCGGCAACAAGGCCCACCGCCAGATCAAACGTGACGGTCAACATCCCCAGGAGCGAGAAAGCCTGGAGAAAACCATCGAAGAAGGCCGTATTGCCCGCGATCATCTCATCGAGGCCAATACCCGGCTGGTGGTCAGCATCGCCAAAAAGTACATGGGCCGCGGCGTGCCTTTCCTGGACCTGATCCAGGAAGGCAACCTGGGCCTGATGAAGGCCGTGGAAAAGTTCGATTATCGGCGCGGCTACCGCTTTAGCACCTACGCCACCTGGTGGATCCGCCAGACCATCACCCGGGCCATCGCCGATCAGGGCCGCACCATTCGTGTGCCGGTGCACATGAGCGATCGCATCCGGCGGCTCTACAAAACCGCCCGCCAATTGGAACAGGAGCACGGTCGCAAGCCAACACCAGAAGAGATCGCCGACGAAATGGAAATGGAGCCGCGCAAGGTGCAATGGATGCTCAAAGTCTCCTGGCGGCCGCTCTCTCTGGAACAGCCGGTGGGTGAAGAAGAAGACAGCGAGCTGGGCAGCTTTATCGAGGACGACAGCACCCCCACCCCTTCCCAGAGCGCTTACGATCACCTGCTGCGCGAAAAGGTCGAAGAGGTGCTCTCGACCCTCACGCCGCGCGAGGCGCGCATCCTGCGTTTACGTTTTGGGCTACAAAACGGGCGCAGCTACACGCTGGAAGAAGTGGGCCAGAAATTTGGCCTCACCCGCGAGCGCATCCGCCAGATCGAGGGCAAAGCGTTGCGCCGCCTGCGCCACCCGCGCCGCAGCCGCCAGTTGCGCGATTATCTGGCCTGACCGGCCATTTGTGGCAACCGCAGGCAGCCGCTTTTCCAGATGCGGCTGCCTTTCCATTTACCCTGGGAGAGAATGAATGCATCGTTTTGGCGGACACACCATGAGCGGTCGGTTGCGGCGCGTTTTGGTCAAGCGGCCGATCGAAGCCTTTGGCAGCGACGAACAGATCGCGCAGCAATGGCGCGATCTGGCCTACCTGGCGCCGCCCAACCTGGACCGCGCTGCCGATGAACACGCCCATTTCGTGGCGCTGCTGGAGCGAGCCGGCGCAGAGGTGGCCTACCTGCCAGCCGATCCACGCACCGGCCTCGATTCGATCTATACCCACGACCCGGCGCTGATCACCGACGCGGGCGTCATTACCTTCCACATGAGCAAAACAGCCCGCCAGGGTGAAGGCCCGGCTCTGGCCGATGCGCTGCCAGCACTGGAGGCGCCGCTGCTGGGCCGCGTGCAGGCGCCCGGCACCGCCGAGGGCGGCGATATGATCTGGCTCGACGCTCACACTCTGGCCGTGGGCCGCACCTACCGCACCAACCTGCAAGGCATCGAACAGTTGCGCGCCCTGCTGGCCCCGCTGGACGTGACGCTGCTGGAGGCGCCCCTGGTGCACTGGAGCGGCCCCGCCGACGTGCTGCACCTCATGTCGATCATCAGCCTGCTGGACGACGATCTGGCGGTGGTCTATGCCCGGCTGCTGCCCATCCCCTTCCGCCAGATGCTGCTGGATCGTGGCATCGAGCTGGTGGAAATTCCGGACGAGGAATTCCCCAGCCAGGGCTGCAACGTGCTGGCCCTGGCGCCCCGCCTGTGCCTCATGTTGACCGGCAACCCCGTGACCCAACAGCGATTGGAAGCAGCCGGCTGCGAGGTGTGGACCTACCCGGGCGACGAGATCTCGTTCAAGGGCAGCGGCGGCCCCACCTGCCTCACCCGTCCCCTGTGGCGAGAGTGATTCACCCCTGGCGGTAGGCCCGCGTCAGCGCCACCTGCTGGCGGTAAGCGGCCATCTGCCGCTCGATCTCGGCTGCGTCCCAACCCAGGTGCGGCGCCATCAACGCCGCCACCCCGGCGGCGCAGCCCAACCCCTGTTCGGCATCCTCGTGGATGATGTGCGTGCGCCGGATCAGAACATCGCTGAGCGTCTGGGCCATTTCGTGTTCGATGGCATGCCCGATCTCGGCGCAGATGTAGGGCAGGCCGGGCGCGATGCGGCGGCCCAGCCCGGCATCCAGGGCGATCTGCTCCAGCAGCGCCGGAGCCTCGGGGCCGTAGGTCCACATCAGGTGACCGAGAACCTCCTCATCCAACCCGGAGCCGCGGGCGGCCAGCGCGGCCAGCTCGGCCTGGGCATCAAAAGAGGCTTCGGCCAGCGGCACGCGATCCGTCTGGCTGCGCCCCTGCCCCTTGCCCAGCTTTTTCGCCACGCGGACCATCACATCCTGCGCCATGCGGCGGTAGGTGGTCAGCTTGCCGCCCGAGATCGAGATCAGCCCGGCCTCGCTCTCAAAGATGTGGTGATCGCGCGAGACCTGGTAGGCCGCTTTGCCCTCCTCGGCGATGAGCGGCCGCAGCCCGGCAAAAGAACTGACGACATCGTCCGGGGTCAGGTGCGCCTGGGGGAAGGCCTTTTGCGTCGAGATCAGGATAAATTCGGCCTCTGCAGCCGAAACGGCGATATCTTTTAGCGGCCCGGTATGATCCACGTCGGTGGTGCCGACGATGCAGGTGTTGCGCCAGGGCACGGCGTACATGGCCCGCCGGCCATCGGCGCTGCCAAAGGCCACCGCGTCCCGCAGCGCCAGCTTGCCGCGGGATAGGATCAGATGGCTGCCCCGGTTGACGCGCACCTGATCGCGCTGCCCCGAGTTTTCCAGATGGGTGATCTGATCCATCCACACGCCGCCGGCATTGACCGTGACCCTCGCCCGGACGGCGAACGGCCGCCCCGAGATGCGGTCCACCACCTCCGCCCCGGCGATCTGGCCCCCGTTTTTGAGCAGGCCGCAGACGTGGGCATAGTTGGCCGCCTGCGCGCCGCGCCGCTGCGCCGCCCGCACGTTGGCCAGCGTGAGGCGGGCGTCGTCGGCGATGCAATCGTAATAACAGGCCGCGCCGATCAGGCCGTCGCGCTCCAGCAGTGGCTCGGCCTGGATCACCTGCTCCGGTCTCAGGATGCGGTGCCGCTGCACGTTGCGGAACAGGGCCAGCACGTCGTAGAGCCACATGCCGGCGGTGATTTGAGCCAGGCTGTGGCTCGAGCGGCGATAGATGGGAAAGGTAAAAGCCAGAGGCCGCACCAGGCGCGGGGCGATGCGGTGCAGCCTGTGACGCTCGGCGCAGGCGCTCATCACCAGGCCGAACTGGTACTGCTCCAGGTAACGAAAGCCGCCGTGCACCAGCCGGGCCGATTTGCTGCTGGTGCCGCTGGCAAAATCGTCTTTTTCCAGCAGCGCCACCTGGAGCCCGCGCAGCGCGGCATCGCGGGCGATGCCGGCGCCGGTGATGCCGCCGCCGATGACCAGCACGTCGAACTGTTCGTTTTGCAGGCGGTCGAGGGTTTCTTGCCTGAGTGTGGGCGAGCGTGTCATGGTTCATCCTCCATCCGGCGCAGCGGGCGACGCTCCTCTGGGGGCAGATCCAGGGCCAGCGTGCCGCCGGGGTTCATGATGTTGTGCGGGTCAAAGTGCTGTTTGAGGGCGCGGAAAACGGCCAGTTGGTTCGCGCCGATCTGATCCTCCAGCCAGGGGGCGGTCATTTTGCCGATGCCGTGGTGGTGGCTCATGGTCGCGCCGTGGGCGCGGATGGCATCCAGCAGCCCGGCCTGAAAGTCCAGGTATGCCGGCAAATCCATGCGGGCGATAAAGATAAAGTAGAGGTTGGCTCCCTGGGGGTAAAAGTGGGAGGCGTGGCTCATGCAGATGGTGCGCGGCCGCGCGTGGCAAAAAGCGCGCACGCCGGCCCACACCCGTGGCAGGTTGCTCCAGCTCACGCCACATTCGAGCGTATCCAGCACGATGCCAAAATCGCCCAGGTCGTCGCGCATGTAGGGATCACGAAAACGGCCGTGCTCCCAACGTTGGGTGACCCAGCCGCTGGTATAGAGCGCGCCGTGGCGGCGGCAGATGCGCCGGATTTTGCGCCGGATCAGGCTGCCCAGGTCCGGATCACCATCGGTATGGCCCAGCAGCAGGCAGCGCTCCAGCGGGCGATAGCCCAGCCGCGCCAGCAGTGGATCCAGCGGCGTGCCTTCCACGCCGTACAGTTTAAAGGCCACGTCGGTTTCTTCCGGATCGGACAGGCGAAAGACAGAAGGGAAACCAAACTCAGCCTGCATGATCTCGCGGCAGGCCTCCAGACCCGAGGCCCAATCGCGAAAGACAAAACTAAAACGGCGGCGCGCCTCGGGCCGGTAGCGATGCAGCTTGAGTGTGACCGCCACCAGGATGCCAAAAGCGCCCTCGGAGCCGATCATGATCTGGTCGATGTCGGGGCCGGTGGCCTGGGCGGGCACGTCCTGGGTGACGATATCACCCGCCGGGGTGACGTAGGTCTGCGAGAGCACCAGGTGCTCGATCTTGCCGTAATAGGTGGAGTTTTGCCCCGCGCCGCGGGTGACCACCCAGCCGCCGACGGTGGAATACTCGAAAGATTGGGGGAAATGGCCGCAGGTGTAACGGTGGGGCGCGCCGAACCGCTGCGGGGCCTCGTTGAGGGCCTGCTCCAGGGCCGGGCCATAGATGCCCGGCTCGACGGTGACGGTCTGGCTGACCGGGTCGAGGGCCAGGATGCGCTGCATGTGCGTGCCCAGGTGCAACGAGATGCCGCCGCGGGTGCATTCGCTGCCGCGGGTGACGCCGGAACCGGCGCCAAAGGCGGTGATGGGGATGCGCTGCTGCTGGCAAAATTCCACCAGGCGGCGCACGTCGTCGGCGTGGCGAGGATGCACCACCGCGTCGGGCGGGTTTTCGATCCGGCCGGCGCGCAGCCGGGCCTGATCCAGCCAGGTTTTGCCGTAACACACGCTGGCCCGCGACGCGGCATCGGTGCGGACGTTCTCCTGGCCGACAATGCCCGCCAGCGCGGTCAGTATCTCGGCCGGCAGGCGGCTGGGCTGATCCAGCCGCACGGGGCTCTCGCCGGTGTTGCGGCGTTCCCGGAAATCGTCATCGGTCATGGCAAAGGTCTGTTTCAAAAGCTCGTAGAGCCGCCGGTTGGGGTGTTTGAACTCGCTGGGGTTGCCCCATTTGAACAGCGCGCGGAACGATCCCGGCGGAGGCGGGGATTCTGTCCACGGCGGTGTCAAGTGTGCGTCTTTTGGCATGTCTGTGTCCTTTCTGCCGGCGGGGCAGTAACTGCTCAGCCTACCCTCCCGCAGGTTATCACAGGTCATATCTATGAAGCGCTGCATTCACCAGGATGGTGTTCTCTGGCTCAAAAGTGCCTAAACCTGCGGGAGGGTGGGTAGTTACGTGGGGCAAACGATTGTCAAGCCAGCAGTCCCTATTATCGTCTCGCCGGGTATTTTACGCAAGTGGGGAACAAAACGGGCCAGGGCGTGAATCTTTTTGCCCGGTAAGGCATCTAACGAACTGTTGATTTTGCACGAACAACGGAAAGGAGTATCCATCCCATGCCACTCATTGGCCAAAAAGACGCAGACTATTTGCGTCAGGAATTTGCAGACAAACTGATTGACGCGGTGCGGCTGGTCATGTTCACTCAGGAGATCGAGTGCCAGTACTGCCGGGAGACGCGGCAGCTTGTGGAAGAGATCGCGGCGCTTTCGGACAAGATTCAGGCCGAGGTGTACAACCTGGTCACCGACGAGCAAAAGGCCGGGGAATACGCCGTGGACAAGATTCCGGCCATCGCCGTCGTCGGCGGCAAGGATTACGGCGTGCGCTACTTTGGCATCCCCTCGGGTTACGAGTTCACGTCACTCATCGAGGACATCATCATGGTCTCCAGGGGTGATTCGGGGCTTTCGGAGGCCACACGCCAGGCCCTGGCCGGCCTCGAAAAACCGGTGCACATCCTGGTGTTCGTCACCCCCACCTGCCCCTACTGCCCGCGTGCGGTGCGTCTGGCCCATCAGATGGCCTTCGAGAGTGATCTGATCCGGGCCGACATGATAGAAGCCATCGAGTTCCCCCATCTCTCGAACAAGTATCACGTCCACGGCGTGCCGCGGTCTGTTTTTAACGAAACGGTGCATCTGGAAGGCGGCGTGCCGGAACCCCTGTTCCTGGAGAAATTGCTAGAAGCAGCAGGCTGACAGCCAGCGCCCGCTTTGGTGAACGTTTTTTGAGGGAATGGAAAAGAAAAGGGGGGTATGACGGGCGTTTTTCATCCGCCATACCCCCCTGATCCTTCCCTCCCTCAGAAATCGAGAGACAGGCCGAACCACGATAACCTGGGAGATCGGTCTTAACTTTCGGGCCTGGTATCTTGCCACAGCTCGCGCATGCTGCCCAACGCGCTCAATATGCTGCTGGCCTCAAGCGGCAAAAATATCTTGGTGGCCTGACCGTCAGCCAGCCGCTCCAGCGATTCCAGATATTTCACAGCCACCAGATAACCGACAGCCTGATCGTTTCCCACGGCCTGGCGCACCCGCTCCAGGGCTTCGGCCTCGGCCTGGGCGATCTTGAGCCGCGCTTCGGCCAGGGCCTCGGCCTCGCGCACGCGAGACTGGGCCATCCCCTCGGCCTTGAGGATGGCAGCCTGTTTTTCACCCTCGGCGCCGAGGATGGTGGCCCGTTTTTGGCGCTCGGCGGTCATCTGCAACTCCATCGTGCGGCGAATGTCCTCCGGCGGCACGATGTCCTGCAACTCGACGCGGGTGATATCCACCCCCCAACGATCCGCCACCTCGTCCAGAATGGCCCGCAAGCGGGCGTTGATGACCTCACGCGAGGCCAGCGTTTCGTCCAGCGTCAGCTCACCCACCACGTTGCGCAGAGTGGTCTGGGTGAGCTTTTCGATGGCCTGGGCAAAGTTGGCCACCTCATAGATGACCTTGACCGGGTCGTTGATGCGGTAATAGAGCACGGCGTCGATGCTCATCACCACGTTGTCCTGGGTGATCACGCTTTGTGAGGGAAAGTCGAGCACCTTTTCGCGTGTATCGATCCAGGGGGTGGCCATGAGTTGCGTGCCAACTTCGAGGCCCTGGCGGTCGTATTGTGTCACGCGGTAGTGGATGCGCCGTTGCGATTCGAGGCCGGGGATGAGGATGTTCAGGCCACTGTAGGCCACGCGGCTGAAACGGCCCAGCCGTTCGATGACCACCGCCTGACTCTGCGGCACGATGAACAGCGCCCGCCGGAAAAAGAAATAGAGAGCCACGATCAAGAGCAGGATAATCAGTGGAAAGAGCAGGTCTGACATCTATTCAACTCCTTCGATAGTGTTTTGACGATGAAATCCTGGCACGTTTGGCAAGAAAATATACCACCAAGGCACCAGGACACAAAGCCTTTTTTTCTTGGTGTCTTGGTGGTTATCTTTTTGGCTTCGGCGTGAGCTCAGCCGAACGGTTCCGGCCTGGCCGGGTTAGGTGATGGCCGATATTATACCAAAAGTGGGCCAAAAATAGAAGCGGCGCAACTGCTCCGGCCAGGTCGCCGTGCACGCTAGGAGCGATGCACCTCGCGCCGGTACCATTCGACGAAACGAGCCAGCCCCTCTGCAAACGGGGTTTTGGGATCGTATCCCAGCAGGCGGCGCGCTTTGCTGATGTCGGCATAGGTGCGGGGCACGTCACCGGGCTGGGGCGGCAACCGCACGATGTTGGCCTGGCGGCCCACCAAATCCTCCACCAGGGTGATAAAGTCGCGCAACATGACCGTCTGCGAGTTGCCCAGGTTGATGATCTCGAAGGGTAAATCGGCATCCACGGCGGCCACCACCCCGGCCACGATGTCGTCGATGTAGGTGTAATCGCGGTAGGTAGAGCCATCGCCAAACATCTTGAGCGGCGCGCCGTCGAACACCCATTGGGTGAACAGGTAGGGGGCCATGTCGGGCCGGCCGCGTGGGCCATAGACGGTGAAAAAGCGTAAACAGGTGCAGGGCAGGCCATAGAGGTGATGGTAACTGTAACAGAACAGCTCGCCGGCCCGCTTGCTGGCCGGGTAAGGGGCCAGCGGGCGATCGCAGGAGGCATCTTCACGAAACGGCACCGATGAATCGGCGCCATAGACCGATGACGTGGAGGCAAACACCAGGTTGCTCACCTGGTAACGCCGGGCCATCTCTAGCACGTTCAACAGGCCACGCACATTGACCGATTCGTACAGCTCCGGGTGCTCGATGGAATAACGCACGTTGGCCATGGCGGCAATGTGCACCACTTTGTCCGGCTTTTCGGCGGCGAACAGCCTCTCCAGCAGGCCGGCATCGCGGATGTCGCCCTCGTAGAGTCGGTAACGGGGATGGCCTTCCAAGAGCGCCACATTGGCGCGTTTGCGGGCCGGGCTGTAAAAATCGTTAAAGTTGTCCAGGCAGATCACCTCGTCGCCTCGGGCCAGGATGGCCTCGGTGGTATGGCTGCCGATGAAACCGGCGCCGCCGGTGACAAGAACTTGGGTCATGGGAGTCTCCTTATCATTCCCGGCTCGAAAAACGCACCACCAGCTCATCACCCTGGTGCCGGGCGTCGGTCACTTGTAGTCCGGTCAGCACATGGGGCAGGAGCAGACTGCGTTTGTGATTGCCGATGTGAATGACCAGTTCGTCGAAGGATGAGCGGGTGAGTTGGACCTCCTGTCGGCTGACAAAGGGCAACGGGACGGTGAGGCTGTAGCCGTGGTCGTTCTTTTCCACCCGCTGCGCCCGACCGACGAAAAAGACCCGGGTTGGATCGGTTTCACCGTAGATGCTCTCCGCCATACGACGCAGCATCTCTGACCCCACCACTTCCTGATCGAAAAGGGGCACGGTCAGGATGGGCAATGGCGCAAAGGCCTCCTCCACCATTTGGCCGTACTTTTCCTGCGTCTTTTTCCAGGCATCGAAATAGCCATCGCGCACGCTGGTGGGGATGATGCGGTTGGAGACGATCAGATCGGTGGCGTAACCGTAGAGGTTCAGATAGGTGAAGGCTCGCTGGGCCTCTTTGATGACCATCTTTTCCGGGTTGAGCACCAGTCGCACAGAAGATTTCTGCGGGTCGGCCAGCAGCGTGTGCATACGATCCAGGCTCAGGATCAGATCGGCCACGCTATCAAAAACGGCGTCGTCAGGGATGGGCACATCGATCACGGCCCGCAGCAGCGGTCGGGTGAGCTGAATGGCTTTACGTTCCAGAGGAAAGATTTTATCCAGGTACCAGCGGGCGATTTCCGGAAAACTGAGCAGTTGCAGTGTCGCGCCGGTGGGAGCACAGTCGACGATGACCACGTCATAGTCACCGTCGTCGTGCAGGTGGACGATCTGGAGCAGGCTGGCCAGCTCTTCCATGCCGGGAAAAACGGTGAGCTCTTCGGCAATGATCTCGTCCAGGCCGCGCCACTCAAAGATGGCCGAGAGGTAACGCTGCACGTTGCCCCAGTATTTGTCCATCTGGTGCAACACGTCGATCTCCTGGCCCCACAGATTGGGCGCCAGTTCGGTCGGTTCCGGGCCAATGTCGAGATCGAAGGAATCGGCCAGGCTGTGAGCGGCATCGGTGCTGAGGACCATGGTGCGATAGCCCAGATCGGCGCAGCGCAGGGCCGTGGCCGCCGAGATGCTGGTTTTGCCCACGCCGCCTTTGCCGGTATAGAGGATGATGCGCATGGGAAACTCCTCCAGTTGATGGATGCACGATTGTATCACAGAGGAGGATGAAAATCAACATCCCGTGGTGTGGACCAGGGGCAAAACCGCGCCGCGACACCAGGAGCAGCCAGGCCATCAGTGTGGGGCGGATGGCGTTGGCCTACTTGCCCAACACCATCCCCGCCGGGTCGATCTCGCGCAGGATGCGCCGCTCCTCGGCGGTCGGCGGTTCGGTGAACGGCGCCTGCTCCGGGATCAGGATCTCGAACTCGCTGTGGGCCAACACCTCATCCACCGTGACGCCGGGGTGTAGACTGAGCAGCGCCAGCCGTTTGCTCGTCTCGTCAAAGCCATAGACGCCCAACTGGGTGATGACCCGGTACGGCCCGCAGCCGGCTGGCAGCCCGGCTTTTTCCCGCTCGCCCGGCCCGCCCAACCAGCCCGGCGTGGTGATAAAATCCAGCTCGTTGACAAAGGTGCGCCGGCTCTGGTTGCGCATGACGTACAGCGTCCGCCAGCAAAACGAGCCCAGGTCGTTGGCCCCGCCCGAGCCGGGCAGGCGCACCTTGGGCCGCTGCCAGTCGCCGATGACGGTGGTGTTGAGGTTGCCGTAGGCGTCCATGGCCGCCGCGCCCAGGAAGGCATAGTCGATGTAGCCCGCCTGGGCGGCTGACATCACGTCGTGCATCGACGAGGCGGCCACCGCCTTGTGAAAGGTGCGCGAATCGCCCACCGAGATGGGCAGCACCGGCACCAACGGCCCCACGCCGCCGGCCTCGAAAATGATCAGGATGTGGGGCGCGTGGGTGCGCTGGGCCAGCATCGTGGCGATCATGGGCAGGCCGGTGCCGACGAACACCGCTCGATTGTCCTCCAGCAGCCGCGAGGCGACGCAGGCCAGCAGCTCGGCCAGGCTGTAATCGTTGGAATTGTTCATCACTCTGCCTCCGTGTCCGTGGGACCGTCCAGCGGCGCCCGCAACAACTCGACCTGCTTGAGCCGGGTTAGCGTGCGCAGCCCGCCGATCTTTTCCAGGTAGGCGTCGAAATCGGCCAGGCCAAACACATACTTTTCAAAGTAGGCCTGCGCCCCCTCGGCGGTTTTGGCCAGGGCCAGCCATTCCTGGATGTGGGCCTCGTCGAAATAGTAGCGGTAGGGCATCAGCGTCGGATGCGCGCCAAAGGGCACCTCGCACACCGCATCGACCACGTAAAAGGGGATGGCCGTGCGGTCCGGCTCGCGGCGGATCGCTTCTTCATCCACGATCTCTTCCGCCGTGACGATCACCCGCCGGGCGGCGCGGGCCAGTTCAAAATCTTCCACCAGGATGCCGTCGATCTGGGCGTTGCCAAAGCGGTCGCAGCGCGGCACGTGAAAAAGCGCCACGTCGGGATAAGCGGCGGGCAGCAGCGTCACCGGCTTGCCGCTCCACGGGTCGCGCACCTGCTTGGCCGAGCTTTTTTCAAAGGTGTCGGTGCCCATCAGGTTGCGCACCGGGATAAAGGGGATGCCCATCATGCCCGCCAAAAAGCGCCACTGGTAGCCGCCGTTAGAGATTTCGGCCACCACCTGCACCTGGCCGCTCTCCACCGCCCGCCGCCCGGCCGGCGACAGGCCGCGCAGCTCGTGCCCGAAAGAGTAGGCGCACTCGACCTTGGCCACGCAGCCGGCGCCGATGAGCACATCGATGTCGTGCACGGCCGTCTTGCCGGCGATGGCCAGATCGCGCCGTCCCTGGCGGATGATCTCGTAGACCAGGGCCATCGGTACGCGGATGTGGCCAAAGCCGCCCAGGGCCAGGTAATCGCCGTCGCGCACAAAGCGGGCCACGGCCTCGCGGATGCTCATCTGTTTGTCCACCAGGCCGCGCGGCTTGTGATCGCGCACCCAGGCCCGGTTTTCGTCGGGGTCGTGCCAGCCCAAAAGCTCACCCTGCCCCTCGGCCAGAATTTCGATAGAATCTGACATGCTGATTCCTCTCTTACCAACCCCTCGCCCGGCGTGGACCATACCTACCCTGCCGGTAGGCACGGGCAGTCCACGCCCTGACGCCGGACTGTGGTCCGGCGCGAGCAGAGTCTTTGTCTACTGGCCCCGCAGCCCCATGATGGCCCGCGCCTCATCGGGTGTGGCCGGCGTGCGGCCCAGGATTTCGGCCACGCGCACGGCCCATTCCACCAGCTCGTAACTGCCCTTGACCAGCTCGCCGTTGGGCGCCCGCACATTGTCCTCCAGGCCGACGCGCATGTGCCCGCCCAGCATACACGATTGCATGATAGCCGGGAATTCCTGGCGGCCCACGCCGCAGGTGGTGAAATTGGCCCCCGGCGGCAGGGCATGGACCATGGTCACAAAGGCGTCAGGCCGGAAGCGCTGCCCGCCGGCCACGCCCCACACAAAGTTGAAATTCATCGGCTCGGAGAAAATGCCCTGCTTCATCAGCAGCAGCATGTTGTCCAGCCCGCCGATGTCGTACAGCTCCAATTCGGGCTTGACGCCGTTCTCCTCCATCGCCACGGCAAACTCGCGGATCATGGCAAAGGTGTTGTCGAACAGGTAATCGACCAGGATTTCGCCCGTTTTGCGGTTGGCGGCGGCAAAGTTCATCGAGTTGGTGTTCAGCGAAGCCATTTCGGGCTTGATGGCCACAATCTGGCCGATGCGCTGCTCCGGCGTTTTGCCCATGCCCACCGCCGACGACAGGTTGACGATCAGGCCCGGGACGCGCTGGCGGATGGCGTCGTAGGTGGCGCGGATGCGATCCACCTCGTGGGTCGGCGTGCCGTCGTCCAGCCGGGCGTGGACGTGGACCATGGCCGCGCCGGCCTGGTGGGCGCGGTAGGCTTCCTCTGCAAACTCGGCCGGCGTGTAGGGCACCGCCGGGTTGTGCTCCTTGGTCGTGCCCGAACCGGATAACGCCGCGGTGATGATGACCTTTTTCATAATACACTCCTTGAGGTGCAACGCACTTGAAGTGCGTTGCACCTAGATGATCTCGAAATGCCGGATATCGCCGATGTTACCCGCCATCTCGTCCGGCGCCTTGAACACCGCCCGCACGCGCATGCCCACCTGGATGCGCGCCTCGTCGGTCTCGTCGATAAAGTGGGAAAAGATATTGTCGGCGCCGTCGAGCTGGATGTAGCCGTAGGTGTAGGGGATGGGCCGCTGAGCGCCGGTGGCGGGGTCGATGAAGGAATAGTTGACGATGGAAAAGGCGACGATGACGCCCGTATCGCCCAGGGGCACCAGCTCGTCCATCTCGCAAAAGCACGGCCCGCAGACGCGGCGCGGCGGCACGCGCACCCGGCCGCACTGCGGGCAGCGAATGCCGATAAAGCGCTGCCGCTCGCGGATTTCCTGGAAAAAGCGGCTGCCATAGATGCCCACCGACCACTCGTAGGGCATACCCACGTCGGCGGAGGTGACCGTCAACAACTCTGGCTCTGCTTTCATTTTCTGCCACTCACCCTTGACGTTTTACGTTTTACGTTTTACTCTGGCTTATTCCGTCCCAAGATCACCACGTCCGACCACCAGCAGCCGCCAAAGCCGGTGGCCAGCGCCCGCTCGACGTCGGGCGCCTGGCGCGCCTCGCCCCGGCCCATCACCTGGATGGCCGCCTCGGCCACACGCAGCAGCGCCGTGGCGCCGATGCAGTTGGTGCTCATCACCCCGCCGGAGGGGTTGACCGGGATTTTGCCGCCCATGTCGGTGTGGCCGTCCCACACGAAACGCGGCCCTTCGCCGGGACCACAAAAGCCTAACGCCTCGATCCACTTGAGCCCGGCGTAGGAATAGGGCAGGTACAACTCGGCCACGTCGAAATCGTCGGCGGGGCTGGTGATACCGGCGGCGGCGTAGGCCTCCCGCGAGGCGCGTTGCAGCGATTCCAGCCCGGCGCGCGGGTCGACGTCGCCGAACCAGGTGTGGGTGTGGCGCACCGCGCAGGCCTGAATCCAGGCCGGCTGCGGGGCCAGCCGCTCGGCCAGGCCCTCGGCGGCGAACACCACCGCGCAGGCGCCGTCGGTGCGCGGGCAAATGTCGCCCAGGCGGATGGGCCAGGCCAGCACCGGCGAGTTCATCACGTCTTCCAGGCTGATGGGCCGGCCGTGCATGTGGGCGTAGGGGTTATTCTGGGCGTGGGTCCGCTCGCGCACGGCCACGCGGGCCGCGTCCAGCGGCGTCGCGCCGTGCTGGGCCATGTAGGCCGACGCCTCGGTGGCCAGGCTGGGGATCGCGCCAGAGTAAGAATAGCGGTCCCAGATCGGGTCGCTGCAGGTGACGATGGCGCCCGTGGTGTCGCTCTCCGAGTTTTTCTCCCAGCCGATGGCCAGCACCTTGTCGAACAGGCCGCTGGCGACGTGATAGTAGGCGGCGATGGCCACCGACGTGCCGGTCGTGCCGCCGGTGGTCACCTTCATGATCGGCTTCATCACCCCGCCGGCGCCTTCGACGCTCCAGGTGTCCACGGAATTGATCGACTCGAAATGGTCCATGTTGCCGATGACGATGGCGTCGATGTCGGCCATGGTCAACTCGCAGTCGGCCAGCGCCCGCGTGACCGCCTCGTAGATCAGCTCGCGGCCGTTCACGTCCAGGCGGCGGCTGCGGTGATGGGTTTGTCCGGCGCCAATGATTGCCACTCGTCGTGCCATATTCTCCCTCAAAGACTACTCCCCCCTGCTCGGCGTGGACTGTAGTCCAACACGAGCGGAAGGTTTTAGCTATTCTGCTCCCAAAATCCAGACGCAGTGGCTCTGCCCACAGGGGCCGTTGATCCCGTGGGCCAGGGCCGTCCGCGCGCCGTCCACCTGGCGGGCGCCGGCCTGGCCGCGCAGTTGCAACACCGCCTCGACGATGCGCACCAGCCCGGCCACCAGCACCGCGTGGGCCGACAGCACCCCGCCGGAGGGGTTGACCGGCAGCGCGCCGCCCATCGCCGTCGCGCCCTGCTCGGTCAGGCGCGCACCGTGGCCCGGCTCACAAAAGCCCAGCCCCTCCAGCCACAGCAACTCCATGTAACCAAAGGCGTCGTACAGCTCCACCACATCGATCTCGGCCAGCGGCCTGCTGATGCCGGCCATGCGATAGGCCCGCCGCGCCGCGTCGCCCAGCGCCTTGGGGATGGCCAGGCCTGCCCCGATCCCGGGGCCGCGGTCGCCCAAAAAGTAGGCTTCGGCGCAGTGGGCCACGCCCCGCACCCAGACCGGCTGCGAGCGCGCCTTGGCGGCCAGCGTCTCGTTGGCGAGGATGATCGCCGCCGCGCCGTCGCTCACCGGGCTGCAATCCAGCGCCTTGAGCGGCCCGGCGATGCGCGGCGAGCGCAGCACGTCGTCCACGCTCAGGTCGAGCGGCCGGTGGGCGTTGGGGTTGTGGCGGGCGTTGCCGTGATTCTTGACCGCCACCAGGGCGCACTGCTCCTCGCTCACTCTGTAGCGCTCCAGGTAGGCGTTGGCCTGCAAAGCGGCAGCGCTGACCGCGTCCAGCCCCAGCGGCCGGTGGTAGACCGGGTCGAACATGGCGTTGCTGATGAAACGGGGGTCGCCCTCGCTGCCCTTGCTGTGGGCCACGACCAGCGTGCTGCGATAGCCGCCCAGCACGCGCATCGCGCCGTAGAACGCGCCGAACGTCCCGTCGCCCTCGACAGTCGAGATGTTTTTGTCGTGGGCGCCGGCCGCCTCACCCACGGCCATGCTGGAGATGGTGCGCCCGTCGTAAAAGTCGTTGGACACAGTGACGACGTTGTCGATGTCGTCCAGGCTGTAGCCGGCGTCCTGCAGGGCGGCGGTCGTCACCTGGTAGACCAGGTCGTAGCAGGTCTCGTCCTTTTTGCGCGCCTCGAACCGGGTCTGGGCGGCGCCCACGATGGCGATTTTGTCCATACTTGCTCCCCAGACCTGACAGGGGTCCCGGCTCGCGGCGGACCACAGTCCGCCGCTGGACTGTCCCCGATGCCGGGACGGCGGGTCCAGCGGGAGCCGGGGTTCTTGTCAGGTCTATACGATCTCAAAACAGTCGATGTCCAGGATGCGGCCGCTGCGCTCCGGCTGCGGCTTGAACCTGGCCCGCACCCGCGCCCCATTTGCCAGCCGCTCCAGCCCGTCTTTGACCAGGTGCAGCAGGCCCACGTCCGCGCCGTCGAGCCGGATGAGGGCGTAGGCAAAGGGCGGCTCGGCCGGTTGCAGCGGCCCGGCCTGGTGGACGATGGCGTGGGCCGTGACGACGCCCTCCGCGCCCAGCTCCAGCCAATCGTCGGCGCCGATGTCCACAAAGCAGCGGCCGCAGTTTTTGCGCGGCGGCGTATAGACCACGCCGCACACCGGGCAGCGATTGCCCAGGATTTTGCCCTCGTCGCGCAGAGCGACCAGAAAGCGGCTGCCCACCTCACCCACCGACCAGGTATAGGGCATCTTGATCTGGCCCCGCAGGGTCAGCCCTTCGGTTTCTTCGCGCCAGTCGGTCATCGTCACACCTTTACCAAAATCGCTTCGCCCTGCGACAGCCCGCCGCAGATGGCCGCCACGCCGCTGCCGCCGCCGCGCCGCATGAGCTCGTACATCAGCGTCATGGTGATGCGCGCCCCGCTGGCGCCCACCGGGTGGCCAATGGCGATGGCCCCGCCGTTGACGTTGGTTTTGGCCTGCAAGACCTGGAGCGCTGCCGGGTCGCCGCCGGCCAGGTCGTGGAGCGAGACCAGCGTCACGGCGGCGAACGCCTCGTTGATCTCGATCAGGTCCACGTCGTCGAGGGATAGACCGGTCCGCGCCAGCATCTTGTGGATGGCCTGGGCGGGCACACGGGCCATGTACTTGGGCGCGCCGGCCGCCGCCTGGCAGGCCTCGATGGTCGCCAGCGGCTTCAGGCCCAGGCTTGCGGCCCGGGCGCGGCGCATGATGACCATCGCCGAGGCGCCGGCGTTCAGGCCGGGCGCGTTGCCGGCCGTGACCGTCGGGCTGCCATAGATGGTCGGCAGCCGGGCCATTTTTTCCAGCGAGACGTCCTGGCGGGGCGACTCGTCGCGGTCGAGCACCAGGGGCTCGCCGCGCCGCTGCGGGATTTCGACGGCCATCAGCTCCTCGCCGATGCGGAACTTGGCAGCCTGGTAGGCGGCGAACCAGCGGGCGTGGCTCTGGGCCGCCCACTCGTCCTGCATCTCGCGGCTGATGCCAACCTCGACGGCCACTTCACCGGCGTCGGCGGCCACGGGCGCAAAGCCCTTGCGGCCATAACCCAGCTCGAACAGAATGTCCTCCAACTGGATGTGGCCCAGGCGGCTGCCCCAGCGGGCCTTGGCCGCCTCAGCGATGAGCGGCGTGTTGCCCATGTTCTCCGCGCCGGAGGCGATCACCACGTCGGCTTCGCCGGCCTTGATGGCCCGGAAGCCCAGGCGCAGGGCGGTCATCGACGAGCAGCAGGCGCGGTCGATGGTCAGCGACAGGTTGTCGTCGGGAAAACCGGCCAGCAGGGTGATCTGCCGGGCGGGCACGTTGGTAAAGAGCGCGTACTCGGCCGGGATGCAGGTGCCGTAATAGACCTCGTCCACCAGGCCGGGGTCCAGGTCGATGCGCCGGACGACCTCTTGCAGAGCCAGCACCCCCAGGTCGATGCTGGGTGTGCTCTTGAGTAACCCGTCGAAGCGGCCGAACGGGGTGCGCACCGCGCTGACGATGACGACGTCGTTTTCGTTCATTCTCGCTCCTGTATCTCCTTTTCCTCTTCAAAGGATCGAAAAGCAGAGGTGAACCGTCTCCCCCGCCGGCGTAAAGGTGGGCTGGAAACCGTTGCGCGCCAAAAAGACCTGATGCAGGGATGCGTTCTCGGCCAGCACCTCGGCTTCGATGGTCGTGATCCCGGCGGCGCGGGCGATGGCGACCAGGTGTTGGAGCAGCACCGAGCCGACGCCCCGCTGCTGGTGGTCGTCGGCCACAGCGATGGCCACCTCGGCCCGGTCGGCGCCGCGCCGCACGTAACGCGCCACACCGACGATCTCCTCCAGGCCGGTCCTGTCGCTCGCGCCGGGTTCCTCCTCGAAACCGAACTCCAGGTCGTGGATCGGCAGGGCGGGCCGGACAGTGGCCGCCAGCGCCACGTGCTGCACAAAATCGACCTCGGTCAGGTACGCCAATTCCGCTGCAGAGAGGTCCCGCTTCAGGCTGAAAAAGCGGTAATAGACCGAGCGCTCGCTCAGGCGGCGGAACCCCTCCAGCAGGCGTCGTTTGTCATCCGGGCGGATGGCCCGGATGTGGATCAGGCCGCCGTCGGCCAGCAGCACGTCGGCGGCATATTCCCTGGCCTTCATCGTTCTCCGATACTTGCTACCATCTATCTCGCTCGGCACGGACCACAGTCCGTGCCTGGCGTCAGGCACCTAGATTCTGCTCACTTGTGCGCCGGACTGTGGTCCGGCGCGAGCAGCAGTAGGTAGGGCAAATTGGCAATTTGCCCTACCTCTTATGTTTCGTACAGCGCCTCGACCATCTCACCAAACTGGTCGAACACCTCGCGGCGCTTGACCTTGAGCGTCGGCGTGAGGAATCCGGCTTCGATGGTCAGGTCACGGTCCAGGATGACAAAATCCTTGATGGTTTCGTAGCGGGCCAGCTCCTGGTTCTTTTGCTCCACCAGGCGCGCCACCTCCTCGCGGACGCGGGGATGGGCGACCAGCCCGGCGTAGCTGCCTTCCAGGCCCCAGGCTTTGGCCTGGTTGGTCAGCTCGGCCTCGTCCAGGGTGATGAGCGCCGTCAGGTAGGCCTTGCGGTCGCCATAGACCACCGCCTGGCTGATGAGCGGCTCCTCCTTGAGCAGGCTCTCGATGCGGATGGGGGCCACGTTTTTGCCGCCGGCGGTGATCAGGATGTCCTTGATGCGGTCGGTGATGGTGAAAAAGCCATCGGCGTCCAGTTCGGCCACGTCGCCGGAGTGCATCCAGCCGTCGCGCAGCGTCTCGGTGGTCTCTTCCGGCTTGTTGTGGTAGCGCAGCATGACGTTGGGGCCGCGCATCAGGATTTCGCCCGCCGGCGAAACGGTGGTCTGGGCGCCCTCGCCGGGCCAGTCGTAGTTGGGCCACGATTTGCCCACCGTGCCCAGCCTGACCTGCCCCGGCCGATTGGTCGTCGCGCCGCCGGTCTCGGTCATGCCGTACAGCTCGTAGACCGGGATGCCCATCTGCCAGTAGAACTCGAGGATCTCTTTGGACAGGGGCGCGCCGCCGGTGACCATGAATTGTAGATTGCCGCCAAAGACCAGTTTACGGGCCAGGCCAAAGTTGTTTGCGTCGTACTCGGCCAGGCGGCGACGGTCGCTGTCCGAGACCGGCTGGCCTTCCAGATCGCCGGCCACCCGCACCCGCTGGCCCACCTCCAGCGCCTGCCTCAATCCATCGGCCGAGAGCTGGGTCAACACCGCCGATTTGCTCCAGATGGTCGAGTGGACCTTTTCCAGCAGGCGGGGCACGACGCGGGTAAAGTGCGGCTTGACGAAGGAGAAATCCTGGGCCACGGTTTGCATGTTGCGGGCAAAACCAACGGTGACGTTGCCGCGATAGATGTCCAGCAAAGCGCCGGCAAACTGCTCGAAAATGTGGGCCATGGGCAAAAACGCCAGGTCGGTCCAGCCTGGCTCGATGGGCAGCCACGACGCGCCGGTACAGATGGTATAAGTCAGGGCGCGGTGGTTGTGCACCGCCCCCTTGGGCACGCCCGTGGTACCGGAGGTATAAATGTAAGAAGCGATGTCGTCCAGACTGCCGGCGGCCACGGCTTCATCGAACGCCGCGCCGTATTTGGCGGCGTTGGCCGCGCCCAGGGCCAGCAGGTCATCAAAGGTCATACAAAGAGGATCGCCTTGCCCTGAGGTTATCGAAGGGTCGCCCGCCTCGCAGCCGATGGTGATGATCTTTTTCAGTTGGGGGCTGTTCTCCTTACGCTTCAAAAAGCCATCGCGCTGCCACGCTTCCTCCACAAAGACGATCCGGGAATCCAGATCGTTCAGGATGTACTGGGCCTGGGCCGGCACGTTGTTGGGATAGATGCTGCCGGTGGCCGCGCCAATGGACAGCAGGCCCAGGTCGGCGATGACCCACTCGGCGCGGGTGCCGGACATGATCGACACCGGCTCGCCCTTTTGCACACCCAGGGCCAGCAGCCCCAGGCCGACGTTGCGGACCTGCTCCGCCACCGCGTTCCAGCTCTGGGTGCGCAGTTTACCGTTTTCGGTAAAGGGCGGAAAGTCGCCCTCGCGGTGGACGATGAACAGCGGCTTGTCGCCGTTTTCCGCCGCCCGCGACCAGAAAATCTGGGTGATGGTTTTGTCCGTCTCTTTCACCACACACCTCCCCTTCTTCGCCGCTCAGGCGATCTTGTTGCCCTCGTCGTCGGTCGCGGTGAAAGCATAGTCGCACTCGACCAGGGCGTTGTGCTCGTTCCAGGAGTTGATGCCCTGCATCATCTTGAAGACCATCGTCTTTTTGCCCTCGAGCTGATAGTCGGGTGAGGCCAGGGCCTTGAGCGGGCTGATCTCACCCCGGTTGAGGGCGGCCATCATCTGGAACGGGCTGGAAAAGCGGCCCACGGCGTCGTTGGGCATGGGCGCTTCGCGCAGTTCGGCCCAGGGCGCCGGCTGGGCTTCGAACTCGACCGAGACGCAGCGGCCATCCTCGAACTCCCAAATGCCGGAGCGATCCTTGCCGTCCGGCCCATCCCACAGCCGGAAATACCACCTGCCGTTGAGTTTACGCGCCTTTTTGAGATGGCTTGCCGAGTTGTTGAGCGTCTCCTGGCAGGCTTCCAACCAGGCTTTGCTATAGTAGGTAATCATTTCTTCCTCCTTGGTGATTACTTGTTTTTGTTTCCAGTTCAGTCCACCAGCCAGCGTTTTGGCGTTTCCCTCAACCTCCTTTCTTCAGACTGATGCATAGGGCAAATTGGCAATTTGCCCCACGCACCGCCGGTCAACCGCCAGCGGCCAGCGGGATGGCCCACACCTGATCGCCGTCGGCCAGCGATGTCTCCAGCGTCGCCCGCTGGCGGTTCACCAACAGGTGATGCACCTTTTCCGGCGGGACGCCGCACCGGGCCAGTAGATCGGCGACGGTGGCGCCTTCTGGCAGCTCCACAGCTTCGCCCTGAGCCGGAGCCGATGTTCGGTAGAATTCACGCAGCGGTCCCGAGAGTTTGATACTCACCACCATCCCACACCTGACGTTTCACGCTTCACGTTTTACGTGATCCCCAACTCGGCCAGCTTTTCCTCGGTCGGGAAACCGTCCGGGGTCCAGCCGCGCAGCGCATAGTAACGGTCCAGCATCTCTTCCAGCGGCACGACGTTGCCCTGGCCGATGCCCTCAGAGTGCGGCTCCTGGGTCAGGCGCTTGGGCAGCGTGTCGTCCTTGCGACTGAAACCCAACCGGGCGTTGAACAGGCGCTCCAGGTTAAAGATGCGCTCGCCGATGCGGCGCGCCTCGGCCTCGCTGCATTCCTCGCCGGTGGCGTCGCTGTAGAATTCGGCAATGATCTCGGCGCCCTCTTCCATGAGCATGTAGGGAAAGACGCACACGCCGCAGGCTTCGATGAACGCCGTCTCGTTCTGGCGGCGGATGACCAGCTCCGGTTTGCCCTCGCCGGTCAGCGGGTCCATCGGCTCGGGGATGCCATTGATCTCGGGCTGGATGGTATTGCCGGTGGTGTGGTTGCCGCCTTCGGGTGAGGTGGCGTACAGCAGCCCCTGGCCGACCATGCCGCGCGGATGGTAGCCGGCAAAACCCTGCCCCTTGGAACCCATGAACAGCTCGGGCGCGCCGTAGCGGTCGGCCAGGAATTTGCCGCCCAGCCCCGCCTGGCGGCCAAAACCCTCCCCCCGGCCGATGAGTTCCAGCAGCCGGATGCTGGCCTCGGCGTCGCCCCACGCCAGCGGAAAGCCGATCTCCTGCTCGCCGATGTGGCCCGTCTCGTACAGCTCCATCAGCGTGGCCAGGGTGGTGCCGGCGTCCATGGTATCCATGCCCAGCTCGTTGCACAGATAGTTCATCTTGGTCAGCGCGTCCAGGTCGCCCACCAGGATGTTGGAACCGAGGGCATAGATGGTTTCGTACTCGGGACCGTCGCCGTGGCCCTGGTATTTGGAGCCGGGCGGCAGGCGGGTGTTGCGCCCGCAGTTCATCGAGCAGGCGTAGCAGGCTTTGCTACGCACCAGGGTGCGGTCGATGATGGCCGCGCCGTTGATGATGTCGCCGTCCTCGAAAAAGCCCTCCTGAAAGTTTTTGGTGGGCATGATGTTGAATGCGTTCATGACGTCCACAAAGAGGGGCGTGCCAAACTCCTCAAAGGCGATGCCCAGGTCGGTGCGTTTGATGTGATCCGACATGGTGGTGGCCTTGAGCAGCGCCTCCGGGTCGGCCACACGCACGCCGCCGCTGCCGCGAATGGCCACCGCCTTGAGCCGCTTGGAACCCATCACCGCCCCCACGCCGGAGCGGGCGGCGGCGCGGTGGACGTCGTTCATCACTGCCGCGTAACGCACCAGGTTTTCGCCCGCCGGGCCGATGCAGGCCACCCGCGCCCCCTTGCCCGTGGCGGCTTTGATGGCCCGGTCGGTGTGGGACACATCCAGCCCCCAGAAAGGCGCGGCGTCGCGGATCTGCACCCGCTCGTCGTCGATCCAGAGATAGACCGGCCGCTCGGCCTGGCCGCTGATGACGATGGCGTCGTAGCCGGCGGTCTTGAAGGCGGCGGGAAAGTAGCCGCCCGAGTTGGAAGCGCAGATGGTGCCGGTGAGTGGGCTCTTGGTGACCAGCGCGTAGCGCCCCGACGACAGCGCCCCGGTCAGGGTCAGCGGGCCGTTGACGAACACCAGCCGGTTCTCCGGGCCGAGGGGGTCGCAGTCGAGGGGCAGCTCGTCGTAGAGCAGCTTGGTAGCCAGGCCGCGGGTGCCGACGAAATCGCGGGCCAGTTGCGGGTCCAACGGCTGGCGCTCGATCCGCCCGCTGCTGAGGTCCACACGCAAGATAACGCCCATCCAACCACACGAAGGGACGTTCATAATCGCACCTCCCGGTAGAGCTGCTCCGTGCGCGCCCGGTAGGCGGCGTCCGGCTCGCCCACGGTCAGCGCCTTGACGGCGCAGGCCCGCACGCACAGCGGATCGTCGCACACCTCGCACTTGACAGCGTGGCGCTGTCCTGAGCCTGTCGAAGGACCACCCACGATGAAAATGCAGTCAAATTCGCAGGCATCGACGCACATCTCGCAGCCGGTACACTCGCCGGCATCGACGACGACGATGCCGGTGGCCGGGTCCTTGTATAGCGCGCCTGTCGGGCAGGCGTCGACGCAGGCCGGCGCCTCACATTGAAGGCAGACGTGGGCCACGTAGCGGGTGTCGTCGTCGTTCTCGACGACGCGAATGCGGGCGATGGACGGCCGGTACTCGTAGACGCCCCGCTGCCCAAAAACCAGCGAGCAGTACATCTCGCACAGGTGACAGTTGGTGCAACGCGCCTCGTCGAACAGAATCATACGGCTCATGGCCTACACTCCAACGCAGTAACGCACCAACTGCTCAAATTCCGGCGTGCGGCTGATGGGCACCGGGTTAAAGACCATCGTGCCGTCCTCCATGCTTTGTTCAATGAGCCGCTCCAGGGTCGCCTCGTCGGTCGGAAAGCCGTAATCCTTGAGGGTCAGCTCGACGCCGACGCGGCTGTACAGCTCTTTGAGGCGTTCGATGGCCCGCCGGCCCATCACCTCGTCGGAAGCGCCGTCGTCGGGCACGCCCAGCGCCCGGGCCACGCTGGCATAGACGTGGGGCACAGCCTTCATGTTATAGTCCATGACGTACAGGTTGGCGATGGCCACCGCCAGCCCGTGATGGATTTTGTGCAGCGCGCCGGCGGTGTGGCCGATGCCGTGGTCGGCGCCGGGCAGCGAGGTCTGGAAAGCGATGCCGGCCATGGTCGAGGCGATGAGTAACTTGGAACGCACGTCCAGGTCCTCGGCGTTGCGTTGATAACCGGCCTCCAGGTTATCGGCCACCATCTCGACGACGCGCAGGGCGATGCTGTTGGAGAAATCCTGGCGCTGATCGGAGGCCAGGCCGCCGATGGCGTGGGTCAGCGCGTCCAGCGCGGTGCCCACCACCAGGTGCGGCGGCAGGCTGCGCGTACACTCTGGGTCGAGGATGGCCACCCTGGGGATGAACTTGTAGTCGCCGCAGATGATCTTACGTTGCGCCTGGTGGTCCATGATGACCGCGCCCCAGGTGACTTCGGAGCCGGTGCCGGCGGTGGTGGGGATGCAGACGATGGGTTTGGTCTCCTGGTCGACCATGTAAAAGCCCTCGTAATCGGCCACGTCGCCGCCGTTGGATTCCAGCACGGCGGCCATCTTGCAGGCGTCCATCACCGAGCCGCCGCCCAGCGCGATCCAGAAATCGGGCTCGGTCTCCTCGGCCAGCCGGGTGATGTCGTGGATCTGCGCCAGGTCGGCCTCGGGCAGCACGCCGTCGAACACGCCCACCACCTGGCGTGAGCTGCCTTCGAGTGATTCGAGCAGGTAGTCGAGCACGCCGGCGGCCTTGACGCCGGCGTCGGTGACGACCAGCACCCGCTCCTTGCCGTCGAAATTCCAGTCCAGGTCCAGGTCGTCGGCCAGGTCGCGGACCTTGCCGTCGCCAAAGACGATGCGCGTCGGGTTCCAAAATTGGAACTCTATGTTGTGCAAAGGCACGTTGCGGCTAATCAGTCCCATGATCCACCTCCTCCAGGAATCAATCGACAAACAGATCGTTGTCCAGGCCAACCGTCAGGCCGTCGGCCTGGGTTAACACGGCGGCCAGGCCCAGCGTCTTGGGCAGCTCGTAGCCGTAAAAGTAACGCAGCACGGCCAGCTTGCCCCGGTAAAAGTTGGCGTCGACCGCGGAACAGTCGCCGTCCAGCCCTCGCCGGGCGGCCAGGCCCTGCACCAGCCATTGCCAGGCGATGGTCACGAGGCCAAACATCTCCAGGTAGACGGTGGCGTCGGCCAGGAAACGCTCCGGGCCGGCGGTGCGGGCCAGGCCCAGCAGGTGCTCGGTGACGCGCTTTAGCTCGGCCAGCGCCGCGTCGAGCCGATCGGCGTAGGCGCTGAGGTCGGCCACGTCGCGGGCGGCGGCGATGGTCGCGGCCAACTCGGCCTGGTACAGAGCAAACTCGCGCCCGCCGTGGAGGGTCACTTTGCGGCCCAGCAGGTCCAGGCCGTGGATGCCGGTGGTGCCCTCGTGGATGGGGTGGATGCGCATGTCGCGGTAATACTGCTCCACCGGGAAATCCTCGCAGTAGCCATAGCCGCCGAAACATTGTAGACTGGCGCTGACCGCCAGGATGCCCATCTCCGACGGGTAGCTTTTGGCCACCGGCGTCAGGATGTCCAGCAGCAGTTCACTCTTTTCCTTTTCCTCGCCGGGGGGCAGCACGCGGGCCAGGTCGGCGTAGCGCGAGCACTGGGTCAGCAGCGACAGCGAACCCTCGACCACGGCCCGCTGAAAGAGCAACATACGCTTGATATCGGCGTGCTCGATGATGGGCACCTGGGGCTGGGCCGGGTCCTTTTCGCCCAGCCGCCGGCCCTGAGGCCGCTCCTGGGTGTATTCCAGCGCAGCGTAATAGGCCGCCGAGGCGATGGCCGTGGCGCCCATGCCCACGCCCAGCCGGGCCTCGTTCATCATCTGGAACATGTAACGTAAACCCTGGTGGGCCTGGCCGACCAGGTAGCCCCGGCAGTCGCCGGCCTCGCCCAGGCTCAGGGCGACGATGGGCGCGCCCCGGTAGCCCAGCTTGTGATAGATCTCGGTGGTCGATACGTCGTTGGGTCTCAGGCGGCCGTCGCTCTCGACGCGGTTCTGGGGCACGACAAAGAGCGAGATGCCCTTGACGCCGGGCGGCCCGCCGGGGATCTTGGCCAGCATCAGGTGAACCACGTTATCCACGCCGTCGTGGTCGGCGGCAGAGATGAACATCTTGCGCCCGCGCAGCAGGTAATAACCGTCGCCCGTCGGCTCGGCGGTGGTGGTGATGTCGGTCAGCGAGCTGCCGGCCTGGGGCTCGGTGAGGGCCATGGTGCCCTGCCACTCGCCGCTGAGCAGTTGGGGCACGTAGGTCTCGATCAACTCCTGGCTGCCAAAGGACAGGATCAGCCCGGCGGCGCCTTTCGAGAGGCCCGGATAGACGCAGGCCGAATAGTTGGCCGCGGCAAAGACGAAATTGCAGGCGTTGTCGATCATCAGCGGCAGTTGCGAACCGCCCACTTGCTCGTCATAGATCGCGCCGATCCAGCCGCCTTCGCCAAACTTTTTCATGATGTCTCGCACCGCCGGGTGGACCCTGACCTGGCCGTCGATCAGTTGCGGCGGCTGGCGGTCCATCTCGCCCAGGATGGGGTAAAAGAGGTCCTGGGCCATCTCCAGGGCAGTGCCCAGGATCATGTCAAACATCTCGCGGTCGTGCTGCCGGTAGTACTCGCGCCCGGTGAGCGACAGCGCGTCGAATACCTCGTACAGCAGAAATTCCAGATTGCGTTTGCTGACAAACCTGGTCAATGTTCCCTCCTATTCCTTCCTTCGACAGGCTCAGGACACCGTTCTGCCGACCAGCGCCCGTGTGGTGTAGACGACCACATCTTCGCCGCGCTGGTTCTTGATGGTATTGCGGGCGACGATGATGCCCCGCTTTTCGTCCTTTTCTTCCAGATTCGTGATTTCCATTTCACAGTGGATCGTGTCGCCGAGCTTGACCGGCCCCACAAAACGGACCGAATCCATGCCGTAAAAGGCGATGAACGATTTGGGCAGGGCCGCGTACTGCCCCAGGCGGAACAGCAACGCGCTGCCGATGCACAGAGTCAACAGGCCGTGGGCGATGCGCTCACCAAAGGGCGTCGTTTGGGCGTACTCGGCGTCGGTGTGCAGCGGGTGCCAGTCGCCCGTCAGCCCGGCGAAATTGACCACGTCGGCCTCGGTGACGGTGCGGCCCGGCGAGATCAGTGTCTCGCCGACTTGATAATCCTCGAACCACAGCTTTTCCATCGGTTCCTCACAGCGGTTTAAAATGGCTGATGGCCAGCATGTTGGCCTCGCGCTCCGGGGCAAAAACCGGTTGCAGGCGCATCCCCACCGCCAGCCTCTCGAACTCGACCCCGGCGATGAGGTGGGCCATGCCCGTATCGGCGCCGTCCAGCCTGACGATGCCGTAAATGAGCGGCGCCGGCCGGGGATGGACCGCCTCCTGATAGGTCACCAGGGTGAACGTTTCCAGCGTGCCGTGCGGGCCAATCTCGACCAGGTCGTCCTCGCCCAGTTGGCCGAAGCAGCGACCGCAGGTACTGCGCGGCGGCCAGTAAACCTGGTTGCACGTGGCGCAGCGACTGCCCAGGATGCGCTGCTCATCGCGCAGGGTAGTAAAGAACTTGCTGCCCACCCGCCCGGCATAGTAGCGGCTGGGGGCGGTGATGTGCTGATCGACTTCGAAAGCCGGCGGGTTGGTCGATGGGTCGATGGGTGTGGTCGTGGCCGGGCGATCTGTTCCAGGCGGCTGGCCCTCCACCGGCGCAAAGTGAACGATGTCGCTCAGGTCGCCGGTGCGTTCTGCCCGGGGGCGCAGCACCGCCCCCAGCCTCATGCCAACCCGCACCTGGTCCACGTCCGGCTCGACGCGCTGTCCTGAGCCTGGCGAAGGATCGATCAGGTGATCGATGACCGAGTCGCAGCCGTCCAACCGCACCGAGCCGTAGGTGTAGGGCGTCTTGTGCGGCTGGCCGGTGGTCGGGTCGGTCAGCGGCAGGTGGACGATGCTAAAGCCGAGCAGCGTGCCCTCGTGGCCCAGTTCGACCCATTCGTCGTTTTTGACGTGGCACACGGCGCACACCACACGCGGCGGCATCTGCACCCGCCCGCACTGGGGGCACTTGATGCCGAAAAAGCGGCCGTTGTCGCGCAGTTCTAGCAAAAAGCGGGACAGGTATTGGCCGGCGGCAAAGCGGTAGGGCACGTCGACGGTGAATGGGATGTTTATCAGTTCCTGGCTATTCGATTCATCGGCCATACGGTTCTCTTTTCCACCCGAATCGGCGCTTGCGGCGGCCCATCGAGTATGGTATAATCGGACACAAGATGCCGCGTTTGCCAGCCGCGGCCAAGGAGCAAGAGAATGGAAATTCGGCAACTCGTTCGCGAGATTCACTGGATCGAGTGGCAACTGCGATCCTTCGAAGACAAATACGGCTTGCTGTCCAAGGACTTTTACCAGGCCATGGAAGCAGGGCTGTTGTCCGACTTTGACGACGGCGAGAGCCAGCAGTTCCACGATTTCCTCGAATGGCATGGCCTGTACAAGATATGGCTGAGCCGGGAGCAGACCTATCACGAGCTGCTCCGCCAGCAATCGCTGCCGGTCCAATTGCGCCTGGCTGCCGCTGCCGCCTGAGCCTTCCGGCCCCCGAGTCAAACTTGATGACTCTTTGAAATTTTCTGTGGTTGGTTGCTCGGAGGGGACCACAGTCCCCGTTTCTGATGCATTCTAGGCTGTTTCTGGCAACGCGGACTGTGGTCCGCTCTGAGCACCACGGAATTCCATGAGGAGCCAACTTACCCGGCCCAACTTGCCCTTCCTCATCCAAGAGATCGAGCGCGACCTGCTGCGCCAGCCCTGACACGGTTGCTCACTCCTCCCACTGGCGCGACAGCGCCGTCATCACCGTCCAGTTGGTGCCGCCGTAGGCTGTGGTCAGCGCCCAGTTCACGTCCTTGGGCACCTGGTGCTCGCCAGCGTCGCCCCGGATTTGTAACGCCGCCTCCCAGATCCGCAGCATGGCCGACGCGCCGATGCAGTTGGTCGACAGCACCCCGCCCGACGGGTTGACCGGCATGGGGCCGCCGATCTCGGTTTTGCCCTCCTCCACCAGCCGAAAGCCCTCGCCCGGCCCGCACAGGCCCAGGTCCTCGTACCAGATGATCTCGGCCCAGGTGGCCGGCTCGTAGACTTCGAACACGTCGAAAAAAGTCGCCGGGTCGTCCACGCCCAGCTTTTTGTAGAGGCGCCCGGCGCAGACGCGAGAAAAGATCGGCTTGGTGGTCGTCACATCGCGCCAGTCCAGCTCGAACTGCTCGTTGTGAGCCGTCTCCGCCGCCCGGATCCAGACCGGCTTTTGGCAGCGGTCGCGGGCCGTCTGCTCGTCGGCCAGGATCAGAGCGCAGGCGCCGTTGGAGATGGGGCACATGTCCAGCAGGTGCAGCGGATAGGCCAGCATCCGTGAGTTGAGCACGTCCTCGACGCTGATGTCCAGCTTGAGGTGGGCGTACGCGTTCTTGCGAGCGTTCTGCCGCGCCTTGACGGCGACCATGGCCGCGTGCTCCTCTTTGGCCCCGTAGGCGTGCATGTACGACGCCGCCAACATGGCAAAGTAGCCAGTGGCCGCGCCGGCCAGCGAGCGACCAAAGAGCGGGTGGGCCACGGCGCTGAGGATGGCGCTGGTGTCGCCTTCCTCCTGCTTTTCAAAACCGATGCACAGCACCCGGTCGAACAGGCCGCTGGCGACGTGGTGCGCCCCGGCGACGACGATGGTCGCGCCGACGGTGCCGCCGGTGGTGATTTTTAAGCCCGGCTTGCCGTAAGCGCCGCTGCCATCGACCAGCCAGCAGTCGGTCATGTGGCAGCCCTCGAAAAACTCCATGTTGCCCACCAGCACGGCGTCGATGTCGTCCATGGTCATTTGAGCGTCGGCCAGGGCGGCGCGCACCGCCTCGTTGACCAGCTCCACCTGGTTGACGTCGTGGCGGCGCGAGGCGTGGTAGGTCTGCCCCCCGCCGACGATGGCGACTTGACGTTTCATCGCGGCTCCTTCCCCAGCACGACGACGCAGTGGTGCTGCCCACAAAAGCCGCTGTGCCCCTGGGCCACGGCAATTTCGACGCCCGGCGACTGGTGGCCGTCGGCCCGGCCCATGATTTGCAGCGCCGCCTCGGCCACACGGTTCAGCCCGGCCACGTTGGCCGGCACGCCGCCCAGCAGCCCGCCGGACGGATTGACCGGCAGCGCGCCGTCGATGGCCGTGGCACCCGACTCGGTCAGCCGCCCGCCGCCGCCCCGCTCGCAGAGGCCCAACCCCTCCAGCCATAACAATTCCTGGTAGGCAAACTCGTCGCCCAGCTCCACCAGATCGATCTGGCGGCGCGGATCGCTGAGGCCGGCCATGCGGTAGGCCATCCCCGCCGCCCGCTCCAGGGCCATACACTCGGCCAGGTCGCGGTCGCCCAGGTAGTGGGCGTCGTAGCAGGCGCCCAGGCCCAGCACCCAGGCTGGCGTATCCAGGACAGCTCGCGCCTTTTCTTCCGAGGCCAGGATCAGGGCCACCGCGCCGTCGGCGTCGGGGGCGATGTCCAGGACTCGGATCGGATCGGCCACGACGGGCGCGCTCAACACCTCGTCGAGGCTGACCCGCTGGCCGTGAAAGGCCGCCGGGTTGCGCACCGCGTTGCCCAGGTTCTTGACCACGACGCGGGCCACCTGCTCGGCGCTGATGCCATAGACGTGCATGTAGCGCCGCGCCTGGAGCGCCGCCGCCGAGGTATAATCAAAGCCCAGCAGCCGCGTGTAGACCGGGTCGAAAGCCACGTTGTTGACCACGTTGCGATTGGTCTGCGACATTTTGGTGTGGGCCAGCAGCAGCGTGCAGTCGAATTCACCCGACAGGATGCCGATGGCGCCGTAATAGACCGCCGTCGCGCCGTCCATGGCCATCTTTTCCTCGGTGCGCAGGTGGCCGCCGATGACGTCGGTGATGCCAATGTTCGAGATGGTCTGGCCGTCCCAGATGTCGTGCGAGCACGAGATGGTATTGTCGATGTCGCGCTCGATCTCCAGGCCGGTCTCGGCCAGCACCCGCTCGATGACCTCGTAGGCCAGTTCGGCGTAGCTGGCGTCGGCCCGCCTGGGGCTAAAGCGCGTCTGGGCCACGCCGACGATGGCAACTCTATCAGCCATACCGTCTCCTCATCATCACAGCCGCTCGAAAATGGCAGCGATGCCCTGGCCGCCGCCGATGCACAGCGTCGCCAGGCCGTAGCGCCCGCCGCTGCGCCGCAGTTGATGGATGACGGCCAGCGCCAGCCGGCCGCCGGTCATGCCGTTGGGATGGCCAAAGGCGATGGCTCCGCCGTTGGGGTTCCACTTTTCTGGGTCGACGGCGTGGTCCTTTTGAGCCAGGAGCTTCATCACGGCCAGCGTTTGCGAGGCAAAGGCTTCGTTGCACTCGACCACGGCCATGTCGGCCAGCGCCAGACCGCTCTTTTCCAGCACCGCCTCGACGGCGCCCACCGGGGCGATGCCCATGTACTTGGGTTCGACCGCCGTCACGGCGCTGTTCACGAAACGGGCCAGCGGCGTGTAGCCCAGCGCCTCGGCCTTTTCCGCCGACATGAGCAGCAGCGCCACGCTGCCGTCGTTCAGGCCCGACGAGGTGCCGGCGGTGACGGTGCCGTCCGGCTTGAAGGCCGGCCGCAGGCTGGCCAGTTTCTCCGGCGTCGTCTGGCGCGGGTGCTCGTCCTGCTCAAAGACGAGGGGCTCACCCTTGCGCTGCGGGATCGTCACCGGCACGATTTCCTCTTTGAAATAACCGGCCGCGATGGCCGCCGCCGCCCGCTCCTGGCTGCGTTGGCCGAAACGGTCCTGCTCCTGGCGCGAGATGTCGAATTCCTCGGCCAGCACCTCGGCGATGATGCCCATCGGCGCGTCGGTCTCGGCGTCGGGGCCCACCTCGCGGCTGAGCCAGGCGGGCGGCTGGAGGGCAAAGGGCGTCTTTTGGCGCTCCATCAGGTAGGGCTGGTTGCTCCAGCTCTCGCAGCCGCCGGCGATGTACACCTGGCCAAAGCCGGCCCAGATGTAGGCCGCCGCCGTGTTGATGGTCTGCAGCGCCGAGCCGCACTGCCGCTCGACGGTCTGCGCCGGGACGGTGACGGGAAAACCGGCCTTGAGCGCGGCCCAGCGGGCGATATTGACCGCCGCGTGGTTGGTGCAGGCGTGGCCGATGAGCACGTCGTCCACGAGAGCCGGGTCGAGACCGGTCTTGTCGATCAGCCCCTTGAGGGCAAAAGCGGCCAGCTCTTCCGGGCGGAAGGACGACAGCGAGCCGCCCATGCGCCCGATGGCGGTTCTCACGCCATCGACGATCACTACCTCTCTCATCTCTATCCCTATCTTCCCTTGAACTCGGCGTTGCGTTTCTCCAAAAAGGCGTTCATGCCCTCCACGCGGTCCTCGGTGCCGAAACAGAGCGAGAAGCAGCGCGCTTCGATGTCCATGCCGGTGCGTAGATCGGCCTGGGCGCCGTTGTTCATGGCCACCTTGGCCATGTGCAGCGCCACCGGCCCCCTGGCCGCGATTTTGCGCGCCATCTTGAGCACCGCCGCGTCCAGCTCCTCCGGCGGCGCCACCTGGTTGACCAGCCCGATGCGGTACGCCTCCTCGGCCGAGATGTGGTCGCCGGTCAGGATCAGCTCCTTGGCCTTGCCCATGCCCACCAGCCGGGGCAGGCGTTGGGTGCCGCCGTAGCCGGGGATGATGCCCAGCTTGATCTCGGGCAGGCCCATGATGGCCGTATCGGCAGCGATGCGGATGTCGCAGCACAACGCCACCTCGGTGCCGCCGCCCAGGGCGATGCCGTTGATGCGGGCGATGACCGGCTTGGGGAAATGCTCGATCTCGTTGCAGATGGCCTGGCCCCGGGGCACCTCGGTCAGCGTTTCGACGTAGCCCTGGCCGCGGGCCATGATCGAGATGTCGCCGCCAGAGATGAAGGCTTTGTCGCCGGCGCCGGTGATGACCACCACCCGCACCGACTCGTCGGCCTGGATGTCCCTCAGCGCGTCTTCGATCTCGAGCATGGTCTGGAAGCGGATGGCGTTCATCACCTTGGGCCGGTCGATGGCGATGGTGGCCACGCCGATTTTGGCGAGCTCGGTCGAGCCGTCGGCTTTGGTGAGTTTGATGTCCTCGTAGTTCATTCGTTGCCCCCTAATCGAACAACCTGGCCGGCGTCTTGGTGCCGTCGGGCGCGTAATCGTAAAAGCCCTTGCCGTTCTTGCGGCCCAGCCGGCCGGCCTCCAGCATCTTGCGGTAGAGGATGCACAGCCGGTCGCTTTCCTGGTGAGTATAGTTGTAGATGGCGTCCGTCGCCATCTGGATCACGTCGAATCCGCCGAAATCGGCCAGCTCGCAGGGGCCCATCGGATGCCCGGCGCCCAGCTTCATGGCCGTGTCGATCTCTTCTGCCGTGGCGACGCCCTCCAGCACCATCTGGGCCGCTTCCTGGTACAGCTTGCCCAGCAGCCGGTTGACGATGAATCCCGGCAGGTCTTTGCAGGTGATGGGCGTCTTGCCCAGCCGCCGACAGAGGACCAGCGTCGTCTCGACCGTCTCGTCGGCCACACCCAGGGGCAGCACCACCTCGACCAGCTTCATCACCGCCGCCGGGTTAAAAAAGTGGGCGCCGATGCACTGCGCCGGCCGGTTCGTCGCCCCGGCGATGGCCGTCACCGGCAGCACCGAGGTGTTGGTGGCCAGGATGGTGTGCGCCGGGCAGAGGCGATCCAGCCCGGCGAAAACCTGCTGCTTGAGCTCCAGTTTTTCGGGGATGGCTTCGATGATAAAATCGGCGTCGCTGGCCGCGTCGGCCAGATCGGTGGTGGTGCGCAGGCGGGCCAGCAGCGCCTGGCCTGCCTCGGGCGTGATCTTGGCCTTGCCGACCAGGAACTTTTCGACGCTGGCGGTGATTTTGGCCACGGCGTTGTCCAGCATCGCCTGGTCGATGTCGTACAGGGTCACGTTCAGGCCGGCGGCAGCCGCCACCTGGGCGATGCCGTGGCCCATCGTGCCCGAACCCAATACTGCCAGTTTCTCCACATTCATTCGAACCTCCTCGTCGATTTTGCTTCGTTGCAAAGTGAAATCCCCCCTCACCCCGGCCCGCTCCCCCAGGGGAGAGGGAGAGGGTCAGTGGACGCCGTAATCCTCACCCGTGATCTCGCTGGCGCAGATCAGCCCGGCGGCGCAGGCGCAGTCCATGGCTACGCCGTAGCCGCGCACCGTGTCGCCGGCGAAAAACAGGCCCGCCACCGACAGCGCGCGCACCGGCGTCTTGAGTGTGCCGGCCTGCTGCACGTCCTTGGCCACACCCTCCAGCCGCCAGCTCACCGGGAACAGCGCCCATTCGATGCTGTCGCGAAAGCCGGGGTAGCGCCGCTCCAGATACTCGACGATCTGGCCACAGGCCCAGGCCATCAACTCTTTGTCGCGGGCCTCGTCCTCTGTGACCGGGGCGTAGGCTGTGAGCAGGTGTTTGCCCGCCGGCGCGCAGCGTGGATCACTCTGCGACTGGATGTTCCAGCACATGTACACGTCGTGGCTCAAACGGTCGCCTTTCGGAATAACAATTGTGTCTTTGATACCCAGCGACCACTGGGCCTCGGGCAGCGCCAGCTCCTTCAGGCCAAAGTAGGGCGCGATGGAGCCATAACTGCGCAAGTTCCGGCTGCGCTCGACGTATTCCGGCGGAAAGGCGGCCGGGTCGGCGTAACGAAAAGTCTCCTGAGTGGGGACGTTGCTGACCACCACCGGCGCGTCGATCTCGACCAGTTCACCGTCAGCGGTCTCGACGGTCACGCCCCAGACGCGGCCCTCGGCGATGCGGATGTGCAACACGCGGCTGTTCAACCACAGCTCGCCGCCGAAATGGCGAAAGCGACCAACCACCGAATCCAGCCACTGTTGGACGCCGCCGACCACGAACCCGGAGGGCCAGCGGGCGATGCCGCGTTTGAAGCGGGGATTGATCACCTGGGCAAAGTAGCGGAAAATGTCGCCCACCGAAATCTCGGCCGGGTCGTTGATGGTGGTGATGAGTGTACCCACGGCGTGGAGCATCTCGTAGAGCGCCGGCTGGCGGTCGATGCCCCGCTCGCGGCACCACCGCTCCAGCGAGACCGACTCGAAGCGGGCGAAATCGTCGGCGCTCATTTTGAACGACGACAGGTAAAAGTCGAGAAAGGGCAGGCCGCTGCGCTGCACGATGTCGGCCAGGCGCGGGTCCAGCTTGCCGGCGTGAAAGTCCAGATACCACTCGTCGCCGATGTAGGTGGCGTTGATATTGCCCGCAAACTCGACGCCGGCCAACTCGCCCGAACCGATGATCTGGTCCAGGTCGTAAAAGTAACCGCGCCCGTTGAGCGACACGCCGTGGTAGCCCAGGTCGATCTGGTAGCCGGCCAGCAGCCCCTCGCGCTGGATCGTCTCGAAAGAGGGCTCGGCATTGGCCAGCCAGCAGTATTGCTGGCCCAGCACATCGCGGTACCAGCGCTCGCCGCGCGCCAGCAACTCGTCACCGGTCAGCGTTTTGGCCCGCCCGCCCACCCGGTCCGACTGTTCCACCAGGAGCACCTGCCAGCCCGCGTGGGCCAGCAGCGAGGCGACGGTCAGCCCGCCTACGCCGGCGCCTACGACCACTGCATCATATTTCATCGGCTCACTCCAGAATCGTTACTCAGCCTACCCTCCCGCAGGCTGGCGAACCAACTGAAATCCTTTGCTATCGTTGATGCTTCAACCGATTTCTACCAAAACCACCTCCAAGCCAGCGGGAGGGTGAGCCGGCTTACTCCAGAATCATCATCTCGTGCAGCGTCTCGCCGGAAACCCGGTCGCGCTGCCCGTCGATTTCGATGTCAGCCTCGTAGCCGGCCAGAAAACGGTAGTAATGATAAGTATTGGGGCCGCGAGGGAGCTGCAAGGCTTCGACCACCCGCCCGGTGGTCAGCAGACCGTCGACGCGCACGCCCGGCCCCTGGCACTGGAGGCGCAGGCGTTGGGGAATGTCCCAGCCGTGCAACTCGTCGCGCCGGCACTCCTCGACGGCGACGGTGATCTGGTCGGTGCCGAGCAGGATCTCGCTGCCCTTGCCCAGCATAAAGGGCGAGACGACGGGCATCTCGGCGTCCCTGGGCATCACCCAGCCGTAGATGAGGGTGTAGGTCGGGTCGAAAATGCGGCCCCAGTACCAGCCCCAGAACTGCTCCTCCATCTCGAAGGTGCCCCAGTTGTGGTCGTGGTAGGCCATACCCGTCACCGCCATCGGCTGGCCGTCCACGGTGAGGCTGCCGCGCACGCGGCCCCGGGGCACGGCCACCACCCAGCCGGTCTCGGCCTGGCCGTCGGTCCATAGCAAGCCGCTGCCGGCCTTCCAGCCGGGCAGGTCGTTGTCGATGTGTACGTCCAGGCCCAGGTCTTTCATGTCCATCACCAGGTGATAGCCGTCGCCGGTGTCCTCGGCCCGCAGGCCGCCCATGTTGACCCGGCAGCGATCGGCCGCCGCCGAGTTTTCCTGGCCGGGGCGCACGGCCCACAATTTAAAACGCGGCGCGCCCTGGGGCGGGTAGACGAACAGTTGCATGGTGGGCGTGTGGGGCATCAAAAAGACGTTGTGGTAGTGGAGCGTGGCCACGGCTTTGTAGCCGTTGTCGAAGGAGAAATCAAAATACCACCATTCCCAGTGATCGTCCGTGTCGGCGATGTGGGCGCCGTCGTCTCTGGGCGTGTAGGTGTGAGGGTTACGCTCCCAGCCTCGCTGACCATCGAAAAGTGCGAGAAACTCGGACTCCATGCTCACCCCCTTTGGGAGAACATCATCCAGCACATTCGTCTGGAATATCTGTATCCTTTTCGTTTTGGATCCATATCTTGGATTGAATGTCTTCCAGGGCTGCCTGGATGTCGGCGCGCAGGTGCGCCAGTTGCTCCACCTGCGCGTCGATCTGGGAAATCTTGGCTCTCATCATCTCGCACAGGCGGATGAACTGCTGTTGCTCACCCAACTCGTCGGGCTGGGCGTCATAGATGGTGAACAGCTCTTTGATCTCGTCCAGTGTAAAGGCCTCTTTGGCCCGGAGAATGAGCTTGAGCCGGCCGCGCTCTCTGCGGGTGTAGCGTCGCTGGTTGCCGTTGGTACGCTGCGGGGAAATGAGGCCGCACTCTTCGTAGTAGCGAATGGTGCGGGTGGTGGTGCCCAGGCCTTCGGCCAGTTCACCGATGGAGAAAAGCTCTTCGGTGGCGATGTTGTTCTCGGCCTCTGTCGTTTGTGTGGATGGCATGCTCCTACCTCCTGCCATCTATTATACCTCACTTTAACGTAAACGTCAAGTTTTTAAAGGTTGCCATAGGCATCCAAAATAGGCCGGGGCGGCTCAGGGTGTCGGCTGCGCACACCGACGCAGTTCAGCAGCGTTTTTTGCCGAGTCTGGCTAAAAATCGTGGAAGGTGTCTGACCCTCCCGCAGGTTGAGGAAAAATCGTGCCTCCAGAGAGGGTTTCCATGGGCCAAAGTTCAGGGAAAGCGTATCATCCATCGAACCTGCGGGAGGGTTTCCCACAGATTTTAGCCAGGCTCTTTTTTGCCCGACTCGGTAGACGCGCGTCACCCTGGGCGTGAATCAGCAGATCACCCGGAGCCTGGTCTGGGTTGGGTACCCTCCGTCCCACAATCTGGCCAACTGGACGCTGGTGAATCGACAAATTGTGGCAGCAGGGACACGGCTCTTGCAAGAGCCTGCGGGAGGGTGAGCAGTTACGAGAAAACCACTATGTGTACGTAGCCTGACAGAATCAGAGCGCGAGCGACTGGAAACAGGCTTGCGCTCGCGCGCCGGCGATTGCCGAAGCGGTGGGCTGTGACGACGAAACCGTGCGCAACGTGATTTGGGTATACAATGAGCGTGGAGAGGAGGCCTTACAGCGCAGATCCACGCGCCCACACCACACCCAGGCAGCGTTCTCGGCTGAGCAAGCGGAACGGCTGCGTGAGTGTGTTGGCTACGACGAGGCCCTGTGGCTGGCCGCCGAGGCCATCGAGCTCTGGCTGCGGCATGGGTATGTGACACGATAGTCAGAGCAGCGGGAGAATCTGAATCAAGGGTAAGGATGGTTAGAATTTGCCCTGTTGTTCCTTTTGTGATACACTCACCCTCAGACTTTTTCCATCGCCATCTGCCCACCCTGGTCACAAGGAGGGTGCACCGTGGCACACCAGTTTTTGCCAGGAACAGTCTATCCGGCCAACCGTTGACGCGCCAGGCGGGGCTTGGGCCCTGCGCTGGCGCGTTTTTGCTTTGGTGAAAAGGAAACGAGCCATCAGACCGATGTGAGGCTAGAGTCCCCAACCCGGTGTGACAAGTTTTTTGCCCAGCGTGCAAGAATTTCACTGGTAAGGTACCATCGGATAGGACGATTGTCCACGGCGACGGCATCAGACTCTACCACAGTGCTTCAAATGGAGATGTTTCATGCCCACAGAAACCCAGGAGCGTATCTACGACCTGCTCCAGCGCATTCCCCGTGACGGCTTAACCGCAGCCAAACAGCTCTTTTGGACCGAACTGAACTACGACCGCACCAACACCCCCCTCTCCCGCCGCAACTGGCCCGACCGGGCTCGAAAAGCCCTGACCGGCGAGCCGCTCCTGCTGGCCCAGCATCGTTCCCAGTTCGGCGCCTTCGACGTGATTTATGCCCGCCTTGCTCCCGAATACCAGGGCCGCGACCTGGCGCTATCGCTCACCGCCGAGCGCCTGGCCATCCATCAACTGCTGAACGACCATCCCTATGCCCTCTTTGTGTTCAGCGATCCGGAAGAACGGCGCTGGCACCTGGTCAACGTCCGCTACGAGCGGGAGGCTTCTCGCCGGCGCGTCTACCGGCGCATCACCATCGGCCCCTACGAGCGGCTGCGCACTGCGTCCGACCGGGTGGCGATGCTGGCCGTGCCGGCCCCCGAGACCAGCGCACTGGAGCTCCAGAGCCGCCACGACGAAGCCTTCGACGTCGAAGCGGTCACCCGCGAGTTCTTTGGCCGCTTTGCTCGCCTGTTCTACCGCATCCGGGGCGAGGTGGCGGCTTTGCCCGACCTGGCCGACGACGCCGACGATCACACCCAGATGCTCCTGGACCGGCTGCTGTTCCTGTACTTTGTCCAGAAGAAAGGCTGGCTGGCCCAGGACCCCGACTATCTCTACAACCGCTTTCTCGGCGGCCATGCCGTCCGGCCCGAAAGCACCAGCTTTTACGCGCAGGTGATCTATCCTCTCTTCCTGGCGCTCTCGGATCGGGAGACGAACCGGGAGCTGGTCGACACTTTGGGGGTAGTGCCGTTTCTGAACGGCGGCCTGTTCGAGCTGCACCTGGCCAGCAGCGGGCGGTCGGCGGCGCAGGCCCGTCTGCCGGTGACCAACGCCACCTTTCAGGCTCTGTTCGCCGAGTTGCTGGAGCACTATAACTTTACCATCAGCGAAGACAGCCCTCTGGACCAGGAAGTGGCCATCGACCCCGAGATGCTGGGCAAGATTTTCGAGAGCCTGGTGCTGGAGCGGGAACAAGACCCCGGCGTAGATCTACGCAAGGCCACCGGCTCCTACTATACCCCCCGCCCGGTGGTGGCCTTTATGTGCCGCGAGGCGTTGGCCGAGCACCTGGCCGGCGAGAGCGCCGTGGATCGGGCGCGCATCGTGCGCCTGCTGGAGCTGCCGCCCGCCGGCCAGTTGAGCGACGAGGAGCGGGCCTGGCTGCAAGACGCCTTTTCCGTGGACGAGGCCCACTCCCTGAAAGCGCTGCTGTTGAGCGTCCGCGCCTGCGACCCGGCCGTGGGCTCGGGCGCGTTTCTGCTGGGTTTGTTGCAGGCCCTCACCTGGGCGGTGGGCCTGCTCGACTGGCGACTGCACGGCGACGCGGCCCCGGCCCGGCGCAATTATTCCTTCGACCTGAAAAAGCAGGTCGTCGAGCACTGCCTGTACGGTGTGGACATCCAGGCCCAGGCGGTGCAGATCTGCGAGCTGCGGCTGTGGCTGAGCCTGATCGTGGATTACGAGCTGCCGGAGGGCCAGCCCTTCGACCAGGCGGTGCGCCAGGTGCCGGCCCTGCCCAACCTGGCCTACAAGGTGCGCCAGGGCGACAGCCTGCTGGAACGGCTTTTCGGCCAGGTGGTCTCACTCGACGAGATGAGCCGCGACCGGGAAACCCAGGAGCTCGTCGAGGACTTGCAGAAGGAAAAGGCGGCCTATTTTTCGCTGGCCGATACGCCGGAAAAGCGCCACCGCGAGTTACGTATCCTGGAGTTACAAACTACCCTGGCCGGCAAGCTGGTGGAGGCCCAACGGGCGCAACTGGGCGGCTACCAACCGCCGCTGCTGGGCGAAGAGTCGGCCCAGGAGCGCCGCCAGCGGGAAGCCTACGAGGCGCGGCTGCAAGCCTTCGACGCGCTGAATACGATGGTGGGCCAGGCCCGCAAGCGGCTGCGCGAGCTGCGCTGCGAGGGCGACGGCCGCGGCCACAGCGCCGATGACCTGCGCCGCCAACTCCTGGGCGATCCCCAGCACCCCACCTTTCTGTGGCGGGTGGACTTTGCCGAGGTATTCCAGGAAAAGGGCGGTTTTGACCTGATGATGGCCAATCCGCCCTACGTGCGCCAGGAAAAGATCACCCACCTCAAGGCCAGCCTGAAGTTGGTTTACCCCGACGTCTACCACGGCGTGGCCGACATTTACGTTTATTTCTACGCCCAGGGCCTGCGCCAACTGCGCGACGACGGCACGCTGGTCTACATCAGCTCCAACAAGTTCATGCGCGCCGGTTACGGTCAGACGCTGCGCCGCCTGCTGGGCCAGCAAGTGACCCTGCGGACGGTGATCGACTTTGGCGACCTGCCGGTTTTCGAGGCGACGACCTACCCCGGCGTGCTGGTGGTGCGCAACCGCCCGCCGGCCCAAGAGCATGCCGCCCAGGCCCTGACCGTGGACGACATGGCCGTGGTGCACCACCTGGCCGAGGCCGTGCGCGCCCACGCCTGGCGCCAGCCCCAGGCCAGCCTGCGCCCCGAAGGCTGGACGCTGGTGCGGCCGGCGGTGCTGGCCCTGGTGGACAAACTGCGCCGTTGCGGGACACCTTTGGGGGAGTACGTGGGCGGCAAGTTCTACCGGGGTGTTACAACGGGGCTGAATGAAGCGTTCGTCATCGACCAGGCCACGCGCGACCGGCTGGTGGCCGAGGACCCGCGCAGTGGGGAGGTTCTCAAGCCCTGGATTCGAGGTCGTGACATTGATCGCTGGCGAGTAGACTGGCCTGGACTACACGTTATCTTTGCACGCCGTGGAGTGAGGATTGAAAGCTATCCCGCCATCCAACGCCACTTGACCCAATTTCGGGAACGCCTGATGCCAGGCAGACCGGGTGGGCGCAAGCCTGGCACTTATCAATGGTACGAAATACAAGACAGTACCGATTACTACACCGAGTTTGAGAGGCCCAAGATCGTCTATCCCGACATCGCTAAAACGCCGGAGTTTGCCTATGATACAACCCGCGCTTACGGCGGCAACACAATGTACATTCTGCCCACTGACGAGTTGTATCTGCTGGGCATTCTCAATTCTGTAGTAACTGGGTTCTTCTATACCCAGATTAGCTCAAGCATCCAGAGTGACTATCTTCGCTTCATCGCCACCTACATGGGGCAAGTACCGATTCCTGCTGCCACCCCTGCCCAACGGACCGCCATCGAATCGTTGGTGGGTAAACTGCTGGCGGCCGACGGTCAGGGGGCTGAGCACAGGGAACGGGTCGAAGCGTGGGAGCGGGAGCTGAATACGCTGGTGTACGAGCTGTACGGCTTGACGGAACAAGAGGTCCGGGTTATTGAAGGGGCATCAGAGGCCCCATGAAGAAACCACAAGCGGGAAGCACCTGGTTTTTCGTAGACGAGTCCGGCGATCCGACCTTCTATGACCGTCACGGGAATTTGATCGTCGGTCAGGCTGGGTGTTCGCCCATTCTGATCTTGGGTTTTGCCGAGACTCAAAATCCCGAGCCGATGCGCCAGGCTATCCTTGCGCTTCAGCAAGAAGTCGTTCAAGATCCCTATTTTCAAGAGTTTCCGTCCCTGGCCAAAACTGCCATTGCCTTTCACGCCAAAGACGATGTACCGGAAATCCGTTACCGTTTTTTCAAGCTAATTGCCACCCTGGATTTTCAGGCGCAGTTCGTGGTTGCCCGCAAGATCGAACGCGTGTTCAGAAATTCGTTCCATGGACGTGAAAACGAGTTCTACGATCACCTGGTTTCCCACCTGTTTCAAAACCTGCTCCATCGGTACGAACGGAACACCATCTATTTCGCCAAACGCGGCTCACGCGACCGGCAAGCGCCGCTCTCCCAAGCCATCACACGTGGAATCGAGCGTTTTGAGGAGAAATGGGGGACCCAGGTCAAAACCAGCTTTGAGGTACAGGCCCAGACCCCCCAGGGAGAGCCTTGCCTGAGCGTGATTGATTACATGAATTGGGCCATCTATCGGGCTTTTACCAGGGGAGAAATGCGATACTACAAGGTGGTCGAAGAAAAAGTTAGCTTGCTCGTAGATTTGTACGATCAGGCCAGGTATCCGAACAACTGGTACACTCACAAGAATCCGTTTGACACGAAAAAAATCACCCCTCTGTAGCTAGGCCCGGTTACCGGGCGCACGGCCTGCAAAGCCGACTTTTGCGTACAGAGGAGCGATTTGTCACTCCTGGGGGATATAGGATCTCTCGACCGCAGCCGAGGGATCACACAGCATAAAGCCGAATTTCGTCCCCAGACAATGATACTATAACAGGTTTGCCCATGTTTGTCAAGAGGCAAAACAGGCTTTCGACGAGGTGCGAATAGATGCGTGTGCAGGTGGAAGTCGTGTGTATGCCTCATCCCCGCGAAGAGATAGAGGATGCGCTGCGGACAGCGGGCGAGCGGCTGGCCCACAAGGATCTCAACGTCCTTCAGGAGAGAGAGTTAGTCCGACGCGTAGGCCACACTCGAGGCACTAGATATGTCCTCCCGGTTCCAAATAGTTCCGAATACCTGGCGCCTGACAATTCGAGCTTTCCAACAGAGAGAGGGAAAATTCAATGCCCCACGACATCATCGACAACCGCACCGACAAACTGGTCGACCACATCCGCCGCATCCTGCCCGGCAGCCAGGCGGCCCATTTTGCCGTCGGTTACTTTTTCCTGTCCGGGCTGGAGGCGGTGGCCGACCGCCTAGCCAATACCCTGAAGGGCACAGGCGTCCGCGAGTTACGCCTGCTCATCGGCAACACATCCAGCCGGGAAACCATCGAGCAGATCGCCGAGGGCTACCGCCGCCTGGAGCAGGTGCAGAACGCCGCCGAAGCGATGGCCTACCCCAAACGCACCGAGATGGCCCTGGCGGCCGAGACCACCGCGGCCCGCATCGGCCAGACTGCCGCCCTGCTGGATCAGACCGACCAGGCCGAGCAGTTGGTCAGCATCCTGGTGCGGCTCATCGAAGCGGGCCGCCTGCACGTGCGCGTCTACACCCAGGGCCGCCTGCACGCCAAAGCCTACATCTTTGACTACGGCCCGGTCTACGACGCCCAGGGCAATCCACTTGCCCGTGAGGAAAACGGCATCGCCATCGTCGGCTCCAGCAACTTTACCCTGGCCGGCGTCACCTCCAACACCGAGCTCAACGTGCTGGTGCACGGCAATACCAACCACGCCGAGCTGAGCCGCTGGTTCGACGGCCTGTGGGCCGAAGCCCAGGACTTTGAGGCCCACCTGATGCAAGAGCTGCGCGGCTCGTGGCCTCTGGCCCAGGTGACACCCTACGAAATCTACCTCAAGACCCTGTACGAGCTGGTGCGCGACCAACTGGAAGGAGCCGAGGCAGCCCACTTTCTGTGGCGCGACGACATCACCGCCGTGCTGACCGAGTTCCAGGAACAGGCCGTACGCCAGGCGGTGCAGATGATCGAGCGTTACGGCGGCTGTTTCGTCGCCGACGTCGTCGGCCTGGGCAAGTCCTACATCGGCGCGGCCATCGTCAAACAGTTCGAGCGCCGCCACCGGGCCAGATCGCTCATCATCTGCCCCGCGCCCCTGGTGGAAATGTGGGAGCACTATAACGAGGCCTATCAGCTCAACGCGCGTGTCCTGTCGATGGGCCTGCTGCGCGAGGACGAACAGCATAACCCAGAGTGGATGCTGCACGACGACCGCTTCCGCTACCGCGACTTGGTGCTGGTCGACGAGAGCCACAACTTTCGTCACACCGACAACCAGCGCTACCGGGTGCTGGAGAGCTACCTGGCCACCGGCGACCGGCGCTGCGTCTTGCTCACCGCCACACCGCGCAACAAGACGGTCTGGGACATCTATAACCAACTGCGGCTCTTTCACCACCAGGACCTGACCGACATCCCCGTCGATCCACCCCATCTGCGCCAGTATTTTGGCCTGGTGGAAAGCGGCGAGCGCCGGCTGCCGGCTCTGCTGGCTCACCTGCTCATCCGCCGCACACGCAACCACATCCTGCGCTGGTACGGCTATGACGAGGAAACCGGGCAACGGGTGGCCCCCGACAATTTTGGCCCCTACCGGGAAGGGCAGCGCCGGGCCTACGTTCTGGTCGGTGGTCGTAAGCAATTTTTCCCCAAGCGCCGGTTGGCCACCGTCGAGTACAGCATCGAAGCGGCCTATCAGGGCCTCTATGCCCGGCTGCGCGATTTGCTGGGCCATGCCAGAGACCTGGCAGGTTCGGAAAAACCTGCCAGGTCTGACAGCCTGACCTATGCCCGTTATGGGCTGTGGCACTATGTCCGTGCGGCCAGGCGCGAGCGACCGCCCTACACCGAATTGCAGCGCGCCGGGGCCAATCTGCGCGGCCTGATGCGCATCATGCTCTTTAAACGCTTCGAGTCCAGCGTCCATGCCTTTCGCCAGACGCTGCGGCGCATGTTGAATTCTCACCGGGCTTTCCTGGCCGCCCTGGATCAGGGCATCGTCCCCGCCGGCGAGGAGGCCCAACGGCTGCTCTACGAATCCGACCTGGACGAGGAGCAGGCGCTCATGGATGCGCTGGCCCGGGTCAGCGGGCGTTATGACCTGGCCGATTTCCACGCCGACGCCTTGCGGGCCGACATCGAGCAGGACATCCGCATCCTGGACGAGATGCTGGCCCTGGTAGAACCGATCACGTCCGCACAAGATGCCAAACTGCAGATGCTGCAGGACTGGTTGGGGCGAGCGGCTTTCCAGCAGGGCAAGGTGCTCATCTTTACCCAATACGCCGACACAGCCCAGTACCTGTACGACAACCTGGCCGATCAGCCTCCCGCAGGTTGTGAACCTGCGGGAGGTTCCCGAGAGGTCGAGGTGATCTATAGCCGCGAAAAGAGCAAGGCCGAGATTGTCGGCCGCTTTGCCCCGCGCGCCAATCCGCAGCACCGTCCGCCAGCGGGCGTGCCCGAGATCGACACGCTGGTGGCCACCGATGTGCTATCCGAGGGCCTGAACCTGCAAGACTGCGCTACCGTGATCAACTACGACTTGCACTGGAACCCGGTGCGCCTGATCCAGCGTTTCGGTCGCATCGACCGCATCGGCTCCGAACACGATATCATCTATGCCTACAACTTTATGCCAGAGACCGGGCTGGAGCGCAACCTGGGCCTGCGCGACAAACTGGCCCGGCGCATCCAGGAGATCCACGACACCATCGGCGAAGACGCCGCCATCCTGGATCCCACCGAGCAACTGAACGAGGATGCCATGTACACCATCTATGCCCAGGGTGAGATCGGCCGCTACGAAGAGGATGACGTAGACGAGTACGTGGACCTCAACGATGCTGAGGAGATCATACGCCAGATCCGGGAAGACCAGCCGGAGCTGTATCAACGAGTCACCGGCCTGCGAGATGGCGTCCGTTGTGGCCACCGCGCCGGCCAGCCGGGCGCCTTTGTCTTTTGCCGGGCCGGGCGCTACCGCCAGTTGTACCTGCTTGACAACAACGGCCAGGTGATCAGCCGGGATGCGCCCCACATCCTGGGCCGGCTCAAGTGCGAACCCGATACCCCGGCCGCCCCCCTGCCCGAGGGCTACAACCAGACGGTGATGGCCGTCAAGGAGCAGTTCGACCGCGAGGTGCAGGCCCGGCGGGCCGAGCGGGAGCACACCCTGTCGTTGACGCGCGCCCAACGCTACGTGCTGCGCGAGCTGCGCCTGCTCTTTGACGCGGCCCAGGACGAGGACCTGCGCCAGCAGATCACCGTCCTGGAGGCGGCCTTTCGCCGGCCCAGCCCCCGGCCGGCGGTGCGCAACGAACTCAACCGCATCCGGCGCGAGGGCATCACTGGTGAGGGGCTGATGGGAATTCTGAGTAATGTCTATCATCTCTATGGCCTCGATGAGGTCAGGCGGCAGGATAGAGATGCAGACGACGAAAACGATGCCCTGGCGCGGATTGTGTGCAGCGAGGCGCTTTTGCCGTTTCCCGCGCCGTCGGGCAGCCGGTCCGCACCCACGAGCTGACCGGTGTGGACACCTACGAGCTCTCGTGAGGCAAGCCACCATGCTGCCGTCGGAGGGCGTCGGGAGCAGGAGCGGCGCGAGCCAACCATCAAAAGCTGGCGGGTCGGCAGGGCAGGATAGCCGGCGATTGTCGCCTTGCTGACCCTCAATTCAGGCACAGGAGAACCCCACCATGCAACGTGAACTGATCACCCCTTCTCCGCTCCTGGACGAGCGGGGAGAGCTGGTTCAGATCGGCTGGGCCCGCCAGCCGCTCCTGGACTGCAACCTGGAGAACGTCGGCTTTTACCGGCTGCGCTTCCTCCAGCCCCTGCGTCTCAAACGCTGGGACTATTACGGCCTGACCACGCCCAGCCACTACTTTTCCTTCACCCTGGCCGACCTGGGCTACGCCGGCCAGGTCTTTGCCTACGTCGTGGATTTCGAGGCGCAGCGGCACCACGAGCAAACGCTGACTCTGCCCCTGGCCCGGGGCATCACCTTGCCCCGCAACAGCACCCAGGGCAACAGCTCTTTCGACAACGGCCGGGTGCGGCTATCGTTTGCAGCAGAGGCGGCCGCACGGCGGCTCTCGGTGGCCTGGCCCGGCTTTGAAGGCCAGGGCCTGAGCGCCGAGCTGACCCTCGCCCTGCCGCCAGAACACGAATCCATGGCCATCGTCATCCCCATCGCCGGCAAACGTTTCTACTACAACCGCAAGGTCAACTGTCTGCCGGCCGGGGGCTGGGTGGAATACCGCGGCCAACGCTTCGAGGTCCGCCCCACCGACAGCCTGGGCAACCTCGACTGGGGACGCGGCGTGTGGGCGTACCGCTCCTTCTGGGTGTGGGCCAGCGCCTCGGCGTTTCTGCCCGATGGCCGCGCGCTGGGCTTGAACCTGGGCTTTGGTTTTGGCGACACCGGCGCCGCCACCGAGAACGCCCTCATCCTGGATGGCCGCGTCCACAAGCTGGGTGAAGTGCACTTGGACTATGACCCGACCGACTTTATGCGTCCCTGGCGTATGGTCGCTGCCGATGGGCGGCTGGCGCTAGAGTTCGTGCCCTTTTACGACCGCACGGCGCGCACCAACCTGCTGCTCATCACCAGCGAGGTGCACCAGATGTTCGGTCGCTACCACGGCACGGCGACCACCGATGACGGGAAAGTGATCCCACTGCAGGGCATCGTCGGTTTTGCCGAGGAGCATCACGCCCGCTGGTGAAAGCGGCGAACCGGTCACGTCCGGCGAGAACGCCAGGGCGGGAGACCGCGGGGAGTTGGCGGAGGAACACATGATACGTATCGACGGCGACTGGTTCAAAGATGAATACGGACGCACACTGATCCTGCGCGGCGTCAACCTGGGCGGCAGCAGCAAAGTGCCCTTTCAGCCCGACGGCGCCACCCACATCCGCCAGGGTTTTTTCGATCACCGGCAGGTATCCTTTGTGGGACGGCCCTTCCCCCTGGCGCAAGCCGACGAGCATTTTGCCCGGCTGCGCGCATGGGGGTTCACCTGCCTGCGTTTTCTGGTCACCTGGGAGGCCATCGAACACGCCGGGCCGGGCAGCTACGACCAGGCCTATCTCGACTACCTGACGCAGGTCGTGGCCAAGGCCGGCGACCACGGCATCGACCTGATCATCGATCCCCACCAGGACGTCTGGAGCCGTTTCTCCGGCGGCGACGGCGCGCCGGGCTGGACGTTCGAGGCGGTGGGACTGGATATGACCCGCTTCAGCGAGACCGGCGCCGCCACCGTCCACGCGGTGCACGGCGACCCCTTCCCGCGTATGATCTGGCCGACCAACGCCACCAAACTGGCTGCGGCGACGCTGTTCACGCTGTTCTTTGCCGGCGATGACTTGGCCCCGCACACCCGGATGGCGGGCGAGCCGGTGCAGGGGTATCTCCAGCGCCACTACTTGAACGCGATGAAGCAGGTCGCCGCACGGCTCAAGGGCCTGCCCAACGTGATCGGCTACGACACGATGAACGAACCACTCAGCGGCTACATCGGCTGGCCGGACCTGCGCGCCGAGGGTGGGCTGCTCAAGAAGGGCCTCAACCCCAGCCCCTTCCAGGCCATGCTGCTCGGCGCGGGTTACCCCCAGGAACTCGCGGTCTACGACCGGCGCATCAGCGGCGTCAAAGCCATCGGCCGCCGCGTGGTGAATCCCGGCCGCGTGCGGGCCTGGCTCGATGGCGCCGACTGTATCTGGAAACAGAACGGGGTGTGGGATGTGGCGGCCAACGGTGAGCCCCGGCTGCTGCGGCCCGACTATTTCGCCCGGGCCGGCGGGCGGGCGGTGGATTTCAACCGGGACTATTACCGTCCCTTTGCCAACCGCTACGCTGCCGAGATCCGTGCGATTCACCCCGGCGCCCTGATCTTTGTCGAAACGGCGCCGCTCCAGCCCGCGCCCTGTTGGTCGCCGGGCGATGCGCCGGACATCGTCTACGCGCCACACTGGTACGACGGCTTTGTCCTGTACATGAAGGATTTCAACCCCTTCCTGGGGGTAGACATGCACGCCGGCAGGCTGGTGGTCGGCCCCAGGCGAATTCGCCGATCGTTCGCCGCACAACTGGCCCGGTACAAGCGCGATGCCGCCGGGCGGTTGGGCGGCGTCCCCACGCTGATCGGCGAGTTCGGGATCGCCTTCGACCTGAAGGACAAACGGGCCTACCGCACCGGGAATTTCAGCGCCCAGATCAAAGCCCTGGACCGCAGCTTTCGGGCCATCGAGGACAACCTGTTGAGCGGCGCGCTGTGGAACTATACCGCCGATAACACCAACCGCCGCGGGGACGGGTGGAACGGCGAAGACCTGTCGATCTGGAGCCGGGATCAACAAACCGATGCCGCCGACATCCATTCGGGTGGGCGAGCGCTGCCGGCGGTGGTGCGGCCCTATCCGCGCAAGGTTGCCGGCGAGCCGCTGCGCCTGTCGTTCGACCTCAAACGCCGGGTCTTTGCCTTTGAATTCCGCCACGATCCGGCTGTCGCCGTCCCGACCGAGATCTTTGTGCCCAACTATCAGTACCCTCAAGGCTACAGGGTAGAGATCTCGGACGGGCGGGTGGAGATGGATCGGGAGGCGCAGACGCTGGTCTACCATCACGACGACAGGCAGGCGGTGCACCGGATCAAGGTACTGGCCCGGTGACCGGTTCGAAAACCGCTTCAGGGAGTTGTGTCGATGAGGGAAGCCGAGGACAGTCACTCCTGTCAGGTGTTAGAGTCTGTAAAAGAACAACTTTTGTCACTGTCATTCTGAGCGCCTGTAAGGGCGCAGGGTGACATAGAATCGACCGCCGGGGCGACAGTTCGCGATGTCATCCAGGCGGTCATCAGCGGGCGGGTCACCTTCACACTTCAGCAGCCCTACCCACCACGACAAACTACAAGCCTGGGTTGCGCTGGTCAGAGTGAGCAAATTGTGGTATAATGTTTTGAAACCCATGGAATACCTCTATTGGCGTGTATTGAGTATTTTGAGAGGTATTTCACCTTGTAAACTGGCCAACTTTCGGCCAGTTTACCCGCCTTAGTGGGAACCGAGCAGCTGACTCTTGATCAGCGGGTTAGAGGTTCGAGTCCTCTGCGGCTCATCTGAAAGGCGGTGGCTACCGCCAGGACAGATTGGTGGCTGGCAGTCCGCCAATCTGTTTTTTTATTGGCACCTTACCAGTCGAGTTCTTGCACATTGGGCGAGAAAACTCGCCACAGAGCGTAAAGAGCGCAGAGATTCTTCGATTGTTCCTCCTGGCATTCTAGGCGGTCTCTGCGGTTCAATTTCCTGTTTGGTTCCGGCCCGTCCGGGCCAGCATTGGAGAATTTTGTACACACGACCGGTGTGGTCGAACGGTTGAAAAACAGCTCGAGGCGAAAGAAAGTCGATCAAAAAGGAGTGTCATCATGAGTGTCATCGACGTCAACCATCTGACCAAGTACTATGGCAAAGCCCGGGGCATCGTCGATGTCTCGTTTCAGGTGAATGAGGGCGAAATTTTCGGTTTTATCGGGCCAAACGGCGCGGGCAAATCGACCACGATCCGCCTGCTCTTGTCACTCATCTATCCCACCAGCGGCAGCGCCACCCTCTTTGGCAAGGACTGCATCAAGTATGGGCCTGAACTGAGACGGGAGATCGGATACCTGCCCTCCGAAGTCTTTTACTACGAGCGCATGAAGGTCATCGACCTGCTCAACTATTCGGCCAGTTTTTACCCACAAGACAACAGGCAGCGTTTGCGTGAATTGGCCGGGCTGATGGAGCTGGAGCTGAACCGCCGCATCGAGGACCTGTCTTACGGCAACAGGAAAAAAGTGGGCATCGTGCAGGGGCTGTTGCACCGGCCCAGGCTGCTTTTCCTCGACGAGCCCACCGCCGGCCTCGACCCGCTCATGCAGCGCAAAACCTTCGAGCTGATTCGGGAGGAGAATCAACGCGGGGTGACGGTCTTTTTTTCATCGCACATCTTGAGCGAAGTGCAACGAATGTGTAACCGCGTCGCCATCATCCGCGAGGGCCGGATCGTCGAAATCGCCGACATCCGCACCCTGCAACAGAGCAACTATAAAAAGGTCCGCGTGGTGGTCGGTGATGTCGATGCCGCCTATTTCGACATACCCGGCGTGACCAATCTGGAGCAGCACAACGATGTGGTTCGTTTCTTCTACAAGGGCGACGTCAATGCGGTCATGCACAAGATCGGCGGCATCACCGTCTCGGATGTGACGATCGAGGAGCCGACGTTGGAAGAGATCTTTATGCACTATTACGAGTAGGGGCTGACCATGAGCACAAACATCTTTGGCCAGGAATTCAGAATGCACTTGAGGTCGGTGATCATCTGGGCGGCGGCGATCGCGGCGCTGCTGTTTATCTATGTGGCGATGTTCTCCTCGTTTGCCGAGGATACCGAGTTGATGATGGAAATGCTGTCCAATTTCCCACCGCAACTGCTGACCGCTTTTGGCATGGAGAACGTGGAGCAGATGTCGACGGTGCTGGGTTATTTCGGCTTTGCCTTCCTCTTTGCCCAGCTCTGCCTGGCCATCCAGGCGGCCGGCTACGGGTTCTCGTTGGTCTCGGTCGAAGAGCGCGAGTGGACGGCCGATTTTCTGTTGAGCAAACCGGTGGCGCGCACCCGGATCCTGACCAGCAAATTGCTCGCCGCCTTGGCCGGCCTGACTCTCACCAACCTCTCCATCTGGATCTGCAGCTTTGTGTTTATCACCCTGTTCAAGGGGGATCGGGCCTATGAGACCCGGCCACTGCTGCTGTTGTTGCTGAGCATCGTGGTCTTTCAGCTCTTCTTTTTCAGCGTCGGCCTGGTGATCTCGCTGCTGGTGAAACGGATCCGCAGCGTGACGCCCTACGCCATGGCGCTGGGATTCGGCATGTACGTGTTGAGCGTCTTTGGCGACATGCTAGGCGAGAGCACATTGGAGCTGCTCACACCCTTCAAACACTTTGACCCAGGTTATATCATCGACCATGGCGCCTATGACCTGCCCCTGGCGCTGATCAGTGTAGCGGTGATTGTGATCTCGCTCGTGGGCAGTTATTTACTCTATAGCCGGCGGGACATTCCGGCGGTGGTGTGAGGAGGCCTGGAGATGAACATCTTGATGAGAGAGCTGAAAGCGAATCTGAAATCGTTGATCATCTGGGCGGTGATTGTCAGCCTGCTCGTGTGGGTAGGGGTCAGCAAGTTTTCCGCCTACTATAACAACCCCGAGATGCTGGCGATTTTGGACGCGATGCCCCAGGCCATGCTGGATGCGTTCAGTTTGAAGGCCCTCGACCTGACGACGGTCAGCGGCTTTTTCGGGCTGATGTTCACCTATTTCGCGCTGCTTTTGGGCATCGCCGCCGCCATGTGGGGCAGCGACATCATCTCCAAAGAAGAGCGCGACAAAACCGTCGAGTTCGCCCTGACCCTGCCGGTCACCCGCAGCCGCGTGGTGACGGCCAAAACCCTGGCGGCGCTGGTCAACTGCATCGCCCTGCTGCTCATCACCTGGGGCGCTTCCCTGCTCAGCGCGCAGCCCTATGCGCCCGACGCCAGGTTCTATCGCTTTCTGGCCCTGCTCATGCTGGCTGTGTTCATCCTGGAGTTGGTCTTTTTGGCCGTCGGCATTTTCCTGGGCTGTGCCATGAAGCGTTACAAGGTGGCCGGTGCGGTGGCCGTCTCATTGCTGTTGGGCACTTATTTTCTGTCGGTCATTTCCGCTTTGAGCCAGGACCTGGACTGGCTCAAGTACTTTTCGCCCTTCAAGTATTTCGACGCCGTCAAGCTGCTGAACGAATCGAGTCTGGATCTGGTTTTCGTGGGGTTGTCGCTGGCGATCATTGTGCTGAGTATGGCCGGCGCCTACCTGACGTATGCCAGGAGAGACCTGTACATTTAGTAACTGCTCACCCTGCTGCAATTTGTCGATTCGCCTTTACAAACACTTGAGGATGGGCAAGAACATGCACGAGTTGACACCTGGATTGATGGGCGAGCGTAGCACGGTGGTGACCGAGGCCAACACGGCCAGGCACCTGGGCAGCGGCAGTGTCGAGGTGCTGGCCACGCCAGAGATGATCCGGCTGATGGAACAGGCGGCGGTGGCGGCGGTGGATCACCTGCTGCCGCAAGGACAGCGCACCGTGGGTGTTCAGGTGGACGTGAGACACCTGGCCGCCACGCCGCTGGGCATGACGGTGACCGCCCGCGCCAAACTGCTGGAGGTGGATAACCGCCGCCTTCTCTTTCACGTGACGGCCTACGACGATGCAGACAAGATCGGCGAGGGCACCCACGAGCGTTTCATCGTCGACCTGGCCAGGTTCGCCGAGCGTTTGGCGAAAAAGCGGCCATAGAGGCGCGGTTACCACGCTCACAGTTCTACGATCTCTAGCGGGGCCATGCCCCGCACGGCCACATCCAGCCCTTCTTTTTCCACCAGCCGGGCCAGCTCCCTCGGCGTGCCGGGCATGTCGGTCAGGGGAGGCAGAGACGGGGCGCAGCCCCAGTGTGTGCCCACGACAACCTGTGGCCGCAGCAGCTTGATCGCCTCCACCGCCTGGGGCGGATCGATGTGCTGCGAGTAGCTAAAAAAGTGCAAGCCGCCGATGGGCAGCAAGACCACGTCCAGATCGAACCGCTGGCCGATGACGGTGAAAATCTCGTCGTTGAACGAGGTATCACCGGCAAAATAGACCGTCTTTTCCCCCTGTAACACGTAACCCACTTCGTAACCTTGATGTTGCGCCGGCACAGCGGTGAGGGTCACCTCGCCCACCTGGGTCTTGTGCCAGGAATCCAGCTCTTGCACATGGCTGTAGCCCCAGCGACGGGCGGCAGGGGCGATTTTGTGTGGCCGCACGATCAGTGGAATGTCTTTGGGCAGGCGGCGCATGGTCCAGGCGTCCCAGTGATCCACGTGGCGGTGGGAAACCAGAATCAGATCGGGTTTGGGCAGTTTCTCGATGGTGTACTCGCGGGGCTGGCTGTGAAAGCCCAGCATCTTGAACACCGGATCGGTGACGAGTATCAGGCCGTTCATCTCGATGATCGTCATCGACCAGCGCACATAAGTGATTTTCATGTTCGACCTCACAGCGGCTCAAAGCGAGCGGTAAAATGGCGCAGGTAGGGGGCCTGGTAGGTGATGCGGTAGCCCTTGAGTGTATCGGCCCGTTTCGGCGGGCAGCAAAAAGAGGTTGTAGCCGGCTTTTGCCAGCAGTTCCCGGCGCTGATCACGGCTGGTCATCTTTTCTTGGGCCCCTGGTTCCGCGGTGAACTGGGGCCGATCATGGCGCAGATGTAGCTTCTGGGGTGGGTGTCTCCTCTGGTGTGGCTGTGGCGGTAAAGGTAGGCTCTGGCGTGACCTGGCCCTCCTGGCCCCAGGCGAATTCCACTACCTGCCCTCGCTCGCCCAATGCGCCCAGCAACTCGCCGTTGAGTATCACCTCGACGCCACCGGCATTACCCAACCGCAGGATGATCTCGCGCCTGGCCTGCCAAAAACCTTCGTCGCCGGCTTGAAACAGCTCGCGCAAGATAGTGTGGCTGTCTACGGTCACCTCTACCCAGCTTTCTTCCCTGACGACAATGGCCAGGCTGACCGCCACTTCTTCCGGTGGGATGGGCGTGCCCAGACCCGGCGGCAGTGGTGTGCCTCCGGTGGGCGCACTCGTGGGCGTGACGGTGGGCGTCGACGATGGAGAGGGAGTGGGGGTAGGCAGTGTCAGGATGCTGTTGGTGGCGGTGGGACTCGGCGTTGGGTTGGCCGTTGGCGTGGCCGATGGCACAGCGGGGGACACAACAGCCGCCGTCGCCGGCAGTGTGATCGATGGCCGCGGCGGTCGGGTGGGCGTGTCGGTGGGTGTAGCCGTGACGCTGGGGATGGCCGTCGGTTGCAACCACGCCAGACGCGGCGGCCAGGCCAGCCGCCCCGAGCTGAAAGCCCAGATGCCGGTGGTGATCAGAGCCGCCGCCAGGGTCAACAGCAGCAGCCAGGCGCGCAGCGCCCCCCCAGACGAGTGAAACAGGGCGACTTCCAGGGGGCGAAAGAGGCGCGGCTCGCCGCGGCGGTCCACGGTGCGGTGCTCGTATTTTTCCAGAGCCTCGGTGGGATCGAGGCCCAAAAAGAGGGCGTAATTACGCAGAAAACCCCGCGCCGAGATCTCGTCGGGCAAATCGTCGAAATGGCCCTCTTCTAATGCGGCCAGAAACTTGATGCGGATTCGAGTTTCGGCTTCTGCCTTTTCCAGGGAAAACTCTTTGGCCTCACGGGCCTGCCGTAGCCATTGGCCCAACTCACTCATGCAAGGTCTCCATCGAAGAAAATCGGCGAATCGAGATGCCCAGGCGACTGTCGATTACCAGCCTGCCAGTTCGGCTATGTCGCCCTGGTAGTCTCGGAGAAATTCGTGCCAATCCAACACGTCGTCGCTCGTGATGGGTTTTCTGTGTGCCAGGCTGGCCCTCTCTCGAGCCGTCAGCTCGGTGAACGGCTGCTCGGCGTCGGACGTGCGCTGTTCGATGGCTACCACCAATCCCTGGGTCTGGCACATGGCACAAGACAGCACTGCCAGCCACATCTCTCCCTGAGGGCTATGCTCCAGGGCCAGGATGTCGGCAGGGGTGTAACTGCGTTGACACACCGGGCAGCGCACGCGAGAGACGAGGTGGCGCACAAACGCTTGTTTGTCCAGTCCATCCTGGTCGTTCATCGACCGCATCTCCTATCCTGCCGGGTGAGAGTTATGCCGCTCGCTCGACGACGACAGTAACGACGCCGGTAACCTCGCTCGTCAGTTTGATGTTCACCTGATAGGCGCCAAGCTGTTTGATCGGCTCGTCCAGGAGTACTTTGCGGCGGTCGACCTGGCGGCCGATCTTTTTTTCCAGCTCTTGAACGATATCGCCGCTGGTGATAGAGCCATAGAGTTTGTCTTGCTCACCCGCTTTGACCTGAAAGGTGAGCGTCAGTTGCGCCATACGCGCCGCCAGAGTTTGGGCGTCTGCTGCCTGGCGGGCAGATTTTTTTTGCTCGGCCTGGTGGCGCTCCTGGGCCTGTTTGATCTGACCGGTCTGGGCGGGCACAGCCAGACCCTGAGGCAGAAGGAAATTACGCGCGTAGCCATCGGCCACTCTTTTGATCTCGCCGGCCTTGCCCACGCCGGTCACGTCTTTGGTCAGCAGGACTTTCATAGGGTTGGTGTTTCCTCGCTTTCGATTATTTCGTGTAACTGCTCAGCCTACTCTCCCGCAGGCTGGAAAACCAACTGAAATCGTTTGCCGGCTTGGATACCTGGGCCGATTTCTACTCGAGACCACTTCCAAGCCTGCGGGAGGGTGAGCAGTTACTATTTCGTTACATCGGGATCAAGTTTCGATCCAGGCGGTCGTATTATACTCCAAGACCACCTGACAGGCAACCCCGCTGCAGGCAAGTTCACGGAACAGCCTCCAGCCGCCGAAAAGGTCATAAGGTGGCAGGCTCTTGCAACCGATGACTGTTCTGTATGGCCAAATTGTCTGGAATATTATCCCGGCCTGGTGCAAACAGCACCTGGAGTGCCTGTCACCCTGACCGTGCAAGTTCTGTCATCGAGACGTGATCAAAAAAAAACGCCCGGCAAGGGCCGGGCGGGGCCGCAGATCGTTTCCCGTCACAGAAAATCTTCCACCCGGTGGCGGGCCGCATAGGCCGCAGCCTGCGCCCGCGAGGTGAGCTTTAACTTGCCCAAGAGTTCACTGACGTAATTTCGCACCGTCTTGGCGCTCAAGTGCAGCTCTTTGCCTATCTCCCCATTGGTCTTGCCCTCGGCGATGTAGGCCAGAATCTGCATCTCCTGGCGGCTCAGATCGGCAAAGGCGTCGGCCCGCTCCAGCCGCTGCGCCTCCCGCACTTTTTTAAACACCCGCTCCGTCACCGATGGATCGAGCAAGTTCTCGCCGCGCCCCACCCGCTCCAGGGCGCGGATCAGATCGTCCGAGCCCACCTTTTTCAACACATACCCATCGGCGCCGGCGGCGATGGCTCCAAAGAGAATCTCGTCATCGGGAAACGAGGTCAGAATGATGATGCGGGTCTCCGGCCAGCGAGACTTGATGCGTTTGCAGGCCTCCAGGCCATTGCTGCCCGGCAGCCGCACGTCCAGCACCACCACGTTGGGCGCCAGCCGTCCCGTTTGAGCCACCGCCTCCTGGGCCGTACCGGCCTCGCCCACCACCTCCATATTGGGATGCCGTTCGATGAGGGCGCGCAGTCCCACGCGCACCACCTCGTGATCGTCCACCAACAGAATACGCAGCGTTTTATCCGTCATAACCCTCTTCCCAATCGCACGGCACGATCACTTGTACGCGGGTGCCCTCACCCGGCCCGCTCTGCAAATCGAATTCGCCGCCCATCAGCCGGGCACGAGCCTGCATGTTGGGTATGCCGTGCCCTTGAAGATCTTCTACGGCGGCGCTCAGGGCTGGCATTCCCACCCCGTCGTCGCTGACGATCAACCGCATCTGACGCCCCTCGTAGTGCAGCCTCACCAGCACACGACCAGCCCGGGCGTGCTGCACCACGTTGCTCAGCGCCTCTCGCGCAATCTGCGAAAGGTGAGCTGCCAGCGACGGCCCCGGCACACAACACGGCGATCCCACGATCTCCAGTTCCACCTCCAGCAGCGTGTCCAGCCGGAGGTCGTGGACCAGGTTGCCCAGCACAACCTCCAGCTGCCGGGTCTGTTCGGCCGCCTGGAGATCAAAAATATAGTTACGAATGTCCCGGATCGTCCGGTCGAGCGCCTGCATGACGCCCTCGATCTTGCGCCGGGCCTGGCCGGGGTCTTCACTGAGCAGGTGCTGGGTGTGCTCCAGGCTCAAACCGGCGGCATAGATATCCTGGATGATGCCATCGTGCAGCTCGCGCCCGATGCGCTCCCGGTCGGCGGCCAAAAGATGATCCTGCTCCATCTCGTCGATGAGCCGATCTCTTTCCACCTGAAACACTTCCAGAAACCGAAAGACGAAAAAGGCCATCGCCAGCCCGCACAGCGAGCGAAACACCGGCGCAGGGATGTGAATGGTGCGCATCAACAGCGCGTCGTTGAGCAGATTGGCCGGAAAGAGCGGCGCCGCAGGCGCGATCCATCCGCCGGCAAAGGCATACACAGAGAAGGCGATGGCCGCGCCGGTGAGATAGATGGCGATGCGCGAGAAACCCATTTCTCGCACCTGCCGGGCCTGCCGGATCAGGCCCAGATGAGCCAGGATAGCGCCCGGAAATCCCAGTGTATACCGGGCCCAGCCGTTGCCAATGGCCACCAGCACGTCGAGCGAATCCTGGGCCACGGCCCACCTGACGAAAACGGCCACGGCCCACAGAAACAACACAAGGGCCGGCAGAAAACGGAGCCACGCCCGCCGGCGAAACGCCGGACGCAGCAGCTCGACGCCGAACTGGAACAGGAAAAGATAAGAGATGGCCAGCAATACCAGATGGCCCAGGGTCAACCCGTTCACCACCGAGGCCGACAATCGAACAGCTTGCAGCGGGATGAAAATGTGTCCCCATTCGTGCAGGCCGTGAGCCAGACCAAACGCCGCCAGCCAGGGGAGCGTACGGGCCAGCTCCAGGCGGCTGCGACGCCGCCACTGCAAACCCGTCACCAGCCCCATGATGAAAAAGACCTGGCCATACACAAAATATAGAACGATCCAGTTGACAGTGGGAATCTCAGAGACCGTAGGCATGAACTCCTCTTTCAAGATTATACCATCAAGCGGCCCAGCTTACAATGCCGGAATGTCCCTAAAAAGAGGGGACAGGTGTCAGTTGAATTGCGCGGCACGGTGATTTATCCTATACATTGGGTGGGTGTAACTGCTCAGCCTACCCTCCCGCAGGCTGGAAAACCGACTGAAATCGTTTGCCGGCTTGGATACCTGGGCCGATTTCTACTCGAAACCACTTCCAAGCCAGCGGGAGGGTGAGCAGTTACGGGTGAGTTGTATCGCCCGCGTTGTTTGCCTGTCAGAAAATCTCCGTTGCCACCTCTTGGCCGGCGCCTGGAAAGGAGGCGCCCAACGAGAGACAGATTCTGAATACGATCCATCCGCAACTCGTATCAGCATCAACAGACATATCAAAAAGGAGGACAATGTTGACTCGTATCATGATGAAGAAATGGGCTATGTGGCTCAGCGTCGTTTTTCTGCTGGCAGGAGCCTCGCTCCTGATCGGCGGCTGCGCGACCCCCACTCCCCAGGTCGTAGAAAAAGAAGTCACCCGCGAGGTGCAGGTGGAAGTGGAGGTCACGCGAGAGGTTGAAAAAAAAGTGACCCAGGTGGTAGAGGTGAAAGTGGAGGTCACACCCGAGGCGCCCCCCGGCCCGGCGGTGCCCTTTGAGGACCTGTGGGCGTCATCGCCTCACGCCGACGCTTCCTCGGAGGCCTTTCGCCATTGGGATGAAGACGACCCGCAAGAGGTCTCCGCGCGCTGCGCCAAGTGCCACAGCAGCTACGGCTATCTGGACTTTTTGGGCGCCGACGGCACCGAGGCCGGAATCGTCGATAACGCCGCGGCCATCGACTCGGTGATCGACTGCGTGGCCTGTCACAACCCGGCCACCGTGGGCAAGACCAGCGTGGTCTTTCCTTCGGGCGTAGAAATGATGGGCCTGGGCGACGAAGGGCGCTGCATGGAGTGCCACCAGGGCCGGGCTTCCAAAACCACGGTCGATACCGCCATCGAAGAGGCCGGCCTCGCCGAAGACCTGGACGCCGTCAGCAAAGATCTGGGCTTCACCAACATCCACTACTTTGCCGCCGCCGTCACCCAATACGGCGACGCGGTCAAGGGCGGCTACGAGTACGATGGCAAAGCCTACGACGCCAGGTTCGATCACGCCCCCGGCTACAACACCTGCATAGACTGCCACGACTCGCACACGCTGGAGCTCAAACTGGACGAATGCGCCACCTGTCACACCAGCGTGACCGCTCTCGAAGACCTGAAAGACATCCGAATGCTGGGCTCGCTGGTGGATTACGACGGCGACGGCAACGTGGACGAGGGCATCTATTACGAGCTCGAAACCATGCAAGCGATGCTCTACCAGGCCATCCAGGCTTACGCCCAGGAGGTCGCCGGCGCGCCCATCGTCTACGACGCCAGCAGCCACCCATACTGGTTCACAGACACCGGGGAAAACTATGCCGCCTGGACGGCCCGCCTGACCAAGGCCGCCTACAACTACCAGACTTCCCTCAAAGACCCCGGCGCCTATACCCACGGCGGCAAATACATCATCCAGCTCCTCTACGATTCCATCGAGGACCTGAACACCGCCCTCTCCAGCCCGGTGGACCTCTCTAACGCGCGGCGGATCGACCACGGTCACTTTGCCGGTTCGGAAGAGGCTTTCCGTCACTGGGATCAAGATGGCGGGGTCGAGGCGGGCTGCGCTCGCTGCCACTCGGCGGCCGGCCTGCCCCTGTACATCGAAGAGGGGGCCGAGATCAGCCAGCCGACGGCCAACGGCCTGAACTGCGCCACCTGCCACGACGATCTGACCGGCTACACCCGCTTCGAGGCGACGGCAGTCATGTTCCCCAGCGGCGCTGAACTGGACACCGGCGATCCAGACAGCAACCTCTGCCTGAACTGCCACCAGGGACGCGCCTCGACGGCCAGCGTCAACGCCGATACCGCCGGCATCGACGACGACACGGTGAGCGAGGAACTGGGCTTTATCAACGTGCACTATTTCGCCGCCGGCGCCACGCTGTTCGGCAGCGATGCCCAGGGCGCCTACCAGTACGAGGGCAAGGTCTACAGCGGCCGATTCGAGCACGCGTCGCCCATCGATACCTGCACCGACTGCCACGACTCTCACGCGCTAAAAGTCACGGTGGAGAACTGCGTCCTGTGCCACAAAGGGGCCGAAACCCCCAAGGACCTCCAGAACATCCGCGAAACCGAGACCGCCGACGCCGACTATGACGGCGATGGCGACACAACCGAAGGCATGGCCGGCGAGATCACCACGCTGCAAGAGACGTTGTACGAGGCGCTGGTAGCCTATTCGGCGGCTGCCACGGGCAACCCCATCGCCTACACCAACCGCTACCCTTACTGGAGCGACGCGGACGGCAACCGATACACCACCTGGACGCCGCGTTTGGTCAAAGCAGCCTACAACTATCAGTATGTGCTCAAAGACCCCGGCGGTTTTGCGCACAACCCGTCTTATATCCTGCAAATTCTCTACGATTCGTTGGAAGACCTGGGTGTGGACGTGACCGCATACGTGCGGCCAACAGTTGCGGCTGCGCCATAACGACTGGATCGAAAAGAGCGGGCCGGAAATCCGGCCCGCTCTTTTTTTGTGTAACCGTTCAGTCAGTGTCATTCTCGCCTTGCCGGAACGGGATTCTTTGCTCGCTCTGCTCGCTCAGAATGACACTTCTGGCACGGTATCTGAACGGTTACCTTTTTTGTTTGGAGCAAAAAACCGCTCGATCAGCCCTCACGATCGAGCGGCACACGGCGACTCACCTCCGCGGTGAAATCACAGAACCTGGCTGGCGGAGGAGGGACGGCCCCCGCCAGCCCTCGCGACGGAACGACCAAAGGAGAGAACTCGCCTGTCGCACAAAGGTCAGTGGTCTTGGGTTTCAGACCTGCGCAAAGACAGAATATAACCCACGGCGCCCATGCCCAAAGAGGCGATGCCGAAAATGACCAAGCCGATGGGCGCAACGTAGGCCGGATCGATGGCCAATTGGGGGCCACTGAAGACAAAGGTGTAAGACGCCAGGACCGTTTTGGCGGCGAGCAGGCTCATGACCAGGCCGAGTCCGGTGATGATTCCGAGTCTTTTGCGCATAACATATCCTCCTGTGTTCTGAAATCTTGGCGTTTTAATTCCAGCTATCGGTATTGTGGCAGCTTGAGCACTGGGCGTTACCCTGATGATTGTCATCGTCGGGCCGCGTGTGGCAGGATTCGCAGTCGTCATAACCGGTGTGATCAAAGTCCACCTCCTGCCAGTTGTCGGTGATGTGGCAGTTGGAACACTGGCCGGCATAGTGACCGGCCGGCGGCGTGTGGCACGATTGGCAATCCACCAGATTGCTGTGATCCACGTTGACGTCGGCCCAGCCGCCGATGTTGTGGCATTCGGAGCACTGGGCGTCATAGTGATCCGCCGGCGCGTCGCCCGCGTGGCACGACTGGCAGTCGGTGTAACCATCGTGGCTGAAATTCACGTCGCTCCAGTCATTGGTAGTGTGGCA
>JBMOMT010000051.1:0-67530 GCA_049324835.1 Chloroflexota bacterium | reverse complement strand
CTTGTGATTGAGTTCCATCCCAGCCTTTCTATAGCGTCGGTATTCTTTTGTTGCTGAGGAACTGAATGAGCCGGATAACATCATTCGTATACACCTTGACAGACTGATATGGCTTGCGCTGCCCAACTATCAAGTAGACGGACATCTATCCGTCTAGTCCCCTGCGTATACGGAATTCTTTCCTTCTACCCCCCTCTACGGCGGCTTATACGGATAAACATCCATCTATCTCCCTCCTGCGGCAGTGTAGACGGACAAATCGCCGTCTAAAATACGAGTGTGCACTTGTCGAAAAAGAACATCTGTGCTATACTTGAGCCACAAACGACCACCATCTGCAACCGAGACGAGGGGGGAAATATGGAAAACCTTGCCTTCACTCTAACCTCGACCCTGTACGAGCGCCCCAACCAAACCTACCGCTCCGACAACCCCAGACCGCCCAAGCTGCTCGACCAGGTGCGCCACGCCGTTCGTCTCAAACACTATTCCATCCGCACCGAGCAAGCCTACGTCGACTGGATCAAACGTTTCATCCTCTTTCACGGCAAACGCCATCCCCAAAACATGGGCGCACCCGAGATCCAGGCCTTTCTCACCCACCTGGCCGTCGATAGAAACGTCGCCGCCTCCACCCAAAACCAGGCCCTCTCCGCCCTCCTCTTCCTCTACCGCCACGTGCTCGGCCAGGACCTGACCCTGCCCATCGACGCCCTGCGCGCCAAAAAGCCTGTCCGCCTGCCCACCGTGCTCACCAGAGAAGAGGTATGCCGCGTGCTCGACTTTATGTCCGGCACACCCCAACTGATGGCCCGCTTGCTCTACGGCAGCGGCCTGCGCCTGATGGAGTGCATCCGCCTGCGCGTCAAAGACATCGACTTTGACTATGGACAGATCACCGTCCGCGACACCAAAGGCGCCCGAGACCGCGTCACGGTGCTGCCCACTGCCGTCGTCCCCTTTTTGCGCCAACATCTGACCTACGTCAGACTGCTGCACCAGGACGACCTGGCCCAGGGGTTCGGTCACGTCTATCTGCCCTATGCCCTGGCCGAGAAATATCCCAACGCCAACAAAGAATGGGCCTGGCAATATGCCTTCCCCGCCGACAAACGCTCGCCAGACCCACGCTCCAACATCACCCGCCGCCATCACGTGGACCCAAGCGGCCTGCAAAAAGCAGTCCGCCAGGCCGCCCGGCGAGCCGGAATCGACAAACCCGTCGGCCCTCACACCTTCCGCCATTCCTTCGCCACCCACCTGCTGGAAAACGGCTACGACATCCGCACTGTCCAGGAGCTCCTGGGCCACAAAGACGTCAAAACCACCATGATCTACACCCACGTCCTCAACCGCGGCGGCCTGGCCGTGCGCAGCCCGCTCGATGAGCCCCTGGTCCGGCGCAAACTGTAGCCAAATCCCTCACACCGAACGATACGTGGCCCTGTTGCGCCAGACAGGCAAAACGCCAGAACAGGGCCTCAGCAGGTCCGTTCTGGCGTTTCAACCGGCAGGGTTATCGTGCTGTCCGGGAAGAGTCTGTGCCATCATGCATCCTCGGGTACATCTGGGGCCACGTTGATGCTGGCATCATGGATTCACGTTGGTTATTGGTAGCTGCTCAGCCTACCCTCCCGCAGGTTCGATTTGCTCAACCTGCGGGAGGGTGAGCAGTTACAGTTATTGTAACATATCTGACCGCCGCCGTCAATAGATTTGGGCGTCAATTGGGCTCCGGTTAAAAATTTCTAACACTTGGCCTGCGCCAGGAGGAGCGGTTCACCTTTCCAACACGCCCACCAGATCGTAGGCCATCGCGCCCACGATGCGCACCCGCACCATCTCGCCCACCGGCAATTCTTCCTGGATCAGCACCAGGCCGTCGATCTCGGGCGCGTCGCGGTAACTGCGGCCCAGGCTCAACCCATCACCCGCCCCCTCTAGCAGCACCTCCAGGCGACGGCCCACCTGCTCCTGGTTGCGGGCCAGCGAAATACCCTGCTGCAACGCCATCAGCCGCTCGTAGCGCTCCTGCTTGACCGGCGGCGGCACATCGTCGGCCCGATCCGCCGCGGCGGTGCCCTGTTCGTGTGAATAAGTAAATACCCCCACCTTGTCGAAACCCATCTCACGCACAAAAAGCTCCACATCGGCAAACTCGGCCTCGGTTTCGCCGGGAAAACCCACGATGAACGTGGTGCGCAACGCCAGGTCTGGCATGGCCTGGCGCAGCGCCTCGATCTGACGCTGTACACGCTCCACATCCGCCGGCCGACGCATGCGTTTGAGCACATCGGGGTGGCTGTGCTGCAACGGCAGATCCAGGTAATGACACACCTGCGGCCAGCGCGCCATCGTCTCGATCAGGCGCGGCGTCACCGCGCCGGGATAGGCGTACATGAGCCGCAGCCAGTGCAGATCGGGCGCCGCCGCCAGTATGCCATCCACCAGCGCGGCCAGCCCATCGCGCAGGCCCAGATCGTGCCCGTAATCGGTGGTGTCCTGGGCGATGAGCACGATCTCCTGAACGCCCCGGTCCGCCAGTTGCCGCGCCTCGGCGACGATGGCTTCAGGCCGGCGGCTGCGCGCCGTGCCCTTGATGAGTGGGATGGCGCAAAAGGCGCACGGACGCCGGCAGCCATCGGCGATCTTGAGGTAGGCGCTGCTGCCCTGAATGGCGACACGTTGCACGCCGGCAGGATCCGGGGCCGCCACACCCTCGACAGGCAGATCGTAGGCCGGCCGACGGCCCTGGCGCAGTTGCTCCACCAGCGCCACGATGTCCATCCAGCGACGGGTACCCAGGATGCCATCCACAGCCGGCGCCTGTTGGATCAGCGCCTCGCCGTAGCGCTGCGAAAGGCAGCCGGCGGCGATGAGCTTTTGACCCGGCCGTTTTCTGCCGGCCAGCTCTCGCAGCACGCCGATCGACTCGGCGCGGGCGGCCTCGATAAAGCCGCAGGTATTCACGATGAGCACATCCGCCTTTTCCGGCGCGTCCACGGGCCGATGGCAGGCCGCATCCAGCAGTTGCCCCATGCTTTCAGCATCGACCGTGTTTTTGGCGCAGCCGAGAGAGATGAGAAAATAACGCATTGGATCAATATCCTTCCACCAGCCCCCGAGCGACATCGGGGGCCAGCCCCCAAGCGACATCGGGGGCCAGCCCCCAAGCGACATCGGGGGCCAGCATCCGTTCCAGATCGTCGAGTGTGGTGATGCCCTGCACGGCGTCGATGAAGGCTTTGAGCGTATCGTGGCGCAGCCGTAGCCGCCGGAGCATCGGCCCGATGGGATCGACGGCGCCGGGGCCGGTGGCATAAGAGCCGTGGAAAGCAAAGTAGGCCTGATTCAGTTTACGCAGGCTCAGGTAGCCGTTCTCGACAAAGACCTGCCGCCGGGCCTCCATGTAAGCCTCGGCCTCGTCTACCCTGCCCTCGGCCAGCAGTTCGTCCACCCGCAGACGAGTCCGCCGCATCTCGCGGCCAAAATCAAAGGCGCGCGGGTCTTCCGGCGGAGGCTGCCAGCCGATGTTGGGCCGCCGCCTGATGCGCCGTGTTGCCAGCTCTGGATAATAACGCGCCAGCACCTGTTGGCCGATCTCCTCGCCAAAGATCGAGGCCACGGTTTCGTTGATGGTGCGCAGCGACGCCGAATCCAGGTAATGCCAGCCCAACGGCCGCAGCGTGAGATAATTGTGGCTCCACTCGTGGGCGATGGTGTCGACGACCCAGGGCAGCCAGGCGCTCTCGACGATCATGGTGGGGTAAATACCCAGCCCACCCACCTGATCCACCAGCGACGCCACCTGCAAGGCCTGGTCTATGGCCTCCTCCAGCGCGATCTGATCCGCCAGTGGGATGTCGGGGCGCAGCATGGTGCCATATTGGGTGCGGATCGCCTCACGGGGCGAGACGATGAGATAGAGCGGCATCTGGGAGAACTGGAAACGCACCGGCGGCAACAGCAACCCCATCGGCGCAAAACCTTGCTCGATGAGCACCGTGCTGACCTGTTCTTCCAGGATCGCCTCGACCAACGGTTGCCAGTTGGCCTGCTGTCGGCGCAGTGTGACCAGTTCCTGCGCCAGCGGCGAGACAGCCTGGCTCAGAGATGGCCCTTCGAGAGTGGCATACTGCGCCTGTATACGCTCCTCCAGCTCGTGGACCTGGCGCAGCCGATCGAAATAAGCCAGCACCAGTTGGCGGCGTTGTGCATCACTCAACTGCCACTGGCCGGGAGCCGCCATCTGGGCCACCTTGCCGCCGATGGCCTGCACCTCCCAGCCGATGAAATCGAAATACCGCCCCGCGATCCACACGCCCACCTGCTGCGGGAACCAGTCGTCGGGGCGGATGCTGCTGCCTTGCTGAAGGATCAACAATACCAGGCTGAGCAGCAGCCACAGCCCGCGCCTGCGACGTCTCTTGCCAACCATCGACCGGCCATCGGATGTCAATGAATGCCTCCTGCGCCCACACGTTCAGCCGATGATACACCGAATGAGCGGGCAGGTCAAATCACCAGCGCCTGCCTGTAGCAGACAGGCGCGAAATGTGGTTGACAGAGCCTGTGGCCTGTGCTATACTCAGGCCGCCTCCGAAGGAACGAGGCTCAGAGGGAGGGATTCGAGATGGGCGCACTCTCTGTGCTGGCCGATATCTCGGCAGTGCTGGTCATCCTGGAGTTTATGGTTCTGGCGGCGTTGCCGCTGCTGGTGCTCTTTTTTGTCGTGCGGGGCATGCGCTGGCTGAACGAAAACCTGCGGCTCTTGTTGCGGCAGGTGCAAAGCCAGGTCGAAAAGGCCCGTCACGCTGTCGGGCGCTTTTGCCAGGCCGTGACCGGGCCATTTGTGTCGATCTCTGTTTTTGGGGCCCAGATTCAGGGCTTCCTGAGTGGTGTGAGCAAGGCATGGGGCAGATCGTCTAAAAGCATGGGGGAGGTGCAATGAACTCACGAAACAAAGCCCTGGTTGTGGGGGGTGTCCTGGGCGCGCTGGTGGGCTTGCTGGCGGCCTGGATCCTGGTGCGTGATCTGGACGCTGAAGAAGAAGCGGCGCTGCCCGAGATCGCGGCCGGCGACTCACTCAAAATCGGCCTGACGGTTTTGGGCCTGCTGCGCCAGATCGCAGACCTGGCATCGTAAACGATTCACACACACCAACGATGAACCTCTCTACCTCATGCCCGGCCGTCCAATGCGGCGAGTTGGCCGCTATCGAAAGGTATGGTACGGCCGGCGGCGAGGCATCTCTTATCTCGGAGGAAAAAAAGGGAGCATGAACAGAAATCTCGATTTGATGGCCGCCATCCAGATCGCCGTGCAGGCCGAGCAGAACGCCAGGGCCTTTTACCTGGACGCCCAAGAAAAGGTGAGTGATCCCCAGGCCCAGGACTTGCTGCTGCAACTGGCCGCCTACGAGCAGTATCATCTCGACCGGCTCACCGCGCTGCACGATTCGCTCAGCCAGGACAGGGGCTTTATCGTTTACAGCCCACCCAACATCACCCTGCCGTCCGTGTCTCACGGCATTGAGGGCGGGCGGAGCGCCCGGGAGCACCACCTGGAAACAGTGGTCGAGGTGCTGGGCGCGGCCATCGACGCCGAGAAATCGGCCCGCTCGCGCTACGAGGAACTCGCCGAGCAGACCGCCGACGCCGAGGGACGGGCCATGTTTCTCAAGCTGGCCGAGGAGGAAAACGTCCATTACCGCATCCTCTCCGACGAGCTGTATCACCTGAGCAATCGAGGCGTTTGGGTTTGGTCGGAATGAGCCCGCAGTGGCAGCGGCTCTGGACACCGTGGCGCATGGCGTACATCTTGGACCACCCACAAGCCGAGACCTGCGTCTTGTGCGCCAAACTGGCCGCAGACCAGGACGCACAGAACTATGTGCTCTGGCGGGGTGAGCACTGCGCCATCCTGCTCAACCTCTACCCTTATAACAACGGCCATCTGATGGTTATTCCCTATGCCCACCAGCCCTCACTGGAGCTTTTGCCCACCCAGGTCCAGACAGAGATGATGCTCGCCGTTTCCAGAAGCCTGAGCCTGTTACGCCGGGCGATGCAGCCGCACGGCTTTAACGTCGGCCTGAACATCGGCCGCGCCGCCGGGGCAGGCATCGACACCCACGTCCACATCCACGTGGTGCCGCGTTGGGAAGGTGATACCAACTTTATGCCGTTGCTGGCCGAGACACGTATCATTCCGGAATGGCTGGATGATACCTATGCCAGATTAAAAGGCGTACTGGAGAGCGAAAGCGACTGAGCCATGAAACGTCGTCGGCAGACAACTGGCAGGCAGTGGCCCATGCGGCCTTCCCTCTCCCGCCTCTGGTTGGGAGCAGGCCGATGGCGCCCGCCTGGTGATCTGCTCCGGCGGTCGATCCGGCGGCTGCCGTGGTTCCGCAGCCGGGTGACGGTCGAAGAAAACAATGCCTGGCGGCTCTATAACGAAGTCGTCTGGTGGGGGATACTGAGCGGCGTGGCCGGCACGTTCCTGGGCGTTTTTGCCGTCCGTCTGGAGGCATCCACCCAACTGATGGGCCTGCTCACCGCTTTACCGGCCCTGGTCACCAGCCTGTGTTCGATGCCCGCGGCCCGCATGTTGGAAAAACAACGCCGGCGACTGCCGGTTCTACTGACCGCCGCCGCATTACAACGAGGGGGCTACCTGCTGGTAGCCCTTTTGCCTTTTGTTGCCTTTGTGCGCCAGGCCGATACACTGGTGCTGCTGGCGGCGTTGGTCACACTGCCCACCGTCGTTTTCAACGTGGCCTTTACCACCCTGCTGGCCGAAGTGGTGCCGCCGGAGAAACGGGCCACGGTGGTCAGCGTACGCAACCTGCTTCTGACGATCATCAGCATGGCCACCAGCCTGGCAGGTGGATGGCTGCTGGATCACATTCTGTTTCCGTACAACTATCAGCTCCTCTTTGGCGTTGCCGCAGCGGCCTCGCTGCTGGGCCTGCCACACTTGCGGCGGCTGCAGATCGTCGATACTGCGCCGCCGCCTCAACCCCGCGTCGCCCTGCGGGAACGATGGCGCAACACGCTCAGCGATCTGAGCTCTCACGGCGATTTCTGGCGTTTCTCTCTGGGCACCTTTGTCTTTCACTGGGGTCTCTATCTGCCCATCCCGTTGTACAACCTCTATCGCGTGCGTGAGCTGGGCGCCTCCGATGCCTGGGTAGGCCTGCTGACGGTTGTTCACAATCTGACCAGCCTGTTGCCTTTTGTATTCTGGGGCAAACAATCGGACCGGCGCGGCAACCGATGGGTGTTGCTGGTCAGTACGGCAGGGCTCAGCCTGTATCCTACCCTCACCGGCCTCTCGCTGCGCGTCGAACCGCTGCTGCTGGTATCCATATGGGGCGGCCTGTTTGGGCCAGGATTCAACATCGCGTTGTTTAATGCCCTGTTAGACACCGCCCCCGCGGCCCGTCGGGCGAGTTACGTGGGCATTCACACCACCCTCATCAACGTGGCGGCTTTTCTGGCCCCACTGCTGGGCAGCGCATTGGCCGATAACTGGGGCATTCGCACCATTCTCATCTTCAGCGGCGGGGCACGCCTGGTGGGTGTGTTGGCCATGTGGGCCCTGGGGCCACACCCGCGTCCCAGGTCGGAACCGGCCGCCTGACACACCATCTGGGATCAGTTTGGCCCGATCCGGCCAAAATTTACGCAAAATTTACGCACCGTTCAAAAGAATTGTGTTATACTAGAATGGCAAGGGGCTGCAGACGACTTGAACCCCAACACCTCAACCCACCCGGCTACACCTCCTTCACTGGGAATCCAACCTGTATCCGCACTACGTCTACAGCTTCAGAGAACGTCTCAAGGGTTCGTGATTGCCAGGGCCACCTCCGCCAGTGACGAACCAAGCCCCAGGGCCGATCAGACCGCGACTGATCGGCCCTTTGCTTTTGCAGCGATCCACAGCCACAGCTATGAGCCGTGGCTACTCTTTGGGCCAGGCACAGGCCGTATCTCTGAGGGTAACCGGCCATAGAGGGCGGTGAGTTGTCTGAGGCGGGCCGCAACAGCGCCGTTGAGGGCATCGGACAGCAGCCGCCAGCACCAGTTGGGCGGGCCGACCGTGCTGGGGGTGTTCATACGCGCCTGGTGCCCCAGGCTCAACAGGTCTTGAAGCGGCGCCACGGCAGTGTGGGCCACCGACGACCACGCCAGCCGGATCAGATCCCAGGCCACGTCTGCACCATCCCGGCCCAGGTATTGGCGGGCGTAATCCCGTTCCTGCTCTGTCGAAGTGACCTGGTACCAGCCCAGGCTGGTGTCGTTGTCGTGGGTGCCGGTATAAACCACACAGTCTGGCGTAAAATTGTGGGGCAGGAAGGGATTGTCCGGGCCGCTGCTGAATGCAAACTGGAGCACCTTCATGCCCGGATAACCGAACGCGCCTTGCAGCGCGTCCACCCCGGCGCGCGATTCGTCGTCGAAATCGCCCAGGTCCTCGGCGATGATCGCCACCTGGCCCAGCGCGTTGGTCACGGCGTGAAACAGATCGGCGCCAGGGCCGTAGAGCCAACGCCCGTTGACGGCCGTCTCGGCGTCTGCCGGCACCTGCCAATAATTGTAGAAACCACGAAAGTGATCGATGCGCGCCACGTCGGCCTGGGTGAAGGCCATGCGGAACCGCGCGATCCACCAGGCATAACCGTTCTGGGCCATCAACTCCCAACGATACAGCGGGTGCCCCCAGAGTTGTCCCGTCTGGCTGAAATAGTCGGGCGGCACACCAGAGACCACGGTGGGCCGCAGATGTTCGTCAAAGTGGAACAGGTGGGGGTTGGCCCAGGTATCGGCGCTGTCTAACGAGACAAAGATGGGAATATCGCCGACGATCCGGATACCACGCTCGTTGGCGTAACGCTTGAGCGCCAGCCACTGCTCGAAAAACAACCACTGACGGTATTTCTGCTCTTCGATCTGACCGGCCAGCGCCTCCCGGCTGCGGACCAGCGCCTGTGGCTGCCGGACGACCAGCTCTGCCTCCCATTCGTGCCAGGGTCGCAGATGGTGAGTTTCTTTGAGCGCCATGAACAGGGCGAAATCGTCCAGCCAGGCAGTTTGCTCGTGGCAAAAGCGGGCAAAGGCCTGTCTTTGCTCCAGCGAGGCCCGGGTGCGGAAATTGACAAAGGCGCGCTGCAGCAGCCCGGTTTTGTGATAGATGACCGGCCCAAAGTCCACCCGATCTTGGGGCAAGGTGGGTATGGCATCCAGATCGGTCGGGTCGAGGTGGCCGATCTCTACCAGCCGCTGGGGGCTGATGAGCATGGGGTTGCCGGCAAAAGCGGAAAGCGTCTGGTAAGGCGAGTCGCCGTAACCGGTGGGGCTGAGCGGCAAAATCTGCCAGTAGGATTGACCGGCCTCGGCCAGAAAATCCACAAATCGATGGGCCTCCTGACCCAGATCGCCGATGCCAAACCTGCCGGGCAGAGAGGTAGGATGCAACAATATACCACTGCGACGGGGAAATGTCATTTGAAACACTCCTGAATGGTCATTTTAACAACATAGGATCAAGAACGCCCTGTTTCAGCGCCTGGCTCGCACACCTCAGGCAGGACAAACGGTCATCAAAAGCCCACGTTGTGGCCACTGGCGACCACATCGGTCAGAAAATCGTCTTCTTCGAGATCGCTGTGGATGACACAGTTGCGGCCCACACGCAGGCCGGCCGGCAGACGGCTGTTTTTACCCACCAACGAAATGCCGGTATGGAGACTGTCTGGCGTCAGGTAGTTGGGCGTATAGTCCATGCCGTAGCCGATGTGAGCGCCCTCACCCACGACCACGTTTTTGTCCAGAATCGCCCGGTCGATCACCGCGCCGGGGGCGATGTCGCTATCGGTGAGCACGATCGAGTCGCGCACCACCGCGCCCGGCCGGACACGCACGCCCGGCGAGAGCACCGAATATTCCACCCGCCCCTCGATGACGCAGCCATCGGTGATCAGGCTGTGCGAGATGGCCGCTCCGGTGCGGATGTTGACCGGCGGCCGCTCCTCGCTGCGGGTGTGAATAACCCAGTTACGATCCAGCAGGTTGAGCGGCGGGTTGGTCAGCAGTAAATCCATGTTGGCCTCCCAGTAGGCCTGCACCGTGCCCGCGTCCACCCAGTAACCATCGAAACGAAAGGCGTAGAGCCGGTCGCCCTGAGCCAGCATACGCGGCAGCACGTCCTTGCCAAAATCGTGACTGGAGCCGGGCGTCTGTGCATCCTGTTCGAGCTGTGCGGCCAGCACCTCGGTGCGAAAGGCATAAATGCCCATCGAGGCCAGGGTGCTGCGTGGGTCGAGCGGCTTTTCCTGGAACTGGATCACGCGCCCGGCCTCGTCGGTGACCAAAAGCCCGAAACGGGAAGCTTCCTCCAGCGGCACGTCGATCACACCGATGGTGACATCGGCCCCTCGATCCTGGTGATAACGGAGCAGCGGGTTGTAGTCCATTTTGTAGACGTGATCGCCCGACAGCACCAGCACGGTGTCGGTTTTGTGGCGCAAGATGATGTTCAGGTTCTGGTAGACAGCGTCAGCGGTGCCAATGTACCAGTCGAGGGCGCCACCTTCGCGCTGGTAGGGCTGAAGCAGCATCGCCCCACCGGTGAGCTCGCGGTCCAGGTCCCAGGGTCGCCCGGCGCGGATGTGCTCATTGAGCGAGTGGGGCCGATATTGGGTGAGGATGCTCACGTAAAAAATGCCCGAATTGACACAGTTGGAGAGGACAAAATCAATGATGCGGTATTTGCCGGCAAAGGGCACGGCAGGTTTGACGCGCTTTTGCGAGAGGATACTGAGGCGCGTGCCGCGACCACCGGCCATGATGACAGCCTGTGTTTTCATTGTCCTTTCCCTTCCTGCATAACCTCCCTGCCCCGCTCGTCCGGGAACAGACGCCTCAGCGCGGGCAACAGATACTCGGCGGCAACCACCTCCCAACTCATACGCTGGCCGATACGGTGCCCCCCCTGGATCAGGGCCGACATGGCCGCCGACGTGTGCGGCAGCCGCTGCCAGATCTCTTGGGCCACACGCCGGGCGTTGGCCGCTTCTACCGCATCACGCTCGGCCTGGCCGATGCGTAACGCAGCCAGATAATCCCCCTCAGCCACACCGGGCGGCAGGGTGGTGTAATCGGCGACGACGACGTTGCGCGGGTCTGCCGGCGCCACGCGCTGCACAAAACCGACACAGCCGCACACGTTCGAGACCACACACAGCGCCCCAAAACTCAACGGCTCCACCTGGGCGATGCCGAACGGCTCGTAGATACTCTGCCCGAACTCGACATCGCTGCCTCTGCGGATGTCCATGAATTCCATATCGGCGGGCATCCGCTGGCCGCAGCGGTCGCGGCTCCAGCCGAACTGGTTGATGAACACGATGCGTATCGCCTGCGCCGATCGATTAAAGCCGGCACAGGCGTGGTGAAACGGGATCTCGTGACTGATGAGGTCTGGCGCGCCTTCACGGTGCACCACCGGCCAGCCATACTCCTGCTCCATGCGCCACACCTCTTCGGCAGGACGACCGGCGGGGATGAGCGTCGAGAGCACATAGAGCACCGCGGTTTTTCCCTCGGCGGCCAGAGCGGCATCCAGATGCTCCAGCACGCGGATGTCGCGCCATAGCCCCTTGCTGACCAACAAACGCGTGACGTGGGTAAAAACGAAATCGGGCGGCGCGTCGAACAGCCCCAGGTTGACGGCGTACTGTTGGAGCCTGCGCCTGGAAGCCAGCTTTTCGTCGAGGGAGATGGCCTGGCTGGGAACGCCGTTGTACACCAGGTCGATGTTTTGGGCCGCAAAAGCCGGGCTGAGGAAGCGCATCTCTTGCACGACGCGATCGCCTACGGCCAGGATGCCGTCGCAACGGGGCGCAGCGCCCAGCAGGGCATGTTTGAAGAATCCAGACCAATCGCCAAAAACGTCTTCCAGCGATTGGCCCTCGGCCACGGCCCGCGCCATGACATTGTAGAACATGGTGTCGTGGCCGGGGTGATCCTCGATGAGGGTGCGCACGGTGGCCACTTCGTGGCCGTAAAAGACGGTGCGGTAGGCGCGCGGTGCGTTCAGCTCGGCGGCAAAAACAAGCGGCAGGCCCATAAATTCGTGGGCGATGATGAGACGCTTCTGGACATTCTGATTTTGTCCCACCAGGGCCTGCAGGGCCAGGAATGCAGGCTCGGCGGCGTTCAGGTGCAGGCTGTACTCTGGGTGTTGCTGGTAACGATCCGAAGCGATGCCATATCGCCACCAGATGCGGCTCTTGAACAGGTTGAGCCATTCCTCGTTGATGTCACCGCCATCCACCAGCAACACTTTATGACGGGCGCCGCCAAAGGCCCGCTCGCCGTAGAGCAAACGCACGCCATAGCCAGCCTCGATCTGGCCAAATGCCTGTGCCAGCTCCTCTGGCACCTGGTCGATGCCATGCCAAGATGAATAACGCACCTCGAGCTGGTTGCGCGGCGCGACCAGGCGCTCCATCTCGGTTTTGGCGGTGGTGTCCATCGGGCCGACGAGCACGGTGCGCCGCACGTGCGCCAGATAACTGGGCGCGCTCAGCAGCCCCTCGAGCACAGCCCCGATGCCGCCCAGCTTGAGCCCGGCCTCGTGGGTGGCATGGACGATCAGATCAAAATCGTGCTGTTCAGCCATCATGGTATCCCTGCCTGAGTTGGCATCATGGGCCTGCCTGGGGCACCAACCGCAGCCTGGCCTGGGCCTCGCGCTCCACGTCCTGGCGGGCGTAAAGCATGGGGTGATAGTCGCCCGTGAACCAGGCCTGGGCCTGATCGTCGTAGTGACGGCTGCCCGGCTGACCGGATTGACCCGGCGCCAGCAGGCCCTGGCAATTGCGCAGGTCGCCCAGGTCGGCGATGAAACGGAACGGCGGCCCGATGACGCCCTGGCTATCGAGATCGTGTTTACTGGCGCCGGTAGCCCACACGGTGGTGCCATCGCCGCCCAGCGGGTACGGTCCCCGGTTCAAGAGCCTGTCCAGAGGTTTGACGCGGCCCAATGGGTGATCGTAGGTCAGTGTGTGCAGTTTGCCCCACGCCCAGTCGTCGATGTCGGGCCCAAGCTCGGCTTTCAGGAAATCCACCGTCTCACGCAAAGCCAGCCGCATGACGTCGTCTCGTCCCTCGCCGCCACCGAGATGCCACCAGGGAGAATGGGGCGTCTCCATCGTCTTGAGCAGCCACTCCCAGGAGCGGGCGCCGAACAGACTGCTCTCAGCCAGCAATGGCGTGGGGCCTTTGCCGGCGTAACGCTCGGTGAGAGGGCCCAGTTTGTCCGCAAGGGTGAGGTAGATCAGACGGCGCATGAACACCTGCTGCACGGCGGCGGCGGGACTGTCGGCCGCAAGCTGGCCGTCCCAGGCGCGCATCCGATCCACGACCTCGGCCAGTTGCAGATCATCCACCTCAAGCTGGCCCAGGTAGCCGGCCATGATGCGCGCTGTGGGCGAGATCAGGTCAAAATGCATCTGTCGAACGTAGGCCACGTCGATCTCTTTTCCGGCCCGGATCAACTCGACGATGCGTTGGGCGCGGTCGCCCAGGCTGTGCTCGCGGCCCAGGTAATAGGGATAGGCGTCATCGACGACGCGGTTGTTGGCGGTGGCGATGTAACCCTGCGGTGGGTTGTAAAGATGGGGCAGCTCTTCGAAAGGCACATAACCCGTCCACTCGTACTCACCCGTCCAGCCGGGCACCGGCAGGCTGCCATCACCCTGGGCACGGATGGGCACCTTGCCGGGAAAGCTGTAGGCGATGTTGCCGCCGGTGTCGGCATAGACGGTGTTCTGGACGGGAGCGGTCCAGTGGCGCAGCGCCTCGCGGAGCTCCAGGCAGTTGCGGGCGCGGCTCATAGCCAACAAAGCGCGGGTCATGGAATCTGGCTCCAACGAGGTCCAGCGCAGAGCCAGCGGCTGCTCCCCGGCGAGATCGGGGGCCAGGCCATTGATGACGGGGCCGTGGTGGGTGCGGATGACCTCTTCGACGACCACGCCGCCGCCTTTGACCTGGATCACCTCACGCGAGACCTCGGCGTCGAGCCACTCGCCCTTGAACTCGTACTGCACCCGGCCATCGTCGGTGCGACGCAACCGCTCCATGTACAGGTCCTGAACGTCGGGAAAGCCGTTGGTAAAACCCCAGGCCACGTGGCCGTTGTGCCCGGAAACGATCCAGGGGATGCCGGGAAAGGTGATGCCGCTGACGTCCAGGTTTGGGCTGCTCAGGTGATTTTCGTACCAGATGCAGGGCAGGCTCATGGTCAGGTGCATATCGTTGGCCAGCAGCGGCGCGCCGCTGGCTGTGAGTGAGCCTGCGATCACCCAGTTGTTGCTGCCCAGGCCGGCGTGGGCCGGCGGGCCGGTGAAGGGCCGGGCGGCCTCGGCTCGTTTTTGAGTTGCGCTGCCGATCGCGGAGTAATCGACGCCGGGGGGCACGATGTGCGGGCAGCGGTCGAAATAAGGCGGTTCCAGCTCGGCGACGCGCTCCGGCCCCAGATGATCCATCAGCCGGGCGCGGAGGATCTCACTCTCCCAGTTGACCGAAAGCCCCCAGGACATCATCTTGATCCAGGCCAGAGAGTCAGCCACCACCCAGGGCTCGGGCCGGTAACGCAACAGACTGAACTCCAGCGGCAGGCGGCCCTGGGTGATGCGGGCATTGACACCGGCGGCATAGGCTTCCATGTGGGCGCGTATCTCGCCATCGAGCAGGGTCACTTCTTGCTCGGCCACGCGACGCATGCCCAGGGTACGTAACCAGCGGTCTGCCGCCACGGTCGGCTGGCCCATCACCTCGGAGAGCCGTCCCGCTACCAATCGCCGATGAAAATCCATCTGCCACAGGCGATCCTGGGCATGTACGAATCCTTGAGCGAAAACCAGATCCGGCAGGTTCCGGGCATAGATGTGAGGCACCCCCCAGCGATCGCGGATGACCTCGACCTCACCTTCCAGGCCTGGCAGCCGCAATGTGCCCTGTGTGCGGGCCAGCGGTCGGCGCAACAGCACATAATAACCCACGCCGAGCAGCCCGGTGGCCGCGCCTAACAAAGCCCCCACGATACTCCAACGTCTCGCCATGTTGTCCCTCCCCTGCACCGTTAGCACACGAGCGTCTCTGGGCGATCATATCACGATCCGGGGTGGCTGTCAATTCACCACGTTGGACTTGGCATAACACGCAAAAACTGGTATAATCGACGTAACTGCTCAGCCTATCCTCTCGCAGGCTCTCGCAGGGACGCGACCCCTGCAAGAGCCTGCGGGAGGGTGAGCAGTTACTAATCGACAACCAAAGAGCGAGCGACCAAGCCAAAAACAATGGGCGGGGGAACATGTCGGACGAGCGATCAACAGAGCCAAGCCATCGTATCCTGGTTGTGGATGACGATGCAGAAATTGCCGGCTATCTCACCGAGTTACTGACCGGGCGCGGTTATGCTGTGCAGACGGCTTCGACCGGCGAGCAGGCCCTGGCGGCCATGCAGGCCGGAGGCAGCAGCCCTCTGGCGGCCAACAGCATCGATCTGGTCATCCTCGACGTGCGCATCCCTGAACCGGACGGCTACGAGGTCAGCCGCCGCGCCAAGGCCGACGAGGTGTTACGCCACATCCCCATCATCATGGTCACGGCGCTGGACTCTAAACAGAGCGTGATGCACGGCCTGGAGGTGGGCGCCGACGATTACATCGCCAAGCCCTTTTCGCCGGAAGAGTTGTTGGCCCGCGTCAAGGCCATGCTGCGCATCCGCCAGATGGAGCGGGATGTGCTGCGCCGCAACCGCGAGCTCGGCGCCCTCAACGCCGTTGCCTCGGTGGTCAGTCGTTCGCTCAACCTGGACGAGGTGCTGCCTGCCACACTGGACAACGTTCTCTCTGTGTTAGAGATGTATGCCGGGGCCGTCTGCTTGTTAGACGAGGCCGGTGGGCATCTGACTGTGCAGGCGCATCAGGGCTTTTCGCCGCCGGGCCTCGACTCATTGACCGCGTTCCGTTGGGAGCGGGGGCAGGGCGTGGTGGGGCAGGTGGCGGCGTCGGGCGAACCGGTTCTGGTGACCGACATCTGTGGGCTGGAGCCGTGGGCCGGCGCCGTGGCAAATGGCACAGCACAGGCCAACCTCTCGCTGCTGTGTGTCCCGCTGCCGGCGCGAGATCGGGTGCTGGGCACGTTGGTGGTGTTACGCTCGCGCCCGCCGGGCTTCGATCTGCCGGAGCGGGCTTTGTTGGCGGCCATCGGTCGGCAGATGGGCATCTCGGTGGACAACGCCCGGCTCTACACCGAGATGCGTCAATTTGCCCAAGAGTTGGAGCGCTCGCAGGCCCAACTCGTTCAGGCGGAAAAGCTGGCGGCCATGGGCCGACTGACGGCCTCTATTGCCCACGAGTTGAACAATCCGCTGCAGGCCGTGCAGAACTGTCTGCATCTGACACTGAACCGCCAGCTCGACGAGGTCAAACAGCGCCGCTATCTGACCATGGCCCAGGAAGAAGTGGAACGACTGATCGACATCGTGCTGCGTATGCTCGATTTCTACCGCCCTTCGCGCGGCCAGCGCGCGCTCACCGACATCAACGCCCTGATCGACGGTGTGCTGGCCCTGACGGCCAAAAAGCTCCAGCGCGGCAACATCACCGTGCACCGCCAACTGGGCCGCAACCTGCCGCTGGTCAGCGTGGTGGCCGATCAGATCAAACAGGTTTTCCTCAACGTCATCATCAACGCCATCGAGGCCATGCCGGAAAAGGGCGACCTGATCCTCACCAGTCGCCTGGAAGAAGCCAGCAGCGAGGGGAAATGGCTGCGTATCTCCTTTGCCGATAATGGCGTGGGCCTGGCGCAGGAAGAACTACAACACATCTTTGAACCGTTTTACACCACCAAGACGCGCGGCACCGGCCTGGGGCTGGCGGTGAGTTACGGCATCGTGGAGCGCCACGGTGGAAAGATCGAGGTCAAGAGTGTGCCGGGCAAGGGGACGCTGTTTTCCGTGTGCCTGCCGCTGATGGCACCTGGGGGGGAAGACCATGTCGAGATCGACCAAGATTCTGATCGTCGATGACGAGCCAGCCATCCGCGAGACGCTGGCCGAGTTACTCAACACCGAGGGCCGCAACGTGATGACCGCGGCCAGCGGCGAGGAGGCCCTGGCCCTGCTGCACAAAGAAGACTTTGACCTGATGCTGCTCGATCTGGTCATGCCGGGCATGGGGGGCCTGCAGGTGATGGAAAAGGGCCGCAAGATCGCCCCGCAGACGGTCATCATCATGCTCACCGCTCACGGCACCCTTTCCTCGGCCATCCAGGCCATGCGGCAGGGGGCGCACGATTATCTGCTCAAACCGGCCAGCGCCCCGGCCATCATGGCCAGTGTCGAAGAAGGGCTGCGCCGCCGCCAGGAAACGCTGCGCAAACAACAATTGGTGCAGCAGATGGAGCGGGCCATCAAAGAGCTCTCCAGCGGCGAGTTTTCCATGCCGGAAACCGAGCCCCAGCCAGAGCGACCGGCCCGCTTTCTGCGCGCTTCCGATATCGTCGTCGACTTGCAGCGCCAGATCGTCCTGGTGCGCGACGAACCAGTGAACCTCACCCCCACCGAGTTGCGCCTGTTGACCACGCTCATGCAACGGCCCAACGAAGTCGTCAGCGCCCACAGGCTGGTGCAAGAGGTGCAGGGCTACGAGTGCGACGAGCTCGAAGCCCGGGCCATCATCCGGGTGCACATCCGGCGACTGCGAAAAAAGATCGAAGAATCGCCGGAGGAGCCACGTTACGTGGTCAACGTGCGGGGTGTGGGGTATATGTTTGCCAGCGGCGAGTGACATCCTCTGGCTTTGAGGTTGTGATAGTTTTGTTATCATACCGTAACCCTCACCCGCCGCGTTTCGTGATATGATGGGTGCACCACTGCGAGAAATACCAGGCGGGGGGCAGAGGAATAGAGGATGGATGGTTTGACTGAAGCCCGAATTCTGATCGTCGAAGATGAAGAAAAGGTGGCCTTTTTCCTCAAAGAAGGTCTTTCCGATCTTGAGAACGGCTTTTCTGTGACGAGCACACCCTCTGCAGAAGACGCCCTGCAAGTTCTGGCTGCCCAGGATTTTGATCTGGTCATCACCGATTTCCGACTGCCCGGGCAGAACGGCCTGGAGCTGATCGGCCGCCTGCGGGTGTCTCACCCAAACGTGCCCACCATGCTGATCACCGCCTATGGCTCCGATGAGTTAGAGGCTGCCGCCTACCGGCAGCGGGTGGCCCGCTACCTGGCCAAACCCTTCCGCCTGGATCAGTTTGTGGAGGCGGTGCAAGAGATCCTCTCCCCCATCGGCAGCGTATAACACCACCGGCAACCTTCAGCCTCGTGCAGCCGCCTCCTGGCGGCTGTGTTTTTTGTGGCTGCGGCAGACAAGCCGCTTGACCATCTTGGCGTTCTGCGGTATGATAGGTCACAGTCCAACGATCCCATCGCCCGGCCCAGGAAGCAGAGGCTGAAACCCCACGAGGAAGGTGAAAAGATGGCTTTCAGACGTTCCGAACCACCCCCACAAACGGCAACGGCGCGACCTGCCCGACCCTCCGGCATGGCGGTGCGTGTTTTTACGCCAGATTACGTGCTGGGTGGGTTCATCGAGCCGCCGGGCCAGGCGTTTCTGGGCTGGCTCAACAACGTCAATCAGCGGGCCATCGTGCTCAACCACGCCCAGGCCATGGGCCTGAGCCCCGATAGCCGCGTGCAGGCCTTTTCGCCTGCCGAGGCGGCCCTGCCCAAGAGCCGCCTCGTGGCCCTGGATCTGATGGACGATACCGGGCGGCGCAGCATCCAGTTGGCCCAACGGCGTGTGCCGGCGGCCATCTATGCCGCCGGGTTTATCATCCGGGCTCACCTGCACCCCACCGGCGACATGCCGGCCACCAATCTGTTCAACGTGATGGCCGCCGATTTTTTCGCCGTCAGCGACGCCGAGATCCGCGTCGCCGGGCCTGGCCGTGATTTTGGCCCGCCGCAGGCGCAGGTTTTGTTGATCAACCAGCACTGGGTAGATTTTTACCATCCCCTGTGAGGCCGCAGGTGTGGGACGAATGCCCACAAGCGATGCCATCAACCAAAGAAGCTGTGAGAGAAAAAAGGAGAAAAGATGCTCAAGACAAATGAAGAAAAGCTGGTCGAGTTTCTGTTGCAGTGTCAGCCCGGCCCCCCCAGGACACGCGGCAACTGGAGTGTGGCCCACGATGGGACGCCGTTTATCCTGCCCTCCATCGGCGGCATCACGCTCAACATCCAGGTGGGTGATCCGGCCTCCGGCTGGGCGGGAGATCACGTCGAGCCAGGGGTAAGCTGCACCGCCGATACCCAAAAGCCGTTCGAACATCCCAACATCGGGCTGCAACTTTATGCCTGTGTGGGCAACAAGGCCCAGGTGATCTCGGGGGAAGCCAAAAGCGCCACGGGTATCGTCATCGGCCATCACGGCGGCTCGGAGCACCTCATCGTCGATTTTCCGCGCGAGGTGAAAGAACAGCTCAACTATGACGATAAAATCATCATCCGCGCCAGAGGTCAGGGCCTCAAACTGCTCGATTACCCTGACATCGTGCTCTTTAACCTCGACCCGGACCTGCTCAAGACGATGAAAATCGAAAAATCGGGCCAGGACAGGCTCCAGGTGCCGGTGACCACCCTGGTTCCGGCGGCCTGCATGGGTTCGGGCATCGGCTCGGCGCACGTGGCCAAAGGTGATTACGACATCGTCACCAGCGATCCGGACACGGTCGAAAAGTATCGACTGGACAAGATTCGTTTTGGCGATTTTGTGGCCCTGCTGGATCACGACAACCGCTACGGCCGGGCTTACCGTCAGGGTGCGATTTCGATTGGCGTGGTGGTCCACAGCGATTGCCTCCTGGCCGGGCATGGCCCAGGTGTGACGACACTCATGACCTGCGGCACGCCGTTGATAGAGCCGGTGATCGATCCACGGGCCAACATCGCCGATCTGCTGAACATCGGCACACAAGTCTTCTGACAACCTGCACAGACGATGAATCGGCTGGGCCGGGCAGACACACGTGATACCGTCTCCCGGCCCTTGGAAGCGCCGCACCCATTCCCCGCAGCAGGCAAGTGGAAGGGAGGCCTGAAATGAGCAAATACTCCTGGGCCATTTTCATTCTGGCGCTGATGGCAGTGGCAGCAGTAGCCTGTGCAGCGTCCGAGGAGGAGCAACATCCGGCGCGGATCGTCGAGGTGATCCACACGGTAGACGCCCATTCCCGCCCGGAGGAAAGCTGGCAGCAGGCAGCGATGGATATGATCGTCTATGAGGGTGGGCGCGTGCGCACGGGCCTGTCGTCGGCAGCGCAGGTGGCGCTCCAGGAAGGCGTGGTGCGCCTGGCGGCCCAAAGCGTCTTTGCCGTCAAGAGCAGCGCCACGCGCCAGGGCCAGACAGAGACGGCGCTCCTGTTGGAGGAAGGCCGCCTGTGGGCGCATCTGACGACCGACCAACCACACGCTCTTACCGTGGAGACGGGCAACGCCGTCGCTGCGGTGCGCGATACCCACTTTAGCGTGCGGTATGCCAACGGTGAGACGTTCGTCTCAGTGGCGGCCGGTCAGGTCGAGTTGACGGCTCAGGATCAAAGTGTGACCGTGACAGCCGGTGAGCAGGCCAGCGTGGAGCGCGATCAGCCACCCTCACCGCCAGAGCCAATGAGCAGCGAGGAGAAAAACCTGTGGGCCGCCGAGATCGAAGCGGTCGAGATCGACCGATCCGATATCACCATCGAGACCGACACGCCGCTGCCGCCGACGCCAACCTCGACCGCCACGCCTACTGTCACCCCCAGCGCCACGCCGACGCCTACGCCGCTGCCGACGGCCACCGCCACACCTGTGCCGCCGACGCCTACGCCGCTGCCAACACCAACCGCCACCGCCACACCTGCGCCGCCGACGCCGACGCCACTGCCAACACCGACCGCCACCGCCACGCCTGAGCCGCCGACGGCTACCCCCGTCCCGCCGCCTCCCGCCGCAGCGCCGGTCATCATCGCCGTCGATTTTCCGTCGCAGGTTCCTGCCGACGGTTCCTCCGTCGATGGCACGGTGCGCTTTCAAGACCCCGATGGCGACGTCAACTGGATCGCGTTCGACGTGTTGGGCGCAGCCAACTTTTCGCCGTTTGCTTTTGATCCCGCAGAGGGCCTGATCGAAGGCGATACCACTGCCGGGACGGTCGGTTTTTACATGTGGTGCAATACCGTTCAGGATGTGTCCATGCGTGTGACGCTTTTCGACGCTGCCGGCCACAGCAGCAACGCCATCGATTTTGGGTTCAGTTGTAGATAGAGCCCCCGCTCGAAAGCTGCAGAACAGAGTGGCGTCCTACGGCACTCCACTCCGTTACGTGCCTGACTACAAACATATTATACGAGGAGAGATCCCATGCCCAAACTGTTCAAAACCGACATCGCCTCCGAGGCGGAGCTCAAGGTCTTTGTCACCGACATCCGCTCCGACGCCGATCTGATCGTTTTCGAGACCACAGACCGGTGGGCTGCTGCCGAAAGCGCCATCTGGTGCTACACCGACATCCAGAGTGAGGCCGACCGGAGCGTGTATCTGACCGACTCACAATGGGAGGCGGATCTGATCGTTTTCAAAACCGATATCCAGTCGGAGGCGGGCTGGATCAACAGCGGCAAAGCAGGCCTGCTGTAGCAGGCTGCAGCAAGGACGGCCAGGACACCGGCTGGCTGGGAGAGGAAACAGACGTTTGCCGCTCAAACCCTGGGGCGGGGCCACTCACAGCGATTGCTCGCATCCCTCGATTGAGGTACAATATCACCATCGTGTTGCCAGTCCCAAGGCGGCAAGGAGCGCGTGCATGACCCTGGAGTCACAGGATCCACCCAAGGTGTTAGAGCTGGTGCTCGAACTCAAACAATACCCCATCCTGGCGCCCAAAATCCGCGAACGCATGCGCCAGGAGCTTTTTTCCCGTGGGGTCATCACCCCCAGCGACTTTGAGCGCGAAGTGCGGCAGCGGGCCATCGCTTCCCAACTGCGTGAAGGCCTGAGCGACCCGTTGGTCGAAGAGCCGGAGGACGTGTGGCAGCAACGCCTGGAGATGCTCCGCGATGACCTGACCGACTTTTACTTTGCCCACAACGTGCCCCACCAACGCTTCGAGTGGATCGTGCGTGAGACCATCCGGCGGCGCAAACCCGACCGCGAAGTGGTGCTGTCGTTCAACCCGGAACTGGCCCCCTGGGCCATGCTTTTTGCGCTGGGTCAAGAGTACGAAGGCTATCCCCCTGAAAAGCGCGAAACGGTGCAGCATCACCTCAAAGAGATCGTGGTGGTGCTCACCAAAGGCATGATCAGCGATCAACTGGATTTCGTCGCCCTGGCACGCGAGTTTTTCACCGTATCCGACCTCCAAGAAGTCTATCGCCGACGCATTGGCCGCGGCAAGATCGGCGGCAAGGCGGCCGGCATGATGCTGGCCTGGAAAATCTTGCAGCGGGTGAGCAGTGGAGCCGGTTTTGGTTTTGCCTCTTACCTCACCATTCCCGACTCTTATTTTATCGGCGCCGACGTGTTTTACGATTTCCACAACCTGAACGACCTGTTTCCCTACATGAACCAAAAATACAAAAGCCGCGACGAAATGGAAGCCGATTATCCCGCCATTCGCCGGGCCTTTATCGGCGCCCACTTTCCAGACGACGTGCTGGAGCGCCTGCGCTGGGTGCTGGAGCAGATGGGCAATGCGCCGCTGGTGGTGCGTTCCTCCAGCCTGCTGGAAGACAATTTCGGCTTTTCCTTCGCCGGCAAATACGACAGTTTTTTCCTACCCAATCAGGGCACTCTGGAACAAAACCTGGCCGCGCTCAGCCGGGCCATCTCCAGGGTGTACGCCAGCACCCTCAACCCCGATGCCCTTCTCTACCGCAAACACATGGGCCTGTTGGATTACGACGAGCGTATGGCCATCCTGCTACAAAAGGTGGTCGGCCAGCCGTACCGTGGTTACTTTTTCCCGGCCCTGGCCGGCGTGGCCTTTAGCCACAACCCCTTCCGCTGGAACCCACGCATTCGCCGCGAGGATGGCCTGGTGCGCCTGGTGTGGGGCCTGGGCACACGCGCCGTCGACCGCGTCTCCAACGATTACCCCCGCATGATCGCCCTCAGCCACCCCACCCTGCGGCCCGAAATCGGCGCCCAGGCCATCAGCAAGTACTCGCAGCGTTTTGTGGATGCCCTCGACCTGCAAGCCAATACCATCGAAACGCTGCCTGTCGCCCATCTCATCCGCGGCGACTACCCCCACCTGAACCTGCTGGCTTCGTTGGACAAAGGCGATTACGTGCAACCCATCTACTCGCTGCTGGACGATCCTGATCCCAACAGCCTGGTGCTGACCTTTGACAATCTGCTGGCCCACACCAGCTTTGTGCCCATGATCAAGAGCCTGCTACAAACCATCGAGCAGCACTATGGCCGTCCCATCGACACCGAGTTTGCCATCGAGATCGTCCGCGGCCTGCCCCACCCAGAGCTGAAACTCTCGCTGTTGCAATGCCGCCCGCTCAGCTTTCGCGAATGGGGCCAGCCGGTACAGATACCTGAAGACGTGCCTCTGGCCGACACCCTCTTCACCGCCAATCGACTGGTGCCTCACGGACAGCTCTCCGGCGTGCGTTATGTGATCTGGATCGACCCTCGCGCCTACGACCGCATTCCAGACACGACCACCAAACTACAACTGGCGCGTGTGGTGGGCCACCTCAACAAACATCTGGAGGGGCAACGTTTCATCCTCATGGGGCCGGGCCGCTGGGGCAGCGCCAACGCCGACCTGGGCGTCAGAGTGACCTATGCCGATATTCACAACGCCAGCGCGCTCATCGAAGTGGCCCTGGCGCGCGGTGAACACGCTCCGGAAGCCTCCTACGGCACCCACTTTTTCCAGGACCTGGTGGAGGCGCAGATCTACCCCATGCCCCTCTACCCCGACGATCCCAACACGGTCTTTAACTGGCCCTTTTTCGACAACTCGCCCAATACCCTGCCCGATCTGTTGCCCCAAGACGCCATATTTGCCGATTACGTCAAACTGATAGACGTCCCTGCCGCCTCGGGTGGCCGGTACCTGGAGATACTCATGGACGGTGAAACCGATCACGCCCTGGGCTATCTGAGCCGAGTCGCAAGTGGGTCCATCCACACCTGAAACAAGGAGGTTTCCATGCCCAAGATCACCCTCATGGGCGCCGGCAGCGCCGTGTTTGCCCGCCAATTGATGACCGACATCCTGCTCGTGCCCGGCCTGGACGGCGGCGCCTTTGCCCTGGTAGATATCGACGCCCAACGGCTAGAGCTGGCCCACCAACTGGCCGAAAAGCTGATCCCCCTGAGCGGCAAAAACTGGACAGTGCAGGCCGCCACCGACCGCCGCCGCATGATGGCCGATTCGGACTATATCATCAGCTTCATCGAGGTCGGCGGTCTACAAGCGGTGCGTCCAGAGTACGAGATTCCCCTCAAATACGGCATCAAGCAGTGCATCGGCGACACCATCGGCCCCGGCGGCATCTTTAAGGCGCTGCGCACCGGCCCCGACTGGTTAGACATCCTCGACGACGCCCAAGAGCTCTGCCCCGGCGCGCTGGTGATGAACTACACCAACCCGATGTCGATCCTGACCCTGGCTGCGTTGCGCGCCACCGACCTGCCGGTGGTGGGGCTGTGCCACTCGGTGCAGGGCACATCGGAGCGGCTGGCCGAATACGCCGCTGTGCCTTACGCAGAGATGCGCTGGCGCTGCGGCGGCATCAACCACATGGCCTGGTTCACCGAGCTCACCCACCACGGCCAGGATCTCTACCCCCGCCTCCACGAGCGCGCCCGCGAGCCGGCCTTTTTCGATCAGGACCCGGCCCGCTTTGAGACGATGCGCCAGTTCGGCTACTTTGTCACCGAATCCAGCGGCCACTTTGCCGAGTACGTGCCCTACTTTCGTAAACGTGACGATCTCATCGCCCGCTTCGACCGCGACGGCTATCGCGGCCAGACCGGTTTTTACGCCGATAACTGGCCCATGTGGCGCCAGGCCGCCGACGCCTACGCCCGGCTGATGATCGATGGTGAGATCGAGATCGAACGGCGGCGCAGTCACGAGTATGCCTCGTACATCATCGAGGCCAGGGAAACCGGCGCGCCCGTCCGCATCCACGCCAACGTGCTCAACAACGGCCTGATCGACAACCTGCCGTTCGATGGCTGCGTCGAGGTGGCCTGTCTGGTGGATGAAAACGGCATCCAGCCCTGCCAGTTCGGCAGCCTGCCTCCCCAACTGGCCGCCCTCAACCAGGCCCACATGGCCGTGCATGAACTGGCCGCGCTCGCCCTGCTGGAAGGCGACCGCCAGGCCGCCGTGCACGCGCTGATGCTGGATCCACTCACCGCCGCCGTTTGCTCGCTGCAAGAGATCCGTTGCCTGTTCGACGAGTTGTACCAGGCGGAACGGGATCTCGTGCGTGTTTTTTGAGGGAGCCTCTCGAATCGAACGCGCGCCTCCAGCCTGCCATCGACCCGACGGCAGCGCGGGTATATTTCACTTTTGGCGCAGTTTATCCTCTCGCAGGTTCAGCCGGAACGAGTTGCACCCCAGCCGAGTCGCGGAACGGGAGGAAACGACTTTTGTGCACCCAAAACCTGCGGGAGGATGAAAACTCTCCTCCAGACTGAAATGCACCCCGGCAGCGCCAGATTGTTGACACAAAGGACAGCCTGTGTTATAGTGGCATCTGAGCCAAAAGGTTACTGCTCAGCCTACCCTCCCGCGGGCTGGCAAACCGCTTGAAATCGTTCGTCGCCGGTGGTACTTTAACCGGTTTCTACCTGAATCTGCCGTCAAGCCTGCGGGAGGGTGAGCGCTTGCCGGCACGACTCTTTCAGCCATACACACGCAAACGGATGAACCACCATGGGCACACTGAACCCTGACCTGCCGACCAAAGAATTACACCAGGCGTTGAGCCAGGCCGCCGCGTTGATGCGCGACATGAACAAGCCAGTGATGATGCCAGAGCACCTGCTGTTGGCCTTCATCCACTCGCCGGATAACGCGGCGCACCGGCTGCTGACCCATTTTTCCCAACAGCGAGGCGTCCAGATCGACGATCTGGCCCGGCGCACCGAGGCCCAGGCAGCCGCCCGGCTGGGGCGCAACGCCAATTTCGACTTTTTGAGCGCATCGGGCGAGGCGGTGCCTCTGTCTACCGAAATGCTGGTGGTGTTAGACGAAGGCCGCGCCATCGCCGAAGCCGTCACTCACGAGGTCTGGATCGGCACCGAACATGCTTTGGCCGCCATGAGCCAGGGCGGCGTCGCTACGGCCGGCCTGCTGCAGCGTGTCGGCATCACCCCTCAGGCCATCACCGACTATCTCACCGCCCACGCCCTGGCCCGCCGCACCACTCTCGATTGGATAGAGCTGGCCCGCCGCGGCGAAATGCCCCCCCTCCACTACCGCCAGTCGCTGCTGCGCGACCTCGTCAACCTGATCAACCTCTCCACCGACCGGCACGTGATCCTGACCGGCCCGGCGGGGGCAGGGCGACGCAGCCTGGTCTACAGCCTGGCGCAACTCGCCGCCGAGGGCAAAGGGCCGGCCAACATTGCCCGCGTCGTGGAAATCAGCGAGGCGGCGCTGGTCGATAACGCCGACGGGGCAGCGCGGGCCGGCCTGCAACAAGCGCGCGGTGGTATCCTCTTTGTGCCCAACATCGGTCGATTTTTCGGCGGACGGCTCTACTCCGAGTTTCCCAAGGCCGCCGTTCAACTGCAAAAGGCCTTCTTTGAAAACGATCCCATCATCGTCGGCACGGCCACCGACGCCGAATACGGCGAGAGACTGGCCAACAACCCGGCCATCACCGAAAACAGCCACACGCTGCGCGTGCCGCCCGCCGATGTCGACGAAACGACCGCCATTCTGGGCACACTCAAACCTCACCTGGAGGCCGAATACAGCCTGCGCATCACCGACGACGCCCTGGACAAGGCAGCCTCGCTCGCCGGGCGTTACCTGACGGCCACGCCTTTGCCGGGCGCGGCGGTGCACCTGTTGCATCGCGCCTGCGCCCTGGTGCGCATGAGCACTCAGACGCAACTGCCCTTTGCGCCGCAGACCCAAACCGATACCACCCTCGATGCCGAGGACGTGACCGTGGCCGCCAGCGCCATGACCGGCATCCCGGTGACCAAACTCGGCGCCGACGAGCGCGCCCGCTACGCCCGCATGGTGGAGCACCTTCACCAGCGCATCATCGGCCAGGAAGAGGCCGTGCTGGCCGTCAGCCGCGCCGTCAAGACGGCGCGGGTGGGCCTCAAAGACCCCAAACGGCCCATCGGCAGCTTTTTGTTCCTGGGCCCCACCGGCGTGGGCAAGACCGAGCTGGCCAAAGCGCTGGCCGATTTTTTGTTCGGCAGCGAAGAGGCTCTGGTGGTGCTGGACATGAGCGAGTATCAACAAGAGGATTCACTCAACCGGCTCATCGGCGCGCCGCCGGGCTACGTGGGTTTCGAGGGCGGCGGCCAGCTCACCGATCGGGTCATCGAAACGCCCTACACCGTGGTGCTGTTCGACGAGGTGGAAAAGGCCCACCCGCGCGTGCTGGACGTGCTGCTGCAGATGATGGAAGAGGGTCGCCTGACCGATGGCAAAGGTCGCACCGCCCCTTTCAGCGAGACGGTCATCATCCTCACCAGCAATCTGGGCGCCATCTATTTGAACGATCTGGAACTGGGGGAGGAAGCCAAAGAACTGGCTCTGGCCGAGGTCAAACGTCACTTTCGGCCCGAGTTTCTCAACCGCCTGGACGACATCATCGTCTTTCATCGGCTGACCCAGGATCAATTACGGTCGATTTTGGGCCTGATGCTCAAAAAGGAATCCACACTGGCAAAAGGTCGGGGGTTGAGCCTGAAAGTAACGGAAAATGCCCGCACCTGGTTGCTGGCCCAGAACGAACACCCCGAATGGGGCGCGCGTCCGCTACGACGTATCATCCAGCGCCACATTCGCGAGCCGCTGGCCGACTTTTTGTTGATCCAGGACCCGCCGCCGGGCACCACGGTGCGGGTGGACGCCAACCAGGGCGGTCTGGTGTTCGAAACGTTGTGAAGCCGCCCTGACTAGATCACTACCTCACGCAAAAAGCGGGCGTTTTCCTCCGGCAAAGCGGTGTTGATGAACATACCTGTCCCCAGCTCGAAACCGCCCCACGGCACCAGCCGTGGGGTGATGGCCAGGTACCAATGCAAAAACGGGCTGTGCGAGCCATCTACCGGGGCCGATTGGATGACGTAATTAAAGTCTGGGTCGTCCAGACCAACGTACAGTCGGCGCAAAAGGTCGCGCAGCAATTCACCGAGGTCATCCACCTCGGCGGGCAGGGCGTCACAAAAGCTGGCGCCATGGCGTTTGGGAACGATCCAGGTATGATAAGCCGCCGGGGCGGCATAGGGCACAAAAGCCGCCAGGTGAGCACTCTCGGCCACCAGCCGTTCACCGGCTGTGAGCTCGGCCTGCCACATGGCGCAGAACGGGCAGACGCCTTTTGCTTCAAAATATCGCTGCGCGGTTTCATTGTGGGCCTGGGTGCGTGGCGGCAGCAGCGGCAGGGCAATGATCTGGGCGTGTGGGTGCTCTCGCGAGGTGCCTGCCGCCGGGCCGTGGTTCTTGACGTACACCACCTGCCGGATGCGCCGGTCTTGAGCCATCGTCCGGCCCCGCATTTGCAGAGCCGTCAACGTACGAGTCACCTGTTCCGTGGTCTGCAAAGCCGGCGAGAGGTTGTGTTGCCGCGCCTCGACGACCACCTCGTGGTAGCCCACCCCGGCCAGGGAGAGGTTCACATCGTCCGAGTTGACCTGGCGCGGGCTGTTGTTGTGCAGCGCCGGATATTTGTTGGGCACAACCCGCACCTGCCAGGGACCATGCCGCGGCAACTGGAGCACCTGAGGCGGCGTCTGAGATTCGTTGCCGGGGCAAAAGGCACAGGTCGCCACGTACTCTGGCCGCGAGGTCACCGTTCTTCGCTCCGGGCGAGCGAAATCACCGGGGCGCATGGCTCGCTCCGGCGCAACCACCACCCACTCACCGCTGGCAAAATTCTGACGAATTTCTGGCATGCTCTGTCTCCGTGCAGCGTTGTCAGTGGCCTATTATACCACGTTTTTGTCCCTCACCCTGACCTGTGCTATAATAGGTTCAATCAGTGAACAGTTGCGCCGGACAGAAAGCTTTTTCGATGGCCAAAAGGGCTCCTTCTCGAAAAACCAGGGGCAAAACGCCGCCCACGTCCAAACTGCCGCCGCTAAGTCTGGATCGGCAGTTGGACATCCTGGGCGTGGTGCTGGTGGCGCTGGCAGGCATCACCCTGCTCAGCTTTCTTTCGGCCACGCGGGGCAGCCTGACCGAAGGTTGGGTGGATTTTTTGAGCCGCATCTTGGGCCTGGGGGTCTATTTGGCGCCGTTTGGCATGGGACTGGCCGGACTGTGGCTGCTGCTGCGCCATTTCGAACGGCGACCCACCATCGGCGGTGAGCGCGTGGCGGGCAGCCTGCTGCTCTATCTGACCGCCCTGATACTGTTGCACCTGCTCTCTTTTTCCGACGATCCCCAGGCATTGGCCGAAATGGGCGGCGGCGGCGGTTATCTGGGTTACTATTTCAGCCAGGCCATGCTCAGCAGTCTGGGCGGCTGGGGCACAGCGGTGACCATGCTGGCGGCGGTCGTCATCGCCACCATTTTGCTGGCCGATTTGTCGGTGGCCGAGTTGGGCACGCTGTTGCACCTGATCGGCCAGGCCATACGCCGCTTGTCCGGCAATCTGAAACTGCCGCGTCTGCGACCCGCCGCCCGGCAACAGCCCCAGCAGCCCGCCGTGCCACCCCCATCTGCTGCCCCCTACCCGGCCGCCGATTTCCCAGAGCGGCTACCCGTTGCGCCCTACCCGGCAGCAGCCATCCGGCCTCGAGATCGTATCGTGAGCATACCGTACGATTGGCCCCTGCCACACATTCAGGACATCCTGGAAGAGTCCGAAGATCAGCCCATCAGCTGGCGCGAAATCCGGCGACGGGCCAAGGTCATCGAGGACACGCTGCGAGAGTTCGGCGTGCCGGTCACGGCGATGGACGCCAACCCCGGCCCGGTGGTGACCCAATTCTGTGTCAGGCCGGGCTTTGTCCAGGGGCGTGGCGGGCGCAAGATCAAGGTCAAAGTCTCCAAGATCGCCGCTCTGGCCGACGACCTGGCCTTGGCCCTGGCAGCCTCGCCGGTGCGAGTCGAAACGCCGGTGCCGGGGCGGCCCTACGTGGGCATCGAAGTGCCCAACGAAACCATCTCGTTGGTCTCACTGCGCGGGGCGATGGAATCGGAAGCCTTTCAAAAGCTCAAATCGCCCTTGCGCATCGCCCTGGGCAGCGATGTCTCTGGCCAGACGGTAGCCGCCGATCTGTCATCCATGCCGCACCTGCTGATCGCCGGCGCCACCGGCTCTGGCAAATCGGTGTGCGTCAACGCCATCATCTCTTGCCTGTTGATGAACAACTCGCCGGCCAACCTGCGGCTGCTGATGATCGACCCCAAACGGGTGGAACTGACCGGCTACAACGGCATCCCCCACCTGTTTACACCGGTCATCGTCGAATTGGATCAGGTGGTCGAGGTGCTGCAACTGGTGACCAACGAAATGGACGAGCGTTATCGGCAATTTGCCCAGATCGGCGCGCGCAACATCGAGGATTTTAACCAGCGCACCCAGACGCCTCAGGAACGTTTGCCTTATATTGTGGTCTTTGTCGACGAACTGGCCGATCTGATGATGACCGCGCCGGATCAGACCGAGCGCACCATCACCCGCCTGGCCCAGATGGCCCGCGCCACCGGTATCCACCTGGTGATCGCCACCCAACGGCCCAGCGTCAACGTCGTCACCGGCTTGATCAAGGCCAACTTTCCCTCGCGTATCGCCTTTGCCGTCACCAGCAGCGTCGATTCGCGGGTCATCCTGGATACACCTGGCGCCGAGCGGTTGCTGGGCCGTGGTGATATGCTCTACATGGCCTCCGATTCGTCCGAGCTGCGACGCCTTCAGGGCTGCTTTGTATCTGATATGGAAATCAACGAGTTGGTGAGTTTCTGGAAAACCGCCGGCCCGGCTCCGGCCCCTGTTTCCTTTACCACCACGCCGCGCCCGGCCATTCACGGTGAGCCACGGGTGGTTCAGCAGCCCCTCTGGGAAGAGATGCGTCAACGAGAGCAACAAGCTGCCGAATCGGACGATCTGCTGGATCAGGCCATCGCTATCGTGCGAGAGAACAACAGCGCCTCTGCCTCGTTGCTGCAACGCAAACTGCGCATCGGCTATGCACGAGCAGGCCGGTTGATCGACCTGATGGAAGAGCACGGCGTGGTGGGTCCACCGGAAGGCGCCAGCCGTTCCCGTCGGGTGTTGGGGCCGGAAGAACGAAAGGCCAAAGGTCAGCGCTGGTTGTAACCACACAACGCCAACCCGTCCAATTTCTGGGAGAGCAACGTGACCAAAAAACCTTCAACCTGGCCCAAAAGTGATGCCCCGATCACCCTCGATGACCCCCGATTATACATCAACCGCGAGCTGAGCTGGCTCCAGTTCAATCGACGGGTGCTGGAAGAAGCCCTCGACCCACGCCATCCGCTGCTGGAGCGGGTCAAATTTCTGGCCATTTTTGCCAACAACCTGGACGAGTTTTTTATGATCCGCGTCTCTGGCCTGCGGCGGCAACTGGACGCCGGCATTCTGGAAACCTCTCCCGATGGCATGACAGCCGGCGAGCAGCTCATGGCCATCCACCAGACATTGTTGCCCCTGCTGGCCCAGCACTCTGAGTGCTGGTACGACGACCTGCGGCCTCAACTCCGCGAGGCCGGGATCAACGTCCTGAATTATGACGAGCTGAAACGCCGCCAGCGCAAGTTGCTGCGGCGCTACTTTGAAAAAGAGATCTTTCCGGTGCTCACGCCGTTGGCCTTCGACCCCAGCCATCCCTTTCCCCACATCTCGAACCTGAGCATCAACCTGGCGGTGGTGATCAACGACCCCACCCACGGCGAGCGATTCGCCCGCCTCAAGGTGCCCGCCGTATTCCCGCGCCTGCTGCGTATTCCTGACGAAGAAGAAGCCGACCGGTACGAGAGCCTGGGGCTGGTGGAAGAAGCGCCCACCAATTTTGTGTGGCTGGAGGAGGCTGTGGCAGCCAACCTGGACCTGCTTTTTCCCGGCATGCAAGTCCTGGCCGCCCATCCCTTCCGCGTGACCCGCGACGCCGACCCCGAGATCGAAGAGGATGAAGCCGCCGACCTGCTGGCGGCCATCGAAGAAGGGGTGCGGATGCGTCACTTTGGCTCTGCCGTGCGGCTCGAGGTCGATACGGTCATGCCGCCGCGCATCCACGAAATCCTGGTGAGCAACCTGAAACTGGCTCCCTACCAGGTCTACACCCGAAACATCCCGGTCGGCATGGCCGATCTGATGGAGCTGACCAAAATCAACCGCCCGGATCTCAAAGACACCCCCTTTATGCCCGCCGTGCCGCCGCCGTTGACCACGGGCGAGAACATCTTTGCCATCCTCAAACAGCGCGACATTCTGCTATACCATCCTTACGACAGCTTTGCCCCGGTGATCGATTTCCTCCGCACGGCCGCCCGCGATCCCAACGTGCTGGCCATCAAACAGACCCTGTACCGCGTGGGGCCCAACTCGCCGGTGGTGGCGGCGTTGATGGAGGCCCGCGAACACGGCAAACAGGTGGCCGTGCTGGTGGAGCTCAAGGCCCGTTTCGACGAAGAGAACAACATCGTCTGGGCGCGCGCGTTGGAGCAGGCTGGCGTACACGTGGCTTATGGCCTGGTGGGCCTCAAGACGCACTGCAAGCTTTTATTGGTGGTGCGCCGCGAGAGAGACGGCATCAGGCGTTACGTGCACATGAGCACCGGCAATTACAACGATGTCACGGCACGCCTCTACAGCGACATCGGCCTCTTTACCTCCGATGCCGAGACCGGTGCGGACGTGTCCGATCTATTCAACGCCCTCACCGGCTATTCGGCCAAACAGAGTTATCACAAATTGCTGGTGGCTCCGGGCCAGATGCGCCATCAGATTCTGGAGCGCATCGAGCGTGAGATCGAACAGCACCGCCGTAATGGCGGCGGGTATCTGGCCTTCAAGATGAACTCGCTGGTGGATCCGGCCAGCATCCGCGCCCTCTACCGCGCCTCTCAGGCGGGCGTCAGGGTGGAGCTTCAGGTGCGCGGCATCTGTTGCCTGCGCCCGGGCGTGCCGGGTATCAGCGACAACATCCGCGTCACATCCATCGTGGGCCGTTTTCTGGAGCACCCACGCATCTATTATTTTCGTAACGGTGGCGACGATGAGGTTTTGCTCGGCAGCGCAGACCTGATGCCGCGCAACCTGGATCGACGGGTGGAACAATTGTTCCCGGTGGAAGACGTTGACCTGCGTGAATCACTTTACGAGCACATTCTACTCACCCACCTTCAGGACAACATCCAGGCTCGTAGATTGTTGCCCGATGGCAGCTACGAGCGTCTCCAACCCCAGGAGGGACAGCCAGAACTGAACTCTCAGTTGTGGATGATCGAGCATCGGGGATTGTGGAACGAAGAAGATTGAAGGAAAATCCCATGAAGGTAGCACTGATCGGCGACGTTCACGCCAACTTGCCGGCTCTGGAGGCCGTTTTGACCCATGCCAGAGAACAGAACGTGGAAGCCATCTGGAATGTCGGCGATTTTGTGGGCTACGGCCCTTTTCCCGACGAGGCGGTGCAGCTCTTGCGCCAGCAAGATGTCTTGAGCATCGTGGGCAACTATGACCTCCAGGTGCTCAAGTTCAAAGAAAAAAAGGACAAATGGCGCAAGCGAAAACCGTACGAGAAATACCTGGCCTTCAAATGGGCCTACGAACAGCTCTCGAAAAAGAATCGCAAATACCTGCGCTTCCTGACACAAGAGATCCGCATGAAAGTCAAAGGGCGCCACATCCTGCTGACCCACGGCAGCCCGGTCTCGAACGAGGAGCACCTCACCCCAGACACGCCCGATGACCGGCTGCGCGAGCTGGCCCAAATGGCCCAGGCCGACGTGATCATCTGCGGCCACTCGCACCAACCCTTTGTGCGCCAGGTGGATGGTATCTGGTTCATCAACACCGGCAGCGTCGGACGGCCCGACGATGGCGACCCTCGCGCCTGTTATGCCATCCTGGAGATCACCAGGGAAAACCTCGCCGTCCAGCACTACCGCATCGCCTACGATGTCGCAAGAACGGTGGCTGCCATCCAGGAATACGATCTACCGCCCGCCTTTGCGCTCATGTTCTCGCAAGGTCGCTCTCTGGATGCCGTGTTGCAAACAGAGGAACCGCAAACGGCATCACCACCCACCTGGTGATCGCATCTCAAAAAGCGTGCTCCGGGCGTCGCTGACCGGAGCACAACATCGAACAGGCGGGCACAAAGGCTCTATTTCTTTTTCTTTTTGTCCTTTTTGCCCTTTTTTTCTTTCTTTTCCTTCTTTTCCTTCTTTTCTTTTTCTTCCTTCGCCATTTCGCCCTCTCCTTTCGCAGCTTTGCCCCCTTTGATCGGAGGCTCTGACGGTTGATAGTTGAGCTCCTGGCTCAACAACTGCACAAGCGTGCGCAGCGTCTTGATCCGCGCATGCCACTTGTCGTTGCCCTCTACGATGGTCCACGGCGCGGTGAGGGTGCTGGTACGCAGCAGCATGTCCTCGACGGCCTGTTCGTATTGATCCCACTTTTGACGGTTGCGCCAGTCCTCGTCGGTCAACTTCCAGGCTTTGTAGGGCGTATCTCGCCGGGACTCAAAGCGGGCAAGCTGCTCCTCAGCACCGATGTGGATCCAGAACTTGGCCAGAATCATGCCAAAATCCACCAGTTGGCGCTCGAACTCGTTGATCTCGCGATAGGCGCGCTTCCACTCTTCTTCGGTGCAAAAACCCTCGATGCGCTCCACCATGACCCGCCCGTACCAACTGCGGTCAAAAACGAGGATCTGCTTTTCATCCGGCGGCCTCAATCTGTGCCAAAAGCGCCACAGATAATGATGCGTGCGGTCCTCGCCCTGCGGCGCGGCGATGGGGTAAACCTGATAACCACGCGGGTCCAGTCGCTCGGTGACCCGTTTGATGTTGCCTCCTTTGCCGGCCGCGTCCCAGCCTTCATAAACCATCACCAGCGTCCGTTTTTGCACGTAGAGCTGATAAGCCAGCTCGCGCAACTGCAACTGATAGCGGATCAGATCGCGGATATAGTCCTCTCGCGTCATGCTTTGAGTGAGGTCGATCGTTTCCAGCATGGTCACCCCCCCTCGCCCGCATCCACCGTCGTCGTAGCCGGCTCCGCTTCGGCGTTCGACTGGGCCACAGCCCTGCCCCCTGCCTCGTAGTCACGATAATCATCATAGTCGCCATCGTCGGCGTCGCCCACGTCAGGCCGATCCTCAGGCAGCGGCTGGCCGCGCTTTTGCAGGGCCTCCTCCAACCGGGCGATGATCGTCTCAAAGATTTTGATGCGCGCCCAGCAGCGGTCTGTCGCCTCGACGATGGTCCACGGCCCCCATTCGGTATCGGTGCGCTCCAGCATCTCTTCGATGGCCACCACGTATTGATCGTACTTGCGATGATGTTCCCAATCCTCGGCCTGCACCCGCCAGCTTTCCAACGGGTCTTGGGAGATCTTTTTGAAACGCCGTAATTGTTCGGTCTTGTCGATGTGCAAAAAGAACTTGATCACCACGTAACCATCATCGGCGATGGTGCGCTCCAGGTTCATGATGTCACGATAACCCTTACGCCACTCGGCCACGGGGGTCAACTCTTCCACCCGCTCCACCAACACCCGGCCATACCAGCTACGGTCGAAAATGGCCATCTCGCCATAATTGGGCAGCTTGAGCCAGAAACGCCACAGCCAGGGCATGTGCGTCTCAAAAGTGCGTGGCGCCTGAATGGCATAAAGTTTAAAACCGCGTGGATCGAGCCGCTGGGTGAGCAAATTGATCGACGTGCCCTTGCCGGCGGCGTCCCAACCCTCAAAGAGGATCACACTGGGGATGCGTGCATCCCAGCAGGCCTTTTGTAAATCGTACAGCCGCCGGCGCAGCCAGGGCAATCGCGCCTTGTAATCCGACTTGGACAGTTTTTTGGTCAGATCGATCTTTTCCAGCACGCCTTCCTCCCTTGCCCCGCGCGCCTGTCGAAACGGCCCACGCTCACCCGATGCCAACGGCGGCCAACAAATCCTCCGTCACGGCGTCGATGGCCTGATCGCCATTCACCTCCACCAACACTCCCCGGAGCCGATAATAATCCACCAGGGGGCTGGTCTGCTTCCAATAAACCTTCAATCGCTGGCGAACCGTCTCCGGGTTGTCGTCGTCACGCTGATACAACTCGCCGCCGTCTTTGTCGCACACCCCTGGCCTGGCCGGCGGATTGAAGCGCAGGTGATACGACTCGCCACACACCCGGCACAGACGGCGACCGCTCACCCGCTCCACAAGCGTCTCGTCGGGCACCAGAATGTTGGGCGCCACGCCGATCTGATGCCCCCGGGCAGCCAATGCCCGATCCAACGCCTCGGCCTGAGCGATGGTGCGCGGAAAACCATCGAGCAGAGCGCCAGTGGCGCAATCGGGCCGGCTCAAGCGATCCATGACCATGGCGATGGTCACGTCGTCGGGCACCAGCTCGCCGCGATCCATAAATGCTTTGGCTTTCAGGCCCAGTTCGGTCTCGTTTTTGAGGTTCTCACGAAACAGATCGCCGCTGGCCACGTGCGGCAGATGGAGCGCCTGACACAGCCTGGCCGCCTGGGTGCCCTTGCCCGAAGCCGGCGGACCCAAAAGAACGATGAAATTGGCCTGTCTGGACATGTGGTCACGATCCCCTTTCCAACGAAAAATGTCATCACTGTCCGGCATCACAGCACGGCCACGACCTGGGCCACCAACTGGCTGAAATCCGAACCTCGAAAGCGCGTCCAGACCTGAGGAAAAGCCTGCACCAGCCGCTCTAACTCTCGCTGTCTTTCGGCCAGATAGGCCGCCACACCGGGCGCAACGATCGGCTCCACAGGCCGCTCTACCTTTTCTGCACCGGCCTCGGTGTGCCCCCAGGTGCCCCAGGTCAGAAAATCGCGCAGCAGTTGACTGGCCACCACGGCGTCTTGCAGATTCCCCAGATGATCCTGCAACGTCTTGATCTCGTCGATCAGCGCCCTGGCTTCCGGCCCCAGCACTTCGCGAAAATACTCCACCGTGTAACGCAGCCCCTTGGCCGCGATACGCAGTTGATGCAACCGCCCCAACGGCACGTGCTCAGCAGTGACCCACTCGTCGTAGGCGCGCACGCCGGCCAACCGCTGGTACACCGCCACCGGCGCCACGTGTCGCAGCCGGTGCGGCAGCGGCTCTCCCTGCTCTGAAAGGATCGGCGCCGCCCCGGCACCAGGTTTCTCCAGAAAGCCGGCAAAACGCTCTTTGAAACGCAGGTATCGTTCACTATCCAGATAGGCCAGCATATACGCGCGCGCTGCCTCACGCTCTGCCTCCCAGACACGGCGCAGCGGCTCCAGCTCTGACTGCCGTTCTGGGGGCAGGGTGTTCAGGTAAAGTTGGGTCTTTTCCCAGAACACGTCCAGGTCGCGCACCGCTCCCAAAGCGCGGCCGGTGCGCCGCAGCCCCTTGAGGTACGGCTGCCAATGGGTCATGTCCAAAAAATCACCAAACACGTCGAAAGCAGCCCGCATACGGCGCGTGGCCACACGCATGTCGTGCAGCTCTTCGATGTCCTCCCCCAGCCGCGTGCCCGGCTCGTGATACACCATGCGCTCAAAGTGAAAAACCAAAGTCTTGCGGGCCGCCTCGACCATCGAGTCGTCGGCGTCCAAACCCGGCCTTTGAGACAGTTTGAGCCGGGCCGGTTCGGGTTCGGGTGATGGCCTCACCTCTTCTTGAACCGAAAACGCCTCTGGCCGCTCCAGCAGCGCAGCCGGGAACAGGCTCAGCCCGTCCCGCCGAAATCGACCCAACCAGCGGCGCACCTGGCGCGATGAAAATCCTGCCCGTTGGCCAGCCTGAGCCTGCGTTGTCCCCTCGTCCAGGGCCAGCAGCGCCTTTGCCCGCCGGGCAAAACGATCTTCCCGCGCCGCAATGCGCCGACAGATGGCGCGCTCTGATGGTGTAAACAAGCGGCCGCCCGCTGCCTCATCCAGGAATGCCAGCCCGCGTTCAAACTTGGCGCGCGGCTGCGCCTCGAGACCCCATTCGTCGCGCAGAACAGCCGCCATGGCAGCCAGATCGTCCTCGGCGCCCTCTGGAGCCAGTTCCACTTCCAGCTCCAAAAAGGCCTGCTGGCGCTCACCCGCCACCACAAGCGCCTCGTCCAGGCTCATCTCGGCCACCTGTCGCTCCCCCAGACTGGCCTGGCGGACAGTCCGGCTCTGTCGCAATTCGAACAGCGCCGCCAGCGGCGCGTCGTGGATCAGCTCGCGTACGCGGTGGCACACCGGCTCGGGCGGCCAATCGGCCGGCGAAAACGGCGATGTACCGGGCGGCAGCGCCGCCTCCAGCTCTTCGCGGCGGTGAACGGCCCCCTCGGCATGGCCCAAACCTTTGAGAGTGAGTAAAAGACCCTCATCCTGATCTCGCAGGCGGCAGGCGTAACCGGCGGCCAGAACCAGACGGTCGGCAGTGTCGAGATACGTATCGCAAACCTTTTTGATCCGTCCGGTCGAGAGAGTGAAACCCGCCAGGTATTCGATTGTCAGCAAGCGGCGAAAGGTTTCGAGGTCGGGGAGAGAAAACTTGGCCTCTATTTCCATGACCTTACCTCGCACAGTTGGGGCAAGCCATCGGATGATGCGGTCATTATACCATGTTTCATACCGGGCGGCAAATGGCCCCAACATAACGTAAAACCGGACAGTTTGACTTTATCTCAAAACCGGCCATAATCTGTGGTCAAGAGCGACTGTGCAGCCTATCCCACAATCCAGCCGGCTGGACGGTGGCGACTCGACGAGTTTCGGCGGCATAGGGGCGCGCCCCCCTGCAAGAGCCTGCGGGAGGGTGAGCAGTTACGTTTGGCAACAAAATACACCACCCAAGCTCAAGATTCAAAGCCTTTTTTTCCTGGCGCCCTGGTGTCTTGGTGGTCATCTTTGGTTTCGGCGTGAGCTCGGCCGAACGGCTTGCCGTGAGCTCAGCCGAACGGCTTTGCCGTGGCCGAGTTAAAAAAGCATAGGAGGGGCTATGGAATTCGACGCTCGATTTCGATCTCGCAGGAGTAACGTATTGGCTACACGGGGCATGGTAGCCACCAGCCAACCCCTGGCCGCACAGGCGGGTCTGCGCATCCTCCAGGCCGGAGGCAACGCTGCCGACGCCGCCATCGCCACCGCTGCCATGCTCAACGTGGTCGAGCCCATCTCGACCGGCATCGGTGGCGACTGTTTCGCCCTCTACTGGGATGCCCGCGCCAGAACGGTGACGGCCCTGAATGGCTCAGGCCGCGCGCCCGCCGCCGCCTCGATAGCCGACCTGCGCCGCCTGGGCTACCACAAGATGCCCACCTTCACCGGCCACGCCGTCAGTGTGCCGGGGGCGGTGGCCGGTTGGAGCGACCTGCTGGAACGCCACGGTCGCATGAGCCTGTCCGATGTGTTACAACCGGCCATCTGGACGGCGGAGAACGGTTATCCGGTGAGTGAGCTGATCGCCCGCGGCTGGCAAACACAGGTCAAAAAACTGCTCCGCGCCCCAGACTGGTCCAGCCCAGATCTGGAGGCCGGCCCGGCTCAGCCCAGCGGCGGCGAGCTGCTCATCGAGGGTCGGTCGCCGCGCGCTGGCGAGGTGATGCGCCTGCCCACGCTGGGCCAGACGCTGCGCGGCATCGCCGCCGAGGGCAAACGCTACGTCTATCAGGCTGATTTCGCCCGCAAGCTGAGTGAACACGTGCAGCGTTACGGCGGCTGGATCACACCACAAGACATGGCAGCCCACCGCAGCACCTGGGAGGAACCACTCACTGCCGATTATCGCGGCCTGACGCTCTACGAGTGCCCACCCAACGGCCAGGGACTGGCAGCCATCCTGGCCGTCAACCTGGCGGCCGGGTTCGATCTGGCGTCTATGGACGAGGCCGACCGGCTGCACAGCCTGATCGAATGTATGCGCCTGGCTTTTGCCGACGCGCAGCAGTGGGTGTGCGATCCATCCGTCGTGGGCATCCCGCTGGCCGGGCTGGTCAGCTCCGCCTATGCCGCGGCCCGTCGCCAGCGCATCGACCCCAGGCGCGCCGCGCAAGACGTGCCCCACGGCCATCCTGCCGGCTCCGATACCGTTTATCTCAGCGTGGTCGACGGTGAGGGTAATGCCTGTAGTTTTATCAACAGCCTCTACATGGGCACCGGCGCCGGGCTGGTCGTGCCGGGCACGGGCGTCAGCCTGCAGAACCGGGCGGCCCTGTTTGTGCTCCACCCCGAACACCCCAACGCACTGGCGCCCAACAAGCGACCCTACCAGACCATCATCCCGGCCATGACCACCCGTGGAGGCGAGTTACACGCCTCTTTTGGGGTGATGGGGGGATATATGCAGCCGCAGGGTCACTTGCAAGTGCTGGTCAACCTGCTGGACCTGGGCATGAATCCGCAGCAGGCCCTGGACATGCCTCGCTGGCGGCTTGCCGGGCCAGACGAAGCGTTAGGCGCACAGCAACCGGGTGGGCTGGTGCTGATAGAAGAGGGCTGGAGTTTTTCCACCCTCGCCGAGCTGGCGCGTCGTGGTCACCGCCTGTCGCCGGTGGATGGTTTTGAGCGTGGCGGGTTTGGCGGCGGGCAGATCATCCTGCGCCATCCGGACAGCGGCGTGCTCACCGGCGGCAGCGATCCGCGTAAGGATGGCTGCGCCGTGGGCTGGTGAATCATTGGGGAAAATGCCAGTTGACAAATGTCTGGTTTTGCGGTATGATTTTGACCAGTCTGCACCAACCAGTTCTTCGAGAGGGTATGCGCACACCGCCGGAAAGGAGCGAGGGGGATGTATCACAAGATCATCATCATGGGCAACCTGGGCCGAGACCCAGAGATGCGCTACACGCCCGACGGCACACCCGTCACCACGTTCTCTGTAGCCACCAACCGCAAGTGGACCAATCAGGACGGTAGCCAGGGAGAAGAGACCATCTGGTTCCGCGTCTCAGCCTGGAGAAAACAGGCCGAGGTCTGCAACCAGTACTTGAGCAAAGGTCGCCAGGTTTTCGTCGAAGGCCGCTTGCGCCCGGATTCAAACACCGGCGGCCCGCGCGTCTACACACGTCAGGACGGCACCGCCGGGGCCAGTTTTGAAATCGTGGCCGACACGGTCAAGTTTATCGGTGGGCGGCCCGAGGCCGCCGATCTGGGGCCGGCCGACGATACAGCAGAAGCGCCCGGCATGGTGGAAGCGGAGGATATTCCCTTCTAACGCGGCTTGTTCAGACAGGCTACAAGCCGTAAAAAGAGGAAAATATCGCAGCCCGCCGTGCCTGATCAGTGCGGCGGGCTATGTGTTCGTGTGGGCGACAGGCTCGAAAAAACAGAGCGTTGTGCTGCCATAGTCGCGCCGCTCTGTCAGCATCAGGCTCTCCAATACCAGAGGGGTGTACTCTTTGGGAAAAAGCTGGACCACCACCAGGCCATCGGGCGCGAGCCAGGTCGACAATCGCGCGTCCAGCGCCTGCAACGTGTCGGCCCACAAACCCTGGTACTGCGGCGGGGCGACGTAGACAAGATCGTAAGGCTGCCCGGCGCCTTCGGGTCGAGCCAGAAAGGCAAAAACGTCTGCCCCTATCACCTCGGCCCGGTGCGACAAGTGTGTTGTTTCCAGATTCTGCCGGATGATCCGCAGCGCAGCGGTGTGACGCTCGACAAAAACGGCCCAATCGGCGCCCCGACTGAGCGCTTCGATGCCTACGCTGCCGGTGCCGGCAAAAAGGTCCAAAAAGCGTGCGCCGACCACTTCCGGGCCCAGAATATCGAACAACGCCTGTTTCACCCGGTCGGTGATGGGCCGCGTCCGATCGCCCGGCACGGCCCGCAGCCTGAGGCCCTTTGCCTGACCGCCAATGACCCGCATGGTTCACCTTCTGTCCGGTCTGCCAGACTGCCAGGTGGGGAAACCCCTTGCCATCAGGAGAATTGCTTTGAAGATCGCGGAACGCCAAGAGGGACACATTGCCATTCTAACCATCTCTGGACGCATCGATTCCCAGACTGCCCAAGAGTTCGAAGAGCGACTCAAAGCCGCCATGCGCCACACATCACCCTGTCTGCTGTTGGACATGGAAGGTGTGGAATACATCACCAGCGCCGGCATGCGAGCGTTGGCCAGTACTTACAAAGCCATCAGCCAGCTGGGACGAGGAGACATTGCCATTGCCACTCTGCGCGACGACCTGCGCCATCTGTTCCGGCTGATCGGTTTCGACGGCCTCTTTGCCATCTATCCGGACGTGACGACCGCCCTGGCGAGTATCCCAGAGAGCACCTGCCATTGACGCAGCCATTTAGATGGGGCGCGACGCACTTGTGTTGGGCTACGCAACGCGCCCGAGAGTTGCTTTTTGCGCAGGTTTATCGCTGCAACGCACTTGAAGTGCGTCGCACCTTTTGACGCGCGCTTAACTGAACCGTATTGGGCCTAATTGCCGGCTGCCAGCTCGCGGGCAGCCTGAGCAGCGAGAAAAGTCTCCACCCGGCCATCGGCAAACTGCACCACGATCTCGGATTCAGCCTGGTTTCCACCAGGCATCACCCGCAGCACCAAGCCCTTGCCGTGTCTGGCATGCCGCACCGCCATGCCCGGCCTGAAACTGGGAGCCACCACCTGCTCTGCCGGGCTGAACTGTCGATCTTCCCACGCCCGCGAAAACGGGCCCAGGTCTCGAGGCGATGACACCTGGGCCAGAATCTCCTGGCAGGCGACTTTGGCGGCAGCAATACGCGGCAAAAGGCCAAGCCTGGCTTCCTGCGCCACCGACCGCTGCACCAGCCGGCGCGCGGCGGCGCTCAGGGCCGTACGCATCGCCGCCAACGCCTGCTCAGGCGCGTCGCCATCGGCATCCACCGACACCAACACGATGCCCGCCTGACGGCAAAGCCGCTCGCGGACCTCGTCGCGTGCGGCTTCTTCCAACAACTCGATCTCATCCAACACGCCAGAACGGGCCGTTGCCCCCCCACCGGTGAAACGTATGGCCAGGCCCAACTCAGGATACAGCCTATCCACCTTGAAGCGGCGACCGGTGTCCGGATCGACCAGCCAATCGGGTGTGGCGTTCTCCACTGCGTGGAACTGACCGAAAACCCGCTCCAAGATTTCCAGCCAGGCACTCGCCATCTGTGACATAGGCCCTCCTGCGCAAATCGCCCCAGTCGATGTTTTTTCCAGTATACCACAGCGCCCCTCACATGGCAAGACGACCCGCGCCGGGGTATATCTCAGTTCTGAGGGGCATTGTAACTGCTCAGCCTACCCTCCCGCAGGTTCGATGGATACGCATCCCCTGAACTTTGGCCCATGAAAACCCTCTCTGGAGGCATGATTCTTGCTCAACCTGCGGGAGGGTGAGCAGTTACGGGGCATTATCTAATCCCAGCTCTGCGATCATATCCCGCGCCAGCGCCAGCGCCTCCCGGCGCTCAGAGATCAGCCCGGCAGCCTGAGCCTCACGCACTGCTTCCAAAAGCTCACCCAGCCGAGGGCCGGGCAGCAGCCCAAAGGCCTCCATCAAATCTCGCCCACCGATCAAGCGGGGTGGACAAACCACCTCTCGATGGCGGTCGAAACGGCCTTCCAGCAGCGCTTGAGCCACGCGCAAGCGGCCCCGCCACTCGATCGTATCGAGTGCATCGCCGCGCGCGCCCAGGACATCGGCCAGGCCCAGCCACACCACATCCACGCCGGCGTCGCCTACGTCGCGGAAAAAACGATACACCGCCCGGCGCGTCACCGTCCCGGCCTGGCTCAGGTGCAACAGCCGCAGGTGGTGCTGCACCACGGTCTGCACCAGCAGTCTTTCCTGGCGGCTAAAACGCAGCCGATGCAGCGCAGCGGCGGCCATCGTCGCGCCCTCTCGCTCGTGCCCTAAAAACCGCACCCGACCGGTATCGTCCGTCTGGCGGGTCTGTGGTTTGCCAACATCGTGCAGCAGCGCCGCGAGCTTGAGCAGCGTAACACGCCCTGGCTCGCCGCCCATGGGTTGATCGAAATGCGCCTGCAACGCGCCGCGCCACGGTGAGAGATACTCCAGGTCGCGAGTCGTTTGCTCGCCCAGCGGCGCGTAACCGGCGCCGGGCCACAGCCAGGCAAACAGCCCCTCCAGCCCTGCCAGCGCCTGCAAGGTGTGGCCGTAGACATCGAAACGATGCGGCGGCGACTGCCCCACACCCTTGAGCGCACTGACCTCCGGCAGCACCGCCGGCAGCAGGCCCAGGCCATCCAGCCGGTCGATGTGACCCGCCGCGCCCGGCGCACGGACGATACGCGCCAGCTCGTCGCGCACCCGCTCGTGGGAGACACGGGCCAGCCACGGCACAGCCTGGCGCAACAGGTTTTCGGTGCGAGCCTCTATACAAAAGCCGAACTCGGCCTCCAAACGCACTGCCCGCAGCGTGCGCGCCGGGTCGTTGACGAACGTGTGTTCGGTCACCGCCCGCACCAGCCGCGCCGCGAGATCGGCCTGCCCGCCGCAGGGATCGATCAACACTGCACCCTCGGCTCGGCTGATGTCCAGCGCCATGGCGTTGACGGTGAAATCGCGGTCGAACAGATCCGCCTGGAGTGAATCGCCGCGCCAGCGAGCAAAATCGAGGTAAAGCCGACCGCCGCCATCACGGGGCAGCACCACCCGTCCGGTGTCGCGGGCAGCGTCGAGGGCAAAAAACGCGCCGCCCAGTCTATCGGCCAGGCGGCGGGCCAGGGCTATTCCTCCGGCGGGCGCGGCAAAATCGAGATCGTGAAACGCCTCGACAGGCTCGCCGAGCAGGGCGTCGCGCACCGACCCTCCCACGAGATAGGCTTCGACGCCTTCGGCGCGCAGCCAGTGGGCCAGTCGACCCAGCAGTGTGTCAGGCGCCAGCAGTGCCTGCAGATCCACAACAGCCCTCCATCGAGGGTCAATTGGTATCTTCTCAATAACTTGGGACAGGATGTAGGGCAAGTTGGCAACTTGCCAGGACGCAATTTGTCAAATTGCGCTACTCGCCCCCACTTTTTGAAAAGATACGTCAATTGATCCCTGGCGAGACCGGTGAGATGGCTATCATATCGCGCGGCGCCTCCCAGGGATAAACGATCCAGTCATCGGTCACGGCGGCGTAATAATCGGGCGCGGCATCACGAAACAGAGAACGGCCGGCTTTGTAGTGCAGCACCGCCACTGCCGGGCGACCACCCGCCGCCGCCACCCGCCCGGCCACTGCCCGGGCCGTTCGCCCTCCCGACCAGATATCGTCGACGATGAGCACCCGCCGGCCGGCCAGCAGATCGTCTCGTGGGAACTGGAGAAACACCGGCAACGCCATCTCACGCTCGACGCTGGCCTCAAAGTGCACCGACGCCGTGAGCACGATGCGAATATCCAGAGCCTCGGCCAGCATGCCGCCGGGCACGACGCCCCCCCGCGTGATCATCAGCAGCGCGTCGAACTCGCCCTCGAATTGTGGGATCAAATGGTCGATGAGGGCATCCACCTCGTTCCAGGTGAGCACTTGGCGCATTTTCTCCCCCTGGCGATGTATCGCACCCGCCAGTGGTCCCTGTCACGCACTGGCGTAAAGCGGCAGGCACGCGCCGCTGATCGATGCCGCTTCGTCGGTGCAGAGGTAGAGCATGGCAGCGGCGATCGCGTGTGGCGGCGCCCATTTGGTGAAATCGGCCTGGGGCATAGATTGCCGGTTGGCCGGTGTATCGATGGTGCTGGGCAGCACCACGTTGGCCGTGACGCCGGCGCCTTTGGTCTCGGCCGCAATGGTCTCGATCAGCGCGATCAAGCCGGCTTTCGAGGCCGCATAGGCCCCGGAACGGCGCTGAGGCTGCACCGCCGACCTGGCTCCCACGGCTACGATGCGCCCCCAACCCTGAGCCATCATGTGCGGCAGCACCGCCCGGCAGGCCAAAAAGGTCGATCTGAGGTTGAGAGCCAGCAGAAAATCCAGATCGTCCAGCGCCGTTTCGGCCACCGTCTGACCGCCACGCCAGCCGCCGGCAAGATGCAGCAGGACATCGATCCGCCCCAAACGAGCGATCACCTCTCTGACCTGCTCTGCCACCGAGGCCTCATCGGTCACGTCGGCCGGCAGCAGCAGCAAGCGGTCGTCGGGCAGAGCCAGCGCGGCCTTCAGATCGGCCAGTTTTTGCGGCGAGCGGGCCGTCAGTGCCAGACGCGCCCCAGCGTCAGCAAAAACCCGACTCGTCACCTCACCCAGACCGCCGCTGGCGCCGGTGATCCACACCATTTTATCTCGCATGACCATCCTCGACACTCCTTCGACTCTGTGCCAGAGATTATACCTTTTCCGCTGGCCTGTGTCAAAAGCAGAGCGCGCCGACCGTTGAGAACCCTGCGCGTCGCACCTGAACGTTAAAGCCCTGCCTCCAGGGCCCCTCTGTTTGCGCCTCTGGACAGGCTCTGGTATAATGCTGCTCGTTCCTGCAACCTGGCGCAACGCTCATATCCTGTGAATGAGGGGGGTCGATGTCCAAATCGCCGCGTCATCGCTGGTTCGTCGTGGTGGTCTTTTTCCTCTTTGTGTTGCTCCATCAGGCCGACAAACTCCTCATCGGCCCGCTGACCACGCCCATCATGGAGTCCTTTGGCATCAACGAAGCCCAGATGGGCGCCGTGTCCAGCCTGGCCATCGTCGTGTCGGCGGTGCTGTATCCCATTTGGGGCTACCTGTACGATCGTTACGCCCGCGCCCGATTGCTGGCCCTGGCTTCTTTTATCTGGGGCAGCACCACCTGGCTCAATGCCCTGGCGCCCAATTACGCCACCTTTCTCATCACACGCGCCAGCACCGGCATCGACGATTCCAGCTATCCCGGCATGTGGAGCCTGTTATCTGACTATTTTGGCCCACGTGTGCGAGGCAAGGTCTACGGCCTGCTGCAAATTGCCCAACCCATGGGCTATATGCTGGGCCTGATGCTGGCCACCCTGCTGGGTGAAAACCTGGGCTGGCGCAACGTCTTTTTTATCACCGGCGGCGCGGGCATCGTGGTGGCCGGTCTGATCTTTGCCGGCGTGCGCGAGTTACCGCGCGGCCAATCGGAGCCAGAGATGGCCGGCCTGGACGAGATAGCCGCGCATCACATCGACTGGCAGGTGGTGCGTGGTCTGTTGCGCAACCGCAGCTATCTGCTGTTGTTATCTCAGGGTTTCTTTGGTGTGTTCCCCTGGCAGGTGCTCACCTTTTGGTTCTTTCGTTACCTGGAAACAGAGCGCAACTATACCGGCGATCAGGCCATGACCACGATGATGATCGCCATCCTCACCCTCGCAGCGGGTTATTTCGTGGGCGGCAGCATCGGCGACTGGAGCTTTCGTCGCACCCGGCGGGGGCGCACACTCACCGGCATGAGCGGCGTGATCGCCGGCGCGGTGCTGTTGTACCTGGCGCTCAGTGTGCCCATCGAGAATCAGCCCCTGTTCATCGTGCTGCTGGGACTCACCGGCATCACCATGTCGATGGCCGCGCCCAACGTCATCGCCACCGTGCACGATACCACCGAGCCCGAGGTGCGCAGCACGGCCCAGGCGCTGCTTTCCTTCGCCGAAAATTTCGGCTCGGCTCTCGCCCCCTGGCTGGCCGGGGTCATCGCCGTGCGTCACTCGCTACACGCCGCCATCCTGGTCATCTGCCTGAGCACCTGGCTGGCGTGCGCCATTCTCTTTGGTATCACCTCGATCCTCGTGCCTCAAGACATCGAGCGACTGCGCCAGACGATGCAACGCCGCGCCCAGGAACAGGTTGGCAACACGTAATTTCGGACGGCCCCATCGGAACCCGGAGCAAACCATGACTCTGAGCGACATTGAACGCCGCCTGCTGGCGGCCATCGATAGCCAGGCCCTGCTCACCACACTCGCCGATCTGATCGCCATCCCCAGTCTGGGCGGAAACGAGAACCCGGCCCAGGAATACGTGGCCGAATTCCTCACCCGCCTGGGCATGGAGGTGGATGTCTGGGAGTTGGATTTCGACACGCTGCGCGCACACCCCGCCTTTAGCATGGAGATCGAGCGGCCCGGCGCGTTGGGCGTCGTTGGCGCTCTGGGCGCCAACCGCGGCGGAAAGCGTCTCATCCTCAACGGTCACATCGACGTGGTGCCGGCCGGCGATGAGACCAACTGGCAGTTTCCGCCCTGGCAGGCCACCGTGGCCGATGGGCGCGTCTATGGCCGCGGCGCGTGCGATATGAAAGGTGGCCTGGCCTGCGCCCTCCACGCTGCCAGGGCCATCCACCAGGCGGGCGTGACGTTGCGCGGGCAACTGGTGATCCAATCGGTAGTGGGTGAAGAAGACGGCGGCGTGGGCACGCTGGCCGCCGTGCGGCGCGGCTACCGCGCCGATGGCGCGGTCGTCGTCGAACCGACAGAGCTGATCGTTGCGCCGGCTCAGGCGGGCGCGCTTTCTTTCCGGGTGACCGTGGCCGGCCTCTCGGCCCACGGCTGCGTGCGTGAGGAAGGCATCAGCGCCATCGAGAAATTTATGCCCCTGCACCAGGCCCTGATAGCCCTGGAACGCCAGCGCAACCACGCCGCCGCCCACCCCCTCTACGCGCGCTACGATCTGCCCTACGCGCTGTGCATCGGCCAGATCCAGGGCGGCGACTGGCCCTCGTCGGTGGCCGACTGGCTCACTTTTCAGGGCCGCTACGGCGTGGCGCCGGGCGAGGACGTGGCTCAGGCCCGCCGCCAGTTCGAGTCGACCATCACCCAGGCGGCGTTGGCCGATCCCTGGCTGCGCCATCACCAACCAAAGGTCGAGTGGTGGGGCGGTCAGTTCGAGCCGGCCAGCATCCCAACCGACCATCCCCTGGTGCAAACGGTCACGACCGCCCTGGCCGAGATCAGCGGTGAACCGGGCCGCGTGGAGGGCATGACCTACGGCGCCGACATGCGGCTGCTGGTCAACGAGGGCGGCACACCCACCGTGCTGTTTGGTCCCGGCGACGTGCGCCGCGCGCACCGCCCCGACGAGTTTGTGTCCATCGACGATCTGATCACCGCCACCCAGACGCTGGCCCTGACGGCCTTTCGGTTCTGCGAAGGTGAGGCATGAGAGAATCCTGGTTGCGCACGCTGGAGGCCACACTGCTTTTGCTCGTTTTTTTGCAGGCGATGCGGGCACTCTTTTCGACCTTGTTCGGTGTGATCTATGACGCCGTGTTTGCCGGGCCCTTCACGCCATGGGTGATGGTCATCGGCGCGTTGGTGCTGCTGGCCTTTCTCGCGCCGCTAGTTGTCCCACGCCATGCCGACCGGCTGCGCCCGGCGCTGCTGGCAGCGGTGGCCGTGACCGCTGTGGCCCGCGTGCCGATGACCATCAATAGCCACCCTGTGCGGCTCTACAGCAGCATCGTGGTCGTGGCGGCGGGCGGCTTTTACCTGGCGGCACTGCTGCGCCACACGCCGGCACAGTTTTCCCGCGCCGTCGTGCTCGCCCTGGTTGCCGATCAGCTCTTACGCGCCCTGGGCCACACCTGGGACCTTGCCCTGCGGCACGAATGGCTCGTCCCCCAGGCAATCATCTCGGCCGGGCTGATCCTGCTGGCCCGCTACCTTGCCGGGCCGGAAACGGCCAGTTACGAACTCGAAGCAGCGGGCGGCGCACAATTGGGCCTGTCCCCGATGCAATTCGGGGGCCTGCCCCCTGTGCAACCCGGGGGCCTGCCCCCGATGCAACTCGGGGGCCTGCCCCCTGTGCAACTCGGGGGCCTGCCCCCGATGCAATTCGGGGGGCTGCCCGGCGGGCTGGCCTGGGCAGGGTTCCTGTTCGTCCAAACCACGCTGCTGGCACTGCCCAATGCGCTGAGCCGCTGGAGCGGCATAGCGTATTCGGCGCTGGCCCCGTTGCTGCTGGGCGTCACGCTGCTGGCCATCTTACCCGGCCTGCGAGAATCCATCACCCGCAGCCTGGGCAACGATCCGATCCATGCTCGCTTGTGGGGCCTGGCGCTGGCGCTCGTCACCCTGATCGGCCTGACCGTGGGGCGGCGCGTGCCGGGCCTGGCCGGCGCGGCAGGATTGCTGGCCGCCCAACTGGCCCTGCTCCTGGCGCTGCCGCACCTGCTGGCCCCGCGCACGAGCGGCGCTCCAGAACGCACCGGGCTGTGGTTGGCCGTGGGTGGCCTGGCGTTCCTGACCCTCAACTTTGCCTACGCTTTTGCCTTCACCTATCCCTACACACTGGCAGCATTCAAGGGCATGGGCCTGCCGGTGCTGCTGATCGGCGCGGGATTGGCTGTGCTACCGGCGCTGTTGCGACCCATCTCAGCCGACGGCGCGTTCACGGCGACGGGCAGCCGGCTCGTCTGGGCCGCAGCAACACTCGCCCTGGTGATCCTCGTCGCCGGCGTCGCCCGGCCCCACCGGGTCGAGGGTATGCCAGCGGACGACACCATCCGCATCGGAACGTACAACATCCACTACGGCTACGATACAGACTGGCATTACACACTCGAAGCGCAGGCCCGCACCATCCAGGCCAGCGGCGCCGACGTGATCGCTCTGCAAGAGGTGGACACGGGCCGCCTGACCTCTTTTGCCGTGGACGACGCCCTGTGGTTGGGCCGCCGCCTGGGCATGCACGTCGTTTATCTGCCCACGGTGGAGCAATTGACCGGCATCGCACTGCTCTCGCGCCACCCCATCGAGGCCGCTGAAACGCGCCTGCTCACCAGCCAGCTCGAGCCGACGGGCATCGTCCGCGCCCGGCTGCGCGTGGGCGAACGAACACTGGACGCCTATGCGGTCTGGATGGGCCTGACGCCAGAAGAGCGGGCGGTGCAACTGACCGACGCGCTGGCCTTTGTGGCCCAGGCCAACGCCGACACACCGGCCATCTGGGGCGGCGATTTCAACTCGACGCCCGATTCACCTGTCCACGCCCGCATCGCAGAAACCGGGTTTATCGATCCGTTCGTCGCGTTGGGCCTGGAGCCTGGATTCACCGACCCCGCCGACAATCCTCGCAAGCGCATCGATTTCGTCTGGCTGCGCCACCTCACCCCTCTGAACGGCGAGGTGATGGACTCGCTGGCCTCCGATCATCTCATGGTCGTCGTCGAGGCCAGGCTGCCACATTGACACACGCCACCCTACATCCAGCAACCACAAGGAGAGCTGAATGAGCACCCAGGTTTTCCACCGCCGATTGGGCCACCCCTACCCCACCATCTCGCATGGACAGGGCGTTTACCTCTACGACACCGCCGGGCAGCGTTACATCGACGCGGCCGGCGGCGCGCTGGTGACCAACATCGGCCACGGCGTGACCGAGATCGTCGAGGCGATGGCCGCCCAGGCCCGACGGGTGGCCTTTGCCCACGGCACCCAATTCACCAGCCAGGCCATCGAGGACTATGCCGCCGCCATGGCCGAGGTCTCGCCTCTGCCCGACACGCGCGTCTACATGGTGTCTGGCGGCTCCGAAGCCACCGAGACGGCCTTTAAACTGGCGCGACAGGTCTGCCTGGCGCGCGGCGAACCGGGCCGCTACCAGATCATCAGCCGCTGGAGCAGCTATCATGGCTCCACGCTGGGCGCGCTCTCGGCCTCGGGCCGCACGCCGCTGCGCCAGCCCTACGCGCCGCTGCTGCTCGACATGCCCCACATCTCGCCCTGTTACTGCTACCGCTGTCCCTTTGGACAGGCATACCCTCACTGCGGCATCGCCTGCGCCGACGCGCTGGAAACCGAGATCCTGCGCCAGGGGCCAGAGACGGTGGCGGCGTTCGTCGCCGAGCCGGTGGTGGGCGCCACGTTGTGCGCCGCCGTGCCGCCGCCGGAATACTGGCCCCGCGTGCGCGAAATCTGCGATCGTTATGGCGTGCTGCTCATCGCCGACGAAGTGATGACCGGCATGGGCCGCACCGGTCGATGGTTCGCCGTGGAGCACTGGGGTGTGATACCCGATATTCTGGTGACGGCCAAGGGCGCCAGCGGCGGCTATTTTCCGCTGGGGCTGGTGCTGGCAAAAGGCGAGTTGGTGGAGACGATCCGGCAGGGTTTGGGAGGCTTTAACCACGGCTTTACTTATGCTAACGGCGTGGTGGGCGCGGCAGTAGGACTGGCCGTGCTGCGCCATCTACAAACCAACGACCTGGTAACCGCCAGCGCGCGCCAGGGGGCTTTGCTGTTGCAACAGGCCCACACGCTGCGTGATCTATCCATCGTGGGCGATGTGCGCGGCCTGGGAATGATGGTCGGCATAGAGCTGGTGGCCGATCAGGCCGACAAACGCCCCTTCCCAAGGGGACAAAAACTGGCCGAGCGGCTACAGACAGCCGCCATGCAACGCGGGGTGATCGTTTACTATGGCGCCGGCCTGGCCGATGGGCGCGACGGCGATGGCCTGCTCCTCGGGCCGCCGTTCGTCATCACCGAATCACACATCCAGAACGTGATCTCGGTTCTGCGCGAGGCCATCACAGAAGTCATGGCCGGTTAGAAGCGGGGCGGCGACTCGCTCTAGGCCTGGCTGGCCAGCCCGCCCGTTATCTCACCGCCGTCGATGACGAACGTCTGGCCGGTGATAAAGCCGGCGTCATCGGAAGCCAGGAAAGCAAAAAGCGCGGCCACGTCTTCGGGACGGCCCAGCCGCTTTAGTGGGATTTTGGCGGCAAAGGCGCGCTGCATGTCGGGTGTGTATTCGGCTGCCTGCATCGGCGTCAGAATCCAGCCGGGGCACACGGCGTTGACCCGCACTCTGGGGGCCAGCTCCAGCGCCATCGAGCGCGTCAGCTCGACGACGCCCGCCTTGGAGGCGTTGTAATCGGCGTAATAATGATAACCCACCAGCGCGTTGGTCGAGCCCATGTTCAGAATCACGCCGTCCCCCGCCGCGACCAAACGCCGCGCCGCCTGCTGCGCCGCGTAAAACACGCCATTCAGGTTGACGTCCATCACCGCCCGCCACTCGGCGGGCGTGATGTCCAAAAAAGCGTGGCGCAGGCTGATGCCGGCATTGTTGATCAGCACATCCAGGCCGCCGAGTTGATCGTCCAGCGCGTCAAAGGCGCGGGCCACATCGTCCGCGTCGGATACATCGGCCACGAGTGTACCACTCAGCGCCGGCAGCTCATCCCGGAGCCGATCCAGCGCCGCCGCGTCTCGATCCAGAGCCACGACCTGCGCCCCTTCCTCCAAAAAACGCGCCGCCGTGGCCGCGCCGATGCCGCCCGCCCCGCCGGTGATGAGGATTCGTTTGTGTTTCAAGCCGCGCATAGGTTCCCCCGTGGTGCCTAGTGTGTATTGCGTGTGGCCGAACGGCGCCCGTTTCACGTCACCCCGCTAACCCACCGCCATCGACCACCAGCGCCGTGCCGGTGACGAACGATGCCGCGTCGCTGGCCAGATACAGCACCGCCTGGGCGATCTCTGCCGGCCTGCCGACGCGGCCCAGAGGGCGGTCGGCGGCTCCGGCCAGAAAAGCCCGCTCCGATTCGCCCAACTGCCGGGCTTCGTCGCGCAGCATGCCGGTGTCGGTATCGCCGGGGCAGACGCAGTTGACGCGGATGTTCTGCGAGCCGTGATCCAGCGCCATGGCCCGCGTCAGGTTGACCACCGCCGCCTTGGAGGCGCAGTAGGCCGCCGCGTTCCGCCCGCCCACCAGCCCCCAACCGGAGCCGGTGTTGACGATGGCCCCGCCGCCGCGCGCGGCCATGACCGGCACGGCGACCTGGCACATCAAAAAAACCGAGCGGACGTTGACGGCCATCACCCGATCCCACTCGGCTTCGCTGGTGCCCAGCACGTCGGCGCGGCGGATGACCCCGGCGTTGTTGAACAGGATGTCGAGCCCGCCGAAAGCATCGACGGTGGCCCGCACGGCGCGCTGGCAGTCGGCGGCCCGGCTCACGTCGCAACGGACCAAGATCGCCCGCCCGCCGCCGACGGAAATCTCTCGAACCAGCGCCTCTCCGCCGATTTCGTTCAGATCCACCACCGCAACGGCCGCACCTTCCTCCGCAAAAAGCCGCGCCGTCGCTGCGCCGATGCCCGACGCGCCGCCGGTGATGAGAGCCACCTTGTCTTTCAGGCGCATTCTCTCCCCCTCACGCCGATACCTTTCGCACTGCCCGCTCGTTGTAACCCGTCACCACCCGCACATAGCCGCTCAACATCTCGTCCACGGCCCGATCGCCGGTGTCCACCAGCAGGGGCGCCGTCCCCAGCGCGTGCAGTTTGTCCGGCGCACTGACCACGACGATATTCTCCCGCCCCACCCGCTCGATCACCCGCGGGCTGATCTGCTGGTTGCCTCGACCGAACAGATAACCCTGCCCGCCGATGGGCGTGACGATGATCCTGGCCTGGCGATCCTGCAAGAGCGCCAGAAGCTGCGCCTCATTGACGTCGGCCGCGATCAACTCCCCGTTGAGCACCACGTCCACGCCGAGCAGCGTCTTTTCCAGACCCAATTCCTGGACAATCGCCCGCGTCGTCGTCCCCGGCGCGAGAATATACAACACGCCCGGCTCCATCGTGGCCGCCACGTCCTCGGCGATGCCCGCCAGCGAGACCGCCTGGCCGCTGCCGGCCACCTTTTGGCTCTGCACCAAGCTGGTGCGGTACGGCACCCGCAGGTAGCCATACAGCCGCGCCGACAGCGCCCCTTGCCGGAACGCCTCTTCGTCGATGTCCATCACCTCCGCTTCGCGCAGTTCTCTCACCCGGCCCTGGAGATACAACGCCGCCAGCTCGCCGGCGCTACGCGGGCTGGTGGCATACACCGCCGAGTGGATTTTCACCCCGGCCGGGATGCCCAGCGCTGGCTGGGCCAGGCCCACGGCCTGGTAAACGTCGCGAGCGGTGCCGTCGCCGCCGGCAAAGAGCAACAGATGCACGCCGTATTGCTGCATCTCGCGGGCGGCCTCTTGTGTATCCTCGGCTGTCGTCGCGCCGGGCGCGATGAGGCCCAGCACGGTCGGCTCGAAACCGGCGGTGAGGGCGGCGTCCTCGCCCATCTCGGCGGGATAGGTGACGATCTCCAGGCCCTCGATGTCCTTGAGCCACGCCAGCGCCTCGACGGCCCGCTCCCCGGCGTGCGGCTCGGCGCCCAGCTCCCGCGCCCGCCGCTGGATGTCGGCCCCGTCGCTGCCCTTGAGGCCCACCCGCCCGCCGAGGCCCGCCACCGGATTGACGATGAATCCCAGCCTAGGTCTCACGTTTCACTTTTCTCCGGTATGCCCGCCAGGTCACCGCCCAGCGCGCCGGATCGTCCAGCGGCGCGTGGTCGATGCTGTGCACGGTGCTGTTGTGCGGCGCGCTCTTGACCACCTCCGGCTCGGTCCGCGCCTCATCGGCCACGTGGGCCAGAATGGCCGCGTACTCGTCGAGTTCATCCTTGGAGTAGGACTCGGTGGGTTCCAGCGTGCACGGCTCGGGCACGACGTAGGGGTGATGGCTGAGCCAATAGTGCACGCCGAAATCGGCCGCCCGCAGCCCGATCTCTTCCGAGTGGACGCCGGTCTGCCCGGTCAGTTCCTGCCAGCTATAACGCACCTGCTCGATGCGCCGTTTGCCGGCGGCATAGGGCGCAGCCGCGCCGGGGATGGCCCGCACCTTTTCCAGTAAATAATTGTTATTGAGCACCGCGATCTCGGCGGCCTGGCGCAGCCCTTCCGCGCCGAGGCTCATGGCCCAGGCGTAGGCCTTGAGCACCACCGGGGCGTTGCCATACCACGGCCCCATCTTGCCGATGCTTTGAGGCCGATCCCAATCCAAAAAGTAGCGAGCACCATCGAAGGCCACCAGCGGCAGCGGCAGGAAGCGCGCCAGTTCTTGAGTCGCGCCGACGACGCCCGCCCCCGGCCCGCCGCAGCCGTGGGGTGTAGAAAAGGTCTTGTGCAGATTGAAATGGCACAGATCGAAACCGGCGTCGCGGGCGCGCGTGATGCCCAGGATGCCGTTGGCATTGGCCTGATCGTAGGCACACAGCCCGCCCACCTGGTGCACAGCCTGCACAAACTCGGCGATGCGCGGGTTGAAAATGCCCGTGTCCTCCGGATTGGTGATCATCAGCCCGGCGGTGCGCTCCGAGACGGCGGCCTTGAGTGCATCCAGATCGGGGTAGCCGTCGGTATCGGGATAGAGGGTGATGATCTTGAAACCGGCCGTCCGGGCGCAGGCGGCGTTGGACGGATGGGAGAAAATCGTGGTGATGATCTCGTCGCGCTGCGCTGCCTGGCCCTGCGACTCGTGGTAGGCGCGGATGATGGCTGCGTTGGTATAGATGGCCGCCGAGCCCGCGCCCGACTGGAGCGAAAAACGATCCAGACCTGACAGTTCTTTGAGAATCAACTCAAAGCGCCACATCACCTCCAGGATGCCCTGCACGGTGCGCTCGTCCTGGAGCGGGTGCAGCCCGGCCATCTTGGGTGAGGCGGCCAGTTGGTCGTTGACCTTGGGGCTGTATTTCATGGTGCAGGTGCCCTGGCCCACATCCACGTTGAGATCGGCGCCCAGGTTCTCTTGCGAAAGGCGCAGATAATGGCGCAGCACCTGCGGCTGCGAAAGCTCCGGCAGGGCCGGCGGCGTCCGGCGGCGCATCGTTCCGGGCAGACCGGCCAAAACATCACCCACCTCGCGCCGGATGCCCTCTTCCACGGGCGGCGTCAGCAGGCCGCGCTGCCCCTGCCGGCTCAACTCAAAGATGATGGGCTCGTCCCAGCGGGCCTGGTGAAAGCGGCGCAGGTTCGGTTTGCCGTCGGTGTAGCGCTGGCTGGTGATGTCCTCTCTCTTGCTCTCGGCGGACCACAGTCCGCCGCCGCCGCTGGACTGTGGCCCAGCGGGAGCGGTGATTTGTTTGCTCATGCCACCACCTCCACCAGCGTCGCTGCTAGCCGGTCGATGTCGGCCTGGCTGTGAATCTCGGTCACGCAGTAGAGCGCGCTCTGACCCAGGGCCGGAAACTCGCGGCTGAGATCGGCCCCGCCAAAGATGCCCCGCGCCAGCAGCGCGTCGTTGATCTCGGCCACGGTGCGGCCCGTGGCGTTGAAATCGGCCACAAACTCGCCAAAGTGGGGAGCGTCGAAAAGCGGCGCGCGCACGCCGGCGATGGCGTCCAACCGCTGCATGGCGTAACAGGCGCGGGCCATGATGCCCTCGCCCAGTTCGGCCAAACCCAACGGCCCCAGCAGCGCCAGGTACACCCCGGCGGTGATGCCCCACAGCGCCGCCGCCGTGCCCACCCACTCTTTGCCCTCCTCGCGGACGGCAAACGACGTGCGCTCGTAGGCCACGTCGCCAAAGCCATATTCACCCGGCAGCCGCGTGGGGGCGATGCCGAACAGCCGCGAGGGATACTCTATCACGTAGCGCGGCTCGTCGCGGCTGGCGATAAAGCCGCCGTGGCCGCCGCCGTACTGCATGTGGATGCCCAGCGGTTGAATATCGCCGCAGACGATGTCGCCGCCGTAATCGGCCGGCGGGGTCAACACGCCCAGCGAGATGGGATTGACACTGACAATACACTCGGCGCCGTGCTCGTGGGCCAGGGCCGCGATCTCGGCCCCCTGCGTCTCCAAAAAGCCCAGGTACGATGGATTTTCGAAATACACGGCGGCGGTCTGGTCCGAGATGGCCGCCCGCAGCGTATCCAGGTCCATCAGGCCGGTGGCTGGGTGGTAGGGCAGCAGCTCGATGTCCATCGCCCGCCGGTTATAGTCGCGGATTTTGGACAGTTTGGCCGGCCCCACCGTGCCGCACAGCAGCGCTCGCCGCCGCCCGGTGAGGCGCGAGGCCATACGCAGCGCGGTGGCCGCCGCCTGGAAACCGTCGTAGGTGGGCACATTGACCACGTCCATGTCCAGCAGTTCGCCCATCATGCTGGTATATTCGAACAAGGCCTGAAAGCGGCCGTGGTCGTCGTAGGGCTCGCCGGCGTAGGCGGTCAGGAACTCGCCGCGGCGGTTCACCTCGTCGCACACGGCGGGCACGTGGTGCTGGTAACAACCGCCGCCCAGAAAGCTGATCGCCTCGTTGCAGGGGGTGTTGCGGGCCAGCAGCCCTTCGACGTGGCGCTTGAGAGCGTACTCGGAAAGCAGCGGCGGTGGCAGGTTCAGCGGCCGGCGTTGACGCAGCGCCTCGGGCACGTCGGCGTAGAACTCGTCCACGCTCTCGGCGCCGACGGCGCGCAGCATCTCTTTTTTGACGCCTGGCGCCGAGTTGGGGATGTAGGGGTACACCGTCGGATCGTTGTGGCGCACGTTTACCTCCCTTCCGGGTGTTGCTCGACCACGCCCTCTGCCAGCAGACGCTCGATCTGGGCCTGGTCGTAGCCCAGCAGGTCGTGCAAAATGGACAGGCTGTGCTCGCCCAGTTGCGGCGCGGGCCGGGTGGAAATTTCGGGTGCGGCAGAAAGGTGCAACGGGCTGCGAGTATACTGGCGCGGCCCGGCGATGGGGTCATCGACGGTGACCAGCATACCACGCGCGGCGATGTGGGGATCGGTGAATACATCCTCGGCGGTGTAGACCGGCCCGGAGGGCACACCCTGAGCCTCCAGCAGGGCCACCGCCTGGGCGCGGGTCTTGTCGGCCAGCCAGGTTTCGACGACGCTGTTGACCAGGTCGGCATTCGCGCCGCGTGCGGTGCCGTCGGCGGTGCGGGAATCGGTCTGCAAGTCCTCGCGGCCCATGGCCGTGCAAAGGCGGCGCCACTGGACATCGTCGGGGATGTTGAGGGCCAGGTAACCATCCTGGCAGCGGAAAGCGCCGCGCGGGTAGATGTGCTGCAGCCGCCCGCGCTGCGGCGATTGGCCGGTGAAGGAATAGACCACGGCCATACGCTCGTTGAGGGCCAGCATGTTGTCCAGCATGGCGCTATCGACGAACTGGCCCTCGCCGGTGCGCTCGCGCATAAAGAGGGCCAGCATCACGCCGTAAGCGGTGACCATGCCGCTGTAAACGTCGGCCAGGCCATAGATGGTCCACGAGGGGGGCTTGTCGGCAAAACCCACCAGGTTCATCACGCCGCTCATCGCCTCGGCCACGATGTCGAAGGCGGGACGGTCGCTGTAGGGGCCGGTGTAACCCTCCAGCCGCCCAAAACCGGAAATGGCGGCATAAACCAGCCGCGGCTGGATCGCCCGCAGCGATTCGTAATCCAGGCCCATTTTGTCCATCGCGCCGGGGCGCAGGTTCTCGACGACCGCATCGGATACTCGAACCAGGTCCTTCAGAATCTGGCGGCCAGTCTCTGCCTGCAAATTGAGGGCCAGGCTCTTTTTGTTACGATTGTAACCGATGAACCCGCCAGCCACGCGGCGGCCCTGAGCGTCTTGGGCGTAGGGGGGGATGGCGCGGCGCGGATCGCCCACGCCAGGCCGCTCGATCTTGATCACCTCGGCGCCGGCATCGGCCAGGAGCATGGTGCAATAGGGCGCGCTCATGTACTGCTCCAGCGCAACGACCCGAACACCACAGAGTGGTCTCTGCATGATCCGTATCTCCAATCTCGATTTCTAATTTCTGGTGTAACTGCTCACCCTCCCGCAGGTTTGGAAGTGGTTTCGAGTAGAAATCGGCCCAAGTATCCAAGCCGGCAAACGATTTCAGTCGGTTTTCCAGCCTGCGGAAGGGTAGGCTGAGCAGTGACGCACCAAGAACTATTTCTAATCCAGCCACTCGACGAGCGTGGAAACGCCCATGCCCACACCCACACACAGCGTTGCCAGACCGTAATAGGGCCGTTTTTCCTGTGGGGCGCGGCGCTTCATCTCGTGCAGCAGCGTGGTCAGGATACGCGCCCCGGAGCAGCCGGTGGGATGGCCCAAAGCGATCGCCCCGCCATTGACGTTGGTGATGGTGTGCTCCAGGCCCAACCGGCGCATCACGCCCAGCGACTGAGCGGCAAAGGCCTCGTTCAACTCGATCAGGCCGATCTCGTCGAGCGTCAGGCCCAGCCGTTTGAGGAGTTTTTGTGTGGCCGGCACAGGGCCGTAGCCCATCACGCCGGGGTCGACGCCAGCCACGGCAGAACCCAGCCAGCGGGCCATCGGCTCGAGGCCCAGTTGGCGCGCTTTTTCTTCGCTGGTGAGCAACACCGCCGCTGCGCCGTCGTTGATGCCGCTGGAATTGCCGGCCGTCACCGTGCCGTTCTTACGAAAGGCCGGCCGCAAGCGGGCCAGTTGCGCCATATCGGTATCGAGCACATACTGGCCATCGACGATCGTGTAACGCGGGTGCTCGTCGGTATCGACCACCAGCGGCGGGCCTTTACGCTGCGCCACTTCGATGGGCACGATCTCGGCCTTGAACCGGCCGGCGTTGATGGCCGCCACGGCCCGCCGGTGGCTCTCCAGGGCAAAGGCATCCTGATCCTCGCGGCTGATGCCCATTTCCTGGGCGATATTCTCGGCTGTCTCACCCAGGCTGATGATGGGGTACAGCGCGTCCATCTTGGGATTATCGTAACGCCAGCCGATGGTCGTATCCCAGATTTGGGGGTGACCCACCGGCTGGGGGCGCTCCGGTTTGGGCATCGACCACGGCGCGCGGCTCATGCTCTCCACCGCCGCGCCGATGAAAACGTCGCCCTCGCCGGCCAGGATGGCTTTGGCCGCCTGGTTCACCGCCTCCAGCCCGGAGGCACAGTTGCGATTGACCGTCACGCCGCTGACCTCCACCGGGAAACCGGCCAGCAAGGCCGACATACGAGCCACGTCGCGGTTGTCCTCGCCGGCCTGATTGCCGCAACCGGCGTAGACGTCCTCGATCAGCGCCGGGTCGATGCCCACCCGATCCACCAGCGCGCGCAGCACGGTGGCCAACAGATCGTCGGGCCGCACGGACGAAAGGCCGCCGTTGTGACGGCCAATGGGCGAACGCACAGCGTCTACGATGACAATGTGATGCACTCGAATCCTCCTTGTAACTGTGGGGTTAAAACCTGCCAGGTCTGATTTTCAGCGGCTATAGATGCCCTGTGGATCCAGCTCTTGCCGGATGATACGCAACTCGTCGGCGGTCGGCGGCGCGGTGACAGTCAGATCATCGGTCACGCGCAGCGGCCAGCTCACCCCGGCCTGCACCTCTTGCACCGTCACGCCGGGATGCACCGACAGTAGCGTCATTTCGCCGGTGATGCGGTCGAAACCCAAGATGGCCTTATCCGTCACCACCACCTGCGGCCCTGCGCCCGGCATGCCCAGCGCCGCCCGCTGACCGGGTTGGCCGTCCAGGTGACCGGCGCTGGTGCAAAAGTCGATGCGCTCCACAAAGGTGCGTTTGCTGAGGCGGGTGATGATGAACACCTGGCGGGCGTGGATGGCGATCTCGCACGCACCGCCGCTGCCCGGCAGGCGCACTTGGGGTTGGGCGTAATCGCCGATAACGGTGGTGTTGATGTTGCCGTAACGGTCGATCTGGGCCACGCCCAAAAAGGCCACCTCGATGCGCCCGCCCTGGAGGTAATACATGAACAGATCCGACATGGGGCAGGCCAGCGTCGCCCCGCTGATGAGCGTCGGATCGCCGATGGACAGCGGCAGCCGCGCCGGGCGCGCGCCAAACACGCCCGACTCGTAAACCAGCTCCAGATGCGGAGCCACGGTGCGCCGCGCCAGATTGCAGGCGATGTTGGGCAGTCCCACGCCCACAAAGACCACCCGCTCGGGGGCCAGCCCCCGAGCGTCATCGGGGGCCAGCGCCCGCGCCGAAGCGGTGATCATCATTTCCGAAGGGGTATAGTCTGTCATCCGGGCCTCCTCACCCATAGATGCCGTAATTCACCGGCTGCGAGAGCGCCTCGCCGGGAGCCAACCGCCGCCAGATGTCCGGCTCCAACGCTTCCAGTCTGGCCAGATAACCGGCCCAGTCATCCACGCCGTAGACCCACTCATCGAGCCAGGCGCGGGTGGTGGCCTCGTCGCGCGAGATGCGATCCCACTCCAGGTAAAAACGATTGTCACGGTCGTAATAGCCCTGGACGTAGGAAGGATGGGCGCCGTACGGCTGGCGCACCACCGCGCTCACCAGCAAGCCGGGGATCACGGTGCGGTTGGGATCACTGCGCACCACCGATTCGTCCACGATCTCTTCCACGACGACGATCACCTGTCTGGCGGCAAAGGCCACCTCCTTTTGTACGCCCAGCAGACCCCACATCTGGGTGTTGCCGCTGGCATCGGCGCGTTGGGCGTGAATGATAGCCACATCGGGGTTGAGCGGCGGCACCACCGCCACCTGCCCATCACCGTAAGGACTCTCGACGAAACGAATGCGCGGGTTGGCGGCAGGCAGATCGTCGCCCAGGTAGCTACGCAGCGGGAAAAAGGGCAGCCGCGCCGCGCCGGCCATGTAACGTCCCACCATGCCAAAGTGCGAGTATTCCTCCACTTCCAACGGCCGGGGGATGCCCTTTTCCACTGCGCGGCGGACACAGTAAAGCGAGCCGACGCCGGGGTTGCCCAGGTAACTGAAAACCAGCTTGCGCGCACAACCGGCGGCGATCATCTGGTCGTAGATCAGGTCCGGCGTCATGCGGCACAGCGTCAACTCGCGCCGCCCCTGGCGGATGATCTCGTGGGCGGCGGAGAAGCAGATAAAGGCGGTAAAGCCTTCGATGGCCAGGGTGTCACCATCGTGCACGTGGGCGGCGATGGCCTGGCGCATGGTCGTGAGTTTATCGGTCATGCAACAGTTTTCCCTCCACAGGTGACGTGTTTTGTGTCGGATGAGGTTTGCGTCGCGGGCGCAGTGGGATGGTGCGGAACCCTCGCACAAAACGCACGAAATTCTCCACCGTCGTCTCGAACAGCGCCGCGCCAAATTCCGCCGTGGCCACGGTTGGATCGCCGCACACACCGCTCTGGCTCATGCGCGACCACCAATCTTGCCACGAGAGCACGCTAGGCTCAGGGTGATCCCAGTTAAAGTAAGCGATCTTGATCTGGCCCTCCTCGCGCACGGCGGCCTCCATCTGCACCAGGTCTGGCCGCAGGTGGAGCATCATGGCCGTCTCGTACTCGCCGGCGTGGGCCACACCACCCGGCGCTGAACGGCGCATCAACGATAGCGTCGGCTCGGCCAGGCTGGGGTCGATGGCCGCGTTGGGGCTCATGGCCCCGCAGATGGCGCCCGTCTCCAGCACGGCGCGCCGGGCGGCCAGATCGGCGATCGCGGCGTTGGAGCCGTGACCGTTGACCACCAGGATGTGGCTAAAGCCGTGGCGGGCGACGCTGATGGCCACATCGGAAACGTAGGCGATGAGCGTCTGCATATCCACCGACACCGTGCCGGCAAAGTCCATGTGATGTTCGTCCAGACCGTAGGCCACCAATGGCATCACCAGCATTTCACCCGGCGCGCGGCGGGCCACCTCCTGGCAGATGGCCTCGACGATGACATTATCGGTGTTGATGGGCAGGTGCGGGCCGTGGTCTTCGATCGTGCCAAAGGGCAGCAGTACCACCGGCTGGCGGGCAAGGGCAGCCTGCATCTCGGGCCAGGTCAGTTCATCGTAGCGTGTTTTGAGTGTCATGGCTGCGCCTCGACCTCGGCCAGGGCCTGAGCGAAAATCTCAAAGGCGGTATCGGCCTGCTCTTCGGTGATGGTGAGCGGCGGCGAAAAGCGGATGCTGCTGGGGCCGCAGGGCAGGGTCAACAGGCCACGCCTGAAACACTCGTACACCACCTGCTCTGTTTCCTTTTTGGCCGCCTCTTTTGTGACTTTATCGCGCACCAATTCGACGCCGATCATCAGCCCCAGGCCGCGCACGTCGCCGATGAGACGGCTCTCCTCGGCCAGTTCACGCAGGTTTTGCATCAGCCGCTCGCCGATACGAATCGCGTTTTCCATCAACCTTTCTTCCTGGATCACATCCAGCGTGGCGTGGGCGGCAGCGCAGGCCACCGGGTTGCCGCCAAAGGTGCTGCCGTGCGCGCCAGACGGCCAGCTCATCACCTCTTCGCGGGCGATCATGGCCGAAAGAGGCAGTCCAGAAGCCAGCGCCTTGGCCGAGCAGACGATGTCCGGCTCGACGTCCCAGTGCTCGATGGCAAACATCTTGCCGGTGCGGCCAATGCCCGATTGCACCTCGTCGTCGACCAGCAGGATGCCATATTTATCGCACAGCTCGCGCAGCCGGGACAGCCAGCTCGGCGGCGGCACGATGTAGCCCCCCTCACCCTGCACCGGCTCGACAAAAATAGCCGCCACTTCATCGGCGGGGATGACCCGCCCAAACAGCATACTTTCGATGTAATCCACGCAGGCGTGATGACATTCGGGATAGGTGAGGTTGTAGGCGCAGCGATAACAATAGGCATACGGCACGTGAAAGATGCCCGGCACCAGCGGTGCAAAGCCGCCGTGATACACCGGTTTACTGGCCGTGAGCGAAACCGCGCCCATGGTGCGGCCATGAAACGCGCCGAAAAAGGCGATCACGCGCGAGCGACCGGTGTGGTGTCGCGCCAGCTTGAGGGCAGCCTCCACCGCCTCAGCGCCCGAATTGCCCAAAAAGACCTTCTTGGGGTCGTCGCCGGGAGCCAGATCGGCCAGGCGCTCCGCCAGACCGATGTACATCGGATCGTAAAAATCGGCGCCGCAGATGTGTAACAGCCGCGTCGATTGCTCCTGGATGGCCTGTACGACCCGTGGGTGACAGTGACCGGTCGAGTTGACGGCGATCCCGGCGGCACAATCGAGAAAACGATTGCCGTCCAGGTCTTCCACCATCACCCCCTCGGCCCGTTTGACGGCCAGCGGGTAGGCGCGCGGCAGCGACGGCGTCACCACCGCGTCGCTACGCTCGACGAGAGCCTGTGCGTGTGGCCCTGGTAATTTCATCACCAGGTTTGGAACTTTTTTCTCAGACATCCAAGTCTCCTTTCTGGGGTGCGGCGCAGAGTCTCGCCGCACCTGCTGGGTGTCAAATTAACCAGTACTTTTGCAGATTTCACAAGCGGGTCAAGCAGTGATTAGTTCACCGCCGAGACGCCGAGGGCGCAGAGAATTTTCTGGTTTTTCCCGGCGATCTGCGCCTCGGCGGTTATTTTCAGAGAACCTGTCAAGCGTGCAAAGCTACCGTAGACGCTGAAAACGGTTGGTCATGCAACAGCCGCCAACTCATGGCTGGGCCCCAGTGCCCAACGCCATGCCGATCTGGGCAGCCGTGCGGCACACCAGCGGCGCCAAAACCGATGCTAATTCGCCGCGAGAGACCCGCGCGCTGGACACCGAGACGTTGATGGCCGCCACGATCTGTCCCTGCCGATGACGCACCGGCGCTGCCACCGAACGCAAGCCGGCCGCCAGTTCTTCGTCGTTGATGGCATAACCCTCACGGCGCACCCTGTCCAGATCGGCCAGCAGAGCGTCCAGGCTGGTCAGCGTTTTGGGGCCCAGGGTGGGGTATGGCCCCTCACCCAGCAGGCTGCGCAGTTCATCGGGCGTCATGTCGATGAGCTGGGCCTTGCCCATGGCGGTGCAATACACCGGCAGGCGCGAGCCCACGTGCAAGTTGATGCTGATGATCTGGCGCGCCTTGTGACGCGCAATATAGATCACCTCGGCGCCATCGCGGACGGTCATGTTGCTCGTCTCGCCGCTCTCTTCCGCAAGCGCCCTGAGGTACGGCTCGGCCACCTGTCCCAATTCCATGCTATTGAGCGCGGCAAAACCCAGACACAACACCCTGGCCCCCGGACGATACCGCTTGGTATCCGGGTCGCGCACCAGGTAACCCAGGCTCTCCAGGGTATAGACGAAACGAAAGGCTGTGCTCTTGTCCAGCCTCACCGTCGCAGCTACCTCGGTCAGGCTGAGGCTGGGCGATTCTTCGGAGAAAGCCGCTAAAACCTGGAGTCCTCGACCCAGGGCATCAATAAAGTAACGATTGTCCGGCTGTTCGATCATCATAGTTTTGTTCTGCAAAACCCTTGTTCTTTCTACGAAACCATTATAACAAGGCCGACCGACAATGTCAAACTGGCCCTGCACACCCGGCCAGAGCTGGGCCATCGAAGAAAAAGGTCACCAAGGAAACGTTGTTCCTCGTGACCTTTTTCTTTCGCTTGTGGGTTTTGGTCGCCGGGTCAGGGCCGGCGAGGGCGCAGGTTACCCGCCCAGGCCCTCCATCAGCCACAGGATGGTATTGGTGCCTAACTGGGTCTGGGCCTCCCACGGCATGAGGTAAACGGGGAGGCCGATGATGATGGTACGGCTGCCAAAGAACTCGTCCTCTTCGGCCGTGATGAGCGGCGCGTCGGGAAACTCGCTGGCAGGGCCGCGGGTAAAGAATACGGTTTCAGGGTCGGCGTCTTCCATGACGTAGGCGCGATAATCTTCGTCGGCGGTGAGGCGCTCCAGTGTGATGACCTGATCGGCCTCAAAGCCCTCGGTCAGAGGGTGATCTGTCTGGGATACCTGCATATCGACCAGTAATCCACTCTCGGTCTGTTCATCGAAACCAATAAAGGCCCCGGTCAGGATCACCCTGCCGCCGCCTGCCAGGTATTCGGCGATGTTGAAAAGGTCTTCTTGGGCAGGCATGACGCCATCTTTTTGATAGTCGCCGGTGCACCAGATGACGGCATCGTAGCTCTGCATCTGTTCCAGCGTCACTGCGCCGTCCAGATAGGTAGACCAGACGATGGCCGAATAACCCACCTGGAAGGCAATGTCCTGCCAGATGTAGGCGCTGGTCCACCAGTCGTAAACTCCGGCGCCATCGTCATCAGACACGATGAGCATATCGCCGGTGGCAGCAGGGGTGGGCGTGGCGGGTGCCTCCTCCACAGGGGTGGCGGTGGGAGTGGGGGTGGGGCCTTCTTCGGAAGGCTCGTAAGCCGTGGGGCAAAGGGCCAGGCTGATCGCGTCCGGGTCGTCGGCCCGATCTTGGTGAACCACGCAGCGGGTGAAATCGTCAAAAATGAGGCGTTGCACGGCGGCGCTGAGGCCATCTTCGGCAAAGGCCAGCACCATGAGCACCTCACGACCGGCCTCCTGATTGTGGAAAAAGAGGGCCACCTCTTTGGCGTCTATCTGGCCCATGCCCTCGATGCGCAGCCAGTCGCGCAGCGGTTTCTCGGTGGGGGT
>JBMOMT010000050.1:0-74255 GCA_049324835.1 Chloroflexota bacterium | reverse complement strand
AAAAATATAAATTCCCGTGTCACCCTGAGCGAAGCGAAGGGTCTCGTTCTACTCAAACGGGATTCTTCGCGCCCTTACAGGCGCTCAGAATGACAGTGGCGGAAGTTATTCTTTTACAGACCCTTACCCGCTCGATTCGAGATCGTATTCGAGATGAATGTCTTTTGGTTCCAGCTCGAATAACTCTGGGTCTGGCTCTGCTACGAGACGACAGCCCAGGCCGAGATAAAAACCGATGGTGTGCTCGGACGGGGTTGCGGAAATGTATAGCCCCTTTGCGCCCCGTTTTTGCGCTTCGAGGGCTGCCAGATCGAACAATTGCCTGCCCAGGCCCCGGTGTCGATAAGGGTTGCTGACGTGCAGAAACTTGAGTTGGAGTTGGTCCTTGTGTTTGCCGATGAACCGGTTTTCCAACACAGCGACGCCGGCCAGTCGGCCATCGTCGAACAGGCCATAGAACCACCCGCCGCGGTCGTAGCAGGCTTCCAGGATAGGCGTGTATTTTTCGTCTTCTCCCGGCGGCCAGCCGCGCATGTCATAGTACTCTTGTTTTAACACCAGAGCGCCGCGCTCAAAATAATACACCGCCTGGATCACTTCGTTTCGTTCTATGGTCCAGACATCCTCGATTTCATCTCGCACGAGTTCTCTGCCCTGGATCATGACATTCCTTTCTGTGCCTGCAAGATAACCGGCGGTCGATGGCCTAACGCACCACGCTCGCTCCCTGGGCGGGTCGCGATAGGTAAATCTGCGGCGAGAGACCCGTTCTGTCTCGATAGGCGGCCCGGACGCTCGCCGAAAAGGCGTCCACCGCATCGGCGGCCACCAGGCTGACGGTGCAGCCGCCAAAGCCGGCGCCGGTCATGCGTGAGCCGTAGCAGCCCGGCGCGGCCCACGCCGCTTCGACCAGCGCGTCGAGCTCGGCGCAGCTCACCTGGTAATCGTCGCGCAGGCTGATGTGCGAATCGTTCATCAACCCCCCGGCAGCCGTCAGGTTTCCCTGATGCAGGGCCTCGACCAGGTCCAGAACGCGCGTGTTCTCGTGCACCACGTGGCGCGCGCGGCGGCGCACCGGGTCTGGCAACCGATCGCCCCACCGGCTCAGGTCGGCCGGCGAAACGTCGCGCAGGGCGGTGATGCCGGGCAGCTCTGTCTGCAACTGGCGCACGGCGCTTTCGCACTGCTTTCGCCGCTCGTTGTAGGCCGAACCCACCAGCCCGCGGCGTTTCAGGCTATCGCAGATGACGACGGCCGCCTCCTCCGGCACCGGCACAGCCTGATAGGCCAGCGAGCGGCAGTCGATGAGCAGCGCGTGTCCTGCCTGGCCCAACGCGGCGATAAACTGATCCATGATGCCACAGCTCACCCCGACAAAGCCGTTCTCCGCCCGCTGGCAGGCCAGAGCCAGATCGGCGCGCGCCAGCGTAAACTCGCCGAGTTGCTGCCAGGCGCAGGCAAAAGCCACCTCCACAGCCGCCGACGACGACAGCCCCGCGCCCACCGGCACGTCGCTGCTGAACACGGCGTTTATGCCGGCCAAAACTTTGCCCTGCGCCTGCAAAGCCCAGGCCACGCCACGCGGATAATCGCTCCAATCGTTTTGGCGGCCAATGTCGTCCAGTCGAAAGGTCGTCTGGGCGTCCAGGTCCAGGGCATGGATCTGCACCCGCCGGTCGGCGCGCAGATCGGCGGCCACCAGCGCGCAGCGCTCGATGGCCATCGGCAGCACCAGGCCGTCGTTATAGTCGGTGTGTTCACCGATGAGGTTGACCCGCCCTGGCGCACGCGCCACGACCGCTGCCTGGCCGCCGAATTGGGCATAAAAGGCCCGCTGTACCTCTCGGACGCGGTGGGGCAGTCTATCTTGAGTCAAAGTAGCCTCCCTGCTCGGAAAAAACCGTTGTGTGTTCAGCGCAGCCGGTACCCCGCCTGTGCCAGCAGAACCCGCAACGACTGCCAATCTCGTTCGGCGATCAGCGCCCGCGTGGGTGAGAGAGCCTGCCCCATCAGGGGGCCGATCTGGGGGTGGGCGCGCAGCGTGCGCATGGCGGCCGCCGTGGGGGTTTCCAGCACGGCGGCGCGGGTCAACCGCACCTCTGTGTGGCGATCTGCCCAACTGTGCAGCGTGTCTGCCGTTTTTGGGGGCAGTTGATCGGCGGTGACACGCTTGAGAAAGGCCAGCATCTGGTTGAGCCGGATGCCCTGCCCCAGCGCGCGACCCAGCGATGCCGGCGTGAGGCGATAGACGTACACCTCGCCCGATGCCTGCCACTCGGCGATGCGGGCCAGTTGGAAACGATCGTACAGCCGTCCACCCGCCAGCGTGCGGATGGTGAGATCGGCGTCCACGGCCATGGGCGGCAGGGGCGGCGCTTGCGGCGGCTGGTCGATCAGGCCCAGGAAAAAGGCGCCGCCAGGCGTCAGGCAAAAAGCGGTGGGCGGCCCGGCAGCCGCCTCAAAGCCCACGGCTGTCGCGGCTGACCAGTACAGCGGCCCGGCGATCAGGTGGGCGACGAGCGCGCCTTCGACGCGCGGCCAATGCTCAAAACCCATGAGATACTCGCCGCTGGCCGCGTCGCGGATGTACCAGGTGGCGTAGGCGTCGGGCGGGCGCTGAAAGTCGGGATCGGTCTGCCGGATGGCGTCGATCCAGTCCTCCAGGCGGATCCAGGCGTCGATGGGGCAGCGGGCCAGATGCCCCAGCACTCGCAGCCGTGTCGCCAGCGGCTCGTTGCGCCAGCCGGTGTGCTCCAGGCGCAGCGAGGGCACGTGGGCCAGGTCGTTCCAGTCGGGGTCGTCACGCCAGGCCCGCTGTAGAGCCAGCATCTGGGCGGCCGGGTCGGCGTGCAGCCAGGCGCGGGCAGCCGGGCGATGCAGGCGCAGCCGGGCGTCGTCGGTGCCGATCATCTCCAGCCGCCCGGCCAGGCGCAGCAGCAGATCGAGATAACTCGTTTGGCCCGCAGCCAAGGGGGCTATCAACTGCGCCGCCAGCCGATCGCGCTCCGCCGGGCGCAGGCTGGCATCGGGCTGTATGGCCGGGGTATCGGTTTCGATCCAGGCCAGCAGTGTGGTCAGGTCCTCGGCCAAAGCGCGCCCTGCGTGGCGCACGATCCGCGGCGCCGGCGCGGTGGGGATGGCAAAATCGCGCCGGGCTGTGCCGGCGGGTGGCAGGAGGGGCAACAGATCGTCGGGCAGAAAAACGGTCTCGACGATCTGGTCGCCGGATTCGTCAAAGGTGAAAAAGAGCAGGCCGGCGAAGAACAGCGCCTCTGCCGGGCTGATGGGATCGCGCCAGGGTTTCTCTCGTTCCAGCCGGCCAGGCCCCATGCGCCGTACGACGCCGTGCCGGTGGCCAAAGCGCGCTGCCGGCAAGCGTCCTCCGGCGGCCAGGAGGGCGTCGATGGCGGCGCGTTGCGGCGGCGACAGCCAGGCCACCACCTCCCTCACGGATTCAGGCGCCAGCAAGGCCGCGGCCAACTGTTCGACCATTTCCGGCTGGCGTGTGGCCGTCAGTTCCACACCCCGCCGCCCGGCGATGGCTGCCAGCAGGGTGGGATCGTAATCCAACAGCGCGCGGTAGAGCTTCATGCCAGCTCTTGTTGCAGTTCTGCTGCCAGGGCCCTGGCTCGTTGGGCGGCGTCGCCCACGTGTTGGCTGGCGTCGAGTAACTGTCGCACCTGGTGCGGCGACAGATAGTGCACGATCTCGGCGTCGCCAGCCAGGAGATCGGCCAGCGGATTGGGCCGGCCGGCTTCGATCTCGGCCCAGGCGGCCATGCTGTGGGCGCGGATGCGCTCGTGCATGGCCTGTCGATCTGCGCCGGCGCGGGCCAGGGCCATGAGCAATCGCTCGCTGGCGGCAAACTGGCCGTAGGTGGTCAGGTTGCGCGCCACGGCTCGCTCGCGGATGATCAAGCCGGTCACGATGCGCTGCACGCTGTGCAGCATCTCGTCGGCCACCAAAAAGGCATCGGGCAGGATCAATCGCCGGGCTGCCGAGTCGTCGAGTGTACGCTCCAGGAGCGAGTGGGCGGCATTGTCCCAGGCCACGCGGGGCAGGGCGGCCAGGTAGCGCCCCAGGGCGCAGGTCTTTTCTGCCGTGACGGGGTTGCGTTTAAAAGGCATGGCCGACGAGCCGACCTGTTTGCTGCCGAACGGTTCGCTCCACTCACCAAAGGGTGGGGCCTGTAGCAGCCGCACGTCGAAGGCCAGGCGGTAGAGCGACTGGCCCAGCGCGGCCAGTCCACTGAGAACCAGGTAATCTTGTTTGCGTGGGTAAACCTGTGTGGTCACGGAAAAGGCTGCCAGGTCGAGCCGGGCCATGACGGCGGCTTCCAGTTGGGCCGGTGTCCAGGCGCTGCCCTGGAGCAGCTCGGCGAAAGAAGCGCCGCTGCCGACGGCTCCTTTCAGGCCCTTACCACGCAGGCTGGCGCGCAGTTGGCTCAGGTGACGGTAGTCGATGAGCAGGTCCTGGGCATAAGCGGCCAGGCGATAGCCCACCGTGATCGGTTCGGCGGGCTGGAGGTGGGTGTAGCCCATGCAAGGGCGATCGGCGTGGGCCAGCACCTGCCCGGCCAGGGCCAGCAGCACATCTCGCAGCGCGGCGAGTATCAGCGCCAGCGATTCGCGGATGCGCAGCACATCGGCGTTGTCTTCGATATCGGCGCTGGTGGCTCCCAGGTGAAGCTTGCCGCCGCCGGTGGGGCATTGTTCGGCAAAAGCGCGCAGGGCGGCCATCAGATCGTGGCCGATTTCAGCCTCGATCTCTTGGGCGCGGGCCACGTCGATCGCGGCCTGGTGGGCCTGGAGATCGGCCAGCTCGGCGTCGCTCACCAGCCCGGCCTGGCGTTGGGCGGCGGCCAGCGCCACCCAGATGTGGCGATAGATGAGCTGTTTGTGTTCTTCCGACCAGAGATGGCGCATGGCCTGGCTGCCATAACGCCAGGTGAGGGCCGAAAGATAGGCGTCGAAGCCAAATTCCTGTGTTGGCATGTGGTTGTTCCCTCTTGAGCGCGGCAGATGATGGGGACGAAAACATTATACTCTATTTTTTCGGCGTCGAAAAGTCTTGACTTCTGTCTTGAAACCCTTTATAATGAAAGGTGTCACGCCAGTGACAGCGTGGGATGCCAGAGGGATGCCAAAATGGATTCGACGGTATTGGAAGAGCTGAGAGAGTGTTATACCATCCGTGGGACGGGTGGTTTTGCGGCCTGTATCGCCGTGCAGGAAAAGCTCCAGGATCATGGCCTGTGCAGTTGGACCCGCTGGGACCCCGAGCCACCCTACTGGCGCTTTTTCTTCGAGACCAGCCTGGAAAAGCTGGCTCTCAGTCGGCTGCTGGGTGATTTGGCCGAACGGTATCAGGTCTTTTTCCAATAGAACCTGTTCGCGGCGCAGATGGTGAGGCCAGTCCTCGATCGAGAGCTGGCCTTGTGTTATTGTGGCCCCTGGTCTTGCCGCCGGGCTGCTTTTGCACAACGGCGATGTGTGGTATACTTGGCCAATCTTGCGGCAGGCCGTTGGGGGCAGGATTGACATCAACCGACACGCGCACGAGGGAGAACAGGTGGCTGGCTGTGCTGCTGGCCTATGTCCTGGTTCGAGGGTTGCTCCAGGTGGCTATCGTGCCACCCTGGCAACACCCAGACGAGCCCACCCACCTGGAATACATCTGGCTGCTGGCCAACCGCCGATCGCTGCCGCAGGTTGGGGATTTTGACCAGACGATGCGCCGTGAGGTGGCCTCGTCGATGATAGAGCATGGCTTTTTTCGAGGGTCAGACATTCGCCCCGACCTGCTGGCCGACGACGAGCCGATCTGGATTGGCCTTTCGGAACTGGAACACCCCCCCGTTTACTATTTGCTGAGCGCGCCGCTGCTTTACTTTTTGTCCCATCTGGAAGTGGTGGATCAGCTCTACGTGGCGCGTCTGGTGTCGGTGTTGCTGTGGGGTCTGAGTATCTGGATCGCCAGCCGCTTGGTGGCCGAGATTCTGCCGCCGGGGCATGCCCTGCGTTGGGCCGCGCCGGCGATGATGGCTCTGCTGCCGGCCTACGTCGATCTGATGACCGCGGTCAGCAACGACGTGGGCGCGACGGTGGTTTTGAGTTTCTTTCTGTGGGGCGCTGTGCGGGCCATCCGGCGAGGGTTGTCGTTGTCTGGTTTGTTGTGGCTCGTCGGCGCGGCGGCGCTGGGCGGCTGGACCAAAAACACCGCCCTGGTAGCCTGGCTGCTGTTGCCGTTGACCATCGCCTGGGCCTGGCTGCGGCGGCCATGGACCAGATGGGCCTGGGCGGCGCCGGCGGCCGTGGGGCTTGTGGCGATGGTGGCCCTTGTGGGGTGGGGTGATGCCGCGCTGTGGTACCGTGGCGGTATCCAGGATGAGCCCACCCGCCAGCAGAGTGAACAATCGCCGCTGGGAGCGCACGTCTTGCGGCTGACGGTGATGCCCGAAACGGCAGACCAACAATTTGAGCAGCCGCTCCTGGCAGACGCTGTCGAGGCCCTGCGCGGACAGACGGTCACTCTGGGAGCCTGGGTTTGGGCCTCTCGCCCGGCGCGCATCAGCTCTCCGAGCCTGCGCGACGGCAGTCAACGCGCCTGGCAGTGGATCGAGGTGGACACCACCCCGGCCTGGCAGGCCATCACGGCCACCGTGACCGCCGACGCCGAATGGCTCCAGGTGCTGCTGCAACCCTGGCTCGGCCAGGCTCCAGAGCAGGCCATCGACGTCTATTACGACGGCCTGGCGCTCATCCAGGGTGAGAGGTCGCCGGGCAGCAGGCCGCTTTTTGATGACGACCGCGGGCAAGGGGGCATCTGGGACGGGCAACCTTTTGTCAATTGGCTGCGCAACGGCTCGGCAGAGTCGGCCTGGCCTCGGGTGCGTCCCTGGGCAGAAGTGGTGTTTTTTGATCTCACCCATCGCCCGCCGATGCTCTCGCTGGCCTCGGCGCTCGACTGGCAACGCACCGGCTGGCTCTACGGCGCGGCGGCCAGCAATCTGTTGCACACCTTTTGGGCCCGCTTTGGTTGGGCGCACATCTCCCTGCCCGCTGGCTGGTATGGCGGCCTGGATGCGCTCACCCTCGCGGCGGCGGCCGGGACCGCCGTGGGGCTGTGGCGCTTTTGGCGGTCTGGCCCCGCGCTGGCGGAGCGGCGAGCGGTGGGGTTGTTGATCCTGGCGGCGTTGCTGGTGTGGGGCAATGCGCTGCTGCGTGTGCATCCGTTGATCGTCAAGCCGTTCATCCCCAGCGCGCGTTATGCCTACCCGGCCATCGCGCCCACCAGCCTGGCGTTGATGGGCGGCTGGCTGGCGCTGACGCCGCGATGGGCCAGGAGACGGGTCGCCGTGGGGTTGCTGGCGGCGCTGGCGCTGCTGGACGTGTTCTCTCTGGCGACGGTGATGGGATATTATTACGGCGGCTGAGCCGCTCGACCTGCCGATTGACCGTTTCGACCGGGCTGGCCGAGAAAACTGGGGCGCGCATCTCAAAGCCTGGCCTGAAAAACACAGAACAGGACACAGGTTAACACAGATAAACCCGTCGAGACGCCGGGTTCTCTATTGTTGCCGATGCAAAACGATGACCTTTTGTGATTCAAGGAGGGTAAACCGATGCTTACCAGACGTGTGATATTTTTGCTCTCCGGCGCGGCGCTGATGCTGGGCCTGACGTTCGTTCTGCTGAGCGTTTTGGGCGCCGCCGTTGCGCCCGCCGCCCTGCCCGCCCTGGCTGCGTCGGGCGTCCAGGCCGATGATCTTGACCTGAGCCTCTCCGGCCCGCAGACGACCGTGGCCAATACGGTGGTGACGTATTCCGTCTATCTCACCCGGCCGGTTGGCTCGGACGACTGGACACTCGACTATCATCTGCCGCAGGGTTTCACCGTGACGGCCACCGATCCGATGACCAACTCACAACCAGCCGGTCCCCCCAGATTGCAATGGTTGCCGTCTCGTCTCGCCGGATACGACATCGTCACCGTCGCCGGTTATCACCTGGATCGGGAAGCCTGTGATCCTGTGGTGCATACGGCGGAAATCCGGGACATTTATGGCGATTTGGAGGTGTTGGCATCAGACTCGATGAAGACAACCGTCGGCGGCTGTCTGTACCTGCCGGCCACGTTGCGCCAATCTCAGTAGCGCCTCGTTCGGCGCGCCTGGCAAGGAGTTTTCATGTCCAAAAGATCTCTCTTTCACCTGCTGGCGGTGATGGGCCTGGCGGCCGGGCTGTTGCTGTTCACCCGGTTGCTGGCTCAGGCCAACAGCCGTCCCCCCGGCGCCGCCGACGAACTCACCCAGGCGCACCCCGGTGCACAGGATGCGATGGTGCAGGCATCGGCGGCGATCACGCTGCACCTGCCGCTGGTCTTCAAGGGCTATCCCTGGATCTCCCCCTTTGGTTTCGAGTCCAACCTGTTGATGTCGCCGGGCAGCACACTGCTCACCCGCGCCGACGAGCTGGGCGCCCAGTGGGCGCGCCTGGGCAGCCTGCGCATCTCGTGGCGCGAATTACAGCCCACCGAAGGCGGTCCTCTGCAATGGGACGAGGTGGCCGGTTTTGAGGAAGAGTTGCGCGCGCTGCGCCAGGCCGGGCTGACGCCGGCGGTGTTGGTGATCGATTCCCCAACCTGGGCGACGGTCCAAGAATACGGCTCGGATGGTGAACGTTCGTATTGCGCCGCCGTGCGCGCGGACAAGTTTAACGCCTTTGCCAGTTTTTTGAGCCAGTTGGTCGCCCGTTACAAAACGTCCGAGTTTAACGTGCACCATTGGGAGATCGGCAACGAGCCGGACGTCGATCCCTCGCTGGTGCCGCACAATTACTGGTTCGGTTGCTGGGGCGACATCGGCGATCCCTACTATGGCGGCCGTCATTACGGCGACATGCTCAAGGTGGTTGGCCCGGCCATCAAGGCCGAGGACTCTAACGCCCAGGTGTGGATCGGCGGGCTGTTGCTGAATCGACCTGACACCACCAACCCCTATCAGGGCAAACCAGAGTTGTTCTTGAAAGGCATCCTGGAGGCCGGGGCAGCCCCTTACTTTGACATCGTGGCCTATCATTCCTACCCCCCCTACGGCAACGTCAAAGTGGATTACGACAACGGGGCCAATGGCGTCTGGGATAGCTGGGGCGGCGGCGCGGTGGGCAAGGCCCGCTACCTGAGGCAGACCATGAGCCAGTACGGTGTGGACAAGCCCCTCTTTCTCAACGAAACCAGCCTGATGTGCCCCGATTATTACAGTTGGTGCAACCCGCCGGGCAACGATTTTTACCAGTCGCAGGCCAATCACGTGGTGCGCACTTTTGTCCGCGGGCTGGGTGAAGACATCATGGGTTTTGTCTGGTACACGCTCAACGGGCCAGGCTGGCGTTATACCGGCCTGCTCGATGACGATGACGACCCTCAACCGGCCTATACGGCCTATCAGCGGCTCACCACCGAGCTGCACGGCACGCACTTTGTCGAGGCCGTCGATTACGGCGCCGGCATAGAAGCCTATGCCTTTCGCCGCAGCGCCGGCGAGTACGTGCACGTGGTGTGGGCCGAATCCGACACCCTGCTGACCATCACCCTCCCGCAGTCCAGTTACATCGTGGCGCGCAACCGCGATGGCGCCACCATCACGCCGACCACCTCTGGCAGCGATTATCGTCTGGACGTGCAGTTCGAGCCGATCTACGTGTGGCTCAATCGGTGAGGGGATGGTGATTGTACAGCCTGGCGCGCGCCCTGACGACTGGCCTGGTTCTGATCCTGATCGGCCTGCTGATTGGGCCGGTCACGTCGCCGGTCAGCAGCGCCCAACCGGCAGCGACGGTGGCATCGCTGCTGCCCCGCGTCTACCTGCCCCTGACGGCCTGCTCTGGCGGCTGCGGCCAGGATCGGCCCATCTGGGCCCACGCCGCCGCCCCGGCAGCCCACGAGGTCGTCCTGTTCCGGCGGCCGTTCAGCCTCGATGAAACACTGGACGACGTCGAGCTCGTCATTTGGGCCGATACGCGCTACGAGGCCTGGCTCGACGGCGTGTGGGTGGGCCGCGGTCCGGCCCGCTTTTCGTTACAAACCCACGAATACGATCTGCTGCCGCTGGGGCAATTGCCGCCGGGTGATCATCTCCTGGCGGTGCTGGCGCAGTGGGCGCCCAACAACCGCCGCTCCGAATCGAGCCAGCCGGCTCTCAAGGCTCATCTGCAGGGTGTGGGCGCGGCTGGTTTGCGCGTCGCCGTGACCACCGATGTGTTGTGGAAGGCCCAGTCATCGACGGCCTGGCGGCAGGATGCCGCCCCGGTGCATGCCTGGGACCTCATCGGGCCGACCGAGTTGCTGGACCTGCGGCAGCTCCCCGCCGACTGGATGCAGCCCGGCTTTGCCGACACCGCCTGGCCCGCCGCCGTCGAGAGGGATACGACCCAACCCACCACCGGGCCTCGCTCCATCCCGCTGCTGGTCAGTGTGCCTCTCACTTCCACGGCGATCGACGCCGGCGCGCTCTCGCCCGGCCGGGCCGTGATCGAACTGCTCCCGCCGCTGTCCGATCCCTATCCCCTGTCTTTGCAGGCCCTGGAGGCGACGGTCCTGACGGTAGAGATGCTCTCTGGCGCGGAAACAGAGCCGCAGGCGACCGTCCGGCTCGATGGCGGCCTGCTGAGCTGGGCCGATGCGGGCGCAGCGCGCCCCGATGTGGTCATCGCCACGGCCAGCCTCGATCCCGGCGGGCACATACTCGCCTTTTCCGGCCTGCCCGACGACGGCCTGACGGTCGGCCTGTCGACGCAGGGTATTTTTTATGCCTCGCTGCCCTTTGAGCAGGGCCGGCGCGCCGGCCACCGGCTGCTGCTGGCCGAACCGATCCACCAGCCGGGCCGGGTGGTCATCTCGGAAGGGGCGGGGCTAAACATCGAATTCCCAACCCTGCCGGCCTACGTCGTGCTGGACCTGGGCCGGGTGATCCACGGTCGCCTGACCGCCGACGTGACCGGGCCGGCCGGCAGCATCGTGGATATTGGCTGGGACGAGCGGCTGTGGCAGGGAGTGCGTCCTCTGCCTTTTCCCGGCTCGCTGCACGCCGAGTGGAATCAGGTCGATTCGTGGGTGTTGGATGGCGCGCGCCGCGCCATCACCACGCTCGATGCCCGGGCCGGCCGTTACGTGCTGATCGCCGTCTGGGGGGAGGCGACCGTACACCTGGAGAACGTTCAGGTGTGGGAAGAGCGCTACCCTGTGGCCCGGCGCGGCGCGTTCAGCTCGGCCAGCGAGCGGCTGAACGACATCTGGCAGGTGGGCGTGGACACGCTCTACCCCAACATGACCGACGCCTACACCGATACCCCGTGGCGCGAGCGGGGCCAGTGGTGGGGTGATGCCTACGTCGAGGATCATATCAACCGGGTGGCCTTTGGCGATGCGCAGCTTTTGCGGCGTGGCCTGCGGCTGATGGCCGAGGCATTCGAAAACGGGCGGCCCAACGCCCTGGCCCCCAACGGCGACGGCAATCACATGCTGGATTTTGGCATGTTGTGGTTACAGAGCCTTTACGATTACTGGCAGCGAACCGGCGACACGCCGCTGCTCTCTCAGGTTTACCCGTCGCTGCAGGACTTGATGGCCTACCTGGCAGGTTACGAGCACCCCGCCACGGGCCTGCTGGACATCCCCTATGGCCATTGGTCGCAGACGGTGTTGATAGACTGGGCCGGCGAGTCCAGCCGTTACGGCCAGTCGACGGCGGTGAACGCGCTGTATTACCGGACGCTGCTCGATGCCGCGGCTATCGCTGCGGCTTCGGGCCGCTCGCAGGACGCCGCGTTGTGGGATCAGAAGGCGCAGGCGATCCGGCAGCAGGCCAACGCCTTGCTCTATCGGGTTGCCGAGCGGCGCTACGCCGCCAGTTTTTTCCAGGGTCAGTACAGCTCGCCGTCGCCTCACGCCCAGGCCTGGGCGCTGGCCTGTGGTCTGGCGCCAGAGGGGGAGGTGAGCGCAGTGGCCGATGCGCTGCTGGAATTGTTATCGCCCAATCCGGCAGCGCCCAACGTGGAGGTTTACGGCATGTTCTGGGTGCTCAAGGCGTTGGGCGAGGCGGGCCGTATCTCGGCGGCGTTAGAAATCATCGAGCGCCATTACGGGTACATGTTAGACCTGGGCGCAACCACCTGGTGGGAAGGCTTTGACGTCCACACCAACTATGCCGCCAGCCTGTCTCACGGCTGGGGCGGCGCGCCGACCTGGTTCTTGACCCATTACCTTCTGGGTGCGCGCCGGTCGGGAGCCAACGACTGGCGGATCGAACCGGCGTTCGATGTGGGTGGGGCCGCAGCGGGCGTTTTACCACTCCAGAACGGCGATCTCGTCCTGAGTTGGGAGCGACCCGCCTGCCAGGATGGACGACTGGAACTGACCTCACCCACCGGCGCGCAGGGTCAGGCGTTGGTGCGCCGTGTCGGCGATTCGGCTGTTCTGACACTCAACGGCCAGGTGATCTGGCAAAATGGCAGCGCCCTCACAGATGGCGTCGTCATGACGCCGGAGGGCATTCGCGTCGCCCTGGGCGAGGGCAGTTTTGTGCTGGAGGTGCATCAGGAATGCGACGAGACTTTTCTGCCGCTCGTGAATCGCTGACGGCGAAAATGCCCCAGGGCGCGCCGGGGTTCATCGGGGTGTTGCTGCTTGGCTTTTCACTGCGCCTGCTGCGGCTGGGGCATCACGGTCTCTTTCTGGACGAGGCCTGGTCTTGGGCCACCGCCCAGATGACGCCGCTTGAAATTTTCCGGTTGTCGCTGCGCGATCCCCATCCGCCGCTGTATTATCTCCTGCTGAAGGGCTTCCTGGTGCTGCTTCCCGATAGTGAAGCGGGCCTGCGGGCTTTCAGTCTCCTGGCCTCCATGCTGGCGTTGGCGACGGTGTGGCTGGCCGTGTTTCGCTGGTGGGGGGCGCGGGCTGCCACCTGCGCCGGCTGTCTGATGGCTGTGTCGTCGTTCGATCTCTATTACGCTCAGGAAACGCGCATGTACACGCTCCTGGCTGCGCTGTGGCTGCTGGGCTACGTGCTGTTGGCTCTGGCCATACAAGGGCGACATGGCCTGCTGTTGGTCTGGGGAGGGGTAAACGCGCTGATGGCCTGGACGCATTATTACGGCCTGCTGGTGGCAGCGACCCAGGCCGCCTTTGCGCTGATTTTCTGGGCGTGGCATCGCTGGCGCGCCGGAAACGATACCCTGCCCGGGCGCTGGCTGGGCCTGGGGCTACTGCTGACGCTGGTCGGTAGCCTGCCGAGCCTGTTGGTTTTTTGGAGTTTCCGGTCTGGCAATGCCGGTGGGGCCTGGGTGCCCCAACTGCAAGATTTGCCGGGCCTGTTTGCGCTTGGCAGCGTTGGACTGACCGCTGCCCGCAGCCATTTCCTGGACGCACCGCACCTGGTATGGCCGCCTCTCGAATCGTGGTCGCTGGGGGTGTGGGTGTTGTGGGGCGCAGTGGCCAGCGGCGGCATGGCGCTCTGGGGCCTCTGGCGCGGCTGGAAATGCGGCGGCTCGCGTCGCTGGGCGGCGCTACTGGCCCTGACGCTGATGGTGGTGCCGGTGACGATCGTTTTCGTTTATGCCAGGGTATGGAATCGTCAGGTGTGGGCCTATAAATCTTTTCTGGGGGCGATCTATTTGTATTATCTGTGGGCGGGGGTGGGATTCGCCCAGGTGTCCCGCGCCGGTATCCGCCGTGGGGCGCTGATTCTGTCGCTGGGGCTGTCGGTGATTTCTTTGGCGCCCTATTTTACCGTCTGGCACAAGACCAAAGCCGCACTGGCTTTTCACTCGCTGCCGACATCGTCGCAGCCAGCGGCGGTGCTGCTGGAACGCGCCTACCGGGCGCCTGTGGCTTTTTATTACCTGGGCGGCGATGCACAGGTATGGGGATTAAAAGGCGGGCCAGAGATCGGTTTTTCTCTGGGCCAGATCACAGCCAACGGCATCCAGCCCGAAAACTGGCAGCCGCTCGATTGCGACAGCCCTCTGTTTCGGCGCGTCACAGACGTCTGGATTTACGACCCGCCGGCTCGGATGGGCCAGGAGTGGCAGTTCTGGCCTGCTTGCCTGGCGGAAAAAAACCTCTGGGTTTTCCAGGATGGTCGATGGCGCGTTTTTGAGCCTTGAGGCCACCCGGCGATCAGGCCAGTCCGGCCGCCGATGTTATCCGCCGCGCAGGCGCAGCCTGTCCTGAGAGGGAGGGCTGGCCGAGAGCGGCTCAGTCCTCGGTGCCGGGCGCCAGCACGTAACCCACCCCCCGCACGTTGAGGATATACGGTTTGTCATCCGGAAAGATGGACAGTTTTTGGCGCAGGTTGGTGATGTGGGGGCGAATGATCTTGCGCGCTTCGTCCTCGCTGGCCTCGTAACCGTGAGCCGCCTGCACCAACTCGCTGCAACTGATCACCGTATCGGGGTTTTCAGCCAATCGGGCCAGCAGCTTGAACTCGGTGGGAGTGAGGTCGATCTTGTGTTTGCCCACGGTCACGTGATGTCGCTGCCGGTCGACGAGCAGGTTGCCGTGGTGTAGAGTGGTCACCGGTTCGGGGGCGGCCTCGACCGGCGACTGGGTGGGTTGTTGCGTTTGAGGCGAGAGTTCCTGACGTAATTCGGCCAGGCTGGTGCTCATCTGCTGTAACAATTGGCGGCGACGGAGATCCCGAAAGCGGCGCGCCAGTCCCTTTTCCACACTGGCGCGAATATCGGCCGAAGAACAGGGCTTGATCAGATAGTCGATGGCTCCCTGACGCAGCGCCTCGATGGCCGATTCCAGCGTGGCATAACCGGTGAGCATGATGATGGCCGTGTCGGGTGACATGGCCTGAGCCTGACGCATCACCTCCACACCGTCGATGCCCTCCATCTTGAGGTCGGTGAGGATCAGATCGTAGGTGTGATGTTGCATCAGGTGTAAGGCTTGTTGCCCGTCTACGGCAACCCATATCTGGTGCCCGTCTCGCTCCAGAGCGCGCTTGAGGGAAAAACGAATAGACTCTTCATCGTCGACGATCAGAATCAGTGCGGCCATACATGCCTCTCCAGGTGCCGATTCAAAGCATCACGCTGCCGCCGGCAGACGGATGGTAAAGGTCGAGCCCAGACCCACCTGGCTGGTGACGTCCAGCGTGCCCTGGTGACGCTCGACGATCTCGTGCGAGATCGTCAGCCCCAGGCCCAGCCCTTTGGGTTTGGTGGTGAAAAAGGGATCGGCGATGCGGCTCAGGTTCTCCGGCGCGATGCCCACGCCGGTGTCCGTCACCTCCACCGCCACCAGGTCGTCGCTGTTTCTGCGGGTGGTAATGGTCAACGCGCCTCCCTGTGGCATGGCTTCCACGGCGTTGAGAATGAGGTTGATGAACACCTGGCGTATCTGGTCGCTGCGCCCCACGGCGTGCGGTGCGCTGGCATCGAGTTGCAGGCTCAGCGCGATGTGATTCTTTTCCAGTTGTTTGCCCATCAACGCCAGCACTCCCTGGACGGCGTCGTTGAGATCGACGGGGCTCATCTGCTCCTGCTGCGGGCGATAGAGATGCAGCATCTGCTGGATGATGCCCCGGATGCGCTCCAGCTCGTTCAGGGCCACATCGAGGTAGGTGCGATCCAGCGATTCGCCGGCTTCGGTCTCGTCCAGGATCAACTCCAGGCAGTTCTTGATGGCCTGCAAAGGGTTGTTGATCTCGTGAGCGATAGAGGCGGCCAGCCGACCGGTGGCCGCCAGTTTGCCGCTCTGGATGAGGCGTCGCTGCGAGCGTTCGAGCTCCTCGGCAGATTGTTTCAGCTCGGTGTAGAGCCGGGCATTTTCCAGCGCGCTGGCCGCCTGATTGGCCAGCGCCCGGGCCAGTTGTTGTTCTTCAGGGCCAAGCTCCCGGCCCGCCACATGCTGGCCCAGCGCCAGCAGGCCCAGCGTCTCGCTGCGCACCGCCAGCGGAATCTGGAGCGGCGGCAGGGAGGCTGCGCCATCGTCTGCATCTACCGTCGTCACCTGGCCGCCCAGCCACCTGAGCCGGGGCGCGTATCGTTGTGCCGCATTGTCCCACAAGGCCACGGCGCACTCGCGCACCTTTAACGTCGCTGCCGCCGTGTGCAGCAGCCTCTCCAACAGCCGATCGAACTCGAGCGTGGTGGTCATGGCCTGGGCCGCGCGATTGAGCAGGGCCAGCGCGTCGGCGCGACGGGCGTCGGCCAGCAGGCGAGCGTTCTCCAGGGCCACCGCAGCCTGGTTGGCAAAGATGGTCAGCGGCAGGGTATCGTCGGCGGTGAGTTGAGGTGAGAGCACGGTCAGCCAGCCCAGGCACTGATCGCCAGAGAGCATCGGCGCCACCACGGTGTGTGGTGTGCCCAGAATCTGGACGGTCATTTCGATCTGCTCCGGCGACAGTGGGCCGGGAACGATCTGACCGATGATGGGGGCGACGGCTGCCAGGAACACCGCCCGTTTTTCCTCGAACGCTTGCCGGTAAATGGGCGCCCGGTGCGGGTCTATCCGCCAGTCGTCGGGCGGCGTTCCGAGCAGATCGGTCAGCGCCTTGACCAGCCGTGGCGAAAGCGAGGTGCTCATCAGATCGGTGGCAGCAGCAGCCGGCGCCCAAGAGTGGGCCAGCGAGATGAAACCGGATCGGGTCAGTTCGTTGGTCATCACTTCCAACACCTGTGCCTGAGAGGTGATGACGCGCTGCATAGAAACGGCCGCTTGATTGAGTGTGTGCAGAGTCTCTTCGTACTTGCGACGCCCGGCAAAGAGACGGGCGTTTTGCACCGCCACAGCGATCTGGGCCGCCAGCGCTTCAAAGAGTGGTAGATCAGCCGTTTCAAAAGTGTCGGGTTCGCTGCCGAGCATCTCTAACGCGCCCAGTAGCTGCTCCTGCTGCGCGATGGGCATCACCAGCGCCGCGCGCGCCCGACACAGCTCGGGCGGCAGCAACGATTGGTCCAGCTCGGCCGCCAGCAGTGGCGCCTTTTGGCCAAGGGCGCGCGCGATCAGGCTATTCTGGTCTCGGAGGCGGTGGCGCGCGCCCACCGGCGGCAGATAGGCCTGTTCACCACCCGTGGCCGCCATGATCTCCAAGACGTCGCCGTCGAGCAGGGCGATTTCGACGTGATAGAGAGCCAGGGTGTGCTGGATGAGACGGCTGGCCTCCCACAGCAACTGATTCATGTCCAGGATCGAGGTGATCTGTTGTCCGATGCGGTTGATATCGACCAGCCGCCTGGCCTGGCAGGCCAATCGGCGTTGCGATAAAACACGCTCCACCGTCTGGCGGATGAGGGCCGGCGGGGACGAGCCGGGCAAAAGGGCGGCCGCATCTGGCGCCAGCCTTTGGATGTCACCCAGGTTATCGCTGTGGAGCAGCACGACGATGGCCGAATGGGCCACCGCCAGGCGCAGCCGGGCCGGTATGTTCACCTTGCCGGCAACAGACCCATCGACGACCGTCACGGCGATGCCGCACTCGCGGGCTGTATCCACCGCCTGTGCCCAACCCTCGACAGCCAGCAGCGGCGCATCGACGTCTGATAGAGCCTGAACCAGCGCCGCCCGCATGGCGCGATCTGGGGTTACAGCCAGGACGATCTCCCGGGGCATGAATGCTCCTTATCCTTACCGGCCAATGGCACGCCGCCACACACTCGTGCCCAATCTGTCCTATTATACCACACTTCGCCCAACTGACGATGCTCACGTTTCACAAAGATGGCAGCCCCCTGCATCGAGGGCTGCCATCTGGACGGTGAAACGGATCGGGCCGGGCGAACGCTTATTTGCGCCCGTATTCATGCTGCAGCGCCGCCTGAGCCGCCGCCAGGCGGGCGATGGGCACCCGGAAAGGCGAGCAGGAGACATAGTTCAGACCGATGATGTGGCAGAACTCGACGCTGCTCGGCTCGCCGCCGTGCTCGCCGCAGATGCCCATTTCGATGTCTGGGTTGGCCCGGCGGCCTTTTTCCACGCACAGCTTCATCAGTTGACCGACGCCATCCCGGTCCAGCACCTCGAAGGGGTTCCTGGGCAGGATGCCCCGGTTGACGTATGCCCGCAGGAATTTGCCTTCGGCGTCATCGCGCGAGATGCCGTAGGTCATCTGGGTCAGGTCGTTGGTGCCGAAGGAAAAGAAATCGGCATAGCGGGCGATGTCGTCGGCGGTGAGGGCCGCGCGGGGAACCTCGATCATGGTGCCGAACTTGTAATCGAACGACACACCCTTTTCGGCCAGCACGTCTTTGGCCACCTTTTCCAGTTTTTCCCGCTCGACGTGGAATTCGTTGACGTGGCTGGTGAGGGGGATCATGACTTCCGGGTGCACGTCCACGCCCTCCTGGGCCACGTTGCAGGCCGCCTCAAAGATGGCGCGCGTTTGCATCTCGGTCAGGCCGGGGTACATGATGCCGGCGCGGCAGCCGCGCAGGCCCATCATGGGGTTGATCTCCCACATGCGGTTGACCACGGCCAGGATCTCTTCCAATTCGGCCAGCTTGTTGGCATCTTGGCCCGTGGCCCGCAGTTGCGCCACCTCCTCGATCAGCTCCTCGCGCGGGGGCAAAAACTCGTGCATGGGCGGGTCGATGAGGCGAATGATGACCGGGTAGCCGTCCATGGCCCGGAAAATGCCCTCAAAGTCCTCACGCTGGAAGGGCAACAACTGATCCAGCAGCGCCAGCCGTTCTTTTTCCTCTTCGGCCATGATAAACTTGACCACGATGGGCCGCCGTTCTTCTTCGAAGAACATGTGCTCCGTGCGGCACAGGCCGATGCCTTTGGCGCCAAAGGCGCGGGCGCGGGCGGCGTCTTCGGGGTTGTCGGCGTTGGTGAACACACCCAGTTTACGGATGCCGTCGGCCCAGCCCAGCAGGGTGATCAGATCTTTTTCTTCCTCAAAGCTGGGCGGACGGGTGGCGATGCTGCCGGCAAAGACTTCGCCGGTGGAGCCGTCGATGGAGAGCCAGTCGCCCTCCTTGACGGTGCGCCCGTCGACGGTAAAGCTCCGTGAGGCCGGGTCGATGCGGAGCGACTCGCAGCCGGCCACGCACGGTTTACCCCAACCGCGGGCCACCACCGCCGCGTGGGAGGTCATGCCGCCGTGCTGGGTGAGGATGCCCCGGGCCTGCACCATGCCGTGCACGTCGTCGGGGTTGGTCTCTGGGCGGACGAGAATGACCGCCTCACCGGCCGCGCCGCGCGCTTCGGCGGTGTCGGCGTCGAAAATGGCGATGCCGGCCGCCGCGCCGGGGGAGGCGTTCAAACCCATGGCCAGCAGGTCGCCCTCTGCCTTGGCCTTGTCTTTGGCTGCCGGATCGAACTGCGGGTGCAGGAATTGGTCCACGTGTTTGGGCTCGATACGTTGGATGGCTTCCTGGCGGGTGATCAGCCCTTCGTTGACCATGTCCACGGCGATTTTGACGGCGGCGGGGGCGGTGCGTTTGCCGTTGCGGGTCTGGAGCATCCACAGTTTGCCGCGTTCGATGGTGAACTCCATGTCTTGCACGTCGCGGTAGTGCTTTTCCAGGTGCCCGCAGATCTTGACAAATTCCTCATACTGCGCCGGCATCTCTTTGGCCATATCGGCGATCTGGTGCGGCGTGCGAATGCCGGCCACCACGTCCTCACCCTGAGCGTTGAGCAGGTACTCACCGTAGAGCTTTTTCTCGCCGGTGGCGGGGTTGCGGGTAAAAGCCACGCCGGTGCCGCTATCGTTGCCCATGTTACCAAAGACCACCGTCTGAACGTTGACCGCGGTGCCCCAGTCGTGAGGCAGGCCCTCGGCGTTGCGATAGGCCATGGCCGGCGCGCCGAACCAGGAGCGAAAAACGGCGGCAATAGCCTGGCGCAACTGCTCGTAGGGGTCGTCGGGGAACTCTTCACCCACCTCTTTTTTATAGAGCGCCTTAAAATCCCGGACTACCCCCTTGAGCATGTCGACGGTCAGATCGGTGTCTTTGCCGCCCTTTGTTTTGGCCTTGTACTCGTCCAGGACACGCTCAAAAGCGTGACGGTCGGCTCCCTTGACGATATTGCCGAACATCTGAATGAGGCGGCGATAGGCGTCCCAGGCAAAACGCTCGTTGCCGGTCAGACCGACCATGCCCTGGAGCGTCTTGTCGTTGAGGCCGATGTTGAGCACCGTGTCCATCATGCCCGGCATGGATTGCCGCCCGCCGGAGCGGCAGGAGACCAGCAGCGGGTTGGCCGGATCGCCGAACTTTTTGCCGGTTTGTTTTTCGACCTCTTTCATCGCCTTCAGAACCTGATCCCACATGCCTTCGGGAAACTGCTTACCGGCGTCAAAGTAGGCATTGCAGGCCTCGGTGGTGACCACAAAGCCCGGCGGCACCGGCAGTCTGGCGTTGGTCATCTCGCACAGGTTGGCGCCCTTGCCACCCAGCAGGTTACGCATGTCTTTGTTGCCCTCGGCAAAGAGGTACACCCATTTTTTGTCAGTCATTCTGCTGAACCCTCCTTGTTGTTGTGACCCGTTCACATCGAAAAGCCCCTCCACTCTCCAAGGGGCGTTTTTCTCCGGCAAAAACTTGCGACATTATACAGGCAGCCGCCGATTTTGGCAAACACCTATCGATTCAACGGTAGACGAGAATTGCCATTTGGTAATGCTCTCGTAACCCCCCGGAATGGCTTTTTGTGATATGATAATAGCGTAACACAGTCCCCCCCCACAAAGGGTGTAGCACTACCAGGTGCTACACCCTTTGTTTTACCCGGCGCTCAAACGCGAGTCAGCCTTTGGATCAACACGTCGCGATCGGGGTAGGCGCGCAGCAGAGTTTGCCGTTCGCCCAGCTCAAAGTCGGCCGGATGATAGCCGGGCGACATGGTGGTGCCCAGCAGGGCAAACGCACCTCCTGTCTGGACAAAAGCCCCCTGCCAGACGCCGCGAGGCACAGTGACCTGCAATTGATGCCCGGCCTTCACATCCTGGCCCAGCGTGAGCGCCTCTGACGTGCCATCTGGACGCAGCAGCAGCAACGTCACCGCATCGCCCAGATAAAAGTGATAGATCTCGTCCGATTTTAGTCGGTGCAACGCGGAAAAATCGTCAGAGGTGAGCAGGTAATAAATGGCTGTCGCCAGAAGCCTATCGCCGTCGTAGCGCGGCGGCAACACCGCCTGCGGCAGGCTGTCTGCCGAGCGATAGGTCTGGCAATAAAAGCCCCCTTCCTGCCGCAGGGGTCTGAGGCCCAACAAAGTCTTGATCGTTTCACTCGATAGTTGGTTATTCAATGAGCACCATCTCCAGCAGACCCATGTCGTGTAATGCCTCTTGGGCGTAATGCTGCGCCAGGTAGCTTTTGTCGTACAGATAAACGTGGCACAACGCTTCGACGGCGTCTTTTGAGCCAATGTGCGCCAGGGCGCGGGCAGCCCACGTGCGCACCTGGCTCGTGGGCTGCTCCAGCGCTTCGACCAGCGCCGGCACGGCGGCCAGGCCGATCTTTTCGAGGGCATCGGCGGCGCAGCGAGCCAACAGGCCGTGCCAGCTTTCCAGTTGAGCGACCAATGCCGGGGCCGCCTCCGGGGCGCGTAACTCACCCAGGGCCATAGCGGCGCAGGTTCGTACGTCACAAGCGGCGTCCTCCAGAGCGGCTATCAGCGGGCCGATGGCTCTGGGTGAACCGGTGTTGGCCAAAGCCCACGCCGCCCAGCAGCGCACGTCGTCGTTTTCGCCCTTCAAGAGTTCCAACAGACGCGGCACAACTGGCTCGCCCAGGGAGCCAAGGGCGTGGGCGGCCTCCTCGCGGGCGTCTTCATCACCCTGGAGTAACCTTTCAAACCAGTGATCGGCGTCATGTGGTAGATGTGGCTGATGTTGCACGTGCATCCCCTTTCCAACGCTGGCTTGCAGGGCAGCCGTAATGTGCATCTCACCCGGCGATTGCGCCAAGTAGATCAGGTGGGTTGGACAGCGGCAATCCGACGCGCCAAAGCGCGGAGCGACGATCTGCGCGCCAGCCATTTGTAACAAGGCCCTGGCCCAAACGCATTCCCATCGTCTGGCCGAGAGGGTGATCCAGGTTTCTACCAGACGCGCCTGTTCCAAGAGGTAATCGATGTGCCAGTGGAGGTGTTTCTCGCGGCGGCCATGACGCGCCAGGCGGGCCGGCAGGCCACCCGGCCCCAGAGCGCTTCCGCTGTAGAGGTAATACCCTGCGGGAAAGATGAATCTACCCAACCGCCCCACGGTCAACAGTCTGGCCCGATCCAGGCTCAGACCCAGGGTGTAGGTTCCCTTGTCGTTGTGTGTCTCTGATGGCATGAGCAGGCCGGTCCTTGTTCTCCACGAGATAGAACGGCTCAGTCACAAGTGCGATACACCCGAGTTGGCAGCCTGTTGGAGAATTCTAGGGTGTGGGGCATTCCCGAACAAGTTCGGGAGTCCGTTGCCGCCAAGTGGGACATCGTTCATTCTCTCCGACAGCCTGCTAGGCTGAGGCGTTACACGCCCTATTTTATACCACTCTGTCCCGCTTGACAAGAAACGCCATAACGTGTATGATTTGTGCCGCGGGGTCTATTATACTATCGAGAGCGAATCGATCGATGTATTCAGGCGAGGTCAGGACCGCCAAGATATCAAAACTGCTGCGTGAGGCCAAAGCAGCCGCCCTGGCAGGGCAACGCGTGCAGGCCCGACGCGTTTTTGAGGAGGTTTTGCGTCTGGATGCGGTCAACCAGGAAGCGATGCTTTGGTGGGCCGGACTGACTCACGATCCACAGGCGAGGTTGATCGTGCTCTCGCGGCTGTTAGAGATCAACCCTCAAAATCGACAAGCCAGGGAAGGAATGGTTGCCTTGCGTCGCCAACTGGCGGCGCAATCTTTTTCCCCGGCTGTAGCAACCGGGGAGGAGGCTGACCCACGATTTCATCGGTCGGCGACGGTACAACCGGTGAGGACGCCACACCACCCCAGCGCGCTTTGGATGGGCCTGGGATTGCTGCTGCCGGTACTGCTCTGCCTGGCAGTGGCGCTGTTTCTGCCCGACGCCCCGCGCGCCGTAATGGCCGCTTTTTACCCCAGCGCCACGCCGACCCTCACCTCTACCCCCACTGCCACACCGAGCGCCACGCCATCACCGACGGCCACCGTCACCGCCACTCCGACATCGACGCCCACCTCGACCCCGACGCCTACGCCCACACCCACAGCGGCGCCCACGCTGGCCTTTCCTGTGCCCACCGTGGCTGCGCCGCCCACCCAAGACCGCTGGATCGACATCGATTTGAGTGAGCAGCGTCTGGCGGCCTACGTGGGCAGTGTTCCTGTTTACGCGGTGCGCGTTTCGACCGGCATACCCTCGTTGCCTACGCGCCAGGGACAGTTTCGTATCTACCGCAAATACAGCTCGACGACCATGTCGGGGCCGGGCTACTATTTGCCAGGCGTGCCCTGGACCATGTATTACGACGGCAGTTACGCCATCCACGGCACGTATTGGCACAACAACTTTGGTCGGCCCATGAGCCATGGCTGTGTGAACCTGCCCACGCCCGATGCCGAGTGGTTGTTCCATTGGGCGGCCGAGGGAACATGGGTCGTCATTCACGAATGAGGCCTTCTCTGGCCTGAGAGGAAAGCTATGCCCAAAACTATTCTTGTGGTCGAAGACGATCCCAGCATGAGAGAGGGGCTCAAAGTCACCCTGGAGCTGGAGGGTTATGACGTGGCGACGGCTGCCGACGGTCAGGAAGCCATACAGTTGTTGGAGGCATCGACGCCAGACCTTATCATTGCCGATGTCAAGATGCGTCACATGGATGGCCTGACCCTGCTGGGCGAGGTGCGTCAGAACGAACGATGGCGGCACATTCCCACCATTATCGTGACCGCCGCGGTAGAACCCGCCATCGAATCGGATGCCCGCTGGCGGGGCGCTCAGGCTTATTTGACCAAACCTTTTGAACTGGAGACCTTGCTGAGCACGGTATCTCAGGTGCTCAACAAGGTGTAACGGCCAGATTCGTTCGTGGTTGTCTGTGTGGAGGGCTCTGGGTTCAGTGGATTGAGCCGACAACGAGGGGGCGGAGCGAACAATCATGATAGAGTCTCAGCGCGCCGTGGCAGCGGCCGGATCGGTTGGGTCATCGTCGTCGCCGGCTGTGTTTGAGCCTGCATCGGCAGCACTACAATTCGAATTACTGTACCAGATCGGTCAGGAGCTCAACAGCAGCCTGGACATCCATGAGGTCATGCAGCGTGTGTTGGCGCTGGCTACATCCTACCTCGGAGCCGACCGAGGCAGCATCTTTTTGATGGACCGCCAGGGCCAGGTTTCGCATCACATCCTGGTGCGGCGTGACCTGCCCTCAATCGTCGCCAATCGAGTGGTCAAGAGGGTGTTGGAAGACGGCCTGGCCGGCTGGGTGATCCGGGAGCAGCAGGGAACTGTGGTGCAGGACGTGCGCCACGACCCTCGCTGGCTGGTATTGCCGGACGACGAGATCAAACCCGAGTCGGTTGTGGCGGCTCCCATCACCAAAGATACCCAGGTTCTGGGGCTGATCACTTTGCATCGCTCCGAGGCAGGGTTTTTCTCCGAGTCTCATCTTGTACTTCTCACCGCCATCGCCAACCAGTCGGCCATTGCCCTGGACAACGCCTGGCTTTACGCCGAGCAGGAACGCATCGTCCAGGAGCGCACGTTGGCGGTGGTCGAGACCACCAATTTTCTGCGTAACGTGCTCGATAGCGCCCTCGATTACGCCATCCTGGCCGTGGACTTGCAGGGCACCTTTCTTACCTGGAACGAGGGCGCGCGGCGCATGTTTGGCTACAGCGCCGACGAAGTGGTGGGCAAAGCCACAGCCGACATCCTGTATGGCCCGCAATTCCTGGCCTCGTCCTCCCGGCGCAACCTCTTGCAGGCCATTCTGGACGCCCAGGAAGACTCGCCCCACGTCAACCTGTTGCACTTTGTGCGGCGCAACGGTGAAACGTTCCCGGTGGACGTCACCACCACCCACATTCGTGACATCACCGGACAGTCGGTGGGGGTGTTGGGCATCGTGCACGACGCCACGGAGCGAGTGCGGCTGGAACAGGCCAAAACCCAGTTCATCGCCAACGTTTCACACGAGCTTCGTACACCCATCGCGGTGCTCAAGCTCCAACTGGGCAACCTGATTCGCCACTACCAGCGCCTGGACGATCAAACCCGCCAGGAATTACTCGTCGAGGCGAACCAGCAGGCCAGTTATTTGCAGCAGTTGGTGGAGGATATTCTGGATCTGTCACAGATCGACGCCGGCACACTGACCATCCAGTACGAGCTGTTCGATCTCAGTCAGGCCCTGCGCCGCTTGTTGGGCGAGCTGGAGCACACCGAGGCGGCTCAAAAGGTTCAATTGAGCTGGCAAGGATTGGACGAACCGTCGCCGGTGACCGGTGATCCGAACCGCATCATCCAGGCGGTCAGGCATCTGTTGCGTAATGCCTTCAAGTTCAGCGAACGCCAGGCCCGGGTGAATCTGAGCCTTTCGCAGCACGATGGCACCGTGCAGGTGACTGTCACAGACTCTGGTCCTGAAATCCCGGCCAACGAGCACCAGCGTATTTTCGAGCGTTTTTACCGGGGCACGACGGCCACGCCGGAAAAGCGCGGCCCCGGCCTGGGGCTGGCCATCGCCAAACAGATCGTAGAGGCGCATGGCGGCAGCATCCGAGTGGAAAGTCAGGTGGGCATCGGCAACACTTTTACCATCACCCTGCCGCGAGGGCCGGCCATCTCATGATGCCCACCGAACCGTCCGGGCGGCCCAACCAGGCAGGTTCACAGGTGCGTTATGTGGCTCTGGGTGGGCTGCGCACCGATTTCGTCATCACGGCAGAAGGGGAGGTGATCCTCAACCAGCACGGGGGAAATGCCATCTATTCTGCCGCCGGCATGCGGCTCTGGGCAGATGGCGTGGGCCTGGTGGGCCGGGTGGGTTGTAATTTCCCGGACGATTGGCTGCACGAGGCCCGCGCCGCCGGTCTCGACCTGAGCGGCGTGCGCCGCCTGCCCACCTGGCAGGAGACGCGCACCTTTTACGCCTATCTGCCCGATGGTTGCCGCCAGGATCGAGACCCGATTCGCCACTTTGCCAGCCTGGGCCGGCCGATGCCCGCCGAACTGGAGGGTTATACGTCGTCCACCGTGGATTTTGCCCGGTCTGAGCCGAACCCACTCTCGCTGACGCTCGACGATTTTCCATCCGATTATCTCACCGCCGATGGTATTCATCTGGCCCCTTATGACCTGTGGACCCACAGCCATCTGGCGCCAGCCTTGTCCGAATCTGGCCCGGCGTTGATCACCCTGGACCCGAATTACGGGTATGCCTTTGCCGAGCAACTGGAAACAGTCTGTTCGTTTCTGCCTTATGTGACGGCTTTTCTGCCCAGTGAGCTCGAGGCGCAGGGGTTGTTGGGCCCACTGAAACCGGCTCAGGCGGCGCAATGGTTTGTCCAAAACGGCGCGCGCTGCGTCGTCGTCAAGCTGGGGGGGCAGGGCTCTCTGGTGCTGGAGGCGGGGCAGGGGCGGCTGTGGCGCGTGCCAGCCTACCCGGCGCGCGTCCAGGATCTCACCGGCGCCGGCGATGTTTTCTGCGGTGGCTTTTTGGTGGGTTATGCCGAAACAGGCGATCCGGTCAGAGCGGCCCAGTATGGCACCGTCTCGGCTTCTTTTGCCATCGAGAGCCGCGGCGGCCTGGCGACCAGCCAGGTCAGCCGCTGTCAGGCAGAGGAGCGCCTGGCCTGGCTCACGTTGCACCGACCGCCGCAGCCGTGTTGAATTCTCGGAGGAGAGCACCATGCCGACGAAGCAAAAGGTCATCATCGACGTTGACACCGGCACCGATGACGCCATCGCCATCCTCATGGCCGGTCACGCTGCGTCTTTGGAGCTGGTGGCCGTCACCGTCACCCACGGCAATGGCCCGCTGGCGCTGACGCTCCACAACACCCTCAAGCTGGTAGAGGCGGCTGGTCTGGCTCACGTGCCGGTGCTGGCCGGCGCCCACCGTCCGCTGGTGCGTCCGATCTACCCCACCCAGGGCCAGCAGCTCACCGAACTGCCCCTGCCGGAGCCGGCCCTCCAACCGGCGGCGGAACACGCCGCCGATTTCCTGCGTCGTTATTACACCCACAACGACGACCCCACCCTGCTGATCCCGGTGGGTCCGCTGACCAACGTTGCCCTGGCGCTGTTGCAAGAGCCAGCGCTGGCGCGGCGTATCCCACGCCTGGCGCTGATGGGCGGCGCGCTGGGAGCCGGCAATACCACCCCTGCCGCCGAGTTTAACATGCTGGCCGATCCAGAAGCGGCGCGTATCGTTTTTAACGCCGGCATCCCCATCACCATGATCGGGCTGGAGGTGACTGCCGGCGCCCGCCTGCAAAAGGCGCACGCGGATCAGATACGCGCCCTGGGCACGCGGCACAGCCGGCTGGCCGCCGATCTGATCGATCTGGACCTGAGCTGTCGCCAAGAGTGGGGCCAGGATGGGGTGGAGGTTTACGACGCCTGTGCCGTGGCAGCCGCCATCGACTCCAGGGTGGTGACCACGCAGCCCATGCATGTCGATGTGGAGACGCAAGGCGAGCTGACACTGGGCCGCACCGTCTGTGACGCCCGACAGCGAAGCAAGAGCCAACCCAACGTCGATGTGGGGTTGGAACTGGACCGGGCGCTGTTCCTGCAAATCCTGATCGATTGTTTGCGTTGAGCCGCCGGGAGCAGCGTTTCTTGGAGATGGTATGAGTGGCGTTTCATTCGTGAGCATCGGCAACATCATCATCGACGACATCGTTCTACCCGATGGCGTGACCCACATGGGCGTTCTGGGTGGCGGCGGCACCCACGCCATCGCCGGGATGCGCATCTGGACAGACCAGGTGGGTTTCGTGGCCGCGATAGGCCCCGATTTTCCTGAGCCGTGCCGCAAGGACCTCGGGGCTTACAACATCGACCTGAGCGGCGTGCTGGTGCGGCCTGGTTATCAGACCGCCCGCGCCTGGCAGATTTTTGAATGGGACGAGCGACGCATCGAGATCTTTCGCACCGATTTCGACGCTTTCATCAAAGCCACCCCTCTGTTGGAAGAGATGCCAGAGAGTTACTGGCATGCCAGAGGTGTGCATCTTTTGTCGGACTCGCGCAAAGGGCCTGTGGAGGTAACCAGCATCCTCAAGCGTCGGGCCGACTCGGTCGTGCTCTGGGAGCCGCCGCCGCTGATCGTGACCCCGGAAGGGCGCGGAATGGCCCAAGAGGTTTTGCCTTACATCGACGTCTTTTCGCCCAACCTGCGCGAGGCGGCGGCCCTGTGCGAGACCGATGACGTGACGGCCATTCTGCACACGCTTTTCGACTGGGGCGCCGAGATCGTGGCGTTGCGTATGGGCGTCCAGGGCTCGCTGGTTCAGCGGCAGGGCGGCCCGGTGATGCGCGTGCCTGTCGTGCCCACCGACATCGTCGATGTCACCGGGGCCGGCAACGCCTACTGCGGCGGGTTCGTGGTGGGTCTGGTGGAAACGGGCGATCTGGCCGTGGCCGCCATGTACGGCGCGGTGTCGGCCTCGTTTGCCCTGGAACAATTCGGCATCCCCTGCATCACCCCGGAGACACAACAGGAGGCCCAACGCCGCCTGGTTGCATTAAAAAGGCGGGTTGAGAGCCGCACGATGGTCTTGGTGCCAGGAATCTGAATCGATCTCACCCGTTGCGAAATCGTCGGCCCGCAGAGAACCCAACTCTGCGGGCCTTTACGATCGGGCGACTGGCAACTCGAGCCAAAAAGGCGAACACCTGCTCACGGCTGGGAATGCCACCCCGCGGCCCCAGGCCCGTCACCGAGAGGGCCGCTGCCGCGTTGGCAAAGACCGCCGTGCGTTCCAGCGACCAGCCGCTCAGGTAACCGCTGAGAAAGGCGGCGTTGAAACAATCGCCGGCGCCGGTGGTATCCACCACCTGCACCTCAAAGCCCGGCGCGTGGATCTCTTGCCCGGCAGTCACCACCAGGCTGCCCTGCCGACCCAGGGTGACGACCACCACCTCTGGCCCCAGGCGCAGCATCTGGCGCGCTGCGGCAGCCAGGTCTGTTTCGGTGTGACCAGTCACACTCTGCAAGCCGGCCTGGTTGAAGGAGGCCAGATCGGTGACGGCCAGCATACGCGCCAGTCGCCCGGCATCCAGCGCCAGCGTTGGCTCGACGTCGATCATCACCACGCCGCCGCCCTCGTGGGCCAGGGCGGCCAGCTTTTCAAAACGAGAGGCGCTGGAGGTCATGGTGTACAGGGCCCGCGCCGAGGTGATGCAGGCCGCGTCTTGGGTTGTCAGCGGTGTGTCTTCGGGGTAGGTGGGCACCACCACGATGGCCCGCTCGCCGCCCGGCGGCAGCAGGATGACGGTGTAGAGCGTGGCTGTGTTCGCCAGGGTGACGAGTCGATCCAGTTGCACGCCAAAGTGGACAAAATCGTCCACGGCGAGCTGGCCTTGCGGGTCGTCGCCCACCGTGCCCACAAAGCCCGCGCGTAATCCCAGGCGGCTGGCAGCGCAGGCAAAGTTGGCCACCGTGCCGCCCGGCAGCCAGCCGATGTGCTGCCCGGTCACTTTGCCATCGTAACCGGGCAGCTCTTCGACCCGGATCACCAGGTCGATGGTGGCCGCACCGACGGCGACCACGTCCAGTCGTTTTTCCTGTTGCCCCATCGTCTACCTCCGGTGAGTGGTGGGGGCATGATACCACCAAACGGACACCCTGGCAACCGGACAGTCGCCGGTTGTGGGGGGCATGGATGTGTGTTATAATCGCCCCGCGACCGGAAGAGTGATCACGGGGTATCTGTCTTGAGAGCTTTGTTTGCCATCTTTTGCAAAGACCTGATGGAAGCCATCGTCAACCTGCGCCTGCTGGCTTTTATCGTGGCGCCGTTGTTGATGTCGCTCCTGTTCGGGCTGTTGTTCGGCGACCTGCGAGCCTCCGAGGTGCCGGTGGGCCTTTCCAGCCGGCCAGGGCCGGCGGTGGTGGTGCCGGTCTACGACGCCGGCGAGTCGCAGATCGTGCGCCTGCTGCACGATAGCGAGACGTACGACGTGCGCCAGATGGCCTCGCCGGAACAGGTGATCCAGGCGCTGGTGCAGGATCGGCTGAGCGCCGGCTTGGTTCTGCCGCAGGGTTTCGACGCGGCCCTGATGCAGGGTCAGCATCCCCGGCTGCAGGTGCTGGTCAACGCCCAACAACCCGATGGCAGCGCCGTGCTGTATGCCTGGCTGGCGCACACCCTCTGGGATCGTGTGGGCCAGACGTTTCCCAGCGCGGTGGTGGTGGAGACACTGGCGACCGAGATCCAGGGCCCACTGACCCAGCGGCAGGAGCACATGGCTCTGTGGCTGGTGATGAGCCTGGTAGCCGTGGGGGTGTACGTGGTGCCGGCGCTGTTGGTGGAGGAAAAGCAGGCCCGCACGTTAGAGATGATCCTGATCGCGCCGCTGCGCCACGAGGCGGTTGTGGCGGCCAAGGCCGGTGTCGGGCTGGTCTACGGTCTGCTATCGGCGGGGGTGATCCTGGCGCTGAGCGGGGGGCTGGCGTCCGATCCCGGCTGGGTGGCGGCAGTGGTGGTGTTGGGCGCAGTGGCGCTGGTGGAGCTGGGGCTGTTGTTGGGCGGGCTGCTCGACGATATGGCGGCCTTGAACACCTGGAGCACGCCGCTGATGCTGTTGCTCATGCTGCCGGGCATGGTCTACGGTCTGCTGACCAGCGGTCTCTTTCGATTGGCATCTCTGGAACGACTGGTGGCCTTGCTGCCCACGCATCATCTGCTCAGGGCCATCTTTACCGCCCTCTCGGGCCGGGGGGGTATCGAGAGCATGGCCAGGGACGTGGGTCTGCTGGCCGGCGCGGCGGTTTTTCTGTTTCTTTTGAACGTGGCGCTGCTGCGTCGCCAACAGATCTGACCATCAACGAGAACGCCGATGAATCTGCGTCTGGTGGGAGCCATTGTCATCAAAGACCTGCTGGAGGCGCTGCGCTCGTTGCGGCTGCTGGCCTTTGTATTGCTGCCGGTGGGTCTGACGGTGTTCTATCGGCTGATCTTTGCCTCGGCGGGCGACGTGACCACGGCCCGTGTGGTGATCTATGACGCCGGTCATTCTCGCCTGCCGCAGGTGTTGGCCCAGATGGAGGGTGTACGCCTCATCGGCGTGGGCTCGCTCGACGAGCTGCAGCGTGTGGTGCTGGAATCAAAAGCGGTGGGCGGCATGGTTTTGCCGCCAGACTACGACGCCGCCCTCAGGGCCGGCAGCCGCCCATCGCTGCGGTTGTATACCAACGGCCAGCTCAAGGTGAGCCCGACTCAATTCCTGCATCTGCTCGAACCGGCGCTGCGCGCTCAGGCCGGACAACAATCGCCGGCCCGCATCCAGACGGTGTCGGTCAACCAGGATGGCGGTCAAAACGCCCGGCCCGTGTTCGATCTGGAGCGTTTTATGCTGGTCATGTTTGTCACTATGGGAGTGGTCACGACAGCCGTCATGGTGCCGGCCTTTTTGCTGGTGGAGGAAAAAGAGCAACACACCCTGTCGGCGTTGCTCATCTCTCCCGCCTCTTTGGGCCAGGTCGTGGTTGCCAAGGGTCTCACCGGCCTGGGTTGCGCCCTGCTCGCCGGGGTGATGATCCTGGCGATAGCCGGCGGCCTGGGGGGAAAGTTGGGCCTGACGTTGCTGGCCCTGTTCTTCTCGACGCTGTTTCTGGTGGGGCTGGGCCTGCTGCTGGGGGTGTTGTTCGACTCACAATGGGCGCTCAACGCCTGGGGGGTGCTGGTGTTACTGCCGCTGACGTTGCCCGGCGTATTGGTGCCAGCCGCCGATCTCGGCCTGCTCCAAACGGGCGGGGGCGAGCGTTTCCTGCGCGCCATCCCCACCTATTACCTGGTCGATGCCATTCCACGCACGGTGACGGGGGTCGTTTCCCCTGCCGCTTTGGCCATCGACCTGCTGCTGCCGGGCGTTGGCTCACTGGGGTTGTGGATCGGCCTCGTCTGGCTGCTTCGCAGGTGGGAGCGTTGAGCCTGAGCGCCACATCTCACGGTTTCCGGGCGTCCAGCGGCAGCCAGACGGTGAAACGGCTGCCCTGGCCCACCTGGCTTTCCACTTGAATCTCACCACCGTGTTGTTCGACGATCTCTTTGACGATCGCCAGCCCCAGGCCGGTGCCGGGGATGCTGAGGCTGCCCACTCTTTGGCCGCGGTAAAAACGATCGAAAATGTGGGGCAAATCCTCTGTCGCGATGCCCATGCCGCTATCCTGAACGTCCAATCGGGCGCGCCCACGATCGGCTTCCAGGCGCGTGCGGAGGTGTATCGTGCCCGCCAGGGTATAGTTGAGGGCGTTGCCGAGCAGATTGGTGAGCACCTGATCCAGTTGGTTGGGCTCGACAGGCACAGGCGGCAGTGAAGGATCCGGGTCAAAGATCAGCTCCAGCCCGGCGAGCTCGGCGCGGGCCTGGTGAGCGGTCACCACCTGTTCTACAGCCCGGTTCAGGTCGATGGGCACAAAATCTGCCCTCTCGTGGTCCAGATCCAGCCGCGAAAGATTGAGAATATCTTCGATGAGGTTGGCCAACCTGCCGCTCTGGTCTTTGAGCACCGCCATGTGCTGGGCAAACTTTTCGGGCGAACGTTCCAGCAAGTGAAGGTAAAGACGGATGTTGGTCACCGGTGTGCGCAGCTCGTGAGACACATCGGAGACAAATTTGGACTTGAGACGATCCAGCTCTTTCTGGCGGCTGATGTCCTCGGTGTGCACCATGACCAGATCCGGCGGCACGAAGGCATATTTGACGTTGAGGTATTTGTTTTCACCGGTGCTGCGTAACCGATGAGTCATTTCCCGCTCGATGGTGCACTGTTCGCGCAAACAGCGGTTCAGTTCTTCCAGAATCTGTGGATCGTCGGCGTGTAACACGCTGGCCTGGCTGCCCATCAGGGTGGCAATTTTCCCGGCGGTGAAGGCCATCGCTGCGTCGTTGTAATCCACCAGCATCAGGTCATCGCCGTGACGTTGCCAGGTGTAGGTGGGCACAGGGATGCCTTTGTACTGGGCCCGCATCTGTGCTTCGCTCCGCTCCAGTTCACGAGTGCGCTCGGCCACCCGTTTCTCCAGATCGGCAGCGTGGCGCTGCACCTGCTCGTAAAGTCGTGTGTTTTGAATGGCGATGGCCGCCTGGGCGGTGAACTGGGAGAGCAGGGCCGTGTCGTCGGCGGTAAAGGTGAGGTTGGGATCGTCTGAGCGCACACACAGCACGCCCAGCAACTCTTGGCGCCAATGAATGGGCACGCCGATGACGCTCCGCACCTGGTTGTCGACCCACTGTGGCGACCGGCCCGCCCACCGGCCATAGTCCTCCACGATGAGCGGTTGGCCGCTGTTCCACACTTTGCCGGCCAGACCTTCACCCCGCTCTATCTTGAGCCCTTGCCGCTCAAGTTTTTCTCCAACCGCCACCACCCATTCCAGTCTGGCTTCGTCTGGCCTGAGGAGATACATGCCGCCCGAATCGGCGCCGAGCAACTGGATGGCCTGCTCGACGATGTGCTGCAACAACGTATCCAGATCACGCAGCGCCGCCAACCCCTTGGAAACCTGGTGCAGGGCCTCCAGCTCTTCCGCCTGGCGGCGGGTGGCGGTAAATAAACGGGCGTTTTCCAGGGCGATGGCAGCGGCGTTGGCCAGAGGCTGCAAGCGCCAGATGTCGTGCGTCGAAAAGTGGTGCGGTTCGTCGCTGTCGAGGCGCAGCAGGCCCAGTACCCGATCTCGCAGGCAGATGGGCATCGAGATGTGAGAGCGAATCCAGGCCGTCTCGGCAGCGACGATCCATCGCGGCTCGGTGCGTGTATCGGTCACCAGGCAGGGGGCGCGTGTGGCGATGGTGGCGGCGTCCAGGGGGTAATCTACCCAGGGCTGCACCAGTCCGGCGATGAATTCCTGGCTGGCAAAGGCCTCGTAACCCTGCCAGCCGGCGCTGCGCAGCACGTCGCCCTCCAGCAGCATGATGTGAGCGGTGTGATAAGACACCAGCCGTTCGGCCTGGCGCAAGATCTCGTCCAGCACGGCTTTGGGGCTGGTTTGTGAGGCCAGCACCAACGTGACCTCTTGCAGGGTTTCGGCCAGCAGTCGCTGTTCCAATTCGGCGCGTTGCCGTTCCTGGATGGCCTGGCTCATGTGGCGAAAATTATCCATCAGCGCGTCTATTTCGGCAAAAGCAGGGACGATGCCATCCAGGTTGCCGTTCTGAGTATAATTGCCGGCGGCCAGGGCATCGGCCTCTTGACTGAGGCGATTCAGGGGCAAGACGATGTGTCGCCTCAGTTGGCGGCGCAGGCTCCACACCAGCGTCAGCCACACCGCGGGCGAGAGCAGCACCGCCAGGCCGATGGGCCATACATAAGGCGCGTAAGCCGCCAACAGCGGCGTCTGGATGACGACGACCCAGCCTGTGCGTTCGATCAGGGTGGTGCCGCCTATCACCAGGCGGCCATCGGCGCGGTAGATGAGCGTCGATTCACCCTCGAGGCCACGCTGCACGATCTCCAGGTGGCCGAGATTGACCTGCTGGGCCACCCATTCCGGGTTGGGATGAGCCAGCAGGGCGCCACTGGCAGCGGTGATAAAGATGGAACAGCTATCGTCGTCGCACTGTTCGTCGATCGTTTGTTGCAGGGCTGCCAGGTTGAGCTCCCCGACCACCAGCCCACCTGTCGAAAGGGGATAGGCCATGTAAACAATGGGCTGACCGGTATGGATCGATGCGAAGGGCTGGGAAATGGCCATGCCATCCTGACCGGCTGCCAACCGAAAGTAAGGCTGGTGCGACATGTCCAGGCCCAGGTGGCCGACATCGAAGGGGGCGTGCGCCAGCACTGTGCCGTTTGCATCCAGGTGGTAAAGAGCGTCAAAGTAATGGTAGGCCTGCCGGGTGACGAGCATATAGTGCGATACCTCACCCTGGGAAGCTGTCTCGGCCAGGCGGGCCACCGCGTCCAATACGCGGCCGGCGTGCTCCAGGTAGTGGCTCACGATGTGGGAAAAAGAGTGCGCCAACTCTAGCTGGCGGCTCTCCAGGCTGCGCTGGCGCTCATAAGCGGTAAGCCCCACCGCTGCCAGAGTGATGAGCAGAGATGGCAAAAAAAGCTGAAAGATCAAAAGCCGCAGCAGTACCAGGTCTAACCTGCGGCTGTTGGCTCGCTTCATCCACTTTTTCTCCTCGATCCAGGTACCCACTGCTCTCATTCTATCACAGGTCAGGCCAATGGGCAAGACGTTCCGTATGGCAGGGCTTTCCCAAAGTATGAGGGAGTGCCGGACTTTTCCGGTTTGCCTGCTTGATGCGGTCTGTTACCCCTCCAACAAGTTGGGGAATCCGGCCGGTCTGGCTACTTGGGGAAAGCCGTATCCGGGTGTGGGTTATGCGTTGCCTTTTGCCGTCGGATGGTGTATAATCGCTGCACAGGTTTGTGGCATGGATCGGCAATCCAACTGTAGGAGGTGAGGCGCATGGGAACCATCTTGAGTCTCTTTTCAACTTTTGGGGTGATCATTCTCTTTGGCATAGCCATTCTCAGCTCGGCCATCAAGGTTGTGCAAGAGTACGAGCGGGGCGTCATCTTTCGGCTGGGCCGCGTGCTGACACCCGCCCGCGGGCCGGGGCTGTTTTTCATCATCCCCATCATCGACCGCATGGTCAAGGTCGATCTGCGGGTGGTGACGCTGGACGTGCCCTCGCAGGAGGCCATCACGCGCGATAACGTCACCGTCAAGGTGAATGCGGTGGTTTATTTCCGGGTGCTCAACCCGGTGGCCGCTATCGTCCAGGTGGAAGATTATCGCCGCGCCACCTGGCAGATCGCCCAGACCACGCTGCGCAGTGTGATGGGCCAATCGGAGCTGGACGAGCTGCTCTCTCACCGCGACCAGATCAACATGAGGCTGCAACAGATCATCGACGAGCAAACCGAACCGTGGGGCATCAAGGTGAGCATCGTCGAGGTCAAAGACGTCGAGTTGCCGCCGACGATGCAGCGCGCCATGGCTCGCCAGGCCGAGGCCGAGCGCGAAAAGCGGGCCAAGATCATCCACGCCGAGGGTGAGTTCCAGGCGGCCCAGCAGCTCACCGGGGCGGCCAGCACCATCGCCCAGGAGCCGGCGGCCATCCAGTTGCGCTACCTGCAAACGCTGACCGAGATCGCCGTCGAAAAGAACTCGACCATCATCTTTCCCATACCTATCGAATTCTTTAGGGCCTTCCAGGGCATGTTGGCCAGGTCGACGGACGAGCCAGCCGAATAAGCCGCGCCATGGGTCTGGTCGGTCTGGCGGCGATCCAGGTGCGGGTTTCGCCGGCCCTTTACCGCGACGAGCCAACCTTTTTCGCGGCCATGGATCGTTCGTGCGCCGCGGCCACTGCCGCCTTGCCCTCAGATGTGCCGCGTCTGTTGTGTTTTCCAGAGGCGGTGGCGCTGGGGCTGCTCTTTTTGCCCGGCGCGTACGAATGGGCGCAGCACGAGCGCTCGCTGGCGGCGGTGGCGCTAAAAGGTGCGCTGCGCGACGCCCGCCGCTGGCTCAAAGCCCTGCGGCTGGGAAGGTATCGACCGCTGCGCTCGTTTTATCTGCGGCAGGCGCTGCCGGCGTGGGGCATTTATCAGCGCACCTTTGGCGCGCTGGCCCGCCGTCACAACGCTTACATCAGCGCCGGATCGGGCTACTTTTCTCTCATCGAGTGTGAATCGGCGCAGGGCGCGTTTGTGAGCGACCCCCGCGTGTACAACGTGTCGTGTCTGTTCGGCCCTCACGGTGCGCTGCTGGCCCGCACGCTCAAACACCGGCTCACCCGCGTCGAGGCGCGGTTCGGTTTCAGCAGCGGGCCACGATGGGCGCTGGTTCCGGCGCACACGGCGTTGGGCCGTGTGGGCACGCTCATCTGCTACGATGCTTTTTTCCACTCGTTGGTGGCCCAGATGGACACACTGGGCGCCCAAATTCTGCTGCAACCGTCGTTCAACACCGAGCCGTGGGACGCGCCCTGGTGGGCCGATCCGGCTCGCACGCAGGCCGAGGAATGGCTGCAAGACGGCCTGCCGGCGCTGGTGCAGGATCGGGAAAACGTACGTTACGGCGTCAACGCCATGATGGTGGGGCAATTGTTCGATCTGCGCGGCGAGGGCCGCTCCAGCATCGTCGGGCCGGCGGCGCGGTATCCCACCCAGGCGCACGGCGTGAGGGGTTTTGCCGCGCTGGCCGAAACGGCGGATGAGCAAGAGATCCTGACGGCAGTGGTGGAATTGTAGGGGCGATCGGTCCGCTCGTCCTGGCGGGAGGTGGGTATGAAAAAATTCATCGCCGTTGCCGGCAACATCGGTGTGGGCAAGTCGACGCTGACGGCGCTGCTGTGTGAGTATTACCTGTGGGAGCCGTTCTACGAGGCCGTGGACGATAACCCCTATCTTTCGGATTTTTACCGCGACATGAAGACCTGGGCCTTTCATTCGCAGGTTTTTTTCCTCTCGCGCCGCCTCAGCCACCACCGTCAGATCGTCGAGCGGCCCGGCACGGTCGTCCAGGACCGCACAGTCTACGAGGACGCCGAGATCTTTGCGCGTAACCTTTACCAGCAGGGGCACATGACCGAGCGCGATTATCGCAGCTACCGCGATCTGTTCGAGACGGTCATCGGCATCATGCCGCCGCCGGATCTGGTGATCTATTTGCAGGCCTCTGTGGCCACCCTGATGGAGCGCATCCGTCAGCGAGGGCGTGATTACGAGCGCGACATCTCGACAGAATACCTGGCGCGGCTCAATCAGCTTTACGAGGAATGGATCGAGCGTTTCACTCTCTGCCCGGTGCTGACCATTCCCACCGATAACCTGGATTTCGTGGGCAATGGCAAACATCTGGCCCAGATCTCGGCGCGTGTGTTGGAAAAGCTGCACGGCAAAGAGACGGTGGTATTCGAGTAGGGCCAGGTGGCCGGATTGGTTATTGCCTTGTTTGGCAATCGAACAGTTGGAACCCGCCGCCCGCGCCGCCGGGTTGTTGCCTGCCAACGAGGGGTGGTGTTCCTTGCCACAGCCTGGCCGGAACCGCCGTGCAGCGATCGCCGATCCAGGCCGCCAACTCTCGTTGGGCGCCCCCCTCGTCCGACAGCAGGAAAAAGCGCACCGCCCCGGCTGCCACCCACGCTTCCAGCTCCTCCGCCGAGAGGATCGGATCCCCGCCGCTAAAACCTCCCAGCGCCATCACCGGTTCACCCGTTTGCAGGATGATCGGCGCCGCGTCGTTGGCCCGCAGCGTGGCCAGGATAAAAGGCTCGTCGCCGCGGCTCGCCAGTAGCACGTCTATCAAACTGGAAAAAGCGGCCATCTCACCCGAAAGGTGAGGCTGTTCCAGCAGGTCTGGCCCGGCATAGGGCAGGTTGGCATCGCCGCCGTGCCACACCGGCATGGCCGCCCAAACCGCAGGCGCAACCAGCAACGCCAGCACACCGACCCCCGCCGCGACGAGTGGCCATCGCCGGTCCATCTGGCCCACCAGCCGCGCCACCGTCAGCCCCACCGCCGCCGCGACGCCCAGCCCGCCCACCAGCGGCGATAGCCAGCGGCCCCATTCCGGGAACGGGTTCAGGATGGCAATTTGCACGGCGGCGGTGGCAATCAGCGCCAGCGGCAGCAGCCAGCCGCGCCAGCCGCCCTGCCGGTAATCCTGCCACATGGCGCTCATACCCGCGCCCACCAGCGCCGCAACCGCCGGCGCCAGCATCGACAGGTAGTAGCGGTGAAACAGCGTGGCGATGCTAAAGAAGGCCATCTGCGGCAACAGCCAGGCCGTCCACAGCAGCAGCGCCTGATGCCGCCGGTCCAGCGGACGGCGCGGACGAACCTGCCAGGCAGCGGCCAGCAGGCCCATCCCGGCCAGCGGCAGCAGCCAGCTCGTTTGCCCGGCCAACTGGCGGTTGAACAACCGCGTCAGGCTGCGCTCGCCGGTTTCGTTTCCCAAAAGCCCACCGCCTGCCTGGTAGGATTGCCCCTGCGGCGGTTGCAGTTGCGGGTCGGGTCGATCACCGGGCGGTGGGGGAAATGGCCCCGACTGTCCTGGCGGGGGCGCGGGCGGTTGGTACCCTCGCGGCTGGCCGGGTCGCCAGCCGGGGAGTGGTGGCTGCTGCGTGCTGCTGGCGCCGCTGCCGAGTAGTCCTTGGGGCAGCAACCGGGCGGCGGCATTGTGGCCGATGATCAGCTCCATGACGGTGTTGTTTTCGCTGCTGCCGATGTACGGCCTGTTCTCCGGCGGGGTCAGGTCGACGATCACCGCCCAGGAGAGTGAGACCGCCAGCAGCAACACACTCGCCAGCGTCAGGTGGACGATCCGCTTCCACCATGGCAGCGGTGTTGTGAGCAGGTAGAGCAGGTAAAAGGCCGGCAGCACCATGTAGGCCTGGAGCATCTTGATGTTAAAGCCCAGGCCCACCAGCAGCGCGCTCAGCAACAGCCAGCGCAGCCGGCTCTGGCTTCGACCACGCCCGGCCCAGGTCTCGGCGGCGAGGCTCGCCGCCCAGGCGGCCAGCAGCAGCACCAGCAGCAGCAGGCCGTCGATGGTATTGTTGCGGTTGGTCGCCACGCTGATAGGCGTCACGGCCAGAACCAGGGCGGCCATCAGAGCGGCGGTGCGGCCAAAGACGCGCCCCACCAGGCCGTAGAGCAAGAGCACCGAGAGGACGCCCGCCAGCGCCTGAGGCAGCAGCAGGCTCCAGCCATCAAAGCCGAACAGCGCCGCGCTGGTGGCCTGAACCCAAAATCCCAGCGGCGGCTTGTCCACCGTCACAAAGCCGCCGGGGTCGAAAGAGGCGTAGAAAAAATTGTGCCAGCTCGTGAGCATGCTCTTGACCGTGGCAGCGTAATAGAGATTACCATAGCCTTCCTGGGCCAGCCGGTAAAAATTGAAAAAGACACTCAGCAGAATCACGCCGGGCAGAGCCACGTGGTGCCAGGACAGTTTTTTCACCAATCGATCTCTCCAGATGGTTTGACGTACAGTGTTCGTTCGCCCCGATAGGTCACCAGGCCGGGTTGCCCTCCCCTGACGTGACGGACGAGCCGCCGCTGGGTGTAATCTATGGCGACGCTCTCTTCGTTCCGGTTGCCGGAGTAATAGGCGGCCAGCGCGGCCGCCTGGCGCAGGGTGCGCTCTGGCGCCGGGCGACCGCCGCTCTTGACGATCACGTGCCCGCCAGGGATGCCCCGCGCGTGGAGCCACAGATCGTCGGGCGCGGCCCGTTTGAAAGTCACCTCTTCGTTCTGGCGGCTGTTGCGGCCCACCAGAATGAGCAGACCATCCGCCGATTCGATCTGCAGCGGGCGGCTGCGTGGCACCTTGGCCGCCGATTTGATCGCCGGCAAAAAACCGGCCCGCGCCAGCGCTTCCTCCACTTCGGCGATCTCGGGCCGGCTGGCCGCCAGCGCCAGATCGGTCGCTAGTTGATCCAGGTAACGCCGTTCCAGATCGACCTGGGCCAGCAGCGGCGGAACCTCTGCTGTGGCTCCTTTGGCCTTTTCGTACTCACGGAAATAGCGCCGGGCGTTCTCCACCGCGCTCCGTTTGGGGTCGAGTGTGATGCGCAATGGCGGCCCATCCGGGTCCGGGGAGGCCAGCAACTCGGTCTGGCCGGGCTGCACGGTGTGGGCGTAGGCCAGGGTCATCTCACCCTTGAGGCGCAGCTCGTCGGCGCGGTCGCTGGCGGTCTGCGATCGTTCCAGCGCGGCCCGCTTGCGCTCCAGCCGGCGGTATGCTTCTTCGATGGACTGGGCCGCTCGTCGCCGTGCGGCGGCATAGGCATCGGCGCCCAGCAGACTCTCAAAATAGGCTGCCACAGCGGCATTGATCCCGGCAACGGGCCGGCAATCGGCGTATTGGCGCAGGGGGTAGGGCGCAAAGGCGACGATCTCGCCGTCCTGGCAGGCCAGGCAAGGCTGCCAGCGGCCTTGCCAAAACGGCGCCAACAGCTCTTGCAGGGTTTCCAGCAGCGATGAGACGCACGCCAGAGCGGCGGCGGGTGTGTCGCTGTTGCCTGTGGCGCGGTAGACGGCCTCTCGCGCCAGCAGTGGGCTCAGCGCCTGCACGCCCTGAACCAATACCCGCCAGGCAGGTATTTTGGCATCGACCTCTGCCGCCTGGGCCAGCAGCGTCTGCAGGCGAAGCCCGGTCAGCGCGTCGGGCGGCAGGCCAGACCGGGCCGGCGGTGGGGTGTAGGGCTGACCGGGCAGCACGGTGCGGCGGCTCAACTTGGGCCCCACGCGCTTGACCGCGTCCATCACCTGCCCGGCGCTGTCGATCAGGATGATGTTGGCGTAGCGGCCCATGATCTCGACGATCAGGCTGGCGCGCCCCTCGGCGTGGCTCACCTCCAGGCGCAAAATGCGCTCAAAGGCGGGCTGCTGGATGTCGATCAGCCGCCCGCCGCGGACGTATTTACGCAGCATCAACACCAGCGGTGGGACGATCGCGGGCCCACGCCGCAGTTTTTGCGCTGCCAGATGGATACGGGCGTGCTGCGGGTGCGCCGAGGCCAGCAGGTAATGGCGTTCTGCGCCGGCGTAGACCTCCAGCCCGATGGACAGCGCGTCCAGGAGAAACACCTCCTGTACGCGCCCACCCAGAAGGGTATGTTGTAGCTCATCTGCCACGGCGGCAGTGGTCAGGGCGTCAAAGTACATGGCGGCAAGTGTAACCCATCCTCGGCGAGTTGTCAAACGTGAAACGAGGGTAACTGCTCACCCTCCCGCAGGCTTGGAAGTGGTTTCGAGTAAAAATCGGCCCGAGTATCAAAGCCGGCAAACGATTTCAGTCGGTTTTCCAACCTGCGGGAGGGTAGGCTGAGCAGTTACAAACGAGGGTACAACCGCAGTTTCCATTTGCCAAATCCCCTCAGACGTGTTATGATCGGCGGCACTGACCGGACTCTGGATCGGGCAAGGGTGAGGAGCAGCGCTGTGGCCGTCACGAGAGGCACAGAAAATTGGTGGCACCGGGTGGATCAAAGTCTGCAGCAAACGCCGTCAGATGCACCCGGCTTTTGGGCCTGGCTGAAGGGCCTGTTACGCCAGGTCGGCGAGGCGGTCGCCGGCCCGACGAGTCTGCGTTTGCGCCTCAAAGAGAGCGCCGATCCGTTGCTCTTTCGGCCTCAGGTGCGCGCCGATGTGACCGTGCGGCGGTTGGAAGGCCACGCCGGGCGGCTGTACGTGCTCAAGAATCCTCAGGCCGGCACCTATCTACGCCTGAACCAACGGGAATTCGACCTGTGGCGGCTCATGGATGGCTCGCGTACGGTCAGAGAGTTGATGGTGATCTATTTCCAGCGCCACAAGGCGCTGGCTTTTGGTCTCATCACCGGCCTGGTGCAGGCCCTGCGTGACGGTCATTTCCTCACCCAGCCGCCGGTCAAAGTTTACGAGCAGGCTCGCACAGCCGTAGCCGCTCGCCGTCCGGTTCGTTGGAGCGAACGGCTGGTGCAGAGTTTTTTCCACCGCGAATTCGTGATCGGTGGGCTCGATGCCCCGTTGAGGCGGCTCTACCGCGCCGGACTGCGTTTGCTCTTTGCTCCACCGATGTTGATCCTGCTGGCCCTGCTGGCCCTGGGAGGGCTGGCGGCCTTTTTCCTGGCTCTGGAAGGCGGCGCCGCAACCTACGCCATATTCAAACTCGATCTGCCCGGCCTGCCGGATTCGTTGGTCTACTTGCTCGGTTTTCTGGCGCTGTATGTCGCCAATCTGTTGACCATTTTTCTGCACGAGCTGGCCCACGCCCTGACCACCAAACACTTTGGCCGCGAGGTGCACCGCGGCGGGTTCATGGTCTATTGGGGACTGCCGGCCTTTTTCGTCGACACTCAGGACATCTGGCTGGAACCCAAAGGGGCCCGCATCGCCGTCTCGCTGGCCGGTCCTCTGGCCGATTTTGTCGTCGGCGGTGTGTGCGCGCTGGCTGCCTTTTTTTTACCCCATTGGGGCGGCAGCGTCTTTTTGTTCAAGATGGCCTTCATGGCCTACGCCAGCATCCTCATGAATTTGAATCCCCTGTTAGAATTGGACGGCTACTTTATCCTCAGCGACTGGCTGGACATGCCCAACCTGCGGGCGCGCTCGTTGGATTTCGTGCGGCGGCAACTGTGGCCCAAGCTCCGGCAACGCCAGAGCCTCAACCGTGAGGAGCGCATCTATGCCGTCTTTGGGGTATTGTGCGCCGTTTACGCTGTGGTGGCCCTCTATCTCAGCGTCTATCTCTGGCAGCGACAGATCGCCCGCATGTTTGGCGAACTGTGGGCCAGCGCCTCGAGCGCCGTGCGAGCCCTGCTGGTGCTGCTGGCAGCGGCGGCGCTCATCCCGTTGTTGCTGGCCTTCGTGGTACAGGCGGGGCGGTTGCTGAGCCGGTGGGCGCGCTGGCTGGCACGGCAGGGCATCCTGGATCGACCCGGCGCGTTGGCGGGTTTGAGTTTTGCCGGCTGGCTGCTTTTGCTGGGTCTCAGCCGTTACCTGCCCGCCGATTGGCGCGATCTGTACCGCGACGTTTTGCCGGTGGCGTTGTTGCTGTTAACCCTGGCGTTCCTGATCGGCGCCGCCCGTTACTATGGCGGCTCTGGTTTTGTGGGCGTCTTTGGCGCGTTGGGGCTGGCGGTGGCTCTGCTGCTGGCCTGCCAGACCCTGTATGCCGTCTGGTTATGGGACGTGCCGTGGCTGCGGCGGCTGGCCTTTTTGCCGTTGTTAATCGCTGCTTTTATGGCTTTTCAGCAGAACGGCATGGCCCACACCTCGCGCCTGGAAAAAGCGTTGATGTTGATCTTTTTAGGCGCGGCTTTTTTGGTCACCCTGCCGGCGGTATTGTGGACCATCTCGGCGGCAGAGACAACCGGCCAGCCGCTCTCTATCGCCCGTTTGCTGGCCGCCGCCGCGCCGCCCTACCTGGGCATGCTGGCCCAGACGTTGCTGGTGCCCACCTTTTTTGCCTTCCTGGGCACACGCTTCAACCTCTCCTGGGGATTGTTCCTGCTGGCGACGGTGGGCCTGGTGGCGCAAGACCTGATCCTGGCATTCGATGCCACGTCGCCGCTGCCGCTGCCGGGCCTGTGGCTGGCGCCGGCCGTCATCGCCGGGCTGTTGCTGGTGGCCTTTGTGCTCTATTATCTGATCCACCTGCGAGCCATTTACCATCGCCAGGAATGGCCGGCCCGCGAGTCGCTGAGCGACCAGGACCGGTTGCGCAGCGCCTTTGGTCGTTTTTTCGAGGGCCTCTTTGCCCAGTTTCAAGACCTCTATGGCCGGCGCCTGGCTCAGGTCATCGACGACCGGCTGGACGTGGCAGCCGTCACCGCCGAGTGGAGCGTGGTGGTCGATCGGGGTCGCCTGCGAGATGCGCGCCCTTGGGACGGCGTCTCGCTGGCCGATCAGGCCGACGACTATCGTCAGGTGCTCAACTTTACCGTCGATCTGATGGACGATCTGGCCGGAAAACCGTTCCTGCGCCGGGCCATCCTGGCGGCTTACGACAGTCTGCCCTGGCAGGAACGAGAAGTGCTGGGCAGGCACGTGCTGGCCTTTGAACCCTGGGGCGAGGGCATCTCGCACGAATTTCAGACGCGGCGCGACGATTACCGGCTGCTGTTGCGCGCCATGCCGCTGTTCGCCGGCTGCGCCGAAGCCGACATCGACGCCCTGGTGGCAGCCCTGCGCTCGGAGCGATTGCCCGCCGGGCGGCAGCTCATCCGCCAGGGCGAGCGGGGCGAAGAGGTTTATCTGGTGCGTTCGGGTGAAGTCGAGGTCTGGCGGCGGGCCGAAGACGGGCGCGAACAACTGGTGGACGAGCTGCGTCGGGGTGATTACTGCGGCGAGTATGTTTTGCTGCGCGGTGAGCCATACGACGCCTCCTACCGCACCTCGGTCGATTCCGAGTTGCTGGTCATGTCGCGGCACGATTTCAACCGCCTGGTGCGAGATCGTCTGGAGATGCGAGAACAGGTGGAGCGTTCGGCAGGCGCGGTGGCCCTGTTGGCGCGCATGCCGGTCTTTGCCGATCTGAATCACATGGCCCTCTCGCGGCTGGCGGCTCGTTTTCGCAAGGGGCGCATCGGCGCGGGCGAGGTGCTGATCCGGCAGGGGCAGAGAGGCCGGGCATTTTTCGTGGTTGTGGAAGGCTCGCTGACCGTGATCGCCGAACGGGGCACGCCGCAGCAGCGTGTGCTGGCCCGGCTGGGCGTGGGTGAATACGCCGGTGAGATCAGCCTGCTGCTGGATCAGCCGGCCATCGCCACGGTAGTGGGCGGCCCGGAAGGGGCAGTGCTGCTGGGTCTGCTACGCGACGACTTTGAGGCCTTTGTCCGCACCCACTCCCAGGCCATCCGGCGATTGGAGCAGGTGGGCAGCGGGCGCATGTTGGACACTCGCCGCAAGCTGGGTCTGAGCAGCGTGGTGTAGCGCCTGCAAAGAGAGGAGCATCGGCATGAATTGCTGGCATTGTGATCGACCGGCGCACGGCGTGTGCCGCTTTTGCGGGCGTGCGGTGTGCAAAGAGCACGCTCAGGAATTGCCCCACATCGAAGAGATGTTTCTCAGCCGCAAGGGTGAACACAAGGCCCTGGTGGTGCCAGATGCCCTCTATTGCGGCATCTGCCGCCCACGCGAGGACCCGATCGTGCTCAAAGACCTGGATTAACCGTTCGCCAGGCGACGGTAATTGACAAATTATGACGGCAAGGTATAATTGCCTGCGTCGGCACAAAACATAATTCAGGAGAGGCGGATGGCGCACAAGCGTTCCTTGCTCTGGACTGGGCTGGGGTTGTTGGTGATAGCGTTGGCTGGCTGCAAATCGGGCCAGGAGCTGCCAACCTTGCCGTCTGCTGTCCCGACGAACACGCCGCTGCCGCCGGCTCCGACGCCTACCCCCACCTTTAGTGAACCCCTGGCAGCGCTGGTGAATGGCGAGCCGATCTTTTTGGACGATTACCTGGTGCAGGTGATGCAGGCCGAACAGGCCATCGTCAGCCAGGGGCAGGACCCCGATACAACCGCCGGACAGGATGCCCTGGCGCAGGCGCGCCAGCGTGTTCTGGAAGCCATGATCGAGCAGGTGATCATCCTCCAGGCAGCCGCCCGCGAGGGGGTGATCGTCTCGGACGAGACGGTGGAGGCCGCGGTGCAGCAGAGCATCACCGATGCGGGCGGCCAGGCGGCTTTTGAGGCCTGGCTGCAGGCCAACAGCCTCACCGCCGACGATTATCGCCGCTCGTTGCACGCCCAGTTGGTGGCCCAGGCGATGTTTCAGCGCGTCACCCAGGATGTGCCCCAGACGGCAGAACAAGTGCACGCCCGTCACATTGCGCTGGCGACGGAGGAGCAAGCCCAACAGGTGCTGTTGCGCCTCCAGAATGGTGAGGACTTTGCCACTCTGGCCAGCCAGTTCTCTCAGGATACCACCACCCGTGACAACGGCGGCGACCTGGGCTTCTTTCCGCGGGGGCTGCTGCTTTCGCCCGAAATCGAAGAGGTGGCCTTTTCTCTGGCGCCGCAACAGATCAGCGGCGTGGTGCGCACCCAGTTTGGACAATATCACATCGTTCAGGTGCTGGAAAAAGAGGACAACCGCCAACTGCCCGAAGATGTGCTGCATCGCCTGCGCGAGAATACCTTCGAAGGCTGGCTGGCAGAGCAGATGGCTGTATCGGACATCCGGCGACTGACGGACGAGAGCTGAACTGGACAAGACGCGCCGATTTATGGTATACTGAGGATCGTGGGGGCATTTGTGGGTTGGGCAAGGACACGCTGATGGAGGAGGAGCACCGATGGACTTTGATCGCTTTCGTGAGCTTCCGATGGAAGAGCCCGCACCTGCGCCAAAGAAAAAGGCGCAACGGCCCAGCGGTCTCCTCAAGTTGCTGACGGCGTTTGTCCTGGTGATGACCCTGATAGTGCTGTGTTGTTATCTGGCCATTTTCCTCAACCCCCAATTCATGTTCAACCCCTTCAAACCGCCGACAGCCGTGGTGCTGGTGACGCCCACCCCCGGCAAACCGACGGACACGCCGCGGGCGACCTTCCCACCCACCTGGACGCCCACCGCCACTCCTACCCACACCAGCACGCCCACCATTACGCCCACTCCTTCCCACACGCCGCTGCCCACCGCCACGCCGCGGGCCACCAATACCCCCAAACCGCCGCCGCCTTTTTACCTGGATGGCGAACCGGTGCGCACCGCGCAGACCATCTATCCTGGTGTCGGCGGCTGGTGGTTGGGTTTTGCCGGCGAGGTGACCGATGCCAACGGCGCAGCGATTACCTCGGTGGAGGTAAAAGTGTGGGATGGTGAGGGTTGGGAATCATCCCAGATCCCCGGCGCCCGGACAGACGTCGTTTCCAGTTACCGGGCCAAACTGGGCGGCAGCATGGCCTGGTGGGAACAGTTTGTGCCCTTTAACTGCAACCTCACCAAAACCTTTTATCTCCAGGTGATCCAGAGTGGGGCAGGCGTTTCACCCGTGATCAAAATAGAACACAGCGGAGAGTGCAGCAAGGCGCTCATCATTGTCAACTTTAAACGTCGTTACTAGAAGCGAGTTCGTCCTGTGAGCAAAATTGCCATTACCGGAAAAGGCGGCGTAGGCAAAACCACCCTGACGAGCCTGCTGGCCTTTGTCTACGCGCAAAAGGATCAACAGGTGCTGGTCATCGACGCCGACCCCAACGCCAACCTGGCGGAGGCGCTGGGCATCCCAGAAGATCGGCGCAACGTCACTCCCATTGCCGAGATGGAAGAACTGATCGCCGAGCGCACCGGCGCCAGGCCCGGTACGTATGGCGGCATTTTCAAAATGAACCCCAAGGTCGATGATATCCCGGAGCGTTTTGCCGTTCAGCATCGTGGCATTCGCCTGCTGGTGATGGGCACCGTGGATCACGGCGGTTCGGGTTGTGTCTGCCCGGAGAGTGTGGTGCTCAAGAATCTGGTGACCCACGTCCTGTTGCAGCGCGACGAAATGCTCATCATGGACATGGAGGCCGGCATCGAGCACCTGGGCCGGGCTACGGCAAAGGCGGTGGATGCTTTTGTCATCGTGGTGGAACCAGGACGGCGCAGTGTACAAACGGCGCGCACCATCCGCCGGCTGGCTCAAGAGATCGGCATCCCACGCATCGCGGTGGTGGGCAACAAGGTGCGTGATACCTCGGACGAGGCCTTTATAACCCAAGAGTTATCCGATTTTGATATTCTGGGCTTTTTGCCCTTTAGCGCCAACGCCATCGAGGCCGATCTACGCGGCAGGCCCATCTTTGACGCCGCGCCAGAGATGGTGGCCCAGGCAGAGCGTATCGCCCAGGCACTGAACTGACCGGTTGGCGCGGGGTAGACCGTTTTTGACCCTGGTGGGGTGAGTCGGGCATGACGGCAGGACAAAACAATTTGATGGCAGACATCATGGAGGACATGGACCCGGACGTGCTCTCTTTTATCAAACAGCACGTCAGGTCGTTTGTCCGTTGGGATGTGCTCAGGTTCTTGTACGAGAACCCCGGCACGTGGGATACGGCCGAAAATCTGGCGGTATATGTCGGGCGTGGACCGGAGCAGGTGAGAGGCGAGATCGGCCAGATGGCTTGCGAGGGGCTGTTGCGCCAGGATGGCCGGGGGCCGGGGCCAACTTTTGGCCTGACAGAAAACTCTCAAACGCTGCAATTGTTGGAGCGGCTGGTCTCTGCCTCTCAGGATCGAACGTTCCGCATGAAACTGGTCTATCACATCTTGCGAGCAGGAGGCGAGAAATGAGCAAACGTGTCAAGACGGGAATCACTGGGCTCGACGAGATGCTCGCCGGCGGCCTGATCGAAGGCTCGGCCATTTTGATCAAGGGTGCACCCGGCACAGGCAAGACCACCCTGGGGCTGCAATTTTTGTATCACGGCGCCACCCAGGAAGACGAAGCCGGATTACTGGTGACCTTTGAAGAGTTTCCTCACTCGCTGCACCGCGACGCCCAATCTTTGGGCTGGGACCTCAGGCAACTGGAAGAGGAGCGTAAACTGAAGGTGATTTTCACCTCACCTCGGGTTTTCCTCTCCAGCCTGGAATCACCCACCAGCCCGCTCAACCGCACCATCATGGAGTGGGACGTGCGCCGGGTGGTGCTGGACAGCATCACCCACTTTACCCGCCTGACCACCGACCCTGCCGAGCTGCGCAGCATGTACAACAAGGTGGTCAACGGCCTCAAACGGGAGGGCACCACCTCGATCTTGACCAGCGAGGGGGCCACCGTTGGCTCGGACGAGCAGGAGAAAGGCCGGCTCTCTTTTGTGGTGGATTCGATCATCCTGCTGCGCTACGTCGAGATCGAGAGCGCCATGCAGCGGGCGCTCATGGTGCTCAAGATGCGTGGCAGCGATCACGCCAAGGATATTCGCCGCTTCGAGATAGACCGGGGCGGCATTCGTATCACCGGTCGCTTTGAAGGGCAGGAAGGTCTGCTGACCGGCAGCCCGCGGCGGGTGCCGGTGATACGCTGACCGGCAAGCGCGCGCTCAAACCAAAACGCCGACCCACCGGGGCCGGCGTTTTTTTGCCGTTTCGCCTGAGGCGACGGGATCGTTCACTTTTCGTTGGCGTCGGTCGGCCCCGAACGGCGCAGGTCTATCATCTGGATGCCCGGCAAATATTCGGTGACCACCGGCTGTTGCAGGTCTTGCAGTTGCCCGATGACCCGTTCGATGCGCCGGGCTTCGTTCAGGATCACATCCAGCGCGCGCCGACAACTCTCCACGCTGGCCGAGCTTTGGCTCACTTTTTCCTGGGCCAGTTGGGCGTGCCACAGGATGCTGGTGAGGGGGTTGTTGATCTCGTGGCTCAGGGTGATGATCATCTGCGTGATGGTGGCTCGTTTTTCCATGCCCACCAGGCGCTCTTGTAGCGCCCGCAGGCGCAACTGGGCCCGGACGCGGGCCAGCAACTCTGGAACCTCGAAGGGCTTGGGTAAATAATCGTCGGCGCCGGCTTCCAGCCCGGCAATGGTCTCTTCTATCGAGCCGAGGGCCGTGACCATGAGGATATTGAGGTGGGCCGTGTCGGGATTTTGACGCAGCCGGCGGCACAATTCGTGGCCGTTCATGCGGGGCATGTTCACATCCAACAAGACCAGGTCCACCGCCTCGTGGCTCAGCACTTCCAGGGCCAATACGCCATCGAGGGCGTGCAGCACCTCATAGCCTTCATCTTGGAGGATGTTCTGCTCGGCAGCAGCCAACTCTGGATCGTCTTCGACGATGAGAATCCGCCGGGGCATGGCTTGCCTCACTGACGCAACATCGTGGCGTGGCCAGGGGGTCAACTGACCTGGGCCAGCACCTCGTCGATGGGGTAGGCCGACATGACGCGCGTCGTCTGGCGAAAACCAAAGCGCTTCCAGAACTCGGCTTCACCCGGAATGGTCACAGACACCGACTTGGCGCCGCGCTTTTTAAAGCGCAGGACGATCTCACGCAACAGAGACTTGCCGATGCCCTGTCGCTGGTAGTCGCGGCGCACCGAGGCCAGGTAGATGATGGCCCGCGAGCCGTCAAAGACGCCGCGCATCAGGCCAACCGGCGCGCCGTCGATCTCGGCCACCAGGAACTCGGCGGCGGCGCAGCGCTGCACCGCCAGCATGGCCTCCGGCCCATCCAGTTCGGGGTGGCCGTATTGCTGGTTGGCCTTGAGGATCTCGACCAGTGCAACGCTATCTTGGGGCTTGAAATCTCTCACCAGCATGGCTGTCTCTCCTCCTTGCGCTTCACCATCACGATGGGAAAATCAGGTGCGACACACTCTTGAGCGGCCAGGTGCCCGGCACCCAAAGGGTCACGATGATCCCATTATACCAGCTTTCCCAGGCGTTGGCAATGACTGCTCACCCTCCCGCAGGCTCTTGTAGGGACACGGCAATGCCGTGTCCTACACCGCCGCAATTTGCCGATTCGCCAGCGTCCAATCGGCTAGATTGTGGGACAGGATGAACGATTTCAGCCTGCGGGAGAGTAGGCTGAGCAATTACCAGAACGGTTGATATTTCCCAGAGGGGGTGCTATAATTCGACCCACCTTTGAAAACGGATCCTGTGGTGAGCCTGGAGAGATTCTCTTGGAGATTACGTTCTGCCCCCGGTGCGGCCATCAGATGACCACCAGAGAACTGGCCGGACGTCCGCGTCAGGTTTGTCCTGGCTGCGGTTACGTCCACTATTACAACCCCGTGCCCGGCGTGGGTGTCATCGTCGAGCTGGACGGCGGGGTGGTGTTGGTGAAACGGCGCTACGAGCCCCGCGCCGGCTGGTGGTGCCTGCCGGCCGGATTTCTGGAGGCCGACGAGAGCGTGGAAGAAGGGGCGGTGCGTGAGTGTCGTGAGGAAACCGGCCTGGAGGTGGCCCTCGACGAGTTGTTTGGCGTTTACTCTTTTCCGGAGGGCATGCAGCGCAGCGGGCTGGTCATCTTTTACACCGCTCACGTCGTCGGTGGAGAGCTGCGCGCCGGCGACGACGCCCAGGAGGTGCAGGCCTTTGCCCTCGATACGCTGCCGGAGAACGTGGCCTTTCGTACCCACCGCCAAGTGTTGGCCCGACTGCGCCAGCAGGCCAGCTCACCGGAGAACCTGCCGGCCGCCGGTCACCACAGCGATTTTCCCTCACCCATCCCCGAATTGATCATCCACCGGGCTCACTCGAAGCACCTGCCGCAGGTGCTGGCGCTGTTGCAGCTCATTCCGGCCAATGCCAGCCTGTCTGAAACCGATCTCCAGGCGGTGGGGTTACGCCTGCGAGAAGGCGCCGGCCTGGAGGCGCTGGTGGCCGAGGGTGAGGGGCAGGTGGTGGGTTTCGTGGCTTTGTCGTTTGTCCGCACCCTCACCGGCATGAAGGCCTGGGTCGATGACATTGCCGTGGCCCCGGACTATCGCCGCCAGGGCATCGGCGCGGCGCTGGTCGAGGCGGCGGTGCGCCTGGCGCGGCAGCGGGGCTGCCGTTATCTGTGGATCGACACGGCCAAGAGCAACCCGCCGGCCCAGGCTTTTTTCGACGAGCTGGGCTTCAAAGAGGGCGGCGTGGCGCCGCTGAGGATTGAGTAAAGGGCCGAGACATGAACAGCTACGATACCATCGCCCGTTTCTACGACCTGGAACACGACACACTGATCGCCGACCGGCTGATGTACGAGGGGTTTGCCCGGCAGTGCGGCTCGCCGGTGCTGGAGCTGGGCTGCGGCACCGGACGGCTGGCGCTGCACCTGGCCCGCGCCGGTTTCCAGGTCACCGGCGTGGATCATTCCCCGGCCATGCTGGCCATCGCCCGCCACAAGCTGGCCCGCAGCGGCCTGGCGGCGCAGGTGCAGCTCTTGCAGGCCGATCTGGCCCACCTGGCGCTGAATCGGCGCTACCCTCTGGCCACGCTGGCCATCAACACCTTTATGCACTTTGTCACCCTGGCAGATCAGTTGCATATCCTGGAGGTCGCCCGCCGCCATCTGCAACCCGATGGTCTGCTGATCATCGATCTACCTCGCGGCGAGCGGCTGATGTCCCCGGAGGCCGGCGGCCCCTACACCGTCACCCAGGTGCTGACCGATGCCGGAAGCGGCCGGCCCGTTTTTAAAACGGCCACAGTGACCCCTCACCCGGCGGATCAGATGCAGTTACTCACGCTGGCCTACGACGAAACCGACGACGCCGGCCTGGTGCATCGCTGCACGGCGTCTTTTGAGGTGCGTTATTTCTACCGCTACGAGCTGGAGCTGTTGCTCGACAAGGCCGGCCTGGAAGTGACGGCGCTGTACGGCTCGTATGCGCTCGATGCCTACGAAGACGACAGCGAGCGTATGATCTTGGTCGCCCGGCCTTTGGGCACTTGAACTCCAACCCGGAACGTGATAAAATGTAGCCAATCGAGCGCTGTTTTCGGTCCGGGCAGCCATTTTGCCTTGATGGGGGTGGGAGACACGCGGGAGGTGATCGCATGGCCAATCTGATCGGCCAGACCTTGGGACAGTATCGCATCATGGAGCAGATCGGCCAGGGCGGCATGGCCACCGTTTACAAGGCCTACCAGCCCTCGCTGGATCGTTATGTGGCCGTCAAGGTGCTGCCGCCCTATTTCGCCCACGAGCCCGGCTTTGCCATGCGTTTCACCCGCGAAGCCAAAGCCATCGCCAGACTCAACCACCCCAACATCCTGCCCATCTATGATTTTGGCCAGGAAGGTGATCTCAGCTACATCGTCATGAAATACGTCGAGGCCGGCACCCTCAAAGACCTGGTGGGCGCGCCCATGCCCCTCGACGTGACCGCCGACATTGTGCGCCAGATCGCCGCCGCGTTGGATCATGCCCACCAGCGTGGCATCTTGCACCGCGATGTCAAACCCAGCAACGTGCTGCTCGACGAAGGTCGCTGGGTGCTGCTCACCGATTTCGGCCTGGCCAAGATGGTCGAAGGCTCAGCGGTGCTCACCGCCTCCGGCGTAGGGGTGGGCACGCCGGCTTACATGGCCCCGGAGCAGGGTCGTGGCGAGGCGGTGGACGCCCGCGCCGATATTTATGCCCTGGGTGTGGTGCTCTATGAAATGCTCACCGGCCGCGTGCCGTTCGAGGCCGAAACCCCCATGGCCGTGGTCATCAAACACATCACCGAGCCGCTGCCGCTGCCGCGGACCATCAGCCCCGAGATGCCAGAAGCCGTGGAGCGGGTCATCCTCAAGACGCTGGCCAAAAACCCCGCCGACCGCTTTGCCACCCCGCTGGCCCTGATCGACGCCCTGACGGCCGCCGTCGCCGGCGTGGCCCCGGCGGCGGCAGATACCATCGAGCTGGCGGTGGAGCCGCCGCTGCCTGAGCCGCCGGCTGTCCCGCCGACCGTGACACCCGAACCCGAGCCCGCCCCGCCCCCCGAAACGCCGATGCCCGTTCCCACCCCCACACCGCCGGCTGCCGGAGCGCCGCCGAAACGCAAAACGTTTCCCTGGCGGGGCGCCGGCTGCCTGGTGGGCATCGTTGGCCTGGTGCTGGCCACCCTGTGCGGCCTGGGCAACCTGCGCCAGAGGCAACAGCAGCGCACGCCCACCGTCGAAACGGCGGCCGCCACAGCGACACCCCGATCTCAACCCACGGCCACTCTCCGGCCCGGAGTCACCCCGGAGCCTACCGCCAAACCGACCCAGCCGCCGATAGAATTGCCCGATGTGCTCTTTGAACAGGTCTATTTCAAGACCGATTTCGAAAGCGGCGCTGTTTTTAAATCCCTGCCGGACGGCTGGGCCATAGAAGACGATGGCAGCGGCAATCACGTTCTGAGAGGCAAACCACCCGAACCGGTGTGGCTGCCGGACAGTGAGGCGTGGTCGATGTACGTTCTGGAGGCCGATATCCGGCTGGTAGAGGGTGACGAGGCCTATGTTCTGGCGCGTTACGACATCGCAGCCGAAAGAGGCATCGCCCTGGTCTGCGCTCAGGACCGCTGGGAGGCAGCCACTCTGCCGGGCATGGCGACCCAGGCCGTTTCCAGAGGCATCGACAATATGACCGCCCCGCAGCATCTGCGGCTGGTGGTGCTGGAGGAGCGGCTGATCGCCTTTTTGAACGATACCTTCCTGTTCGAGGTCCAGACCGAGCCGCTAGAGGGTGGCGTTGGCCTGTCCGTTCACGACGGCAGCAAACTCTATCTGGATAACGTGCGTATCACCGGCCCTGCCCAGTCGCCAGCAGTGACCGACTGGGAGCTTTACGACGATTTCAACGCCGGCTTTTTGGACGAGGAACGCTGGGAATGGCAGCCAGCCGTCGAGAACAATACGGCCAAAATCGATCCGGAAGGCAGGCTGGTCATTGAAGCCAGAAACCCAGAGGCCGAAGAGCGGTATGGCAGACTCGCCGCCCGCACCGATTGGCCCATCCTGGAAGTCCAGGCGGATCTGATCGTCAAAGAGTTGAAAGGCGAGCTCACAGACTTTTTCGTCTTTTTATCGGCCGAGGGTGGACGGATGGCCGGCATCATCGGCGAGAGCGGCAACGTGGCGGCCTTCGAGGGCCAGGGTGGGCTACGCATCTTGCGTGAGAACCAGGGCATTCCGGCCGAGTTTCACCTGCACCTCATTCTGACCCCCGAAGGCCAGATGGAGGTCATCGTCGATAATCAACCGGTCGGCAAGATTCCGGCCGCGCCCCTGGCCGATGGTTTTGCCATCACTTACCGGATCGATCCCGGCGGTACACTGGTGGGAGTGGTGGATAACGTGCAGGTGCGTTATCAGGAAGGCGCCGCGGTCTCGGAGAAACCTGCCGACCAGAACAGCTATGCCTGCGATGACCCGCTCGGCTGCGTGGAAATCCCGCCAGACAAGCCGATCCATCTGGCGTATCTGCTGGACCTGTCCGGCGTCACGGCAAGTCTCAGCCAGGACATTCTGTACGGCATCGAGCTGGCCATCGAGGACCGGCTCGACATCCTGGGCCACGCCATCGAACTCACAGGCGAGGATAGCGGCTGCACGCTGTTGGGCGGTCGCCAGGCGGCAACTCTGGTGGCTAAAGACCCATCGGTGGTGGCGGTGATCGGCACCACCTGCTCTCGCTCGGCGGGAGTAGCGGCGCCCATCCTCACCAACGCCGGCCTGGTGATGGTCTCTCCGGCCAATACCAACCCACTGCTCACCAAAGTCGGTCAGCACCAGGCCGGCTATCTACGTGTATCACCCAACGACGAGATGCAGGGGGTCATCGCCGCCGAGTTTGCCCGGTCGGACACGCTGGGCGCGCAAACGGCGGCCATCTTGCTGGAAGAAAACGATTACTCGGATATCCTGGCAGGGTTGTTTGCCCAGTCGTTCAAAGAAATGGGCGGCACGATCGTGGCCCAGGAGTGGCTGGAGTCTGGCAACGAGGATAGCGTGCGCCGGGCGCTCGAGGTCGTCGCCCAGGCAAAACCAGATCTCGTCTATTACCCGCTCTTTGTGGACGGCGGCGCGCTGGTGACACGCCTGGCGCGGGAAACGCCGGGCCTGGAAGAGGCGGTTCTCATGGGCGCCGACGGCATGTTCTCCGCCGAGTTTCTGGCCGCCGCCGGCGCGGCTGCCGAGGGTGTCTACCTCACCAGCCCGGATGTGCTGGATGTCAGCGACAGGTACAGGGCGCTGTTGGAGCGCTTCCAGGCGCGGTACGGCGCGGCCCCAACTTCTCTGTTTCACGCCTACGGTTACGATGCCACCGCTCTGGTCCTGTCGGCGATCAAAACGGCGGCAGTGGAAATGCCCGATGGTACACTCTACATCCCCCGCCTGGCGTTGCGCGAGGCGCTCTTTGCCACCCGCAACTATGAAGGCCTGACCGGTTCGTTGAGCTGCACATCCACCGGCGACTGCGCCGCCGCACGGTTGTCGGTGTATCAGGTTGTGACGGCAGACCCGGTTAGCTGGAAGCCGCCGGACGTGAATCCGCGGCGGGTGTGGCCCTGATCACACCAGGAGAGCATGGCATGCCCGACGTCATTGCCCTCTCGCTCATCGCCGATATTTTGCTCGCCGTGCAGGTGGAAGAGGCGGCCAATCGCCTGGGGTTTCGCGTGGCCACGGTTTCGACGCCAGAGAAGGCCATCGGCGCGCTGAAACAGGGCCGGGCCAGCCTGTTCATCCTGGACACCTCGGCGGCTGAGGGACGTGTCGCCGAGGTAGTGCAGGCGGCCCGGAGCGCGCCGTATCCGGTGGCCGTGCTGGTTTTTGGTCCCCAGGCCGATCCGAACGGCCTGCAGGCGGCGCGTGCGGCCGGCGCGGATGTGGTGGTGTCCAGCGAGGCCTTTGGCCGCGAAAGGGGGCCGCTGCTGATCGCCTGCCTCGACCGGCACCGCGAGGCGGCGGCGCGCCGGGGAGCAAAAGGGTGAGCCAGGCCCACCTGATCACACGGATCGTTCAGATGGTGCTGGGGGCAGGACTGTTACTGGGGCTGTCGGCTTATCTGGCGGTGCTGTGGGGCGCACCCTGGGCGCCAACCCCGCGCCGGACGAGGGAAGCCATGCTGCGTCTGGCCGACATCCAACCCGGCGAGCGGGTGGTCGACCTGGGAGCGGGCGACGGTCGACTGGTGATGGCTGCGGCGCGGCTGTATCGGGCGCAGGCTGTGGGCGTCGAGATCGATCCGCTGCGCTGTCTGGTGGCCAATGGGCTGATCTACCTGGGGGGACTGCAGCATCGAGCCAGGGTGGTTTGGGGCAACCTGTTCGATTTTGACCTGCAAGGGGCAGACGTGGTGCTGCTTTATTTGCTCCAGCATACCAACAGCCAGCTCTGGCCCAAGCTTGCACAAGAGCTATCGCCGGGGGCCAGGGTGGTATCACGATCCTTCACCCTGCCGCACTGGACGCCGGCCGCCATCGACGAGGAGCTGGGCCTTTTTCTGTATCGCGTGGTGCCCAAGGGCGCAGTGGTGGAAACGCGGTTCGTATAAAAAGAGGGGCGAGTCATCGACTCGCCCCTGCGTTTAAAACAGGCTCAGTTGTTCCGCCTGCTCCGGCGGTTTGGAATCGGCCAGATCGTCGATCTGGGCCAGCAGGTCTGGTATCTTTAGGATGTCATCTTCGACGGTGCGCCGCAGCGAGGGCTGGTGCAAGGCGGCTGCCGGGTGATACATGGGGTAACAGATCACCCCTTCCACCTTGCGCGGTTGGCCGTGGATGTGAGAGATTTTGGCGTTGGTAAAATAGCGGGCCATGGAAAAGCGCCCCAGGGTGATGATCATCTTGGGTCGGATCAGTTCGATCTGCCGGTCGAGGTAAGGACGGCAGGCCTCGATCTCGTCTGGCTCCGGGTCGCGGTTGCCGGGCGGGCGGCATTTGACCACGTTGGTGATAAACACCTCTTCGCGGCGCATGTCGATCTGCTCCAACAGCTCGTCCAGAAACTTGCCGGCTGCGCCGACAAAGGGCAGGCCCTGTTGGTTTTCGTGAAAACCGGGCGCTTCGCCGATGAACAGGATATGGGCATCTGGTGGCCCGGCGCCGGGCACGGCCTTGACCCGCGATTGGTGCAGGATGCATCGGGTGCAGGCGGCGATCTGTCGATGCAATGCCTCCAGTTCTGCTTTTACTGACACCCTTTTCCCCCTCTCTACGGTCAACTCTGCCTGGCGCCACATTCGGGGCAGAATCTGGCATTGGCCGCGATCTTGCTGCCGCACTCGGTGCAGAATCTGTCCTGGCTGAGTGGTGCACCGCACTCGGGGCAGAACTTGCCGCCGCCCACCGCCGCCCCACAGGCCGGGCAGGCGGCGCGAATGGCCGTCTTGAACTGCTCCTTATCGGTGACATATTTCGTCTCGCGGATGATCTCTCTGCCCTGTTCGATCTCGGCCTCCACCTGGGCCGCGGCGAACTCGGTGGCGGCATCGGGGGCGCAATCTTTGCACAGGCCGCGCGCCTCGTTCAGACAGTGCTCGCGGCATACCCACTTGGAGCAGCGTGGACACTGGAAAAAGTTGGGCCTGGCCTCTTCGACGGCCTCGGTAAAGGCGTGATCGTGAGCCTTTTCCCACGCCGCCGAGTGGATGCGGTCGCCCACGTTGGCGACCCTGCCCAAAACGCCGCCCAGCAGCCCGCTGGCCACGTCCAGGGCCTCGCTCATCATGCCGGTGGCCGAGGTCTTGAAAGGCGTGCGGTAACCGGTGCCGCAGCGATCGCAGTAAAACTCGAACTGGAAGCCTCTTTCGGTGCTTTCGTCGTTATAGTTGCGCACGAATTTGATGAGCGCCATGAGGTTCTCCTTTGCTGTTTTTCGTCGACAAGGTTCTCAACCGTTTGGCCAGGGCCGTTCGCCGCTGGCGGTAGGTCTCCAGGAAGGCGGGGCTGTCGATGGCCGGCGTGGTCATGACCAGCGCATCTTCGTCGTTGTCGCGGTAGTAGCGGCGGCGGCGGCCGGTCTCTTCGAAGAGATATTTGCGGTAGAGGTTTTGCGCCACCAGGTTGGAAACCCGCACTTCGAGCGTGACTTCCTGGGCGTCGAGGGTGGCGGCCAGGTCGATCATGCTGATCAGCAACAACTCACCCAACCCCTGCCCGCGCCAATCGGGGTGGACGGCGATGGTGCTGATGTGAGCTTCCTGGCCCAGCACCCAAAAACCGCCGTAGCCGATCATCGTCGCCGGTTGTAAACTCACCCGGCCCAACCAGCGGTCGAGCCAGGCACGGCCACCGGATGTGGCGGCCGGTGTTGGCTGTTGCACGACGATGTAATGGGAAAGCTCGTTCTGGGTGAGTTCGTGGCGGTAGGCCGTGGCCGACCAGGGGGTGCTAAAGGAGACCTTTTCCACGGCCATGACCTGTGGGACATCGTCGACCACCATCGGCCGAACGGTGAAAGGGATATTCATCTCTGTCAGGTTGTATCGGGTCACAATCACCACAGCCGATTATCTGGCATACTTTTCCACGAAACGACTGATGCGTATCATGGCCTCCTCGATCTTGGCCATCGAGGTGGCATAACAGGCGCGTACATGATCCTGGCCGCTGTGGCCAAAAGCCCCGCCGGGCACCACGGCCACTTTTTCCTCGTACAGCAGTTTTTCGCAAAAGTCTTCGGCGCTCATGCCCAGGTGGGTGACGCGCGGAAAGACGTAAAAGGCCCCCTTGGGCTCCACGGTGGACATGCCCATGCTGTTGAACGCCTTGAACATCACCTGGCGGCGGCGGTCGTACTCTTGCACCATCTGTTGGACGAACGGTTCGCCGTTGTCCAACGCCTCCAGGGCGGCGTACTGGGCGGTGGTGGGCGCCGACATGATGGTATACTGGTGCACTTTGCGCATCGCGCTCAGAATTTCGGGCGGAGCAGCGGCAAAGCCCAATCGCCAACCGGTCATGGCGTGCGATTTGGACAACCCCTGCAGCAGGATGGTGCGCGGCCACATGTCCGGCAGGGCAGGCAGGCAGGTGTGATCCTGGCCGTACACCAGCCGGGCATAGATCTCGTCCGAGATGACCAGCAGATCGTTCTCGATGGCCACCTGGGCGATGTCGATCAGTCGCTGGCGGGTCATCACCGCGCCGGTGGGGTTGTTGGGGTAGCCGATGAGCAACGCTTTGGTGCGCGGCGTGATGGCCGCTTTCAGTTGCGCCACCGTGAGCTGCCAGTCATCCCCGGCATGGGTTTCCACGGTCACCGGCACGCCGCCGGCCAGGCTCACCTCGGCCTCGTAAGCCACAAAACAGGGCTGCGGCACGATCACCTCGTCGCCGGGATCGAGAATGGCGGTCATGGTCAGATAGAGCGCCTCGGAAACTCCCACGGTGACGATCAGCTCGGTTTCGGGGTTATAGGCCACGCCGTAGAGCCGCTCCAGGTAACGGCTGAGGGCCTGGCGCAGTTCCAGGATGCCTGAATTGGAGGTATAGTGCGTTTCGCCGGCCCTCAACGAGTGCACACCGGCCTGGATGATCGGCTCCGGCGTGACGAAATCCGGCTCACCGATGCCCAACGAAATGACGTCGTCCATGGTGGCGGCGATGTCGAAAAACCGCCGGATGCCCGAAGGTGGAATGGCAGCCACTTTTTTCGAGACAAAATCACGCATTCCGATTGACCTCCTCGTCAATTTCAGTTCGTTTGCCGGGTAAAACATCGTCTCTGGCGCACAGCCACCACCGATCCGCTGCCTCGTCGTAGGCCAGCTCGACCAGGGCGCCGTCTGGGGTCTGCACCCAAAAGTGAGGGCCGCCGGGTGTGCGCCAGGCGCGTCGCACAACCATCACGCGGTGGCGCTGGCCGCGCCAGGTAAAGGCTCGCGGCTCCTGCGCATAACTGTGGCTGGAGTGACAGCTCACCTGAACGGATTCGATCGGCATAAAAAAGCCCTATCCTGAAAACAGTCGATGGCTGGAATCCAGCTCCGACGAATCGCCCACGTTCAGCCGCTCAAAAGCGCCACGCACCAGGGCGTCGCGCCCCACCAGCGACCAGGTGATCATGGCCTCTTCGATGTGTGATTCTTCGTTGACGATGGCATCTTTGACGATCGACGTACACACCTGGCTGCCTTTGGCCAGGCTGACAAAAGGCCCCACCAGCGAATCGATCACCACACAGTCTCGACCGATGTGCACGTGCGGCCCGACGATCGAGTTGACCACGCTGGCGGAGGGGTGGATGTAAACCGGCGGGATGAGGATCGAGTTCTCGGTGTGGGCGCCATCCGAGTGGGCCACCTTGCCCAGCAGGTAGCGGTTGGTCTGCAAGACGGCGTCGCGTGTGCCGCAGTCTTCCCAAACGTCCACGGGCCAGGCGTTGAACTTTTGGCCCCGGTCGACCATCAATTGTAATGCGTCGGCCAAAAAGTATTCGCCCTTGGTCTGAATATTCCGTTGGATCAACTCGTCGATGCAGGCAAAGAGCAGGTTGGCATCTCGGACGAAATAGAGACCGATGACCGCCAGATTGGAGATGGGCGTTTCGGGTTTTTCCACAAAGCGGCGGATCCGGTTCTGTTCATCGAGTGTGACCACACCAAAGCGTCGTGGGTCATCCACCTGCTTGACATAGATGACGCCATCGGAGGGCAGGCTAGCCAGAGGGGCCAGGTCTGCTTCAAAGATGGTGTCGACGAAAATGATGAGCACCTCGCCATCTACCCATTGGCGCGCCAACCGGATGGCATGGGCCTGACCCAACAGCTCTTTTTGTTCGACATAATGGGCCTTAAAATCGTAATTGGCCGTGACGTACTCCTGGATCTGCTCGCCGAGCCAGCCCACGATAAAAACGATCTCCTGGACGTTCAGCCCTTCGAGTTTGTCCAGGATGTGGCCCAACACGGCCTTGCCGGCCACGTTGACCAGCGGTTTGGGTTTGGTGTAGGTGTGAGGGCGGAGCCGTTTGCCAAAGCCCGCCAGCGGGATGATAACTTTCATGATGTGCTCCTCGGAGGTGATGCATCGTCTGGTGGCCGGATGCCGCTGAGAGAAACAGGTTGCTGCAATTGTAACACAGAAAAGAGAAACTGGCAACGGTATGCGATTCTTGACGCATCACTCTATTGATGCTATACTTATTACATCGTCTGAAATTCGCTGGTCTGAAAGAGCCTTTTTGTTCAGATGATCGACTCGTTGGCACAAGTGTGACCCCGGCCCGTACTCAGGTTCCCCGATTGACTCAATGGAGGTAGAGTTGAAACAAACTGTGCTCATCATCGACGACGACATCGACCTCACCAAAATCGTGCAGATCAATCTGGAACGGGAGGGCTTCAAGACGGTCGTGGCATCCAGTGGGGTGGAGGGCCTGCAAAAGGCCTACAGCTCACAGCCAGACCTGGTCATTCTGGACATCATGATGCCCGGCATGGATGGCTGGACCACCTGCCGCCGGCTGCGCGAGATCTCGGACGTGCCCATCATCATGCTCACTGCCCGCGGCATGGAATCGGACGTGGTCAAAGGCCTGGAATTGGGCGCCGACGATTACATTATCAAACCTTTTGGCAACAAAGAGCTTTTGGCCCGCATCAACGCCCTGCTGCGCCGCGCCGACGCCTCGGCCACCAAGCGGCCGCCCATCTATTCCGATGGTGAATTGGTCGTCGATTTTGTCAAACGTATGGTGACGGTGCGTGATGAGCAGGTAGACCTCACCCCCACCGAGTTCAAGCTGCTTTCTACCTTTGTGCAAAACGAAGGGCGCGTGCTGCCGCATCGTTTTCTGCTCACCCAGGTGTGGGGGCCCGAGTACGCCGACGAGGTCAACTATCTCAAGCTCTATGTGCGTTATCTGCGTCAAAAGATCGAAAAAGACCCCAGCAACCCCGCTTACATCCTCACCGAATGGGGAGTGGGTTACCGCTTTAAGGAAAGCTGATCCCCCACGGTTGTGTGAATCGACAGAGAACCCCCTTGCGGGGTTCTTTTTTTTTTCATGCCCTTTCTAACGCTTTTCTAACAGCTTTCTAACCCAAGTCTAACTTCGGTATGTTATATTAACAGCAGTCTCCGTCCGGAAAGGACGGCATCGTGACAATGTCGCACGATGGGAAAATCGTGGGTGCCCATCTCTGGTTTAGAGTGGCCAGAAAGCAGCAAGGGCATCTGGGAGGGAACGTTGGAAGAGAAAATCCTGGTAATAGACGATAGCCCAGACCTGTTGCGCATCGTACAATTGTGCCTGGAGCGTAACAACTTTAAGGTATTCACCGCCACCAATGGCCGCGAGGGGCTACAACGCACGTATAGCGTCCAGCCAGACCTGGTGATTCTGGACGTGATGATGCCCGGCATCGATGGCTGGGAGGTTCTCACGCGCCTGCGTGAAATGTCCGACGTGCCTATCATGATGCTGACCGCCAAAGGTCGAGAAGTAGATGTCGTGCGTGGGCTGGGCCTGGGCGCCGACGACTATGTCACCAAACCCTTTGGCACCGCCGAGCTGCTGGCCCGCGTACAGGCCCTGTTGCGGCGCAGCAAAACACCGGCCAACATGCGCGTCACGCGCTATCAGGATAACGGGCTGAGCATCGATCTCGACCGTCACGAAGTGTTGGTCAAAGGCGAGCCTATCGATCTGACACCCACCGAATTCCGCCTGTTGTCTATTCTGGTGCACCACGCCGGCAAAGTGGTGCCTCACCGGGTGCTGCTGTCCCATGTGTGGGGTGAGGAGTACTCGAACGAAGTGCATTACCTCAAGCTCTACATTCGTTATCTACGACAAAAGCTGGAAGACGTGCCCAGCAACCCTCGTTACATCCTCACCGAGTGGGGCATCGGCTATCGTTTCCGCGAGCCGTTGACAGTCAACTGATAACCCAGGGTAGGAACAGCTCATGAAAGCCTTGATTCTGGCAGCCGGTGAAGGACAGCGATTACGCCCGCTCACCCTCAGCCGTCCCAAACCGATGCTACCCGTGGCGGGCCGCCCTCTGCTGGAGCACATTGTAACCCTCTTGCGGCACCACGGTATCACCCAACAGGCCATCAACCTGCACTACAAACCGCAGACCATCGTCTCGCACTTTGGCAACGGCCAGCAGTGGGGTGTGCAGATCACCTACTCTTTCGAGCAGCAGCTTTTAGGCTCTGCCGGCGCCGCTAAAAAGCTGCACTGGTTCCTGGATCAGACGTTCGTCGTCTTTTACGGCGATCTGTACACCGATCTGAACCTGCGTCGCCTGCTCGACTTTCACCGGCGGCACAACGCCCTGGCAACCGTCGCGCTCTATGAGGTATCCAACCCCACCGCCTGCGGCATCGTCGATCTGGATGCCAGACAACGCATCCGTCGTTTTGTAGAAAAGCCGGCTCCAGAGGAGGTGTTCTCCAACCTGGCCAACGCCGGCGTCTATGTGCTAGAGCCGGCAGTGCTCAGTTTTGTGCCCTCAGGCAGCCCCTTTGATTTCGGGCACGATCTGTTTCCCACTCTGCTGGATGTGGGTCTGCCGCTGCTGGGTTATCCCATCCAGGAATCGTTGATCGACATTGGCACCATGGAAAAATACCTGGCCCTGCAACGTTATTACCAGTTGCAGCCCCAAGAGGCCATGATACCCACCGTTTGAGAAAGGCTGGCTCAAGAGATGACGCCCGACGATTACAGCGCTCACCTGCCCCGCCTGAACCATTACCTGACCGGTTTGCAGGCCATGCTGGCTCGCCTGCCGTTGCGCGATATTCAGCGTCTGATCGACCTGCTCATCGCGGCCAACGCCGAAGGGCGCACCGTTTTCATCCTGGGCAACGGCGGCAGTGCGGCCACGGCCTCGCACCTGGCCTGCGATCTGGCCAAAAACACCATCGCGCCCGATGTGCCCCGCTTCCGGGTGGTGGCTCTCACCGATAACGTGCCCCTGATCACTGCCTGGGCCAACGATACGGCCTACGAAAACGTTTTTGCCGAACAACTGGACGCGCTGGTCAGGCCGGGCGACGTGGTGATCGGCATCAGCGGCAGCGGCAATTCGGAGAACGTGCTGCGAGCCATCCGCCTGGCGAACGAACGCGGCGCTACCACCGTCGGCCTGACCGGCTACGACGGCGGCAGGCTCAAAGGCATGGTGGCCCTCAGCGTGCACGTGCCCCATCCCAACATGGAACAGGTAGAAGACGCCCACCTGATCCTGGAGCACATGATCTGCACCACTCTGCGGGCCGAGCTGCGCGATCACGCCGCCGGTCAGACCGAGGAGTGGCTCGACAGGCCGGAACAGATCGACTTGGCCGAAAGCGCAATCGTCGAACCGGTTCACTGAACCCGCCCGGAGAGGTCGCCATGAAGGTCGTTTTTCTGGATCGTGATGGTGTGATCTGCCACAACCGGCCCGATCACGTCAAAAACTGGGACGAGTTTCTCTTTCTGGAACGCTCCAGAGAGGCCATCGCTCGCCTCACCCAGGCTGGCCTGCCGGTGGTGATCGTCACCAATCAATCGGCCATCAACCGCGGCCTCACCACCGTCGAGGCGGTGGAGCAGATTCACCAACGCATGGTGGCCGAGTTGGAAGCGCACGGCGGCCGCGTTGCCGGCGTTTATTACTGCCCCCACCGGCCCGACGAAGGCTGCGAGTGTCGCAAACCACGCCCCGGCCTGTTGCTCCAGGCCGCCCGTGAATTGGGCATCAGCCTTCAAGATTCTTACCTGGTGGGCGACGCGGTGAGTGATATCCAGGCTGCTCAGGCGGCGGGTGTGCCGGCCTACATGGTGTTGACGGGCCGGGGCCAGCAGCAATACCTGGAATCGATCCGGCAGGGGATGGGTGACTTTCGCCCCACGCTGGATCTGTGGCAGGCGGTAGATAGCATCCTGCGTTTAGAGTCTCCATTGCCCGTTCACTTTGAGCGGATTGTTTCGCAGCCAGGGGTGCTGGGGCCGTAAGAAAAAACGGGGGAAGGGTTATCAACAGGCGACGTGTACACGTCGCCTGTTTGACTTGTGCGTTCGCTGAGGTATAATCGCTCTGTATTCGCAAACTGAATCCCGCATTGGCAAGGAGTGGCATCGCATGGCAATCAAATCTGTGGCGTTGGTCGTCATCTCGGTTTTGTTGGGTGTGTTGGGACAGTTGTTGCTCAAGATGGGTCTGACCCAGGTAGGGCCGCTGGAATCGGAGGGCGGTATCGGTGGCCTGATCAAGGTGGGCATCCGGGTGTTCAGCAATGTGAAGGTTATCGGGGGGTTTGCGGCTTATGGCATCAGCTCACTCTTTTGGCTGGCGGTGTTGTCCAAGATCAATCTGAGCCTGGCTTACCCCATGCTGGCCCTCAACTATGTGCTGGTGCCGCTCACTGCCTGGCTGTTTCTGGGCGAGCAGATACCCTCGTTGCGCTGGTTGGGCATCGGCGTCATCATCGTCGGTGTGGTCGTCATTTCGCGCACCTGAAAGGGCGCATCCATGAACCTCAACGACGACCCGGTTTCGTCTCACATCTCCAGAGCCAAAGACGCTGCCCAGGTGGCCGCCGAACAGGGGCGGCTGCGTTATTACATCGCCGGACAATCGACCGGGGTAGGCGCCTATTTGCTGGAGCAGACGCTGTTCTTCACGCTGGCCTGGATGCCTGGTCTGGCGGGCCTGGGACTGCGGGCATTATTTTACAAACTCATCCTCAGGAGCAAGGGGTTACCGGCCATCGAGCAGAACGTGCGCATCGCCCAGGCGCGCAACGTGTCGTTGGGGGCCAACGTCTATCTGGATGATGGGGTTTACCTGCACGCCTGCCCGCAGGGCATTCACATCGGCGATAACGTCTTTGTCATGCATCAGACCGAGTTACACGTCTACAATTTCCGCGATCTGCCCAATTCTGGCATCTGGATCGGCCACAATTGTTTCATCGGCGAATTCACCATCGTGCGCGGCCAGGGTGGGGTACACATTGGCGAGTCGGTGCTGGTGGCGCCTGGGGCCAGAATCCTGGCGGTGAACCACCTTTTTGGCGACCCATCACAGCCGGTGATGGCGCAGGGCATCGAGGCCCAGGGCATTGTGATCGACGATGGCGCCTGGATCGGCGGCGGGGCGGTGGTGCTCGACGGTGTGCGCGTGGGCAGGGGGGCGGTGGTCGGCGCCGGGGCGGTGGTCACCAGAGACGTGCCGCCTTTCAGTGTGGCGGTGGGCTCTCCGGCGCGCGTGGTAAAACAGTACGCCGGGCCATAAAAAGCGTCTGCCTGAGGTGTTCGAACGACGCCGTTTCCGCGCGCCGATCCCGCCGCTGGCAGGAGTGGCGCGTTTTTGTTGTGTCCGGCGATGCAAGTTGTTGAAAGTGAGTAAACGATGCGGATTCCACTGGCCGTTCTGGGCCTGACCGGCGCGATAGGCTCGCTGGTGTTGATGCGTGAGTGGATGACCCTTTTGGGCGGCAGTTTCCACGGCGCATTGGCGGCGCTGGCCGCCTCCTGGCTGTGGATGGCGGTTGGCGCCTGGCTGGCCGAATATCGCAGCCGTGGCGTGACCTTGAGCCGCGAGGCTGTCGTGACCTGGGCCAGACCCCACGTGGCCACTTTGATATTGGTGGCAGTTTTGTTGCCCCTCAAAGTGGCGCTGCTGCGGGCGCTGCCGGAGGGCCAGGCCTGGGGATGGGCGGGTATGGGCCTGATCTTGTTGCTCGCCGCGCCGCTCAACCTTTTGTTGGGCGCGCAGTATGCCCTGGGTCGCCGCTTGTTAGAGATTCAGGAAAAACTGCCCGGCTGGGCCTTTTTCCACCAGGCCATCGGCGCAGCCGTGGGCGGGATGCTGTTTGACCCGCTGCTCGTTCCTCTGTTCAACGTTTCCCAGATCATGCTGCTGATGGCGGCGCTCAACCTGATGGCCGGTTGGTGGATGGGCGGTCAATCGCGTCTGAGCCTGGCCAAAGGAGCCATGAGCAGCTTTGGCGCCTACGGGCTGGGGGTGTTGGCCATCGCCTTGGGTGCGATGGCCCTGCCGCTGGGTGCATCCCTGGAGCAGATCACCCTCGACCGCCAATGGCCGGCTTTTACGGCGGTGCAAGAGTCGCGGCAGGGGCGAACGGTGACCGTGGAACGAGAGGATCGCCTGCGCCTCTTTTGGTCTGGTGCGCTTTTCCTGGACCTGCCAGACGAGGAAACGGTCGGCCTGGCGCAGCGGGCGCTGGTCCTCCACCCACAGCCGCACAGCATCCTGTTGGTGGGCGGTGGGCCGGAGACTCTGAAAACCCTGCTGGCCGGGCCTTCCAGGTCTGTGTATGTCGCCGGCCCAGACCTGCAAGTGACGGCCCGCTGGCAGATCGGAGAGACGCCCGGTGCCATCGAGCCGGTCACTGACAGTCGTGTGATCGTGGTCGACGGCGACGCGCGGATGTACCTCGCACGCCAGGGGTCGCGCTTCGATCTGATCCTGGTGGCGTTGCCCGGCCCCACCAGCGCCGCCCTGAACCGTTATTACACCGCCGAGTTCTGGGCGCTGGCCCGGCAGGCCCTGGCGCCCGGCGGGGTGGTCGTGGCGCGGCTGGCAGGTGCGGAGGCGCGTTTCGCCGGTAACGATCGCTGTCTGGCGGCGGTTGGATCGGCCCTGGCGCGCCATTTCCCGGCGGTGAGCCAGACAGGACAGGCCGGCGATCCGGATTGGGCTCTGGTGGGCACACTGACAGGCACAGCCGAGCGGGGGATCGACGCGGCTCAAACGGTCAACACCGATCTGTCGCCGGCCTGCCCGGCGGCGGGTTCGTTGTGGCCCGTTCTGCAGCAGCCGAACCTGTGGCGCTGGTTGGTGCGCCACGGCTGGCTGCTACTGCCGCTGGCATTTTTGCTGGCGCTGGGCTGGCTGAAGCGGGGGCTGAGGCTGGCGCTGCTGCCCGTTTTCGTGGCGCTGGGAAGCGGCGGCCTGCTGGCTGGCGCGATGATCGGCCTGCAAACGATGAGCGGCGCGTTTTACTCGCAAGCTGGTCTGTTGTTGGCCGTTTTTTTCGGCGGTCTCGCGCTGGCCGGCGCGGCGGCCTGGCTGGTGGCCATCTTTTCAGGTCAGCGTCAGTTGATGACACTGCTGGCCGCGGCCTGGCTGGTGCAGATCGCCCTGCTTCTGACACTGCCCGGCCTGATCGATCTGCTGGCCTACGAGTCGCTGCTGCCGTGGCTGCTGACCGGCTGGGTCGGCCAGGCCGGAACAGCCCTGGGACTGGCGCTTGCCGCGGTTGGCCTGAACAACCGACCCGGCGCAGCGTACGTCTCGGCGATGGCAGGTGGGGCGCTGGGTCTGGCGCTGGTGGGGTTGCTGGTCATCCCCAGCGGTGGGATGATCGCAGCCGTGCAGGCGGCTGCCCTGTGCTCAGCAGCCGGTCTGTTCTGGCTGCGACGGTTGGCATAGGCAGCGAGTAACTGCTCACCCTCCCGCAGGCTCTCGTAGGGGCACGGCGATGCCGTGTCTCTACACCGCCACCACCTGTGGATTCGCCGGGGGCAGAATGAACAATTTCAGCCTGCGGGAGGGTAGGCCGAGCACTATGGCAGCGGTATCGCACCAAAAAACGGGGGCAGGTCAAACCTGCCCCCGTCGATTTCCGAGTGTGGCATCCGATTGGGATCAGCCGCCTGCTGGCTGTGACACGTTGACCTGCTTCCACTTTGCGAATTCGTCGTCGAAATGTTGCCTGTGGGTTTTGTAAAAACGGTCGAAACGGTCAAAGGCATCCTGCACCAGATCGATGAACCGCTCCTGGCCGATGACCGCCTTGACGACGCTGAGATCGTAACCGCCGATCTCGTCCGGCAACATGCGGTAGACCGAATCGGCGATGGCTTTTTTGTCCAGGCCGCGGATACGCTCGCCGAGCTCGTCCACCGCCTGTTCGCTCATACGGTAGGCGGCGCAGATGGCCTCATAGATGATGGGCAACAGCAGCGGCTCGATGACCGCTTCCAAAGGGTAACCCTGGGTCTCTCCTTTCAGTTTGGGGTAGAGCACCACCAATAAAGCAAAGAGGCCGCTCGAGACGGCCAGGCCGACGAAAAACCAGAGCCATTCGTTCATGCGAGTCTCCTTTCGTGTGTTTGCCTGCTAGTCTTCCGGCGATCCTACCAATGCCCGGCGCACCAGCTCCAGCGCGCGGGTCGATACCCAAATTTGAGACAGTCGCCCACTGCCGCCGATGGTGAACTGACGACAGATCGGCTCGGCCAGCCCGATCAGCGCCGCGCAGGTGTGGCCGCTGCGTGGGCCGTAAAGGCCCTCGTCTTCCTCGGCAGTGCCCAGCAGCGCCAGACCCAGGCTGGCTTTGTAGACCTGAGCCAGGCAGCGGGCCACCTCCTGAGCCACCTGGCAACTGAGAAAGCCATGCTCCTGGATGAATGTATCGGCCACGCCCAGAGAGTGGGTCAGGGTGGTTTGTTCAAAGGCCACCAGTCCACCTCGGAAAACATCCTCACTGCCGGGCACACTGCCCAGGCGTTGAGCCAGCGCGCCGCGAGAGTTGGTTTCCAACACAGCCAGCGTATGACCACTCTGGCGCAGCTTGTGGACGAGCGCCTCTTCCAAGAGTTCCTGGCCCTCGCCATAGATGGCGTCGCCCAGACGCTGGCGCACGTGGGCCTCCATCTCGGCGATGAACGCATCGGCGGCGGCCTCGTTTTTGGCCTTGGCGGTGATGCGCACGTCGGTCTGACCGGCGTGGGCCGCAAGGCCCACGGTGGGGTTGGAGGCCGTCATCAGGTCGCCGATGAGGTGATCGATGGTGCTCTCGCCGATGCCTGCCGTGCGCAGCACTTTGGCTTTGATGATCTCGGTCAGTCCCAGGCGTTGGCGCAGGTAAGGGATGACACTGTGCTCCATGAGATATTCCATCTCGCGCGGCACACCCGGCAGGCTGATGATGATGCCCTCGTCGCTTTCGACGATAAAACAAGGGGCAGTGCCCACCGGATTCTCGAGGGCGCTGGCGCCGGCCGGTATGTAGGCCTGGCGGCGGTTGTTCTCGGTGGGTTCACGCCCCCAACGGGCAAAGCGGTCGCGGATCTGTTGCCACAACTCGGGGCAAAAGATCAGTTCCCGGCCGGTGGCGCGGGCCACGGCCTGGCGGGTGACGTCGTCTACGGTGGGCCCCAGCCCGCCGGTGGTGATGATGACGTCGGAGCGGGCCAATGCCTGGCGCAGAACCAGCGCCGTGCGCTCCTCGTTATCACCCACCGAGGTCTTGTAGTACAGGTTGAGGCCAATCTCGCGCAGCCGCCGGGCGATGTAGGTCGAATTGGTATCGACGATCTCTCCCAGGAGCAACTCGGTGCCGGTGGTCACAATTTCGGCGTGCATATCGTTTCACAGTCCCCTTTGCAGTGCCAAGTTTCTGAGGCTATTTTACCACAAACAGCGCCCAGTGCAACAGTCAATGGGTGAATTCGCGCCGCGCCACTTTGCGCAGGTCCTGGGGGCGAACGTTGGGCCGGCCGGCAAAACGCTCGATGCTGAACGGCGCGATGTCCAGCGTGGAGGTGCGCCCGCTGGCGACGTATTCTGCGATCAACTGGCCGGCGATGGGCGCCTGGATGATGCCGCTGCCGCCCCAGCCGCAGTTCAGCAGCAGGCCATCGACGCCCGGCGCAGGCCCCAGGATCGGGCGGTCGTCGATGGTCATGGGCCGGACGCCGGTCCAGCCGGTGAGAAAGGGAGCCTGCTCCAACAGCGGCACGCGCCAGGTGGCGGCCTCGATGATGTCGTCCATCGCTTCCGGCGAAAAGGCGAGTTCCGGCTCGGTGGTGGGCCGCGCGCCCATGCCCATCAGCACGCCGGGGCCTTCGGGCCGAAAGTACCACTCGACGCTCAGGTCGTAGACAAAGGGCCGGTCGGCGGGGATGGGGGGAAAAGAGCCGGTGACCACGATGCTGCGCGCCGAGTTGACGATGGGAAGGTCCACGCCCGCCCATCGACCGATCTCCACAGCCCAGGGCCCGCCGGCGTTGATCACCGTGCGGCTGGCGATGCGACCGTGATCGGTGACCACCCCTGCCACCTGGCCGTTGTCCGTGAGGATGTGAGTGGCGCGTACGCCCTGGGCCAGCGCCACACCCATCTGCCGGGCGCGTTTGCTGTACCCCCACAGGATCATGTGCGGGTCAAAAGGGCCATCGTCCGGCCCCCAGGTGCCCAGCACGATGTCCTGGGTGTTGATCTCGGGGTAACGACGCCGGATCTCTTCTGGCGACCAGATCTCGGTGGTGATGCCGCGCGATTGGAGGTGACGGGCCGATTCGAGCAGGTAATCGGCGCTCTCGGCGGTAGCCAGCGAGAGCCAGCCGATGGGCCGAAAGTCGATGGGCACGCCGATCTCGTCCTCGAAGGCCATGTAACGCCGGTAAGAGTATTGCGCCATCTGGACGATCAGATCGTCGTGGCCGAATTGTAGACTCAGCATGGAAGCCGATTTACCCGACGCGCCGCTGCCCACCTGATCCATCTCCACGACGGCCACGTCGCGGATGCCCATGCGGGCCAGATGATAGGCCGTGCTGCAACCGATGGCCCCCGCTCCGATGATCACCACGTCGGCGGTTGTTTTCACGAGCGCCCTCCTCAAGTTTTACCAGTTGCCGGCATAATCGACTCGACGGCCTGGCGCTGCCACGGCCAGGTATTGCCAGCGCAGTTGTGTCAGTTGCCGCAGGTGCAAAAAATCGTGGGCCAGCCAGGAGGCCAGCAGGTCTCCGGCGGTCAGCGCGCCTGCCTGGGGATGTTCGCGGCGGGCGTGCCAGTCGGGCGCGACGAGGCCCTCCAGCCAGGCGACAGATCGCTGGCGCTCCTGCAAAAAACTGCGCAGCGAGGCTTGCGGATCGCGGCTGTTGTATCGCCGCTCGATGACCCAGCCCGTTGGGTTGATGCCGGGCCAGGGTTGTTCCGGCTGGTGCAGCAGCAGGTTCAGCCGCTGCCGGAAATCCTCTCGCTCCTCGTCGTACAGGTGGTTGATGACCTCCAAAATCGACCATTCGTCGGGCGAGGGTTTCCAGCGGGCCTGTTCTTCGGAAATGTCCGTGACCAGGCTGCGAATGGTGTGGGCATTTTTCGATAACCGGGCGCGGAAAAAACGCAGATTCATGGCTGTGGACTCCTTTCGTCGCCGCGGGTGGCCAACGACGCCCCCGATCTTAGCACAACTTGACGCCAGCGTCAACGCGCCCGGATCGAGGGGTGTTTTCGCCGCATGACGGGCCATCGGCTGCGGCAGCCGGTGTTGCGGGCACAACCGAGATGTGATATGATCCGGTCATGACCCATTCTATCTCGGAGGTAGACACAACAGCTATGACAGAAAACGGTGTGCCCAAATCGGCGATGGTGATCGTGGCTCACCCGGACGACGCCGAGTTTACCGTGGCCGGTACGGTGGCAGCCTGGACGAGGGCCGGGTGTCGGGTGACCTACGTGGTCTGTACCGATGGCAACGCCGGTTCGCACGAGCCGGGCATGACGCCCCCCAGACTGGCCGAGATACGCCGCGCCGAGCAGCGCGCAGCGTGCGCTGTCCTGGGCGTCGAGGAGGTGTTGTTTCTGGGCTACGATGACGGCCAACTCCAGCCGACATTGGAGCTGCGGCGCGATCTGGTGCGCGCCATCCGCCGCTATAAACCAGAGGCCGTGCTCACCGGCGATCCGACAGTGCTGTTTGCCGGCAACGAGTACATCAACCATCCAGACCATCGCGCGGCGGCGCAGGCGGCCCTGGACGCGGTGGCGCCGGCCAGCGCCATGCCGCTGCTGTGGCCGGAGGCAGGCCAGCCGCACCGCGTGCGCCGGGTGTACGTCTATTTCAGCGCCGAATCGAACGTGTGGGTCGATGTGAGTGAAACCATCGATACCAAGATCGAGGCCCTCAGACAACATGCCAGCCAGATGGGCGATTGGCATCCCGGCGAGATGATCCGCGAGTGGGCTGCTGAAACGGGCAAGGAAAAAGGGATAGCCCTGGCCGAGAGCTACCGTGTCATCACGCTGCTGGATTCGGAAACTGTCGATTGAGAGGTAAACACACAGGCCCGGAAAGCCCACAAGGGCTTTCCGGGCCTGGCGCACCGCTGAAAACGCCGCCAGGCGGCTTCCGAGCTAGAGCCTGTTATGCACTTTTCGGTCTGAGTGTGGTATACTCAGGGCATGACACGAAAAGGCTATCCCAGTGACGTATCTGATGATGAGTGGGCCTTTATGGCGCCCTATGTGACACTGATGAG
>JBMOMT010000049.1:0-10115 GCA_049324835.1 Chloroflexota bacterium | reverse complement strand
CCACGCCCAGCAGCACGCCGACGTACACACCCACGCCAACGGATACCGCCACCCCGTCGCCCACCTCCACCGACACGCCCACGCCCACACCCACCGAGACGGCCACGGCCACACCCACCCTGACCCCCACGCTGGCCGCCTCGCTGATACTCAGCCCTACCCTTGGCGCGCCGGGCTCCGTCTTTGGCATCAGCGGCGATAATCTATCCACCACCACCGCCTACGACCTGTTCTGGGATAGCGGTGCAGTTTTCATCTCCAACGCGCTGACCGATGGCCTGGGCCATTTCGAAGGCATCACTTGCACCGTGCCCATCACGGCCACGGCAGGCAGCGTGTATACCGTCACCGCCCAGTTGGGGCCGGTCGTCGAGGCCGCAGCCCCATTTCAGGTGGTGACCCCGTAAACCACAGCGCACACGAGAGGGGAGAAACGAAAGAAGAATGGAGAGAACATGGATACAACCGAACTGCTGAAACAGCTCACCGAGGCGCGAGGCCCATCCGGATACGAAACCGAGATCCGCGAGATCGTGCGGCAGCGCTTTGCGCCTTTTGCCGACGAGGTGCGCACCGACACCCTGGGCAACGTCATCGCGCTCAAACGCGGCGATACCCCCCAGCCGCGCCCTACCATCATGCTGGCCGGCCACATGGACGAGATCGCCCTGATGGTGACGCGAGTGGAAGAGGGTTTCCTGCACATCACCGAAGTGGGCGGTTTTGACCCGCGCGTGCTGCTCGGTCAGGAGGTGATCGTCCACGGGCGGCGCGAGCTGCCCGGCGTCATCGTCAGCGTGCCGCCCCATTTCACCGCTGCCGCCGAGCGTAACAAAGCCGTGCCCCTGGACAAGCTTCTGGTCGATGTGGGCCTGCCGCCAGAGCAGGTGGCCGCGCTGGTGCGCGTGGGAGATCTCATCACCATCCACCGCCGCTTTACCGAATTGAGCGGCGGCTGGGCGACCTGCAAATCCATGGACGATCGCGCTGCCGTGGCCGCCATCGTCATCTGCCTGGAAGAGCTCAGCCGCCTCAAACATCGCTGGGACGTTTATGCCGTGGCCACCGTGCAGGAAGAAGAGACGTTGGGCGGCGCGTTTACCAGCGCCTACGGCCTGGCTCCCACCGTCGCCATCGCGCTGGACGTCACCTTTGGCCACCAGCCCGGCCTCTCTGAAGCCGAGACGGTCAAGATGGGCCAGGGCCCCAGCATCACCTTTGGCCCCAACATCCACCCCAAAATGCACCAGGGGCTGGTGGAAGCGGCCAAAGCCCTGGAACTGCCCTACCAGCTCGAGCCGGCGCCCGGCCCCACCGGCACCGACGCCTGGGCCATCCAGATCAGCCGTGAGGGGGTGCCCACCGGCTTGCTGGGCATCCCGCTGCGATACATGCACACCTCGGTGGAAACGTTGGCGCTCAAAGACGTCGAGCGCGCCGGGCGGCTGCTGGCCGGGTTCATCGCCCGTCTGGACGAGACCTTTCTCGATGCCCTGACCTGGAAACCACCGTCAAAAGGTAAAGCCAAGGAGGAGGCATAACATGTGGCTGAAAAAGCTTTCCGAAGCGGTGGGCGTCGCCGGGCGCGAAGACCAGGTGCGCCAGATTGTTTTGGAAGCGATTGCCGATCGGGTGGATTCGTACCGCGTGGACACCATCGGCAACGTCATCGCCGTCAAAAAGGGTGATGGCTCCTCCAGGCTGAAAGTCATGATCGCCGCTCACATGGACGAAGTGGGATTCATGGTCAGCCAGATCGAAGAGAACGGCCTGTTACATTTCTTCAAAGTTGGCGGCCTGGACGACCGGGTGCTGCCGGCCCAGGTGGTCTGGATCGGCGACGATCGAGTGCCCGGCGTCATCGGCCTCAAGCCGGTGCATCTCAGCGAAGAGAGTGAATGGGACCGGCCGGTCGAATACAAACAACTGACCATCGACATCGGCGCCAGCAGCAAGGCCGAGGCCGAAAAGCTGGTGAGCCTGGGTGACTTTGCCACCTTTGCCACCGAGTTCATCGAGCTGGACGCCGCAGGCGAGAACTGGCGCACCGTGCGCGGCAAGGCTTTCGACGACCGCGCCGGCTGCGCCGTGCTCATCGAGCTGCTGGCGAACCGTTATCCCTTCGATCTGTACGGCGTGTTCACCGTCCAGGAAGAGCTGGGGCTGCGCGGCGCGCGGGTGGCCGCCTACGCCGTGGAGCCAGATTTTGCCTTTGCTCTGGAAGGCACCGCGGCCAACGAGCTGCCCACCAAAAAAGACCTCAGCCCTTCCACCCGGCTGGGACACGGCCCGGCGATCACCATCATGGATCGCTCGTTCATCGCCGATCAGCGACTGGTGCGGCTGCTCATCGACACCGCCGAAACACAGGGCATCCCATACCAGATCAAACAACCCGGCATTGGCGGCACCGACGCCGGGGCCATCCATCGCACCAAAGAGGGGGTGCCCTCGGTGACGGTGGCTGTGCCTTGCCGTTACATCCATGCCCCGGCGGCCATCCTGAGCCTGAACGACCTGGAACACACCGTGAAACTGCTGCACGAATCGCTGCTCCGCCTGCCGGAACGAGTGGGCGCTTGAGCCACTGAACGGCTAACCTTCTGACACAAGGAGAGACCTGTGAAAGAGACCATCAAACAACTGACGGAAGCCTATGGCCCCTCCGGTTACGAAACTCAAGTCCGAGAGTTGCTCCAACAGATGATCCACGACGAGGGCCTGGCCAGAGGCAAAGGCGACGACATACGCGTCGATGCCCTGGGCAACCTGATCGTGCTGAAAAAGGGCAGCGGCGGCGGCAAAAAGGTGATGCTGGCCGGCCACATGGACGAGATCGGCGTGGTGGTGACCCACGTGGACAAGGAGGGCTTTCTCCGCTTTTCCAACGTCGGCGGCGTCCGGCCACACACCTTGCTCGGTGGGCGGGTGCGTTTTGCCGATGGCGCGGTCGGCATCATCGGTCTGGAAAAGATGGAAGACCCTGCCAGGCTGCCCGGCCTGGACAAATTCTACATCGACGTGGGCGCTGCCGACAAGGCAAGCTGCCCGGTGCGCGTGGGCGACCTGGCCGGATTCTCCAGGCCCTTTGAAGAGTTGGGCCAGCGACTGGTGGCCAAAGCCATGGACGATCGCATCGGCTGCGCCGTGATCCTCCAGGTTCTGCGCGAGCTCGAAACATCACCCCACGACGTCTATTACGTGTTCACCGTCCAGGAAGAGGTGGGCCTGCGTGGCGCGACCACCTCAGGCTATGGTATCGCACCCGACCTGGCCCTGGCTGTCGACATCACCCTCACCGGCGATACACCAGAGGCGGCCACGATGGCCGTCAGCCTGGGCGACGGCCCGGCGATCAAGGTCAAAGATGGCGGCATGCTGGCCCATCCGGGCGTCAAGAACTGGCTCATCGAAACCGCCGAGGCCAACGGCATCCCCTACCAGCTCGAAGTGCTCACCGGCGGCACCACCGACGCCCGCGCCATCCAGCTCACGCGGGCAGGCGTGCCGGCGGGCTGTGTCTCCATCCCATGCCGCTACGCTCACACCCCCTCCGAGGTGGTGGATTACGGCGATGTGACCGGTGCTGTCGGGCTGCTGGTGGCAGCGCTGTCCAAACCCATCGAACTGGCGTGACGAGTCTCTCGGCCCGTGAGGCGTGAGGTGTGTCTGCCACGCCTCACGGGTGGCGTTTCAACATCATGGATCATGATACCATCGTCGTCGGCGCGGGACCGGGGGGCGCATCGGCGGCGTTTTTTCTGAGCCGCGCCGGGCAACGTGTGCTGCTGCTGGAACGAACCAGATTTCCCCGCCACAAGCCGTGCGGCGGCGCGGTGCCTGTTTCGACCTTTCGACGTTTTCCATTCTCACTGGAAGCGGTGATCGAGACCAGGCCCACCGTCGCCGAGTTTCGTTACCCTGGCCAGTCGCCCCTCCACGAGCCGCTGCCAGATCGGCCCATCGCTCTGGTGCGACGTCCAGATTTCGACGCCTTGCTGCTGAGCCGGGCCGCCGACGCCGGCGCGCAGGTGCTGGAAAACACCACCGCCGCCGCTGTGGTCGAACATGCCGACGGCGTGGAGGTTGGCGCCTCTGACGGGCGCAGTTTTGCCGCCCGTTACCTCGTCGGCGCCGACGGAGCCAACTCGGGCGTGGCGCGAGCGTTGGGGCTGCGGCGGCAGCGTGTCCTGGGCGGCGCGCTGGAGGCCGAGGTGCAGCCAGACGCCGCGACGATGGCGCGTCTGGCGGGCAGAGCGCTGTTCGTGTTCGGCGACTGCCCCGGCGGCTACCTGTGGGTCTTTGCCCGGCAGGAGCAGCTCTCGGTGGGAGTGGCTCGTCTCGCGCCGGGTCGCGTGGATCTGAAAAGCATCCTGCTGCGCCAGATGGATCGTCTCGGCATAGACCTGACCGGCGCCAGACTGCACGGCCATCCACTGCCACTGCATCGACGATGGGAGCAACTGCACAGCCATCGTTGCCTGCTGGTGGGCGACGCCGCCGGATTGGTGGAGCCGCTGCTGGGCGAGGGGGTACGTTTTGCCCTTTACAGCGGCCAGATGGCCGCCGATACCATCCTCGGCGGCGACCTGGCCCGCTACAGCCGGCAGATACAGCAGACGATCGGGCGGCAGTTGTGGTGGGCCGGGCAGGCCGCATGGGCGTTGTACACTTTGCCGATGCTCGCCTGGCGACTGGGGCTGAGCAACCCTCGCCTGCGGCAGGGCATGGTAGAAGTGCTGCGCCAGCGTTGCAGCTATCGGCGCTTTGTGTGGCGCTTGCCGTTCTACCTTTTGGCGTCAGCGGCGCGTCGTGGGTTTTGGGGCAGCAAACATATTTCCTGATTCAGCCCACCTTCCGGCGTAAATATGTCACGCTCTGTCACGAGTTTGTGATATACTTGGACGCCAGAGGTGTGCCCTGCGAGCCAATCCGGCCATACCACAGAGCAAGTTGTGTTCGGGCCGATTTGTCCGTCGAACGTAACTGCTCAGCCTACCCTCCCGCAGGCTGAAAAACCGACTGAAATCGTTTGCCGGCTTTGACAGTAGGTTTGCATTTTTTACAGGTTCTCTGAAAATAACCGCAGAGGCGCCGAGATCGCCGAGAAAAACCAGAACATTCTCTGTGCCCTCTGCGTCTCGGCGGTGAAACAGATCACTGTTTGACCCGCTTGTAAAATCTGCAAACGTACTGCTTTGATACCTGGGCCGATTTCTACTCGAAACCACTTCAAGCCTGCGGGAGGATGAGCAGTTACCGTCGAACAGCAAATGGGGAACGAGTGTGATCAAACGAGAGTTCAGGCTGGAAAACGAATACCGTTACCACCGCTCCGGGCCGGTGCGCTGGATCGTCTCCCACACGATGCGGTACCCCCTCTTTTCTGTGGCAACCCTCCTGGCCGCCATTCTGAACAACGGCTTTTACAGCTACATCCAGGTTTACATTGGCCGCGCCTTTGATCTGATCACCTCTCCAGACTGGCAGACGACTGCCCTGCTGGCGCTGGCGCTCGGCGCGTTGGGCTCGGCAGTGGGCCAGGGCCTGACAGGCCTGGCGCGCAACTTTGCCATCGAGTTTCTGGCTCAACGTATCGAGCGCGACGCCCGCGACGAGTTGTACGCCAGCCTGTTGGGCAAGAGCCAGACGTTCCACGGACGCCAGCGCATCGGCGATATCATGGCCCGCGCCACCAACGACGTGCGCCAGCTCAATTTTATGTTCAGCCCCGGCGTGATGCTCATCATCGACTCGTTGATGGCGCTGGTGGTGCCCGTTTTTCTCATCGGCCAAATGGACGCCAGGCTGTTGCTGGTGCCGGGCATCTTTACCCTGCTGCTGATCGTCACCGTGTTCGACTACAACCGCCGCCTCAGTCCGGTGAGCCGCGCGCGGCGAGACCAGTTCGGGGTCATGAACGCCGGCCTGGCCGAGGCGGTCGCCGGCATCGAAGTGGTCAAAGCCAACGCCCAGGAGCGCTACGAGTGGAACAAGTTCACCCAGGACGCCCGCCTGTTCCGCGATTATTTCGTGCAACAGGGCGAGATCCAGGCCCGTTACCTGCCCATGCTGGCCTTTAGCATCTGTTGGGCCGGGGCGTTTCTGCACGCGCTGCTGCTCTGGCGCGGGGGCAGCATCACGCTGGGCCAGGTGATCACCTTTATGGGGTTGATGGGCACGCTGCGTTTTCCCACCTTTATCTCGATCTTTTCCTTCGACCTGGTGCAATTGGGCATCGCCAGCGCGCAGCGCATCCTGGAACTGATCAACACCGAGACCGAGCTGGACGAAAACGAGGCCGGCGTGACCCGGCCCATACACGGTGAGGTGAAATTCGAAAAGGTGAGTTTCGCTTACAACGGCCAGCCGGTGCTCAAGGACGTCAGCTTTGTCGCCCGCCCCGGCGAGACGGTGGCCATCGTGGGGCAAACCGGTTCGGGCAAAACCACCCTCACCCGGCTCATCAACCGCATCTTTGACGTCGATCAGGGTCGGGTGCTGGTGGATGGGGTGGACGTGCGCGAGTGGAACCTGGAGTCGTTGCGCTCCCAGATCTCGACCATCGAGCAAGACGTGTTTCTCTTTTCCCGCAGCATCGGCGAGAACGTTGCCTTTGGCTGCGCCGACGCCACTCAGCAGGCCATCGAGCGGGCCGCCCGCGAGGCCCAGGCCCACGAGTTTATCACCGGCTTTGCCGAAGGTTACGACACCGAGGTGGGTGAACGCGGCGTGACCCTGTCCGGCGGTCAACGCCAGCGGGTGGCCATCGCCCGCGCCTTTCTCACCGATCCACGCATCCTGATCCTGGACGACAGCACCAGCGCCATCGACAGCGCCACCGAGGACCAGATTCAGCGCGCCATGCGGCGCATCAGCCGCCAGCGCACCACCTTTTTGATCACCCATCGCCTCAGCCAGATCCGCTGGGCGGATCGTATCCTGGTGCTGCGCCGGGGTGAATTGGTCGACCAGGGCAGTCACGAAGAGCTGCTGAGCCGCAGCCCCGATTATCAACGCATCTTTGCTCGCTATGATTAGACGAGAGGCATCCTCTTGTCATTCACGGGTTCGACCAGTAGAACAAATTGGCAATTTGTCTCACTTCGACTTCCCATTTGAATACACGCCCCCATCCCTGCGCTCGGCCAGTAGGACAAATTGCCAATTTGTCTCACCTGCCCCGATTTGAGGTACGACAGGAGCATCATGGGCTTCGTTCTGGACGGCCTCGACACCGAGGCCTACGACCGCAACTATACCGATAGAGATCTGCTGCGCCGCATCCTGAATTACTTTCGGCCGCACACCCGCCAATTGGCCCTGGTGGCGATCACCCTCACGCTCAACTCGGCCGCCGGCACCGGCGGGCCGATCCTCATCTCCAAAGCCATCGACATGGTGGCCGAAAACCCCTCGACCCAGGCCCTGCTGCTGCTGAGCGGCGGCGTGCTGCTGTTGGGGGTGAGCGCCTGGGTTTTTAACTTTGTGCGGCAGTGGTTCTCTGCCCGCATCATCGGCGATGTGGTGCTGCAATTACGCTGCGACGTGTTCGCGGCCACCGTGGGCCACGACCTGTCCTTCTTTGACGAGCACCCCTCCGGCAAGATCGTCAGCCGGGTGACCTCCGATACGCAGGACTTTTCCACCGTCGCCGAATTGGTGACCAACCTGCTCAGCCAGGTGCTGCTGGTGGTGATCATCTCGGCCTGGCTGGTCTCCATCAACCTGGGGCTGACGCTGCTGCTGTTGGGCATGACGCCGGTCGCCGTGACCATCGCCCTCGGCTTTCGGCGCGTGGCCCGGCGGGTGACACAACGCGCCCGCCGCGTGACGGCCAAGATCAACGCCCAGATTCAAGAGTCGGTCAGCGGCATCGTGGTGGCCAAGAGCTTTCGCCAGGAGCAGGCCGTCTACAACAGTTTCGACGCCACCAACAAGCAGGCTTATCAGGTGGGGCTGCGCCGCGGCCTGACCATCAACACCATCTTTCCCATCATGGGCATCGCCTCCGGCCTGGGCGTGGCCACCCTGATCTATGCCGGTGGGCTGACCACCCGGAGCGGCGCGGTGACGCCCGGCAACTGGTATCTGTTCATGCAGGCGGTGGGTTATTACTGGTGGCCGCTGATCAACATCGCCTCGTTCTGGAGCCAGTTCCAGGATGGCCTGTCGGCTTCGGAGCGGGTGTTTGCCCTCATCGACGCCGACCCCAAAGTGGTGCAGACCGCCGACGAGCCGGTGACGGAATTAAAAGGCCGCATCGAGTTCTGTCACCTCGGACTCACCTACACCGGCGACGAGATCGTGCTGCCCGATTTCAGTTTGCGGATCGAACCCGGCGAAACGCTGGCGCTGGTGGGCCACACCGGCGCCGGCAAGAGCAGCGTGGCCCGGCTCATCGCCCGTTTCTACGAGTTTCAGGGCGGCGAGCTGCTCATCGACGGACGCGACATCCGCCGCCTGGACTTGCAACAGTACCGTCGTCACATCGGGCTGGTGCCGCAAGAGCCGTTTCTCTTTTCCGGCAGCGTCCAGGACAACATCCGCTACGGTCGGCCCGACGCCCTCGACGACGAGGTGTGCCAGGCCGCCGAGCACATCGGCGGCGGCGAGTGGATCGCCGACCTGCCCCACGGCCTGGACACCGACGTGGGCGAGCGGGGGGCCAACCTTTCCATGGGGCAGCGGCAGTTGGTGGCCCTGGCGCGGGTGCTGCTCAAAGACCCGGCCATCTTTATCCTGGACGAGGCCACCGCCAGCGTCGATCCCTTCACCGAGACCCAGATCCAGGCAGGGCTGGAGACGCTCATGCGCAACCGCACCGCCATCGTCATCGCCCACCGGCTCTCCACGGTCAAAAACGCCGACCGTATCATCGTCATGGATCACGGCCAGATCATCGAGCAGGGCGCTCACGACGCGCTGCTGGCCCAGGGCGGCCATTACGCCGAGCTGTACAACACCTATTTCCGGCACCAGTCTCTGGCCTACATCGAGAGTTTTCGCGACACGCCGGCGGCCGGCTCGTGATCTCGCTATGAGGAAAGGAGGTTGGTAGTGAGCCACGCCGCAGAGCAGAGTGGCGTCTTGCGGCGCTCCACTCCATTACGCGCCTGACTACCAACATATTATACGAGGAGAATCCGCATGAAGATCGAACATTTCACCGATGTGCCCGCCGAAACCGTCGAGGGTGTGCCCGGCGTGACCGTGCGCTGGGTCATCGGCGAAAAACACGGCGCGCCCCACTTTGCCCTGCGCGTGTTCGAGGTGACCCCCGGCCACGCCACGCCCTACCACCCCCACTGGAACGAACACGAGGTTTTTGTGCTGGCCGGCAAAGGCGCCGTGCGCAGCGAGAGCGGCGAAACGCCGCTGCAGCCGGGCAGCACCGTCTTTGTGCCCGGCAACGAGCTGCACCAGTTCATCAACACGGGCAACGACGTGTTCCGCTTTATCTGTGTCGTGCCCAACGACTGGCTCAAAGACGTTGCGCGCGAGTAACCACCCGGCGCGCCTGGCCCTGATCACTGGCGAGGTGGGCGCCGGCAAAACCACCGCCGTCGGCCGCATCGTCGAGCTGGCCCGGGCGCAGGGCCACACCTGCGCCGGGGTCTGGTCGCCGGCCCGGCTGGAAAACGGCCTCAAGACCGGCATCGAATCGGTGGACCTGGCCCGCGGCGAGCGCCGCCTGCTGGCGCGGGTCGTCACAGAGACCTCAGGCCAGACCCTGGGCCGCTACCGTTTTGACCCGGCCGTGCTGGATTGGTCCAACGAGGTGCTGGCTCGCGCCCTCGCCGCCCGGCCCGACCTGCTGGTGATCGACGAGATCGGCCCGCTGGAGCTGGAGCAGGGCGGTGGACTGGCCCCGGCCTTGCCGCCGCTGGCGGCGGGCCGCGTCCCGCGCGCGCTGCTGGTGGTGCGCGCCTGGCTGCAAGACGCGCTGCGGGCGCGGCTGCCCGGCCTGGACACAGCCGCTTTCACCGTGACCGCCGCCAGCCGCGACGCCCTGCCGCAGCAGGTGCTGGACTGGTTGTTCAGATAGCGGCGAGCCCTCGCTTTTTGAACCTTGCAGAGACCCGTCAGGTTTTCGAAAACCTGACGGGTCTTTT
>JBMOMT010000048.1:0-10201 GCA_049324835.1 Chloroflexota bacterium | reverse complement strand
TGCTGCGCCAGCCTGAGCCCTCGACAGGTGAGTTGCGGGAGTATCTCAGGGCGAGCCTGCCAGATTACATGCTGCCGGCGGTTTTTGTGACGCTGGACGAGATGCCGTTGACGCCCAGCGGCAAGGTGGATCGGCGCGCCCTGCCCGCGCCCGATGGCACACGCCCGGACCTGGCGGATTCTTTTGTCGCGCCGCGCACGCCGGAAGAAGAGATTCTGGCCGGCATTTGGGGCCAGGTGTTGGGTGTGGATCGGGTGGGCGTGCACGACAGCTTTTTCGACCTGGGCGGCCATTCCCTGCTGGCGACTCAGGTTGCCTCGCGGGTGCGAGAGGCCTTTCAGGTGGAGCTTGCGCTGCGCCATCTGTTCGAAAAGCCCACTGTGGCCCAGTTGGCCCCCATTCTACGGGCAGCGGCTCAAGCGCCAGGTGTCGCATCAGAGCCACCCATCGTGCCGGTTCCTCGCGAGGGCGATCTACCGCTGTCCTTTGCGCAACAGCGGTTGTGGTTCCTGGATCAACTGGAACCGAACAGCCCGAGTTACAACATTCCCATGGCTGTGCGGCTCAGCGGCGCGCTCGACGTCGTGGCTCTGGAGGGAGCGCTGAACGAGATCCTGCGGCGGCACGAGCTGCTGCGCACCGTTTTCCCCTCGCAGGGTGGCAAACCGACCCAGTCGATTCTTTCCGAGAGGATCGTGACCCTGCCGTTGGAAGATCTGAGCGGGCTGCCAGAGACAGAGCGTGAGATCGAGGCGCTGCAGCGGGCTACTGAAGAGGCTCGACGACCGTTCGACCTGGGCCGAGGGCCGTTGCTGCGGGCCAGGCTGCTGCGGCTGGCCGATGCAGAGCACATCGCCCTGCTCACGATGCACCACATCATCTCCGATGGCTGGTCGATGGGGGTGCTGCTGCGGGAGATGGGGCAGCTCTATCGCGCCCTTGTGGCCGGCCAGGCCTCACCTTTGCCAGAGCTGGCGGTACAATACGCCGATTTCTCCCACTGGCAGCGGGCGTGGCTGCAAGGCGAGGCGTTACAGGCCCAATTGGATTACTGGAAGGAGCAGTTATCCGGCAGTCCGCCCATGCTGGAATTACCCACCGACCGGTCCCGGCCGGCGGTGCAGAGCGCCAACGGCGCGCACATCACTTTCAATTTGCCCCAGGAATTGACCGGGGCCATCCAGGCGTTCGGTCAACGGGAGGGTGCAACGCTGTTCATGACCTTGCTGGCAGCTTTTCAGGCGTTGCTCTATCGCTACACCGGCCAGCCAGACATCAACGTGGGCACACCCATCGCCAACCGCACCCGCAAAGAGATCGAAGGCTTGATCGGCTTTTTCGTCAACACGCTGGTCATACGAACCGATCTTTCGGGCGAGCCCAGCTTTCAAGAGTTGCTGCGTCGCGTGCGGCAGACGGCGTTGGGAGCCTACGCCCATCAGGATTTGCCCTTCGAGATGTTGGTGGAAGCGCTCCAACCGAACCGCGATCTGAGCCACACGCCGCTTTTTCAGGTGATGTTTGTGCTGGACAACACGCCGCTGGAGGCCATAGACCTGCCCGGCCTGACGATCCGTCCGGTGGAGGCTGAGAGCGGCACGGCCAAATTCGATCTGACCCTTTCCATGGCGGGCGGGCCGGATGGCCTGAACGGTTACGTGGAATACAATACCGATCTCTTTGATCGAGACACCATCGAGCGGCTGGTGACTCATTACCGCACGCTGCTCCAGGCCATCGTGGCCGATCCATCGCAGCGCATCGCGTCGCTGCCGCTGCTCACCGAAACCGAGCGGCGAAAACTGCTGCTGGAATGGAACGATACGGCGGCGCCATTTGAGCGCGAAGCGACCATCCACGCGCTGTTCGAGGCTCAGGCTGCCGCGCGGCCCAACGCGCTGGCCGTCCTCTATCAGGACCGGCAGTTGACCTACGGCGAGTTGAACGCGCGGGCCAATCAACTGGCCCATCATCTGCAAAAACTGGGTGTGGGGCCAGAGGCATTGGTGGCCATTTCGACCGAGCGCTCGTTGGAGATGGTGGTGGGCATTCTGGGCATCCTCAAGGCCGGTGGAGCCTACCTGCCCCTGGACCCCAACTATCCGCAAGATCGGCTGGCTTTCATGTTGCAGGACTCTGGCGCATCGGTGCTGCTCACCCAGTTGCATCTGCAAGAGCGGGTTGGCGAATGGGCCAATTTACAAAGCACACCTCACACCGCGCGTCTCACGATCTGCCTGGACACCGATTGGCCCCTGATCGCCCAGGAGCCACAGACCAATCTGGCGGCTGGGGTCACGGCAGAAAACCTGGCTTACGTGATCTATACCTCCGGCTCGACGGGATTGCCCAAGGCGACGATGCTGCGCCATCGTGGACTGGTTAACCTGACGGCCTGGCAAAAGAAAACCTTTGGCCTCCATCATGGCAGCCGGGTGTTGCAGTTTTCGCCTTTCAGTTTCGACGCCTCGGTGTGGGAGACGTTTATGGCGTTGCGCAACGGTGCGGCACTGGTGCTGGCGCCGCAGGAGATACTGGTGTCTGGGCCAGAGTTGGTGCGGTTGCTCAGCGAGCAGGCGGTGACCAACGTCACCCTGCCGCCTTCGGTGCTGGCTGTTTTGCCCCAGCAAGAGTTACCCCACCTGGAGACGGTCATCGCTGCCGGCGAGGCCTGCACGGTGGAGCTGGTGAGACGGTGGGCGCCGGGGCGCGACTTTTTCAACGCCTATGGCCCCACCGAGACGACGGTATGCGCCTCGGCTTACCGCTGCGACGAGCACGAGCCGTACAATCCACCCATCGGGCGGCCCATTGCCAACACCCGACTCTACGTGCTGGATGCCAACCAGCAGCTCGCGCCCATCGGCGTGCCGGGTGAGCTCTGTGTGGCCGGGGTGAGCCTGGCGCGAGGTTATCGCAACCGACCGGACCTGACGGCAGAAAAGTTTGTCCGTGATCCCTTTGATGATAGCCCGGAAGCGCGGCTGTACCGGACGGGTGATCTGGCGCGTTACCGCGCCGATGGCAACCTCGAGTTTCTGGGCCGCATCGACCATCAGGTAAAGGTGAGGGGATTCCGCATCGAGTTGGGTGAGATCGAGGCCGTGCTGGAGCAGCACCCCGCCGTGCAGGATGGGGTGGTTGTGGCGCGGGAGGACGTGCCCGGTGACAGGCGATTGGTGGCTTATGTGGTGCCGGCTGATGGTTTGGAGGCAGTCGCTGCTGAGCTGCGCGACTTTTTGCGACGAAAACTGCCAGAATACATGGTGCCGTCGGCTTTTATGGCCTTGCCGGCTTTGCCCCTCTCACCCAGCGGCAAGGTGGATCGTAAGGCGCTGCCAGCGCCAGACCGTCGCCATCTGGAGCCAGAGCACACCTACGTGGCGCCGCGCGACGAGACCGAGGCTGCGCTGGCCGAAATGTGCGCCGGGCTTTTGGGCCTGGAGCGTGTGGGGGTATTCGACAGTTTCTTCGATCTGGGTGGTCACTCGCTGCTGGCGACGCAGTTCATCTCGCGGGTGCGGGAGGAATTCCACGTCGAACTGCCGCTGCGGACTCTATTCGAGAACCCGACGGTGGCTGACCTGGCTGCCCGGATCCAAGAGAGCCGGCAGGAGAGCCAGTCGGATGCCATCAAGATCGCCCAGATGTTGGAGCTGGTGGGTCAACTTTCGGAGGAGGAGGCGGCGGCCATGCTGGCAGAAAAGGCCGGTTTGCTGGAGGAGGGCGTAGCCGGTGAGTGAGCTTTTGAAGGATCTGGCCAAACTTCCGGCGGAAAAACGAAAACTGCTGGAAATGTTGCTCAAGGAGCAGGGCGTGGACCTCTCGCGCTCTATGATCGTGCCACAGAGCCGGGAGAAAAACGAGTTTCCGCTTTCGTTTGCTCAGCAGCGACTCTGGTTCCTGGACCAACTGGAACCCGGCAGCCCGATGTACAACATCCCATCGGCGGTGAGGCTCTCAGGGCATCTCGATTTGAGGGCGTTCGAGCGCGCTTTGAGCGAGATCGTGCGCCGCCACGAAGCCCTGCGTACCACCTTTATTTCGAGAAACGGTAGCCCGGTGCAGATCATCACCCCAGAACTGGCACTCGACCTGCCGGTCGTCGATCTGCGTCACTTGCCCGAAACCGAACGGGAGGATGAAGCGCTGCGGTTGGCGCAGGAGGAGGCTCAACAGCCCTTCGATCTGACCGCCGATCCGATGTTGCGGGTCAGGCTGCTGCAACTGGCGGATCGAGAGTGGGTGGTCCTTTTGACCATGCACCACATCGCCTCCGATGGCTGGTCGATGGGCGTACTGATCGGTGAGCTGGCGGCGCTTTACGAGGCCTTCTCTCAGGAACGCCCGTCGCCGCTGTCTGACCTGTCGATCCAGTACGCCGACTTTGCCGTCTGGCAGCGGCAATGGCTCCGAGGCAAGACGCTGGATGATCAGGTGGCCTATTGGAAACAGCAGCTAGGGGATGGGCTTGCGCCCCTGGAGCTGCCGACGGATCGACCTCGGCCCGCATTTCAGAGTGTGCGAGGCGCCAGTATCTCCTTTGCCCTGCCCCAGGGTCTTTTGGAAGGGTTGAAAGTCTTTGGCCAGCAAGAACGGGCCACGCTGTTCATGACGCTGCTGGCAGCTTTTCAGGCGCTGCTGCACCGCTATTCTGGGCAAGAGAGCGTCAACGTTGGCTCGCCCATTGCCAACCGCACGCGAGCCGAGATCGAAGGGCTCATCGGCTTTTTTGTCAACACGCTGGTGCTGCGGGCCGATTTCTCCGGCGATCCCACCTTTCGTGAGTTGTTGCAACAGGTGCGGGAAGTCACCCTGGCAGCCTATGCCCATCAGGATGTGCCTTTTGAAATGTTGGTGGAGGTGCTACAGCCGGAGCGGGACACCAGCCACAGTCCATTGTTTCAGGCGATGTTCGTTCTACAGAACGCGCCCACGAGCGTGCAGCAACTTTCAGATTTGACACTGCGTCCCCTGGAGGTTCACAGCGGCACGTCGACATTTGATGTGACTCTCTCGATGACCGAGATGCCCGCTGGCTTGCAAGGGGCGCTGGAGTACAACACGGATGTGTTCGATTCGGCAACGATCGTGCGGATGGTGGGCCACTTGCAGAGACTGCTGGAGGGAATCATCGCCGATCCGGACCGGCGAGTGTCACAGTTGCCGCTGCTGACCAGAGTCGAGCGGGAGCAGATACTGGTCGAGTGGAACGCCACCGGGGTCGAGTACCCTCGTTCTCTGTGTCTCCATCAGCTTTTCGAAGCCAGCGCTCAGAAAACGCCCGACGCGCAGGCTTTGGTCTGGCGAGATCAGTCTCTCACTTTTGCAGAGTTGAACCGGCGGGCCAACCGGGTGGCGCACTATCTTTTGAAGCTAGGTGTGGGGCCGGAGACACTGGTGGGGCTGTGTGTCGATCGGTCTTTGGAGATGGTAATCGGGCTGTTGGGCATTCTCAAGGCCGGCGGCGCTTACCTGCCTTTGGATCCTGCCTATCCCCAAGATCGGTTGACCTTTATGGTCCAAGATTCGGGTGTGAGGGTGCTGTTGACGCAAGAATCGTTGGCGGCCATCCTGCCCACGCAGGGGCTGCAAGTCGTGTGTTTGGATGCCGACTGGCCCTTCATCACCCTGGCGTCGCAAGAGAATCCGGCCAGTTGCGTTGATGGTGAGAACGCGGCCTATATCATTTACACCTCTGGCTCAACCGGAAAGCCCAAGGGGGTCATCGTGCCCCATCGAGCCGTGGTGAATCACAATCGGGCAATGGCCGATCTGTTCCAGCTTTCGCCGGTTGACCGGGTCCTACAATTCTCCACGATAAATTTCGACGCGGCATTGGAAGAGATGTTCCCTGCCTGGTGGGCGGGGGCAACAGTGGTGCTGCGGGCCGATGATATGCTGACGGCCGGGACCGATTTGCTGCGCCTGATAAAAGAACAACGCCTGACGGTGTTGGACCTTCCCACAGCCTATTGGCACGAGTGGGTGGTCGAGATGTCTTTGCTGAATAAAGCGCTGCCTGAATCGCTGCGACTGGTGATCGTCGGCGGCGAAAAGGTTTCGACGGAGAAACTGGTGACCTGGCAAGGCCTCCAGGGCGCCGATCGTGTGGCATGGTTCAATACCTATGGCCCCACCGAAGGCGCCATCGTGGCTACGGCGTTTCAGGCGCCCATCGGCAAAAAGTGGCGCGGTGCGAGAGAGGTGCCCATAGGTCGGCCAATTTCCAACGTCAAGGTGCATATTCTGGATAAGAATCTGCAGCCGGTACCGGTGGGGATAGCCGGAGAATTGCACATTGGAGGCGCAGCCGTTGCCCGAGGTTATCTGAATCGACCAGCGTTGACGGCAGAGCGTTTCATCGCCGACCCCTTTAGCGAGAGTCCAGCGGCTCGGTTGTACAAAACGGGCGATCTGTGTCGTTACCGCAGCGATGGCCACATCGAGTTTCTGGGGCGGGTGGACCATCAGGTAAAAGTGCGCGGCTTTCGCATCGAGTTGGGTGAAATCGAGGCCGTTCTCGAAAAGCATCCTGCTGTGCAGGCAGCGGTGACTGTTGTGCGCGAGGATGCGCCAGGGAACAAGAGGCTTGTGGCCTATGTTGTGCCTGCGGATGGAGCTGAACCTGCGGCCGGCGAGTTGAGTGACTTGGTGCGAGGGAAACTGCCAGAGTACATGGTTCCTTCGGCCTTTGTCATGTTGGAAGCCTTGCCTCTGACACCGAGTGGCAAAGTTGATAGGGACGCCATGCCGACGCCAGAATGGAGCCGGGAAGGTTTGGGCCGGGCCTACATCGCGCCGCGGACGCCGGTGGAAGAGCTGCTGGCCGGCCTGTTTGCTGTGGTGCTGGGCGTGGAACGGGTGGGCATCCACGACAATTTCTTCGAGCTGGGCGGCCATTCTCTGCTGGCCACCCGGCTTGTCTCGCGGCTTCGACAGGTCTTTGAGGTGGAACTGCCGCTGCGAGAGCTTTTTGGAGCGCCTACTGTGGCCGGCCTGGCCGGCAAGATCGAGGCCGCGCAAAAGGCAAACTTGCCGCCGATCACGCCGTTGCCACGGGATGAGGTGACGGGATTGCCGGTGGAGGCGCCCCTCTCCTTTGCCCAGCAACGACTGTGGTTTCTGGATCAACTGGAGCCTGGCAGCCCGATGTACAACATCCCGGATGCGGTGCGGGTCAACGGAACGTTGGATGTGCTTGCTCTGGCGCACAGCCTGAACGAGATCGTGCGGCGGCACGAGGTGCTGCGCACCACCTTTCGCACCCAGGATGGCCGGCCGGCGCAGGTTGTTGCGCCGGAGGTGCATCTGGCGCTGCCGCTGACGGATCTGGGCCACCTGCCAGCCGAGGAGCGAGAGGCCGAGGCGCTGCGGCTGGCGCAGGAGGAGGCGCAGAGGCCGTTCGATCTGGCCCGCGGCCCGTTGCTGCGGGCGCGTCTGCTGCGGCTGGAGCAGCAGGATCATTTCGTGCTGCTGACCATGCACCACATCGTCTCCGATGGCTGGTCGATGGGGGTGTTGATTCGCGAGTTATCCGAGCTGTACCCGGCCTTTCTGGCGGGCCAACCTTCGTCGTTGCTCCCTTTGCCGCTGCAATACGTCGATTTTGCCCACTGGCAGCGTGGATGGCTGCAAGGGGAGGCGCTGGAGGCGCAGCTCGACTATTGGAGGCAGCAGCTTGCCGGCAGCCCGCCGCTGTTGGAGCTGCCCACCGACCGGCCTCGGCCGGCGATGCAGACCTACCGCGGCGATTACCGCACCTTTGTGTTGTCTCCGGAGCTGAGCCAGGCCATCAAAGAATTGGGTCGGCAGGAGGGAGCTACGCTGTTTATGACCTTGCTGGCGGCCTTTCAGACGTTGCTGTACCGTTACAGTGGCCAGGAAGACATCAGCGTGGGCACGCCGATAGCCAACCGCAACCGGGCCGAGGTGGAGGGGCTGATCGGCTTTTTCGTCAATACGCTGGTGATACGCGGCGATCTCTCCGGCGGGCCGAGTTTTCGCGAACTGCTGGGGCGGCTGAGAGAGGCGGCGTTGGGGGCGTATGCCCATCAGGACCTGCCGTTCGAGATGGTGGTGGATGCGTTGCAGCCGCAGCGGGAGTTGAGTCACAACCCGCTGTTCCAGGTGATGTTTGTGCTGCAAAATGCGATGCGCCAGGCGTTCGAGTTGCCGGGTCTGACACTGAGCCCGGTGGAAGTGGATACCGGCGTGGCGACCTTTGATCTGACGCTGGCGATGGAGGAGACGCCGGAGGGTCTGAGTGGGGCGGTGGAATACAACACCGACCTCTTTGACCGGGCGACGATTGAGCGTCTGGTGGGACATTTCTGCACCCTGCTGGAGGCCATCGTGGCTCAGCCGGACAGTCGGGTGTGTGAGGTGCCGTTGTTGACCGGGTGGGAACGGCAGCAATTGCTCGAGTGGAACGCCAGCCGGGTTGAGTACCCTCAGCAGTGGTGTATGCATCATGTGTTCGAATTGCAGGCAGCGCGCACACCGGAGGCGGTGGCAGTGGTTCGGCCGGCCTTCGATGGTGTGTACCGTGAGGTATTGAGCTATGGCGAGCTGGATAGGCGGGCCAATCAACTGGCGCACTATTTACAAAAGCTGGGCGTGGGGCCCGGGACATTGGTGGGCATCAGTCTGGAGCGTTCGCTGGAGATGTTGGTAGGGTTGTTGGGTGTGCTCAAGGCCGGCGGGGCTTATCTGCCATTGGACCCTGCTTATCCGCCGGAGCGGTTGGCCTTCATGGTCGAAGACTCGGCGGCGAAGGTGGTGTTGACGCAGGCGCATCTCAAAGAGCGGATCGATGGGTTGGCAGAGGGGCAAACCAAGCCTTCCGTCTCGCGGCTCACGGTTTGTCTGGACAGCGATTGGCCATCGATCGCTCAAGAGCCAGAGGTCAAACCGGGGGACAGTGCCACACCGGATCACCTGGCCTACGTGATCTATACTTCCGGCTCGACAGGCCGGCCCAAGGGAGTGATGGTGGCCCACCGCAGTGTGGTGAATCACAACCTGGCAGTGATGGGACTGTTTGAGCTTTTTTCGCAAGACCGCGTGCTGCAATTCTCGACTGTCAACTTTGACGCAGCGGTGGAAGAGATCTTTCCCATCTGGGCGGTGGGAGGCGCGGTGGTGCTGCGGCCTGCCGGGGCGCTGATCGGCGGCCAGGAGTTGCTGGAGCTGGTGGAGAGTGAGCGCATCACGGTGCTCGACCTGCCGACGGCCTACTGGCACGAGTGGGTGTACGAGATGTCGCTGCTGGGTGAGCCGCTGCCTGAATCGCTGCGGTTGATGGTGGTGGGCGGCGACAAGGTCTCGGCAGAGCGGCTGGTGGCGTGGCAATCCATCGCCGGCGCCGACCGGGTTACGTGGCTCAACACCTACGGCCCCACCGAAGGCACCATCATCGCCACCGCATATCGAGTTCCGTTGGGCGTCCGTTGGGATGGGTCCAGAGAAGTGCCCATCGGGCGGCCCATTGCCAACGTCCAGGTGCACGTGTTGGATGGGAATCTGCAACCGGCGCCGGTGGGTGTGCCGGGCGAGTTGCACATCGGTGGTCAGGCTGTGGCGGTGGGTTATCTGAATCGACCAGAGCTGACGGCGGAGCGTTTCATCGCCGACCCGTTCGGTGGTGAGGCGGCGGGGCGGCTGTACAAGACGGGCGATCTGTGCCGTTACCGCCGCGATGGCCACATCGAATTCCTGGGGCGGGTGGATCATCAGGTAAAGGTGAGGGGTTTTCGCATCGAGCTGGGTGAGATAGAGGCGGCGCTGAGCCAGCATCCAGCTTTGCGAGACGCGGTGGTGGTGGCGCGTGACGACAGTGCGTCCGGAAAACAGTTGACCGCCTACGTGGTGGCTCAGGACAGCCCGACAGGGGCGAAAGGTGAGCCGATTCTTGAATCATCGGTGCTGGTGAGTGAGCTGCGCGGTTATCTGAGCGAGCGGCTGCCGGAGTACATGCTGCCGTCGGCGTACGTGGTGATGGAGGCATTGCCACGCATGCCTGGAGGCAAGGTGGATCGGCGGGTGTTGCCGGCGCCGGACGAGACGAGGCCGGAACTGGAGGCCGCTTACGAAGCGCCGCGGACGGCGGCGGAGGAGACGCTGGCGGGCATTTGGGCAGCGGTGTTGGGGGTGGAGCAGGTGGGGGTGCACGACAGCTTTTTCGAGCTGGGGGGCGACT
>JBMOMT010000047.1:0-10519 GCA_049324835.1 Chloroflexota bacterium | reverse complement strand
GGCTCTGCCTCCTATCCAGTTTTAGACTCATGTTACCACTATTGGCAATTCGAGTAAAGCCCTTGCCTCGAGTATCTCGTTGTTAACGTGTTGCAGGGTCAGGTTATGTCACTGCAAAAGTCGAGTCAGTAGATCCAAATTCTTGAGGACTACAAGACCTGACAGGTTTTTAGAGACACTTTTTGGGGCCAATGCAGTTGATAATCAAGGTGATTTTGCTGGTTAGCCACTATGAAAAACCTGTCAGGTCTAAACATTGGATCTACTGAGGCTGGTAATGTGTCGATTTGGAGAAAAGATGGCCTATAACGCCCAAAATCCGATCATCGTGCAAAGCGACAAATCGGTGCTGCTGGAGGTCAACAACGATCTCTACGAGCCGGCGCGCGACTGGCTGGCCCGCTTTGCCGAACTGGAAAAAAGCCCGGAGCACATTCACACCTACCGCATCACGCCACTTTCGTTGTGGAACGCTGCCGCCGCCGGTCTGACGGCTGAGGGCATCGTGGGCGCGCTGGAGCAATATAGCAAATACGATCTGCCCGGCAACGTGCGGGTGGATATTTTCGATTACGTCGCCCGTTTTGGCCGCGTCAAGCTGATCATGCGCGACGACGCTCTGCTGCTGGTGTCCGACGACGCCCCGCTCATCGTCGAGATCGGTCGGCACAAACAGATGCAGCCGTTCATCATTCACCGGGTGGACGATCTGACCCTCCAGGTGGATGCCTCGCAGCGGGGGCACGTCAAACAGGCGTTGGTGCAGATCGGCTTCCCGGCCGAGGACCTGGCCGGTTACGTGGACGGCGCTGCGCTGCCCTTCCACCTGCTGCCGTTGGCCCGCTCTGGCAAGACGTTTGGCCTGCGGCAATACCAGCGCCAGGCGGTGGAAGTTTTTTACGCCGGCGGTCAGGCTCGCGGCGGCAGTGGGGTGATCGTGCTGCCCTGCGGCGCGGGCAAGACGATGGTGGGCATGGGAGTGATGGAAAAGCTGCAAGCGGCCACGCTCATCCTCACGCCCAGCACGGTGGCCGTGCGGCAGTGGATCGACGAGTTGCTGGACAAAACCGATCTCTCACCCGACGACATCGGCGAGTATTCGGGCCTGATCAAAGAGATCCGCCCGGTGACCATCACCACCTACCAGATCCTCACCCACCGCAAACGGCGCAGTGACGATTTTCCCCATTTCCGGTTGTTCAGCGAGCGCGACTGGGGGCTGATCATCTACGACGAGGTGCACCTGCTGCCCGCGCCGGTGTTTCGTATCACCGCCGAGATCCAGGCCCGGCGGCGGCTGGGCCTCACCGCCACCCTCATCCGCGAGGATGGCCGCGAGACCGACGTCTTTTCACTCATCGGCCCCAAAAAGTACGACGTGCCCTGGAAAGACCTGGAGAAGCAGGGCTGGATCGCCACCGCCGAGTGTCACGAGATCCGCATGCCTCTGCCCGACGATCTACGTATGGCATACGCCCTGGCGGATCAGCGCGAGAAATATCGCCTCGCCGCCGAGAACCCGGCCAAGTTGCAGGTGTTGCGGCAGTTGTTGCTCAAACACCGCGAGGACACGGTGCTCGTCATCGGCACTTATCTGGATCAGTTAAAAGAGATCGCCCGCACCATCGGCGCGCCGCTGATCACCGGCAAGACGCCGGTTGGCGAACGTCAGAAGCTGTTCGAGCAGATCCGGCGCGGCGATCTGGGGGTGTTGGTGGTGTCCAAGGTGGCCAATTTTTCCGTCGATCTGCCCGACGTCAACGTCGCCATACAGGTTTCCGGTACGTTCGGCTCGCGCCAGGAAGAGGCGCAGCGCCTGGGGCGCATCTTGCGCCCCAAGAAGCACGGACTGCTGGCCCATTTTTACACCCTGGTCAGCCGTGATACGCGAGATCAAGAGTTTGCCGCCAGACGACAGCTCTTTCTCACCGAAGAGGGTTATCGTTACGAGATTCTTTACGATCACGAAGTGGCCGCTTACGAGCCGGTGGTGTTGGACGTGGAGGCCGGCGCGCCGGTCTCGAGGCTGTTGCCGGCCGGGGCGCTGGTCATCGACGGCGAGTTTAGCGATGGAGATGACAGGTGACCGCCGTTCCTGAAGCGCTGTGGAATCTGACCGAATCCCAGATCCAACACCTCTTTGATGGCCAGACGTGGAACCTGGCCCGGCGGCTTGTTCGTAATGGCCACGTGCTGACACCGTTCCGTCAGGGTTCGACTCTTTTCGCCGAGGTGGTGGGCGACGATGACGCCCCTTACGAGGTGTTCGTCCGGGTCACGTCCGGCAGTGGTGAAGCGGCCTGCAGCTGCGGCAGCAGCAGTTGGTGTGAGCACGTGGCGGCGTTGCTGCTCAACTGGATCTTGGACCCGGACGAGTTTCTCCAGGTTAGCGACGTGCTGCCCGAAGGTCTGCTGGACCATGTCGACGAGTTGGCTGTGGATGTTGCGCCTGGCCCCCCTGGCAGGCCGTTGGCGCCAGACAGGCCCCCTTTCCGCCCGCAAGGCCCGGGAGCGATCCAGGTAACCCATACCCAAAGCATCGAGCGAGATCTGCGGAGCCTGTTGCAGGAACAGACGATCCAGCAACTGCGGGCGATAGCCCGCAGCCGTGGGTGGAAACTGCATGGCACCCGCAAGGACGATCTCGTCGATCAGCTTGCCGAACTGTATCTCACCGCTGGCGACCTCGGCGCTGTGGTGCAGGCATGGGACGATGACCACCGCCTGGTGTTGGAATTCCTGGCTCTGCGTTGTAGTGTGGTGCCCGCGTTGGAGGAGGGCATCAAAAAGACACTGCGCCGCCTCAATGGCCGGCGCTCCGAGCAAGAGGCTGTTGCCATGCTGCAGCGTTTTGGCGAAAACGGCCTGATCCTGTCAACCAGACCGCGAGGAATGATGGCCTACCGCATGCCCACGGCGGTCGTCCGTCGTTTGCCGCCCTGGTCAGGCCTGCTTTCACCGTCGGTTGGGGCTGAAGACAGGCTGGAGCTTCAGCAAACGCCGCCTTTTGCCCTGACCCAGGTGGCCTACGACGTGTGGCAATATCTGGCGCAAACGCCCCACAAAGCGCGCGCCCTGCCTCCCAAGAGCGACCTGGAAAATCGCTGGCCCAGCCTCAAAAGTTGGTTGAACCCCCCAGACGAGCTGGCCGCTCTGGAAAAGAGCAAACGCTACTGGTATCCTGACTCACGGCAGGGTCTGAGTGTGCAGTTTCTGCCTCCACCTCTGACGGAGGACGATCTGGCCTCGCTGCGCCGACGCACCGCTGTCGACGGTGAGATTCTGGATTTCACCTTTTCGCTGCTGACCACTTTGGGGCTGGTCAACTGGCAGTATGGTGAGCCGATCCAGACTGTGCCCGGACGGATGACTGCTTTTCTGAGCCATGCCGATGCCGACCGGCTGCAAGCTCTTTTTAGCGCCTGGCTGCAGACCCTTCAATGGTCAGAGATGAGCCTGGTGTTGCGGCATACCAAAGGGCTGCGGCTGCGGCGCAGCCTGGCCCAATTCGACCTGACCTACAACGATCTCTTGGTAGAACTGGCCCAGGCTCGCCTGATCGTGGTGCTGTTGCTCCAGCGGCTATCGCCCGGCAAGTGGTATCGCATCGCCGATCTCCGTCAACTCTTGAGCCGGTTCTGGCCCGACTATTTACACAATACGCAGCCGGTGGCGCATCACGCCTGGTGGCTAGAGACCGCCGAAAGTGATTATCGGCTCTCACCAGACAAAGCCGCCGATTGGGAGCTGGGTTACGCGCCCTTTATCTCGGCCTGCCTGGAGGGGCCGTTGAGCTGGCTGGGTGTGATAAAATTGGCAACCACACCCAAAGGGGCGATGGCTTTTCAGATCACGGAACTGGGCAGTTATTTGCTTGGGCTGCGCCCTGACCCGGGTCAGGCGACTGCTCGGCCCGAGGGGCCGGCGTTGACCGTTCACGGCGACGGCGTCGTCGAGGCCCGCACCGGTTATGCCAGCAGCGGCGCTTACGATGTGTTAAACGTCGCTGCCCGGCTGCAAGAAGCCTCGGTACAGGCGTTTCGTTATCGCCTCACGTCCGAGAGCGTCCGCGGCGCTTTCGAGCAGGGTTGGACAGGGCAGGCGGTTCTGGATGCCCTGCAGGAGCACAGCGGCAACCCGGTGCCAGAGCCGCTGCGGGGACAGATTCTGGCCTGGGCCAGGAGCTACGGCCAGGTGCATCTCTACGACGAGGTGACACTGATCGAGTTTGCCGACGATTTCGCCTTGCAGGAGCTGCTCGCTTCCACCAGTCTGGCCCAACACATGGTTTTCCAGTTTTCGCCGCGCCTCATTGCCATTCAAAGTGATGCCATCGACGCCCTGCGCGACGAGCTGGTGAAATTGGGCCACACGCCGCGCATCGAGTGAGAAACCTCTCAGGTACGGTGATGAATATCGAAGAGGTGCTTCAAAGCTACAATTTTCAGGTTCTCAAAGCGATGGCCGAAGTGAACGCTATCGACGTCGGCTCGACCCGTAAAGCCCCACACGTGCGGCTTTTGGCCAAAAAACTTTACAACCGGCAAGCCGTGGAGCGTACTCTGCCTCAGCTTTCGGCCCGCGAGCGTCGAGCGTTGGATCTGACGCTGTTGTTCGGCGGCGCCACCAGCAGTCAGCGTCTCAAACAGGCCCTCTTGCGTGAGAGTATGATACAAGAGTCCCCCCAGTCCAAAGACAGGCATGACTCCTGGCGTGGCGTGGAAGGTGATCCCAAACGCCACGATTCGCCCTATTTCGAAGACATCGTCATGCGCCTCACCTGCCTGGGTCTGATCTTGAGCCAGGGCAACGCCGACCCTTATGCCACCACCGTCGGCTTTGCGCCCGGCGTCCGATTGGTCATTCCACCGCAGGTTCTGCGCCATCTGCCGCCGGTCACTTTTCAAGAGGATACCTCTGTCCCGGCCATCGACATTGAAGCTGAAGCCTCGGCGCGCACTTTTCAGCGTGATCTGTTCCTCTATTGGAGTTTTTTGCGCGACAACGAAACGCAACTGACACAACATGGCTACGTGTTTAAACGGCAGCTCAAACAGCTCAGTGAGACGCTGCTGGTGTCCGGCGACATGGGCAAAGGCATGGGAGAGAAGGAAAACCCGCGCCTGCACTTTATCCGGCTGTTGCTGCAAGAGATGGGACTGGTCAAAGTGCACCCTGGCCGTTCCGAAGTACAAGCCGTACAGACCACCGAGTTCTGGGGCGACCCTCCGCCGACCCGGCTGCAAAAAACTTTTGAAACGTGGCGCGAGGGCACTTTTTGGAACGAACTGGATCACCTGCCCAACCTGATTATCCAGACCGGCTCCGCTCCCGATCTCTCGCCTGTCGTCACGGCCCGCAAAAAGGTGCTGCAGCACCTGCAGCAGATGCCTGCCGGCGAGTGGGTGGCCCTGCGGCGGCTGGTGGATCGGATGCGCGTGCTGGATTACGAGTTTCTCTTTAGCCGCGAGGTGCCGCAGCAACGGCGCTACTATGGTTACGGTTACTACTCGCCGGCCTACGATACCCCCTACTCGGCCTATCGTAATCCGCTGGGCTGGGGTTTCTCGCCCATCCAGGACGAGGCTCAGGGCTGGGAGATGGTCGAAGCGCAGTTCATCCGCCACGTCGTTGCCGGCCCGTTGTATTGGATGGGCCTGGTCGATCTGGGTTACGCCGGGCTCAGCCAGCAGCCTTCTGGCAAGCGGCAGGCCGAACCGGAACGCGTGAGGGTGCAGAAGGCGGCTTTTCGCCTCACCGAGATCGGCGCCTGGCTGCTGGGGCTGGGGCCGGCCCCCGATATTCCCACCGACCAGGGCCGGGTCGTCGTCCAGCCCAACTTTCAGATCTTTGCCCTGGATCCGATCAGCGATCACGTGCTGGCCACGCTGGATCAGTTCGCCGAGCGGATCAGCGCCGAACGGGCCATCGAATACCGGCTGACGCGCCAGTCGGTCTACGTCGGGCAGCAAAAGGGCTGGACCGCCAGGCGTATCGCCGAGTATCTGGAGGAGACCAGCGGCGCGCCGCTGCCGCAGAACGTGGCCCGCACGCTGGAAGAGTGGGAAGCGCTGCACCGGCGTATCGTCATTCACCGCCGCACCGCGCTGGCCCAAACGGTGTCGCCGTCGGTGATGGACAGTCTCCTGGCCGATGCCGGTCTGTCGGCCTACCTCAGCCGCCGACTGACGCCCACCGTGGCGCTGCTCAAGCCCAACAAAAAGGCCGTGGATCAATTGGAACGCCAGTTACAACGGCACGATCTGCCGCCGGCGCGCACCATCCACCCCGGCAAGGCCCGCCGGCCCTGCCTCACCCTGACCAACGATGGGCGGGTGGTCTTTGCTCACAAAGTGCCCAGCATCTTTTTGTTCGGCGTGTTGGGTCACTTTATCAGCCAGGAACCCGATGGTGAGTGGTGGCTGTCGCCGAAATCGGTGCAGCAGGCGCTCTCGCGGGGTCTGACAGTGCCCGACATTCTCAAAGAGCTCACCGACCTGCACCGCGGGCCGCTGCCGGGCTGGGCGGTGAGAGCGATGAAGGCCTGGGGCAAGTTCCTGGGTGATGCTCGCCTGGAAACATTGACCCTGATCCAGTTCCGAGATGCTGCCGCCTTGCGTGAGCTGACCTCCGACCCCGAGCTGGCGCCCTATTTGCAGGTCTTTTTGGCAGAACACGGGCTGGCGCGCATCCGGCCGGATGATGTGCCCCAGGTGCGCCGCCTGCTGGCTGAGCGCGGCGTCGAAATCGTCGGTACGCTGACCAGCCATTAGTACCTTACCGGTGAAATTCTTGCACGCCGGGCAAGAAATTTACCAAAGGCGCAAAGGCACCAGGTTCTTTTGTTTTGATGTATGAACTTTTTGTGTCTTGGTGGTGAGATTTCCCTGATGGGTTCCGGCCTGGCCGGGTTAGGGCGCTGTGCCAGTGCTGCAGGGTGTCAGGAATCCAGGTGATTGGGCGATTCCAAGCCGTTCACCATGATATTGATGGGAGTGCCATGACCACACCTGTTGAGCCCCAAACCTCACGCTTTCGTCGGCTGTTTGGCGCAACCGAAGGTCTACTGATCGTTGCTGTCGCCTGGGATGCCCTCATCGTGGCCTTTCTCTCGCTCTTTTCCGGGCCGGTGCGCTCGTTGGGCCTGGCAGGCAGGTTGGGCATCGCCCTGGGCGATACGGGCCGAACGGGGCGCATCGTCATGCTTTACCACCTGCTGGCGGCGCCATTTGTGGCTGCCATTGGTTATTTCATCCTGGATCAGGTGCCGGTGCGGGCCGGACAAAAACGGGCCATCCTGCCCCCCCTGACCGCGGGTTATATGCTGAGCAGCGGCGGTGGGTTTGTGTTTGGTTATTGGGGCCGCAACTGGCTGGCCCACGGGCTTTTCCTGGTGGGGCTATCGCTGCTGTTTTATGCCGGGGTTCTGCTGGCCGTTGCGCTTTGGCCTGGACGAGGGCAGGTTCACGCCGGTGGGGTCTATACCCGCTTCAGAGGTCTATCGCTGGAGCGGCTGGCTTTTTTTATGACCACCGTCTTGGTGTTGGTTTCGGCAGTCTTGGGCGGCGGCGCGGCGGCCTTTTTTGGCAATGGTTTTGTGGCTTTTCTGGCCGAGGACGTGGTGCGGCTGGAGCACACCATCTTGGAACTGGCCATCATTGCCCATTTACACATCATGCTCACCCTGGTAGACGTGGCCCTGTTGCTGTTGATCATCCGCTATTTCGACGTTCAGGGTCGGGCGCACCAATGGGCCGTGCCGCTGACCATCGTTGGCACGGTCATCGTCACACTGGCCACCTGGTCGGTGACGTTTTGGGAGCAGGCGCACAAGCTGATCAACGTGGGTTCGGCGTTCCTGTTGCCCGGAGCCATCATCGTGGCTTTCTGGGGCCTGGCGCGCATCGTGCGCCAGCGATTGATCCGGCTGGGCATCGAACGACCCTCGCTGGGGCAACGCATCGCCGCCCTGTTTCACGATCCGGTGCGCCTGGGCATCTTTTTCGAATTGATCTTTGTCAACCTGGTGGTCACTGGCCCCGGCGTCTATGTGGCCATCAACCTCGATGCCTTTCGCGCCGGGCCGTTCGAGATCGAGCGGGGCATTCTGGTGGGGCACTGGCACGTGCTGGCCACCCTCTCGGCGGTGTTGATGCTGCTGCTCATCGCCGACCGCACCGGCCTGCGCGGTTGGCTGCGCCAGGTTGTGGGTTGGGGACTGTTGTTGGGTTCGAGCCTGGCTTTTGTCCTGGTGCAGTTTTACATGTTTCGTCGGTTGGGCCAGGAGGTGGCCTGGGCCGAGCTGGGTTTCGAGCTTGGCATCGGCGCGACCATGCTGGCGGTATGGCTTTTCCTGGCCGCCTGGCTGGCTGGCCGCGGGTCGTTTCAACGGTAAGGGCCCGTCGTATCTGAGCCGTTCTGCGCGCAAAAACAAAAGGGGCGAACCATCTGTTCGCCCCTTGTTGCCGGGAACCGATTTTTTACAGGTTAGAGTCTTCTTGCAGCGAGTCCTGAACACCAAAACCTCTCAGGCCCCAGAAACCATCGCTGCGTCCACCCCGCCCGCCAAAGTCAAAGCCGCGCATGCCGGGCATAAAACCCTGCTCCAGGCCTTGCAGCAGCCAGTCGGCCTGCTCCTGGGTGAGGGTGCCATCTTCTACGGCCTGCTGGATGCGCTCCTTCATGGCTTCGAGGTGGACCGCCTCCAGGTCTACGCCCTTTTCCTCGGCCAGCTCGGTGATGGTCTTGCCCGCTTCCAGCTCGGCAGCCAGCTCGTCGATGCTCATGCCGAGTTGTTCGGCCAGGTCTTGCCACTGGGTCAGCGAACCGCCCATCCGGCCGCCTCGCATACCAAAATGGCCCTTTCCGCCCCGACCAAAAGGCATAGCAAAGACCTGGCCTTCATCGAGACGACCAAACGCCCGGTCGGCCTGGTCCTGGGTCAACAGACCCTCTTCCACAGCCTGCTCGATGACTTGCCGCTGGGCTTCGTCTATGGCCGTATCGAGGGCCGATCGTTCCACGCCCAGTTTGGCAGCGATGGTATCCAACACTCGCTCCACGTAATCGGCCATCTGCCCCAGGGGGGTGTCCGGATCGGATTCCTGGGCGTAAACGGCCACACCCAGAACCCCTGCACCTATGACGGCCACCAACGCGGCCACGGCTACGATCTTGGAAAATTTACGCATGTTCTTGCCTCCTGTTTTTCAACGAAATTTCGATTGGGTAGAATCCCCTGAAGTTTTTCCTTGCGCGCTGATGCTAGTATACCGCAAAAAAATGGAGAATCGATGGAGAATAGATTCCAACTGCTCCCGACCGCGATGGCCCGGAGAGTGAAAAAGCCCTCCTGCCCGGATGTTCGGGCAGGAGGGCCAGGGGAGAGACTTGGTCGGTGCACCTCCTTTCAGCATCACCATTCAGGGGGTTGCGCGCTGTGTATAGGGTAACTCAAAAAGATGGAAAACCGGTGGAGAGCTGATGGAGATGGCGCAAAAAACGGCCGGCAAAGGGCGCTCTCCAACGGCGCTTTACCTGGCTACGGCGACAAAATCGAGCTCGAGAGTCACCTCATCCTCCACCGTGTCCACCGAGGGTGAATCTGGAATAGAGAGGTCGAAATCGGCATACAGGATGGTGGTCCTGGCGCTGCCCTCCAGACGGGTTTCGCTGACGGGGGTGACCGTGGCTTCGAAAACGACCTGGCGGCTGACATCACGCACGGTCAGATGGCCCACGATCTGGAAGGCCAGGCTCTCGCCCACGCTCACACTGGCGGGCAGTCCCAGAATCTCGGTGGGCGCAAAGGTGACAAACTCGTAGGTGTCGGTTTGTAGAATCCGGTTTTTGATGGCGCGGTTCCTGAACTCGTTGTCGGTGGTGAGTGTGCGCGCGTTGACCAGGATGGTGCCGATCTGGGCCAAAGGTGGATCGCCGGTATGGATGGCGATCTCGCCGGCGATCTGATCGGTGATACCGATCACGGTCTTGGGTGCACCCTGGAGCACTTCATCGATCTTGAAACGGGCCTCGGATTCTGCCTGAACTATCTCAAAGATGGTAAAAGCTGGCGCAGCATCTGGTTTCTGGGTCTCTGTTGGTGTGGCCTCGGCGACAGGCGTTTCTCCGGCGGCTTTGCCCGGTTCTACGGCCGGTAGGGTGGCTGTGGCCTCTTGTGGTGGGAGGGCGGTGGGCGTCGATCCGGTCGATACGTTGGCCGGTGTCGATGTGGCGGCGGCGGGTTGCTGCGTTTCGACCCTCACCGGAATCGCCTCAAGTGGCCCGCTGGCCTCCTCTGGCGGCTTGAATAACGCATAGGCAATGACAGCCATGGCCAGCGCCGCCACAGCCGTTCCGACGATCAGCGTTTTTTTCATCATCAGCTTGTGATCTCTCGGTTCGCTCATTTTTAGGGTGGAATCGCAAAATGTGCGAGCCGCGTATAAATCTCTGCCGGCAAGTCCAGCAGAGCAAGTATCTTGAGCTGTAACTCGGAAAGCGGCGTCAGATGATAGTC
>JBMOMT010000046.1:5840-82689 GCA_049324835.1 Chloroflexota bacterium | reverse complement strand
TGGCGGCTTCCACTGCGCTGAAGGCCTTCTGCGCCGCAACCAAGAACTGAATGTAGTCCATTTCGTCACATTTTGCTGGGTTCATACCCTTGATTCTATCACACTTCATCCAACTGCGTAAGTCCTACATATTATACGAGGAGGTTGGTGATGAACACCAAAAAATTGATCTTGACAAGTCTATTAGCGCTGGTATTACTCGTCTTGAACGCAGCGCCTGCCCTGGCCGCCGGGCCGATGGATGGGCGGATCGTCTTTGGTGATGACTTTGCCCTAAAAGCGGGCGAAGTGCTCCATGGCGATCTGGTGGTCTTTGGCGGCACCGTCGATCTGGAAGAGAGCAGCCGGGTCACCGGTGACGTGGCCGTGATGGGCGGCAGCGCCGACGTGGCCGGCACGGTGGGGGGTGATCTGGTGATCTTTGGCGGCAGCGTCGACCTGAAATCGACCGCCATCGTCGAGGGTCAACTGGTCACTTTTGGCGGCGACATCGAGCGCGCCGAGGGGGCAGAGGTCAAAGGCAGTCAGGTCGAAGGTTTTTCCTTCGGCGAAGACTTTGATTGGCAATTCCCCGGCATCGCCCGTGTCTGGCGCAACGACTATGGTTACAACTGGGATCACTGGCTGCTGCGCGCCTTGTTCCGCGCTTTCAAAGTGCTGGTATCGGCGGTGCTGGTGGTGATCGTCGGTGCGCTGGCGGCGGTCTTGATGCCGCGCCAGTTGGAGCGCGCCAGTCAGGCCGTGCTGAGCGCCCCGGTGACCAACTGGATGGTGGGGTTCGCCACTGCCGTATTGGCCGCCATCGTCAGCGCCGTGCTGTTCCTTACCCTGTGCCTGTCTCCCTTTGGCGCCATCCTGCTGCTGCTGCTGCTGGCTGCGGGGGTGTTTGGCTGGGCCGCATTGGGCCTGGTCGTCGGCTCGAAAGTGCTGGAAAAGCTCAAAACCAGCAACATGACGCCGGTGATGGCCACAACCACCGGCACGGCCATCCTGTCGCTCGTTGCGGCAACGATGTGGCTGCTGTCCGATTGTTGCCTGGGCTGGCCCTTTGTAGTGGTCATCGGTTCGTTTGGCCTGGGCGGCGTGGTGCTGACGCGCTTTGGCCGCCAGGAATATGTGCCGACGACAGAAACGGCGCTCGCGCCACAACCGCCGGTGGCTCTGGCGCACGAGGAAGGTGAGTACCTTCCCCCGGCCCCAGAGGCGGTAGAAGAGTCGGACGAAAGCTAAAACCAGCGCCCGCTACCTGGGAGCGAGCGATACGGCGGGGAGAGGAGTTTTGGTCCTCTCCCCGCTTTGCTTTTGCCCACCCTCGGCAAGTGCGGTATAATAACCCTCATGTGGCAAGATCGGAGAACAGGCAACCGCTGGATAGACCTGCATCTCTGGCCCGGACGCCCCCTGTCTGGTAGTGGCCCGCTGTGGGCCGCGCTCTGCGGGTTGGTGGCTTCCGGGGGGCTGCGCATCGACGCTCAGGCGGCGATCGCCGCCGGGTTTGCCCTCTTTCTGGCCGGACCCCTGTGGGGCGCGGTGTGGCAGGCCGTGGCCACCGTCGACTGGTTCACCCCTTTTTCGGCCCGCGAATGGGCCATTCCTGCTCCCTGGATAACGCTGTTGCCCTACACCGAACCAGACTCGCCGGCCGGGAGACTGGCGCAAGGGTTGGGCCGGGCCAGGGTCTGGTGGCGCGAACGGCTATGGCCGCAGCACCACTCGCAACTCTTGGGGCTGTTGGTGGCATGGCCGTTATCGCTGAGTGTGGCGCTGGTTCTGGGCCGACCAGCCATCGCGCTGACAGTGACCACCTGGGCGCTGGCCACGTTGGCCCTGCTGGTAGATCGCGGCGTAGATCGGCCCTCCATCCCACTGGCAGCCATCGTCGAGGGGGTTTTGCCCTGGCTGCTGGGCCACGCCGCGCTCGGCCTGCCGACCTGGCCATCGGTGGCGGCGGCAATCACCTCTGGCGTGACCCAGGGGGCAGCGCTGGCCCTGTTGACCGGCCGGCGGGCAGCGCTGGCCTGGCTCAACGGCGGGCAGATCGCTGTCACAGTGTTACTCTTCGTCCGGGGAGAGCCTGCGGCGGCCGTTCTCGTAACGCTATTACTGTTGTGCCAGCTTTACCTGCAATCTTTTTTACAGCGTGATGGCGAGCCAGCCGTTTACCTCCGCCGCGCCCAACCCTTTGTCATGGCCGGTATGCTGGTCACGGCCCTGGCCATCTGAGCTCACCTGCACCCACAAACGCACGCTCGATGATTATCTGGCCCGTGGTTCTCATCGCAGTCATATTCCTGGCCCTTTTTTTGTATTGGGCGCTGGTCATCACCGAAGGCGCGTATTTTGGTGCGCCGTTCGTCGTCTGGCTCTACGATCTCACCGCACGGCGCTACGATCGCATCAAACGTTTCGACGAGGATGAGGAAGACTGGTACGTGGGCCTGCCTCTGTGGCGCACCATCCAGGCCGTGCGCCAACCGCTCGTGCTCGACGTGGCCAGCGGCACCGCTCGGCTGCCACTGGCCTTGCTGCGCCGCCCTCTTTTTCAGGGGCACGTCATCGCCCTCGACCGCTCGCGTTCCATGTTACGCCAGGGACAGGCCAAACTGCGCGGCTTTGAGGATCATGTCACCCTCATCCAACAGGATGCCATGCAGCTTTCCTTCGCCGACGAGACGTTCGATGCCGTCACCTGCCTGGAGGCGCTCGAGTTTCTGCCCAGTCCGGCGCGCGCTCTGGGTGAGATGGTGCGCGTCTTGCGGCCCGGCGGGGTGCTTTTCACCACCAACCGCGTCGGCCGGGAAGCCAGGCTGCTGCCCGGCAAAGCCCTCACCGCCGGGCAACTAGAAGACATGCTGGATGCGCTGCCCCTGCAGGCCGTCGAGATACGCCGCTGGCAGGTGTTTTACGATCAGGTCTGGGCCAGAAAGGTCGGCTGCACCTCACCGGAGGGTAACGGCAGACTCGGCCTGGATCACATCTTGCGCTGCCCTCACTGCATCGAGTCGAGGCTGAATCGCATACCAGCCGGCTGGCAGTGCGCCGCCTGCCGGCGGACCTATCCGGTTCAAAATGGCATTCTCTCTCTGGTCGAGGGGTGAACAAATGGGCAAAAAAGATCAGGGGCTGGAAGAATCGAGCCGTTACAGTGTGGTGCCGCGCACGCTCTGTTTTGTGCTCAGCCCAGAAGACGATGCCGTGCTGCTCATCAAGGGCGCGCCCACCAAACGCATCTGGCCCAATCGGTACAATGGTGTGGGCGGTCACGTAGAGCCTCACGAAGACATTTACTCTGCTGCGCGGCGCGAAGTGCACGAAGAGACCGGCCTATCGGTGTGCGATTTGCGTCTACGTGGTGTGATCCACATCCCGGTAAAAGAGCGGCAAGGCATCCTGGTGTTCGTGTTCACCGCCCGGGCCGCGAGCCGGGAGGTGAGCCCCTCGGAGGAAGGCGCGCTAGAGTGGATACCCCGCCAGCGACTGTTGGCGTTGGATCTGGTGGAAGACCTGCCCGCGCTGCTGCCCCGCGCCCTCGATGCGCCGCCCGATGCAGCGCCGTTCTTTGGCCTGTACACCTACGATGCATCGGATCGCCTGGTCATCCACTGGACAACACCCGAAACACCCACCACAGATGCGAGCCGACAACACCGATGCGAGTAGCCCCCATGCCACACCCTGTTTTGTCTTACCTCCAGGCAGAAAACCTGTGGCGGGCGCGTGAGGCCGGTCGCAGCACGGCCAACGTGTCACTCGACCTGGGGTTGAGTTGGGTGGAGGTTGCCCTGGAGGCAACCGGTCTGCGCCTGCCCGACGGCCAACTCCTGGCCTGGGAAGACGTGGCGGCGATCCGTGAATCGCCGCGCAGTTGTTTCGTCCTGGAGCAGGGCAGGCCGCTCAAGATCCAGGTCTTTTCCGAGGCCAGCAACCGGCTCTACAGCCTGATGCCCACCGACGGCGCGCCGACGATGCTCATCTCCGGCGTGCCCATGCACCGTATCAAAGGCATCGACCCGCAGCGTGATACCCGGCTCAAGATCAAGACCATCGCGCCACTGATGGGTGACGTGTTGGACACGGCCACCGGGCTGGGATACACCGCCATCGAAGCGGCCAAAACGGCCAGACGAGTCGTCACCATCGAGCTGGAGCCGGCAGCGCTGGCAGTGGCGCGGCTCAACCCGTGGTCGCAGGCCCTGTTCGACAACCCCAAAATCCACCAGATCATCGGCGACAGTTTTGACGAGATCGAGCAGTTCGACGATGCGTCGTTCGACCGTATTCTGCACGACCCGCCGGCCTTCAGGCTGGCGGGTGATCTCTATGCCACCGATTTTTACCGGCAGCTTGGGCGCGTGCTCAGGCCGCGCGGCCGGCTGTTTCACTACATCGGCGACCCAGACAGCAAATCGGGCCGCTCTGTGACCAACAGTGCGGCCCGCAGGTTGCAGGAGGCCGGTTTCGAACGGGTGGTGCGCCGACCGGAGGCCTTTGGCCTGGTAGCCTACCGCTAGGCGCAACGCAAGCTGCGTCGCATCCGGTCACTGCTTGAGCAGGCCGATGGCCTCCGGCAGGGCAGGCAGCAGATCGGAGGCGAGAACGCCCGCGTCGCCCAGGTCTGCCCGGACGAGCTCGGCGGCCAGGCCATGCAGGTAAACGCCCGCCACGGCAGCGTCGAACGGGGCCAACCCCTGCGCCAGCAGCCCCACGATGGCCCCGGCCAGAACGTCGCCGGTGCCGCCAGAGCTGAGACCAGGGTTGGCAAAAGGACTCACCATCGTCCGGCCATCGGGCGCGGCGACCACGGTAAAGGCCCCTTTGAGCGCCACCACCTGGCCCCACTTTGCGGCCATGCGCCGGGCGGTGGCCCATCGATCGGCCTGGATGGTATCACGATCGCCGTCCTCGCCCATGAGCCGGGCCATTTCACCGGGATGCGGGCTGAGGATGCTGCCCGGCGGTAGCCTCTGCCACCACGTTTCAAAGCCAGAGAGAATGTTCAGCGCGTCGGCGTCGATCACCAGCGGCGGCAGAGCCAGAGCCTTCTCTGCCTCGTCGGCCTCGTCGCGCACCGGGGCCAAAAAACCCATGCTGCGACGCAATTTTCGGCGGTCATCACCCACCTGACCGAAAAACTCTTCCACAAATTCGACCGTCGGCTTTTCGGTGGTCAGGCCCGGCCCGATGAGTAAGGCCTGGTAGTCCGGCATCCTCTCGGCCAGTATCTTGGCGCCACCGGGAGCCAGCACACCCATATCGTGGGGCAGCAGCAAATAGGTAGGCTCGGCGACGGCGGCGGCCAGCGCGGTGTGCAGCGCTCGCGGCGGGGCCAGCGTCACCAATCCAACCCCCACCCGCGCCGCAGCGACGGCGGCCAGCGCTGCCGCGCCGGTGTAATGGATCGAACCGGCGACGATCATGGCTTTGCCAAAAGTGCCTTTGTGAGCATCAGGCGGTCGATCCGGCAACAACGCAGCCACTTTTTGAGCGGTGATGAGCGCCAGATCACCCTCAGCAGTCAGCTCGGGTGGCACACCGATGTCGGCCAGGAGCAATTCACCCACCGACCCGGCCCCGGGAAAGAGCAACTGACCCCGTTTGGGGCAGGCGAACGTCACCGTCAGCCCGGCAGGCAGGGTCGCCGGGTCGAGCCCGCCGGTATCGGCATTCAGACCGGAGGGCAGATCCACCGCCACGACGAGCGGCAGGGCCACAGGCCCGGCGGGCCGGCTGGTCGGAACCAGGGCCGGACGGTGAGCGCGCACCCTGTCGGCCAAAACCCCTCTGGTCGTATCCAACAGCACCTTGAGCGCGCCCTCGATGGGGCGCGATGCGCCGGTGCCCAGCAGGGCATCGACGATCACCTCGGCCTCACGCACCTGGCCGCGCAGCCTGGCCAGATCGGCGTCGTCTTTCATCCACAGCAGCGATAAACCATCGGCTGCCACGCGCTCAAAGTTGGCGTCACCGTTGACCTTGCGCGTCCAGATGTAACAGGTCACGCTGGCGCCCATCTGGTGCAGGTAATGGGCCGCCACCAGCCCGTCGCCGCCGTTGTTGCCTGGCCCCACCAGCACCAACACACGGCTGCCATCCAATACCCGCCGCTCGCCAATGGCCTGGGCCACGGCGCGCCCGGCGTTTTCCATCATCGTTCTGTAAGACAGGCCGCCAGCGTCGGCGGCCTGCTCGATGCGGCGCATCTCCTCGACGCTTACGATCTTCATCTCTCAACTCCTAACCCAGACAAGCCGGAACCAAAAAGTTCTAGCTCGAAGTTTGCTACCGGACACTTTTTTCAACTCTGCCGAATTCTGTCATTCTGAGCGACCAAAGGGAGCGAAGAATCTCGCTTCTGCCCAGGCGATCTCTGAAGTTAAGTGAGATTCTTCGTCGCTCTGCTCCTCAGAATGACGCGCTATGCAAAAGTGTCCGGTAGTGAAAGCTCGAAGGACTCAAAGAACGCCGAGGAACCACTACGTTTTGCCCTTGGCGTCTTTTGCGTCCTGTGTGGTGAAATTTGACCGTTGCCGGAACCAATAGGCCACGTCGGCGGCCAACAGCAGACAGGCCAGCAGCAGGGCGAGGTAAAAGCCTTTGATGGCCGTCGAATCCGATTCGCCGATGGGATTGAGCGGGTGGCGAACCACGGCCGCGCGTTGAGTGAGCCACCAGGCCAGCCCCCCCATCACCAGGTTGGTCGCCGCCGTAAAGCGCGGCTGATCCACGAAACGGTTCACGCTGGTCAGCAGCAGCGCCACTGCCAACACCTGGATGCTGGCCACAACGCGTGGTTCGTTCCAGGCCACCAGCACTCCCCAGGCCATGTAGGTGGAGATCATGCTGGAAAGGGCATAAACGACCCAGATGACGGCGGCGGTCTTGCCTGCCGCCTCGCACCAGGCCAACAGAGAGAGTCTGTTGACGATCAGGGCAGCCAGCCCAAACAAAGCGGCGACCCCAAAGGCCACCAGTCCGGTGCGAGCCAACGCCCCGTGGAGGTAGATCAGTTTGACGACGTTGCCCAGCGTCTGCTCTGCCGGAGAAAACCACACCAGCAAACCAACGACGGCCACCAGAGCAAAAAAAGCAACCACCTGCCAGGACCGTCCTGGCGGTTTCGGGTTCAAACGCCGACCGTTCTTCATGTCACTATTACCTTGTCACCCTGGATCGGTGGACAGTGCAGCACAAAGTGCAAATAATCCGGGGTGTGTCCAACAAAGGTGTGCACCTCGCCTGGCTCAACGACGATGACGTCTCCGGCAGCCAGCACGATTGGCTCACCATTCACCATCATGGTGCTGCGACCGCGGGCAACGAGATAGACCTCGTACAATTCGCGGTGATGGTGAGGCTCGTCGATGCCCTGATTGGCAAAACCGATGGCCGGCAGCGGCAGGCCAAGCAGTTCGGTATACCATCCTTTGGCAGGTTTGGTATCATCATTGCGAACCAGTATCATCGGGCGCGCTTTCCTTGGGGTGGGGATAGTATACCACACGAATAGGGGCGGAGCAAAGGCCAGGCCAAACGGGGAAACCAGCAGCCTGAGGCGCTTGACCTCAGGCTGCTGATCGGCATGCCCGGCTATTCAGCCAGTGGTTTGGTCTCCCGCTTGCTAAAGAGGACGCCCCATGCCACGGCGACAAGGCACAGCACGGCGACGACGATCGTAATGGTGCGCAACGCGCCGCCTTCCTGACTCACGGTGAGCATCAACGGGGCAATGAGCAACGATACCAGGTTGACCACTTTGATCATGGGGTTCAACGAGGGCCCGGCGGTATCTTTGAGTGGATCCCCCACCGTATCACCAATGACGGTGGCCTTGTGACGTTCAGAGCCTTTGCCCAGGTTACGTTCGGGGTCGCTTGGCTCGGCTTCGACCTGTTTCTTGGCGTTATCCCAGGCTCCACCCGCATTGGCCATAAAGACGGCCAGCAGTTGGCCGGTGACGATGATGCCGGCCAGGAAACCACCCAGCGCCTTTTGCCCGATCAAAAAACCCACGATGATAGGCACCAGGATGCCCAACATCGCCACGACGACCAGCTCTCGCTGGGCGGCATCGGTGCAAATACGAACCACCAGCCCGTAATCGGGCTTGACCGTGCCTTCTAACACACCGGGGCGGCGGAATTGCTTGCGCACTTGTTCGATGATCAACGCGGCAGCCCGCTCGACGGCGTTGAGCAACACCGAACTGAACAGAAAAGGCAAAGCCCCACCGATCAGAATGCCGATAAAGACCAGCGGGTCGGCGATGTTCAGCCCCTCGATTTCCAGGCCGGTCACCTCGATATAAGAGGCAAACAGGCTCACCGCGGCGATAACCGCCGAAGCGATGGCAATGCCCTTGGTGATGGCCTTGGTGGTGTTGCCCACGCTGTCCAGATCGGCCAGGGTCGCCTGCCCCTCTGGGCTGGCAAAATCCTCCTTGGTCATCTCGGCGATGCCCTGAGCGTTATCGGCGATGGGACCAAAAGCATCCATGGCCAGATTGTTGCCGGTGTGAGAGAGCATGCCGATGCCGGCCAACGCCACCGAGTACATGATAAGAATAAACTCGTGGCCCTGCGGCGCGTGCTGAAAGCTGCTAAAGATCAACCCCAGAACGATAATCCCTGCCGCGCCAAAAATGCCGTTTTCGATCTTGGCCGTCTTTTTGGCCAGATACACGCCTACGCCCACACCCAGCACCGCCGCTCCGCCGATCAGGTAGGGCTTGAGAGCAGCGGGAGTGGTGACCATGTAGATGGCGATGGACAGCATGATGTTCAGCACGATGATCAGGATGGCCCAAACGGTGCTCTCGTAACCTACTCCCAGGCCCGCCATGATGATCGTGGCCGGACCTGTCCGGGCCGAACGCACCAATTTATTCACGGCGGCGGTGCCGGCCTGGGTAAAGGCCGCGGTGTATTTGTTGAACCCCACCGCCAACAAGATGCCGGCAGCAGTGGCGGCAAACAGGCGCAGGTCATTGGCGTAGAACCAGGCCAGGAAAAAGAAAGACGTTGTGGAAATGATAGACGATAGATCGTAGGACAGGTCCATGGCGCGAAAGGCATCACCTTTGGTCGGCCACCAGGAAACGGCATAGGTGCCGATGATGCTGCTGAACACGCCAATAGCCCGCACCAGCAGCGGAAACACGATCCACTTGAGGCTCTGGGTGGGGTCGATCTGCATGACCGCCAGGCCCAAGATCATGGCCGAGACAATCGTCACCTCGTAAGACTCAAAAACGTCCTCGGCCATGCCACTAAAGTCGCCCACGTTGTCGCCCACCAGATCGGCAATGACAGCGGCGTTGCGCGGGTCGTCTTCCGGCACGCCGGCCTCCACCTTACCCACCAGGTCGGCGCCCACGTCGGCGGCTTTGGTATAGATGCCACCGCCCACACGCATGAACATGGCCAGCAACGTGCCTCCAAAACCAAAGCCCAGCAGCACCTCTGGCGCGTGTTTGCCATAAAGCAAAAAGATGGTTGTGCCGCCCAGCAGGCCCAACCCATCGGCCAGCATACCGGCGATCGTGCCGGAGCGATAGGCCACACGCAGCGCGCCCTGAAACGAGCCCTGGCGAGCCTGGTTGGCCACCCGCACGTTGCCACGTGTGCCGATGTAACGCAGCCCGATCTGGCCGATGGCCAGTGAACAACTGGCGCCCAACAACAAAGCTGCACCACGACCTATCGAGATGCTCCACGGCGCGTCGGCCAGATGGGCTGTGAGGAACAAAGCAACCGCCAGAACAAAAGACAAGGGGATGACCACTTCCATCTGTTTGTTCAAATAGGCCACCGATCCTTGCCGGATAGCATTGGAAATGTCTTGCATCTTTTCTGTGCCGGGGTCCTGGCGCAACACCTCACGCGCCAGCCACCAGGCGTAGAGCAGCGCTGCCACTGCCGTCGCAAGAACGGCATACAATCCTGCCTGTTCGAACGATGTTGCCCCTTGAAGCCCTTCCATGTCATCTCCCTCCTCGAAAAAACGAGATCACCCCAAAACAAAAAAACCTCTACCATGATCACAAATCATCGTGGGTAGAGGCCCCACTCTATGCCACATGGAGCGCCTGGGGAAGGCGCTCGGCCTGCCTCATCGAACCCTCCTGGTTTTGAGTGGCGATATTCTACAAGAGGGTATCAGAAAAGTCAAGTGATTGTCGGTTGGCCACACTGGCGGCAAAAGGCGTCGTCGTGCGCCAGCGAGTTGCCACAGCGCACGCAATAAACCTGGGGCGCGATGAGCCCCATCTCGCGTCGTAAGGCCACGATCTCTTGGCGCAGGCGGACCAGCATGGCGGTGTGACCCTCGTCCTGGCCCAGGCGTCGACGTTGGTGTTTCTTGAAGGCCAGTTCGGTGAGCAGGTGAAACAGCCGCCCCCACTGTCGCCAGGCCCGACGGTCTCGAGCGCGCCAGGCGCGCCAGCGAGTGATCATGCGCTGACGATAGGAACCCACCACCTGATATTCACGCTGCGCAAGAATACCGGCCGCGATTTCGGCGTGCAGTTCAGTCGCAATGATCTGGCTCTCGTGTCTGGCCGCAAACAGCGCGATGGCCACCACCACCAGCACCCCGCCCCAGTCGGCCACCAGGCTGACCACGATCGTCAGGCAGGTCAGTTCCGCCAGCGACGCGCCCAGGTTGTGAACCGCGTGAAAGGTAATGGCCGCTCCCAGGCCGAGCCACGGCGCCAGCCAACGCTGCCAGCGCTCGCCGGCCAGGCGACTGTACCCCAGACCGATGCCGGTCAGTGAGGTGAAAAAGGAGTGATTCAGGCCAAAGAGCAGCGTCCGCATGGGCAGCACCACACCCCAACTGCCCTCAGCCACGCTGCCAAAGGCATAAAACACATTCTCCACCATCGCAAAACCAAAGCCCACCAGCGCGCCATAGATGATGCCGTCGAGCACGTTATCGAACTCGTGCCGCCAAAACATCAACAGACCCAGCAAGGCGATAGCCTTGACCACCTCTTCCACCACCGGCGCGATCAGGCTGCTGCTGATCACCTCGTGAGCCAGGCCCTGACCCAACATCAACAGGGGCACGTCGAGCGCCAGCTCGGCAACCAGCGATAGAACGACGGCTGGTATCGCTCCCCAGAAAAAGACCGCCGCCGCCAGGCTCAACGGCTCCTTTTCGTAACGATCCAGCCACCAGACCAAAGAAATATACAGGGCAGTGGTTGCCACTCCGACCACCACTGAAAGGATCATCTCGGTTGCCATAGCTGCTCCGTGTTGCGCGCCGCCCCACCGTCGCCGGCCCCGAAACAACACAGGCCATTCGCGTCACGTTTTGTCTTGCAGATGCTTTTTGCGAAAAGTAGCCCAGCGCGAAAAGAGATGCACCAGCGGCAGGCTTGGCCGCCCCACCACACGCCCTTGCCGCAGCCCCTCCAGAAAAGATGCGGCATCGACGAAATCGGGCATTTCGACATACGCCCGCCCGATCTCAAAGGCAGTATGGGCATCGGAACCGGCGGTGCCGGGCAGACCACGCTGCCGGGCAAACTCGGCGGCCTGTCGATTGTGCCGGGCAAAGGTGGTGCGGGCGTTGAACACCTCGATGCAATCCAGCAGATGGGCCACGCGGCGCAGGTTTGCCTCGCCCATCGCCTCGCTGCGCGTAGGATCCAACGGATGCGACACACCCACCACGCCGCCCAACTCTCGGATGCGTGCGATCGTCTCTTCTGGCGTTAGCCCTGGCGGGATGCGCTGCTCGATGAAAAAGGCCTGTATCTCGCCGTGGGTCGTCTTGATCTCTTCACCCACGATCACCAACTCTGGGGCCATCTGACGCAGGCGCAGCGCGCCCTCGATGGTATTGTGGCCGGTGATGGCGATGCGGTCGATACCTTTGCGCCGGCAGGCCCGGATCACGGCCTCTAGCGGCGTGAGTGAATCTTGGGAGTAAACCGTATGGCAATGCAGATCGGCGCGCACCCAACCCGGGGGCAAAACATCGGACACGATAGCTTACCTCACTCTGAACACCAGTTGGTCATTGCCGATCAGAAGAATGTCGCCGGAGCGCCATACACGCCGTTCACCCGGATGCCGTTGGCGCTGCCCGGATCGGCGACGGCCTGTTGGCCGGCCCAGAGGCGAGCGCTGCGGGTCTCGCAGCACGATGGTGTTATCTGTGGCGCAACCCGGCCGGCTGTTCACCTTTCCATCGTTATGACTTTTTGCTCAACAATTTTTTGCCCAGCCAGGCCAGGCCGCCGACGGCTCCTGCAGCCGCGACAGCCGCGCCGCCCAGGGCGATGGCCGCGATCTGGGGATCCATGCCCGGCATCACTGCACCCTCCAGGCCGGCGTCGGCGCCGTATTGCTGGAAAAGGCGACCCCACTTGGTCTGGAGGGCCTGTTGCACACGCGGGCGGCCCACAAAGGGATACCAGAACACATCGTGGTACAGGCGCGAGGCCAGGTAACTCCACGGCACCAGCGGCGTTTGTAACAAGAGCCGCTCGAAAGGTTTGAGCCAGCCATGATAGATCATCTTTTGGCCCTTGCTGGCAAAGGTGTCTTCCTGAACAAAGCCCCAGCTCTGCCCGGCCAGCTCCACGTCGCCGACGACCTCGATCTCTCGAGGGTCTCCCACACCCAGGCCCAGCTCGTGAGCCAGGCGGATAAAGAGCAGCGACATCGGATCGAAACCCTGCAACTTGGCCGACATGGCGTCGATGGCCACCTGATCGGCGCTGGCCAGCAGCACGTCCTTTTCGTGCCAGCGCATGGCCCGCGGGCCGGGGCCATCGCCGGCAAAGGTGCCATCCATCACGGCAAACAGACCGGGGTGGATATCCTGCTGGATCATGAGCAGGTCGACCAGCGTCTTGTCGATGACGGCGTGCGTCCAGTGGCGGTTCTCGGAGAGCAAACCACCAAAGGCGTTCTTCATCGCGCCGGTGATGACGGTGAACACGTGCGTCTTGACCGTGGGCAACTGGATGATGTTGCGCCCGATGAAGGTTTTGGGAATCTTGACGCCGTCGGGGTAGACGTCGTCCAGCACCAGGAACGGCTGCCTGGGCCGATAGGTGATCCATTCAACCTGCGGCTCGTAGAGGTGAAGGTTTTGCACGCCATATTTATCGACCACGTATTTCTGTTTGTTGTTCACCTCGGCCACATAGGCATCCACCACCACCGTGCGGTTGTGCGCGCCGATGAGGTTCCGATAACCAGCAGACTGCAAAGCTTTGATCACACCCTCCAACTGCCAGGGAGCCGTGGAGCAGGCCGGGTACCAGGTCTGCCACGAGACGTTGATCTTGAGCAGGGTATCGTTTTGTGCTGGTAAAGCCTGGCGGAAACCGGCCAGCTCCATGACACGAGCGTAATCGTCCAGTACCGATTCCGGCGAGGTCTTGACGATGGCGACCTTGCCTTTGCCGGGGTAATCTTGGGCATACATGATCTGTCTCCTCGTACATCCAGAATAGGGTGCCACACACCGCTGCATAGTATAGTTCAATTCCAGCGGAATGTCCAACACCTCACCAACCAGCCGCTTTGTGATCCTGCAAGGCCTGTGATATAATCTCCTGCGACGATCTCGATCCACCGAGGAGGAACAACATGCAGACGGTCACACAGCCGCACCAGGACCTCAGAACCTGGATAACAGCGGTCGTTCAGGCTTTTTGCGCCGGCCCGGAAAACTCGCTCCACGATGCGACCAACGAACGCGCCTGGGACGAGCCGCTGATCGGCTTTTCTACAGGCGACGATCCCCTGTACGAGTTGTACAAAACCGTCGTTGGCCCTTTTCACTGGACACCGTGCGAGATCTTTCGGGCCACCTTTCCCGATACCACAGTCCAACCCGCCGACCTGACAGTCGTCTCCTGGGTGCTGCCCCAGACAGCCGCCACCAGAGCCGATAACCGCAGGCAGAGCCTGTATCCCGCCGAGCGGTGGGCGCGGTCGCGCATCTATGGTGAACAATTCAACGAGCGGCTGCGCCAACACCTGGCCGCTACGTTGAACGCCAGTGGTTATCCTGCCGTGGCGCCGTTTCTCTCGCCCCAATGGCAGCGACGAGACTCGGAGCGTTTTGGTTATGCCTCTACCTGGTCGGAGCGGCACGCGGCTCATGCCTGCGGCCTGGGAACCTTTGGCCTGTGCGATGGCCTGATCACACCCAAAGGCAAGGCGGTGCGTGTGGGCTCGGTGGTGGTGCAGCTTCAGGTGCTGCCCACCGCACGGCCCTACCGCGATCATCGAGCTTATTGTCTCTTTTTCAGCCAGGGCGCCTGTACCGCCTGCATCGACCGCTGCCCTGCCGGGGCGATCAGTGAAGCAGGCCACGACAAAGCGCTGTGCCGCCAGCATCTGCAGGCAACCGAGGCTTACGTGCAAACCAGTTATGGTTTTGAGGGCTACGGCTGCGGTTTGTGCCAGACCGGAGTGCCCTGCGAATCTGGCGTGCCGACGGTCGCCGGCCCAACCCGCACCTGAGCCGGACAGCCCGGATGCCAAAGAGACCCGCCCCACACCAAAAGCGACGCTACCACCTCCTGAACCAACCAGGAGTACAAGAGGCCATTCATGGGAAGGCCCGAGATGTCAAGAGCATCCACGCTGTTTGAATCTGCCCGGCAACACCTCGTCGGTGGGGTTGTCGCCGGAGGACGTTATCACCCTTTGCTCCAACGCCCTCTCTACCTGGCGCGTGGTCAGGGCTCTCGTTTCTGGGACGTGGATGGCAAAGAGTATATCGACTTTTTCACCGGCAGCGGCGCCACCTTTCTGGGGCACAATCACCCCGCCATGCGGGCGGCGATGGAACAAGCCCTGGAGATAGGCCTCATAGCCAACGCAGAAACCGAGTATCACGCCCAGTTGGCCCAGATGATCTCCGACGCCGTGCCCTGCGCCGCCAAGATCCGCCTCCAGAACAGCGGCAGCGAAGCCACCATGGGCGCTTTGCGCATCGCCCGCGCTTACAGCGGCAAAGCCAGGGTGCTCAAATTCGAAGGCCATTTCCACGGCATGCACGATTACCTGTGGTTCAACTGCTCCACCGCACCGGGCGACCCATGCCACGATGGCAGTGTGACCCCTGTGCGCGACAGCGACGGCATACCGGCGGCCCTGTCGGATCTGATCCTGGTGGTGCCGTTCAACGACCCGGCGGCCTTCGACCGCGCCATCCGGGCGCACCGCGACGAGCTGGCCGCCGTGATCCTGGAACCCATCTCTTACAACCAGGGTTGCGTTCCCGCCGACCCCGATTTTCTGCGCCACGTGCGTCAAACCTGCACCGAAACCGGCATCGTGCTGATCTTTGACGAAGTGCTGTCGGGTTTTCGCATGTGCCGCGGCGGCGCTCAAGAATACTATGGCGTGACGCCCGATCTGTGCACGCTGGCCAAAGCACTCGGCGGCGGGGTGGCCATCTCGGCCATCTGCGGTCGAACCGAGATCATGAACGTGCTCAACCCCATCGGCCACACGGTGATAAGCGGCACCTACACCGGCCACCTGCCTGCCGTGCTGGCGGCGCTGGCCTGTCAGCAAGAGATCGCCAGACCCGGCTTTTACCCTCACATCCAGGCCCTGGCAGATCGTCTCTACAGCGGCATTTCGTATCTGCTGCACATCACCGGCGTGCCCGGCATCGTGCAGGGCATTGGCGCCCGCTTTGGCATCTATTTCGGGCTGACAGAACCGGTCACCAACTATCGTCAGGCCGTCGAGAGCGACCGCAACATGGAAATCCGGTTCCTCATGGCATGCCTGGAAAAAGGGCTGTACATGCACGATTACGCCCACCGGACGCCCATGCACCACGGCTATTCTGCGCAGCACAGCCTGGAAGACATCGACGAGGCGTTGAACATCATCGAGAGCGCCCTCAGGTCGCTGCCACGATGAGCCTGGACAGCCACATTCCTTCTCGATTCTTGTCCAACACCCTCGATTATGATATAATATGTCAAAACAACACATCTTTCCAACATCCCCCCCCGCGACCGGTCATGTCGCACCCTGAGCGGCTTTGAGGAGGAGCACCATGGCATCTGAAGAGGGCCTGGCCCTTCGCCCAGACATGCGCCAGAGACTGGAGGCCATCGCCAGGAGACGCGCCGAAAAAGAGGCCGAAGAGCGAACCGCCCAGAGACTGCTGCGGCAAAAGATCCTGGGCGTGCTGATCCGCAGAGCCCGCCTGGAGGCCGGCAAGTCGATCAAAGAAGCCGCCGAAGTGCTCGATTGTTCACCCGACCGCCTCTCGCAGTACGAGTCTGGCGAAAGAGCTCTCTCTCTGCCCGAAACCGAAATGCTGGCCCGCTTCTTTGGCGTGCCGTTGGACGATCTGCTGGACGAAACGCGCCAGCCGGAAACCACCCCGGCCCCACCGCCGGCGGCGCTCATCGACCTGCGCCACAAGATCATCGGCGTAGAGTTGCGCCAGGCCCGCCAGACAGCCGGCCTGACCTTGAACGAGGTGGCCGAAAAACTGGGCTGTTCACCGCACCAGGTCTCACAATACGAACGGGGCGTGCGTCCCATTCCGTTGCCCGAGCTGGAGGCCCTGGCCGGTCTGCTCAATCTACGCTTCTCCACGCTGGTCGACGCCGAACTGGGGCCTGATAACCCCCAGGCCCGCCTGCAGCGTAATCTGGAACGGCTGGCCCTCTTGCCAGAACCGCTGCAGGATTTTGTGCTGAATCCGGTCAACGCACTGTACATCGAAATGGCCATGAAGGTCAGCCAATTGCCCGTGGGCACACTGCGCCAGATCGCTGAAGGGCTGTTGGACATCACTTACTGACCCCCTGCTGGTAAACATCCATTCGACGTGAGGATGACCCTTGACCGATAGCAAAAATCACCTGCAAAGCCGGCCGCCTGGCCTGATCGCACTGGATCGGTTTGTGCAACTGCTGGACCACCAAAACCTGGAAGAGATGTTGTCCCAGGCATTGGCGCTGCTGGCGCAGGCCCTGGAAGCCAGCGCTGGCTCGATACTCTACGTGGGCCAGATGTCGGCGCGCGCCTCTTTGGGCACACCCGGCGGTTCGGTTCGGGAGCAGACCCGCCAATGGGAAGACGCCATCGCCCGCCAGATCAGGCGGGCCGATCAACTCATCCCTGCGCCGCAGCAGGTGCCATTTGTGTTGCACCCGCTGCCCAACGGGCAGGGCAGCCTGTTGAACACGCCGCTGGTGACCAATCGACGAGTGGCCGGCTCCATCAGCCTGGTTTGCCCGGCTGGCTTTGAGCCCGGCCCGGTGCAGCGCCAGTTGCTCAGCGGGCTATCGCGCGGCATCGGCAATCTGGCCGAGCTGATCGAGGGCCTGTCGATGACCCAGCAACGGCTCAGCCAACTGGGCCTCTTTTATCAGATGGGCCAGGCGCTCGTTTCCACCTTCGATCTGCCCCAACTGCTCCAGGATACCATGCAACTGGCTGCCAGCGTCATCAACGCCGGGGCTGCCTCACTGCTGCTGCTGGACGAAACGCAAGACGCGCTCATCTTTGCCGTGGTGCACGGCGAAAAGGGAAACCTGCTGCGCAGCCAGCGCATCTCGGTGGACAAAGGCATCGCCGGCTGGGTGGTCCGCCACGGCGAGCCGATCATCGCCAACGACGTGGCCCGAGACCCGCGTTTCAACCGAGACGTGGATGTGCGTACCGGCTTTCTTACCCAATCTATCCTGGCTGTGCCGATGCAGATCCGCGGCAAAACGATCGGCGTGCTGGAAGTGCTCAACAAGTACGACGATGATGGTTTCGACGAGGAAGACCTGCGGCTGCTGCTCACGCTGGCCGCCGAGGCGGCCATCGCCATCGAGAACGCTCGCCTGATCCAGGCCCTGCGCGAGGAGCGAGACCGCATCTTGACGGCCCAGGAAGAGGTGCGCCACGAGGTGAATCGTCGCCTCCACGATGGCGCCGTGCAGCTCCTGGCCGCCATCGCCATGGGCATCGATCACGTGGAGCGGTTGCTGCAACTCAAGCCAGAAGCCGTCTACGCCGAGCTGGAAGCCCTGCGTAAACTCACCCGCCAGGCCACCCGCGAAGCGCGTATGCTGCTCTTTGAGTTACGACCCGTCATCCTCGAAAGCCAGGGGCTGGTGGTGGCCCTGCAGCGATACGGGGAACAATTGCGCCAGCAAGAGCTGTTTAACGTTCACCTTGAGACCGGAGACTGGGATAAACCTATCGGTCAGCAAGTGGCCGGCGTCATCTTTTCCATCGTTCAGGAAGCGGTCAACAACACCCGCAAGCACGCCAAAGCCTCCAACATCTGGATACGCCTGAAAGAAACGAGCACCCACCTGGTGGTGCAGATCGAAGACGACGGCCTGGGGTTCGACGTGGCAGCGGTGGAGCGCGAATACAACACCCAGGGCAGCTTTGGCCTGCTGAACATGCGCGAGCGGGCCGAGCTCATCGAGGGCGAGTTTTCTATCGAATCCAGCGAGGTGATGCCCGAGCAAGGCACGCTGGTGACCCTGCGCGTGCCGTTGAGCCGGGTATCGGGCGAGAAGAACCGCTCCATCTGAGAGGTGACGAACAACCGTGGACGCCGACGAGTGGAAAAAACAGGCTCTGGCTCATTATCGGGCCGGCGCATACGCTCCGGCCATCGAAACCTTTGTCGCGGCCGGCGCTGCCTACACCCAGGCAGGTGATCGGATCGCTGCCGCCGAGATGCTCAACAACCAGGGTGTGGCTCACCGCATGTTACGCCAATGGGACAGGGCCGAGGCCGCCTTTTTGCAGGCGCGGCGGCAGTTCGAGGCCCTGAACGAGACCAGCCATCAGGCCCAGGCCACCGCCAATCTGGGCATGCTGGCCCTGGCCCGGGGCCAGGCCAGACAGGCCATCACCTCTCTTCAAGAGGCCATCGCCCTGTTCCAGACAACCGACGACCCTCAACGCGAGAGCGAGGCCCGGCGCGCGCTGAGCCTGGCGCATTTTAAACAGCGGCATCTTTTGGACGCACTGGCCGCCTACAGCGCCGCGCTAGACTGCGCACCCCACCTCACCCTGGGCCAGCGTTTTCTGCGCTGGCTCCTGGCCTTGCCCGCGCGCTTGCTGGGCGGCCGTTGACCGGGCCATCCACCGATTCACCGTGAGGGCTGGCCGTCTTTTACGGCCCAACACCCCTCGCCCCGTTCGCCGGCTTGAGCACTCTACCCGGCATCTGTCCGGTGTGCTGACCGCCCTCTATCACCACCTGTCCGGCCAAAATCACCCATTCGATACCGCTGGGATAACGATGCGGCGCCTCAAAGGTGGCCTCGTCGCACACGCTGGCCGGATCAAGCAGCACCAGGTCGGCCATCATCCCCGGCGCGATGTATCCCCGGCGGCGCAGGCCCATCCGCCGGGCAGGCATGAGCGTCATTTTGTGGATGGCCTGCTCCAGGCTCAGCAGCCCTTCCTGGCGCGTATAACGACCCAGCACCCGCGGAAAGGCGCCGTAATAGCGCGGGTGCGTCTTGCCCCGGCCCAGCACGCCATAAGGCGCTACCGCCCGCCCATCGCTGGCGATCGCCGTCAGCGGGTGCTGCATGATGGCCCGCACGTCCTCCTCGCTGACACAGAAAACCAGCGTCTTGACCGCGCCCTTTTCGTCGGCCAGCAGATCGAATACCACGTCGAGGGGCTCCCGGTGTTGCTCGATCGCGATCTGGGCGATGCTCTTGCCCTCCAGCGGCACGTTGCCCGGCGAGGCCACCAGCGCCAGCCGCACCGTCTCCCACGGCGCGGCGCACAGCGGATGCCGCCCCCTCGCAACGGCCTCCTCGATCTCACGCCGGATGGCCTGGCGCGTGGCCCCGTCGCGCAGCCGCCGCACCAGCTCGTCGCGGCCGTCGGCGGCCACCCAGTGGGGCACGTAATCGATCAGGCTGGAGCCCCAGGCCAGGTAAGGGTACTGATCCCAGGCCAGCCGCACGCCCCGCGCCCGCGCCGCGTCCAGAGTGGCCAGCAGCTCTGGCGCGCGGCCCCAGTTGTCGATGCCGCCCACCTTCAAGTGCGAAATCTCCACCTGGCAGCCGGCCTCCTCGGCCACCCGCACCGCCTCGGCGATGGCCTCGAACAGGGCCAGGTCTTCGCTGCGCACGTGGGTGGCATAGACGGCGTCGTGGCGAGCCAACACGCGCCCCAGCCGGATCAGCTCCTCGGTGGTGCTGTAGGCGTCGGGCGGGTATTCCAGGCCGGTGGACAGGCCAAAAGCCCCCTCGCGCAGGCAGCGATCCAGCAGCTTTTCCTGGGCCGCCATCTCGGCTTCGGTGGGTGGGCGGATGGCCGCGCCCATGACGGCCATCCGCAGCGTGGCGTGGCCCACCAGCGGCGCCAGGTTGATGCCCAGCGGCCGGGCGCGGAGGTGATCCAGATAGTCGCCGAAGGAGCGCCAGGCCCAGCGCATCGACTCGGCCCCGCTGACGCCCAGCGTGGTGCTCAGCACGTCCATCGCCTCCGCCAGGTGCGCCTCGGAGAGAGGCGCCGCCGTCAGGCCGCAGTTGCCGGTGACCTCGGTGGTGACCCCCTGGTGGATCTTGCTCTCGGCGCGGGGGTTGATCAGGATGGTAAAATCGGAATGGGAGTGGATGTCCACAAAACCGGGGCAGACGACCAAGCCGGCGGCGGCGATGGTGCGCCTGGCATCGCCGCTAACCTGGCCCACGGCGGCGATGGTCTCTCCACGCACGGCCACGCTGCCCGGAAAGGCGGGCGCGCCGCTGCCATCGACGATGGCAGCCCCTTGGATCAACAGATCGTATTGTTCGCTCGTGACACGCCTCCTCTGCAATGGTTCCAACCCCGTAACTGCTCAGCCTACCCTCCCGCAGGCTAAAATCGTTCATCCTGTCCCACAATCTAGCCGACTGGACGCTGGCGAATCGACACATTGCGGCAGTGTAGGCACACAGCCCCTACAAGAGCCTGCGGGAGGGTGAGCAGTTACCCAATCCCATCGCTCTTTCAACACGATAGCCTCTCCACACAACAAGGCCGCCATTAGCGGCGACCTTGTTGCAAAAAAAATGAACGCCCGCGCCGTCCGATTGGCTACAACTCGCCATCGAGTCGGCTGGCGACGCAGGAACGGCATTATCGATTCTTGAGCCGCGGATCGAGGGCGTCGCGCAGGCCGTCGCCCAGCAGGTTGAAACCCAGCACGGTGAGCATGATGGCCACGCCGGGGAACATGGTCACCCAGGGGGCCAGCACCAGATAGGCCCGCCCGCTGGCCAGGATAGAGCCCCAACTGGGGATGGGCGGCTGGGCGCCCATGCCCAAAAAGCTCAGCGTGGCCTCGATGAGAATGGCGTCGCCCATCATCAGCGTGGCCATGACGATCACCGGCGAGAGAATGTTGGGCACGATGTGGCGGAACATGATGCGCAGGTCGCGGGCGCCGATGGCCCGCGCGGCGGTGACAAATTCCCACTCGCGCAGCGAAAGCACCTGGCCGCGCACCACCCGCGCAAAGCCGCCCCAATAGACCAACCCCACGGCGATCATCACGTTGACCAGCCCCGGCCCCAGCACGGCGATGAGAAAGATGGCCATCAGCACGGTGGGAAAGGCCCAGCTAATATCCACCATGCCCTGGATGAGGTAATCGATGCGGCCGCCAAAGTAACCGGCGATGGCCCCCAGGCTGATGCCCACCACCGCCGAAATGGCGGTGGCAATGATGCCCACCTGCAGCGAAACCCGCGAGCCGTGGATGATGCGGCTGAGCATATCGCGGCCAAACTCGTCGCTGCCCAGGGGAAACTCGTCACCCGGCGGGAGCAAGCCCTTGCGCAGGTCTTGCTCGTCGATGCCCTGAGATGCGATCACGTTTGCCGCCGCTGCGGTGAACAACAGCAGCAGGAGCAACACCAGGCCGATCATGGCGCCGGGGCTGCGCCGCAGGCGCGCCCAGACACTCACCTGTTTGCCGCGATGAAACATCTCTTCCGATTCGGAAATCATGGCTGACTTGGGTGTTTCTTGAACCTGTTCCATAGCGCGGTCTCCTGCCGCTAATGCCGGATGCGTGGATCGACGATCACGTAAGCCAGGTCGGCGACGATGTTACTCAGAATGATGGCCAGCGCCAGCACAAACATGCAGCCCTGCAAAACAGGGAAATCGCGCGAATAGATGGCCCGCAGCATCAAATCGCCCACGCCGGTGCGGGCAAACACACTCTCGATGACCACCGCCCCACCCACGATGTAACCCAGGTCGAGGCCCATCAGCGAGATGATGGGGATGAGCGAGTTACGCATGGCGTGGCGCAGCACCACCGCCCGCTCGCCCAGCCCTTTGGCCCGGGCGGTGCGGATGTAATCCTGATCGACGACCTCCAGCAGGCTGGAGCGGGTGATGCGCGCGATGCGCCCCACGCGGGGCAGGCCCAGCGCCAGGGCGGGCAGGATCAGATATTTCAAGCCCTCGTGGCCAGTGGGCGGCAGCCATTTCAGGTTCACGGCGAAAACATAGGTCAGGATCAGGCCCAGCCAGAAGCCGGGCATCGAGACCCCAATCAGCGCCAGCACCATCGAGAACCAGTCGAAAAAAGAGTTACGATTCAGGGCTGCAATCGTGCCCAAGGGGAGAGATAAAGAATAGGCTACCAAAAAGGCGGCCAGCCCCAGCTCGGCCGTGACAGGCAGTTTTTGTACGATCAGCTCTGCCACCGGCTGTTTGTTCAAGATCGACTGGCCCAGATCGCCGCGCAGGACATTGCTCATATAGATGACAAATTGCACCGGCAGCGGCTCATCCAGCCCCAACTGGGCCCGCACCCGCTCCCGAACGTGCTCGGGCGCAATGGGCCCGACGATCACATCTACCGGGTCGCCGGGCGAGAGATGCAGCGCCAAAAAGACGAGAAAAGCCGTCACAAAAAGGACGGGGATGGCCAGCAAAAAACGCTTGATGAGATAAGCCGTCATAGTCGCTCCCTGATAGGGGCGCGCCCAAAGACGCGCCCCTACTGTTTCCAGGACTAACTACTGCTCGACATAGATCTGCGTCCAGACGACGGTGGCGCTCGTCCCCCGCAGAGGGATCGGTTTGAGGCTCTTGACCACCGAGCGCGCGATGAACACATCGCTGCGCTGGCGGACAGGCGCCCAGGGGTACCAGGTTTCGATCAGGTACTTGTGGATGTCGACGTACTTGGCGTCGCGCTCGGCCCAGGTGGGCGTGTTAAAGTTGGCCTCGTCCAGGGCAGCGTCGAACTCGGGGTCGTTGACGCCCAGGTAGTTGGGATAGGGCAGGTACTTGCCGTGGTGGAACCACTCCAGGATGTCGTTGTTGTCCCAACCATACTGGCGCAGGATGAGCTCGGTTTCGGTGCCCTTGAGGGCCGCGCTGTAGGTGGGGTTGTCCATGAGCTGGATCTCGGCCTTGATGCCCACATCGGCCAGCATCTTTTGGGTGACCTCGGCCAGGCGCTTGAATTCGTCCTCCTGGTAGGTCCAGTAGCTCACTTCGAACTTGGTGCCGGCCTCGACGCCTGCCACACTCTCGGCCACCAGCACGCCGTCGTCGCCCATCACCCAGCCGACCTCGGCCAGCAGCGATTTGGCCATCTCGAGATCGTAGCTCGGGGCAAATTTGGACACACCCTTGTCGCCACCCAGTTCGACCGAAAGATACGTGTTGGTGGCCCGGCCAATGCCCTGGTAAACGGTCTCGACGATCAGGTCACGATCGATGGCATACCCCACGGCCTGGCGCGTCCGCAGATCGGCAAAGAAGGGATGATCCACTTTCATGCCGATGAACTGGATGGTGGCGTCGGAGCTCTGCAAGTACAGATAATCCGGGTTGTTCTGGTATTGCGGCAACTCACGCGGCGAGGGAGCGTCCAAAAGGATGTGAACGTTGCCGGCCTGCAACTCGATGGCCCGCGTGGCGTCTTCGGGAATGATGCGGTAGATGATCTTGTCCACCTGGGCCGGGCCGCTGTGGCCGGTCCATTTGGGAGCCCAGTTATAGTCCGGGTTTTTGACCAGGGTGAGGTGATCGTTCTGCACCCACTCTTCGAGCATGAACGGCCCGGTGCCCACGGCGTACTTGAGGCCATACTCTTCGCCGTATTTTTCGTAGGCCTCTTGGCTCATGATGCCGCTAAAAGAGGTGGACAGGTTGTAGAGCAGGTTGGGGAACGGCGCCGAAAAGGTCAGGTTAATGGTGTAATCGTCGACAACTGTGGCTTCCGTCATCGACTCAAACATGTACGAGTTGACGCCGGTCAGCATGCCTTCCAGCCACCATTTGACCACATCGGCATTGAAGGCGCTGCCGTCGTGGAACGTGACACCCTTTTGCAGGTAAAAGGTCCACGTCAGGCCATCTTCCGAAATCTCCCAGCTTTCGGCCAGGCCAGGCTGAAACTCGTAGTTATAGTCCACCGTCACCAGCGGCTCGTAGATCATGACGTGGGGGGCCATGGTGGTGGCAGTATTAAAAATGTCAAAGGTCTCGCCGTACTGGTTGGCTGCGGCCACCACCAGCGTCACGTCGCCTTTCGGGGCCGGGGTAGCAGTGACCACCACCTCTTTCTCGACGACCTTGGTGATCTCTTTTTCCACCACCTGCGGTGTGCCCTCGACGATGACCGTCTCTTTGACGGTTTCCTTGACCACCTGCGTCACCACTTTTTCGACAACCTTCTCAACGACTTCGGGCGTCGGCGTGGCGCACGCGGTCAGCACCAGCGAAAGGGATGCCGCCACAAGCACCATCTTACAAATCCAAGTGCGTTTGCTAGTCATCTTGCTTCTCCTTCTTTGTCACAAAATAGGCTCAAAACCCAACTATGTTGAACGCAGAGCAGCGCAATCGTATGATACACTTCCTCCTTTCCGGCCCCAATGACGACCGGCGCTCAAGAATCGTGCAGCCAGCCGCTCAGGCGCGATGCCCCATACCAGACCAGGCCGGTTCGAGCTGGCATCGCCTGAAAAAGACACAACAACTCGTGCCTGAGCAGTTGCTCTATTGGAAAAAACGTCTCACACCAGGAGGCAGAAGCGGGCACTGGAAATCAATCGGAGCGGCCAGATGAGATGCGCCCGGTCGGAGTTACCGCAAGCAGCAGGAAAAGGAGCCAGGCTATACTATATATCAGGCTCCTGACTTTGTCAAGCTCTTCAGCCACTCAGCAGATCAACACCCGCACGGCGTCATCCTCACGGTTGTGGGCCAGGCGAAACGCCCGCTGCACCCCGGCCTCGGTAAAAGGCAGCCGATGGCTGATCAGCGGTGCAACATCGATCTCACCCCGCCGGATGATATCGACGGCCAGTTCGTAGGTGCGCCGCAAACCCGGCACCAGATCCGCCCCGGAGGAGCTGATGACCCGCAGATAATGCCGGAAAAAGTCGTAATAGTCGAACGGGAACGTCTCCGGCCCTCGTGGAATGCCAAAAAACAACAACTGACCACGCTCCCTGGCCAGTTTGGGCGCCAGGTTGATGGTTTCCAGCTCGCCCGCCGCCTCCACCACCACATCCGCCATCTGCCCGTGCGTCAGATCGCGCACCGCTACCCTGGGGTCATCCTGGCGGGCATCGACCGTGTGTGTGGCGCCCATGCGCGGCGCCACCGCCAGCCGCGCCGGCTCCAGATCGATGCCGATGACCCGCCGGGCGCCCAACCGGCGCAAGAACCAGTCGAACAGCAAACCCAGCGCCCCCTGCCCCAGCACCACCGCATCCTGGCCGATGATGTTCTCCAGGCGAGTGCAGGCCCACAACACCGTGCCCAGCGGCTGGGCCATCACCAGATGCTCCGGGTCGCCCTCGTCCGGCAGTGGGATCAGGTCGTCGGGCCGGGTCAGGCGGTAATCGGCCAGGCCCGTCAGATCTGCAACGTGAACCAGCACCCGGTCTCCCGGTCGAAATCGATCCTGATCACTTTTCTCGACGATGCCCACGTATTCGTGGCCCGAGACGCCCACCGGCAGCGGATAGTCGTCCGGCGGGCTATAGTAGACACAGTGCAGATCGCTGCCGCACAACGAGATCACCTGCCGCGAGACCAGCACACGGCCCGGCTGCATCCTGGGTTTTTCAACCTCGACCAGGCCGATGCTGCCCGGTTGTGACACATACGTCGCCCTCATGATCCCCTCTCTAGAGCAGCCGGCCCGGCAGGACGCCGCTGTGTTCACCGCGGTCGATGACCATCTGGCCGTTGACGATGACGGTCGGGATGCCCGCCGGATACTGGTGCGGCTCGGTGAAGGTGGCCCGGTCGATGACCGTCCCGGCGTCGAACAGCACCAGATCGGCCCACGCCCCCTCGCGGATGATACCCCGGCCGGTCAGGCCAAAACGCTCCGCCGTGACCGAGGTCATCTTTTTCACCGCCTCCTCCAGTGTGAGCACCTTTTCCTGGCGCACGTAACGGCCCAGCACGCGGGGAAAAGTGCCATAACTGCGCGGGTGCACCTTACGCGCGCCCAGCACTCCCTCCGGCCGGAGCGACGAGCCATCGCTGCCCACGGCCACCAGCGGGTGGCGCATGATGGCCCGCACGTTCTCCTCCAACTGGGTGAACCACACCGCCGACGCCAGCCCCTCGCTGGCGACGATCAGATCAAAGGCAGTGTCCAGCGGGTCCTGGCTCCGGGCGCCGGCGATCTCGGCCAGGTTTTTGCCCAGCATCTCTGGGCAGCCGGGGCAATCGGAAATGACCACGTCGGACCATTCGCGCACGCCGGTGCGGTTGTCCCACTCGGCGCGGTTGGTCTGCCAGTCGCGGCGCAGTTCGGCCCGCACCTGGGCATCGCGCAGCCGCGCCGCCACGGCTTTGGAGCCGCCGGCCTGGGCCCAGTAGGGCAGCATGGCCCCCAGCCAGGTGCTGCAGGCGATGTAGGGGTACTGGTCGCAGCCCAGCGGCAGCCCGCGCGCCTGGGCGTCGTCCAGCAGGGTGATGAGGCGGTCGATGTTCAACCAGTTGCGGTAGCTTTCCAGCTTGAGATGGGCGATCTCGACGCGGATGCCCGCCTTTTCGCCGATTTCGACCGCCTCGGCCACCGCCTCCAGCAACAGGTCACTCTCGCTGCGAATGTGGCTGGCATAGATGCCGCCGTGCCGCGCCGCCGCCCGCGCCAGGCCGATCACCTCTCCGGTCTGGGCGTAATAACCGGGCGGGTAATAGAGGCCGGTCGAGAGGCCACGCGCGCCCTGCTGCATGGCCTCTTCCACCACGCGTTCCATCTGCGCCTGCTGCTCCGGCGTGGGTTGGGCGTCGTCGTAGCCCATCACCGCGCCGCGCACGGTGTTGTGGCCCAGCAGCGGCACCACGTTGAGCGCCGTGCCCGGAGCCCGCAGCCGATCCAGGTATTCGGCCATGCTGCGCCAGGCCACCGTCACGCCATAGGGCCTGGCCTTGGCGCTCATCTCTTCCACCGCCGCGCCGGCCAGCGGGGCCGGCGAAAAGCCGCAGTTGCCGATGACCTCCGTGGTCACGCCCTGGCGGATCTTGCTCTCGGCGCGCGGATCGGCCAGCAGCGGAAAATCCGAGTGGGTGTGAGGGTCGATGAACCCCGGCGCCACGTGCAGCCCGCGGGCGTCGACCGTGCGGGCGGCCTCCTGGGCGATCTGGCGCGCCACCACGGCGATGCGCCCCTCCGCCACGCCCACGTCGGCCTGGAAGGCGGGCTCGCCGCTGCCATCGACTACCGTGCCGTTCTTGATCAAAATGTCCAGCATGTTTGCCTCCTGCCAGGGAAGCCTTGCAAAGGTTACAAACCTTCGTAAGGCTCTAATATTACCTTTTCGTGGCCGCCTCGGCCCGGCGGATGATCGCCGCCAACGTTTCAGCCACGGCCGCGTCCAGCGGCGGCGGCTGGTGGCTCTCCAGGACCTGCCGCACCCGGGCGCTGGCCCGATCACCCAGCGTGGTGCGCCCCTTGGCTTCCCAACCCTCGCGGCTGTCGCGATCCATCAGCCGGGAATACCAGTTCTCGCGGAAATGGCGCAGTGTGTGTTTTTCGGCCAAAAAGTGACCGCCGGGGCCCACACGGTCGATCACGTCCAGGGCCAGCGTCTCGTCGCTGACCTCGATGCCACCCATGAAACGCCCGGTCAGGCCGATGAAATCGTCCATCGTGACCAGCATTTCGTAAGAAGCCGTCAGGCCCGATTCGATGTAACCCACGTCGTGGATCAGGTTGCCGCCCACTTGCGCCGCCAGCATGACCCACAGCGCGCCCTCGGCGGCGGCCTGCTGGTCGAAGGTTTTGGCATCCGAGACGCCGGCAAAACCAAAGTTGGGCAGGCCGTAATAGTGGCTCATCTCGGCCAGGGCGCACCAATCGAGCATGAATTCCGGCGCGCCATAGGCAGCCAGCATGGTCGACATGTCCATGGTCATCATGCCGCTGCCGCCAGCGATCATGGGCGCGCCCTCGCGGATGCTCTGGCCGATGACCAGCCCGCTGAGCAGTTCGGCGTTGGCCTGGGCCACGGCGCCGGCGCGCGTCACCGGCGACGAGGCGCCGGTGATGAGCCCCGGCGTATAGACCACCGGCAGGCCCTTCTGGCAGATGGTGAGCAGTTTTTCGCAGCTTTCACGGGCATGCACCAGCGGCGCGATGGGCTCGCTGTACAGGGCGCAAAAGGGATTACGCTGCAACGCCTCGACGCCGCCGGCCACGGCTTCGGCCATCGCGATGATGGCCTCCAGGTTCTGGCGGCTCCAGGCGGTGTAGACGATGGGTTTGACCGTGTGGCTGACCATCGCCTGAAAGTGATACAGGTCCGAGATGGCCTCGTTCACGTCGGAGGCGATGCCCATACACATCAAAAAGCCGATGTTGGGCAGGGCGTCCACCAGCCGGGCCACGTTGACCACGTCGGCCAGCACGGCGGTGCGCCGCTGGCCGCTGTAAGCATCGATGACGAATGGCGTATCGGAGCCGCTGCCGTAATAACTGTTGCGACCCTCCAGGCGCATGGCCGGATCGCCGTTGCGATCACACAGCACCACCCGTTTGGGTGCGACGCGCACCGCCCATTCGACCACGTGAGCCGGAAAACGCACCCGCTCGCCATCTACCCAGCAGCCGCGCCGGGCCAAAATCTCGCGCACCTCCGGCACGATAATTTTGACCCCTGTCCGGCGCAAGAGCTCCAGCGTGGCCTGGTGAATCTGGGTTTTTTGCTCGTCGCCGAGCACCCGCAGGCCGGGAGTGATGCGGGCGACATCGTGGCCTCTGATCATGGTCTCTCCTCCCTGGCAATGGCATGATCTCGATTCAAGATTTCCAGCAGCTCGTCTACTTCCCGGGCGATGGATTTGCCGCGCCCGGTTGGGTAGACGATGTCGGCGAAATCATAGTACAGCTTTTGGTGGGTGGCCCAGATTTCGGCCAGGTCCTCTTCCAGCGTCGTGCCCGCCTTGACGCGAGGCCGATCGTTGGCCCGCACGCGATCCGCCAGGTCGTCGAGATCGGCGGTGAGCAGGATGACCACACCCGTGCCGCGCAGCGCATCGCGATTCCACTCGTAACGCACCGTGCCGCCGCCCAGCGCGATGACAGTGCGCTCCAGGCGGGCGAACCCCTTGCAGATGCGATACTCCCACTGGCGAAAGGCCAGCCAGCCATCTTCGGCCACCACGCGCCGGAAATCCTTGCCGGCCAGCCGTTCCATGGCCGGGTCCAGGTCGTCGAAAGGCCAGCCCAGTCGATGGGCGATTTCCCGGCCCAGCGTGGTTTTGCCGGCGCCGATCAGGCCCGCAAGATAGATATTCATCGTCTCTCGGCCCGCTTCACGATGCGTTCCAACTCGCCAGGGCCTCGGACAACATCTGAAAGAGACGTGCGCCGTGGCATGGTTCTACTCCGTGGTGTTTGTGTCCCGGCGGGCGCTGCGGATCAACAGAACGACGCGCTCTGGCGGGGTGTTCAGGGTCAGGGGACTGCCCACGCCGACGATAAAGGCGCCGTCGGCTCCGGCCACACGGATCTGCCGCTCGACCTCGGCCTGCAACCCGGCCTCGGTGGCTTTTTCCACCATGCCGTAGGCGTCGATGTTGCCCAGCAGGCAGAGGTCAGGGCCAACGGCTTCCCGCACCGCGCCGATGTCGATGACAAAGGTCTTTTTGCTTTCCTCCACCATCAACGCGTCGATGGGCAGCCCGCGCAGCGCAGGCAGGCGGGGCGTCACGTCGCCGCAGAAATAGAGGATGGTCTTGAGGCCCATGCGGCGGAGCTGGCCAAAGAGCTTTTCCTCGTAGGGCAGGGCAAAACGCTCGTACATGGCCGGCGAGATCATGTCGGCCGAGGCCAGGCACTCTTCCACCCGCACCCCGTGGCCGCCGGCGTCTTTGAAAGCCTGGGCATATTCGAGCGTCGACGCGAGATGGGCGTCCAACATGGCAAAGACCCGTTCCGGCGCGTCGTGCAGCGAGGTCATCATGCCCTCAAAGCCGATGAGATCAAAGGGCGCCCAAAAGGGCGCCGCCGCGCCGGTATAGATGAACTGGGCGTCGCCCCGCTGGCGCACGATAGCCTCAACCGGGCGCAGATCGCCGCGGGCAGCGCGCCGCCCTGCCATCTGCCGGGCCATGACCTGCTTCAGCCGGTCGCGGTCGTGATAGACCTGGCGCGCCTGCTCAAAACGCGCGTCCATTTCGCGGGTCTTGGTTTCTTCGCCGCTCAGCAGCAATTGCCGGCGCACGCCCGTGGTGTGATCCAGTTCAAAAACCGCGCCGTCTTCCAGAATGAGCTCCTGCTGTGCCACCCGCTCCGGAAGCGGCCCGCCCCAGACGCTGAACCAGTCGTGCTGCTCCTGAAAACAATCGTAGGCCTGCAGCGTGGCCTGCACCCGTATCTCGAGATCCTGGTCTGGGTCTTTGCGCAGCCGCCCCTCACGCTCCAGCCGCTGACGATAGGCGGCCACGTAGGCGCGCTCCACCCGTTCGGCCAGGTAGAGGCTCATATAGTCGATGGCCACCGGCGTGATGGCCGGTTTGCCGCCGCCGAGGGCGGTGAGGATTCTGTTTTTACCCGTCATGTGGCAACAGCTCGGATAACGTTTTCCAAGATCACCAGGGCCGCGTCGATGAGGGTCTGCTCGACGGCCAGCGGCGCAGCTCACGGCGCTGCCATCTATCAAAGCACCTGAACGGTTGCCCTTATGGTGAAGATCGATTCCAGGAGCCTGTGGCAGGCACATCGAACGTGATCCAGAGCGGATCGGCCTGATCGTTGACCACCGACACGTCCTCGTGGATGAGGCCGCCGTAAAAAACGGTGGGGTTACGCGGCGGCGCAGAGAGAATGTGCACGCAGCCCACCACCTGCGCCCGCTGGCCGGGCATCAGGTAATAAAACGTTTCACCTTCGATGACTCGCTTTTCCAACTCTTCGAGGCGGCCCACCGCCCAGCGAAAGGGGTAAGGATAGGCCGGGTTGCCGTCGAAATCGAGGCCAAAACGCCAGGCGCCGGACGACTGGTTCCACCCCAGCGAGTTAAAGTTCTGCTCGCTGGTATAGACCGTGCCGGGGGCCGGCCCGGTGGTGCGCACGGGGGCATCGCCGTAATTCTCGACCGTGGCGGTGATGCACAGAGTGTCGCCGAGGGCAACGATAGAATGGGAATAGTCCAGATCCAACTGAACGATGGTGGCGCGCGGCACGCCGCCATCGGCTATGGTCAGGGTGCGGGTCAGTTCCACCTTTTGGCCGACGCGGTCTTGGGCCAGACCCACGAGGGTGTAGGTACCATCGGGCGGCGGCTGCGCGCCCTGATCCACGCCGCCTTCGTAATCGTAGACGTGCGGCCCCAACGCCCCTGGTTCTATCGTGGTGAGCGCCCCCTGACGCTCCGGGATGGGGTACTTGAGGCCTTGTTCGTCCTGGAGATACACCTGCACGGTAGCCGGTTTGGTGAGGTAATAATTGATCTTGACGCGGTCCTGCACGCCATCGCGGTTGGGGCTAAACACCGCATCCGAGGCGGCAAAACCCTGCAATTCGGGCAGCGTGGTGTCGGCATGGGTCACTTGAAAGGGCAGCCGCACCGATTCGGTGTGACCGTGGTCGTCGGTAGCTTCCACCACAAAGGTATAGCTGCCATCGTGCAACACCCTGGCCCGCACGGTGGCCTCACCGTGCCGCTCGCCTGTCACCTCGATCACGCCGCCAAAATCGACGCTGTAGGGTCGGCTGCCGGATCGGGCGCGCCGACGTTGATCACGAAAGACGTAACGGTTGCCCGCCTCATCCTGGAAATAGATCGAAACGTAGGCGCTTCGCCTGAGGCGATACTCGATGCGCGCCACGTCGGTATCACCGTCGGCGTTGGGGGTGATGCGCGCCGGTGAGATGCGCACGTCGTGCAGCAGGGCCAGCCGGCAGCCGCAGAGACCAAAAGCTGCCAGAGCCAGTATGAGAATGGCCAGACCCACAGGCCACATCCTTTTCGACAACGGGCACCTCCAATCAGGTCTTGGTGGCAATGATAACACAAGCCGGGGTAAAAGGCAAAACCCGGCGCAGATGGCTCTGGCCGGGCTGCCTGTCGGCGACGGACGTTCAGTTCGCTGACCTGTTGAGCGACTCTAAAAAGTCTTTGTTCGTCTTGGTGCGGGCCAGGTGGTTGATCAGATCTTCGGTGGCGGTGGCGATGTCCATGCCCGCGCCTGCCGGCGGCGGGGCCATCATTGCGTTCAACATGCGGCGCACCGTCCAGATGCGGGCCAGTTCGGTGCGTTCGAGCAGCAACTCTTCGCGGCGCGTGCTGGAGCGATCGATGTCGAACGCCGGGTAGATGCGTCGCTCGGCCAGCCGTCGATTGAGCACCAGCTCCATGTTGCCGGTGCCTTTGAACTCTTCGTAGATCATGTCATCCATGCGGCTGCCGGTATCCACCAGACAGGTGGCGATGATGGTCAGGCTGCCGCCTTCTTCGATGTTGCGCGCCGCGCCAAAGAAGCGTTTGGGTGGGTACAGCGCTGCCGGGTCGAGGCCGCCGGACAGGGTGCGGCCGCTGGGCGGCACCACCAGGTTGTAGGCCCGCGAGAGGCGGGTGATCGAATCGAGCAGGATCACCACGTCTCGGCCGCCCTCCACCAATCGTTTGGCCCGTTCCAGAGCCATCTCGGCCACATGGCAATGGTCTTTGACCGGCTCGTCGAAAGTAGAGGCCACCACCTCGGCATCCACCGAGCGGTCCATATCGGTCACTTCTTCAGGCCGTTCGCCGATGAGCAGCACCATCAGGTGAACATCGCTGTGATTGGCGGTGATGCCGTTGGCGATCTGTTTGAGGATAGTGGTCTTGCCAGCCTTGGGTGGAGAAACGATCAGGCCACGCTGACCGCGCCCGATGGGCGCCAACATGTCCAGCATGCGCGTGGAAAAGATATCGGGGCGGGTGACGAGATTAAAACGTTGTTGGGGAAAGATAGGTGTGAGCTTTTCAAAGGCGGGGCGGCGTTTGGCCTCTTCCGGGTCGAGGCCGTTGACAGCCTCCACCCGCAGCAGTCCAAAGTACTTTTCGGTGTCTTTGGGTGGGCGCACCTGGCCGATGACCAGATCGCCGGTGCGCATGCCAAAGCGGCGTATCTGCGATTGTGAGACATAGACATCTTCTGAGCCCGGCAACATTTTTTTCTCGGAGCGCAAAAAGCCAATGCCATCATCGATGATATCCAACACGCCGCCGCCAAAAATGTAGCCCTGTTTTTCGGCATGGGCCTGCAAAAGGCGGAATATGAGGTCTGTTTTCTTGAGCCGGCTGTAGCCCGAGACCTCCATCTGGCGAGCCAGATCGCGCAATTCTTCGAGGTTATTTCGTTCCAATTCCACAATGTTCACCGTTCAAACTCCTTAAAATCAAGCGCTGCTTGAGAGATATCGAGGCGTGGCAAAGGGGCAGCGATCTGTGCCAAACGCGGTATTTGGGCGGCTGGCAGGATCGACCGCCAGGATGCCAGTTGTCTGGCATCGACCATGTTTCCGCGGCGGGAAATCGAACCTGGGTTGCATCGACACAAGAGATCGTCGAAATAGGAATCCTATGGGATACAAGAGGGTCAGGAAAACGCAGATTACAAAAAGCCCACCACCCGGCAGGCGGGTAAAAAGGTCACAACGCTCAGATGATGAGTTTTGTTACGGGAAGGTCAACCTACGATGCGCTCTTGAGGCAACCCCCTGTCAACCAGGGGAATCAGGCGTTTTCCTGAGAGGTAGAGACAATACGCTCTGCTCACTTTTATGGTGCCACACGTAAAGGATGACAACACTATTATAACACCGAACAGTCAGCACGTCAACCATCACACGCTGGTTTCATGAGAGATGGGCCAAACTGGACGGAAGGCAACTCACCTGCTCAATCTGACTTCCAGCTTGCCGACATCGACGATCTTGTTCGGTTCGGCGGTAAAGATCCGGGCACTGCCATCCGGGTTGGACAAAATGACGTGCTCGCCTTCCAGATCTCCGATCACTATCACGTAATCTGCCGGTTCGACGTTGGCGAAAAAAAACGCGCCTGCGGCATCCGTCACCGCACTCGGACTCGAAGCCACTTCGAGGGAAAAAGCGCCATCGGTTTTTTGCTCGTTCCAAAAAACGCGAGCCAGCCGCACCACCGTCTCGACCAACGGCCCTGATCCACCCACGGCAGAGATGACCTGGCCAGTCAAAGCCGATTTCGCAGGCAGCGGTGTTACACGCACCGTCACCCGGCTAGAAACTGGGGTTGGGGCTGGTTGCGACGTCGCCACCGGACTGACAAGCCCAAGAGGGCTGACATTCTCCGTGACAGCAGGCCCGGGGGTCGAAGAACACGCCGTCAACAGAAAAAAGAGGATCATCATCGTTGCTATGGCAACGTTCTTGAGGGTCTTCATGGGTCCATTTCCTCGCCGGGGTTTTGTTGTTGGTTTCGGGCCATCTGACAGACATTCAACAAGGACATTATACCACACAAGTCGTTTTTGGTGCAATGCTGCAGAGCCGGTCAACTGCCTATAAAGAGCTTCCTGGGCCAGGAAAAACCTGATTGAGGGCAGAATAACCCGGAGGTATTATTGCTTTGAGAAGAGGTTTGAGATAAGATATAACCAATACATACCCACCAATCTAGCGTCATTTCTGCAGGAGGAACAAAATGCGCACCTTTTTCAAAGTCATGTCGGTTGTCATGATGGTAGCACTCATCTTTGGTGTGGTTGGAGCCAACGTGGCGCTGGCGCAGTCGGCCAAGGATGCCAGTTGGGTCGTCTCTGTGACCTACCAAAACGTGGGCACAGAGGCCGCCACCATCACCGTCAACTTTTATGCCGAGGGCAGCGCCACGGCCATCCCCTTCAACCCGTTGCAAGGCATCGGCGATGGTACACTGGCCGCCGGTGCCGGTGCTTCTTTTTACATCGGCAGCGTCAGTGGCATCTCGGATGGCTGGCGTGGTTCGGCGGTGATGTCGGCCGATCAACCTCTGGTGGCCACAGTGGTCCAGTTCTCACAGGATGCAGGTTTCAAGATGCGGCTGCTGTCCAATGGTTTCCAGAGCGGCGATGCATCTGAGCAGTACCTGGTGGCCACGGTGCTGCTGAACAAATTCGGCCGCACCACCGTCTTTTCCGTCCAGAACACCGAGAACTCGGCCATCGACGCCACGATCAACTTTTACGATGCCGATAATAACGGGGCGCTGGCCAGCACCATCACCCACGAGATCCCAGCCCAGTCGTCCAAGTACATCGACATGTCCAATTCGGCTGACACGGGCCTGTCCAGCAGTCTGACCAGCTTTAACGGCTCGGCCATCATCACCGCCGAGTTTGTGAGCGGCGGCGCTGCCAACGTGGTGGCTGCAGCCAGCGAGTATTACACCACCCGGCCGGTGGCGGCCAACTTTGAGGGTGTGCCGTTGAGCAAGGCTGCCACCACCGTTTACCTGGCTACCGGCCTGTGTGAGCGGTACGGCCTGGACACCTACTATGCGGTGCAGAACGCCAGCCTGACGCCCGGGGAAGATGCCTTCATCGAGGTGACCTATCGTGACACCAATGGCAACACCGTGGCAACAGATGGTCGCTACGAGATCGGCCCGGGCCAGAAAAAGAGCATCGTCACCTGCAGCCCCAGCGATAGCACAGACATGAGCAACTTTACCGGCTCGGCGGTCATCAACAGCTACAACGCCGCTACCGGCACCACGGCCGGCGCGCCCATCGTGGCCATCGGCAAGGCTCAGACTTCGGCCAACGCGGGCACCTCTACCACCGCAGACGCCTTTACCGCCTTCCTGGGTGAGCCGGCAGGTGTGTCCAAGATCGCGGTGCCGTTCATCCGCTGGGCCAGCGACGCCAACTTTATCGCTTCTAATCCCGGCAAGCAGCGCACCTACATCGCCATTCAGAACCTGGGCAGTTCTACCGTCAAGGTCAATGTGACCTACAAGGACCGTAACGGCAGCACCGTTGGTAGCACCCAGACACTGACCATCGCCGGATACGCCAAGGCCAACTCGGATCCCGCTTCGGCCGGCGTGCTGAACGTCTCGACCGATATGAACACCGACGAGTTTGGCTATTACAAAGACGGCGGCTACGGTGCCGGCGCTATCATCGAGGCCCATCCAGACAACCCCACCGCCACCTTTATCGCCATCGTCCGCGCCAACAACCAGGGCGCCAGCGAAGACTATAACGGGCCAGGCGCAGAATAACCCATCGTCGCAATGCAAAAAGACCTCCTGAATCTCAGGAGGTCTTTTTTTTCGCCAGTCGACGGTACAACTCGGCGTAGCGGGTAGCGGTGTTCTGTACGGTGTAATCAGCGGCCACTCGATGAGCATTGTGGGCCATCGCCCGCGCCTCTGCTGGGCGATCCAATAACCACAGAATGGCCTCAGCCAGGCGCGCAGGGTCCTGCGGCGGCACCAGGATGCCGGTTTGACCTGTGCAGACGATCTCGCGGCTGCCAGACACGTCGGTGGCGACCACCGGCACGTGCAGCGCCATCGCCTCCAGCAGAACGGTGGGCAGGCCCTCCCACAACGAAGAAGAGACGACCATATCCAGGTGAGGCAGAATGCGCATCACGTCGTTACGACTGCCCAGGAAATGAACCCGTTCACCCAGGCCCAATGCCTGCACCTGCTGTTCGATTTCTGTTTCCAGTGGGCCGGTGCCGATGACCATCAGGTGCACCGCTCGTTGCTGGTTCATCAGGTGCAGGGCCTGCACGAGATAGGGTAAGCCTTTTTGTCTGGTCATCCTGCCGATCACGCCCAGGCGGGGCCGCACGTCCGGCACACCAGCGGGCAACTCGCCGCGATTGGCGACAGCGAATTCCGGGCTGAAGAATCTGGCGTCGATGCCGTTATAACACAGCACCGATTTTTTGCCCACCAGCCGGGCCAAGAGCCGATTGTCCAGCTTGAACCGCACCGTCTGTGAAATGGCCACTTCGACGTTAAACAACAACGGAAACAGGACTTTGTCGAAAACCAAATCGGTGTAGCGCCGGTTGAGCCAGGGTTGGTCGATGTGCACCGTGCGAACTGCCCGTGGATGGTGCGGATGCAGCAGGTGTACCAGCGCGGCCAGCAGATCGCCTCGCTGCGAATGGCTGTTGATGATATCCGGTTTGAAAGCGCTGGTAAAGGCCCATAGCCTGGCCAAGATCGGCCCCAGATCGAACAGGGGGTAACGGCCCACGGTTGTCAGCCCGGTGACCGGTAGACCCTCGTGGCTCAGAATTTCCAACCACTTTTGTTCGGCCACCGAGTTGTACCGCCACATGGCCAAGATCACTGGCTCGAACTCGGGCCTGTCTAGGTGCCGTGCAAGCTGAAGGCCAAAGTACTCGGCGCCGCTGGCCTGATCGCCGATGGCCACGCCGGCCACCAGTTGGACCACTCGTATGGGCCGCTGATCATTCAAGGTAACGCGTCCATTCCCGCAGCCGAGCCTGGGTTTCAGCATAACGCGCTGCAACGAACTGAGCGATCTGCGCCCGATTGTCCAGGGCCTGGCAGACCATCTCGTACAGCCGATCCGCCGTCACCGTTTCGATGTCGCAGCAGTACTGTTCCAGGCCCAAGGATTCCATCACGCCAAAAGATTTAGGCTGGTAGCCGATCAACACCACCGGCACGGCACCACTCAGAGCCAGGATGGCGCTGTGCATGCGGGAACCGAGCAGGCAATCCATGGATGCGTAGGCCGATTTGAGCGCCAGTGAACTGTCAAAAGCATCGAACACGGCTGCCCCCACACCTTGCTCCTGCAAACGATGGTAGAGGCGACGGACTGCCCATCGGTCATCGTGGGCCAGGTTGGGCCCGTTGCACTGTGAAAAAAGGTAGAGGCTGGCGCCACGATCCCGGCTCAACCGGATCAGAGCCGAGGCCACAGCCGCCTCGTAGGTTTCCTGGCCGGAAAAGGCCCTGACCTGCACCGCCCGGTCGATGACCGTGACGCCGATGCGCGGCCCGTCCTGAGAGCCAGCCAGGTCTACCGGTGAGGCCACTGCCGGCGTGGGGCCAAAAGCCAGGTCTGGCAGAAGAACGGGCTGCCTTCTCAGATGCATGACACGCTGCACGAAATCGATCGAGCGCTGTTCCCGAAGCAGCATCCAGGCAACACGGTCGAACAGCAAGCGGGCCGCCATGCGTTGAAAACGCCCTTCGATAGGCCCCACCGACTGGGGCAGCATGATCACTCGTTTGCCCAGACCAAGCGCCAGCGCCAGCGTCAGGAGCGACCAGAGGAAAAACGGGCTGAGCGGCGCGTGGGCGTACAAGTTTCCGCCGCCGCAACTGAGCACCAGATCGGCGGTGTAATAGGCCAAGAGCAGACGACGTTTCTCCTCCGATCCAAACAACAGCCTGAGCCGGAAAAATCGATGCAGTAAAACACTCAGCGTCAACAGGAAAAGATACAACGGCACAGCCAACACTCTGGCGCGCCAGCGACCCTCGTCCAGGCGGGCCACCCAGGTCGTCAGTGAGCCAACCGTCATCACGCCACGATACTTGCGCCAGCTATCCGGATCGCTCGCCGCCAGAGTCACCCGTGCATCGGGATAGATCTCGTTCAGGCCACGCAGCGTTTCGTACATGATGGCGTCGTCGCCCAGATTTTGCGCCGAGTAGAGATGGATCAGCAGGATATTCACGCCTGCGCCAGCCCCAGCACGGCCCCACGCCCCACACGCCGGCGATGGGCCGCCCAGACGTACCCGGCCAGCAGCAGCGCCTCGCTGAACAGGTAGACCATCGCCACTCCCAGAATGCCCAACGTGCCGATCACCACCAGGTTGGCAGTGGTGTTGAACAGGGCACACACCACCTGCACTGCTGTGCGCCAGGGCTGTAGATCAGCAGCTGTGAGAATCGCCGCCAGGCCAAAGCTGCACGATTTGAGCACCAGGATAGGGCTCAGCAGCTTGAGCACCAGCACCGACGAAGCGTAATCGGAGCCAAACACCTGCCGGATCGTCATCGGGGCCAGCCAGAACAGAATCGCCGCCAGCGCCATGCCGGAGAGCGCTTGTATACCAAGCTGCGCTGCACCCACCCGGGCGAACCTGCGCCGGTCGGCAGCAAAAGACCTGGCGAGAAACGGCAACATGAAAAAATAGAGTGCGTTGGGCACTAAAAAGGACATGTTGACGATACTCAAAGCCGGCCCATAGACACTGGCGCCCACCGACCCCAGGAAAAGTGAAACGATAGTCAGATCGGCTTTCATATAGACGGCTGTGGCCACGTCGGCCAGGGCAAAGGGGCGGGCCTGTTGAAACAGACACCGAACCGGTGTAACCCCGACGGGCTGCCGCAAGAATTGCCGCACCAGCAACCCCACCGGTGCGACGAAAATCGCCGAGAGCAACGCCCGAAAGATACAAAATCGGACGATCTGCCCGGAACCGAACGGCCAGGCCAGTGTCACCCCCAACAGAAGCAAAGCGGCCAATACCTGGGCTGCCGTGACCGGTCCGTGGCGACCCAGGCCGCGCAACGCCGAATAGGACAGCAACGTCAGGCTATCACAGGCCAACCCCACGGTGACAGGCAGCAAAACGGCCAGCGGGTAGGTATCTGGAGCCAGGCAAAAACTCAGCAGGATCATCAACCCCAGCCACAGCAGGAGCAGCCGCAGCCGCAGCCGCACCGAGCTCTGCCACCAGCGCGGCATGTTGGCCGGATCGGCGCTGCCACGGGCCAGCAAAAAGGCATCGAGCCCGGCATTGGGCAAAACGATCATCAGGCTGGCCAATCCATAACAGGCCAGGTATTGCCCGTACTCGACCGGCGACACCTGGCGGGCAATGACGATCAGCACCAGCGCATTGACGCCCTGGTTGACGACCAGGCCAAGCAGCACCACCGCCCAATTGCTCAGGGTGAGGAATTTCATACCTGTTTTCTTTCGACCAGGAGCTCTCGAAGATGCCGGCGCAGCTTTTCTCCCAGGCTGGCGATGGCATACTCGGCCAGGTAGCGCCCGTGCCCCCGCTCGGCCAGAGAACGGGCCAGGGCCGGATCGTTCCACAGGCGCAGAATGGTCCGGGCCAGAGCATCTGGATCCTCGCGTGGCACCAACAACACCTCCTCGCCATCGACAAGGTGCTCCCGGACGGTCGGCGAGTCGCCGGTGATGAGCGGCTTGGCCATGGCCAGCGCCTCGTAGACCTTGTTCACCACCGTCCGCTCCGATTGTTCGGCGCGCGCAAATACGCCCAGACAGACATCGGCCGCGGCCGCCCGCAAGGGCAGCTCGTGTTTGTCCACCCAACCGAAAAAGGTCACGTTTTTTAATCCCAGCCTTTGCGCCTGGGCCACTGCCTGCGGTTTGAGCTGCCCATCACCCAACAGGTGAAAGTGAATATCCGGCTCATCCTGCAGACGGCTGGCCGCTTCGAGGATGACATCGACGCCGGTGCCGGGCAGGTAGCCGCTGTATTGCATGACACAAAAGCCCGGCCCACGCTCTTGGGCCGGCACGGGTGTAAAAATACGATCGTCCGCGCCCGTGGGCACCAGACGAAACCGCTCAGGCGCAAGGTGATAGGTTTCGACAAACCAATCGCGATAGGCAGCCGTGTCGATGATCAACCGCTCCGGAAGCAGACAGGCCCATCTCTCCAACCGACCGATCCATCGCCCGGTGAACGGGCTTTTGGCCACCAACCCCCGCTCGGCAGCGATCAAATAGATCGACATGAACACGTCCAGCACCAGCGGTTTGCGCCGTTGCCAGGTGAGCAGACGCGCCAGGAAAACGTCCAACTGACCCGGATAGCCCAACACCATGACGTCGAAATCGCCGACGCGCGCATAGGCGCGCAAAAGCCGCCAATAGGTGCGGAGCACACGCCATAAAAATCCGGGCCGCCGCCAGCCGCCGCTGGCCGCCTGCACCCGATCCTCGATGCCGCGCCACAGCGGCGCGTGGCACTCGACAACCTCCACCCCGGCCTGCCGCAGGCCCGCGATCAGGATCTGGTTGCGTGAATAGTTGGCCCGGTAGGTGCCAAAGTAACACACGCGCAGAGGTCGGTTTGTCATAGCTGAACCCGTACCATCATTCATCAACGACCAACTCGAATACCCAGACCTCGTCCTCGTGGTAAACCGGCCGGTAGTACCGGCTGTCCAAAAGAGCGTCGGCGTCCAACACCTCGCTGCCGGAATAGTTGACCCGCCCCTGCTGCTGGCCGATGTAGACGTGCGTCACACCCTGCTGCCGCAGCCAGGCTCGCGTTTCCGGCGCGTCCAGAGCGGCCCCCTGCAGCCGGTCGGCAAAAGCCGCCACCTGCTCGAAATAACCCGGCTCGCTCCCCTGCTCCAGGCTATAAGTCAGCGGCGGCACGGTGTTGGCCCGGCCGGTGAGCAGCGGCAGCCACCAGCCGCCATCCGAGCCCACCACCGCTCTACCGCCATACGCGCGCAACGAATTGATCAGAAACCTGGCGTCGGGTGGTACGTGCGCCCGGATCCAGCCCATGGCGGCCAGGTCCTGGCGGGTGAGGAGGGCGTGAGTGGCCGGCTCGACATCGGTGAAGCGCTGCGCCCCGCCCCACAGCCCCAGAACACACACCCCGATCAGGACCAGTCGCTCTGTGCCCTGTTTCCAGCGCGCGCGGCCGGCATCGATCAGGCCGCCGATCAGGAGGCCAGCCAGCAGAGCCAGGGGAATATAGGCCGCGATGGCCAGGGTAAAATTGTCCACGATCCCCCCACCGGCCAATCCAAGCAGGTGCAGGTTGGCCAGCAAAAAACTCGCCGCCAGCCACAACGAGATCGTTACGCCGCCGCGCTGCCTTTTGAGCGCACTCCACAGGCCGCCCAGCGCCGCCAGACCCAGCAGCCAGCCATCCGTGTGGCTCAACACCTGCGCCACCGCCTCTGCCGCCTGGGCAAGGGCCGATACCGCCGCGGGCGCATCCAGACGATTGCCCATCCAATGCGGCAGCCTGCCCGCCTGCGAGTGGACCAGCCACGGCAGGGTGATGAGCAGGGCCGCGCCGCCCAGCGCGCCGAGGCGCAGAATCACTTCTGTGGGCCTGTCCCGCCGCCGCCAGAGCCCGATCAGGCCCAGCGCCAGGGCAAAGGCGGCATAGATCAACAACACACGATAGTGCGTCAGCGCCAGGCCGGCCACCGCCAGCGCCGCCACGGCCGCCAAACGCCAGTCGCGCTGGCGGCGCTCCAACACCTCCCAGGTGAGCCACATCACCACGGGCAACATGACCTGGCCAGCCAGTTGGGTGTACCGCCCCCAATTGACATAGTACATGGGCATCTGGGAGAATAACCCGGCGATCGCGACGGCCGCCACGCCTGCCCAACGATTGCCCGCCGCGATTTTCACCGCCAGCGGGTAGAGAGCCAACACGGCCAGAGCATTCAGCATCTGGCCCGCCCACAACACCGTAGACAGCGCCGAAAGACCGGTGAGCCACTGGAAAAAGGCAGCCGCGGCGTGAAAGCCAAAATGATAGGTGAACGAGGCCAGCGGCGCATACGGCTGCCAGGATTGAAACAGCCCGCCGTGATCCAGCACCAGTTGCAGGATCAGGGTGTGCTGGTAGGAATCACCCCACATGGGCGCTGCCAGATCGGCCGCCGCCAGCAGCCGCACGGCCAGCGTCAGGCCGAAAACGATGCCCAGAGCCAGGTGAGCCGGATCGGGCCGCCAGCGCGTCAGCGCGCCGCGCCGACGCCACCCGACCATCAACGCCGATACCAGCAGCAGCCCCCACGCCGCCCATGGCCCCAGCCGCAGAGGAAAAATCTGGGCCAGATACACCAGCAGAACCAGGATCGCCAGGCTCAGGCCCGTGCTCAGGATCACACACTCGACCAGGGGAATCGACCTGTCGCGTGGCAGCCACAGGCTCAGCGCGAAACCCGGCAGGGTGAACAACAGCCCACCCACGAGCAATACCCAGCCGCGCTGACCCAGCCCCCACCGGACATCGGCCGCCAGCTCGGCCAGATCGTAGCGCGTAAAGGCGCGAAAGACCAGGTCGGTCGATTGCGGCTGCCCGGCGACGACGGCGCTGCCGCCGGGGTAGATATCGAGCGCGCTCTGCCAGACCGTCACGGCGTTGCCGGGCGCGGCCTCCGGCGCCTGCAAAAAAAAGTAAAACGAGCGCCCGCCCGAATCGGGGATCGGATCGAAGCGAAAAGCGTGATAGGCGTTGTCCCGGATCGTCGCTGCCTCGACCTCGATGCGGACCAGGTCGTCGGCGCCGGCGGGCGCTTGTCTCAGACCAAAGACCAGCCGGCCGCTGTTGTGACGGGCATAGGTCGCCAGCAGCACGTCGATGCGGCTCAGGCCGTCATCCAGAGCGACAAAGGTCTGTCCCACGCTGCGCTCGCCGGCGATCTCGCCGGCGGGCTGGGCAGAGAGAGGCTGCGCGGCATCGGATTGTTCGGCGCAGCCCGCCGTGGAGAGCAAGATCGCCAGCAAAAAGAACACCCCCCACCGGAGCCGTCGATCACTCTTTGTCCAGGCGCTTTTCATTCTGCCATTCCAGCTCTAACTGCCGCACCCGGTAGAGCGTTTCTTCCAAAATCTTGCGGTTAAAGCCCACCAGATCGGCTATCAAGCCGATGAGGCAGACCTGAAAACCGACGATGGTCAGGATGGCCGCCAGGATGAGCGACTGCACATGGCCCATGCCCCGGCCGGCAAGGTAAAAAAACAGAAACCGAAGGCCGATCACCAACCCGATCAGGATCAGCGCCCCGCCGATGACCAAAAAGACGCGCAACGGGCGATACATGGTGTAGATGCGCAGGATGGTGGCGCCCGAGTTGACCAGATACTGCGGCAGGCTGCGCATCAGGCGCGAACGGCGCATCTGGGGGTTGGTGCGGATGGGGACGTAGGCCACCGTCATGCGCCGGCTGCCGGCCTGGATGAGCGTCTCCAGCGTGTAAGAGTATTGGCTGTAGACGATGGTGCGCAGCGCGGCCTCGCGGCTGAGGGCGCGAAAGCCGCTGGTGGCGTCGGCCACCGCCGCGCCGGAGGCCAGGCCCACCACCCGGCTGCCCAGCCGCTGCAGCCAGCGTTTGAGCGGCGAGAAATGGGCCACCGTGCCCACGCCCCGGTCGCCGACGACGATGTCGGCCTGGCCGTCGACGATGGGCTGCACCAGTCGAGCGACGTCCGCGCCCCAGTATTGGTTATCGGCGTCGGTGTTGACGATGATATCGGCCCCGGCCTTGAGCGCCGCCTCCAGACCGGTGAGAAAGGCCTGGGCCAGGCCCATGTTGCGCGGGTGCCGCACCACGTGGTGCACACCCATCTGCCGCGCCACCGCAGCCGTGCCGTCGATGCTGCCGTCGTCCACCACCAGCCATTCCAGACAGTCGATTCCCGGCAGGCTCGCCGGCAGGTCCTGGAGGGTGAGGGGCAGGGTAGTCTCTTCGTTGTAACAGGGGATCTGGATCACCAGTTTCATAGCGCGGCCTCCTGCCGCACCTCAAGCTCATCGGACACAGATGCACACAGATTTTTACGCATTGAAAACAAAATCTTGATCCGTGTTGGACACCGGCAAATTACGATCTTAACCAGGACGCAGATTAACGCCGATAAACGCTGATTTTGTGGGCCTTTGTCTGCGTGAATCTGAAATCCATGCGCCAATCATCCTGCCGCCGCATAGCCGTAAACACAGCCCACCGTCTACATTTTCCACGGTGGGCGGGCCGCCACCAGCGGCGCCGACTCGCCCGCGCCGGGCGTTCGCTTGCGCCAAAAACGCGGCAGCGCCCGCAGGGCGTCCCACCGCCCGCGCAGCGACGCCCCGTTCCGCTCTTTGAGGGCCATACCCACGGCCATGGCGGCGTCGATCAGCAGGATGAGGGGCCAGCGCCAGCACAGCCAGGCCAGCGGGTAATTCTTGACCAGCGTCCAGAGTTTGTTGCGGCCAATGAGGTAACGCTTGAGCTCGGGGACGCGGCGGCCCGTGCCAGAGTGGGCGTGCAACAGCCGGGCGCGCGGCACATAGAGGCAGCGCCAGCCGGCCCGCCGGGCGCGCCAGGCCAGGTCGACGTCTTCGTAATAGGCGAAAAAATCTTCGTCGAACAGGCCGATCTGATCCAGCATGGCGCGCCGGTACAGCGCCGCTGCGCCACAGGCGCCAAAAACCGCCTCCGGCTCCAGGCCCGGATGCGTCTCTGCCGGATCGCCCGCCCAGCGATTCCAGGCCACACCGGCCCAATCGACCTCGATGCCGGCCGAATCGAACAGGTGCGGCGCATCAGCCCGGAGGATGTGGCAGGCGCACATGCCCACGTCCGGATCGCTGCCGGCCGCCTGGATCAGCGCCGCCAGCCAGCCGTCATCGACGACCGTGTCATCGTTCAGCAGGACGACGAATTCGCTCGCCGTGGCCCGGATGCCCTGATTAACTGCCACGGCAAAACCCAGATTGGTGGGGTTGCGCAGGAGCCTGACGCGGGGAAAGTGTTGGGCCAGCCAGTCGGCCGTGCCGTCTTGCGAGCCATTGTCCACCACCACCAACTCAGCCTCGGCGCCCAGTTGCGCCGCTACGGCAGGCAGACAATACGCCAGAAACGCCCGGCCGTTCCACGTTGGGATAATCACACAGACGAGCTTGGGCAAGAGCAGCCACTCCTTCAGCCAACGCGCCCGATTATACCGCAGAGGGAGGGGGTTGTCAAAAGAGGCGCAGCCCGTCGCAACGAGATGCGCCTCCGAGTCTCCAAGGTGCGTCGCACCTGAAGAGGTTATTCGATGACCAGCGGCGCCTGGCTGTACCAGCCCACCACGTTGAGGCCGTCATCGACCTGGGCATAGATGTAATACGCGCCGGCAAGCGCGCCGGGCACGCTCCAGCGATACACACCCTCGGCGGGCAGGTCTGGCTGGTAATTCTTGAGCGCCAGGGGCAAATAGATATAGTACGGGCCGGGCAGCGGCGTGCCATCGCCGCCGGGCGTCAGGGTGGCGATGGTGCCGGCAAAACCGGTGGGGTCCGTGTCGGTATCGTATTTGAGGGTGATGGTCATGGGCCGCTCGCTGGCCTGGATGGTCCACTGGATAGTGTAGCTGCTGCCGGCCTGGGCGGTGGGATCGGCGGTGAGCAGCAGGTAATCGACGTCGAAATCAAAAGTATTTACGGCTGCTTCCATAAAGTCAAAACGGAGAGCGCCTTTGGTCCCTGTCCAACCGGGGCCTGAACCAGGGCTGGCGTCGTCCAGAGAGTCCGGCTGTGAAAGGTCAACGGTATACGCGTTCCACCCCTCCCAAATGATCACGTCGTTCAGCGTGTTACCGCTCGTCGGAGGCCATGTAGAGAAGTAGATAAAGCGTGTGATCCAACCGTTCTCATCGCTCAGGCGAGCATCGGCGCTCGACCAGTCACCTTCGACATACCACCGCCAGGAAAGGTATTTGTACTTGGTGGTATCGATGGGCTGCCCGGGGTCTACATTGAGGTAAACAAACGATTCAGCATCCGGGTCTGAGCCAGAACACCACGCTGCGTGGTCTACTGTGGCGTGCATCTGCCCGCCACTAAAAGAGAGATCGCGAATGTTGCAGCGCGTCCAATCGAGGCCAAGGATACTGCTATCGTCGCTCATGTCCCACGGACTGCCCACCACGGCGGTGGCGTAATCGTCGCCGCTGGTGACGCTGGGCGCGGTGAAATCCAGAATGGGCGTCGGCGCGATGGTCAGCGGGCCGCTGCTGTAATCGCCGTTGCCGGCGCCGTCGCTGTTGTGCTCGACATAGATGTAATACGCGCCCGGCGGAAAGGCGGCCGTCTGCCAGGTGAAACTGCCATCGTTGGCTGTGTCGTTGGCGATCTGGGCGATGGCGCCGTTGCCAAAGCTGGTGTCGTCGTCGCAGTAGATGTCCACCTCGCCGCTGCCAGCGCCAGACCAGGTGATGTTAAAGCTGGGCGAGGTGGCGGGGTTGGTCAGGCGCAGCCAGTCGATCCTCAAATCGGAGGCCGCTTGTTGGAGTTGGAGGCGTAGTCCCTGCATTGAGCCGCTCCAGCCTGAGCTCAGAGTGTGGATGGCCGTCTTCCATTGACCGGCAGAGATAGCACCCGTAGCGACCGCGCTGGCACCGTTTTGGTAGCCAGGATACGCCCACCAGACATAGCTGGCACTATTGGCGCTGTACGCACGGAAACTGAGATGGCGATAAACGGTAGTGTCGATGGGGTACAGGCTGCCCACTGGCCCAATCTGGGCTTCACCCGGGCCCAGGCCAGGAAAGAGCGCATAGACTGTGCCAAGGGTTGTCCAACTACCTTGCCAGATACCGCCAGTAACCGAGATGTTGCTGATGCCATCCTGCCAGCGTAGATCGAGACGGTCATTCATGTCGCGCGGATCGCCGAGGATGCGGGTGAAAAAGTCATCGCCGTCGGCCACTATGTCGCTCGCCGCGCCGGAGGGGCTGGTGACGGTGACGGCGGACTGGATGCCCGGCGAGGCGAAAGAGGGTCGCCCGCTGCTCGCCGGCCCGATGGCGACCAACAGCAGCAGCCAGAGCAGCGCGCTCACAATTTGCCAGACCGATCTTGTTTTCATATTCCCTCCATTACACATAATAAAAAGGCGGCCTACTCCGACCGCCCCCCCTGGCAACGATATTATATCACGGTTGTATGCGACCGTCAATCAACATCGAGTACCAAAGATTTAGCCCAAGCGTCCTCATTCAAAAGGCTGCCCGACGATGATCGGGTGCCGCCAGCCGGCCCAGTCCCAACTGTTGTGGCCGCGAGGATAGGTGTTCAGCGTGAGGGTCACCTCCTGGCCGGCGTAATGGCTCAGGGCCACCCGCTCTTCAAACCAGCGGCGGTCATCGGGGTTGTGCGCCGGGTCCACGGCCCGCCAGTACACCTGCTCGATGCTCTCCGCCGTAGATACCGTGATCACAAACTCGACACCGTCGCCGTCCTTGTCCCAGGCCTCTGGCGAAAGAGCCGCGCCGAACTCCAGCCAGCCGCGATCCGGAACCTGCACCACAAAGTTCAGGCGAGAAAAAGCATGGGCCCACAGCACGGGCTGCCGGCGGCCCTCGATTTCAAACCAGCGCACGTCAACTGCATCGGGATCGGTTTCAAAAGTTACATCTCTGGCAGCCACTCTGAGCAGCAAGTCATCGAATACGACCTCGCCATCTGCTCCCCTCAGACCAGAAGCCTCGGCGCGCGGAGGCGTCGCCAGCCAGCGCTCGGCGCGCGCCACAGATACCCCCACCACCAAAGCCAGACATTGCCCTAAAATCACGGCCAGCCACAGCCAGCGGGCCAGCAAAGGGCCAGGCTGAGAAGCTCGAGCGGTGATCAGGGCTATCAGCAGGGATAAAGCCGCCACGTTCAGCGCCAGCAGCGATAATTTACGCGCGCTCCCGCGCACCATCCCGCCAGGCTCGTCCGGGCCATCCAGCATCTGCATGAATACCCGCCAGCGATCCGCCAGCCAACGTCCTCTCTCTGACCACCCCTGCAGCCGGTAATAGGGCCGGAAAACGAGGTCCAACGGCAGGGGCTCGCTGTTGAGAAGCATCTCGCCCGGCGAATAGGCATCCGCAGGCCAGGCGCTCAAGATCATCGCCGTGGATTCCACTGCTGATGGAGCTTGAAGAGAAATAACCAAAGCCTGTCCCGCTGCATCCTGGATCGGAGGAAAGGACAAGGCGCACCACGACTCAGCTCCAGAGCAGTTGAATTCGCCCACAAACAGAGTCTCGTTCGCAACGACAGATTCGAGTCTCAACAGGCCATGAACCGGCTGCCCGGAGGGCTGCCAAAAGACATCCACCCTGGAAAGCCCGTCCCAGCGGGCGACGAAACTCTGCCCCACCTGATTGGCGCCGTACACATCGGCCACAGGGATGAGTGCGTCGTCGCGGGGCAGGGACATCCATGCCGGCACGTCGATCAGACCCAAGAAAAGCCACCCGCCGAGCAGGGCCCCACCCAGCAGCACGGCCAGCAACGGCAAGAACCGCCACACGCGGCTGCCTCTAGCCATCGGTGTGGCTCCTTTTTCTCTTCCAACCTATCAAAAGTGCGATTGCCATCACCAGCAGCGCCAGCAAACGCACGGCCGATCCCAAATAGTACGGCAAGGGTTGAAAGACAAAGGCTACCTCATGCTCTCCCGGCGGCATAAACACAGCCCGGAACAAATAGTTGGCCCGGTAAATTTCGGCCGGCCGGCCATCGAGAATAGTCGTCCAGCCAGGGTAATAACTATCTGCCAGCACCAGCCAGGCCGGGGCATCGGTTTGGGCGCGGACAATGATACGATTGGCGGTATACGAGACAATTTCAGGCACAGTCTGCGCCGCTCCGGCAGAGTTCTCTAAAAACGACTGAGGCAGCGACTCTTCCAAAAGAACCGTTGCCCTGGGATCGATCTCACCATTGGCCAGACGGCTCAGGATTACCTCCGGATCGGTCACAACCTCGGCCTGGGAAACCAGGTAACAGCGGGGCAGAACGTGTGTATTCTCGAAAATGGCCATATCCGGCCCGGCGTAAACCAGCACAAAGTGGCCATCTTGCGTGAGAAACGTCTCGCCAGCCATAACAGGTGGCACGGCGATATACTTGAGGTTCAAGAGGTCCAGCAGGGGAGAATTCAGGTGCGCCGTCTGAGTGCTCAACTGCATGATCGTACCGCGCACGCCGAAACTCGTGCCGGGGTCGATCGTCTGAAGAAACAGCCGGTAGCGATCAGGAGCCAGGGGATCGTGCCCGGCGATATCTTGAAGCTGGTACACCCCTGGCATGTTGGGCGAAAGCACGTCATCGAGGCCAGTCACACGGAAAAGGCTTTTGTCGTTTTGCAAAAAGTCGATGCCCGACGTCTCGGGGAAAACGAGGTCTCTATCTACCGGCCGGCTATAGGCCATGCCCCAACCCACCAGATCAAAGACAAGCAGGAGCAACGCGCCCAGGGTCGCGCCCCGTCTCGAGATCGTGCCTTTGACTGCGGCTACCAGCAGGGCCAGACTTCCCAAAACCCACAATGACAAGAGGAGGAGGTCTTCAAACAGGTGATTATCCAATCGGGTCTCTTGCCACAGCCACTTCAGGCTCCGGCCAAAGACGTGAGAGGCAGCCCCGCCGGGCCCCCAATACGCCTCGGTCAAAAGAACAACGCCCCCGGCAACGGCGGCCGTCAAAAAACCCGCACAGACAACGCGCCTGATCTGCCGGGCCGATTTGCCCCCATCCAGCAAAAAATCGAGGCCATAGGCTGCCAGCACAGCCGCCGAAAAAGCAACCATCGATTTGAGGCGCGCGCCGCCGCCCATGTTCAATCCGGGAAGTCGAACCAGCCAACGATTGAAAGGAGCTCCAAAGGCCATACCCAAAGCCAGAACGCCCAGCAAGCCAAAGAACCACACCGCCGGACGCCGTTTACCAGCCAGCGCCAGCACCGCCAAAAAGAGAGGCAAGATGCCCACATAGCCGGTATATTCCGGGTAGGCATCGAAAAAATCTTGAGCAGCCGGTTTGCCGTAATAGTCTGGAATCAGGTAGCGAATCAGGTTGTGCACAGGTTCGGTATTTAGCCCCTGCTGCTGGGAGGCACGCTGTGCATCGTAACCGGTCAATTTCAGATGATCCCAGAACGACCACAACTGGGGCGCCATCAGAGCCAGCCCCAGAGCAATGGCCAATGCGCTCAGTATCAATTTGCGCAACGCTTCCCGCCTCTGCATCTCCTGCCGGGCCTGCGATACCGCTCGAAACAATAAATACCCGCTCAGTGCGTACAACACATACAAAACGACCGCCAAGAACCCACCACTCACCAGAATCGCTGCTGCCAGCGCCAGCAGGCACAGATTGACGGCACTCGCCTTCTTGATGGATCGTTCTCCAGCCCAGAACACCAGCGGGGCCAGGCTCAAGGTGACGCCGGCCGTCGCATTGAGCCAGACAATGACGAATCCGTTGAAGGCAAAGGCAATGCCCCCCAACAGCGCCGACGGTTTTGTCAGATTCAACTCGCGTAAAAAGGCATACATGGCTGCACCAGAGATAAAAAGCCGCAAAGCAGCCAGCCAGGTAAAACCCACATCGAGAGGAAGGAGCCAGAGCAGCACATTGAGAGGAAAAGAAAGCGCATAGACGGGCATCGCGCCCAGAGGTCTGCCGCTGGAGGTGTAAGGATCCCACAGAGGAAGCTGTCCCAAGCGGATCACGTGCCGGGCCACAGCACGCGCCGGATACTGCGAGTCAATGATGTCGGAAGAAAAGAGGTTGTGCGCGCGAAAATCGTTCGATTCGACCTTCCAGGGAAACTGCTGAGACAGCAAATCGGCCGGCACCAGAACCTCACCCCAAAAGATCGACCGCCAGCAAAAAACGGCTACCAGAGCAGCAAGCGCCAGCAGTGGCCAGCTACGATCCCACAGCCAGCAGATCTTTTTTTCCCAACGCCTTGTTCCCCTCACTTCATCTGGCAGTGTTCTTGCCATACCCTCAAAAATCCTTCAACAAAGACATCACCATCAGATAGATACGCAAGAGCGGTTTGGGCGCCCCAAAGACCAGCGCCCTGAATCGACTGCGCGACAGCCGGTAATTGAGCAGCACCATCGCCGCCGTCAGATAATCGTTCCAGCGGGAGCGCCATGCGCCGTTGGGTTTCATCTTGAAACCAAACAGACCGCCGAGACGGGTCTTGGCCGCCTTGCCCCGCTTCATCGGGATCAGACCCCGCCGCTGCGCCCGAAAAATCGTTTCCGGCGACACCCGCTGCATGGTGAGGTATCCACGCGCCATCATCTCGTCCAGCCAGGCGGCGGCCTGCGGCGTGCGCGCGATGGCGATGGAATGTTTCACCGGATGCCCCTTCAGCTCCGGCAGCCAGGCGTCGCCGCAGACCAGATCGGCCTCGTCGCCGATGGGATCGGCGCAGTGCAGACACTTGATCTCACATTCAAAGTGCAGGTTGCGGTAGAGACTGAAATCCTGAAAGGGAAACCGCACCTCGCGGCCATCGCGCAGCCAGAGCACCGTCTGCCCCCGCCAGTGGCCCTGTCGAAAGCGCATATCGACCACGTCCGCCTCACGGATGCCCTTTTTCCGCAACACCTCTTGCAGCAGGTCTTTGGAGGAACTGCGCCCGCAGACCAGGCCGATGCGCAGCCTGATCTTGTCCTTCAGCGCCGCATCACGCGCCTCCCAGCGGCGCAGCCGTTGCAAATGGCAGGGCAGAGCCACCACCGCCAGCTGGCCCTCCTCTTGGGCCAGCTCGCGGAAGCGATGCGCCAGCGGAAACTCCATATAGATGCTCGATTGGCCGCCGAGGATCTCTTCCCGGCTGCGGGCGATGAACGGCTCCGCTTCAACGCGCCCCTCGCGCACCACGATGCGGCTGATCAGCGCCCCCTGGATGATCCCACGCTCCAGCAAATCGATCAGCACCGCCGAGACCAGCCCCCCGGACGCCGCCCGGGCCCGCAGCGCCTCCTGGCTGGCATAACCCAGATAACAGGCCTCGAACGGCCCCACATAACGCCGCATCGTCGCTTCGTCGGGCAGACCAAAGAACCGCTCGGCGAGCCGCATCAGCCGGTCTTCCAGTCTGTAGGCCAATCAATCCCCCCTCTCCAGCAACGACGCCGCCAGCCGCGCATTCTGCTGCGCCGATTCGATGGCGCCAGGCAGGTGACAGGCGATACGATCCCGCACCTCTCGCTCCTGGGCCACCAGCGCCCCGAACCGCTCCCCCAACGCTGCCGCCGAGAGCGACCGATAGTCCACCGTCCACGCTTCCAGCCCGAACGCCGCCAGCACCTCGCGGTACTTGTGGCTCCAGGAGGTGACCAGCACGGGCACGCCCGTGGACAGCGCCGAGACCATGGCGTGAAAGCGGGAGGCGACGAAAAAATCGCAGCGTCCGATGAACGCCCGCAGCGCCGCCGGGGGGTGATCCTCAACCACGAGGCGACAATGCTGTTTGTGCTGCACCAGGGCGTAAATCGCCTGGCAGGCCTCCACGTCGCTGGTGCGACCGCCCTTTTCGGATCGACGCACGGCGTGGGCGATGAGCCAGACGCCGTATTCGCCCGCAGCGACGAGCCCGTCGACGAAATCGGCCAGAATCCGGCAATAATCGAGGCCCCGCTGCCGGCAATAGGCCCTGACCACCGAACTGGCAGCGATGCCCACCAGCCGGCGCCCGGCGAAACCTTCCGGCCCATCGGGCTCATCCGTCTCGTCCAGGGCAAAGGCGGCGTCGGCGCAGAGGGTCACGTTTTCCAGGTCCAGTTCTCGAAGGTAGCCCCGCGTGATCTCACCCCGCGCGGCGATGAGCGCCAGCCGGGGCAGCAATATCCTGGCCAGCGTCCGGTTCAGAACCGTCTCGAACGGCCCCAGCGCCTGCGAGTATTTCATCACCGGCCGGCCCAGCAGCAAGGCCGGCAGAACACAGGCCACGTTGTAGGCCAGCACCGCTCCCCGACCATCGGAAAAGCTGATGCCGCTCATATCCACCAGCAACTGGCAGCGATCCAGAGCCGCCAGGATACGATTCCGGCGCAAGAGGCCGGGCGACAGACCCAGCCGCGCCAGAGCCCACCACAGCAGCGCCAGCGGCACAGCCGCCAGCAGCGCCAGCGGCCTGGCGGAGACGATCTCTACCCGCGGGTCGTGGTTGGCGGCCTGGTCTTCGTCCGGGTAAATGCTCAGCACGGCAAAGCGGGCGTTGGGCGCCAGCCGGGCGATATTCTCCACGCCGCTGAGCAACATCGACGCCGCTCCCTTGTTGCCGGATAACGTGACCCCGATGACGGCGATCTCGGGCATGTTTTCACCCCTCCGTTTCCACGGTCGCATCCTAAAGCCCGCGCTTGCTCAGCAGGTAGCTGAACAGCGGCCCCAGCACAAGGCTGACGACGATCATGGCGCTGCGGTTCAAGCCCGCCGAAAGGACACTGACCATCCCCTCGACGCCGAGGGTTTGAGAAGCCAACACCAGCATCATCTCGGCAATGCCCAGTCCCGCCGGCGTGATGGGAATCATGGCCGAAATCAAAAAGAGCGTGCTGGCAATCAGGCTTTCGGTCAGCGGCAGGTGGGTGCCAAAGGCAACAAACGAAAAATGAATCATCAACAGCGTGACACCAGTGTTGAGCACCGAGAGCAGCAGCAGCAGCGGCAGCGTGCCCGGCCGGGCAGCGACAATCTGCCAGCCCTCGATGACACGATTGAGCTGCTCGGTCCACCGGCCGGGCAGGCGCGGCAAACGCCTGACAGTGATCCATAACAGCACCGGCAACACCAGACACGCTGCCAGGAACCCTGTCAGGGCAAAATCGGTCACACCAAAAGCAGCCCACAGAACCACCAGCGCCAACAATCCAATGACGGCATTGGTAGAAAAAGAAAGCACGTATAAAATGGCAAGGGTGCTGAAAAAGAGCGAATATGGCAGGCCATGCCGCGCCTTGAGATAGACGCCCCGGATGGCCGCCCCGCCGCGAAAGGGGCTGAGATAATTGCCCATCGAGGTCATGGCCGAGAGGCCAAACCACTCCCAAAAGCCCAGATCGATGCCCAGACTGCCGACGACGACCTTGGTGAAGGATCCCATGGCTGCCAGCTTGAGCAGGGCCAGCCCCAACAACAGCACCACCCTTCCCACGGAAAGCCCGGCCAGCCGGCCTAGCTCTGCCGCGTGGCGGTGCAGGTACCAGCCCCCCCAGGCGACAAAGCCTATCAAAATGACCAGCGAGACGTATTTGCGGAGTGTCGGTGAGTATTTCATCTCGACCTGTCGATCTGTTGGAAGCGCAGCAGGGCAATCTGCTCCGAGATGAGGCCCAACATCACGATCAGCGCCCCCACGCTGACCGAGATGACGATGGGAATGGTCCACGGACGACCAACGATCAGCTTGTAAATGGCGTAGAAAAAGCCGGGCAAAAAGACGGCCAGCCCCACCGGCAAAAAGATTTTTAATGGGCTGAAAAGCACGGCGATCCTGGTCATGATCACCAGAAAGCGCGACCCATCACGCAGCAGTCGGATCTTGCTCTTGCCCACCCGCGCCGCGGCGTGGATGGACTCGTATTTCAGGCTATAGCCCGCCCGCACCACGGCCATGGTCAGCGTGGTGGGATAGGAAAAGGTGTTGGGCAGCAGGTAACAAAACTGCACGGCCAGCGTGCGTCGGATCGCTCGAAAGCCGGAGGTCAAATCCTCGATGGCAAAGCCGGTGAGGTAGGAAGCAAAACGATTGTAGACCCCGTTAGCCAGCTCGCGATGCCGCTGCTGGCAGCCCTTGACCCGCGCGCCAACGACCATGTCGTAGCCTTCCTCGGCGATGGGCGCCACCAGCCGGGGAATGTCGGCCGCATCGTGCTGGCCGTCGCCGTCCATCAGCACAATGACGTCGCCCTGCGCCGCCCGGATGCCCGCCTTGACCGCCGCACCGTTGCCCTTGTTGTAGGGCTGGCGCAGCACCCGCGCCCCGGCCTCACGCGCCGCATCGGCGGTCCCGTCGGCAGAACCATCGTCCACCACCAGCACCTCGATGCGCCGCCCGTCCAGGGCCTCTTGCACACCACGCACCACCTGACCGATGACCTCTGCCTCATTGTAGGCCGGAATCACCACCGATATTTCGGGCGTTGCCGTCATTTTACCTCCCCCACCGCCAATCCACATAGCCCCGCACCTCACGCCACAACGCGCGCGGACCCCGGTGGCGCAGGCAGAGCCAGGCCTTGGCCAGCAGCACCCGCCAGCTCGACGAAGCGCCCAGATGCGGCGAGCCGACCGCCTCGGCGGGCGCGCCGCCGCCAGCTCGATCCGGCGCCGGGCGCGGATCGACGCAAAAGCGGGCCAGCGGTTCGATGGCCCGCTGCCAGGTAAACTGGCGGCGGACCCGGTCAAAAGCTTCGGCGCGGGTGGCGCGGGGGTCCGGTCCGGCCAGCAGATCGAGAATCGCCGCCGCCACGCCGTCTACATCCTCCGGCTCGACGACGCGGCCCAGGTCGTGGGCCTCCACCAGCCGGGCCAGCGTATCGCCGCCGGTCACCACCACCGGCAACCCGGCCCACAGGCAGTCCAGCAGGCGGGTGCGAAAGGCAAAGTGCGTCTCGATGTGAGGCAGGTGCAGGCTCACGCCCAGATCGGCCTCCAGCAAATAATTCTCCCGATCCTCGTAGGCCACCCAGTCGTTGAAAAAGACGTGGCGGCCGGTGAGGCCCAGCGCGTCGCTGAGGCGTGTGGCGTCGCCAACCATACGCATGGGGTGCACGCGCGGGTTGGGGTGTTTGATGCCCATGAAGAAAAGCCGCACCTCGTCGCGGGAAGCAGCCACGCGGGCCACCGCCCGGATGAGCGTCAGCGGATCGAGCCAGTTATAGATGCCGCCGTTCCACAGCAGCACTGTATCATCGGGGCCGATGCCGGGCACGACGCCCTTTATCACCGACCGGCGGTGCACGGGCGGCGCATCGGGCAGGCCAAAAGGCGCCACGTCGATCAGCGCCCGCAGCGTCGGATCGAGATCGTAGGTGCGGGGGTTGACCCGGTTGAGCGCGCTGAGCGCGCCCAGCCAATAATTACGCTGCTCCTCGCTGGCGCAGAGGAAAAAATCGCCCAACAAAAGCTGATCGTTCATCGCCCGCGTCAGGTCGTGATGATCTCGCAGCCGCAGCGCCATGTCCCGGTCGGCAAAGAGTTGCAAATTCTCCAGCACAAAGGGATCGTAAATGTCCATCACCAGCACCGGGCAGAGGTGGCGCAAAAAGGGGTACTGCATCAGCGTCAGGCCGGAAACGACGGCGCAATCGGCGGCGGCGGCCAACTCCCGGAGCGATTGCCGGTCGTAGGGTAGCAGCGCAAAGCCCTGGCCCGTCAGGGTGGTTTCATTGGGAATGGCCAATGTAACCTGGTTTTCGCGGCTCAGGCGGCGAGCAAACTCCCAGGCGCGGATGGCCGGCCCGGCCATGCGCCGGTCGACCACATCGTGACTGACGATCAACACCCGGCTCACGAGCTCTCTCCAAACAACGATGCCAATTCAAAAGCGTCCACCACCGCGGCCTGGGCCTGTTTGTACTCCGGCGTGAACAGGCTCAGCTCCAGCGGGCGGCGAAAGAGCGGAAATATCTCGGCGTCGGGACGGCGGCGGGCGGCCTGGATGCGGGCCCGTTTCTCCATGGCGCGCGGCAGCAGAGCCAGTACGTCGTTCGCGGCCACCAGGTGGGCCAGCGATTCTTTGCTCACCGCCACCTCGCCGGAAGCCGAGGGCCGCTTGCGCCGTCGCAGCCCGCTCAGCAGAGGGCCGCCGGTGCGCCAGGCCAGCTCACCCTGCACCGTCTCCCAGAGGCCGTTCAGGCCCTCCGCGCGTAGCGTCTGCCAGACGCGGCGTAGATAATAACGCGCCGTCAAGACGTCGTCATCCGGCGACCGGGCAGGGCGCGGCGGCGGGCCGCCGATGCGAAAGCTGCCCTCGTCCACGCCGGAGGCCAGCCAGGCCCGCTGCAACAGCAGCAGCAGGGCCGCCGGCAGAATCCGATCCAGGTTTTCGCGCTCGTAATTCTTGATGGCCGAAAGCAGGGCGTTGCGCTCGTAGAGCAGGCGCCGCTTTTCGCCGGGCAGGCGGCCGGCCGTGCCGTGCCCGCGGTGATAGACCACGGCGCGCGGCGCCAGCAGCAGCCGGTAGCCCAGCACCCAGAAACGCCAGCCCAGGTCGGTATCCTCGTAAAAGGCGAAAAAATCCTCGTCGAAACCACCCCATGCCAGGAACAACTCCCGGCGCACGGCCAGGGCGCCGCCGCAGACGTAAAGCTGGGGGCGAACCTCGCCCGGCTCAGCGACGGCGCGGCGGCCGTGGTCGAACTGGTAACCATAGCCGCAAAAGTTCAGGCCGCCATCGGCAAAATCGACCCGCGCGCCGTCCCAGTCCAGGATGCGCGCTCCGACGGCGGCCACGTCGGGCGCGCCGGCAAAGGGAGCCGCCAACTCGGCCAGCCAGCCGGCGGCGACGCGCATGTCGTTGTTCAAAAAGGCGACGATCTCGCCCCGCGCCGCCCTGGCGCCGGCGTTGTTGCCGCCGGCAAAACCCAGATTGGCCCCCGTCTCGACGATGCGCACCGCCGGAAAGTGAGTCCGCATCCAGGCCGCCGAGCCGTCGGTCGAGCCGTTATCGACCAGCATCAACTCCAGCCGGTCGGCGGGGTAATCCAAAGCGAGCAGCGAACGAAAGCAGGGTTCCAGGTGCGCCAGGCCGTTGTAATTGAGCACCACGACGCTGACGGTGGGTAGAGGATCGTTCACGCCGCGCCCTCCCCCTCAAAGAGGGCATCCAGCCCAAACAGCCGCACCAGCTCCCGCTGCGTCGCTTCATAGTCGGGGTCGGCATAACTCACGTCCAGCGGGCGCCCGAAAAGCGGCAGGATGTCGGCGTCGGGGCGGCGGCGGGCGGCCTGGACCGCGCGCCGTTTTTCCATGGCCCGCGGCAGCAGGGCGACCACGTCGGCGGCGGCCAGCAGCGGGCTGACCGTCTGCTGCGGCACGATCTCGGCGCCGCCGTGGGCGCGGGCGCGGCGCGGGCGCAGCCAGCGGTCGTAGGTCGGGTCGGCCCGGCGGCGGCGCGCCTCGGCGCGGACGTTGTGCAGCAGCGCGCCGGGGCCCTGGCGGCGGATCATCTGCCAGCCGGCGCGTAAATAGTGAGCCGGCGTTTTGGCCGCCGGCGCGGCAGCGGGCGATGGCTCGATGTGGTAATTCGCCGCGTCCACGCCGGAAAAAAGATAGGCGCGCTTGAGCATCAGGAACAGGGCCGCCGGCAGCACGCGGCGCAGGTTGGCCTGGTCGTAATTCTTGATCACCGCGAGCAGCGCGTTGCGTTCGTAGAGCAGCCGCGTGCGGGCCTCGGGCACGGCGCGGTAGAACGCGCTGTGGCGGTGATAGCCCACCGCACGCGGGGCCATGACCACACGGTGGCCCAGCACCCACAGCCGCCAGCCCAGGTCGATGTCCTCGTAATAGACGAAAAAGTCCTCGTCCTCGCCGCCCGCCTCCAGGTAGGCATCGCGGCGCACGGCCATCACGCCGCCGCAGGGGGCCAGCACCGGGCCATCCTGGCCGGGAACGGCGTCGGCCGGCGCGCCAAAGTCCAGGTGATAGCCGTAGCCGTAAAAGTTCATGGCGCCGCCGGCAAAATCGAGCCGCGCGCCATCCCAGCTCAGGATGCGCGAGCCGACGCAGGCCACCGCAGGGTCCTCGAAGGGCCGCACGATCTCTTTCAGCCAGTCCGGCTCGACGCGGGTGTCGTTGTTGAGGATGGCCAGGACCTCGCCGCCGGCCGCCGCCGCGCCGATGTTGTTGGCCCGGCACAGCCCCCAGTTGCGCGCGTTGGCGATGAGGCGCACGCCGGAAAAGTGCTGGCGCATGTGATCCAGGGAGCCGTCGGTCGAGGCGTTATCGACCAGGATCAACTCCAGCCGGTCGGTGGGGTAATCGAGGGCGAGCAGCGACGAAAAGCAGGGCGACAGGTGCTGCCGGCCATTGTAATTGACGACGATAACGCTGACGGTGGGCAGGGTCACAGGACGCTCACTTTCGGGTGATCCGGCGCCAGTAGAGATAGCGGGCCACTTCGTCGCGCAGCCGCCGCAGGCCGCCGTCGCGCAGGAACTGCCACGCCTTGAGCAGCCGATCCCACCAGGGGGTGGGCACCACCCACCAGGCCAGCGGCACGGGCCGCTCGCCCTGCTCGGCCTGATGCCTGACCCGGTAATAATCGCCGAATACCAGCTCACCGTCGATTTTACGCCCGTCCTGGTAGCGTGCGCGGTCGGGGCGGCCGCTGCCGGGCTGCACCCACACACCGATAGCGTCGCCGTGGACGGCGCCGGGAGCGGTGAGGCAGAAATAGCAGGTTTTGCGCCAGGAATCGGGCAGCGGCTCGAAGGAAAAAGAGGCGTACTCGTCGTCGCGCAGCAGCCCGGCGTTGATACGGGCTGTGCGCAGGTCGGCGGCGTCGTTGGGGCTCTCGCGCAGGTGCAGCACCACGTCGCCGGTGTTGGCCCGGCCAAAGGTGGAGAGCAGCACGTCGATGCGGCTCAGGTTGGGCCGCGCCGCGCGAAAGGTCTGGCCCTGGCTGCGCCGGGCGGTCAGCTCTTCGCTGCGGTGAATCTCGATGCGCTGGCTGGCGATAAAGGCGGTTTTGCGGTAACGCTGCACGCGACGCCAGAGATAGGCCAGCCGCCCCTGGAGCCGGGCCAGCGGGCGTCGGCGCTGGCGGGCCAGGGCCTCCTGGGCCTGGTACAATGCCGCCGCCAGGTCGCGGTTCTGGCGGGCGACGGCGGCCGCCGCCGCCGGGGTCGAGGCCGCGGGGCCGGCGTCGGTTTCGGGGCGCAGGGCGATCTGCCACAGCCCCAGGGCGCGATGGGCGGTCTGGGGGTGATTCAGCAGCCGCGCTTCCGGCGGCACCTGCCGCAGCAGAATGCCCTCGATCTGGCGCGTCGATTTTTCCCACGAGAGGGTCTGCACCTGGCGGTAGGCGTTCTCCACCAGCCGCTGCCGCAGCCCCCGATCTTGTAGCAGGCGCACCACGGCGGCGGCGATGGCGCGGGGGTTGGGATCGGCCAGCAGGCCCGTTTCCTCGTGGGTCACCACCCCCTCCACCGTCTCCAGGTTGAGATCGACCACGGCGCAGCGGCAGGCCATCATCTCCAGCGGGATGAGTGAACAGTTGGTGGTGGAGAGCACCAGGCCGACATCGCAGGTGGAAAAGAGGTTGGCCAGCTCTTCGGGCGGCAGAATGCCCAGGTTGGTGTGGGGAAAGGGCACGTAGGTGTCCAGCTCGTCGGCGCCGTAAAAGAGCAGTTGAACCTGCGGCACCTGATGGTAGACCAGACTCAGCGCCTCCAGGCCCATCTCGAAGGCGCGGCGCGGCGTGCGTGGGCGGGCGTAAAAGGCCACACGCGGGGCTGAGGAAGGGCGCTGGAGGGGACGCGGGTAATAGAGGTCGTGATCCAGAGCCAGATCAAAGTAATCGGCGTCGCCGCCGTATTTCCCACGAATGAGGTTCGTCAGCCAGCGGCCCAGGGTGATGAATTTGAACGGCAGGCGGTAGGATTGATCGGCCAAAAGGTGCTGCGTGCCCATGGGGTGGAAATAGGGCTCGTAATCCTGCACAAAGTAGACCTTTTGGCCGCCGTTGGGCACATCGGCGGCCATGTAGGCGGTGGTCCAAAAGGTGGCAACCGTCAGATCGGCGTCCTGCACCTGGCCGTTCCAGCGGTAGACGTTGGCCTTGAGGGCGAAAAAATCGTCGCGCACGGCCGCCTCGACCTCGGCGTCGCCCTTGTCGCCCCAGTGGGCGTGGGGCACAAAATAGACGTTCTGCTGGTGGCCAAAGTCGGCCAGAAAATTGACCGTGCGGAAAATGTCCATGTGGCCGCCGGAGCCCTTGATCGATTCACCCACCAGCCAGTTGATCACCAGCGGCACGCCGGCCGCCTGAATCGAGGGGGCTGGTTCAGTCACCGGGGCGGGAGGGGTCGCCTGGGCCGGCTCGGAGGGCAAGAGCACGTCGTTCAGGATACTCACCAACTCTCGGCCCCGCGCCTCGGAGGTGTAGCGCCGCAGCACGTCTTCTCTGGCCCGCTGGCCCACGGCGCGGCGCAGCGATCCGTCGGTGACGAGGGCCTCCAGCGCGGCGATCCACTCGCCGGTATCGGCGGCCAGAAAGCCGTTCTGGCCGTGGGTGATGGCCGCCCGGTAGGCGTCCACGGCGCTGGCGACGGTGGGCAGGCCCAGCGCCCCGGCCTCGATGTATTTGAGCTCACTTTTGGCGCGGCAGTAGGGGTTTTCCGGCTCCAGCGGGGCCAGGTTGATCTGCCAGCCGCGCATGATGGCCGGCATCTCGAGCAGGTGCACCAGCGGCAGCCGCTGCAGCCGCTCGCCAAAGCGGATCAGCCCGGGCGGCGTTTCGATCGCGCCAAAGAGCTGCAACACCACCTGCGGGTAACGATCCATGATCTGGCTCAGGGCCGGCACGGCCTGGGCGAAATCGGCGTCGTGGGTGGCCGTGCCGCTGGCATAGCCGATGACGATCTTGGCGGCGGAAGGCGGCTCGCCCTGACGCAGCGCCTGCTCCGCCACCGCCAACTGCTCCTGGCTCAGAGCGTTGCGCTGGACAAAGGCCGGCTTGCCGCGCCGCCGGACGAACCCGGCCAGGTATTCCGTCGAGGTCAGCGCGGCGTCGCAGGCCAGCAGGGTTTGTAGATTGCGCCGCACGCCATCGTGGTAAAGCCCCACCTGCTCCGGCGTCATGGCTTTGAGGGCATCGACGTGGTGGATCAGCTCTGGCTCGAAAACCAGATCGTCCACGTCGAACAGCACCGGCTTGCCCTGCGCCCGCGCCTGGCGGATGAGATCGCCGATGAGGGGATCGTAGGCGATGCGGTGCAGAATAACGAGATCGTGGGCCAGCGCCTCTTCCAGCGTCACCTCACCGGGATGATAGTGCTCGCGCACGGCCGCGGAAAGGCCATAGAGGGCCAGTTGCTCCTGCTTGTGGAAACAGCGATAGATGGTGGTGTGGCCCCGGTCGCAGCCGCTGACGATGTAGACACTAAAAGGTGACGAGATATGGCTCACGGTACGTATCCTAACCCCAATACGGTTTAGATAAGGTGCGACGCACTTGTTGGACCAGGCAACGCGCCTGAGAGTTGCTTTTTGCGCAGGTTTATCGCCGCCATGCACTTTAAAGTGCGTCGCACCTCTTGACGCACTTGACTGAACCGTATTGATCCTAACCCTTCATGCCCGCCCTATCCACATAACGCGCGAGAAACACCACCTGTCCTGCCACAGGCAGACCGTCGACATGCCGCGTCCACCCGTCTGGCCCGGTGTCCTCGAAAACCCAGACGCTCACCGCGTCGCCCGGCACGGCGGCGGGCGCCTCCAGGCAAAAGTAATACCGACGCCCCGCCGAGTGGGGCAGCGGCTCGAACTCAAAGTGATGATACTGATTGTCCTTCAGTTGAACCGCGTCCACGGTCAGGGTGAGGAGGTCTTGAGTCGCGGTCGTATCGGCGCGCAGGTGCAGGGCCACCTGGCCTGTGTTGAGCCGGCCAAAGGTGGCGAAAAGGATCTCCAGGCGGTGGAGGCCATCCTCGACGGCGAAAAAGGTCTGCCCCTGGCTGCGCCCCGCGATCAACTCCGGCCCTGGGGAGGCCAAGCGGCCATCGATGGTCGTTCTCGGCGACAGGTGGAGCCACTTTTTGATGCTGGCAGCGCCACAGGCCACAACCCGCGCCACAGGCCGCCGGCGACGCGCCGCCGCCGCCGTTTCCAGTTGCCTCGTCCAGAGGCGACGAAGATCGGCCAACTGGCGTTCCAGGTCGGCGATCTGCGCCTCGTACCGGCTCAACCGGTCACGCTGAGCCTGGACTTGCCGGGCCATCGCTTCGAGGTCCTGGCGCTGTTGTGTCAGATGTTTTTGCTGGCGTTGAATGACCTCCCCCTGAAGCTCCGGTCCGGAAACCGCAACCGGGCGCTCCGCCTGGATTTCGGCCAGCAGGGAGAGCAACGATCGGGCCCGCACTTCCGGGGTGTAATGCTCCAGCACGTGCTCGCGCGCCCGCTCTCCCACAGCCCGACGAGTTTCGGCGTCGGTGATGAGCTGTTCCAGGGCGGCCAGCCATTCTTCGACGTTGCCGGCCAGAAAGCCATTTTCACCCTGACGGATGGCGTATTCAAAGGCATCGGTGCGGCTGGCGACGGTGGGCACGCCCACCGCTCCGGCCAGGAAATATTTCAGCTCACTCTTGGCCTGGCAAAAGGGATTATCCAACTCCAGCGGGGCCAGGTTGATGTCAAAACCGGCGATGACGCCGGGCACCTGTTGCCAGGGCAGGCGCGGCGTGCGCCGGATGCGAGGCATCCAGGCAGCAAAACGGTCATCCAGCGACAAAAAGCCAAACACGTGCAAACGAACGTGATCGTATTTTGCCAGCACAGCCAGCAGCGCGTCGGCGGCGGCTAAAAAATCGCGGTCGTGCGAAGGGGTGCCGCTGGCATAACCGATGACCAGCTCGCCTTGCGCCGTTGACCGCGCCCGGCGATGTTGATAGGCCAACTCGCACAGCCGCAGGTGCTCGGCGCTCAGGGCATTACGGTGCACAAAGACGCGCTGCCCCAGCGCCGCCACCCGGCGGGCCAGATCATCGGTGGGCACCAGCACGCGGTCGCAGGCCAGCAGCGTCTGCCGATTGCGCGGCACGTCCTGGCGGTAGCGCTCTGCCTCGGCCGGCGAAAGCACGTCCAGCAAGCGCACCTGCGCCACGATCCCGGCATCGAACAGTAGATCGTCGGTGTCAAAGAGAATCGCCTTGCCCTGCGCCCGCAGCAGAGCTACCAGATCGCCGATCAAGTCGCTCCAGGGCACACGATGCAAAATGGCCAGATCACACGCGAGCGCATCGGCCAGCATGGTGTGGTCGGCGTCGAGGCGCAGTCGGCTGGCGATACCGTACAAGGCCAGTTGCTCCTGAGCGTGCGCGCAGCGGTAGCGCTGCGTATCGCCGCCGATGCCGCTGACAAATAGAATACTCTGCGGCCAACCTGCCAGCCAGCTCTGTGCCGTCATCCTGCTCCCAAGGTCACACAACAGCCCCAGAATGAGCATTCCAGGGCTGTCGGACGCCAACGCTGTTATCGACCCGGTTTTGCGGCCAGGCGTCAGGCACTCTCACTGTCCTTTCAACACCGTCAACAGCCGCTGGGCCTCGGCCTCGGCAGCCGGGTCTTGCGCCGGGCCTTTGCTCAAAAAGGTCTCTAACGCCTCGATGGCCGGCGCTGTCTCGCCGTTGAGATAATAGAGCGTGCCCAGACCAAAATACGGTTCTGGCAACTCTGGATCGAGGGCAATGGCCCGCTCGAATTGCGCCTGGGCCTCCGCCAGCCGTCCCTGGCGCACATACACCACCCCGATCAGATAAGTCACCTCGGCGTCGCCCGCGTTCAGGGCCAGCGCGGCCTGAAACTGGGCCAGGGCGTCGTCGATGCGTGTCATCTGGAGGTAAACCACCCCCAGGTTGGCGCGCGCCGAGAGGTGAGCCGGCCCGGCAGCCAACACAGCCAGATACTGCGCCTCGGCCTCGGTCAGCCGCCCGGCGCTGGTGTAGGCGTTGCCCAGGTAAAAACGCGCCTCCAGCAGATCGGGGGCCAGCGCCACCGCCGCCTCCAGCGACTCGATCGCCTGGGTTATCTCACCGGCCTCCAGACGAGTTTTGCCCAGCGCCAGCATGCCGGCTGCATCACCAACCACCGGCGTGGCCGTCGGTTGGGCCACGCTGGCGGTGGCGGTGGGGGCTGCCACAACAGGGCTGGCGGTCGGAGAGGGTCTATCGATGGGTGTCGAGGTGTGGGCCAGCGTGGGTAAAACCAGAGGGGTGGCCGTTGCAGGGGACGGTGTCGCCGTCGATTGGCAGGCCACGAGCCAGCCGGCCAGAAACGATGCCCGAACCACACCCCAAACGTCGCCTATCCGTCGGCACAGTCTATCCATGGTTCCTCACCTCCTGCGGTGAACCAGCCTGGCCCAACCCAGTTCTTTCGTGGGTAGTTTTTTTGGGCGCGGCCTCGCCCGACGATGAATCGTCGGCCTGATGGCCTCAAGCCCGCTAAAGCGGGCTGTGGGAGGGCGATTTATCGCCCTTTTTGTTTTCAGCCCGATGTTTGAGCATCGGGCCATCGTCGCCACTCGAAAAACCCATCCCTAAAAAGCTAACCCAGTTGGGGTTTGAGCACAACCACCTGTGTTTCTTCCGGTAAGCTAGTCTTGACCACCGAAAGCTCATCCTGGGGGGTGACGTCGTCCAGCCCCATAGCCTTCAGGAACTTGTCCACCGCGTCCAGTTTAAAGGCCAGCGAGGGCAATCGAAAATGCATGGGGATCACCAGGCTCGGCTCGATCAGGCTGACCACCTCGGCGGCCTCGGCGGCGTTCAGCGTCGAGACGCCCCCCACCGGAATGAGCAACACATCCACGCTGTTGAGCGCCTCCACCTGCGCCTGCGACGGCACGTGGCCCAGATCGCCCAGGTGACAGATCTTGAGGCCGTCGAAATCGAGCAGGTAGACGGTGTTGGGACCCCGCACGCTGCCATTTTTGCCGTCGTGAAACGTGGCAATGCCGGTGATAAACACGCCGTTGACCTCGTACTCGCCGGGGCCGGTGACGACCAGCTTGCGGCGTCGCACGCCCGTGGCATAACGATGACCGGGGTGATCGTGGCTCACGGTGACGATATCCGCGCCCAGGCGGGGCAACTCGAAACCGATCTCTTTTTCGTACGGATCGGTCACCACCGACGCGCCGCGCTGGAAGAGACGAAAACAGGCGTGTCCGTGCCAGGTGATGTCCATCGGGCATCCTCCAGAAACTGATGGCCAGGACGAGGCCCATCTACCCCGGCTGGCAGGGGTATTGTACCCCAAAAGTGGTTCAATAGCAAGGTTACAGTGCTTCCTCGACCGTCAGATCTGGCCGGATGGTGAGATCGAACGACCAGCCGTAGGACAGCTTGAACGTCTTGGCAATGACCAGCGTCTCGGTGGCTCGCACGCCGGGGATGGCCTGTATCTGCCGGGTGATGACGTCGGTCAGGTGAGGCAGGTCGCGGCAAAAGGTCTCGACGATCAGGTCGAACGAGCCCAGAGTCATCACCAGATAACTCACCTCCGGCAGCTTGACAATGGCCTGCGCCACCTGATCTGCCATGCCCGGCTCGACCGACACGGCCACGATGGCCGGCGCATTGAGTCCGATGGCGTACGGATCGACCACACCCACCGTGCGGATCACCCCTTGCTCCACCAGGCCCCGGTAGCGGCTGCGGATGGTGGTTTCGGAAACGCCCGCCTGCCGCGCGATCTCGGTGAACGGCGTCCGCCCGTCCTCCTGTAGCGTCTCAAGAATCAGTCGGTCCAACTCGTCCATGATGCCTCCAAAAATTCGAATTTCAGCGCATTTTTTCAATTCTAACATAATTATCGATCTCTGACAAGTGGATTGCTTTGTTTTTCGAAGCAAAACTTGACAATCGTTTTGAAACGTGTTATCATCTTGCGGCAGAACTCGAGAACAGCACAGAGAGGAGAGGATCATGCATCCAGAACGGTTTCAGGCAATGGCGCAGAGCATCATCGACGGCGAGGTCGAAGAGGCAGAACAACTGGCCCGGCAGGCCATCGAGGCCGGCATCGATCCGCTGGAGGCCATCAACAAGGGTTTTGTCGTCGGCGTCAACCACGTCGGTGAAGAATACGGTCGCGGCGAGTTGTTCCTGCCGGATCTGGTGCTGGCCGGTGAGGCCATGAAGGCCGCGGTGGCGGTGTTGGAGCCAGAGATGGCCCGCCGCGGCGCGGAGCGGCAGGTGCTGGGCAAGGTGGTGTTGGGCACAGTCGATGGTGATATCCACGAGATCGGCAAGACGCTGGTGGGCACCATGCTCTCTGCCAGCGGCTTTCAAGTGTTCGACCTGGGCGTCGATGTGCCCACGGCCCAGTTTGTGGCCAAGGCCCGCGAGGTGAACGCCGACATCATCGCTCTCAGTGCGCTGCTCACCACCACCATGGTCACCCAGCGCACGGTCATCGAGGCCCTCCAGGAGGCCGGTCTGCGCGACCGGATGAAGATCATGGTGGGCGGCGCGCCGGTGACTCAGGGCTGGGCCGATGAGATCGGCGCCGACGGTTACAGCGAGGATGCCATCGGCGCGGTGAACGTGGCCAGAGCGTTGGTCAGGGCTTAGGAGGTGTGACATGAGCCGAGAGATCCAATCGATCACCAACCCCCGCCTGAGCCTGAACATCCTCAGCCCGGCCGATGTGCAGCGCCTCCACCAGGCCACACTGCACATCATCGAAAACGTCGGCGTGCGCTTTCCCTGCGCGCGCGCGCTCGACATCTGGCAGGCCCACGGCGCAACGGTGGACCGCAACACAATGATCGTCAAAGCGCCGGGCCAGCTCATCGAAGCGGCGCTCAAAAAAGCCCCGCCCACCTACACGTTGGCCGCCCGCCAGCCGGCGCAAGACCTGCCGCTAGATGGCAACCACGTCTTTGTCGGCACCGACGGCTGCGGCGTGCAGGTCATCGACCTCGAAAGCGGCGAGTTGCGCCGCTCCCGCCTGCAAGATGTGGCCGACATCACCCGCCTGGCCGATTACACACCCCAGGTGGGCTTTCATTGGGTGGCCGTGTCGGCGCAGGACAAACCTGCCAGGTCGCGCGGCCTGCACGAGCTAAAAGCCATCTGGGAGAATTCGACCAAACACGCCCAGACAGAAAGCATCTATTCGGAAAAAGAGGCGCGAGCCGCTGTGGAAATGGCGGCGGCCATCGCTGGCGGGCGTGATGCCCTGCGCCAGCGTCCGGTGTTGTCTGTCATGCAGTGCACCGCCCCACCGCTGGGTCACGATGGCGGCAGCCTGGAAGCAGCCCTCATCGCTGCCGAAGCCGGCCTGCCCACCGGTTTCATGACCATGACCTCCTGCCTCACCACCGGCCCGGCCACGCTGGCCGGCACACTGGCCGTGGGCAACGCCGAGGTCATCAGCGCCACCGCACTGCTGCAACTGGCCTATCCCGGCGCGCCGGTGTTTTACGCCGCCGCCCAAACCGCCTCCGACCCACGCAGCGGGGCCTATACCGGCGGCGGCCCGGAGGATTTCCTGCTTGGCGCGGCGACCAACGTGCTCTCGGATTTTTACGACATCCCCCTCTCGATGGGCGCCTTTGCCACCGGCGCCAAAGAGCCCAACTGGCAGGCCGGCATCGACAACAGCCTTTCTACCTTTATGGCCTCGATTGTCATGTCCGATATGCTGCTGGGCGTGGGGCTGCTCCACGGCAGCCGCATCTGGTCTTACGAGCAGATGCTCATGGACTGTGAGATTTTCGACATCGTCTACAAAGTGATGCAGGGCATCGTCGTGGACGACGAGACCCTGGCCCTGGACGTGGTGGCCGCCGTGGGGCCGGGCGGCAATTACCTGGCTCAAAAGCACACCCGCCGCCACATGCGCGATCTGTGGCTGCCTCAATACATGGATCGACGCCCCTACGAAGTGTGGCAGGAAAAAGGTGATGGCGCTCGCGATTGGGCCCGCGCCGAGGCGCGACGAATCCTGGCCACGCACCAGCCGGAGCCGTTGGAGCCCACACTCTCCAAGGAACTGGATCGCATCATCGCCTCGGTGGAGAAAAGTTGAGCCATGCAGCCCAAGATCGAACTACTCTCGCAGGAACTCGTGGCGCGGATTCTGGACGAAGCCTTTCAGTTGCTCGTGTCGCCGGGCGTCAAGGTGCAGTCGGCCGAAGCGCGCGCGCTGCTGGCCGCCGCCGGGGCCCAGATCGATGCGACCAACGAGGTGGCCCGCATCCCGGAGGCGGTGGCGCGCCAGGCGCTGGAGACCGTGCCCCGCGAGTTCTTTTTACACAACCACGCCGGAGAAGCGGTGGTGCGTTATGGCGGCGACGCCGTACACTTTGACCCCGGTTCCTCCGGCGTGCACATCCTCGATCCCGATACGCTAGAGCACAAGCCCTCGCTCGCGCCGGATCTGGTGCGCGTCATCCAGGTGACCGAGATGCTGCCCCAGTACGACGCCCAATCGACGGCCATCGTGTGCAACGAAATCCCCCAAGAGATCGGCGATCTGTACCGCCTCTACCTGGTGCTGCTGCACTCGACCAAGCCGGTGGTCACGGGGGCTTTTTCCACCCGCACCACCCAGATCATGTTCGACATGCTGGCCATCCTGGCCGGCGGCCGCCAGGCGCTGGCCCAAAAACCGCTGGCCGTGTTCGACGTTTGCCCCTCGCCGCCGCTCATCTGGAGCGATTTTGGCGCCCAAAACCTGATCGATCTGGCCCGGGCGGGCGTGCCAGCCCAGATCGTCTCTATGCCGCTGGCCGGGGCGGCTGCGCCGGTGACCCTGCTGGGCGCGGTGGTGCAGCACGCCGCCGAGTGCATCAGCGGCATGACTATTCACCAGCTTGCCCAACCCGGCTCGCCCATCGTGTGGGGCGGCGCGCCGGCCATTTTCGACATGCGCCACGGCACCACGCCCATGGGCGCGGTGGAAACGGCCATGATCGATGCGGCCTATGCCCAGGTGGGCAAACATTTCAGCTTTCCCACCCACACCTACCTGGGGGCCAGCGAGTCCAAACTGGTCGATGCCCAGGCCGGGCTGGAGAGCGGCGTGACGGCCGTCATCGGCGCGCTGGCCGGCATCAACATGATCTCTGGCGCCGGCATGCTCGATTTTCTGGCCTGCCAGAGCCCGGAAAAGCTGGTGGTCGATGCCGAGGCCATCGGCATGGCCCGGCGGCTGCTGCAAGGCATGCTGGTACACACCGAAACGCTGGCCACGGCCCTGTTCGAGGGCATCAATTTCAAGGGTGATTTCCTCAAACACAAGATCACGCGCCAACTGTTTCGCCAGGAGCAGTATTTGCCGTCGGCCGTCATCGACCGCGGCTCGATCCGCGCCTGGCAGGAGGGTGGTCACCTGGATACCTTTGCCCGCGCCCGGGCCCGCGCCGCCGAGTTGCTGGCCGCCTACCAGCGCCCCGAAATGGCTGTCGATCAGGAGCGGGAGCTGCAAGCCCTGGTAGAGCGCGTGGCCCGCCAGGCCGGCATGGACGCCCTGCCGGCTATTGAAGCATAAGCTGTGCCAAGACACAATGCAGTACTTTTGCAGATTTTACAAGCGGGTCAAACAGTGATCTATTTCACCGCCGAGACGCAGAGGGCGCGGAGAATTTTCTGGTTTTTCTCGGCGATCTCGGCGCCTCTGCGGTTATTTTCAGAGAACCTGTAAAAAATGCAAACCTACTGGTAAAGATTTTCGGCTCTCCCTGAACAGTTACGTTTTCCTTTCTTTTCTTGGCATCTTTGGGCCTTTGTGGTAAAGGAGAACCCTATGTCCGAGTCAACACAAAAGACGCCGCCGCGTCCCTGGCAAGATGTACCCTGGGAGCAGTGGGACGACTGGCGCTGGCAGATTGCCAACCGCATCACCACGGTAGAAGAACTGGGCCGGGTCATCCACCTGACCGAAGAAGAAAAGGGCGTCATCGATCGATCGCTCAACACGCTGCGTATGGCCGTCACGCCCTATTACGCCAGCCTGATGCACCCCGACGACCCGCGCTGCCCCATTCGTGTGCGGGCCGTGCCCACCATGGCCGAGACGCACGTCGTCCATGAGGACCTGCTCGACCCGCTGCACGAGGACACCGATTCGCCCACCCCCGGTCTGACCCATCGTTACCCGGATCGGGTGCTGTTTCTGGTCACGGATCAGTGCTCGATGTACTGCCGCCACTGCACCCGCCGCCGCTACGCCGGCGAAACCGACCGCCCTCGCTCGCAGGACGAGATCGATGCCGCCATTGCCTACGTGCGTGGCGCGCCCGGCGTGCGCGACGTGCTGCTCAGCGGCGGCGATCCATTCACCCTCTCCACCGAACGGCTGGAATACCTCGTGGCCCGGCTGCACGAGATCCCTCACGTCGAGATCGTGCGTTACGGCACGGCCACGCCGGTGGTCATGCCCCAGCGCATCACCGACGAGCTGGTGAACATGCTCAAGAAATACCAGCCGGTGTGGATCAACACCCACTTTAACCACCCCAAAGAGTTTACGCCGCGCGTCCGGCAGGCGCTGGCCAAACTGGCCGATGCCGGCTGCGTGCTGGGCAATCAGAGCGCGCTGTTGCGGGGCGTCAACGACTGCCCCTACATCATCAAAGAGCTGTGCCAGCGGCTGGTGGAAAACCGCGTGCGCCCCTACCGCCTCTACCAGTGTGATATGTCGCAGGGCATTTCGCACTTTCGCACCACCATCAGCCGCGGCATCGAGATCATGGAGCACCTCAAGGGCCACACCACCGGCTTTGCCGTGCCCGAGTTCATGGTCGATCTGCCCGGCGGCGGCGGCAAGACGCCGGTCAATCCCTTTTACATGATCGGCCACAGCGACCGCATCACCGTCTTTCGTAATTACGAAGGCGTCATCGGTCGCTACGTCGAGCCAGAGGACGCCGGCTTTATGGGCTGCCCGGAGACCTGCCATATCTGCGAGGAGCGCAAGGCGCGCGGCCTGGATCAACCGCCCGTGGGTCTGGAAAAACTGTTCGACCGCAGCCAGCTCAGCCTGGAGCCCACCGACCTGGCGCGCCACGGCCGCAAAAAACGCCAGTAGAGGCGCGGCATGCCGCGCCCCCTGAACAAGCCCTACACCCTTGTGGGTTATGACGCGAGTCTGCCTTATAGACTGCTGAAAACCTGCGCGAGGGTGAACAGACCCAGGAGTGAAAAAACATGCCCACACTGACCGTCTTGACCACCCAGGAAGTGGAGGCCGTTCACCAGGCCACGCTGCGTATCCTCAGTGAGGTGGGCATCGTGCTGGGCCACGCCGAGGCGCGCGAAATGTTGGCCGCGGCCGGGGCCGCGGTGCGCGGCGAGCGGCTGCACCTGCCGCCGGAACTGGTCGAACGGGCGGTGGCGCAGTGTCCCACCACGGTGAGTGTTCGCGGGCGCGGTGGTGCAACGGCGACCCTGGGCGATGGCACGCTTCACTGGCACAATGTGGGCGGCGCGCGTGATGTCTACGAGCCGCGCCGCGGCACGCGCCGCCCGGCCACCGTACAAGACGTGCGCGACAGCGCCCGTCTGCTGGATGCCCTGACCCATGCCACCACCGTGGTGCCCTTTTTTACGCCGCAGGACGTGCCCGGCCCGCTGATGTCGCTGGCGATGTACCGCCACACCCTGCCCCACACCGTCAAACCGCTGCAAGGGCCGGGCGTGCACAGCGCCCAGGAAGTGCAACTGGCCATCCGCATGGCGAGCGTGATCGGCCCACCGGCCGAGGTGCTCACCCTGAGCGTCTCGCCCGTCAGCCCGCTGACCTTTTCCGATCCTGTGGCCGAGTCGATGATCGCGATCGCGCGCCAGGGCATTACCTTCGGGCCGCTGCCCTGCCCCACCGCCGGGGCCACCGCGCCCATGTCGCTGGCCGGCGCACTGGCGCAGCAAAACGCCGAGGTGCTGGCCTCGGTGGTTCTGGTGCAGATGGTCAAGCCGGGGTTGCCGGTGGTCTATTGCGGCCGGCTGGCGATGATGGAGCCGCGCACGGGCGTCTCGGTGTGGGGCGGCGTCGAGCTGGGCCTGGTCTCGGCGGCGACAGTGCAGATGGGCCATCGTTACCGCCTGCCGGTCAACGTTTATGGCTTTTCCACCAACTCGCACACGCTAGAGATCCAGAGCGGTTACGAGCGCGCGCTCAATGCCGCCGTGCCGGCGCTGGCCGGCGCCGACGAGCTTTCCGGCATCGGCGAGATGGCCGCCGGCGTGATGGGCTCCTACGCCCAGATGGTGTGCGACGACGAGATCGCCGCCAGCGTGGCCCGGCTGCGGCGCGGTTTTGCCGCCGACGAGGACGCCCTGGCGGTGGAGGTCATCGCCGCGGTGATGGACGGCTCGCGCAACTTTTTGGATCAGCGCCACACCGTGCGCCACCTGCGCGCCGGGGCGGTGCATTATACCCACCTGGCCGAGCGGCGCGATTGGGGCGAATGGGATAAATCCGGGCGCGAGGGCATGGCCGAGCGCGCCCAGGCCCAGGCGGAGCGCCTCCTGGCGGAGCATCAGGCGCCGCCGCTGACGCCAGAGCAGGAGCGTGAATTGGAGACCATCATGGCAGAGGCCCATGACAGGCTGGTGAGCTGAGAGGTGAGCAGATGACCCAGAGCGACATCATCCGGCCCCGGCTCGGCGTGTTGAGTGCGGCCCAGATGCAGCGACTGCACCAGGCGTCGCTGGACATCCTTTCCACGGTGGGGCTACGCGTCGATTCAGAGGCAGCGCGGCAGATCTTTGGCCGGGCTATTGGTCGGCTCGACCCGTCTGCCGATCAGGCAGGCGGCGACCGGGTGCGCATCCCACCCGATCTGGTGGCGCAGGCGCTGGCGACCGCCCCCCGGCGGGTGGAGATTTTCGACCGGCGGGGGAACCTGGCGTTTTGCCTGGGCAGCGACGAGCCGACCCGTTTCGGCATCGGCGTGACGGCCCTCTATTTCCAGAACCCCCTCACCGACGCCGTGACACCCTTTACCCGCGCCCACATGGCCGCCTCGGTGCGGCTGGGCGACGCGTTGCCCGGCTTTGACGCGGTTTCGACGGTGGGCATCGTGCAGGATGCGCCGCCGGAGGTCTCGGACCTGTACGCCGCGCTCGAAATGACGGCCAACACCATCAAACCGCTGGTGCTGCTGGTCTCCGACGAGGATCGCTTCCCCGACGTGCTGGACCTGCTGGCCCACCTGCACGGCGATCTGGCCGGGCGGCCCTTTATCATGCCCTACTTCAACCCCATCACGCCGCTGGTGCTGAACCAGGGCACCGCCGACAAGATGATGCTGGCCATCGAGCGGGGCCTGCCGTTCATCTATTCCAATTACGGCATGGCCGGCGCCAGCACACCCATCACCCCTGCCGGTGCGCTGGCCCTGCTCAACGCCGAGCTGCTGGCCGGGCTGGTGTTCAGCCAGTTGGTGCGAGCGGGCGCGCCGATCATCCTGGGCTGCCTGCCAGCCTATTTCGACATGAAGGGCATGGGCAGTTTTTACGATGCCCACAGCTACCTCATCGATCTGGCCTGCGCCGAGATGATGGCTTTCTATCGCCTGCCGCACGCCGGCACCTCCGGCAGCGGCATGGGCTGGGGCGGGGATCTGATCGCTGCCGGCCACCAGTGGATCAATCACCTGACGAGCTGTCTGGGCAAGGCGGGGCTGGTGCCTTTCGTGGGCGACAATCTGGGCTCCAAGGCCTTTTCGCCGACGGTGGTGGTCCTGGCCGACGAGATCATCACCCAGGCCCGCCGTCTGGCGGCAGGGTTCCCGCTGGACGAGGACGCGCTGGCGATGGACGAGATCGCCGCAGTTGGCCCCGGCGGTGATTACCTCACCTCGCCACTGACGCTGAAACACTTCCGGCGGGCCTATTTCCAGAGCCACCTCTGGCCCAACCTGACACTGGAGGCCTGGCAGGAACGGGGATCGCCCCGCGCCGACGACGCGCTGCGCCAGCGCACGGCGGAACTGATGGCCGGCGCCGCGCCGCCACGAGATCACGAGGCGCTGATGGCCCGCGGCGAGGCGTTCATTCAACGCCGGTCGTAGGGGCGAGCCCTGCTACGCCCGCCAGGCCGGCTCCTGGCGAAATGCTTCAACCATCAACTTTTTTCTGTCTTCCGGCAGCCACGACGAGCGAATGCCCTCCAGGATCAGCGTCTGGATCTCGTCGCGGCTGAAACCCAGCCGGCTCTCCAGCAGCCGGTATTCCTCGGCCAGCGAGTTGCCAAACATCTTGGGATCGTCGGTGTTGACGGTGACCGGGATGCCACGCTCGAAAAAGCGGCGGATGGGGTGGGCCTCGATGGCCGGCACCACGCCGGTGCACACGTTGGACAGGGGGCACATCTCGATGGGAATTTGGTGCCCGGCCAGGTGATCCAGCAGCGCCGGGTCTTCGATGGCGCGGCTGCCGTGGCCGATGCGATCCACCCTCAACGCCCGGATCGCGCCCCAGACACTCTCCGGGCCGGCGGCCTCGCCGGCGTGGGCGCTGGTGCGAAAGCCCAGCCGCCGCGCCTGCTCGTAGACCGGCGCGAACGGCTGCGGCGGAAAGGCCTGCTCCGAGCCGCCGATGCCCACGCCAACGATGCCCTGATCGCGGACTTCGAACACCTGTTGCAGCGTGTCGGCGGCCCGCGCCGGGCCGGTGTCGCGCACCAGGTCGGCTACCAGCGCCGCCTCGATCTGCGGCACGCGCTCCAGGCCGGCGCGGATAGCCTGGGCCAGCCGTTGAGTTTGCAGACCGTGGCGGGTGAAATCGGCGGGCGAGAAAAAGACCTCGGCGTAGCGCACGTTTTGGGCGGCCAGGTCACGCGCCACGGCCTCGGCGATGAAAGTGAAATCCTCGTAGCGGCGCAAAAAGTTGTTTTTCCAGTTCCAGATCTCGATAAAGTGGGGAAAATCGCGGTAACGAAAGCGGCGCGCCAGCGCCGCCCGGTCCGGCACGGTGGGGTCGCCGCCGTATTGACACACCAGCGACCACAGCGCGTCCAGAGGGATAGCGCCTTCCAGGTGCAGGTGCAACTCGACTTTGGGCACGCGCTCGAACCAATCCATGACAAACCTCCCTCACAGTGAGAGGTGCGACGAGAGGTGGGGGGCGCGGTGGAAGATGGGGGGCCCGTTCACAAA
>JBMOMT010000046.1:0-5830 GCA_049324835.1 Chloroflexota bacterium | reverse complement strand
GCGACGCACTTTGAAAGTGCGTCGCACCTTTCACAAAATGTGGGCCAGGAACTGGCGGGTGCGCTCCTGTTCGGGCCTGGTAAAGAGCACGTCCGGCGGCCCCATCTCCACCCAACCGCCGTCGGCCATGAGGATGACCCGGTCGGCCACGTCGCGGGCAAAGTGGATCTCGTGGGTGACGACCACCATGGTCATGCCTTCGTCGGCCAGACGCTCCATCACCTCTACCACCTCGCCGATCAGCTCCGGGTCGAGGGCCGAGGTAGGCTCGTCGAAGAGCATGATCTTGGGCTCCATGGCCAGGGCGCGGGCGATGGCCACCCGCTGCTGCTGCCCACCGGAGAGGCGCGAGGGGAACTCGTCGCGTTTTTCCGAGAGGCCCACCCAGGCCAGCAGCTCTTCGGCCTTGGCGATGGCCTGGTCGCGCGCCATTTTTTTCACGGTCAGCGGCGCTTCGATGATGTTATCGAGCACGGTCATGTGGGGAAAAAGATTAAACTGCTGAAAGACCATGCCCGCCTTTTCGCGGATGCCGCGGATGTGCCGCCGGTGCTCCGGTCCCGGTTCCCGGGCTCTGATCGCCACGCCATCGATCTCGACGGTGCCGGCCGAGGGTTCTTCCAAAAAGTTGAGACAGCGCAAAAAGGTGCTCTTGCCCGCGCCGGAGGGGCCGATGATGACCACCACCTCGCGCGGCATCACCTCCAAATCTACCCCCTGGATGACGTGCAGCGGGCCAAAGTATTTGTGCAACCCACTCACCTTGATAATCGGTTCCGTCATGTCTCTACCTCCGCTCGCCACGGGCCATGTAGGTCTCCAGCTTGCCCTGGAAATACTGAAAGATGATGGTCAGAATCCAGTAAAAGCCGGCGGCGATGAGAAATGTCTCCAGGTTACGAAAGTTCTGCCGTCCGATCTTTTGCGCCCGAAAAGTGAGTTCTTGGACGGTGATGATGGAGACCAGTGACGAGTCCTTCATCATGGCGATGAACTCGTTGCCGATGGGTGGGATGACGATACGAAACGCCTGAGGCAACACGATGCGGCGAAAGGTCTGGCCGGTGGACATGCCCAGCGCCTGGGCTGCCTCGTACTGGCCGATGCCGATGGCCTGAATGCCGGCCCGAAAGATCTCGGTCATGTAGGCGCCATAGTTCACCCCCAGCGCCAGGATGCCGGCGGCCAGCGGCGGCAGTGTGAGGCCCACCTGGGGCAGGGCCAGAAACCAGATGAATATCTGCACCAACAGCGGTGTGCCCCGGATGAGCGACACGTAAAAGCCGGAAATGCCGTTGGCCAGCGGGTTGCCGGAGAGCCGTCCCAGCGCCCCGATCAGCGCCAGAAACGTGGCCAGCACGATGGCCAGCGCCGAAACGAACAATGTTAGCCCGGCGCCGCCCATGATAAAAGGCAGCCAGTTTCTCATGAACGCCACGTCCAGGCCAAAGCGACGCAGCATAGAAAAGAGCAACACAAAGATCAACAACCACGCGGCCAGCACCGACAGACCGTGGCGAATGCCCTGCGAGCGGCGGGCAGCCATCAACTGCTCGGCCAGCGACCGGGCGCCAGGAGCCTGGTATGGAATGGCGATCTCGTCGCGCCGCAAATAGAGCACCAAAAAAGCATACCAGCCCAGCAGCAGCAGCAGCGGCCAGGCGATCCAAAATCGCTGCCCCCAGGTAAAGGGATAGGACGTGATCTCGAACAGAGGCAACATCACGGTGAACAGCGGCCCGGTCAGGTAAAGGGTCAACGCGCCCAGGTGCCCCCAGGTGCGCACGCGCCACAACCCCCAAGCCAGCAGCAGCCCCACCAGACCGCTGACCAACATCCACAGGGCAAAAACCACACCCCAGGCAGACGTCAGACCGAGCCTGGTCCAGACCAGTTGAAGCTCGATCTCGTTGACGGCGTCCCAGCGCCGCACGCTGCCATCGGAGCCGGCGGAGTAGATGATGTCGGCGTGCCCGCCAAAAACTGCACCGGTCACCGGGCCGAGATGCCCCTCAAAGATGCCGGCGAATTTGGCGCCGCTGGCCTGCCAGCGACGCAGATAATTGTCACGCCCGGCAGAAAGTAAATAGTCCCCAGAATCATCGTAGGTCAGGTCTTCCACGGCCCCCAGATGGCCCTTGGCTTCCCAGGCCAGCGCCCTCTCTTGCACATCCCAGATGAGGATGGCGCCTTTGTCATCGCCGGAGGCCAGGTAAGCTCCATCGGGGCTGAAGGCCAGGGCGGTCACCGGTTTTTCGTGGCCCAGCCAATCCTGCTGCGTCTGTTGATCTTTCCATTCGCCCGTCAGCCGCAGGAATTCTGCTCCTGTTGTGGACTGCCACATCTGGATGCTCTCGGCGTCACCGGCCGCCACCAGTGAACCATCGGGGCTGAGAGCCACAGCCAGCCGAACACTCTCACCGGGAGCAATAGATAGCAGCAGCTCTCTGGTGGCCACAGCCCACAGGTGGATGGCGCCCTTTTCACCGACGACCGCCAGCGTCGAACCATCGGCAGACAGGGCCAGATCGGTCAGCCTGTCGCCGGTGTCCAGCTCGGCCTGCACCTGACCACCGGGCATGTCCCAGAAACGCAGCTGGCCGTCCCGGTCGGCAGAGACGAGTGTGGCGTCGGCGGGCAGAAAAGCCAGCCGCATCACCGGCGCCTCGTGACCGGTCAGGGTGCGCGGTTGCCAGCCGTGGGAGATGTCCCACAGTCGAACCGCGCCATCGCCAGAAGCAGCAGCGACCAGCCCCCCATCGGGGCTGATCGCCGCATCGTTCACCGGGCTGGTCACAGAAATCTGCAGCGGGCCGCCCAGGTAATATTGTAAGGCATAGAGCAGGCTCAGGCCTGCCGTGAGGGCGATCAGGAAGCATAGCCGTCTCATCGCCCTGGTTTGAGGTGACAAGCCAGTAGACTGGAGCAAGATGACGCCCTCCTTATCGTTCGAGTTGAATTGGAATCTCGATACTGCTGCAGCTTGCCCCACAGGTGAGGGTGTATTTGTTGTCTGGGGCAGACCTGGCACAAGTCATTCGAAGCACCCTGAGTAGCGCAAAGCCATGCCAGGCGCGTCAAGAGTGCAGCCAGGCCAGGGTATGAGGCTTGTTTCAGATCGTGGGGCAAGGTGCAACGCACGCTGGTATCAGAATGCGTTGCACCTGCCCCCTAAAAGACCGGCCGTTTTACTCTGGCCTGACGAGTGTGGTGATGTCGATGCCGTACCACTCGATAGACAGCGCTGGCAGGGTGCCATCGGCGTGCATGGCGGCAACGATCTCGTTCAACTTGCTCACCATCCTGTCCGATGGCCCGCGGCCCTTGTCCAAAGCGAACACCAGCGGTTCGTAGAACGCCGGCGTGCCCAAATATTTGAGCGGCAACCCTTCATCAATGGCGTTCTGGATCGTGGGCTGCGCCGACATCACCGCCACCAACCGCACCCCATCACCCAACGCCAGGTCTTGGATGGCCTCTGCGTCCGTGGTGTACTCGACTATCTCGACGCCCGGCGGCGGGTCGTACATCACCTCCCCACCCAGCATCTGCAAAGTCCCTTGCAAAAAGTCCAGGTACGTCGTCGCCGCGCCCAGCCCCAGCTTTTTGCCTGTCAAGTCTGCCGGCGATTGGATGCTCGTATTGTCTTTGTGCACCGCAAACGCCGCCGGGGTGTAATAGTATGGCTCGGTAAACCACAACACCTCGGCTCGGGCCTCCGTCGGCGTCATCGAACCGACGCTCAGGTCCCATCGAGCACCCCAGTTGCCCGCCGTGATGATGTCCCAGTCGGGCGTCACAAACTCGACCTCCACTCCCAGCCGCTTGGCCACTTCTTGCGCCACGTTGACGTCGAAACCGTCCAGTTGGCCGGACTCGTTCAAAAAGCTTTGCGGCGCATAGTTGGGATCGGTAGAGACCACCAGCTTGCCGGCAGCCATCACTTCATCCAGCAGATCGGCAACGGGGGGTTGAGTGGGAACAGGAGTGGGTTCGGGGGTCTGGCAGGCCGCCAGCATCAGCGTAACGATCAGCATGGCAGCCAGTAACAGATAAAAACCTTTCTTGCTCAATGTTTGCTCCTTCTGCGTTCAAAACGCCAATTCAAAAACGGACTCGTCAGATGCTGTGTACCAGCGTCGAAAATCTCTGCTGATCACCTCCTTCCAAGCACAGAGAGTTCTCACACATGCTCAAAGCCCCACCCTTGGGCTGTCTTTTACAACTCTGGCACTGGAGCGCCCCCGAGATGGGGGCTTAAAGAGTTTTTGTAACTGCTCAGCCTACCCTCCCGCAGGCTGAAATCGGTTATCCTGTGCCACAATTTAGCCGACTGGGCCCGGTAAATCTGCAAAATGTAGCGGCACAAGGAGGCACGGCATGCCGTGCCCCTACCAGAGCCTGCGGGAGGGTGAGCAGTTACGAGTTTTTACTGACTTTCCGAATGGGGCACCGAGGATCTTGCAGGAAGGGCCAAAAAAGTTCGGCGACCATCATTATAACCCTCATTGCGCCATATGTCAAGGTAGATTTCCTCACCTGATTGTTGTCAAAATTTCCAAGTCGGAGTAAAATAAGGCAAACCCACGCTCGCACCGCCGAGTGTCTTCTTCGTATGGTCATCTTGGGGGGTCAGCATGAACTACTCACTCTCGCCAAAAGTCGCCGCCCTGTCACACCCCGGCCAGGTCAGAGACCTGAACGAGGACAGCTACGGGACAATCGAGCAGCACAACGTTTCCGCCGAGGCTGTGGCGCACAAGGGCTGGCTCATGGCCGTCGCCGATGGCATGGGTGGCCACGCCGCCGGTGAGGTTGCCAGCCAGCAGGCCATCGAAACCCTTTTCGAGCACTATTACACCGATCCATCTACCCCGCCTGCCACAAGTCTACAACAGGCCGCCGATAGAGCCAACCAGGCCATCTTTGCCCGTTCTGCGGGCGATAAAGCCGGCATGGGCACCACCCTGGTGGCGGCCGTGGTGCGTGGTGCTCACCTGTGGGTGTTGAACGTGGGCGACAGCCGCGCCTACCTGATCCACCAGGGAGTCATCGAACAGGTCAGCCACGATCACTCCTGGGTGGGCGAACAAGTCGAGGCCGGCATCCTGACCGAAGCACAGGCCCGCCAGCATGTCTATCGTAACGTCATCACCCGTTCCCTGGGCAACACCGCCAAGATCGAGAGTGACCTTTTCGAGCGCGAGCTGGAGCCGGGCGATATCGTTTTTCTGTGCAGCGATGGCCTCACCAACCAGGTGCCAGACGCCGAGATCGCAGCCATTTTCGGTGATACACCGCTGGAACAGGCAGTCGAAAGGTTGGTGGCTCTGGCCAACGAACGTGGTGGGCCAGACAACATCACCCTCGTCGCTGCGCAGATGGCTTCCACCGCGGAGGCTCCCACGACAGAAAAAAGCCCGGCAGTGGCCGGCCTCAAACTGCCGGGCCCAGATTGGCCAACCCCTGGCCCATCCCGATCCGCGATTCGAGCGCCCAAAAAACCGGCCGCCGCGGCACCGCCACCCCACGAACCAGAGTCCGAACCGGCCCAACCCGCACCGCCCGAAACCGCCCACAAGAGCGGCCGCTCTTTCTGGATCGTTTTGTTAAGCATCGGCGGATTGTTGATCCTGTTGGGCGCCATCGCCTTTTTGTGCACCCACGTCGAGCCGATGCGCACCTGGCTGGCCACCGACACCCCCACTCCCACCCACACCCCCACTCCCACCCACACCGCCACACCCACCCACACTCCCACACCGACGCACACCCCCACCGCCACCGCCACCCATACTCCCACCCCCACACCCACCCATACCGCCACACC
>JBMOMT010000045.1:80485-83451 GCA_049324835.1 Chloroflexota bacterium | reverse complement strand
TAACGACCTCGACCTGGAATACAAGCTGTCCAGGATCACCGTCACGGTGAAGGATCACCAGGATGTCGTCCACCAGGGCTACCGGGTGCACGTCTACCGCAGCGCTGGCGGCGCTGGGGGTGAGTGGGCCTGGCAGGACAGCGACGTCAACGGCCTGACCACCTTTTACATGGTCGAAGGCTCTTACTCGTACAAGGTGGAGAAGAACGGCATCTGGAGCAACGCCTACGACTTCACCTTTGGCAATTGCGAAGACAAGGACCTGGAATACAAGCTGTCCAGGATCACCGTCACGGTGAAGGATCACCAGGGCGGCGTGCACCAGGGCTACCGGGTGCACGTCTACCGCAGCGCTGGCGGTACTGGTGGCGAGTGGGCCTGGCAGGACAGCGACGTCAACGGCCTGACCACCTTTTACATGGTCGAAGGCTCTTACTCGTACCAGGTGGAGAAGAACGGCATCTGGAGCAACGCCTACGATTTCACCTTTGGCAATTGCGAAGACAAGGACCTGGAATACAAGCTGTCCAGGATCACCGTCACGGTGAAGGATCACCAGGATGTCGTCCACCAGGGCTACCGGGTGCACGTCTACCGCAGCGGTGGCGGCGCTGGGGGCGAGTGGGCCTGGCAGGACAGCGACGTCAACGGCCTGACCACCTTTTACATGGTCGAAGGCTCTTACTCGTACAAGGTGGAGAAGAACGGCATCTGGAGCAACGCCTACGACTTCACCTTTGCCAACTGTGTAGATCGAGACCTGGACTACAGACTGTCCAAAGTCACTATTAAGGTGACGGACAAGGCTGGCAAAGCCCTGAAGGGCTATCGTGTCCACGTTTACCGCAGTACTGGTGGCACGGGGGGTGAGTGGGCCTGGCAGGATAGCGACGACAGCGGCCTGACCACCTTTTACATGGTCGAAGGTTCCTATTCCTACAAGGTGGAGAAGGGCTGTTACTGGGGCACGGCCACCGATTTCACCGTCAACTATTCGCAGGACCTCCCGTTGACGCATAAAGCGACAGTAGTCGTCACCATCAAGGTGGGCGACCACTATGGTGGTGGTCATGACGGCTATCTGGTTCGGGCCTTTAAGGCCGGAGGCGGCGAAATCGCCAATGCGTGGAGCGCTGGCGGCGGCCTGACCACCTTCGAACTGGATGCGCCCGGCAACTATGAATACCGGGTGGAAAAGAGCGGCGCCGCAAGCCCCAAGAAGGCTTTCCAGGCATGCGCCAGCCAGACGATCGAGTACAAACTCTCCAAAGTCGTCATCAAGGTGGGCGACCACTATGACGGCAGCCACCAGGGCTACCTGGTGCGGGTTTTCAACGCCGGAGCCGGTGAATGGGGCAACGCCTGGAGCGACGCCAACGGCCTGGCCACCTTCTGGCTGATCGAGGGGGGCTACGAATACCGCGTGGAAAAGAGCGGCGCGGTTGGCCCCAAGATACCCTTCACCGTCGTCTACTGTCACGACTATGACGGCGAGACCGGCAAGGAGCCCTTCCTGGAGTACAAACTCTCCAAAGTCGTCATCAAGGTGGGCGACCACTATGACGGCAGCCACCAGGGCTACCTGGTGCGGGTTTTCAACGCTGGAGCCGGTGAATGGAGCAACGCCTGGAGCGACGCCAACGGCCTGACCACCTTCTGGCTGATCGAGGGGGGCTACGAATACCGCGTGGAAAAGAGCGGCGCGGTTGGTCCCAAGATACCCTTCACCGTCGTCTACTGTCACGACTATGACGGCGAGTCCGGCAAGGAGCCCTTCCTGGAGTACAAACTCTCCAAGGTGCTCATCAAGGTGGGCGACCACTATGACGGCAGCCACCAGGGCTACCTGGTGCGGGTTTTCAACGCCGGAGCCGGTGAATGGGGCAACGCCTGGAGCGACGCCAACGGTCTGACCACCTTCTGGCTGATCGAGGGGGGCTACGAATACCGCGTGGAAAAGAGCGGCGCGGTTGGTCCCAAGATACCCTTCACCGTCGTCTACTGTCACGACTACACCGGCGAGACCGGCAAGGAGCCCCTCCTGGAGTACAAGCTCTCCAAAGTCGTCATCAAGGTGACGAATAAGCAAGGCCAGGGATTGCAGAGTTTCCTCGTCCGTGTCTACAATGCCGGGGCCGGTGAGTGGGGCAACGCCTGGAGCGATGCCAACGGCCTGACCACCTTCTGGCTGATCGCGGGGGGCTACCAGTACCAAGTCGAGAAGGGCTGCTACAACAGCGGCAAGGTTCCCTTCACTGTCGTCTATTCCAACGACTACAACCTGGTACAAAAGGCGACGGTCAATGTCACCATCAAGGTAGGCAACCACCAGGGTGGTGCACACAAGGGTTACCTGGTGCGGGTTTACAAGTCTGGGGGCAGCCAGATCGCGTACCAGTGGAGCGATGATAGCGGCCTGACCATCTTTGAACTCGACGCTCTGGCCAACTATGAGTACCTGGTGGAGAAGAACGGCGCCAAAAGCCCCAAGAAACCCTTCACCACTTGCGTGGATGCGACCCTGGAGTACAAGCTTTCCAGGATCGAGATCGAAGTGAGTGACCACCGGGACAGCGCCCACGGGGGCTACCTGGTGCGCGTCTACAACGGCGCGGGTGGCTCCGGCTCACAGTGGGGCTACGCCTGGAGTGACGCCAACGGCCTGACCACCTTTTACCTGGTGGAGGGGAACTATGGCTACCTGGTGGAAAAGAACGGCGCGCAGAGCGGCAAGGTCGGCTTTACCGTCACCTACTGCCAGGACCAGATGGGCGAGAACGCTCTGGTCTACAGGCTAGCCAGGATCGAGATCGAGGTGAGTGACCATCAGGGCGGTGCGCACGGGGGCTACCTGGTGCGCGTCTACAACGGCGCGGGTGGCTCCGGCTCACAGTGGGGCTACGCCTGGAGTGACGCCAACGGCCTGACCACCTTTTACCTGGTGGAGGGGAACTATGGCTACCTGG
>JBMOMT010000045.1:0-80385 GCA_049324835.1 Chloroflexota bacterium | reverse complement strand
CGCAGAGCGGCAAGGTCGGCTTTACCGTCACCTACTGCCAGGACCAGATGGGCGAGAACGCTCTGGTCTACAGGCTAGCCAGGATCGAGATCGAGGTGAGTGACCATCAGGGCGGTGCGCACGGGGGTTACCTGGTGCGCGTCTACAACGGCGCGGGTGGCTCCGGCTCACAGTGGGGCTACGCCTGGAGTGGCGCCAATGGCCTGACCACCTTTTACCTGGTGGAGGGGAACTATGGCTACCTGGTGGAAAAGAACGGCGCGCAGAGCGGCAAGGTCGGCTTTACCGTCGAGTATTGTAAAGACCAGCACCTGGTCTACAAGCTCTCCAAGATCACCATCACAGTGCAGAGTAGCGGGGGCAGTGGGCTTTCAGGTTATCTGGTCCGGGTTTATAACGACACAAATGAGCAGTGGGGGTACCAGTGGACCAACGCCAGCGGCGTGACCACCTTCTATCTCGTGGAAGGGGGATACAAGTACAAGGTCGAAAAGAATTCCTACAGCGCGTGGGGCGACGATTCTCCCTTCACGGTGAGTTACGACACGGACCAGGCGTTGACCCACACTGTGTCCTGACCGATCGCCCTGAAGAGAGCCGCCAGTGAACGCACACTGATCCTAGCGGCGCAAACGGCGGGCGCATGAGATTGTGTCTCATGCGCCCGTCAACTTTGGCGTTCAAGCCAGACGCTGCTGCGTGCGTCGCAGCACGAGTGGCAGGTAGATCTTTGCCGTGTGGCGTCGGCGGCATGGCCCGCCTGTGGCTCAAGGCCACGTTCGACTGGGCTGGTGCATGGTTCCGCCCAGGAGGTTCTCCTGGGCGGTTTTTTGTGCAGACCTGCCGTGGCGCTACTGGCCGGGTAGAACCAGGCAGTAACCCATGCCGTGTTGGGCAACGATGTATTGTGGGTTGTGGGGGTCGTCTTCGAGCTTTTGCCTCAAGTTGTGAATGTGCCAGCGCAGGCAGTTGATGTCTTGTTTCAGCTCGCTGCCCCATACCTGGCTGAGCAACTCGGAATGCGATACGATCTGGCCCGGACGCCGGGCCAGGTAGAACAGCAGGCGACGTTCGATGTGGGTCAGTTGTATGCTTTGGCCATCACGCAACACCTGGCCTGTAGCCGGGCAGATCGATAGGCTCTCGTCAGAATAGGTGTCGCCGATACAAGTTGAGGTCTTGACACGGCGCAACACGGCCCGAATGCGCGACAGCAGCTCCAGGTTCGACCACGGCTTGGTGATATAGTCATCGGCGCCCAGGTTCAAACCTTTGACGATCTCGGCTTCTTTGTTCAGAACCGTGATCATGATGATCGGTACATCGAGAGTCTGGCGCAACTGCCGACAAACGTCCCAGCCGTCCAAGCCGGGCATCATCACGTCGAGCAAAACGAGATGGTGCGTGCATTGATGGCATTTTTCCAACCCCTCGGCTCCACTGGTAGCCAGTGCAACCTGGTAGCCGGCCTGTTCCAGAGTTAGCTTGAGGATCCGTCCGAAATCGGGGTCGTCATCGATGACGAGGATTTTGGTGTTCATCGCCTTTACTCCCCAGGGTCTTGGCGGATTGAATCTGGAACCCTCTATCTCTGTTTGTGTGGATGCCTGTGAACCGATTGGTTTGTGAGAACGGCGCTTTCTCTTTGGGATGTGCCAGTGTGCCGACGGCGGGGTTGCAGCGGGCGTTGGAGCTGTTGCGCGCGGCTGCCAAAGAGGGCGACACACCTTGCCACTGAGGGCAGGCTCTGGGCAAAACTGGGCGCCGTGCCTGTTTATTTTTTCTTTTTCGCCAGCTCTTCCATCTGTTGGCGCACGCTCAGAGGCCGCATGTCGGTCCACACCTGGCCGATGTAGGCCAGACATTCCTCTTTGGTGCCCGTCTTGCCGGCGTCACGCCAGCCCGGGGCGTTTTCTCTGTCTGCCGGCCAGATGGAATACTGTTCCTCGTGGTTCACCACGACTTTGTAGAGGGGGGTATTCTCGCGTTCTTTACTCATGGATCGTCACTCCTTTCGAGATCGTTGGCGATTACGAGCCTGTCGGTGTGGCCTCGGCGGTCGGTTCCGGGGTGGGTGTCGGCGGCAATTCGATGAAATCCTGGCGCGTTTTGTCGACAAAATCGCCGGCGGTATAACTGGAAACATGGACAACATACGGTGATTCCGAAGAAATCACGGCATAACTTTCGTCGGTTTCACTCCTGGCGCCTACGCGTAGGCTGTAGGTTTTGCTCACCCCTGCGGCGTCTCGGGTTTGTAGGGTGATCACGGCCAGGGGCTCTGCCAGGCCGTATTCCTCTTTTTGTTGTTTACCCAAAGGGCGACTCATGCGCAGCGAGCTGAGCCGGTTGAGCAGTGTCGTGAGTGAGCTTTCCAGGAACGTTTCGTCGGCCGATAGCCCTTTCATCGTCCAGGCGCCGTTTTCTCCTTTTTCGAAATCCAACGTGCCACTGGCGTTTTGTAAGGTCAGGGCTACCATGTCGTCTGTGGGCGCCGAGAAGTAAAGGGTGTCTATCCAGGCGGAGGCTTGGGCATTGGCGTCGGAGGCCGACAGCCCGGAGGCCAAATAGACCTCATCGGTATCATCGGCGCGCACGTGAACAGCGCCGTAACTGGGCGTGGTGCCCAGATAAAGGTTGTGAACGGCGCCGTCGGCCAGTTCGAACGTGATCCATCGCTCAAAGTCTGAATCGGTCACTTTGAGCCGCTTGTGACTGCTCGCCGTCTGAGTGATGAGACGATCGGCCTGGAGTTGCACGATTTTTTCGATAAACTCTGCCACTTTGCCTGTGGTGGGGAAATCGTCGGCCTCGGCCAGCACCCAGGCTCCACCACTTTGGGCCAGTGTCAGACGGTTGCCGCTGGCATCCTGAATGGTCAGCCGGACGATCTGATCCGCTTGCAGACCGGCAAACAGGCTTGCCCCTTCGGTCAGACCGGTGGCTTTTTCCGGCCAGAAAACCACAGCGCCCAGCACGATTTGTACTGCCAGGACGACAGCCAGGATCTGATTGCTCCGTTTCATTTTTCACCTCCCGACCGGGTCTGCTCCAAAGGTAAACTCGGCTCCAACAGCGTCATGGGCTCCTCGTTTCGCTGGCGGGTGTTCCACACCACGCCGATGCCGATCACAGCCAGCAGGGCCAGGCCATAGTTCAACCACTCCCAGAAAGACTGTTCACTTTGTTCCAGATTGCCCAGCAAGCGAGCATAAGTGCCACGCGAACGGATGCTGAGCAGGTCTTCGTCTTCCACGGCCCAGTCCACTGCGTTCTGCAAGAGCTGGAGGTTGTGCAGGTATCGCTCCTGCGATAGCGCGCTGGAGATGCTCAACACAAAATCGTCCAGGAACTCGGCGCTGCCGATGACCACCAGGCGCGAGGTATCGGGCGAGGTTTCGATGGTGCCCAGGGCCAGGGCAGCTTTTTCTTCGGGGCCTGGCGTGGCTGCCGGTTCTTCACCCTCGGTTTCACTTTGGAAGGGTGAGGGTTGGCCTTCAAAGTAACTCTCGAACGCGCCCCGGATGCTAACCGCCAGCGGGTAGGCTTTTTGTTCCCCTTCGACCGGAAAACCCAGCTCCGGATAGGTTGTGAGGTCCGGCTGGATGTCGCTGGAGGTGCGCAGCCAGGCGGCCTCGGTCGATTTCAGCAGCGTCACCACTTCACGGCCTGTATTCTTGTCCGGGTCGATCTCGAGCGGGGAGGCCCACTGTAGCGTGACCGCCGGCAGATTGGTGACGATGACGCTGTCTGGGGCCATGTTTTCTTGGCGCACGTCCACGAAAAAGGGATAGGGCACCTGCTGGTACTCGAGGACTGTGACGCCGGCGACCTGGCGCTGCACCTGTACCGGAAAAGGCTCGTTCTGAGGGTCCATCACCAAAGAATTGCCCACGCTCACGCCATAGTGAGCCAGCATGTCTGCCAGGCCATCGGCGACGGGTTCCATGATCAGCGCGCCGCCATATTGCACAGGTGAGAGCATGTAGCTGCCGGTGGCGATCACCACCGCCCCACCGCGCATCAGATATTGGTCGATGGCAAAGCGTTCCTTATCGGTGAGGCCTTGAGGCGCTACCATCACCAGCACATCCACATCGCCGGGCACGCGCCCGGTGCTCAGGTCTACGGTTTTGAGGCTATAGTCCTGCTGCAATTGTTCACGCACCATTTGCCAGGTCGAGATGGGCTGGCTCATGCCGCCAAAAGGATTGGCCACGGCATCTTCCGAGGGATGCCATAACCCGATGGTTTTCAAAAAGCCGGGCGTGGCTCGTTTGAGCACGGCTTCGATCTCGTTGCGCAAATCGGCCTTGCCCAGGTCTCCGCCAGGGTAGAGGAGATAGCTCTGCTCGCCGATTTCCAGGAGCAGGTGAAGGTAATACGAATCGCTGGAAAAGAGCGAGACGGCGATCGGCCGTAGCCCGAAAGAATCGAACAGCGTCTGGCGACTCGCGGCGCTGGTGGGATCATCCGGATCGATCATCTCGAAGAAAAATTTGCCGCCAGATTCGGCAGCCATGTCCTGCGCCACTGCCTGGATCAGCGCTGGTACGGCCTCGAGCGCTTCCGGCAGTGTTTGTGGCGTCACAAAAGCCGTCATTTTGACGGGTTGCTCCGAGCTGGCAAAGATGGCGTCGAGGCTTTGGAAACCGTACACCACCTTTTTGATGGAGCGGGTCAGGTCGTATTCCAGGTTGCGTAGCCCCACTTTGACATCGCTGCCTGTTGCCGGCCCGATCTCGATCAGGTCGTCGAAGCCCAGCACCACCGACTGATCGCCGTAGCGGATCAGAATATCGAAATAAGAGCTGATGACAGACGATTCGTAGCGCCCAGACACGCGGAACGGCGTGGCCTGAATGCCATAGATCTGGTTGGCTTCGGCCTCCAGTTCTTCGTTTTCTCTGGGATCGACGATCTCGACGTTGATTTTCCCGCCGGAGGCGATCTCGTACTCGCGCAGCATGTCGCGGATGGTGGGCACCAGCGGGGCCAGCAAGGGATGCGTCCTGGCGCTGAAATACCCCCGTATGAGCAGGGGCTCCTGCAGGCCGGTGATCAGATCCTGGGTGGTCGGCGACAGGCTATATTCCTGGTCGGCCGTCAGATCGGCGCGCAGGCCCTGGACCGGGAAAAGCCAGACGTTGAGGGCCACCACGTTGGCCAACACCAGCGCCACGCTCAGGGTGGCGTTGCGGCGGTGAAGAGCGGTGCGCGCGCCCCAGCTCCAGCGTTTGCTATCGAGCGAGACGACGTTGAGCACCACAAAGAGGGCGGTCAGGGAGGAATAATAGGCCAGGTCGCGCAGATCGATGACGCCGCGCTCGATGCTTTCGAAGCGGCTGCCGGTGCCGATGGCTCGCAGAACCTCGGCCAGGGTATTGCTGGCAAAGTCGGTCACACCCTGGGTGCCCACAAAATAGAGCGCGCCGCAGAACAACACGCTGACGATCAGGGCCACGATCTGGTTGTCGGTGCGCGACGAAATGAACAAGCCGATGGCAGCATAGACCGATGCCAGCAGCAGGGCCGCCAGGTAGCCGCCAAAGACCGGTCCCCAGTCCAGATCGCCCAGGATACTCACTGTGAGGGGCAGGAACAGTGTCAGAGCCAGCGCCACAACCACCAGCGCTACCACGGCCAGGAATTTGCCCCAGACCAGGCTGGTGCGCCTCACCGGCAGCGTGAGCAACATTTCCAGCGTGCCGCTGCGTTGTTCTTCGCTCCACTGGCGCATCGTGAGCGCCGAAACCAAAAAGATCAACATCACCGGCATCCACTTGAACAACGGGCGGACATCGGCGATGTTGCGGGCAAAAAAGGTCTCGATCCAAAAGAAGGCAAAGAGGATCGCCAGCAAAAAAGCACCGACGAAAATCAGGGCCATGGGTGAGCCAAAATAGGCGCCCAGCTCCTTGCGTGTAATGGCCAGCGATTGTTTCCACCACTCTTTCATACTGCCTCCCCTCCAGGCGTTGTATCTTGACTGTTGTGAACTGCCGTAGCCAGCTCGTTAAAGACCGTTTCGAGGGTGCGGATTTCGCGACGCAACTCACACAACGGCCAGTCCTTTTGCCGGGCCAGGTCATAGATGGCCGGTCGAAGGTCTGTGCCCCGGCCGCCCTGGATGCGATATTGGAAACCCTCCGGCGTGGGATGACCTTCCACCCCCTGGACGCCGGCGAGTGACTTGAGAGTGTCGCCGGCGCCGGGCATTTCTTGAGCCAGGAGCAGAACAACGTCGGTCGTGGACGAGAGTTCTGCCAGGCGGGCGTCGGCCTTGACCTGACCGTTCAGCAGGATGATGACCCGATCGCAGGTGGCCTCGACTTCGGAGAGGATGTGGGTGGAGAGTAACACCGTGCTGTGTTGCGCCAGCCGTCGGATCAGGCGGCGCACTTCGACGATCTGGGTGGGATCCAGGCCCACGGTTGGCTCGTCGAGGATGAGCAGTTGGGGATCGTGCACGATGGCCTGGGCCAACCCCACCCGTTGGCGGTAGCCTTTGCTGAGCTGACCGATCGGCCGGCTGAGGTGATCCATCAGGGCAGTGGCATAGATGGCTTCCGAGAGACGGGTTGGCTGATCCGATGGTGGGATGTGGCGCAGATCGGCGATCATTTTGAGGTAGGCCTGCACCGAAAGCTCTGGGTAGAGCGGCGCATTTTCGGGCAGGTAACCGATCCGTTTCTGCACTTCCAGGGTATCGGTCAGCACATCGAGACCATCCACGGTCACCTGACCACTGTCGGGTTGCAGGTAACCGGTGAGGATTTTCATCATGGTGGTTTTGCCTGCGCCATTCGGGCCCAACAGGCCAATGATCTCACCCGCCTCGACGTGAAAAGAGACTCCGTCGAGCGCCTGGACGTTGCCGTAGGCTTTGCTGACATCGCTGACGTCGATCATGCCGCTTCTTCCTCCTGGGAAAAAAGATCTATTGTTCGATGCGTGAGGTTGGGACGGACACTGGGGCATTATACACCTGCTCTTTCAAGTTGGGCAAGTTTCGGCCAACAGAGTCGAATCAATGCCCTGAACGGCAGGTGCCATCCTGACTATTGTATTCCAGAATTATGGAAAAGCTGTGGAGAAACCAGGACGATCTGTCGATAGAGTTGTTCTCTTGAGCCAAGTTCCTCCGTGAAGCGCAGCGCAACAGGCAACAGAGCTTTTTGGCTCTGCTGCCTGTTGCTGGTGCTGCGGCGTTACCTGGTTTTGACTTTGATGCTCTTGGGCTTGACGATCTCGGACTTGGGCAGGGTGAGCTTGAGGACGCCGTGCTCGAATACGGCGGTGGCCTTTTCCACGTCTACATCGGTGGGCAGGGTCACCGTGCGGCAAAAACTGCCGTAGCGGCGTTCCTGAAAGACGTAGGAGGCTTTTTCCTCTTTTTTTTCTTCCTTGCGCTCGCCTTTGATGGTCAGTGTATTGCCGGTCACCTGGATATCGATCTCTTCCGGTTTGACGCCGGGCACGTTGGCCTCGACCATCACGTTATCGTCGGTCTCGTACATATCCAGTACCAGCCCTTCGCCGCCGAACATCGTGCTCAGGCCACTCCATGGCCGGACAAAGCTCTCACCCAGTAAACGATCCATGGCGTCACGCAGTGACAGCATTTCGCCTGCCGGATCCCAACGAATCAGACTCTTGGCCATTTCGACACCTCCTCAGAACGCTCGAAAAACTGGATGGGTTTCCCCGATTCGCCCTCAGTTTATCATATTTTTGTTAGAAGAACATTAGAGGAACGCCAGCGTTTCGTCAGAGTTTGTCGAAGTGGAGATGCGGCAGAGGCAAAGGCGTTCACCTCACGGCCTGGATGCTTCCCAGCAAGGAAGCCAGATAGTGAACGTGCTGCCGCGACCCACCGCGCTTTGAACGCCGATGTCGCCCTCGTGGAGGGTGACGATCTTTTTGCAAATGGCCAGGCCCAGGCCGGTGCCGGGTGCGCTCTCGCGACCCACCTTGCCGCGGTAAAAACGCTCAAAGATGTGGGGCAGATCGTCCGGCGCGATGCCCCGACCGTCGTCGGTCACCTCGACGAGTAAACCTCTGCGGCCCAACCACTCTTTCCTAGAGAGCTGCACCGTGATATGACCGCCGGAAGGCGTATAAGCCACGGCATTGCCCACCAGGTTGGTCATGACCTGAACGATCTGCGAGGCGTTGGCCCTGGCCGGCGGCAGGCCTGGCTGGGCTTCCAGCGCCAGCTCGAGCTGGTTGGCCTCTGCCTGAGGCAGATGATTGGTCAACACTTTGGCCGCCAGCGACTCCAGATCCACCGCCTCCATGAGCACCGCGCCGGCCTGATCCAGCCGCGAAACGTCCAGCAGGTCTTCGATGAGCTGGCCCAGGCGGGCCGCCTCACGTTGCAAGACCTCGAGATAATGAGCCTGGCGCTCCTGCTTGCCGCTCTGAAGCAGCCGCAGGTACAACTTGATGTTGGAGAGCGGAGTGCGCAGCTCGTGACTGACGTTGGAGACAAATTCATCCTTCAGACGATCCAGCTCTTTGGTCTGGCTGATGTCGGTCTGGATGCTGACGAACCCGGTCGGCTGACCCTGCTCGTCTGGAATGGGCGCGATGGTGACGGCGGCGTCGTAAAGGCGACCCTGCCGGTGTCGATTCACGATCTCGCCGGTCCAGACCTGACCGGAAAGGATGGTCTGCCACATTTCCTGGTAGAATTCGGCGGGATGGCGGCCGCTCTTCCACAGGCGCGGCGTATCGAGAGACGCCTCGGCCAGCGAGTAGCCGGTCATCCCGGAGGCGGCCGGGTTCATGTAGAGAATGGCGCCCTGCAGATTGGTGACGATGATGCCCTCGCCGGCAGCATCGAGGATGGCCTGAGTGCGCGCCTGTTGTTCGCCCAGCTCGGCGGTGCGCTCGGCCACCCGCTGCTCCAGTTCGGCAGTATGTTGCTGAATCTGGGCGTAAAAACGGGCGTTTTGGATGGCGATGGCCGAAACGTTGGCCAGAGCCGAGAGAAGCTCGATGTCTTCCTGGGTATAGGCGTTCAGTCGACGGCTCTGCACCTGCATCACGCCCACCGTCTCACCTTTGATTTTCATTGGCACATAGAGCACCGACTGAATGGCAGTCCTGTCTTTTGGCTGTGCTCTGATGGGTTTGCCATCTCGAACGACGTACGTCGTCTGGGTGCGGCGGCGCTCCTGGCCATAGTCTGCGATGAGCAACGGCTCGCCGCTGTGTATGACCCGGCTCTGGGGGCCTTGTCCCTCTTTTTCGAGAGGGATGGGGGGCAAGATGGAGGCATCTTGCACCTGGTCATCGCCGACGACAAACTCTGCCCGGATCAGTTGTTCCCGGCGATCAAAAAAGGAGACGATGAATGCCTCGGCGTCCATGAGGGCCTGGACGTGCTCGTAGATGGTCTGGTAGGCTCTGGCGATGTCGGTGAATTCGCCCAAGGCCAGGGCCAGTCGGTTGACGGCGATCTGTTGGTTCAGCAAGCGCCGCTCGCGCTCGTAGAGGCGGGCATTTTCCAGGGCGATGGCGGCAGCATTACTCAGAGGTTGTAATCTTTGGGCGTCTTGGGCGGAAAACCCGTCTGGAGTGTCGTGATCCAGGCGCAGCAGACCCAGCACGCGGTCGCGCAGGCAGATGGGCAGCGAGAGGTGAGAACGCACCCAGGCGGTTTCCGGCGAGATCACCCATTGCGGGAGCGTGTGCGTGTCGCCGATGATCAACGGCTCGCGGCTGGTGGCTACTTGGGTATCCAGCGGCAGGCTCTCCAGTGATTGGGTCAGGGTAGAAATGAAACTCTCACTGCCAAAGGTTTCGTAACCGCGCCAGCGAGCGGCGTGCAGCACGTTGCCTTCCAGCAGCACGATGTGGGCGGTGCGATAGGGCACCAATCGCTCTGCCTGGCGCAGGATCTCGTCCAATACGGCTTCGTGGTCGATCTGTGAGGTGAGCGCAAGCGTGACCTCTTGGAGCGTTTCGGCCAGCAGATACTCTTTGGAGTTTATTTGCGCCGGCGTTGGCTTGTCCTGTTGGGCGGCCTCATTTTTCCGCATCAACTTTTGCCGTATCCAGTCGTCGTTTTTTTTGCCCCGGACATGTTCTCAAGGTGGTTTTTGTATTCTTTTGCTCTGTAGCATAGCACACATGGGGTTGCTTGTCAAATCTTCAGATAAATCGTAGCGTATTTTGAACTACGCTTCTGCCGTGATCTGTAATCCCAACAAAAAAGTAGGGAGTGACAAACACAGCCGGTTGTTGTATAATACTGGCGTTTTTACATCGGTGCTGGATTGACACCGGGCAAAGCAGCCCAAACAAACGAGGAGGTTCATGGTGCCAGATGTTCGGTTCGATACTTATTATCGCTACGCAGATTTGACGCGCATTCTACAGGCATTTGCCAGCGAGTATCCTCACCTCGTGCGACTGGAGAGCATCGGTAAGAGCTACCAGGGGCGCGATATCTGGCTGGCGCGTGTAACCCGTTTTGCCGCCGGCAGTGATGAACAGAAACCCGCTCTCTGGGTGGATGGTAACATCCATGCCAGTGAGGTCTCTCCGTCTACAGCCTGCCTCTATCTGCTCCATTATCTCGTTTCAAACGATGGCGCTGACCCGGACGTGACGCGCTGCCTGGATACGCGGGCGTTTTACATTTGCCCTCGTGTCAACCCCGACGGCGCCGAGTGGGCCCTGGCCGATAAGCCCAAGATCGTCCGCTCCAGCACACGACCTTACCCCCACGACGAAGAGCCCATCGACGGCCTGGTGATGGAAGACATCGATGGTGATGGCCGCATCTTGTTGATGCGCATCCCGGACGCCAATGGCCCCTGGAAAGCCTGCCCAGAAGAGCCCCGCCTCATGGTGCGCCGCGAGCCTGCCGAGACTGGCGGGTCGTACTATCGCCTGTTGCGCGAGGGACGCCTGGAGGCTTACGACGGCGTGACGATCCGGGTGCAAAAGAACAAAGAAGGGTTAGACCTGAACCGCAACTTTCCGGTGAACTGGCGACAGGAACACGAGCAAGAGGGTGCGGGGCCGTATCCCACCTCGGAGCCAGAGATCCGCGCCATGGTGCAGTTCATCGTCAGCCATCCCAACATCACCGGCGGCATCGCTTACCACACCATGAGCGGCGCACTGTTACGGCCATACGGCGATCGACCCGACGAGGCTATGCCGGCCGAAGATCTGTGGACCTTTGAAAAGATCGGGCAAAAAGGCAGCCAGATCACCGGTTATCCGGCGGTTTCGGTGTATCACCATTTTCGTTACCATCCCCAAAAGGTCATCACCGGTGTTTTCGACGACTGGCTGTACGATCACCTGGGCCTTTTTGCCTGGACGGTCGAGATCTGGAGCCCTCAACAGCAGGCGGGCATTGAAAAGTACGATTTCATCGACTGGCGGCGCGAGCACCCGCTGGAGGACAATCTCAAGTTGTTGCGCTGGAGCGACGAGGTGTTGGCGGGCCAGGGCTACATCGATTGGTATCCATTCGAGCACCCTCAGTTGGGGCCGCTTGAACTGGGCGGCTGGGATTATCTGTACGCCTTGAAGAATCCGCCGCCGCACCTCTTGGAAAAAGAGATCGCCCCTTTTGCCGGGTGGATGGTTTGGCACCTGCTCATTTCGCCGCGTTTGGAGCTTTTTGAGGCCAGCGCCAAACCCCTTGGAGAGAATACCTATCTGTTGCGGCTGGTCGTTCATAATACCGGCTGGTTGCCCACCTACGTGACCAGGCAGGCGCTGCAGAACAAGCTGGTTCGCGGCCTGGTGTGCCAGATCGACCTGCCTCAGGGAGCGTCTCTGGAAACAGGTCAGATTCGAGAGGAACTGGGCCAGCTCGAAGGACGGGCCTACAAACCCTGTGTGCCTGCCATGTACGACCCAACCGACGCCACCGAAGATCGGCTCAAGGTCGAGTGGGTGGTGCGTGCGCCGGCGGGCGGCACGGTCACACTCACCGCCCGCCACGATCGGGCCGGAACCGTGGTGGCCACGGTCGACCTGTGATGGGGCGGCGTCTGCATCTGTGCTGAAGGGGCATAACATGAAGATCGAGCGAGTTGAACTCTATCACGTTTCGATGCCGCTGGTTCGTCCGTTCGAGACCAGCTTTGGCCGCCTGACGCATCGTGATGCCATTCTGGTGGCGGCATACGCGGATGGCCTGATCGGCTGGGGCGAGTGCGCCGCGCTGACGCAGCCGGCCTATTCTTACGAAACCGTTGGCACGGCGTGGCACGTTTTGAGCGATTTTCTGATCCCGGCGGTGTTGGATCGGCAGTGGTCGGCGATGGAGCAATTCCTGGCGCTCATCGCCTGGGTGCGGGGGCATCCCATGGCCAGGGCCGGTTTGCAAGGCGCAGCATGGGATCTGTTGGCCCGGCGTGACGGTATGAGCCTGGCTGCCAAACTGGCGCAACCTTACCCGCAGGGGGCTCGAGCCAGGGTGGCGGTGGGCATCAGCCTGGGCATTCAGCCGACGGTTGAGGCGACTCTGGCGCGTATCGAGGACGCCCTGGCGCAGGGTTACAGGCGGATCAAACTCAAGATCAAGCCCGGCCACGATCTGGCGCTGGCGCAGGCGGCGCGGACCAGGTTCCCCGCTGTGCCCATCATGCTGGATGCCAACTCGGCCTACACCCTGGCCGACGCGCCGCTTTTGCAGCAGATGGACGATCTGGCTCTGCTCATGATCGAGCAGCCACTGGCCCACGATGATATCGTTGAGCACAGCCGGCTTCAGGCTCAATTACGAACACCCATCTGTCTCGATGAGAGCATTCACACGCCGGCGCAGTCCCGCTGGGCGCTCGAGATCGACGCTGCCAGGGTGATCAACATCAAACCCGGCCGGGTGGGAGGGTTGTGGGAAGGGCGACAGATTCACGATATCTGCCGCGGGCGTGGTGTTCCGGTTTGGTGCGGCGGCATGATGGAAACGGGTGTGGGGCGGGCGGCCAATCTGGCGATGGCCAGTTTGCCCGGTTTTACGCTGCCGGGCGATATCTCGGCCACTGCGCGTTACTGGACAGAGGACATCATCGACGAACTGTTTACACTCAACACCCAAGACAGCAGCATCGATGTGCCGGATGGGGTGGGGCTGGGTGTGACGGTCAACGTGCAGCGGTTGGAGCGCTATCGGCAAAAGAGCCAGATTTTCGACTGAATGCCCCGCCGATGACGGCGCTGCCAGCCTGATGAGTCGAAAGGAGCCCGGCGCTCGATAGCTGAAAAGCCGGGCTCCTCAATGTTGGGGCCGGTTTTAATGGTGCGGCAGGCTGTTTTGTTCCATATCCTGCACCAGATCGCGGATCGATTCGTAGGCGTTGCGAATGCTGGTTTCCATGGTTCTGGCCTCTGAAGCCCTGCCGGTCATGAGGAACAGGTCTTTGTAACCCAGGGCCTGCTGCAGGCTCTGGGCGATGTCGTGCATCGTTTGCCGGTAAAGGGCCCACGGGCCGCTGGAGGCGGGCCGAACGTGGTATCGTTCCAAAATAGCATCGGCGCACTCGTCGGCGACCTGGATCTTCCAGGCGCGGACGCTGGCCGGAATATCCGCAGTGGGCAGGTTTTTTTCGAACAGATCGTCCACCATGGTACGGATACGTAGCCGGTGGTTTTTGCGCCGCTCCACCCAACCGCCCAGAGCGGTCATGGGCTTTTTCCACTGTTCGATCGCGGCCGGATCGTCGTTTTCCGATTTACGCCGCAGATCAAAGGCCGTCAGCACCCCCTCGACAACTGCTTCCACGAGGTCTTCGAGCCAGCTCAGCTCTAGTATGTTCAGGCTTTCTGGCCGGCTGATCTGATGAGTGGCCTCCCCCTCCTCTGGCACTCGTAGATCGAAAATGACACGCAAAAGAGCCCGAAGTTCTGTATCGAGTCCGATTTCCATTGCCACACCTCCAAATGTCAACGGACTGTTCGGGCCCTGCCATACCTTATTCTATCACAGGTTAGAGTCGAGGGCAAGCCCTACGGATCGGGTTTTCCCTCGGTGTGAGAACCTGAGCGCTTTGAGGGTTGACCGGTAGAGGGCGTAGCTATTTTTCATCCACCTGAATTTATGTTATAATAAGCGTTGACAGGATGCACCTGGCCTCAAGTATCCCTGGGCAACACCGCTTTCACCACTGGCATGGTATCTGATGGTGCCAAGAGAGGCTGCTCTGCATGGTTTCGCCAAAGGTTGTGGCCATTGGCAACAAAAAAGGCGGGGTTGCCAAAACGACAACCTGTCTGTCGCTGGGTTCTTGCCTGGCTTCTCTGGGAAAACGGGTGCTCCTGATCGATCTGGACCCTGAAGCGCATCTCACCCTGTCGGTATCGTTGAACCCCAGGCGCCTGCGCCGTGCCGTTGGTGATGCCTTTTTGTCCGGTGTGCCGCTGAGCCATGTCATTTATGGGACGTCCATGCCGTCGTTAGATTTGGTTCCGGCCAACCAGGCATTGGAAGTGGTGGGTCGGTGGCTCCATGCGCGCCCCGGCTACGAATATCTGCTCAAGAGATCGTTGGCTGCGTTTCAGGATGCAGAGTACGATTGGGTGCTGGTCGATTGTCCGCCCTCAGGCGGCGTGTTGACCTTGAACGCATTCACTGCTGCGGACCTGTTGATCATTCCGACGCCGTGCGAGTATTACGCCAGTCGGTCTTTACAAAACGCGCTCGAGATGGTGAGACAGGTGCGCCAGCAGACCAACCCAGGGCTGGCTTATCGTGTGCTGATCACCCTTTACGATCGCCGGAACAGGATCTCTTTTTTGATACGGCAGCAATTAGAGGGCGCATTTGCCGGGGCGATGTTCAAAACGGTGATCGAGGTGGATACCAGGCTGCGAGAGAGTCCTACCTGTGGTTTACCGATCGTCCTTTACGCGCCTGCTACACGGGGCGCACGCCAATATCTGGCTCTGGCGCGGGAGTTGCTCACCCATGGCCAAAAAAACCCTTCAGCGGCAGCTTAAAGACCTGTTTGCCGATCTCGGCCCGACCACAGCTGTGCCGCAAACGAGCACACGCGCGGGCGAGTCGGTGGCTGTCGTTTCGGCTCAGGCCACAGAACCATCGGCTGCCGCAACCTCCTCCGGCGCGGCTCTCACCATCAAAGGTCAGAGGGATGGTGTGCTGGTCGTTCTCGATGAAGGGCATGACTGGGCGCTTCAAATGGCCGAGTTGGAAGCGGCTCTGGAAAACAACCGCAATTTTTTCGCCGGCGCGCGCATGGCTGTGCAGGTGGGTCGGCGCTTGCTGGGCATGGGTGATATCCAGGTCCTGCAGGCCAAACTGGCGCAGCGTGATGTAACCCTCTGGGCGCTTTTGAGCGAATCGAGCGCCACGCAGGCGGCCGCCCGTCATCTCAACCTGGCGACAGAGACGACCGCCGAGCCTGTGGCGTACAACGAGCCGCAGCCGCGGCAACCCCAGATGGATACGCCGTCTTTGATTTCAGACATTGATGAAAAGGGCTGGATGCTACGCCGCACCCTCCGTTCCGGCCAGAAAGCGCATTGTCCGGGCCACCTGACCATCATCGGCGACGTCAATCCTGGCGCAGAGGTGCTGGCCGGGGGCGACATCGTTGTTTGGGGACGCTTGCACGGTCTGGTACATGCCGGCGCCATGGGCGACGATGGCGCGGTGGTCTGTGCGCTAGATTTGGCTCCCACCCAGTTGCGCATTGGGCATCACATGGCGCGTTCTCCGGAAGACAGGCGCCGGCGCAGAGTGCAGCCTGAAATGGCCTCAGTCGTCGAGGGGCAGATTGTCGCTGAACCATGGGATATCAAGAAACGTCGCAACAAATAGAGCCTGTGGATGGCATCGAACAGCAGAGCGCTTTTCAATCGGAGGCACCTATGTCGGCCAAAGTTGTAACCATTACCTCGGGCAAGGGGGGGGTCGGCAAAACCACGGCCACTGCGAACCTGGCGGTTGCGCTTGCGTTGTCTGGCAAACGCGTGGTTGCCATCGATGCAGACATTGGTCTGCGTAATCTGGATGTGGTGATGGGCCTCGAAAACCGCATCGTTTATGACCTGGTAGACGTCGTTGAGGCCAAGTGTCGCTTGCGGCAGGCCATGATTCGCGACAAGCGGCTTTCGGAGCTGTATCTGATCCCGGCGGCTCAGACGCGCGACAAAACGGCCGTCAGCCCTCAAGATATGGTTCGGGTGTGCAATCAGCTCCGGCCTGATTTCGACTATGTGCTGGTAGATTCGCCGGCGGGCATTGAGCGTGGCTTTCAGAACGCGGTGGCCCCGGCCGACGAGATCATCATCGTCACCACACCCGAAGTTTCGGCTGTGCGTGATGCCGATCGTATCATCGGCTTGCTCGAGGCGGAAGAAAAGAACTCACCGCGACTCGTCATCAACCGTTTCAAGCCGGATATGGCCCGGCGCGGCGATATGCTGGGCACTTCGGACGTGCTGGAGATTCTGGCCATCGAATTGATCGGCATCGTGCCGGACGACGAGTCCATCATCATCTCTACCAACAGGGGCATTCCGGCGACGCTGGACGAAAAGGCCCTGGCAGGACAGGCATTTCGTAACATCGCCCGACGCATCATGGGCGAGGATGTTCCTTTTCTGACTTTGAGAGATTCGTCCAATATCTTTAGTCGCCTGGTCAATCTCATCAAACAGTAACGGGCAGGGTTGCCGGGAGAGCAGCATGAGTCTCTGGAAGAAACTGTTGGGCCAGCAAGAACCATCCAGCGGGCAGATCGCCAAAGAACGGTTGCAATTGGCTTTGACGGTGGATCGCACTCGGATTTCGCCTGCGCTGCTGGATACTATGAAAGACGAAATCATCAACGTGATCTCCAAGTACGTGGACATTGACCCGGAGGGGGTGGTGGTCTCGCTCTCTCAACAGCGGCGCGATCATCTCCTGGTGGCCCAGATCCCTCTGGACAGCCGGCGCAGGAAAAGTGGTTAAAGTTCTGCCACGGTTTTGTCTTTTGCGGCAGGGGGAGGCCGCCTGGCTCCCCCTGTTTTGTGTGTAGAGGTCGTGCGATATGGACCGAAAAATCTGGCGCCATTTTGATCCGGTTCTGTTGGCTGCGACACTGCTGCTCATCGGCATGGGTGTGCTCATGATCCGCAGCGCCACACTGGAATCGGTGGCGTTACAAAAGACAGCCGGTCGTCAGATGCTGTTTGCTCTGGCGGGCCTGGGGGTGATGCTTTTTATCACCGCCTTTGACTATCGTCTGCTCGACAGTTTTCAGAAACCGATCTATGCGCTGTTGTTGTCGTTGCTGGCGGTGGTGGTCGTCCTGGGCTCGACCCGGTTCGGCGCCCAACGAACGCTTTGGGAAGGGTCATTTCAGCCGAGCGAGCTGGCCAAGGTGCTGTTGGTGCTTTTTCTGGCCAAATTTTTCGCCGACCACGAGCACGAGATGCATCGCTTGCGCTACGTGCTGGGCTCGTTGCTGCTGGTTGCGCCGCCAGCGGTGCTGGTCTACTTGCAGCCCGATCTGGATGCGGTGCTGGTTTTCGTCTGGATATGGTTGGTGATGGCCCTGGTGGCCGGTATGCCGCTGCGCCATCTGATGGCCTTTGGTGTGTTAGGGGCTCTGGCCATGCCTGCCGCCTGGCTGGCGATGAAAGATTACATGCGCGAGCGGCTCATCTCTTTTTTGGTGCCCTCGCTGAGTCTGGCCGCACGCTACAATGTCGATCAGGCATTGGTGAGTATCGGCTCTGGCGGCTGGCTCGGCAAGGGCTACACCCAGGGCACGCAGACCCATTTACACTTTTTGTTTGTGCGCCACACCGATTTCATCTTTTCAGTCATCGGTGAAGAGTTGGGTTTTGCAGGCGCAATGGTGGTCATTGTGTTGTTGACGCTGGTGCTGTTGCGCCTCTTGCGGGCCGCTTATCTGGCCCGCGACGCTTTCGGGCGCAACCTGGCTGTGGGGGTGGCGGCTTTTGTTTTTTTTCAGGCTGTGGTCAACATCGGCATGAATATGAGCCTGCTACCTGCCACCGGCACGCCGCTGCCGTTCATCACCTATGGCGGCAGCTCCCTGATCACGTTGTGCATCGCCGAGGGCCTGGTGCAGAGCGTGCTGCTGCGTCACAAGATGACCGAGTTTTCGTTCTGAACGGAAACGTGGGAGGAAACATGACAGTTCGCGTTCGTTTTGCCCCCAGCCCCACCGGCGAGCCGCACATCGGCAACGTGCGGACGGTGGTCTTTAACTGGCTTTTTGCGCGCAAGATGGGCGGGCAGTTCATTCTGCGCATCGAAGACACCGATCGCTCCCGCTACCAGCCTGATACCATCCAGGTGATCATGGATGGGCTGCGTTGGTTGGGCCTGGATTGGGACGAAGGGCCGGGGCTGGAATCGCTTCAGATGGTGGGCGTCGAGAACGCCGAGCGGTACGCCGTCGGAGGGCCGTATGGACCGTATATCCAGTCGCAGCGGCCATCGCTGTACAAAGAGGTGGCCGGGGAGCTGGTGGCGCGGGGCTGGGCCTATCGATGCAACTGCACGCCGGAGCGGCTGGAACAGGTGCGCGAGCGCCAGCGCGCCGAGAAAAAGATGATCATGTACGATCGTCACTGCCGCCATCTCCCGCCTGATGCCATCTCTCCGGACGAGCCCCACGTGATCCGGCTCAAGGTTCCTCTGACCGGCCAGACGGTGGTGAAGGACGCCATCAAGGGCGACGTGGTCTTTGAAAACGCCGGCATCGACGATCAGATTCTCATCAAGTCGGATGGGTTTCCCACCTATCACCTGGCCGTGGTGGTGGACGATCATTACATGAAGATCTCCCACGTCATCCGCGGCGACGACTGGATCCCCAGCACACCCAAGCGCATTCTGATCTACCGGGCCATGGGTTGGGTTCTGCCAGTCTACTGCCACGTGCCGCTGGTCACCGGGTCGGATGGCAAAAAGCTGGGCAAGCGGCATGGGGCCACCTCCGTCACCGAGTTCCGCCGGCAGGGCTATCTGCCGGAGGCCCTGTTCAATTTCCTGGCCCTGCTGGGCTGGTCGCCGGGCGAGGGGGAAGAGCAGGAGATTTTCAGCCGCCAGGAGCTGATCGAGCGTTTCGATCTGTTCCGGGTCAACAAGGCGCCGGCGGCCTTTGCCTACGACAAACTCGACTGGCTCAACGGGCTCTACATCCGCGAGCTGCCGCCCGACGATCTGGCGGTCCGGCTGGTGCCGGTGTTGCGCCAGGCCGGTTTCGATGTCGATGCCGGGCTGGCGCGCCAGTTGGTGCCGCTGGTGCAGGAGCGGCTCAAACGCCTCACCGATGCCGTCGAGCTGGTCGATTTTGTTTTCCAGGACGATATGGCCTACGATGTGGCGGCGCTGACCGGCAAAAAGATGACCCTGGCCGATTCGATGGACGCGCTGGAGAAGGCCATCGCCAGGCTCGAATCTCTACCCTGTATGGCTGAGGAGGCTCTGGAGCAGACCCTCCGGGCGCTGGCCGATGAGCTGAACCTCAAAGCCGGACAGCTTTTCGGCATCATTCGTGTGGCCGTCACCGGCAAGCAGGTTTCGCCGCCGCTCCTGGGCTCGATGTGCGTGTTGGGCCGAGATCGCTCGCTGGCGCGCATGAAACGGGCGTTACGGCTGGGTCGCAGCGTATTGTGAGACGCGATCGGTCGAAAAAAAAAGCCCCCAACGTTGCCGCTGGGGGCTTTTTTGCATGCGAGGTTTTTACTGCTGCCTGAAATTCGCGTGATGGAAACAGGCCGGTAGGGTGACAAAGTTGAGGTCGTTGGGGGTAAAGCCCACCCGGCGGCCGTCGATGTACAGCGCGTAAAGGCGCACGTTCTGATCCAGGGTGATGACCCATTCGTACCAACCGTCCTCGTTCGTCCGGGCCGGATTGGCCGGGTTGTCCCACCTTTCACCGTTGAGCCACATCTCTACCTGCGCGCCGACGATGACGTTGCCGTTGCTATCGAACACCTGGCCTTTGACGGAGCCCAGGTCGAAAGCGTGGGGCACACAGCCCAGGTATTCGAGTGTGAACTCGGCCTCGCCGGGCATCGGCACGGCCCAGCCGCCGGGCGGCTGAACGACGTTGAGCGAGGCGAAATCGCCGTACCAGTTGACATATTTCGTCTCGACAAAACCCTCTACGCCGGCGCTGAGGCCCACGTAGAGCCAGCCCTCGATGGGAGCGCGCCCGCGGATAGAGATCTGCTCGCCGGCCTCACAGCCGCCAACGGGAGGCGCATGGAGTTCCGGTGCGATGAGCACCGCGGCTGTTTGCCCGCACGTTGCGGAGCTGGGTGCAGGTGCGGCGAGAGGGGCCGGCGCCGGTGCCGCCGCCTTTTGTGGCGGGCGCGTCGGCGTGGGGACAGGCGTGTTTGTGGCCGTCGGCGATGGTGCGGGTGTGTCGGTGGGCACGGCTGTGTCCGTGGGGGTGGGTGTGAAGGTTGGTGTTGGGGTGTGAGTTGGGGTGACGGTTGGTGTATCGGTGGGCAAAGGTGTGGCCGTGTGAGTTGGACTGGGTGTAAAGGTCGCCGTCCAGGTTGGTGTGGCTGTCGGCGGTGGTGTTGGCGTTCGGGTAGGGGTGGGCGTCATGACGGGCATCACTTGGTTCCAAAAGGCCTGTGGCCATCTCTGGCCGTAGGCGATGCTTGAGCCGCCGACAAGGAACACCGCCAACGCCGCAAGAACGATCACCCACCGTGAAACGGCGCGCCGTGGCTGTGTGACCCTGGGCGAATCTAGCTGGCCAACCATGTCTGTCATAGACGATTGAATCTCCCTTCCAAAAATAGTCGATGCATGGAACAGCCCGTCGCGCCCGCATTGGCGACGGACGGGCTGCTGAAATCGTGTTTGTAACTACTGGCCCAATGTTACCACACAAATGGCAGCCTGTCAAACCCGGCCATGCGGGCGAAAAAAGCTCCTCTGGCAGGCTGTTGGGAGAGGGCGTCCCGGCAGATCAGCGCTGTCTGAAATTCACCTGCTGGAAACAGCCCGATTGGGTCTCGACCTCAAAATTCAGAGGGGAAAAACTCACCTGGCGGCCATTGACGTACAGTTTGACAAAACGCACCGTCTGGTCGATGCCCAGGGTCCACTCGTACCAGCCATCCTGATTGGTGCGGGCCGGGTTGGCCGGGCTGACCCAGGGCGCGCCATCGATCCATATCTCGACCATCGCGCCCACGATGATATTGCCGCTGCGGTCGAATACCTGCCCCTTGACCGAGCCTAGCGTGGAGCCGTGGGGCAGGCAGCCGCGATGGTCGATGGTGAATTGGCTGGTCGCGGGTGTGATGGCGTCGCTGGCCTGGCGCGTGGGCAGCGCTGCCAGGTCGCCGCTCCAGCTAAAGTAAGGCAACCACACGAAACCCTCTGTGCCGCCTTGATGGCGCACGTAGAGCCAGTTTCCACTGCTCGCCCGGCCCAGCACGGTCACCGATTCGCCCACGGCCACGTAACCCAGGTGCGCGGCGTCGCTGCTTGGCGCGGCAAAGATGGCCGCTGCCTGGGTGCAGATCGCCAGGTTGGGCGTGGGCGTCGGCGACGGAACGGATGTGGCGGTGGGCGGTGGGGTGTGGCTGGGTGCAGGTGTCGGCGTGGCGGTGGGCGGTGGGGTGTGGCTGGGTGTGGCTGTTGGCGTGGCGGTGGGGGAGGGAGTCGATGTGTGAGTTGGGGTCGCTGTGGGCGTTTGACCGGGCGCAACGGCGACGGCGGTGGCCGTGGCTGTGCTGGTCTGGACCGGCGATGGCGTCAGGGTCGATGTGGCCCGGGCCACCTGGGTGGGGGAAGGGGCGGTGGTTGATTTGAGCACGAGCGACGAAATGCGCTCCGAGAGGCCGGGGATCAGCGCCAGCGCGGCGGCCCCGCTGCCGCACAGCAGCAGCGCCAGCAGCGTCAGAACGGCCCATGTGGGAAAGCGTTTTGCGGCGGGGCCGGTCTCGACCAGCGGACGCACCATCGACTCTGGCAGGTCTTCGTGCGGCGCCGCCACGCCGATCTGGGCTTGCTGCCAGGCCCTTTTCAGGGCGAGCGCCATCTCGCTGGCGCTCTGGTAGCGGTCGTCGGGCGCTTTGGCCATGGCCCGCACGATGACCCGCTCGATGGCGGGGGGCAGGTCGGGCCGCAGCAGCCGCGGCGAGGGCAGCTCTGCTTGCATGTGTTTGATGATGATGGCCAGCGGCGTATCGGCGGTGTAGGGCTTTTGGCCGGTGACCATCTCGTACAGCATCACACCCAGGGAATAGATATCGGCGCGCCGATCGGTCGTTTCGCCCTGGCCCTGTTCCGGCGACATGTACTCCGGCGTGCCGACGCTCATGCCGCTGGCGGTGAGCTCTTTGCTGCCTTCGACCATTTTGGCCAGGCCAAAATCGGCCAGCAGCGGGCGGCCATCGTCGCTGAACAGCACGTTGCTGGGTTTGACGTCGCGGTGGATGACGCCGCGCCGGTGGGCGTAATCGAGCGCGCTGCCCACCTGGGCGATCACCTCCACGACCTCGGCCAGCGGCATGGATTGCCGGATGCGCTCTTGGAGCGTGCCGCCGCGGGCGTATTCCATGACGATGTAGGGCGTGCCGTCTTGCTCGCCGTAATCGTAGACGGTGAGGATGTGGGGATGGTGCAGCCCGGCCGCCGATTTGGCCTCGCGCTCGAAACGGGCGCGAAAGGACTCGTCGCGTTGCAGAGCGGCGGGCAAGATTTTGATGGCTACCTCGCGGTTCAGGCTCTCCTGATAGGCCTTGTAGACATCGGCCATGCCGCCCGCGCCGAGTTTTCCGATGATGCGGTATTGACCCAGAGTTTTTCCGATGAGATCTGGCATGCGAGTTTTCTCCTCAGGTCAGGGTGCCTCCGCCGTGTCAAAGGATCAGGGGCCCCACCAGGCGGGCTGGTTGCTGTCGCCGTCGGTCAAAAGCTGCCAGTGCTCGACGGCGGCAAAGGGCCCGTATTGCTGAAAAACGTCGAGAGACAGAATCCAGATTTGCCATCTGCCGTTTCGATTGGAGGTAAAGGCGAGTTTGCTTCCGTCCGGAGACCAGACCGGGTCCAGTTCGGTGGAGGTGGCATCGGTCAGTCGCTGGTGATCCGGATCCGATGTGTCTCGGTCGTAAGCGCTGACGGTATAGATTTCATTGTTGCCGCCGTCCCGGCTGGTGTAAAAGACAATTCGGTTGCCGGCAGGCGACCAAACGGGCTTGTTGTTGTTGTGCTGATCGTTGGTCAGGCGAATTTCGTCGCCGCCGTGCAGATCCACGGACCAGAGCTGCCATTTGCCGGTGCGGTCGGATTGAAAGACGATGCGCCGCCCATCGGGCGACCAGGTGGGCAGTTCGTTTTTCTTGCCCTGGTGGTAGGCAACTTGGCACAGGTCGCTGCCATCGGGCCGGATTCTCCAGATGCTCACGCTTCCGCCGGGCTCTACTACGCTGTGATCGTCGGGATCGCGGTTGGACTGGAAAACGATCCACTCACCGGTAGGCGACCAGGAGGGCCAGGCATCCTGCACCGAGCTTTTGTTAACTTCGATGGCATGGGCGTTGCTGCCATCGGCGTCCATGATCCAGATGTCCGTATAGTGCCTGGAATCTATTTGATGGGCGAAGACGATCTGCTTCCCGTCCGGCGACCAGCCTGGGTTCGAGTCTTCGGTGTTGTTGGTGGTGAGCTTTTGCAGGTCAGAGCTGTCATCGTTGACGACAAATATCTCGTTGTCGCCGTCGCGGTCGGAAACAAAGGCGATCTTGCCTTTTGAGACTGGCCGGGGCTTTGGCGTGTTGGTAGGTGTGGGTGTTGGAGACTGGGGCGTATCGGTCGGTGGGAAAGGTGTGTCCGTCGGCGGCGCAGGGGTGTCTGTGGCTGGCAGGGGTGTGTGGGTGGGCGGTTGCAAAGTGTTCGTTGGCGGCGCAGGAGTGTCCGTGGGTGGCTGGGGCGTGTTGGTCGGCGGTACGGATGTGTTTGTAGAAAGGACCGGTGTGTTGGTTTGTGCAGGCGCACTCGAAGGTGTGGTAGTGAATGTTGGGATCAGCATGGTTGGGCTTGATGGGGCTGCAGAGGGCGAGATCGTGGCGATCTGTGTTGGGGTCCGGGTTGCAGCCAGGGACGGCGTGGGGGTCGGTTTGGCAGCGGTGACATAGGGGAGAACAATAGCCAGGATACTGATGAACACGCCGGCAACGCCTGTTAGTCCTCCGATCATTTCCCAATTCGGTTTGCGGGTTGTTTTTCCGTCCAGAGCACCTTTGTCCTTTTCTTGTCGCTTCTGTTCGACTTTATCTTGAATCGATTTCAAAGTCGTTTCGGGTAAATTAGTTGTGTCGAAAAGCTGCCCATCGGGGGTTTGCATGTATAGAACGGGCGTGGCGAACTCGACATTTCCCTCAATGGCATAAATTTGTGTCCGTGCGTCGCCAAGGGCGTATTCGATGGGAGAACCCAGAGCCAGTGAATGGTAGAACTCGCTGGAGAATCGTGTGGCCGCCTGATCACTGATGGGGAATTGCATGGCCACAACTGCTGGAATTCCAGCTTTCAGCAGTGATACTGCAACCGAGTTGAAAGGATCTCTCAGATCACCTCTAGCTCCCTCACAGGCATTGAGCACCACCAGCCGGAGGTATCGGTGGCTAAGAAGCACGTTCACCAGCTCTCGACCATCTATGTAATCACTTTTTCTCTCTTCTCTTTCAAAAACAAGTTCGCTCGTTGTATCCCGAAAATGCCCATGACCAACAAAATGTAGAATGTGATATGGTTTTCCTGCTCGGCAAGCTTGCAGCAACTTGCGTGAAAGAGATCGTAAAGAGACATGAGATTCAAAATCTGGTTGAATTATACCATTTGAATTTTGAATAGCCTGCTCAATGGCCTGCCATTCTTTCTCAACACTCAAGGGGATCTGACCTTTGGGGCAGGCACTGACGACGAGCAATCGTAGAGGAGGTTTTGTCTTCAGAGGGTCAGATGATACCCCAATTCTCAAATACCGGACCAGTGGTGTCAGTGCTGAAACTGCCAAAAATCTTTCACCGTCATGCAACAATTCCCAAGGTATGCCCTGTAGGTCTGGATCCTGGACTTCCAATCGAAGGCGAATGCCTTTGTTTCGATCTGCCCACATGGCATTCAGTGTATGTTCGTAGCTTGAGCGAATTTTCTGATCTTGCATTAGGCTGCTAAAGAGTTTTTTTCCAAAAATGACCAGTTCTTGTTGTTCTTTGGTAATGCCTCTCACCAATCGGAAGACGCCACTACCCGTCGATGGTTTGGCAAGGCGTGACCCAAGTGAGAGGGCCTTAAGGATGCTGCCTATCTCTCTTTCTGAGACCTGAAGTTGAAGCAGACCTTCCGCTTTCTCCCCAGAACTACTGGTAATTTCAAGGTGGAAGGTATTGCCTATAATCTTTTCACCGATGTTGATAAGAAGATCAATATACTCGGTTTGATATGTGTTTACAACGGCTTGCGAAAGCTCGCTCATTCTTTGTTATCTCCGATGGGTAGCATGGATAAGAAAACGGGCTGAATCTGGTTGACTTGAAATAAAAAAGCCCTCACCCACGGCGAACCATCCGTCGCCACGGCGAAGGCTTTTCAACAGCGCGATCGGCTGCACAACCTCTGTTCTCTTCATTGCCCGCCTCAGCTTTCGCAGGGGCTTGTCCCTGGGCCATGAAGGGAGTGCTCCCTTCTCTCCTCCACGTGTTCATTATACCCTGTCCTTGACATTCTGTCAATACAAAACCGGGCAAACTGGGTTAGAAATTCTTAACCGGGCACGCTTTTGCCCCGTTCCTACTTTGGGTGTACAATCGAAGCCTGAAGAAAGGAGGCCGCCTATGCCCCGTCTCGTCTTTATGGGCACCCCGGATTTTGCCGTGCCGTCACTCGAAAAGCTGGCCGGGCGCTACGAGATCGCCGCCGTGGTGACGCAGCCGGATCGCCCGGCGGGCCGCAGTCGCCGCCTGACCCCGCCGCCGGTCAAGGAGGTGGCCCTGGCTCTGGGCCTGCCGCTGTGGCAGCCGCCGACGCTGCGCGCGCCGGAGGCGGTGGCCCGCCTGCGCGCCCTGGCCCCCCATCTGATCGTCGTCGTCGCCTTTGGCCAGATTCTGCGCCCCGACGTGCTGGGCATCCCGCCCCACGGCTGCCTCAACGTGCACGGCTCGCTGCTGCCCCGCCATCGCGGCCCGGCGCCGGTAGCGGCGGCCATCCTGGCCGGCGAAACCGGGAGCGGCGTGACGCTGATGCGCCTGGACGCCGGCATGGACACCGGCCCGATCCTCGCTCAGGCCGCCTGTCCCATTTTGCCCGACGATACGACGGCCTCGCTGGGGGCCAGGTTGAGTTGCCTCGGCGCGGACCTGCTGATCGAGACGCTGCCGCGCTGGCTGGCAGGCGAGATCACGCCGCGGCCCCAGGATGAGGCGCAGGCCACCTATTGCCGCCTGATGAGTAAAGCGGATGGGCGGTTGAACTGGGATAACCCGGCCGCATACCTGGCGCGGCAGGTGCGCGCCTGCCTCCCCTGGCCAGCGGCTTTTACGAACTGGCAGGGACAGCCGCTCAAGGTGCTGCGCGCGGCAACTCTGCCCGACTGGCAGGGTCAGGGAGAGCCGGGTCAGGTGATCACGCTGGACGACGGTACGGGTGTGGTCACGGGCGAGGGGGTGTTGCGCCTGGAAGAGGTGCAACTGGCCGGAAAACGGGCCATGCCCATCGAGGAGTTTCTGCGCGGCCAGCCAGGCTTTTTGGGTGCGCTGCTGGGCCAGTAGATAGCGTGGGGCGCTTTACGGCTGGAAGCCCAGCACGCGGCCCTGCACAGGATCGGTCACATACAGGCGGCCCTGGGCATCCACGGCCACACCCACCGGCTTTTGCAGTTGCCCTGGCTCTTCCCCGCGAGCGCCGATCTCGCCCAGAAAAGCTCCTGACAGGTCATAGGCGAATACCCGGCTTTCTTCCGGGCTGGTGAGATAGAGCACGTGGCCCGGCGAAACCGCCAGATGCGGGGCGTCGTAGGTGTTGGCCGGTTGAATGGGCCACTCGCCCAGGTAGATACCATCGGCATCCAGCCACTGTACACGAAGGTTGAACGTATCGGCCACATAGATATTGCCGTCCGGCCCGGCAGCCACGTCGGTGGGCTGATCGAACTGGCCCGGACCGGCGCCGGCCTCGCCCCAGCGGGCCAATACCTCGCCCGAAGGGGCCATCACCACCACCCGCCCGCCGCCGGTATCGGCGATGTAGAGGCGGCCGGCGCTGTCGATGCCGATGCCCCGCGGCCGGAACAGCCGCAGTGTCTCGCGGAAGCGGGCCACGTATTGCCCCTCGCCCGTAAAGCGCACCACCGAATCGTTTTGCGGCTCCAGCACAAAAACGTTGCCCTGACTGTCGATGACCAGATCGCCCGGCTCGTCGAGGCCGGCGTCCTGGCCAAAGGCAAACAGCGGCTGCCCCTCGTTATCGAAGACCTGGATGCGGCGGTTGGCCGCATCGGCCACGTACACCCGGCCGTCGATGGGGCTGACGGCCACCCCCCGCGGCTGCATGCCTGCTTCCGGATCGAGCCACATGCGCCAGAATTGGGCCGCCATCGCGCCGGGCGGGGCGACCGACGTCTCGGATATGCCAGTCGGCTGCCAGACGGGCGCCTCACCCTCCCAGGGCAGCAGGGCCGTGGGGGGGATCAGTTCTTTCTGGCCGCCGGGCGGCGTCCACCACAGGTCCAGCGCCCGCGAGCCGCCATCCTGAAAGTAACGCAACTCCAGATCGTGATAGCCGCCGGTCAGATTGATACTGCCCTCCACATAGCGCGCGCCGTGGGGGCCGCCGTTATCCACCACCAGCACGCCATCGACATAGAGCAGCGAGCCATCGTCCGAGTTGGTGCCCAGTTTGTACAGCCCTGGCTTTTCCACCAGCAATTTGCCCCGCCAGATGATGCTATAGGGTGAGGGCAGCACCTCTCCGGCGGTGAGGAAAATATCACGCTGCACGATGCTGGGCGTGCCTGCCCAGTTGGCGTTGGGGAAATAGCTGCCCACCAGGCCGAACTCGGGCACGTCAAAGGCGTAAAAAGCCGAACCCGGCACGGTCTGCCGCTCGCCCACCGGGCCGGCCCACCACAGCGCCGGTTCGCCATCGGCCGTTTCGACGGTGGTGCGCAGGCCAAAGGCGTGAAAACCGCCCACCAGCGTCTGCCGGACGCTGTGGAGCCCGGCCCCGCCGCTCAACAGCAGCTCGCCGTCCAGCGTCAGCGTAAAGGAGCCGCTGGCTTGGAGGGTCAGCTCGTAGGGGCCGTACTGTGGCACCAGCAGCGCTGAAGTCCACTCGGCGCTGAAAGGCATGGCCAGGGGGGCCTCGCTGCGCCAGTCGAAATCCAGGGCCGTATCGCGCCGGGTGAGGGCCGCCGGCGATTGCCAGTTCGGGTTGGCGTAATAGCGGCCGTTCAGCCCCAGCGCCTCGGCCTGCTGCTGCGGCGTCAGGGTAAAGGTGTTGAACAGCAGGCCGCCATAGGGGTCGAGATGCTCCACCCACACGCCGCTGGGGTAGAACTGGTGAAAGAGCGGCTCCAGGCGGCGGCTGGCGGGTTCCATGATATAGATGACGTCGCTCGTTTGTGGCTCCCGCACCGGCAGGTGGCGGGTGAGATCGAGCACCACGTAGGCCGGATCGCCAGCGATAAAGGTGATGGCCGAGTGTCGGTTAAAGACGGGCGAGAGGTAGAGTTGTGCCGGGCGATCCAGATTGGCGATGTAATGGCCGATGGCCGCCTCGTGGGGGCTAAAGGCGCGCCAGACCTGGGGGTGGTGGGCCTGCTGGCCAAAGTAGGTGGCGACACCGGACACACTCGCCACGGCCGCCAGCGCGCCAAAGCCGATAGCCCAGACGCGGCACCCGCGCCCGCGCCAGGCGGCCAGGCTGGCCCGCCACAGGGCGTCGATGATGGCGGCGGCCAGCACATAGATCACTGGCACCAGCCCGATGACCCGCCGCGCCGAGGGCGCTTCGTGGGCCACGGAAAGCACGCCCGCCGGCAGCACACCCAGCATCCAGGCCAGCGCCAGGAAGGCCCTGGGTTGCCGCCAGTGACGGAGGGCATAGGCCAGCCCCAGGATGAACAGCGCCCCCACGATCAGGCCCAGCATGGGCTCGCCGGGCAGGTTGTTCAGCGAAGCGCCATCGCCCTGCACGTTGAACATCAGCAGGTATTCCTTCAGGTTGTTCCACAGCGGCTCCAGGCTGCCTGCCTGCTGGACGTCGTTCCAGATGGAAATGTGTTGGGTGCGCCCCAAAAAGACGTCCGGTTTTTGCACGGCGTAAACCGCCAGCGGCACCAGGCCCAGGGCGCTGCTGAGGGCAAACAGACCCGCATCGCGCAGCGCGGTCCACAACTCGCGGCGGCGGCGCACCAGCCAGTAGAGGATGAGCACACCCGCGCCGATGGGGATGGTGCGAAAGGCGGTGTAGGTGTTGAGGCCCAGGGCCAGGGCGTACCCGGCCAGCACCAGATCGCGGCGGCGATGGCCGCGCAGGCCGCGCTGCAAAAAGTAAAAGAGCCAGATGGCCGCCAGCGGCGCCAGGATCAGCTCGTAGATGATGCGACTGAAAGTGAGGTGCCAGCGCGATCCGGCCAGCAGGGCCGCGCCCACCAGCGCGGCGCGGGGGCCGTGGAATTCGCGGGCCAGCACGTAAAAAGAGAGCACCGTCAGCGTGCCCACCACAGCCGAGACCAGCCGCATCGACGGCACGCTGACGCCGAACAGCTTGAGGCTGAGGGCGACGAGAATGCTGAACAGCGTGGCCTGACCCTCGTTGGCCTCGGCGTAGGGGCTGTAGGGCGCGCCAGAGAGCCACTTGAGCGCCTCCAGGCCGTTGTTGCCTTCATCGGATTGTAGACCGTTGGGGATAGCGCCCAACCCGGTGACGCGAACGGTCAGCGCGGTCAGGAGGATGCAGGCCAGGATGAGCAGCTCCAACCGGCGCGAGAGTTCAGGGTTCGAGGTTGGGAGGGGGGCAGAACGGGCGGGCCACAGGGCGAACAAGAACAGGGCCAGCCCGCCCAGCCACAGGGCCAGGCCCAGGGGACTGGAGAGATACATCCAGAACAGAACGGCAGCAGCGGCGACTCCGGCCATACCCACAAGGGCCAGCCCCACCCGGCGGCCAGGTAGGGCTGCCGGATCGGGGCTGGTTGGCATCTCCTCGCGTGGGGCGGGGGCAGCGGTGACGAACAGGAGCGCCGCTGCGCCAAAAAGCAGCACCCCATCGAGGGGCTGCTGGCTGTTGCTGACGATGCTTTGGGCCCACAGGGCAAGGGCAAAAGCGACGATCAGGCGGGTCCATCGGGCCATGTGGATGCTCTCCGTGCGAGTGAACCGTTAGCTGCACCCCGGCCCAGAGCCTCGCGGACCGGATCAGCGGCGATGCGCCTGCGGTATGTATGGCGGCAGTTTCTGCCCGGCGAAAACCGGTTCCAGGCGGGCGAATCGCTGCCGCCCATCGACCAGCGGCACGGCGGGCCAATCGTCGCCGATGAGGGGCCGGGCGTAGCGGACGAACGCGTCGGTCACGTCGGTGCGATCCGGCGCGATCCATGCTTCCGGGAATGTACGCTCCGAGTTGGCTACCTGCTCCAGCGGCACTTTGTCGTAGCGCACGCGGTAGACGCGGCCCGGCTCGCGCAAAATGGTGCTCATGTAGCCGGAGCCCTCTTCCGCCGCCACCAAAGCCGCCTTTTGGCCAACCTTGTAAGCCTCTTCGAGATCGACCGTGGAGGCATAGATCATGTTGTGGCGCTGATCGGTGCCCGAGACGTTGCCCCGCGCCGAGCCACGCGCCGCCAGGCCCACCTGGTTGAAATAGTTTACCACGATCTGCGCCACTGTCAACTGGCTGGCCGAAAACTCGACGTGGCCAAAGGCATCCCGGCGCGCGCCGATGTCGCCCACGTCGAAACCTTCGCTGACGACCACCAGCGCCCGGCCGTGGGTTTTGAGGGTGTCGTTGACCCGGTCGGCCAGCTCCGGCAGGCGGATGGCCGATTCGGCCAGGACGATGAGCAGCGGCATCTCGCGCTGCGGATCGGCCAGGCGGGCGGCGGCGGGGATGAAACCGATCTTGCGGCCCATGGCCTGCATCACCAGCACCGGGTCGGCGGGGCAGGAACCGGCGTTTTCCTGATCGGCGTTTTGCACGTGCAGCGCCCAGTAGCGGGCCACGCTGCCATAGCCGGGGGTGTGATCGATGAGTTGGAACGCGCTGTCGCCCACGTCGTTGTCGATGGTCTTGGGCGCGCCGGTGGCCACCAGGTCAAGCCCCCGCTCGTGGGCCAGTTGAGCCACCTTGTGGGCCGTGTCCATGCTGTCGTTGCCGCCGATGTAAAAGAAATAGCCCACGTCGTGGGCGCGCAGCACCTCGATGACGCGCTCGAAATCCTCTTGCTGGCTCGCTTTGAGTTTGTAGCGGCAGGTGCCGATGGAGCCGGCCGCCGGCGTGGTGCGCAGCAGGGCGATCTCTTGTGCGGACTGGGCGGAGAGGTTCAGCAACTCTTCTTTGAGCACGCCCTCGATGCCGTGCCAGCCGGCATAGACGGCGCCGAACACGTCCGGCATGGCGCGGCAGGTCTCGACCACGCCGCGCAGCGAGTTGTTGATGACCGGCGTCGGCCCGCCCGATTGGGCCACGACGACGTTGTTTGCTTTGCCCATCTCGCCTGCCTCCTCTATGCCTGATACGTGGTCGAGGTCACATCGCCGCCGTGACCGGTCCAGTTGGTGTGGTAGAACTCGCCGCGAGGGCGATCCACGCGCTCGTAGGTGTGGGCGCCAAAGTAGTCGCGTTGGGCCTGCAGCAGGTTGGCCGGCAGCCGCGCGCTGCGGTAGCCATCGAAAAAGGCCAGCGCGCTGGACATGGCCGGCGCCGGCACGCCCAACTCGACAGCGCGGGCCACCACGCGCCGCCACGCCGCCTGGGCCGCTTCCACCTCACCTTTGAAGTAGGGATCGAGCAGCAGGTTGCTCAGGTCGGGGTCGCGGTCGAATGCCTCTTTGATCTTGCCCAGAAACGCGGAGCGGATGATGCAGCCGCCGCGCCACATCATGGCGATGCCGCCATTGTTCAGGTGCCAGCCGTATTCCTCGGCGGCGGCGCGCATGAGCATGTAGCCCTGGGTGTAGGAGACGATCTTGGCGGCATAGAGGGCGTCGTGCAGATCGTGGAGGAAGGCGGCCTGGTCGCCATCGAAGCGGGGCGCGGGGCCGGTGAGCACTTGTGCGGCGGCGGCGCGCTCGTCTTTTAGCGCCGAGAGGAAACGGGCCAGCACTGCCTCGGTGATGAGCGAGAGGGGGATGCCCATATCCAGCGCCGAGACAGACGTCCATTTGCCGGTGCCTTTTTGGCCGGCCGTATCCAGGATTTTCTCCAGCAGCGGCGAGCCGTCCTCGTCTTTGAAGGCCAGGATATCGCGGGTGATCTCGATGAGATAGGAATCGAGCTTGCCCTCGTTCCACGCGGCAAAAGTGCGGTGCATGGCGTCGTGGCTCATGCCCAGGGCGGTTTTCATCAGAAAATAAGCCTCAGAGATGAGCTGCATGTCGCCGTATTCGATGCCATTGTGTACCATCTTGACGTAATGGCCGGCGCCGTTTTCGCCCACCCAGTCGCAGCAGGGCGTGCCGTTTGGATCACCCTCCGGCACTTTGGCGGCGATGGCCTGAAAGATGGGCCTGACGTGGGGCCAGGCCTCCGGCGAGCCGCCGGGCATGATGGACGGCCCGTGGCGCGCGCCTTCCTCGCCGCCCGAAACGCCGGTGCCGATGTAACGCAGCCCTTTGGATTCGACGTAGGCCGTGCGGCGGATGGTGTCGTTGTAATTCGAGTTGCCGCCGTCGATGATGATGTCGCCGGCCTCCAGGTGGGGCAGCAGCAACTCGATGAAATCATCGACCGGCTGGCCGGCTTTGACCAGCAGCATCACGCGGCGCGGTTTTTTGAGCGCACTCACCAGCTCTTGGATCGAGTGGGCGCCGATGACCCGCCTGCCTTTGGCATTGCCCTCGATGAACTCGTCTACTCGGGCGACGGTGCGGTTATAGACCGCCACGGTGAAGCCGTGGTCGTCCATGTTCAGTACCAGATTCTGCCCCATCACCGCCAGTCCGATGAGGCCGATGTCTGCTTTGCTCATAAAACACCTCCTGTCACGTTTGACGTTTGACTCGATACAGCCTCTCCCCCGCCTTGGGCACCAGCAGCACCCCCTCGTCCTCGCGACCTTGCCACTCATTGAGGTGTACAGATGCCGGATCGAGATAGCCCAGGTTGACTCTTTGGCAGCGCGCCTGCGGGATGCCGGTGGCCAGGGTGACGCGGATGCGTGGCTTTTCGACGCCGTTCTCGAACGTGCCCGCGCCGCGCAGGTGGGTGGAGTGGGCCAGCACGCCCCAGGGATAACCCTTGAAGTGCTCCCACTGCTTGACGAAATAATCGCGCACGTGATAGCCCACCTGGTCGATGAGGCGGCCGTGGCTGTAGCTGATCTCGTCGATGTGGGGGGCATAAATGACCACCTCGCCGCCGTCGGCGATGGCTGGCTCCATTTTGTACATGCCCTTGGCCGCCGTCCAGATATCGTCGTACATGGCTGGCATGACCGACAGCACGCGCCGGAAGGGTCGCTCGACGTAAACGACGTGCAGCCGCGCCGAGAGGTCCGCCGCCGCCGACCAGGCCGCCTCCATCGAACCGGCGTACAACCCGGCCAGCTCCTCGCCGTTGACCACCAGCGCCAGGCAGGTGCGCGGCGCCGGAATGAGCGAGGCGGCGCGGTCGATGGCCTGACGCACGGGCGTGTCTTTGGCGCCGATGATGGCCCAACTGGTGACCAGCGCGCCCAGCCAGTGGGTGAAATCGATCACCTCGGCGCCGCTGATGCCGGGGAAAAAGTATTTGTTGCCCCCGGAAAAGCCCACCACCTCGTGGGGAAAGACCGGCCCGCAGACGATGAGGTGATCGTAATCGAGAATCAGCTTGTTGATGCGCACCGGCACGTCCAGGGAGAGCATGCCATCGCTGAGGGTGCGGGTTTCGGCGGCGCTGAGGCTGCCCAGGGTGGTAAAGGTTTCCGGCCGATCCCAGCGGTGGTTCAGCACCCGCGACCCTCCGGCCTGCCCGTTTTGCACCGGCGCGCCCACCAGCCGGCTCAACGCGGCATCGTCCATGGGCTGGTGGGTGCCCAGCGCCACCAGGAAATCCAGCGCGGCGGCCCGGGGGGCCAGCAGTTCACGCAGCAGCCGGAAAAAGAGGGGGATGGGCGCGGTGCGCGTGCCGTCAGGCACGATGACCAGCACCCGCTTGCCGGTGAGTTTCCAGGCGTCGAGGGCCTCGGCCACGAGATGCTGTACCTCTTGTTCTGAGAGATGTTTGTCTTGGTAACCTTGGCCGATCATGAAAATCTCCAATTGACCTACTTTTTCCAGGGAGGCATTTCCGGCAGCAGCTTTTCGAACTCGGCGATGAGGGCGGCTTCGTAGGCCCCAGTGTACTCGCCGGCCAGGAACCTGTGCATCGCCTCCTCGTAGAAGCGCTGCCAGGATGTTTCTTCGTGACCGGGATTGATGGGATAGAACAGCGCATCGTTGGCCCGCGCCGCCTTCAGGTCGCCCGGCGCATCGCCGATCATGAGCACGCGATCGGGCGCATACCTGCCCCTGGCGGCCAAAGCCAGGTGTTCACTCTTGCTGCCCATCTCCTGCCCGGCAATGACACGCACGTACCTGGCGATGTCGTGCTCCTCCCACTCTCGACGCAGCGCCTCCAACGGCGTGGCCGAAACGACGATCATGTCGGCCTTGTCGCTCAGGAATTGCAGGCTCTGGCGCAAAAAGGGAAAGGGCGGCACGCCGTACACCATGTCGGCCACGGTGTCGTTGACGCCGTGGGTCCAGGCCCAGGCGGTGTCGAGCTCTGGATCGGGGTGTTCGGCCATGTAGCGCTTGAGGCCATCGTTGCTCAACGGCAGGCCAGAGGCCATAAACTCCCGGATGCGCGGCGCCTGTGGCGGCGTCACGCCGCGGGCCTGCACCTCGGGCCGCTCGCGCAGCAGGTCAAAGACCATCACCAGCGCCGGCCAGCGGTTGATGCCGCGCCACTTGGAGTACAGGTTCACAAATTCGGACGCCTCGCGGGCGTACTTGGAGACCGCCTGCAAGCCCCAGTGCTTGATGATGTTGGGCGTAAAGCACTCTTTGTGTTTGATCTCCATCGTGTCAAAGGCGCAGCCGTCAGAATCGATGCCGATGAGAAACTCGTGCTGTGGTTGCAGCTCTGCCAGAGGTTGAGCCGCTTGTGGATAGTCTGTCATGTTCCCTCCAAATTTGCCGATTTACCGTTTTGTTCACACGCCGCTAAAGGCGCTAAAGCCGCCATCCACCGGCACCACGACGCCGGTCACAAAAGCCGAGGCGGGCGAGAGCAGCCACAGGGTCGTGCCCAGCAGATCCTGGGCGTCGCCGAAGCGGCCCATGGGCGTGTGATCGATGATCGTCTGGCCGCGAGGGGTCAGCTCGCCGCTGGCCTCGTCGGTCAGCAGAAAGCGGTTCTGCTCGGTCAAAAAGAAGCCGGGCGCGATGGCGTTGACGCGGATGTGCGGCGAGTATTCCTGGGCCATGTGCACCGCCAGCCACTGCGTAAAGTTGCTCACCGCCGCCTTGGCCGCAGAATAAGCCGGGATGCGCGTCAGCGGGCGAAAAGCGTTCATCGACGAGACGTTCAGGATCGCCCCCTGGCCCTGCTCAACCATCCGTTTGCCGAACACCTGGCTGGGCAGCAGCGTGCCCAAAAAGTTCAGGTTGAACACCCACTGCGCCGCGTCGGCGGGCAGGTCAAAGAAAGATAGATCGGCGCTGGTGGTGGCCTGCTTTTTGTTGCCTCCCGCGCCGTTGATGAGTATATCGACCCGGCCGTATTCTTGCAGCACGGCATCACGCGCCGCCTCGATGCTGGCCCTGTCCAGCACGTCGCATTGGATGGCCGTGGCTTTGCTGCCGTCGGCGCGGATGTCGTCGACCACCTTTTGCGCCGCTTCTGGGAACAGGTCCAACACGGCGACCCTGGCGCCGGCCCGGCCCAGGGCGCGGCTCATCGCGCCGCACAGCACCCCACCGCCGCCCGTGACGACGGCTACTTTGCCCTTCAAACCAAAAAACGCGTCCCAATCACTTTCTTTCATCTCTTTCCTCTCAGGTTTGCCCGATTTGCTGATTTTTCGATTCGTCGATCTGCTTCTGGAACGGCCTCAGGTGCTTCTCGAAATGGGCCGCCAGCGTCGCTTCGTACGCCGCTTCGTGGGTGGTCAGCGCGGCCTTGAGCCGGTCGCCAAACCGATCCAGCACCGAGCCAAAGGTGACGTGCAGCACCTGCCGCGCATCGAACTGATCCAGCAGGGCGGGCAGTGCGGCATCGGCCAGGGCCTCCGGCGCGGCGACTTGGGCCAGTTGCGCCGAAACGTGATAGGTGGCCCGGTCGGTTTCGTAGCGGCTGCGGGCAAAGGCCAGCACCTCGCGGAAAAAGCCCGGCTCCACGCGGCTCATGACGCGCAGCGCCTCCAGATAGCTGGTGCCGGCCGTTTTGAGATGCACCCGCCCGCCGGTGTGTTTCGCGGCGATGGCATAGATGCTGAATTTATCCGAGCCGGAGTGCAGGCTGAGTTTGTAGCCGCCAAAGAAACGGGCCACCGCCGCGTGACGGGCCATCTCGGCCTCGAATTCATCGAGACTGCCGATGTAATCGACGCCCTTTTCGAAACGGCCTACAAAGCGCGGCGCCAGGCTGACCCACCCCACGCCCAGCCGCTCGAGCTCGCTGGCGATGTAGAAATGCTCGTGTACCGAGGTGGGCGTTTCGGTTTCATCCACCGAGACCTCCAGATCGAATACTTGCCCTGAGCCGGTCGAAGGGGAGCGGTCGCCCATCAGCCTGGCGATGTGGGCCTGCATGCGCGCGGCGTGGGCCACGGCGCGGCCGTATTTGGCCGCCGCCCGCAGCAGTCTGATCTCGTCGAACGCCAGGGTGAATCCCTCCAGCGCCACCGGCTGAGCCAGCAAGCTTTGGTAGAGCGCCTCCGGCGAGCTTGCCAGGGTATCCCAGGGCAGGGCGGCCACCTTTTGCACCAGCGCCGTTTTGTCGTCGGTGTGGGCAGCGTTGTCGACGTGATCGCCGGGGTCGATGGTGAAAAAGGTGTAACCGGCGGCGACAAAGGGCGCCACGTCGGCGGGCGTTTTGAGGTGATCGGCGTCGGCGCCCCACGGTTCGCGCCAGCCGGCCTGAAAGACGCCCCAGGTGGCGTCGTCCAGCACCTGCTGCGGCGTGCGGCCGGTGCGGGCGTTCTCGCGCACCGATTGCTGGGCAAAGATGGGGGCGATGCCCGCCTGCCCTGAGCCTGGTCGAAGGGCGATGCCCGCCTGCCCTGAGCCTGGTCGAAGGGTGCCGCGCACCGCCCGGATGTGACCCGGCGTCGCCAGGCCCAGCCGGTCGCCAAAGCCGGCCGAGGTTTTTGTGCCCAACGGGACGGGCCGCAGCCAGGGCAGGCGGGCGCGCAAGGCGGCGGCGTTGGCCGGTGTGAGGCCACAGATCAGCGCTCCGCTCGAGACGTCACGAAGGCCTTCAAAATCAGCAGTCTGGCCCAGGATGATCAGGCGTTTTCCGGTTTGAGTTTGGGCCAGAAAAAAAGTTGCGCCTTCGGCCTGGCTCACCGAGGAAGTGTAGGGAATCAGGCCGGGTAGTTGTGGCACTAACATGCGCACTCTCCTGTTTTACGGTTGTGATGGGGTTCGTTAGCGCTAACGTTATCGCTAACATTATAATGGTTTTGTTAGGGAAGTCAAGTGGACAAAACAGGGGCAGGATTTGACAAATACCCTGAAGTGCTTATAATTAACCGGGCTAACCAATTTGGAGGTGATGAACACATGGAAGACATCAAACCGTCGACTTTTGAATGCGCCGATCAGATTGTAACCAATATCCCCATCATTGTGCGGGGATTGTGGAACCGCTGGCAGGGTGATCTGCCGACCAAGATCACCTGGGCTCAATTTGGGCTTTTGTCGCTCCTGAGCCGTGAAACATCTACCCTGACCGAGCTTTCCCGAGAGTGGGGTGTCTCCAAGCCCAGTATGAGCAAGATGATCAGTATTTTGGTTGAGAGGGGCTGGATCGAGAGAAACCCTCCGGAGGGCGATCATCGCCGCAAGCCTCTCAGTCTCACGCCCAAGGGCAACGAGATCCAGGAGCGCACCCGTGAAGTGGTGCGCCGCAATCTGGCGAAATCTCTGGCTCAGTTGACCGGAGACCAGCCGCAACAGATCACGGCAGCGCTCGACATGCTCGTTCAGATCCTGACCTGATCGCCTCTTTGGCCCCACATTCCAATTTCTCAGGAGCTACACCATGACCAAGTTCTTCGACCGGCTCACCCGGCTTTCTCTTCGGTTTCGCTGGATCACCCTGACGATCGCTGTGGTTGCTCTGATTCTGGGCGTGGTTGCGCTGGGGCAGCTCAATCAAGAGCTTTTGCCGCCCATCGAGTTTCCGGCTCTGGTGGCCTTGAGCTTCTGGCAGGGGGCGAGCGCCGACCAGGCATTGGAGCAGTTGGCCATTCCGCTGGAAGATGCGGTCAAGGACATCGATGGCATCGTCAACGTCGAGAGCCGCACGGGCCAGGGTTTTGTGGCCATCAGTCTACGCACCGAGTTTGGTCTGGATCAGGCCGCACTCAAAGCAGAGATCAACGATGCGCTGGGTAGCGTACCGCTGCCTGAAGGCGCCGACTCACCCGAGTTGCTCAGCTTTAGCCTGGGTGATATTCCGGTGGTGGTGGCCAGTGTATCGTCGGGCAGCTTGTCTCTGGCGGAATTGAAAGAGCTGGTGGAATCGTCCATCGTTCCCGAGTTGGATGCCATCCCTGGCGTGGAGCGCATCTCGGTTGGCGGTGGACAAGAGCTACCCACCGAACCGCCGCCCACGCCGCCTCCCACGCCGACCCCTACACCGCAGCCGACGGCTACCCCTACGCCAACATCCGAGCCAACGGCTACCGCAACCAGCACTGTCGAGCCGGCTGCGGTGAGCACTCCCCTGCCGTGGCCCACGGTTGAACCGGTGGCCCTGCCAGAGGAGTGGACCGCAGCCGCCCAGGCCATGAACCTCACACTGGAGACCACTGCCGATATTACGCCTGAGATGATGGCCATGCTGGCCCAATTCCAGCCTCAGAGTCTGGCAGAGGTGACGTGGGACATCTGGCAGGCGCTGGCGCCAGAGGTGCTGGCCGCCGTGCCCGATGTTGCTCTCCAGTACGTCGATCCGGCCATCGCCTCCGAGGTGATGGATCTGATCGCCAGGGCCAGGGTTTATCTGGCTGTCTCGACGCCCGAACCTGGCGCTCCAGCCGTGGAGCCGGTGCCGTTGCCGGAAGAATGGGTGGCGCAGGCGGCCCAGATGGGCTTTAAACTGGAAACGACCGCCGATATCACGCCGCAAATGATCGAGATGCTGACACAGTTTCAGCCGCAGGCGCTGGCTCTGTTCACGCTCGAGATGTGGCAGGCGCTGGCGCCAGAGGCGCTGGCCGCCGTGCCCGATTCGGCGTTGGAATATGTTGCCCCCGAAATCGCCGGTGACGTGGCCGAGTTGATCGCTCGGGCAAAAGCGGCAACAGCCGATGCCACGCCTGAAGCCACCGTCGATCCGGATCGGTTGCCGGAGATGTGGCGCCTAGCCGGACAGCAGCAGGGCATTGCCCTGGAAAAGGCCCAGGATATCACGGTCGAGGTTTTGCGAGGCGTGGTGGGCGTAGCGCCGCAGCTTTTGGATACACTCACACCGCATCATCTCAAGAGCCTCTCGCCGGAGGCGCTGGCCTGGCTGCCGCAGGATTTCATCGCCGGCCTGCCCGACGACCTGCGCGCCGAGCTCGAAGCGTTGGCCGCCCCGGCCGGTGGTCTGGGCGCTGCGGCCAAGAAGGAGGCTGAGGAGGCCGCTCAACTTGCCGCCGAAGCGCCACTTTTACCAGAGTCGTGGCGCCAGCCCCCCCAGAGCGATTCACCGGTGCAGGTGACTTTTGAAACGGCGGCGGATCTGCTCAAGAATCCCTTTGGCGTCACGGCAGCCGAGTTGCTGAACCTGCTGCTCGAGATGGGGGCCATGCCCAACGCCCCGGAATTACTGGGCGATCTGACGCCGGATGTTATCTTGTGGCTGGCAGATCAGGATGCCGGGTTTTTGCCGGGTCTGAATCCGGGCACGTTGCGCCTGCTTTCGCCGGAGGTGTTGGCTGCGCTGCCGGAGGACTTTGTGGCGACGCTGGAGCCAGAACTGCGCCAGGAATTGGCGGGCATCGCTGCCGGCACAGTGACGGTTTTTATCCCAGAGGCCACCATCAACCGCACCAACGGCGACCCCAGTGTGTCGCTGGTCTTTTTCAAGGCGGGCGACCAGAACACCGTACAGGTGGCTCACGCCATCTTTGACGAATTGGACAGGTTGGAAAGCAGCAACGGCGATATCCACTTTGAAGTGGCTTTTGAGCAAAGCAGTTTCATCGAGGAGAGCATCAGTGGCGTGGCCCGCGAGGGTGCGCTGGGTGCTGCTTTTGCTGTGGTGGTGATTTTGATCTTTCTCAGCGGTTTTATCAACGGCAGGTATATGCTCAGTTGGCGCAGCACGCTGGTGACGGCGGTGAGCATCCCGCTGTCGGTGTTCATCGGTTTTGCGATCATGCGCTGGATGCCGCTGTTGCATCCGGGTTTGAAGGCCATGGCCGACGCGGCTGCCGGTGTGCCGGTGCTGGGTGCGGTGGCGATGCTGGTTGCGCGCACCGTTCCGGCAGGCATGACCCTTAACATCATGACTCTGAGCGGCATGACTGTGGCTGTAGGCCGTGTGGTCGATGACTCGATCGTGGTGCTGGAAAACATCTACCGCCGCATCCAACGCGGCGATGATCGCTGGGAGGCAGTGGTCGGTGGCACACGCGATGTGGCCATCGCCATCTTTGCCAGCACCGTGACCACGGTCATTGTCTTTTTGCCGCTGGGTCTCATCGGTGGACTGGTGGGTGAGTTCTTTATGCCCTTTGGCCTCACCGTGACCTACGCCCTGGGCGCCAGCTTTGTGGTGGCCATCACGGTGGTGCCGGTGCTGGCTTTTCTCTTTATCCGCAAGGAACACATGCCGCCTGCCCAAGAGACCTGGATGCAACGCGCCTACACCCCTTTGCTTCGATGGGCGCTGGGCCACCGTTTCTGGACGTTGGTGGTTGCCACTGCGCTCTTTTTGGGCAGCCTATGGCTGATGAGCCAGCGTCCTCAGGCGTTCATCCCTTCACTGGGCGAGCCTTCGATCAATGTCGCCATCGACTTGCCCAACGGTACCACCATGGCCGAGACGGATGACCTGGTGCGTGAGCTGGAGGCTTACCTGGTCACGCTGGAGGGTATCGAGGTTTATGAGACCGAGGTCGGATCGGGCAGTGGCATGTCGATGGAGGCGTTTTTTGGCACTGGGATCGATCAGAGCGCTGCCAATCTGAGCATCTCGCCAGTTTCTAAAGCCGATCTGGAGCGGCTCACGCCTCAGATCCGCGCCCAGGCCGAGCGTATCTTTGGGCCGGAGAACGTCATCGTCTCGGCGGCCGATATCGCCTCATCGGGTTTTGGCGGCTTTGGCCTGGTGCTCACCGGCAACGCCGACGATCTGGCAGCGGTTAACGATCAGGTGATCGCCACTTTGAGTGAGATCGATGGCCTGACCAATGTCTCCAGCAACCTGTCCGGCGGTGAGATGATCATGCGCATCGATGGCAAGCCGGCAGCGGCTTACTCTGCCGAGCTGGAAACGCGCGATACGATGGGCGTGACGGCTCGGGCCAAGTCGGCAGTGGCTGGCCTGGACTTGCCGGCCAGCCTCGAGATCACAGAGGGTTTCGAGACCCGCGAGCAGACCAAAGGCTTTGCCGACATGGGTCGAGCGCTGGCCATCTCGATCGTCGTCGTCTACCTGGTGATGGCGCTCACCTTTCGCTCGTTCGTTCACCCCTTTACCATCCTGTTCAGTCTGCCGCTGGCGGTGGTGGGTGCGGCGCTGGGCCTGGCTGTTACCGATCGGGTGCTGGGCATCTCGGCCATGATCGGTCTGATGATGCTGGTGGGAGTGGTGGTGACCAATGCCATCGTGCTGCTGGAACGGGTACAGCAGAACCGTCGCTGGCGCGGTATGAATGCCTACGATGCGCTGATCGAAGGCGGCCGCACGCGGCTGCGGCCCATCTGGATGACGGCCCTGGCGGCCATACTGGCTCTGGTGCCGCTGGCGTTGGGCCTGACCGAGGGCGCGCTCATCGCAGCCGAGTTGGCGACAGTGGTCATTGGTGGGTTGCTCACCAGCACTTTACTCACCCTGCTGATCGTGCCGGTGGCCTATAGTCTGTCCGAAGAAATAGTTCGGAGGCTCACGCACCGCGAGTAGATTCGAGCTCTTTTGGGTGAACCGATGGCATCCTCCTGCAGTGGTCGTCTCTGCCGCTGGCCTGCAGGAGGATGTTGTATCATCCATTGGAAATGCCCGGATGTTTGAGGCGTTCCTATCGCTCTGGGCCTCATTGGTTTCGAGTGGGATGTGATGAAAGGACCTCAATATGACGATACAGACGAACCAATGGGTGTGGCTGCGTTATGCTGAGACAGAAACCTTTGTGACAGAGGCCCTGGCGCAGTTTGTGTCCGTTGCACCCCAGGCTCAGGCTCTGGAACGGGCCTTGCTGGCCCGCACCAGCAGCCGATTGTTCGACTGGTTGGATCACCTGGTGCTGGCCGATGGCGACGCATTACGGGGGCGGCTGGCCGACCTGGGCTTCGAGGTCGAGGACGCGCCGGCCGATCCGGGCGACGCGGTTTATCACCATCCCCGCGCCATCTTTCCCAGGCTGGTGCTGCGCCGCCAGACGGATATTCCACCGGGCGAGGTAGTGGCGGCGGCGATACAGGTAGAACGGCTGGATCGTTTTTTGATGACACAGCACGCAGCGGTGTCCATCGAAGGTAGCCCGCTGAGTCCCTATCGCCGGGCTTGTGTGTGGCAGGCCGATGGCCGGGTGATGTGGGCCGTGGAGCGACGCGGCCATGCGGGGTTTGTGCCGCTCCAGATGCCGCCCGATTATGCGCACCGCTACCTGGCGGCCTCTGAAAAGTGGGCCACACGGCGCCGCCATTTCGACGATGCCCGCCAGGGCATGGCCCATACACTGGAACTGGCCCGGTGGCTGGCCGGCGAGGTGGGCACCGACACCGCCGCCTGGATCGCGTTCGAGGTCGAAAGGGCCCACTGGCAGCGGCGCAATCGGGCCGGACAGGTGCAAAAAGCGCGGCAGGAGGCGCTGGGCTTGGGCTGGGCCAACCACGATCATCACACTTTTCGCAGCTCACGCGACGTTTTTCCGCTGCTGATCCAGATTCTCGAAACCCTGGGCTTTTATGCCCGCGAGCGTTTTTACGCCGGGGCCGAGGCGGGCTGGGGCGCGCAGGTGATGGAGCAACCGGTCTGCCGTTTTGCCGTTTTTGCCGATGTGGACCTGGCCCCCGACGAGGTGGCGAGTGATTTCACCCGTCGAACACTGCCTTTTCGTCAGGAGTTGGGCACGGTGGGTTTGTGGTGCGCCCTTCACGGCGAATCGATGCTGGAGGCAGGGCTGCACCACCTGGCCGGTCGGTTCGACTTTGATGCAGTCACAGCCGATCTGATCGGATGGAACGTAGAGATGATGCCTCCCTTTAGCGAGTTTTCTTTTTTGCAGCAGGCTTTTACCCAGGGTGAACGTTGGCAGGTAACCCCGGAGCGGCTGGCTCGATTGATCCAAATGGGCCAGCTCGATGAGGCCCAGCGGGCACGGTTCGCCGAAAAGGGAGCAGTGGGCAGCCATCTGGAGAACATCCAACGGGGCGAAGGCTTTAAGGGCTTTAATCAGCAGCGAGTGAGCGACATCATTCGCCGCACCGATCCGCGAGCTGGTTTCGGCGCGCGGTAGGATGCAGGGGCGGCCTGAAAGACGAGCCGGGCAACGACGCCATCGAGGAGAAGCGTCTGGCCCGGCTCTGTTTGATCGCCGGTGCGCTCAATTTTGAGGAGAGGTGGTTGGATGCCGGCTCACGGTGCAAGCGTCATTCGGTCTTTTTTACCCGTTTCGGACACGCTCTGTACGTCTGGGCAACCCACTCGCGAACAGTTTGCCCTCATTCGGGCTGCCGGTTATCAGGTCGTGATCAACCTGGCCATGCCCGATTCGACCGATGCCCTGCCGGACGAGGGGGAGATCGTAGCCGGGCTGGGGATGGATTACATTCACATCCCGGTGGTGTGGCTGTCGCCGACTGCCGCAGACCTGGAGCGCTTTTTCGAGGCGATGGAGCGCAACCAGGGCAAAAGAGTGTGGCTGCATTGCGTGGTGAACATGCGGGTATCCGTTTTTGTCTTTCTCTACCGTATCATCCGCCAGGGAGCGCCGCTGGCGGCGGCGCGAGAAACGATGCTCCACATCTGGGAGCCCAATGAAGTGTGGCAGCGCTTTATCGAGAGCTCGCTCGTGGCGGGCGGGTTGTAGAACCGCCGCCTGGGGGCGGTAAAAGGGGGGCGCATGAGCGAGTTCGCTGGCCAGCGGGTGCAAGTTCAGGTGCAGGACAATCCGACCGTCCGTCTGAGTGTGATCGATGCCGGGCCGCGCGACGCCGATACGGCGCTGTTTTTCGTCCAGGGAGCGGGCGGCCATGCCCTGCAATGGGTGAACCAGCTCCGCCATTTTTCCCGGCGCTACCGCTGCATCGCGCCAGACCTGCGCGGGCACGGCTTTTCCGACAAACCCCGCAGCCGCTATAGCGTCGATGAAATGACCGGCGATTTGATGGCCGTGCTGGATAGTCTGGGCATCCACGAGCCGGTGGTGCTGCTGGCCCACTCGGCGGGTGGGCTGCTGGGCCTCAATTTCGCCGCTCACCACCCGGAGCGCCTCAACAAACTGGTGCTGGTCAACACGGCTGCCAGTTTGCCCCTTTCCAGGGTGATGCGCCTGGGGCTGCGCCTGCCCTCGCTGGTGATGGTGCTCATCCGGCCTTTTTTGCAGCGCCGCGGACGTTTTAACGCGCCGCCGCACATCTTTAAACGGATGGTCGAAAACTGCATCGGTGACTGGCAGGGCTGGCATTTGCTGGGCGATATTACCATCCCCACGCTGGTCGTCGCCGGCCAGCGCGATTGGTACGTGCGGCCGGGCATGTCGCGCCGCACGGCCTATGAAATGCCCCGCGCCCGGTTAGAGATCATCCGCGCCGCCGGGCACCAATCACCGTTGGAACGCCCGGCGGCCGTCAACCGCGCGCTGGAGCGATTTTTGGAGACGGGCTTGCGCTCCTGGCGCCGCGGCGTGGAAGACGCGCGGGCCGCCGTCAACGAGCGTCCCTGGCTGAAACACTATGAAGCGGGCGTGCCGGCCGAGATCGTTGTGCCTGAAAAGCCCCTGCACGGCCTGTTGGAAGAATCGGCCCGCCGCTGGCCGGATCGTCCGGCGCTGATATACGGCGGGCGGCGGCTGTCGTATCGCTTTGTGGCCGATGAAGCGCGCCGCTGGGCCGGGGTTTTGCGCGATCTGGGCCTGCGCAAGGGTGATCGTTTTGTCATTTTGCTGCCGAATATCCCCCAGGCCGTCATCGGCTTGTACGGCGCGTTGATGGCCGGCGCGGTGGCGGTGATGGTCAATCCGCTTTCGGATCGGCAAGAGCTGGCCCGGCAACTGGCCGATTCCGGCGCGGATACGGTGCTCACTTTGAGCCGCTTTTACCCCGACGTGGTGCGTCCCCTGCAAAAAGAGGGCCAGGTGCGCCATGTCATCCTGACCAACGTCAAGACCTATCTGCCCTGGCTCCCGCGCACGATTTTCCGTCTGACGCGCGAGCGCCAGGAGGGGCATCGGCTGTCTGCCTATGAGGCCGAGATGGTGCTGTGGTGGGAGCGGTTGATGGGCCGCACGGCCGGCGATTTCACGCCTGTGCCGGTGATTCCCGATGACCTGGCGGCGCTGCTCTATACCGGCGGCACCACCGGCGAGCCCAAGGGGGTGATGCTGTCGCATCGTAACCTGGTGGCCAACGCCGTTCAAACGCGCGCCTGGTTTGTCGATCTGCGGGAGGGGGAAGAGGCGTTTTTGGGCGTGCTGCCCTTTTCTCACTCGTATGGCCTCACGGCCTGCCTCAACGTGGCTGTGTTGAGTGGATCGGCGGTGATATTGGCGCCCGTTTTTGGCGCCGAGGCAGTGTTAAAGGCCATCCGCCGTTACCATCCCACACTTTTCCCTGGCGTCCCCTCGATGTACGCCCGTATCAACGAGTTCCCCAAGGTGCGCAGTTACGAGATCGCCAGCGTCAAGGCCTGCATCAGCGGCGCCAGCCCGTTGCCCATCGAGGTGCAGGAAGGTTTTGAAAAGCTGACCAAGGGGCGTCTGGTGGAGGGTTACGGCCTCACCGAGGCCAGCCCGGTGACGCATGCCAATCCTCTTTTTGGACAGCGCAAGCTGGGCTATATTGGCATTCCTTTGCCCAGCACCGATGCACGCATCGTGCATCCACGCACCGGCCGCGAGTTGACCTCAGGCGGCATTGGCGAGCTGGTGATCCGCGGGCCGCAGGTCATGCAGGGCTACTGGCGCCGGCCCCAAGAGACAGAAGCCGCCCTGCGCGATGGCTGGCTGCACACCGGCGATCTGGCTCAGATGGATAGTGATGGCTTTTTCCGCATCATCAACCGCACCCGAGACGTGATCTCGGTGGGCCGACGGATGATCTATCCGCGCGATGTGGAAGAGGTGTTGTACGAGCACCCCAGCGTGCAGGAGGCGGCCGCCGTGGGCGCGCCGGGCGCGGATGGTCGCGGTGAGGTGCGGGTGCATGTGGTGCTGCGACCGGGGCACCAGGCAACGGCCGAAGAGATCGTGGCCTTTTGCCGGGATCGTCTGCGGCCTTCACAGGTGCCCTGCCAGGTACATTTTCGCACCGAGATGCCCCGTTCTTTTGTGGGCAAGGTGCTGCGACACAAACTGCGGCAAGAAGAATTGGAGGTTGAGTCATGAAAGTGTTGCTGTTGGGTGTGGGCATGCAGGGCAAAGCGGCGCTGCACGATCTGGCGCGCAGCCAGGCCGTGACCGAGATCATCGCTGCCGATCGGGATTTTGATGCGCTTCAGGCCCACGTGGTGCACGCGGGCTATGGCCTGAAGGTGCAGCCGGAACACGTCGATGCCGCGGATTTGCCCAGCATCGACCGTTTGATGGCCCTCGGGCCGGATGTGGTCATCGATCTGCTGCCGGTGGCCTTTCACGGTCGCGTGGCGGCAGCGGCCGTGGGGCACGGCGTGCATGTGGTCAATGCCTCTTATGCCACACCCGAGTTGAAAAAGCTGGATGGCCAGGCGCGGGCCAAGGGGTTGGCTCTTTTGCCCGAGTTCGGCATGGACCCGGGCATCGATCTCGTGCTGCTGGGTGAGGCGGTGCGCGCTTGTGGCCGCATCGAGGACATCATCACCTATGGCGCCGGCTTTCCCGAGCCAGATGCGGCGCACAACCCGCTCAAGTACAAAGTGACCTGGACCTTTGACGGGGTGCTGATCTCGTACCGCCGGGCCGGGCGTGTCATCCGCCAGGGGCACATCGTCGACATCCCGGCAACAGAGATGTTTGCCGCCGAACACACCCACGAGATCGAGCTCGAAGGGCTGGGGCGGTTGGAGGCTTTTCCCAACGGCGATGCGCTCGCATACGCCGATGCGCTGGGCATCGAAACGGCCGGCCTGCGCAACATGGGGCGCTATGTGCTGCGCTGGCCCGGTCACTGCGCCTTTTGGAAAGCGCTGGTCGATCTGCACCTGCTCGACGACGAGCCGGCGCTGGTCGATGGAGTGGCCGTCAACCGGCGGCGGTATCTGGCGGCGGTGTTGGAGCCGCACCTGCAATACGGGCTTCTGGAGCGAGACGTGGTGGTGGTGCGGGTCGACGTGACGGGCCGCCAGGACGGGCACAAGACCCGCGCGCTGCTACAAGTGATCGACCGTCGCGATCTGGGAACCGGTTTTACGGCCATGAGCCGCACGGTGGGTTTCACCACCAGCATCGGCGCGCAGATGATCGGCGATGGCCGCATTTCGCGGCGCGGCCTGCTTTCGCCGCTGAACGATGTTCCTTTTGAGGCTTTTGTGGCCGAACTAAAGAAACGTAACATTGTGGTGCAGGCGGATTTTTCCCCTGTGGATGAGGCAAAGGAGGGTATCATCTGATGGCCGCTGAATCCTCTGGCAATACACTCGATCTGGCCGATGTTTTCGCCTACGTCGATGGCCGCCGCCAGGCATTTCTGGATCGATTGGTGGATTATCTACGGCGGCCCAGCATCAGCGCCCACGGCCTGGGCATCACCGAGGTGGCCGAATACATCGGCGGCGTGCTGGAGGGGCTGGGCATGGCGGTGCAGATTTTGCCCACGGCGGGCTGGCCGATGGTGCTGGCTCGTCGCTCCGATGCGCCCGGCGCGCCCACCGTGCTGCTCTATGGCCATTACGACGTCCAGCCGCCCGATCCACTGGCGGCGTGGATCTCACCGCCCTTTGAACCGACCATCCGCAACGGCCGTCTCTATGCCCGCGGCGTGGGTGATAACAAGGGCCAGCATTTTGCCCAGATCATGGGGGTGGAGTCGCTGCTGGCCTGCCGGGGCGCGCTGCCGTGCAACGTGATCGTGCTGCTGGAGGGCGAGGAAGAAGTGGGCAGCCCGCACATTGCCGATTTTGTGCGCCAGCACCGGGACCAACTCGACGCCGACCTGGTCATCACTTCCGATGGGCCGGTTCACGAGAGCGGGCGCTCGTGCATCTGCTTTGGCGTGCGGGGCATCGTCTCCTTTGAGCTGCGGGCGCGTGGGGCCAACCAGGATTTACATTCGGGCAATTGGGGCGGCATCGCGCCCAACCCCATCTGGACGCTGGTGCACCTGTTGGGCACCATGAAGAACGATCGGGGCCAGATCACCATCGATGGTTTTTACGATCAGGTGGAGCCGCAAACGGAACTGGAGCGCGCCGCTCTGGCCGGGCTGCCGGTGGACGTGGAGGCCGTCAGGCGGGAGCTGGGCCTGCGTGAGCTGGATCAGCCCCTGGGGCGCGGTTATTACGAGCGTCTTTCGGCCTGGCCCACGCTGACCATCAATGGCCTGCACGGCGGTTATGGTGGGTCCGGCTCCAAGACGGTGCTGCCCCACGAAGCCTTTGCCAAGTGCGATATTCGTCTGGTGGAGGCGCAGACGCCGCAAGAGATTTTCGCCAAAGTGGAGGCGCACGTCGGGCGGCATGCGCCTGGGGTGGAATTCATCCGCCAGGGCAGCATGTACCCTTCCAAGACGCCCATCGACTCGCCGTTTACCGGGCCTATTCGCCAGGGGATCGTGGCGGCTCAGGGCGAAGCGCCGCTGCTGGTGCCGGCCATGGGCGGCAGCCTGCCGGATTACGTTTTTACCAGGATTCTGGGCCTGCCGGCCTTTGGCGTGCCCTATGCCAACCCCGACGAATCTAACCATGCTCCCAACGAAAACCTGGAGATCGAGCGTTTTTACATGGGCATCAAGACCGGCGCGGCCATGCTGGCTCACCTGGGCGCCGCGGCGCGCTGAGGAGCCAGGGTCTGGCGGGCACGTAACGTTTGACCGGCAAACAGAAACATATCTGTAACGGATCGTGGTCAGAAACCGGATTATACTGAAGGTGTGAGAGGTGCGTTGGATCGACATCGAGCTCGATGGTTCAAATGGGGTTGTCGCCTGTGAGTGTCAAAAGCTCCCATAGCACTATTCTGGTTGTGGATGACGAGCCGGTGATCCGTGAAACGCTCGAGCGGTTGTTAGTTGCCGAGGGTTACACAGTGGCTTTGGCCAGCAATGGCAGCCAGGCTTTGGAAAAGGCGGCGGCGCTCACGCCAGACGTCATCTTGTTGGATGTGGTGATGCCCAGCCTGGATGGCTTTGAGGTGTGCCGCCGGTTGCGCGCCGATCCGCTCCTCTCTCACGTGCCGGTGGTCATGATCACCGCGCTGGGTGAGCGAGACGCTCGGCTGAGGGGTCTCGATGTTGGGGCCGATGATTTTGTCACCAAGCCCTTCGATAATGCCGAACTGCTGGCGCGAGTGGGCACCATCACCCAGCTCAACCGTTATCGGCGGCTGCTGGAAGAGCAGGCGCAGCGGCAGCAGGCCGAGGAGGAGTTGCGGGAGCGCAACCGCGCCCTGTCGCTGCTCAACCGGGCGGTCCGCGTCTTTAGCTCTACCCTCAAACTGGATCAGGTGCTGGCTGCTGTTTTGGAGGAGGTGCGCCGCTCGCTGGACGTGATGGCCTGTTCGGTGTGGTTGCTCGATGCCGGCGCTGGTGAATTGGTTTGCCGCCAGGCTACCGGGCCGCAGAACGAGTTGGTGCGTGGCTGGCGTCTGTCGTTGACCCAGGGGCTGGTGGGTTGGGTGGCGCGCAGCGGCCAGAGTCTGGTGGTGGCCGACAGCCGCGCGGATGAGCGCCATTTCAAAGACGTGGATCGAAAAACCGGCCAGGAAATGCGTTCGGTGCTCAGTGTGCCGTTGAGGACCAAAGAAGAAATCATCGGCGTGTTGCAGGTGGTGGACGTAACGGCGAACCGTTTTGGACAGAACGATCTGACTCTGGTAGAGTCGCTGGCTGCCTCGGCAGCCATTGCCATCGAGAATGCGCGTCTGTTCGAACAGTCTCAGCACGAGATCGTCGAGCGCGGGCGGGTTGAGGAGGCGCTGCGTCGAAGAAACGAAGAGCTGACCACCCTCAATACTATCGCCACAGCCATGGGCCAGTCGCTGGCGCTGAATCGTAACCTGCGGACGATGCTGAACCGCGTATTGGACGTGATGGACATTCGGGCGGGTTGGGTGGAGGTGCTGACCGAGAAGGGTAACGGAGAGCCGTCGCAGGTGCTGCGCCGTGGGCTTGCCGGGCAGACGGTCGCGGCCATCAAGCGCCTGGCTGAAGGGGCATCGCACACGGCAGAGGTGACGATCGTGGGCGGGCTGGAAGCGGCGCTGGGTGGCATGGCGCAGGGTGACCGGCAGGGAGAGCAGGTGTGGGTGGGCATTCCCATTCGCTCTCGCGACAAGGTATTGGGTACGTTGAATGTGCTGCGGCCCGTGGCTCGGGTGCCGGACGATCAGGAGGTGCAGCTTTTCACGGCCGTTGGGCACCAGATCGGTGTGACGGTGGAGAACCTGCGTCTCGCGGAGGAGGCCGCCGAGATCGAGATTCTGCGCGAATTGAATCGCCTGCGCTCCGAGTTGATCGCCAACGTTTCGCACGAGCTGAGAACGCCGCTGGGGTTGATCAAGCTCTTTTGCACCACGCTTTTGCGCGATGACGTGACGTTCGATGCCGAGACGCAGCGCGAGTTCCTGGGGCACATTGACGACGAAGCCGAAAAACTGGAAAAGATCGTGGATAATCTGCTGGACCTGTCGCAGTTGGAGAGCGGGCGGCTCACCCTGGATAGACGGCCCACCGATTTGGGTCGGCTGGCCAGCGAGGTGCTGGCCGCCATGGAGATTCAGCGTGTTGGTCACGAGTTTGTCTACGATTTTCCCACGGAGCCATTGATGGCCACGGTGGATCCGAAGCGTATCGAGCAGTTGCTGCGTAATCTGTTGAGCAATGCCATCAAGTATTCGCCTGAGGGGGGCACCATCACCGTGCAGGGGCGAGGGGACAGACGGCAACTGATGGTGCGTGTCAGCGACGAGGGTGTGGGTATCCCGACTCAAGACCTGGTGCGGGTATTCGAACGTTTTTATCGTGTGGAGAACGAGGTCACTCAGCGGGTGCGGGGCGCGGGTCTGGGATTGTCGGTGTGTAAGGGCATCGTCGAGGCTCACGGTGGCAGCATCTGGGTGGAAAGCACACTGGGCGTGGGCAGCACTTTTTATTTCACCCTGCCGGTAGGGCCGGGCAAGGAGCCGCAGCATGAATAGGGGCAAGCCCTGCGTACTGGTTGTGGATGACGAGCCACGGTACGTGCTGGCTATCAAGGTCAATCTGGAGGCCAGTGGTTATCGAGTGTTGACCGCCTCGGACGGCCGGACGGCGGTCGAGCTGGCAGTTGCCGAGGAGCCAGACCTGGTGGTGCTGGATATCCGCATGCCGGGCATGGATGGTTATGAGACTTGCCGGCGCATTCGCGAGTTTTCCACGGCGCCTGTCATCATGCTCTCGGCGCTGGCCGAGGACAGTGACAAGGTCAGGGGGCTGGATACCGGCGCCGACGATTACGTGACCAAGCCGTTCAGCGCCGAAGAATTGTTGGCCCGGGTGCGGGCAGCGCTGCGGCGGGCGGAGCTATCGGAGCGCACGGATTTACGGCCCTGTTTTCAAGCCGGAGAGATTCGGGTCGATTTCGCCCAACAACGGGTGTTCGTCGCCGATCGAGAGATCGAGTTGACGCCCACCGAGTATCGACTGTTGTACGAATTGGTGCAGCAGGCCGGGCGCGTTTTGGTGCCCGAGTATTTGCTGGACAAGGTGTGGGGTGTGGGCTACGAGGGGGAGAATCGCCTGCTTTGGCAGGCCATCCATCGGCTGCGCCAGAAAATTGAGCGCGACCCCAAAGAGCCGCAATACATTCAGACCAGGCCGGGCATCGGTTACGTGTTTGCCGTGTGACACCAGGCCACGGGCCGCAAGCTCGGAACGCAGACCGTTTTTTCGACGCCGCGCAAAACGCGCGGCGTTTTGTTTTTAACTCGTTCCTCTGGAAGGTTTTTGGAAGGTGATGACCTTTTTTGTCAGGTGGTTGGAAGGCTGTTGGGTTATAATGGATTCACGAATGCGTGACGGATGTGGCACGCAATGGGCAATATGGGCGGGGTGTTTGATGAGTCCAGAACTGATGGGAAAAAAAGTTTTCGTGCTGAGTGATAACTATGGTCTTTTGCGGGTGATCGAGTTCAGTCTAAAGACCAAAAACCTCAAGGTGGTTCGATTTCCCCCCAGCCCGCAAAACCGGGAAAACGGGGAGACAAACAACCCGGACCTGGTGATTGTGGCGCTGAGTTCACCCGCCAGCGAATCGATCAAAACCTGGGTGCAGAGCGCTGCGAACGGCCACGGCGATGGGGTGCCGCTGCTGATCATCTCCTCGACGCCGCCTGAGCTTCAAGGGTGTGACCACATTGCCCATTTGAGCTTTCCCTTTGATCTGGATGGCCTTTACAACCAGGTGGAAGAAATGCTGCTGAAACCGGCTTGAAGCCTCATGGAGAGAGTTTTGGAAGGTTTTTGGAAGGTCGGCAGGCAGTTTTGTGAACTCGATGGAAGTTGACCCGGTTATAATGTAAAAAAATACCGGCGCGTAGGCAGGAAGGAGGTGTATCATCGAGAGTTGTGCTTTTTGAAACCTGAGGTAAGTGATCTGTTGAACCCTAACCAATTTCAACTCGACCAAACACAAAAAAAGGAGTACGAAATGAAAGACCAGTTCAAAACACTCATGAAGGACGAAAGCGGTATCACGGCTCTCGAGACGGCCATTATCTTGATCGCCTTTGTCGTGGTCGCTTCAGTGTTTGCCTTCACCATCCTTTCGGCCGGTACCTTTACCACCGATCAAAGCCGTGAGGCGATCTATTCCGGCCTGGAAGAGGTGCAGGGTTCACTGGAGCTGCGCGGTAGCCTGATCGCCACCAGCGATGTCAGCAACACCAAAGTGATGACAGTGACCTTTACCGTGGCCAATGTGGCCGGTGGTTTGCCGGTGGACATGAGCACCAGCGGCCCACTGATCCTCGAATACCGCGATGCCGACAACCGCTTCTCTGGCACGGACGTCACCTGGACGCTGGCGTGGCCCTATCGCACCGATACCGATAACCTGCTGGAAGAGCGCGAGCAGGCTGAAATCGCAGTGGCCATCCCCAGCGCGATGACGCTGAGCACCAACACCGACTTTGTCATCGAGGTTAAACCACCCCAGGGCAGCCCGCTGGTTATGCAGCGCACCACCCCGGCCGTCATCGACACGATAATGGACCTTCACTAGCCAGGCTCCGGACATGCGTCTGGGCAGTCGGATCCGCAGCGAGCGGTTCGACCATCTCGAACGAATCGGTTGAACCGCTCGCCCCGAACTTGACCGAGATCGTCACACCAACAGGCACGGCCAAGCCCAACATTTGTATCATTCGGTCTCATAGCTCTTGTTGAGCAGAGACAACTGCCCCACCTCACCTGGCCGTGCCGGTGGGGCAGTTTTGTTTAGCCTTCATTTTGACGATTTTTCATCCTGGGAGAGGCCGCCGTGGACTTGGAACAAAGGGTCAAAGCACTGGAATACGAGGTCAAAATCCTCAAGAACGAGATCCAAAGGGCGTTGTTGGATATTCAGGAACAGATTCTGGTTCACTATTACCCCGCACTCCGGACGGAGGAGAACGGGCCTTCTGAAGGCACCCTCCAGTCGCTGGAATCGATCCGCGAGAGAAGGGCCTCTTTGGGGCCGGCGTCCACCTCTGCGGCTGGACGGGAAGAGATGGCATCGCGGGTGCCATCTCAAACCCCGGAAATGGGGAGCGCGCCCGCAGAGAGCTCCGTGAAGGCGGTGGAGCAGACCTCTGCCAGGCGAATGTCCGACTGGGTGAGCCAGAACGCTGTTGCCATCGGCAGGCAACGCGCTGCCAGACTGGTCGAAGCCTGCGCCCGCGGCGGCTGGATCCCGCAAGAATCGGAGCGGCTCTTGCTGCGCCTCGTCTCTCTGAGCGGCGCCGGCCCGGAGCCTGAAACCGTGTCCATCAACGACGTGTTGAGCGCGCTGCTGGGTCTCAATGACCTGTTGGCTCTGGGCAGAGACGTGGAAGAAGCACTGACTCTTATCGAGGAGGCGAACCTTGGATAAAACCATCATCACCGCCTTTCTGATCATCGCCGGTGTGGTGACGGCCATCATGTTGTTTAATGTGGTCTATCCGGCTGCCATCCAGGGTGGCGATGCCCTGCTCAGCATGCAGCGGCGCATCGACGAGCGTATGAAGAGCCAGGTCGAGATCGTCCACGCTGCCCGTTCTGGCGATTATACCGACGTGGCTCTGGTGTGGGTCAAGAACGTGGGCGCGTTATCGATCCGGCCGCCGGAGCAGTGTGATGTCTTTTTTGGGCCTGAGGGTGATTTCGCTCGAATTCCCTATACCAGTGGTGATTCTCATTGGGATTACCTTTTGGAAAACGACACGGAATGGCGACCCACGGCCACCCTCAAGATCACCATCGACCTGGATTATAATCTGGTCGACGGTGAGCAATACTTTGTCAAAGTGATCACGCCCAACGGCATCGCCGACGAATATTACTTTAGCAATTAAAGCAGCAAGAGATGGAAACCACACTCACCGGCCTCATCGTCATCATGTTGTTACTATTGGTGGTGCTCACTCTGGCGCACGCCTTTTTATCTGTTCAGAGCGCCGCACTCGATTCGTGGCGAGACACCGAAGCACGTCTGACGGAGCAGGCCAGGACCGATCTGCTATCTCTGGGCGGGCAGACGCTGGCCGGTGGCGCGCTGGTCGAGATCGGCCTTCAGAACAGTGGCAGTGTCAAACTGGCCGATTTTGACCGTTGGGATGTGATCGTGCAATATCAGGACAGCCTGGGAGGGCATCACGTGGATTGGCTGCCCTACTCTCAGGCCGGCGACAGGTGGACGGTGAAAGGCATTTATCTGGATGCTTCCCAGGGCACAGCCGAGTTTTTCGAGCCCAACATTTTGAACGGCGGAGAAGAGTTGGTCATCCAGATGACCCTATCCTCTTGGGTGGGATCGGGCACGACCAACCTGGCCACTGTGGTGACACCCAACGGTATCGGCGTTTCTACCGTTTTCACCTATTAGCCCGGACAGAGTGGGTCATTGCGTGTGCCGTTGTGAGTTGAGGAGTAGATGATGTCCCGCAAAAATGGGTTCAGAGAAAAGGGCGTAACATCAGGTGAGCAGGTTCAAATAGTGACCTTTCAATTGGACGATCAGGAGTATGGGCTGCTCATCCATGACGTGGTTCAGGTGGTGCGTATGGTGGCCATCACCCGCGCGCCCCAAGCGCCCCGCGTGGTGGAGGGTATGCTCAATCTCAGAGGGAAGGTGATTCCCGTCATCGGCCTGCGCAAACGGTTCGATCTGCCCCACAAACCTTATGGCTTGAACAACCACCTGCTCATTGCGCGATCCGAAGGACGCACGATAGCTCTGCTCGTCGACGTGGTCAATGCTGTGCGGGTGCTTCCGGTCGGCAGCATCGACTATGGAATCGGTGGGAGCAATTATCTGCAGGCCGTGGGCAGGCTGAGCGATCGGTTGCTGCTCATCATCGACTTGAAAAAGATTCTCACTTTTGAGGAAGAGCGGCGCCTGGAGCATTTGGTGGTAGAGCTCGACGCTATCTTGAAGGCAGAGAACAAAAATCGTTTGGAATGAGATGGGAATGGGCAAGCCCGAAAACGAATTCACGCTAACACAAAAAGATTACGAGCGCTTTCGGGACCTGGTTCAGGAGCGCAGCGGCCTCTATTTTCCTCAGGAAAAACGAGCCGCGCTGATCAGGGGTTTGGCCGAGGCCATGGCCATAGTCCAGAATGGCGTGAGCCCAGATAGCTACTATCGTTTGCTTTCTGTCGCTCCTTCTGCCAGCCGCGAGTGGGATCAACTGATCAGTGTGCTGACGGTTGGGGAGACTTATTTCTTTCGTAACAAGGGCCATTTTGACGCGCTGCGAGACCACATCTTGCCACGAATCATCAAACAGAGATACGATCTGGGGCGGCGGATTCGTATCTGGAGCGCCGGTTGCGCCAGCGGCGAAGAGCCGTATTCTGTCGCCATTCTCTTGCGAGAGCTCATTCCAGACATCGAGAGCTGGCGGGTTTTGATCCTGGCCACCGATATCAATCAACGGGCGCTGGAACTGGCGCACCAGGGACTGTATGGTTCCTGGTCGTTTCGCGGCGTTGACCCGCGCATCCGGGAGACCTATTTTCGACGGTGGGACAAAGATCGATACCAGATCGTGGACGAGATCAAAACCATGGTCACGTTTGATTATCTCAATCTGGTGGAAGACCAATACCCTTCTTTTGCCAACAACACCTGTGCCATGGACGTGATTCTCTGCCGCAATGTGACCATCTACTTTAGCCAGGAGGTGACCGGTCGAGTGGTGAAGCAGTTTCACCAATGCCTGACCGATGACGGCTGGTTCATTCCGGGCGCTTCGGAGCCCAACATGGTCAACTATCAAGTTTTTGAGCACCAGAGCTTTCCGGGGGCGGTCGTTTATCAAAAATCCCGGAGGCAGGAAAAACCGGCGATCCCGACCGCGCCCGTTTCGTGGCAACCGTCGATTGATGCCTGGGCGCCGAAATCGCAGGCCAGGAAACCGGCAGCCACGCCCGCCGTTCCGGTGTGGGAAGGCGATGGAAAAAAGGACGATGCCTGTGCCAGGGCCTTACAACTGATACGCCAGGGGCAAAACCTGGCGGCTCTGAATCTGCTTCAGGAAATAGTGGCGCAGGACCCCGAGTGCGCGCCGGCATATCTGGCTTTGGGCCGGCTCCATGCCGACAAAGGCGAGTGGGAGACGGCGCAGCGCTGGTGCGAAAAGGCCATCGAAAAGGATAGTCTGAACCCAGAACCCTATTTTACGCTGGCCATGATCGCCTGGGAGCGCGAAAACCTGGACGAGGCGGTCAGCCTGGTGAAAAAGACACTGTATCTCGACCCCTTGTTCATCCTGGGCCATTATGCCCTGGCCAATATCCATCGCCAGCAGGGCAAAGAAGAGATGGCCCGGCGGTCGCTGCAAAACGTGCGGCGTCTGTTGGTGGGCAGGCCGCCGGAAGAGCCGATCTCCGGCGGCGATGGGCTGGTGGTGGGGCGTTTATTGGCCCAAGTCGAAGCGGCGCTTGGAGCGTGAGGCATGGAGCAAGAGGCCATGATGAGGCAAAAAATGCAGAGCCAGTGGGGCAGGTTGGCCGGTCAAAAGAACGAGCCACGGAATATCGCCGAGAGCGGCGTTGCCAGAGAGGGTAGCCCGTTGTTGGAAGACCTCTTTAGCACCCCTGCGCAGGAGAACCTGTCGCCGCAAAAGGTGCAGGCCATCCTGGAGGAGCGCGCCCGGGCGCTGGCCAGCGTGGAAGAAATGTCTGTGGGCGATACGATGCAGGTGGTGGTTTTTTCTCTGGCCGACGAGACCTATGGCATCACTACCGATCACGTGCGAGAGGTGCAGCCGCTGCGCAACGTGAGCCCCGTGCCATGTACACCCAGGTTTGTGGTGGGCGTCGTCAACATTCGCGGCGCTATCTATTCGGTGATCGATGTCCGCAGCTTTTTGGGTGTGTCCGATCAGGCGATCACCGAATGGGCCAAAGTGATCCTGGTCGATGCCGCTGATCTGGAAGTGGGCATCCTGGCCGATGACGTTTTGGGTGAGATCAACGTCCCTCTGGCCGAGATCAGACCTCCACTGGCCAACCGCGGCAGTATCAGGGAAGAATACGTGCGGGGCGTCACCCGCGAGATGCTGAGTATCCTCAATCTGGAGGCGCTCTTGCGCGACGAGCGGATCATCGTTCACGAAGAGGTCTCCTGATCAGATAGGGGTCGTGGAAAGGAACGAGCCATGTTAGACAAAACCTTGTCCAGATTCAAGTTGCTGCCCAAGATTTTTTCCCTTGGATTGGTGGTGACGCTGTGCTTCAGTCTGGTTTTGGGGTACGTATTCGTCCAGTTTGAGGCGGCCAAGCACGAGGATCACCGCGAAGCCACCGAAAACCTGGTGCTGGCGGCTTATAGCACCCTGGAGTATTACGTTCAGTTGGCCAGAGAGGGCGTCATGTCTGAAGAGGAAGCCAGGCTCGCGGCCATGGAGGCGGTCAGGATCATGCGCTACGAGGGCGATAATTACTTTTGGATCAACGATCTCGAGCCCAAAATGATCATGCACCCCAATTATACCGCCAAAGACAAGCCAGAGTGGTACGCCGCCAAAGGGCTCGTCAATTACGCCGATCCGACCGGAAAAAGGCTGTTCGTAGAGTTTGTCAGGGTCTGCGAGGCAGAGGGGCAGGGTTTTGTGGACTATCACTGGACCAAGCCAGGTCAGGAAGGGGAAGAGCCGGCCCCCAAAGTTTCTTTCGTGAAATTGCTCCCCGAATGGGGCTGGATCGTCGGTTCGGGCATCTATATGGATCACGTGGAAGAGGAAATCGCCGATGTGACGCGCACCATGCTCCTCGTCGCGGTGGGGATTGCCGGACTCGCTCTCGGTTTTTCGTTCATCCTGGCCCGCTCTATCAGCAAACCGCTGGATGTCATCGTTCGGGGTGCCAGGGAATTGACCCTGGGTGATCCGGACATGGCGGACCTGGATTACGAGGAGACGCTCGAGGTTTCCGCGCGCCAGGACGAGTTGGGCGATATTGGTCGAGCCTTTGGCGGTTTGGAAAGGTATCTCAAGTCCAAAGCGGAGGCGGCGTTGGAGATAGCGCGGGGGAATCTGGGGGTGGAAGTGCCGCTGGCGTCGGGGCGAGACAGTCTGGGGCAGGCGATGGTGGAGATGAAAGAGAGCCTGGAGGCGATGTCTGGGGAGGTGAACGGGCTCATCGAGGCGGCAGTGGCGGGCAGGCTGGATGTGCGTGCGGATGCGGGGCGGTTTGGGGGGGAATACCGGCGCATCGTGGAAGGGGTGAACGGTGTGTTGGAAGCGGTGGTGAGGCCGATGAAGGCGGCAGGGGAGGTGTTGTTGCGGGTGGCGCGAGGGGATTTGAGGGCAAGGATGGACGGGGAGTATCAGGGGGACTATGCGTTGCTGGCGGAGAGTATTGGGTCGATGGTGGGTGGATTGGCGGGTATGGCGGGGCAGATGCAGGCGGGGGCGGTGAACATCACGTCGGCGACGGCAGAGATATTGGCATCGTCGAGTCAGATGGCGAGCAGCACGCGTGAGCAAGCCAGCGCGGTGGCGCAGATCACGAGCACCGTGGAAGAGATACGGGCATCGGCGGAGCAGGTGGCGCAGCGGGCGCAAGGGGTGGCGGAGGCAGCGGTGGAGGCCGTGAGGGCGGCGCATCGGGGTTCTGGTGCGGCGGACGAGACGCAGCAGAGCATGGTCGACATTCGGCTCAAGGTAGAGAGCATCGCGGAGAATGTGCTGGCGTTGTCGGAGCAGGCGCAGCAGATTGGGGATATCATCGACACGGTGACGGACATTGCCGACCAATCGAACATTCTGGCGTTGAACGCCGCGATAGAGGCGGCGCAGGCAGGAGAGGCGGGGAAGGGTTTTCGGGTGGTGGCCGACGAGGTGAGGAGTTTGGCGGAGCAATCGCGGCAGGCGGCGGGGCAGGTAAAGGTGATTCTGGGAGACATTCAGAAAGCGACGAACCTGGCGGTGATGGCGACGGAGCAAGGGACGAAGGGTGTGGATGCTGGGAGAGAGATGGTGAACCGGACGGCGGAGACGATACGCGAGTTGGCGATGGCGGTGGAAGGGTCGGCGCAGGCGGCGCAGCAGATAGTGGCGGGTGTGGAGCAACAGACGGTGGGGTTGGATCAGATCGCCATCGGTATGGGAGACATCAACCAGGCGGCGCAGCAATCGGCGGCCGGGGCGCAGCAATCGCAGCGGGCGGCGGAGGACATGAACGTCCTGGCGGCGCAGTTGAAAGAGCTGGTGGCCCGGTACAAGCTGTAAAGTGTGAAACGTGAGGTGTGAAACGTGGTGGCGGCGCGAATCACGCCTCACATGTGGGAGCAGAGACATGTTCAAACTGGATGACGACCTCATGCGCCAACTACGGGCCACTTTTCGAGTCGAAGCCAAGGAACACATTCAGGCCATGAATCATGCGTTGCTGGCGCTGGAAAAGGGGCCAGGTGATGACGAGCGCCTCAAGCTGCTGGAAGAGATCTTTCGCGAGGCCCACAGCCTCAAAGGCGCGGCCGGCGCAGCCGACCTGGACGACGTAGAGAGCACGGCGCACCGCTTGGAGAGCGTCTTTTTCGCCACCAAGAATGGTGGGATCACGCTGACGCCCGATCTGTGCGACGTGTTGTACGACGCCATCGACGCGGTTGCGGTTATGGTTGAGGCTTCTGCCCAGGATTTGCCTCACGGCATCGATCTGACACACCTGCACACCCGTCTCGATGCGGCCCAGGAGGGCAGGGTGCTGGAAGGGCTGCCGGAGCCGGCGATCGAACCGGAGCTTCAAGAAACGCCAGAGGCAGAAGAAAAAAACCTGCCCGTACAGGATATGGTCGTGGATCGGCCGGCGCCTCCCAAAAAACGCCAGACCGACGCTCCAGGGGAAGACACCATCCGTGTGGCCACCGGGAAACTCGACGCACTCATGACCCAGGCCGGTGAACTGCTGGTGGCGGGCCTCAAGATCGATCAGCGATTGAAAGAAGTGGAGCAACTGTCCCGCCTGGTCGAGGACTGGAATCGGGAATGGCTCAAGATTCGTTCTGTTTATAACCGTCTGCTCGTGGAGGAGCAGCGGCACCACATACGACCGTTCGTCAAATTCCTGGCTCTGAATCAGGAAAAGTTGAGGAGCCTGGCCGCACAGACAGCAACCCTGCGGCGCGGTTTCTCCAGCGACGTCCTGCACCTTTCTCGCGTGACCGATGGTATGGGGGAGGGTGTGATGCGGGTGCGTATGCTGCCGGTATCCACCGTTTTGGATGCGTTTCCCCGCATGGTGCGAGACCTGGCCCGAGAGAGTGGCAAAGAAGTCGAGCTCCAGATTCAGGGCGGCGAGACGGAGCTGGATCGCAAAGTGCTCGAAGAGATCAAAGATCCGCTGCTTCACTTGCTGCGCAACGCCGTGGATCACGGCATAGAGCGGCCTGAAAAACGGGTCCAGGCAGGCAAGCCCAGGACGGGCACGATCACGGTTGGTGTCTTGCAAAAGGGGAACAGCATCACCATTCAGGTGTGTGATGACGGAGCCGGGATCGATGTGGGGCGCGTAAAAAAGGCGGCGCTCAAGGCCGGCTTGTTTGGTTCTGAAGAGTTGGCAACTCTCACCGACGACGAAGCGATGCGTCTCATCTTTGCCTCCGGCATCTCTACCAGTGCTATTGTCACCGACATCTCGGGTCGGGGCGTGGGCATGGATGTGGTGCGCAAGAACGTGGAAGCCCTGCACGGCCACGTCGATGTGGAATCGACGCCAGGGCAGGGCGCCACGGTGACGCTCACCTTGCCGCTGACGCTGGCCACCACGCAAGGGTTGCTGGTGCAGGTGGGTGGCCAGGCCTTTGGTATTCCCATCGCCGCCGTCGAGAGGATCTTGCGCATCCAGCCCCAAGATATCAAGACCGTGGAAGGCAAAGAGGCCATTCTGGTGGATGGAGAGCCCATCTCGCTGGTGAACCTGGGCGATGTGTTAGAGTTGGAGCGAAAGGAGCGTGAGGACAGTGGCCAACACAAGATGCCGGTAGTCATTCTGGGCATGGGGCGGGTGCGCATTGCGTTTCTGGTGGATGCAGTGGTAGGCCAGCAAGAGAGCGTGGTCAAGAGCCTGGGCAGGCAGCTTGTGCGGGTGCGTAACGTGGCCGGCGCTACCATCCTGGGCACGGGCCAGGTGATCATGATGCTGAACCCTACGGATCTGGTCAAGTCGGCCCGTGGCCTGGCCGGCAAGATCAGCATCGCCGAGCGGATGAGTCAGACCAGGGTCAAAGAGGTGACGCAGCGCACGATACTGGTGGTAGATGACTCGCTGACCACCCGTAACCTGGAAAAGACGATCCTGGAGACGGCCGGTTATCGGGTAAGAGTGGCCACCGATGGCCTGGAAGCTTTGAATGTCTTGCGCTCCGATGGCTGCGATCTGGTAGTGAGCGACGTGCTCATGCCGCGTATGGATGGCTTTCAGTTGACAGCGTCGATGCGAGACGACCCCAAACTCGAACACGTGCCCATCATCCTGGTCACCTCTCTGGAGTCACGGGAGGATAAGGAACGGGGCATTCAGGTTGGCGCCGATGCCTACATCGTCAAGAGCACGTTCGATCAAGCCAGTTTGCTACAAACTATCGAGCAGTTGGTTTGAGGGTTGAGAGATAGAGGGGCGAAGGAAACCGTGATCACTGTGCTGGTCGTCGAGGATTCGGCTGTGCTGCGTCAAGAGATGCGGCTGATTTTGCAGAGCGACCCCGAGTTGCAGGTGGTGGGTGAGGCTTGTAATGGTCAGGAGGGCTTTTTTCTGGCCAAACGTCTCAAGCCCGATGTCATCACCATGGACCTGCGCATGCCCAAGATGGACGGGCTGGAAGCCATTCGTTGTATCATGGCCGAGAGCCCGGTGCCCATCGTGGTGGTGACCAGCGCCGATTCTGAGCGGGATAAAGGTCTCACCACGGAGGCCACAAAACTGGGGGCGGTCTCGGTGCTGAAAAGGCCGTCGAGAACCTTTTCGTCGGAGCGCCAGGTCTTTGCCTCACGGTTGATCCAGCAGGTCAAACTGATGAGCCAGGTGAGAGTGATCGGGCGGCCGTGGATGGCGCGCCGGGCCGTTCCACCGCAAGTTGCCCCGCCTGCGCCCGTGGAGTGGGCAGAGCCGAGCCAAAGCCCGGCCAGGGTGATGGCCATTGGTGCATCCACCGGCGGACCGGCGGCGCTGTATCAGGTGTTGGGTGATCTGCCGGTCGATCTGGCGGTGCCGGTTCTGGTGGTGCAACATATTTCCTTTGGTTTTGTAGATGGGCTGGCCAGTTGGCTGGATGGCGGCTGCAAACTCGAGGTTGGGGTGGCCCAACACGGCCAGAGGATAGAGCCGGGCCACGTTTACCTGGCGCCGGATGCGTTTCACCTGGCGGCCGATCGGTTCGGCAGGCTGAGGTTGATGGACAGCGACGCTGTCGATGGGCATCGGCCTTCGGCGACGGTGCTGTTCGAATCGGTGGCAGATGCCTATGGGGCGTCTGCTGTGGCTGTGATCCTGACCGGTATGGGCAGGGATGGCGCCACGGGCATGAAAACACTCAAGGACGCAGGCGCTGTGACCATCGCTCAAGACGAAAAAAGTTGTGTGGTCTTTGGCATGCCCGGTGAGGCTATTGCGCTGGGAGCCATCCGGCACGTGGTGCCCCTGTCCAAAATCGGCCAGACGGCGGCACAGTTTTGTAGTTTACGCGCCGGGCAGGGGTAAGGCTCCGCAGAGAGGGATATGATGATAAGAGTCTTGGTAGTCGACGATTCGGCCACGGCCCGGGCGAGCATCGTGGCCATACTCGGCAGCGATCCAGAGATCGAAATCGTGGGTCAGGCGATCGATGGCCTGGAGGCGGTCGAGATGGCAGTGCAGCTCAAGCCCGATGTGATCACCATGGACATTCACATGCCCAAGATGAACGGGTATCAGGCCACGCAGCAGATCATGGCGCTCAATCCTACACCCATCGTGGTGGTGACGAGCATCACGCAGCAGGAGAGGGTGCATCAGGGGCTGGATATTTTGCGGGCTGGCGCGTTAGAGATCGTCCAGAAGCCCAGTTCTCTCGCCACACGAGATTACCAGAGTGTTGGTGCCGAGCTGATTACCAAAGTGAGGGCGGTTTCTCAGATCCATTTGTCCGGCCAGTCGGCCTCTCGCTGAGAAAGGGAGAAAGCGTGTCCAAGAGAATCCTGATCGTCGAAGATAGCGCCACAGAGGCGCTGCGCGCCCGCTTGATCCTGGAGCGGCACGGTTATCGGGTTAGCCTGGCGGCCGATGGACAGGCGGGGTTGAACCTGGCGCTGCAAGAAGGGCCGGATCTGGTTATCCTGGACAGTATCTTGCCACGCATGAGTGGTTATGAGGCTTACCAGCGCTTGCGCGTCGAGCCGCAGACGGCGGATATCCCGGTGCTCATGCTGCTGACGGGCGTCCGGGCTGGCGAGTCGCCGTGCAGCCTGGGCAGTGGGGGTGATCTCTACATCGCCAAGCCCTACGATCCGGCGCTGCTCCTGGCCGGTGTGGAGCAGGCCACCGCCAGAACCAACGGTCATCTGGGTGAGGCAGATGGGCTCGATCGAGACGGTGAGATCGTGCGGTATCGCGAGGCGCTGGAGCAGGCCCGGCTGGAGGTGGCAGAGGCCAGGCGAGCCAAGAGTGAGTTCCTGGCCACCATGAGCCACGAGCTGCGCACGCCGTTGCACGAGATCATGGGCATGACCGATCTGGCTTTGGACACCCATCTGACACCGGAACAGCGCACCTATCTGACGGCGACCAAGACCTCGGCCAATGCACTGCTGGCTATCATCGGCGATATTCTCGAATACGCCGAACTCGAAACCGGACAGTTGGCGCTGGCCCTGGATCTGTTTGGCCTGTGGGACATGGTGGAAAAGACGATCGACATCCTGCTGCCTCACGCCCGTGAAAAGGGCCTCACGCTAGAGTATCGTATTGCCTCGAACGTGACCAGGGAGGCTGTGGGCGACCCGGTTCGCCTGCGCCAGGTGCTGAGCAATCTCATCGGCAACGCCATACGTTTCACCGAGCAGGGAGGGGTTTTTGTCGAGGTGGGGCAGGGGGCAGCCAGCGAGGGAGAGGTAGAGCTGCACGTTTCTGTGCGCGATACGGGCATTGGCATCCCGAAGGAAAAACAAGAGATCATCTTTGATACGTTCCGTCAGGCCGATGGCTCGACCACGCGCCAGTATGGCAGCATCGGTCTGGGCCTGGCTATGTCCAGGCAGTTGGTAGAGCTGATGGGCGGCTGCATCTGGGTAGAGAGCCAGTTTGGGCTGGGTAGCACGTTCCATTTTACCGTTCGACTCGCGCGCCCGTTGGTAAAGCCCCATGCTCACGCTGATGGCGCGGCCACGCCTTTGCAGTGGCACATCCTGGTGGCCGAAGACAGTCCCACCAATCAGCTCATCGCAACGGCCAATTTGAAAAAGGCTGGCCACACGGTGCGGATCGCAGAGAATGGGCGCGTGGCTCTTGAAGCCTGGGAAAATGGCGATTTTGACCTCATCTTGATGGACATCGCCATGCCAGAGATGGATGGCCTGGAAGCGACGCGCCTGATCCGCGAGCGGGAGAGGGAGACGGGTGGTCACATTCCCATCGTTGCCATGACCGCCTTTGCCATGCAAGAGTATCGGGACAAAGCCCTGGAAGCCGGCATGGATGCCTATGTGACCAAACCGGTTAGCGCCGATGAATTGCGGCGTGTCATTGAGCCGTTGCTGCTTCGCGTGTCGCTGCCGGCTTCCAAAGCCCCGGCGCTGCCCCAGCCGGTGGATCTGAGCGCGGCGCTGGATGTGGTCGATGGTGACGTGAGCGTGCTGGAGGCTGTGGTGACCCTGTTCCTGGCCGAGCATGAACAATTGATGGCCGCGCTGGGTGAGGCGGTGGAGCAAAGGGACTGTGCAGCAGTGGAGCGGGCAGCGCATCGGCTCCGAGGCGCGGTGAGTAATGTGGGTGGGCGGGTGGCCGGTGGGCTGGCGGGCGACCTGGAGGCTGCCGCTGGGGCGGGAAACCTGGGCGATGCCGCCGCCCCGTGGGCGCGTCTCGAAGCCGAGATGGCGCGGGTGGTGGCATTCTATTCCAGACCCGGCTGGCCGCGAACGCTGGCAGGCCATGGGGAGGGACGCCGTGACTAAGGCGCGCATTCTCGTCGTTGACGATGATCGTCCTACGGTTCTGATCATCAGCAGCGTGCTGGAAAAGCAGGGTTTTCAGGTGTTTTCTGCCTGCGAGGGCATCGAAGCCTTACGGCTGGCTGTAGAGGCCAAACCGCACCTGATCATCCTGGATATCATGATGCCCGGCATGGACGGTTATCAGGTAGCTCGTCGCCTGAAACGTAGCCCGGAAACAGCCGACATCCCGGTGCTCATGCTCTCTGCCAAGGGAGACATCACAAAACGCACCCAGGACCCCTCCCGGTTTGCCAGTCGGGTGCAAGATCGCCTGGAGGGTTTTGATTCGGGGGCGGTGGATTTTTTGACCAAGCCGGTCAAAGGCAAAGACCTGGTCAGGCGGGTCAAGGCGTTGCTTTGGGCAGGTGGCATGTTCTGATGGAAACATCCGGAGAGTTCAAATGAGCAAAAAGATTCTGATCATCGAGCCTGATTTACAACTGACCGAGTTCATTCGTTATCCTTTGGAGGAAGAAGGTTACGCAGTGGCCAGCACCGTCAATGGTCGCGATGGGCTGGACATGGCCCGCCGGGAGCAGCCCGATCTGTTGCTGGTCGATTTCAAATTGGGCAAGACGATGTCCGGCAATCAGCTTTGCCAGCGGCTGCGCAAGAGTCCGGCCACCGAGGATATTCGTTGCATCATCATCGCCGACGAAAGTTGCCTCGAGGAGCTGGAGATTGGCCCTCGGGGCAGCGCCGACGATTTTCTGATCAAGCCGTTCAGCGTCGTCGAGTTGGTGACCAAAATCAAACCGCTGTTGATCAGCGGCTCGGATCAGATCAAAATGATCTCGACCGGCAACGGTGAGCTGGACGGCAAGATGGGTGGGGGGGTGCCGTATGGCTCGCTGACGCTGATCGAGGGCGATTCGGGGGCCGGAAAATCGGTGTTGTCTCAGCAGATGATGTATGGCAGCCTCAAAGATGGCTGCACCCTCTCCCTCTTTACCAGCGAAAACACGGTCAAGAGTCTGGTGAAGCAGATGCGAAGCCTCAACCTGGACATCATGGACTATCTTTTGTTGAACAAGATCCGTATCTTTCCCATCGAGACGGCCAGGCTGGGCCGCGATGCTCCCCCGACTCTGATGAAGGCCATCCGACGCGAAAAGGGCCGCAGTCTGGTTTTCATCGACTCGCTGACCTCTTCTATTCCACAGTCTTCGGATAAAGAGGTGATCGCTTTTTTCGAAGATGGCAAGCGGCTGTGCGGCGAGGGTACAACGGTGATCATCGTGGTGCATTCGCACGGCCTCACCCGCGAGCTGCTCACCCGCATTCGCTCCCTTTGCGACGCTCATCTACAACTGCGCACCGAAGAAGTGGGCAACAAGCTGGTCAAGACGCTGGAGGTCACCAAGGTGCGAGGAGCCGATCAGACCACGGGCAACATCATCAGTTTTGAGGTGGAGCCCGGCTGGGGCATGCGGGTGATTCCCATCAACAAGGTGCGAGGATAAACTTTTATGGCTCTTTCGGAACTGCCTTTCTCCCTGGAAAAACGGAACGGCGGCAGTATGCAGTCGTTGCTTCCCAAGCGGCTGCGGGAGGCCTGCGCCGAAGCCCCGTTTCTGGCCGAATACCTGGAATACGTGCCGGTCGACGAGGTGGGTGTGCCCGAGTTCTATCCCAAGGTATCCCGAAACCTGAAGGATTTGGAGGTGTGTAATCTTGTCTATCCCATCGACGGCGGGTTGTTCGTCCACATTTTCCCGGATATGACCGGAGCGCGGGATCACTATATCGCTGTGGAGCCTCACCTCACGGTGGATCTGGATACGTTGTTGCCCCAGGTGGAGGCCAAACTGGTGGACTTTAGTGAGGTGATAGGTCAGGCCGAGACAGATGAGGACAAGCGGGCCGCGTTGCTCCAGGCGTTGGATCAGATCGTCACCACCCATACACGTTCTGGTTCTGGCAAGATTCAGGTGACGGAACGAGAGCGGCAAGCGTTAGAATATCTGCTGGTGCGAAACAAGGTGGGTTTGGGCGTTCTGGCGCCGCTGCTACAAGACCCTTACATCGAAGACATCAGTTGCAGTGGGGTAGGGGCCATCTTTTTAGAGCACAAGGTCTTCAAAGCTCTGCAGGCTTCCATCACGTTTCCGACGCCCGAAGAGCTCGACGAATTTGTCATCTGGCTGGGTGAGTGGATCCGCCGGCCGGTCACGGTGCGTAGCCCCATCGTGGATGCTGTGCTGCCGGATGGCTCTCGTATCAACATCGTTTACGGTTCGGACATTTCCAAACGGGGCAGCAACTTTACCATCCGCAAGTTCAGCGAAACGCCCATAAGCGTGATGGAGCTCATCGAGTTTGGTTCGCTGGATTATATGATGGCGGCTTATCTTTCCTACATGCTGGAAGAGGGGTTGAACATGTTCGTGGTGGGAGCCACTGCTTCCGGCAAGACGACGCTCTTGAACGCGCTGACCACCTTTATCCGCCCGGATAAAAAGATCGTCAGTATCGAGGATACACCCGAAATCCAGGTGCCCCATCCCAACTGGATTCGGGAGGTCACGCGGGGCAGCGGCAAGGAGAAAAAAGGCAGCGAGGTGGGCATGTTCGACCTGCTCAAGGCAGCGTTGCGCCAGCGTCCAGATCGCATCATCATCGGTGAGATCCGCGGCGAAGAGGGGGCCATTGCCTTTCAGGCCATGCAGACGGGGCACGGCGTCATGTCTACCTTTCACGCTGCCACGGTGGGCCGCCTGATCCAGCGTCTGACCGGCGAGCCCATCAATATTCCCAAAGCCTACATCGACAACCTGGAGGTGGTGGTGATCCAGAAGGCGGTGCGTGCGCCTGGGGTGGGCATGGTGCGGCGGGTGGTGAGCATCAACGAAATCGTGGGTTACGATGCGTTTTCGCAGAGTTTTTCCTTCATCGAGGCTTTTCGTTGGAATCCGGCCAACGACACTTTTGAGTTTCCCGGCTACATGAACAGCTTTTTGTTGGAGGAGGTCATCGCGCCCAAGCGCGGCATACCACCTTTTAAACGTAAAGCCATTTACACCGAGCTCAAGCGTCGGGCCAAAATCCTGGAGAGGCTACACAAAGAAAGAAAGGTCAAAGATTTTTACGATGTTTTCAAAATTGTCGCCGAAGCCCACCGCCAGGGGCTATTCTGACGAAATCTCGGGTTTTGAGCTTTTTTATCAACTGGTGTACATGTCTGCCACGGCGGCCGCCGGCATCTCGCGTAACCGGCTGTTCGATCTGGCCCGTCTGGTGCCCGTGCCACCGGCCCGCTATTTTGGCGAGATCCAACGGCTGGTGGAAACCATGCGTTACAATTACCCCGATGCCTGTCGCATCGTGGGGCAGCGCATCAAATCCGAACCGGTTCGGACGTTCATGCTCCGCCTGTCCGACGCCCTGCGCTCTGGTGAGCCAATGGCGGCCTTTTTGGCGCGCGAGGCCGAAGTTCAGGGCGAAAACTATGAAAACGAATACGAACGTGAGTTGGAAAGTCTGAAAAAGTGGGGCGATGGTTATACCTCGGTGATGGTCTCGGTGGCTCTGATCGTCATCGTGAACCTGGTCTCGACGATGATCTATGATATTGGTCTGGTGACCATGTTGGGCATGATGGTCACCGCTTGTATCACCAGTTTTGTGGTGGCCTGGGTGCTTTTGCGCTCGGCTCCCAAAGAAACGATCAGTCTCTCCTGGTCGGCAGGGGCAGCGGATCAGCGGCGAAGCATCAAACTCATCAAAATCCTGGGGCCGCTGGCTTTGGCGACGGTGCCGCTGTTGTTGCTGTTGGATGCCGGCTGGGCGTGGACGATGATCGTCCCTGCGCTGGTCCTGGGGCCTGCCGGTTTTGTCAGTATGCGGGCCGACCGGCACATCGAGAAAAAAGATCAGGAAGTGAGCCCTTTTCTCCGCTCTCTGGGTGGCACGGCCACTTCGCGAGGTGTCACCCTGGGGCGGGCGCTGGATGTGTTGGAGACGGATTCCTTTCCCACGCTAGAGCCCGATATCAAACGGCTGTCGCAGCGGCTGCGCGCTTTTGTCAAACCGGAAATCTGCTGGGATCGTTTTGCCGTGGAAACCGGCAGCCTGCTCATCAGCCAGTCTACGGGGGTCTTTTTTGCGGCGGTCAATCTGGGAGGCGATCCGGAGCAGACAGGGCTTCTTTCGAGCCTGTTTGCCATGAAGGCATCCATGCTGCGGGCCAAACGCAGGGGCGTGGCCGCCACTTTTTCGTGGCTGGCTGTGGTCATGCACACGATCATGGCCGGCATCATGATCTTTTTGCTCGAGATCATCAGGCTTTTTATTACCCTGCTCGGAGAGGCCATGTCCTCGTTGGGCCAGGAGGGCGGCGAGGCCGTTCAGGCGATGGCCGGCAACGTGATGGCCTTCAACACCCCCCCCGTTCAACTCTTGGAGACGATGACCGGCGGTATGATTTTGGTGCTGGCTTTTGTCAACGCCTTTGCTATCGTGGCCAGCGAGGGCTCGCACATTCTCAAAATGGTGTTCTACCTGGCCATTCTGGTCTTTTCGTCGGGCCTGTGTTTCTGGGTGGTGCCGCCCATCGTGCAAAAAATTCTGTGAGTGGGTGATATGATCAGAGAAAAAGGGTCCTGGATAATCTCAGAAGAAATGGCCACAGGGGCGTCGGTGGCGACCGAGACGTCGCTGGCGGCAGGTTCTCTTGACACGCCAGAAGCGCACACCGATTGGCAAACTCGCCTCGGTGTTTTGGCGGGCGACTCGCGCCATCGGCTGTTGCTTGTGGTTTTCCTCGCCGGTTTGGTGTTGGGTTGGATGGTCGTCGGGCGCTGGCTGTTCCCGGCTCAACGCAACGCCGATCCGTGGGAATTGGCGCCGCAGCATCAGTCGAACCTGATCAGCCTGGTGGCCGCAGATTACTGGCACAACCAGGATGCCGCCCGAGCCGCCCAGGCGCTCGCCGGCTGGGAGCCGGAGAGTCTGGCCAGGCTGATCGCCGAAATGGAGAGTCAAACCACCAGCGTCCAGGTACACCAGCAATTGGCAGCGCTCGAGGTGGCGCTCGGCCTGCCAGAGTATCGGGCTTCCCTTCTGGAAACCATCCTGGAGGAAAAACTGATCCTGCTCAGTGCGGTCTTTTCTGTGTTGCCGCTGGCAGGCGCCATCCTGCTCGCCGTATACCCCAGGCTGAACTCCAAAAAGGCTCCCGTCGCTCAGGAAAGCGACCAGCCTTCGCCGGAGGAAGCCGATCTGCTGGACGAGTTGTTTGTATCGGACGGCGCCAACGTGCCGTATGGCTCGGAGCCGGCCCAGGCAGCTCAGGCGGTTGGCTCTGAGAAGGTTGACGGTGAGGAAATCCAGGAGGGCAGCTACGAAGAGGAAGAAGAACTCATCGGCGCCAGGGCTGGTGAGGAGGACGAAGAGGATCTGGAAGGTTTTGATGAGGATTGGGACGAATCCACCGACGATGATTTGAGCGAGATCGGGGCTGGGGCGGTGGCGGATATCCTGACCAGTCTCTTTGAAGAGGACGATGAATCGTTGCAGATGCTTGAGACGCTGTGTAAAGGCTTGCCCGACATCAGCATTGACGAGTTGCAGGCTAGAGCTCAACAAGTCCGACATCGCTTTCAAACCGAGCGCCCCAGGCGCTCCTGAAAGACGGCTTTCGTTGTTCCAGTTGCGAAAGGAAAGACGAGATGAAAATCTGTATCGTGCACGTGGATCGAATTGCCAGAGAAGTATTGTCCAGGGCGCTCCAGCGCAGTTTCGACGCCGAGGTGTTGACCTACGCCTGCTGCGAGGACGCGCTCCTGGCTTTTCTGGGCTGTGATGTGTTTGTTGTATACAACAACTTTGGGCCGCGCAAAATGAATGGCATCAAAGGGGTGGCCGCCGTTCGGGCGCAGAACCCCAGGGCTTTTATCATCGGCGTCAGTTCCAAGCCTTACAATCAACGGCGTTTTCTGCCGGCAGGAGCCAACGCGTTTCTGCTAAGGGCGGGCAACGAGATCGGTGAGCTGGTGGGGATCATCGACCGCTGGCAAAAGCAGCCAGTCCGAGTGGGCTGAGGAAAACCAGATCACTTTGTCAGGAGAGGGGTACGATGAGCAGTACGAACAGAACGGGCCGCGTGTCGGGCCTGATCGCGTCACTCTGTGAGCAAGATTTGAGAACCCGCGAGACCACGGTCGAGGCGTTGAGGCGAGTCGGGCCACCGGCAGTTCCGGTCCTGATCGATGCCTTACGAGACGATCGTTACTGGGTGCGCCGGGCGGCTGCCCGGGTTCTGGGAGAGATCGGCAGCGAAATGGCAGTGCCGGCGCTGCTGCGTGCGATGCACGATGAAGACGGTGGGGTGTGTTACACTGCCGCCTGGGCCCTGGCGCAGATCGGCGACGCCGAGGCCGTGTTGGGCCTGCTCGATGCGCTCCACTGGGAGGATGGCCGCGTGCGTTGGGTGGCCGCCGAGGCTCTGGAGCAGATCCAAGTCGCGGCTGCCTTGCCGGTTTTCATCGATGCCCTGCACTATCAGGACAGCGACGTGCGCAAGAACGCCGCCGAGGCGCTGGGCAAGATCGGCGCCGCCGAGGCCGTATCGGCTCTGGTAGAGGCGCTGCGCGACCAGGTCTGGTACGTCAGTCAGGTGGCCGCCTGGGCGCTGGGAGAGATCGGCGACGCGGCTGCCATTTCGGGGTTGCTCGAAGCGCTGCACTTTCAGGATAGCGAGGCCCGCCGCAACGCCGCCGAGGCATTGGGCAAAATCGCCGACCCCGTGGCCGTGACAGGTCTGATCCAGTCGCTGCGTGATGACGACGGTGATGTGCGCTGGATGGCTGCCGACGCTCTGGGGAAAATCAAGGATTCATCGGCTGTCGGCGCGTTGATCGATGCCTTGCGTGATGAGGACAGTTACGTGCGTCACGCGGCTGCCCAGGCCTTGAGCCAGATCGGCGACCCTGCTGCCGTGCTGGGATTGTTGGCCGCGCTGCACGACGAAAACTGCGATATTCACACCGCCGCCGCAGAAGCCCTGGGCCAGATCGGCAATGCGGCCACGGTGCCCATCCTCATCGCTGCGTTGAGAAACGAAAGCGGCGACGTGCGCTGCAACGCAGCCGAAGCTCTGGGAGATATCGGCGCTGTCGAGGCTGTGACGGGGCTTGTCGATTGCCTGGACGACGAGCTGTGGTACGTTCGCGAGGCCGCCGCCCGCGCTCTGGGCCAGATCGGCTCGCCGGCCGCTGTTCCGGCTCTGTTGCAGGCTCTGCGTGATGAGGACAGACAGGTCTGTTATGCCGCTGCCGAGGCGCTGGGCCAGATCGGTGATCAGTCGGCTGTGCCCCAACTCCTGGAAGCGCTGCGCGATCCGGATGGCGACGTGCGCTGGGTGGTGGCCGAGGCCCTGGGCCAGATCGGTGGGCCGCTTGCCATGCCCCACCTGTTGCAGGCCTTGCACGACGATACCCTTTACGTGCGTCAGGCTGCCGTTTGGGCATTGGGGCAAGTTCGGGACAGCGCGGCCGTCTCGGGGTTGGTGCAAACCCTCCAGTCACAAGACCCCACCCTGCGCCGCAACGCCGCCGAGGCCCTGGCCAAGATCGCCGACCCCGCTGCCGTGCCGGGCTTACTGATCGCGTTGCGCGACGCCGATAGCGGCGTACGCGAGGCCGTAGCCAGGGCTTTGGGTGAGATCGGCAACCCTGTGCCGCTCACGAACCTGACTCAGGCTCTGGATGACCCCGATCCAAGAGTGCGCCAGACCGTTGCCTGGGCGCTGGAGCAGATCGGCACGTCCGATGCTCTCGCTGCTCTCCATGCTCGTCGATGACGCCTGGCAGGTAGAGTTTTCTGCATTGAACAATTTGCCAAAAGAGCCGCTTCGTGGTAGGATATGACCGGGCTACCATGTGGTTGTTCTGGAGGCGAAAATGGCTTCACCCGATCCTATAGCTCCCGAAAACTTGCCAGAGCAGAGCTTGCTCTTGGGCCTGCCCCGGAAGGCAGTGATTTTGGGGCTGGTAGTGATGGCCTTTTTCGCCTTTTTTATTCCCCTCTATTTGATCTCGACTGGCGTGCGTAAGGACAATGCGCGCCTGGAGAGCCGCTATCAGGCAGTCAACACCACGCTGACCGCTGTTCATGCCCCCGCCCCCGACGCTCAAGACATGCAGGCAGAGCTCACCCGGCTCAGGCAATCGGCGGACGAGATGCAGCAGGCTTATGATTCTATCGTCCAGGGCCGGGCCGATTGGCCGCTGATCATGGCGGCCATCAACAGTTACGATCCCACCCAAATGGCGATCACGTCGCTGTCCCAGGCCGGCAACCGTATCACGGTCAACGGTCTCGCCGGTAGCGATGCGGCGGTGGTGGCCTATGTGCGCGCCCTGGAGGCAGCCAATCTCTTTTCCCGTGTGACCATCCAGTCGATGCGGTCGCTGGCCACGCCTTTTGCCACACCCACCGGCCCCGGCGGCGGTTCCCCAGACGCCACACCCACCTCTGCAACCCCCATGACCCCCACCTTGACGGCCACTCCCACCGCCGAAGCCGGCGATTCGTTCGAGACGGATGATTTCCAGCCGGTGGATATCATCCTGGGATTGCCCCAGTTGCACAATTTTTACCCCGTTTACGACGTGGATCAGGTCAAGTTTCTGGCCAAGAATGGTCGCCTCTACCGCGTTTTCACTTTTGATCTCGCTCCTGGCGTGGACACTTTTTTGACCGTCAGCGTGGCTGGCGCCACCTATACCAACGATGATTTCCAGGCGGGCGACTTGAGCTCTGAGGTGGTTTTCGAGGTGCAGGCCGGGCGTGATGTCGAAGCGCGCGTCAAAATCACCAATCGCGGCCAATACGGCCCCGACATGCGCTACCAGATCGCGGTCGAAGAGGCTTTTCCCACGCCTACGCCCACAGCCACCCAGACACCTGTGCCCACGTTAACCTCCACACCGCCGCCCACGGTGCAACCCACCGCTACCCCCTCGCCCACCCCTGACCTGCGTGATGTCTACGAACCCGACGATTCCCCACGACCCATCGCCGTGGGAGAAACACAGCCCCACAATTTCTACCCCACCAACGATGTCGACCGGCTCAAGTTTCTGGCCAAGGCCGGCCGTTTCTACCGGGTGATAACCTCTGGCCTGGCGACAGGCGTGGATACGTTGTTGACGGTGAACGTGGGCGGCGTCATCCACACCAACGACGATCGCTGGCCGGGTGATCTGAGTTCACTGATCGAGTTTCAGGCGCCCTTGAGCGGCGATGTCGACGCGCTCGTCGAGGTGATCAACCGCGATCAGTTTGGCCCTGACAAAAGTTACCAGATCACTGTCGAAGAGTATGTGCCCACGCCGGGGCCCACGTTCACCCCCACACCGACGCCTGCAGCTACCGTCACACCCACCGATACGGCAGCGCCCACGCTCACCCCCACGCCGACGGCCACTGCCACTGCCACGGCGACGGCGGCTTCTTCTTCCAGGCTGCCGGGGTTGGCTGCCGTACGGTTTTCGAGCGCGCAGGAATCGGTGGAGTTTGTGCTGCTCCTGGAGTTAAAGGCCGAGTCGCCATGATACTGTTGGTGGGCTTGATCGGTCTGGTGGTGGGCAGCCTGGTGAACTGGGCCAGCGATCGTTTGCCAGCCGGTTCGCGGCCGAGACTGGCCCTGGGGCGCTGGATAGGATCGCTGGCGACGTCTGGCGGGCCGAAACCCATTCCCGGCTTTCTGGGCTTCGATGTGGCGATCGAGTTGCTCGTGGCGCTGAGTTGGGCCGCTCTGGCGTGGCGGTATGGCCTGACCTGGCAAGCGTTGTGGTTGGCGGTATGTTGTGCTTTCCTGGCCCTGCTCGCCGCCATCGACCTGAAGCACCGGTTGGTGCTGAACCTCATGGTGGGGCCTGCCGCCGTTGTCGCCGTGCTTTTTTTTCGTTTTTCACCGCCAGGCAACTGGCTCGCCACGCTTGTGGGCGGAGGTTTTGCTTTCCTCATATTTCTGGCTGTGGCGATGATTCGGCCCGGTAGCCTCGGCGGCGGCGATGTCAAACTGGCCGGCCTGGTCGGGCTGGTGGTTGGGTTTCCCACCGTGATCTGGGCCTTGTTGCTGGCGGTGACGTTGGGCGGGATCGTGGTGGCTCTGCTTTTGCTTTCGAAACGCTGGACGCTCAAGAGCACCACGCCCTATGCGCCGTTTCTTTGTCTGGGGGGCATGCTGGCGCTGCTCTACGACCCTTTGCCGCTGTTGTTATCTCGATAGGGCAAGGTGAGTGGTATGCAAAATCTGCGTAAATTGGGCGAACGTCTGCCGGGCGGCGAACGGCTCTATTCTTTCCTGGCGATTGGTGCGGTGATCATCGTCAGCCTGGGTTATCTTGCTTTTATCTTGTTCTCCATCGTACCCCAGGTGCAGGCCCGTCAGGAATTACTCGGTCAATTGTCTGCGGCAGAGCAGGCCCTTTTGACGGCCCAGGGCTCGCAGGATGGTGGTTCGCAGGCGTTGCAAACACAGGTGGCCGCTGCACAGGCTACACTTGATGCTGCGTCGGGGGCGTTTCTCAGCGAGTCTGAAGCGGCGGGGGTGCTCAACAGCCTTTATGGCTATGCCAGAGAAAGCGCGGTCGAGATCGTCGATCTTCAGGCACAACCCGGCTCCAGCGAGGGAGAAAAGAGCATCTATGATGCCAAGACGTTTCGCCTGAGTGTTCAGGGAACCACCGCGCACCTGATCGATTTTGTCGCCCGCATCCGCGAGGCGTCGATCAAAACGCTGGTCATCAACAACGTCACCATCGCCGAGGGTGAAGCAGGCAGCAGCCTCACCTTCGATATCACCCTGCACACCTCCCCTTATGCCTCCAGCGCGAGCGGCTCGATGACACCCGTCGCCACGCCGCAGAGCCTGGCCGGGTTGGAGAGCGAGTTGAACCTCGCCTGGGCAGCCAGAGACTGGCAGCGAGCCGTCGAGTTGCTCGTCAGCATTCTGGCCATCGTACCCGGTGATGCCACTATGACCGACAAGCTCTATTCGGCGCGGGTGAATTACGGGTACCAACTGTTGGAGGAGGGCAAAACCGGCGAGGCGACTGTGCAGTTCAATCTGGCCCTGGAAATCCGGTCCGATGGGCCGGAAGCGCTGGCCGGACTCAAGCAGACGGCTGTCACGCCATCGCCCGCCCGGACGGCAGCCGATGCCCTGGCGGACCAGTTGCACGCTCCGTGGGCCGCTGAGAACTGGCCTGAGGTCATCGACCTGATCCAACGTATCCTGGCCATCGACCCCAATTATGCCGGCATGCGCGACAAACTCTACGCCGCCCACGTCAACTATGGTTACCGCCTCAAGGCCGAGGGCCGGCTGGAGGAGGCCAGGGCCGAGTTCATCCGCGCCCTCGACCTTCGGCCCGATGGCGCTGAGGCGCTGGCCGGCCTGCGGGAACTTGCCGGTGAGACCCCTTTGCCTTCCGAACCATCCCCCGTTCCTGTCACGCCGACACCTCTGCCAGATTACATCATCTATGTGGTGCAACAGGGCGACACGCTTTATTCCATCGCCCGCCGCTACAACACCTCTGTGCAGGCGATCCAGGTTGCCAATGGCCTGCCCGATACCAACATCCATGTGGGGCAGCAACTGCGCGTGCCCACGGGGTCATCCTCTGCGCCAGATGGGTCATACCAGATTCACGTGGTGCAATCGGGCGAGACGCTCTACGCCATTGCTCGCCGGTATGGCACCACGGTACAGACGATCATGACGCTCAATGGCCTCACCAGCACCGATATCCGTGTGGGGCAACAGTTGCGTGTGCCCGCTCCCTGAGCATCCCAACGCCTTGGTCGCCTGAGCCGGTTACTCTTTCGGTAGGGTGAAAACAAAGGTGGATCCCTGACCGGGTTTACTATCGACCCACACCCGTCCCCGGTGCGCCTCGACGACGGCCCTGACCAGGAACAACCCCAGCCCCGTTCCTTTGGTGCGCGCGCTCACCCCAGAGCGGACGCGATAAAACCGATCAAAGACGTTTTCCTGCTCATCCTCCGGTATGCCGATGCCTTCGTCGGTGACGGCGATGTAGACCTGGTCGTCGTCGGCTCGTCCACTGACACGGATGCGACCGCCATTCGGCGAGTATTTGATGGCATTAGACAACAGGTTATCCAGCACCTGCCGCAGACGTTCTTCGTCGCCGGGCACGGTGGGCAGTCCGGGCGCCAAGTCTAACACAATGGTGTGCTGTTGGGTCTGGGTGCGGAACTTTTCGACCGTTTTTTCGGCCAGGTGCTGCACGTTCACAAAACCCATCTCCATCTTGAGCGCGCCGGCCTGCAACCGCGAGACATCCAGCAGGTTGTCGATCAACTCGGTGAGACGGTCGGCTTCTTCCTCAATGACAGACAGGCTTTCGTGCAGCGTGGCTCCATCCCATGCGGCATCTTTGCGGTTCAGCGTGCCGGCATAACCCTTGATGAGCGCCACCGGCGTTTTGAGTTCGTGCGACACCACCGAGATAAAGGTCGATTTCATCTCTTCTGCCTCACGAAAGCGGGTGATATCGCGAATGCTGGCCGTGATGTTGACCAGTTTGCCCTCGCCGTTGAACAGCGGGCTGTAGGTGATGCCTACGGTGATGACCGACCCATCGCCCCGCCGGATGTCTCCCTCCACGTAGAGACGGTCGCTGCCTGAGTGAAAAATGGGCACATTGGCCTCGTCGCACAGGTCTACGCCTGCCGGTTCACTGTTTTCGATGTTCAGCACCTGGTAGCAGTAGCGGCCGATGGCCTCCTCTGGCGAGACACCGCTCATGGCCGACAATGCCCGGTTGAAAATCGTGATGCGGCGATCGGGCTCCAGGATCATCACCCCATCACCGGAATGCTCGATGATGGCGTCCAGGCGGGCTTTTTCCTGGCTCACTTGCTGATACAACCGGGCGTTTTGCACCGCGATGGCGGCCTGGTCGGCAAAACTGGCCAACAGTTGCCGATCGTTCTGGCTGAAGGCGATGCCCCCCGTGCGGAAAACGTACACCACGCCGATCATCTCTTCCTCGATGACCATCGGCAGCGCCACCACGCGGGTCAGACCGATGCCCAACGCCTGGGCGACCTGTCTCAGCTTTCGTTCCAGGTCTGGGATGGCCCAGCGCAACAGATCTCGATGGCTGCTCAGGCCGGGAATGTCGCTGAAAAGCGGCGAGAAAAAGTCGGCTGTGCGCCCAGAGATACCAAAGCTGGCCTCGACGCGAAAGCCGCCTTCCTCTTGTCGCAGGGCGATCAACCCGGCGCGGCCACTGAGCATTTCCACCGCGCTTTGGATGATCATCTTGAGTACGGTGGGCAGGTCGAGGCGAGAGGTCATGGCCCGGCTGATTTCCAACAAGTATTCTCTTTGCCGCAGGCGATAATCGGTCAGCATTTCTGGGAGCCTTTTTTCGCTTCTGTTTTGAAAGAGTTAGAACTCGACTTTTGCAGTAGCCCGTGAGGGCAAAGGACGTTAACAATAACAGATATTCAAGGCTCAGTTTTGGGAGCGAGACGCACGCTCCCGTCCCAGCCACTTTGAGTGGCCGGGCTAGAAGGA
>JBMOMT010000044.1:0-85943 GCA_049324835.1 Chloroflexota bacterium | reverse complement strand
GCGGCTTCCACTGCGCTGAAGGCCTTCTGCGCCGCAACCAAGAACTGAATGTAGTCCATTTCGTCACATTTTGCTGGGTTCATACCCTTGATTCTATCACACTTCATCCAACTGCGTAAGTCCTAATTTTTACGGATCCTAACCAGGCTCAACCTGTACCATCAAAAGAGCGATTTCGACTACTGGCAAACACAGCCCTACCAAGTGCGATTGGCGGCATTGGAGCAGATCCGGCAGGAATATCACAGGTGGCAGTACGGTGCTGAACCAAGATTTCAGAGAGTTTATACGATCGTTAAACGATAACCCGGTTCGATACCTGGTCATCGGTGGTTATGCGGTGGCGCTGCATGGTTATCCGCGCTACACCAAAGCCATGGACGTGTGGATCGAGATGACCACCGAGAACGCAGCCAGGATGGTCAGGGCGCTGGATCAATTCGGGTTCCGGTCGCTGGGTCTGACAACAGATGATTTTTTAGAGCCGGATCAGATCGTTCAATTGGGATACCCGCCGGCTCGAATCGACCTCATCACCACGCCGCCGGGGGTGGATTTCGAAAGCTGCTACGCATCGCGGGTCGAGGTCGAGATTGAAGGTGTGGCCGTCAACTTTATCGACCTGGAGAACCTGAAAAGGAGCAAACGCGCAGCGGGTCGGTTGCAAGATTTGGCGGATCTGGAAAACCTGGAATAGCACGAGATGTTTACCCTGGATGATACCATCGCCGCCATTTCCACGCCCGTGGGTGAGGGCGGCATCGGTTTGGTGCGACTGAGCGGCCCCCAGGCCCTGGCTATCCTGCGGGGCTTTTTTGCGCCGGGCCGCCGCGCTGTGTTTCCCTCCGAGCCGATCACCCTCGAGCCGCACCGCCTGACCTACGGCCACGTCGTCGATCCCGCCGATGGGCAAACGGTCGACGAGGTGCTGGTCGCCTACATGCCCGCGCCGGGCACCTACACCCGCCAGGACGTGGTCGAGATCGACTGCCACGGCGGGGTGGTGCCGCTGCGCCGCGTGCTGGCGCTGTGCCTGCGCGGCGGGGCGCGGCTGGCCGGGCCGGGCGAGTTTACCCTGCGCGCCTTTCTCAACGGGCGCATCGATCTGGCCCAGGCCGAGGCGGTGCTGGGTGTGGTGCAGGCCCGCACCGAGGCCGGGCTGCGGCTGGCGGTAGATCAGCTCGGCGGACGGCTCTCGGAAGAGATCCGGCGGGCGCGGGCGGGGCTGGTCGACGTGCTGGCCTGGCTGGAGGCGGCCATCGACTTTGCCAGCGACGAGATCCCGGAGCGCGACGTGGGGCCCGATCTGCGGACCGCCCAGGAGGGGCTGGAGCGGCTGCTGGCCGGCGCCGACCGGGGCATCATCACCCGGCACGGCCTGCGCACAGCCATCGTGGGGCGGCCCAACGTGGGCAAGAGCAGCCTGCTCAACGCGCTGCTGCGGGCCAGCCGGGCCATCGTTGCGCCGGTGCCGGGCACCACCCGCGATACGCTGGAGGAAACGCTCAACCTGCAAGGGGTGCCGCTGGTGCTGGTCGATACGGCCGGCATCCGCGCCGCCTCCGATGACCCCGTGGAGCGATTGGGCATCGCGCGCAGCCGCGCCGCCCTGACCGGCGCCGACCTGGCCCTGCTGGTGGTCGATGGTTCCGAACCCCTCACCGCCGCCGACCGGGACATCGCCGCGCTGGTGGGCGACAAGACGGCGCTGGTGGTGCTCAACAAGAGCGATCTGCCCGCCGCCACCGACGCCCGCCACCTGCTGCCGCACCGCCCGCACCTGCGCCTGTCGGCCCTCACTGGCGAGGGGCTGGACGCGCTGGAGGAGGCCATCGTCGAGACGGTTTTTGCCGGGCAGGCCATCGCCTCCGACGCGGTGTTGGTGAGCAGCCCGCGCCACAAAGAGGCCCTTCATCGCGCGCTGGATGGCGTCGCCGCCGCGCGGGAGACGCTGGCCCGGGGCCTGCCCGCCGATTTCGTCAGCATCGACGTGACGGCCGCCGTCGACGCGCTGGGTGAGATCACCGGCGAGACAGCCCACGAGGACATGCTGGCGGCCATTTTCAGCCGCTTTTGTATCGGAAAATAAAAAAGGCCCTGCCTCAAGCGACGGGGCCTTTTTCAGTGTCTTTGCGGTTAGAACAACGCTTACCAGCAGGTCACGATGGGCAGATCACGCATGGTGACCAGGCCCGGCGCGGCGTTCAACACAGAGCGGATGGCGTTGACGGCGATAGCGATGGTGGCGATGTCGCCGTTGGTGCCCTTGAGCGTCACTTCCAGGTCCGGTTTGCCGGTGATCTTGATGGTGTCCTGATCGACCGGCTCGTCCAGGGCGGCGATAAAGGTCAGCGTGCAGAACTCGCCATGCTCGGTGTAACCGCGGGCCACCTGCTTGAGCCCACGCACCTTGCCCGGCTCTACCTCGTAAAAATCGGTCTTGACCGGCACCTCGGCCACCACCGGCTCCACGCTCGATTCGTAACGCGCCAGCTTTTTGCCCAGCGTGTCGAAAATCATGCCCATCGATTCGGGCAGGCCCACGTGGCCCATGCGGCCCTCGGCCATTTTGGCCATAAACTGCTCCACCGTCATGCCGGAGCCGATCTTTTTCTGGAACGGCTCGCGCCGCAGCGAGGCGTTCATGTGGCGCGTCACGTCGATGCGATCCACCTGCTGGCAGATGGCCGTGATCTTGAGCGGCAGCGAGTCCATGAGAAAGCCGGGGTTGACGCCCGTGCCCAGCACGGTTTTGCCCGCCTTTTTGGCCGCTGCATCGATCGTTTGGGCCGGCTCCGGATGGGCCAGCCAGGGGTAAGAAAGCTCCTCCGCCGTCGAGACCACGTCCAGCCCGGCGGCCAGGATTTCGAAAATCTGGCTTTTGAACAGGTCAAAGTAAGAGCTGGTGGTGTGCAGCACCACGTCGGCCTGGGTGCGGGCCAGCGTCTCGGCCAGGGTTTGGGTCACGGGGAAGCCCAGTTTGCGGCCCAGGCCGATGGCCTCGCCCGCGTCCTGGCCCACTTTGGCCGGGTCGATATCCACCGCGCCGACCAGCTCCAGCCCGGCGCGCTCGACGATGTGGCGGGCCACACCGCTGCCGATGGGCCCCAGCCCGTACTCGATGACACGAATCTTTTCTGACATGTGGAAACCTCCTGACAATATGTGTTGCGTGTTGCGTAACGGAATACGCACAGCACCCTATGTGTTACGCACCACGTTTCAAGATTTGCCCCGGCAGCGCGCCGGTGTGGCCCTGTGGCGTGATCACCGTCTGGCCGTTGACCAGGACGTAAACGATGCCCGCCGGGTACTGGTAGGGCTCGGTAAAGGTGGCCCGGTCGATGACCGTCTCGGGGTCAAAGAGCACCACGTCGGCTTTGAGACCCTCGACCAACCGGCCCCGATCCGAAAGGCCCAGCCGCGCGGCGGGCAGGCCGGTCATCTTGTGCACCGCCTCGGCCATGGTGAGCACGCCCTCCTGGCGGGCGTATTTGCCCAGCACCCGCACAAAGGTGCCATAACTGCGCGGGTGGGCTTTGCCCTCGCCCAGAGGGCCTTCCGGAATGCGCGCCGAGCCATCGGAACCGATCATCACCGCCGGGTGGCGTAGCACCGTCTTGAGATTCTCTTCGCTCATGCCAAAGTGCACCACCGAGACCCGCCCTTCGCCCTCCAGCAGCACATCCAGCGCGGTTTCGTTGGGGTCATTGCCCCGCCCGCCGGCCACCTCGGCCACGCTCATGCCCTCCAGTTCAGGGCAGAGAGGGGCGTGAGAGATGACGATGCGCTCCCAGTGCTGGGCCAGTTCGACGAGATCGTCCAGGATGCGCCGCCGGGCGTCGGGCGATTGTAGCCGTTCCAGCAGCACGTTGCGCCCGCCGTCGTGGGCCCAATCGGGCAGGTAAGCGCCCAGGCTGGTGCTGGAAGCGATGTAGGGGTAGCGGTCGGCGGCCACGTCCAGGCCGCGGGCGCGGGCATCATCGACGAGCGCCAGAGCCTGGGGCAGCAGTCCCCAGTTTTCCGGCCGTGCGGCTTTAAAGTGAGCGATCTGTACCGGCAGCCTGGCCCGCTCGCCGATCTCGATGGCTTCGGCCACGGCCTCCAGCAGTGTGGCCTCTTCGCCGCGGATGTGGCTAAAGTAAAAGCCGCCGCGCTCCGCTGCCACCCGGCTCAATGCCACGATCTCGTCGGTGGTGGCATAGACGCTGGGGGCGTAGATGAGGCCGGTAGATAGGCCCCACGCACCCTCGTCCATGGCCTGGGCCACCAGCCGTTTCATGGCGGCCAGTTCAGCGGGCGTGGGGGCGCGCTCGGCCAGGCCCATGCCGGCGCCCCGAATGGCGCCGTGGCCCACCATCGGCACCAGGTTGACGCTGGTGCCTTGCCGCCGTAGGAAATCCAGAAATTCGCCAAAAGAGGTCCATTCCCAGGGCAAATCCGGGTGGGCGGCCATCGAGGTTTGGCGCGTTTCCTCGGTCAGCGGCGCCGGGCTGGAGCCGCACATGCCGATCACCTCGGTGGTCACGCCCTGGCGGATCTTGCTCTCGGCACGGGGGTTGATGGGCAGGGTGAAATCCGAGTGAGAGTGAATGTCGATAAAGCCCGGCGCGGCGGTGAGCCCTGCAGCGTCGATCTCGATCGGGGCGCTGGCGGCGGCGAGATCACCTATGGCGGCGATGCGCTCGCCCGCCAGGCCGATATCGGCGGGGAAAGCAGGCGAACCGGTGCCGTCCAGCACGTTGGCATTGCGGATAATGACATCCATGCACGTTCTCCTTTCAGATTACGACAAGCGCGGTTGAAATTCTATCGGCGGCTTTTATCACCGCCACAGCCACTTCACCGATCAATCGCTCGTGCGGGATGCGGGCCACGAGCGTGGAAACATCTACGGCGGCGATCACCTGCCCGCTGGCCGAGCGCACCGGCGCAGCCACCGAGTGAAGCCCGACCGTCAGTTCTTGATCGTTGAGCCCAAAACCTGACGCCCGAATTTGGGCCAGGTTGTCGAGCAATGCTTCCACATCGGTGATGGTGTTGGGCCCCATCGGAACAAGATCGAGGGTTGAGAGAAGGTCGCGCGCTTCTTCTGGAGGGAGAAAAGCCAGCAGGGTTTTGCCCAGCGAGGTGCAATACACGGGCAAGCGAGAACCGATCTGAAAACGGGTGGTGAGGATCTGCTGCGACTCGATGCGCTGTACGAAAACAACGTGCTGGCCCACCAATATGCCCAGGCTGGCGGTTTCATCGAACTGGCGGGCCAGCTCTTTCAGGTGAGGCAGGGCAGCCGTCGAGAGAGCCATGCCGGCTGCTGTGTCGGCGGCCAGGGTGAGCACTTTGGCCGAAGGGCTGTAGTGTTTGGTATTCTCGTCGAATTCCAGGTAGCCCAGTTGGGTTAACGTGTGAGCCAGGCGGTAGACTGAGCTGCGACCCATCCCCAGACGGCGGGCCAGGTCGCTCAAAGTCAATGAAGGCCCGGTCGCTGAAAAGCTGGATAGGATTTCCAGTCCTCGCGCCAACGAAGGGACAAAGTATCGTTCGTCCTGCACTCTGCTTGCCCCGTGTTTAGGTAACTAAACACCGTTTTTTACCGTGAACAATATACCACACCGCATCGCTTTTGTCAACCCCAGGCGCGGCGCGTGAGGCGCAATTGATTTGACAGTTGCCCCCCGATGGACTATAATCACGCCGTTTGATTGTCAATCGGGATGGGAGGAAGAAGCGATTCATGAGGGATCGAAGAGGCTTTGTACTGGCATTGATCGTCGTACTCATCGTGGCGGCGGCCTGGATTGACCTGCCCAACAATCCGGGCATCCACCTCAAGATCGGCGATTGGACATTCGACAAGGACATCAAGGTTCACCAGGGTTTGGACCTTCAAGGCGGCCTGCAGGTGCTGCTGGAAGTCGATTTGCCGCCGGAACAACCGATCGAGACTGAGGCGTTGGAGACGGCGCGGGTCATCGTGGAAAACCGTGTCAACGGTCTGGGAGTGGTGGAGCCGCTGGTGCAGACTCAGGGCGAGCGGCGCATCATCGTCGAGTTGCCGGGCATCGAGGACGAGGAGCTGGCCATCGCCACCATCCGCGAGACGGGTCTGCTCGAGTTTGTCGATTCTGGCTACGCACCGTTGGACATCGGCACCGTCGTCCGAACCGATTATCTCCAGGCCGACGCGCCAACCCCTGAACCGACTGCCACCGTCACGGCTACTGAGACACTCACCCCCACCGGGACGGTGACCGGCACTGTCGAGACGTCACCCCCCCAGGAGTTGGTGTATCACACGGTGATGGCTGGCACTCACCTGGAGACCGCCTACGCGGCCACAGATCAGTCTTCGGGAGGGCTCGAGATCCACTTTGAGCTGGATAACGAAGGGGCCGACATCTTTGCCGATTACACTGCCAGCCACATCAATCAGTTTCTATGTATCGTGCTGGACAAAGAGGTGATCTCTTGCCCCCGGATTGAATCGGCCATCCCGGATGGTCAGGGGCGCATCACCGGCCGTTTTTCGCTGGAAGAGGCGCGCAAGCTGGCGGTGCAACTGCGCTACGGCGCGCTGCCGATTCCACTGCGGGTGGAGACGACACGCAAGGTGGGGCCCACGCTGGGGCAGGAATCGGTGAGTAAGAGCATCCGCGCCGGCACCATCGGCCTGGTGATCGTGTTGCTTTTTATGCTGATCTATTACCGGCTGCCGGGGTTGTTGGCCGATCTGGCCCTGGTGACGTATGCCCTGATCAACCTGGCAGCTTTCAAGCTGGTGCCGGTGACGCTGACGCTGCCCGGCATCACCGGCTTTTTGCTTTCCACTGGCATGGCTGTGGATGCCAACATCCTGATCTTTGAGCGTATGAAGGAAGAGCTGCGGGCCGGCCGCGCTTTGTGGCCCTCGCTGCGGGCCGGTTTCGAACGGGCCTGGACCTCTATCCGCGATTCAAACATCTCGACCATCATCACCTGTGCCATTCTGGCCTACTTTGGCTCCAACTTTGGAGCCAGCATGGTGCGCGGTTTTGCCATCACGCTGTTCATCGGTGTGGTGGTGAGCATGTTTACCGCGGTGCTGGTGACACGCACGTTCATGGAAAACGTCTTTGCCCGGGTCGGCGAGTGGGTCAAGGACAGGCGTTGGCTGTTGGGTGTGGAGGGTGAGGATCAAAAGGCCGTGGTTGTGGCCGATGTCGCGCCGGAAGAAAAACCGAGTTTCATTTTCGACATCGTGGGGCGACGTAAATGGTACTTTATCCTTTCGGGGGTCGTCATCGGTCTGGGCATCGTTGCCATGGTCGTTGCGACGGTGACGACGGGTGGGCCGGTGCGGCTGAGTGTGGACTTTACCGGCGGCAGTTTGTTGGTCTATAAATTCACCGAGACCGGCGACGAAGATGCCATCCGTGAAGTCTTTGCCACTCATGGCATCAGCAATCCAGAGGTGCGCCAGCTTGGAGATGTGGCGGAGAACACCTGGCAGGTGCGCTCGACGTTCATCGATGCTGACACGCTGACTGCCATCGAGGCCGGTCTGGAAGCCAGTGTGGGTGAGATCGTACGCCAGGCGAGCAACGCCACGGCAGTGTCGCCGGCCATCGGCGGTGAGGTGACGCGGGCGGCAACGGTGGCGGTGGTGGTGGCCTCGCTGGTGATTCTGAGCTTTATCTGGTGGGCCTTCCGCCGCGTGCCGCGGGCCTATCGTTACGGCGTATCGGCCATCGTGGCCATGATCCACGATATCCTGGTGGCTTTGGGCTTTTTCGCCCTGTTTGGCGTGTTATTCGGCTGGGAGGTGGATGCGCTGTTCCTGACGGCCATCCTGACGGTGATCGGCTTTTCGGTGCAGGATACCATCGTCGTGTTCGACCGCATCCGGGAGAACATTTCGCGGCGGCGGGGCGAAAGCTTCGAGACGGTGGCCAATCGCAGCATTCTGGAGACGATCCACCGTTCGCTGGCCACGCAGCTCAACGCCATTTTCGTGATGGTGGCCTTGCTGCTCTTTGGCGGCGCCAGCATAGAGCAGTTTATCGCCACCATGCTGGTGGGTATGCTGAGCGGCACTTATTCATCTATCTTTGTGGCCGTGCCGCTGCTGGTGGTGTGGGAGAACGGCGAACTGGGTCGCCTGTTCCGGCGCAAAAAAGCTCCTGCCGCAGCCTGAACGGATGGCCACTCGTTTTTCGAGATTGGGCGACGGGGCCGGCCGAGCCGGTCTCGTCGTTTTGTATTCTAAATCAGCAATCCAATTTTTAGACCTGACAGGTTTTTCATAGGGGCATAACCGGCAAAATCACCTCGATGATCAACTGCATTGGCCCCAAAAAGTGTCTCTAAAAACCTGTCAGGTCTTGTAGCCCTCAAGAATTTGGATCTATTGGAACAGGCGAGGTGTCGTGATCATGAGAGGATCGAGGTTTGCAGCTCTTGTGGTGGCAGTTTTGCTGGCAGTCCTGGTGGTGTGCCTGGCCTGTATTTTGGCGGCCTGGTTGTGGCTGAAGCCGATCGAGAGCGCGCCCACCCCGCCGGCTGTGGCGCCGACACCCAGCCGCGTCTTGTCTACTCCCACACCTTTGCCGCCCCCTCCCACACCGGTGACGCCTGGAACCTTGCCGCCAGCCACGGTCACAGCCACGCCTTGGAGTCTCGAAACCCCGCCCACGCCGCTGGTGGTGGTCGATCCCAGCCTGACCGATCGGGCCGTGCTGGAGCAGCAGTTCCAGCAGGCGCGTGTCGGCCAGCAACTGGTGCTGCTGGTGCACGATGACCACGTGGAGCGCGAATTGGCCGCTTTTCTGAATACGCAGACCAACCTCGATTACCGCAACGTGACGGTGCGTTTTCTGCCGGGGCTGGTGGAGCTGGGGGGTGAGGTGCGGGCCATGGGCCTGTGGATACCGGCCACCGTCCGGGGGCCGGTGACGGCGCGCGATTGCCTGCCCGAGGCGACGATCACCGAACTGGAGGTGGGGGGGTTTCTCACACCCAGGTGGGTCAGCGATTTTGTGGCCGATCTGGTGTATCGGGAGCTGGATCGTTACCCATCGGACCTGCCGGTGTGTCTGGAGCAGATCCAGGTGGGTGAGGGGGAGGCCACCATCAGCGGCTACAAGCGGTAAAAAGGCGCAGCGTTTTGGGCCCTGGCCCAACATTCGGGGAGCGACGCCCTTGTCGAGAGCGTCGCTCTTTTGATGTGCCGGGACGGCGGTGGCTTGGGAACTGAAACGCGTTCCCCGCAGGCCCGATTTTTGCCATCAGAGTGGACATGGGGTATAATGTCGTGGCGCGCAGAGTCGCGCTTCTCCAAACCCCTTGTAAGGAGGCCCCATGAGCATCCGCTTTGGCACCGATGGCTGGCGCGCCGTCATCTCGGATACCTTTACTTTTGCCAATCTGCGGCTGGTGGCTCAGGCCATCGCCGATTATATTCTGAAAGAGGCTCCAACCGGCAGCCAACCCCAGGTGATCATCGGCCACGATACCCGCTTTCTCTCGGATCGTTACGCCGCCGAGGTGGCTCGCGTCATGGCGGGCAACGGCATCGTGGCTTGGCTGGCGCGAGGCGACACGCCCACACCCACCATCTCTTATGCCGTGCGGCACAGAGGCGCCGCGGCTGGCGTGATGATCACGGCCAGTCACAACGCGCCGCGTTACAACGGCGTCAAGCTCAAGGCGGCCTACGGCGGCGCGGCCAGCCCGGAACAAAACGGCCGTGTAGAAGCCTATCTGGACGCCGCTCAGGCCGAGGGACGTGGTCCCAACCAGGTGGATGCACAGGCGGCTATCAGGGATGGCCTCATCCAACGCTTTGATCCGGCCTGGGCCTATTACGAACACCTCGACACACTGGTCAACCTGGATGTCATCTCGCGCGGCGAGTTGCGTGTGGTGGTCGATGCCATGTATGGCTCTGGCAGAGGCTGTTTCGGCGAGATGTTGGCCCGCACCCGCACCCGCGTCCGCGAGATCCGCGGCGAGATGAACCCCGGCTTTGGCGGCATTCACCCCGAACCGATGGCGCGTTATCTCAATGCCCTTGCGGCAGCCATCCAGACCGATCACGCCGACGTGGGTCTGGCCACCGATGGTGACGCCGACCGCATCGGCGCTATGGATGCCAAGGGCAATTTTGTGGACGCGCATCATATTTTCGCTCTGGTGCTGCGTTATCTGGTCGAGGCGCGAGGCTGGCGTGGCCCGGTGGTCAAAACCGTTTCGACGACCCAGATGATCGACCGGCTGGCGGCGCGTTATGGCCTGCCTCTCTACCAGACGCCTGTGGGGTTCAACCATATCGCCGAGCACATGCTGCGTGAGGATGTGCTGATGGGCGGTGAAGAATCGGGCGGTATGAGCATCCGCGGCCACATTCCAGAGGGCGACGGCATTCTGATGGGCCTGCTGCTGCTGGAGGTGCTCGCCGCCGCCGCCGCGCCGCTGTGCGAGTTGGTGGCCGATCTACAGCACGCGGTGGGCCCCACCCATTATGCCCGGCGCGATGTCCAACTGCGGCACCGCGTGGCCAAGGCCGAAATGGCGGCCCGTCTGGTCGACGGCGCGCCGGGACAGATCGGCGGCCAGACGGTGCGCACAGTAGATACCCAAGACGGGGTCAAGTATTGCCTGGCCGACGAAAGCTGGCTGCTCATTCGCCCTTCTGGCACAGAGCCGGTGCTGCGGGTCTACGCCGAAGCGCCCTCGCCGCGGCAGGTGGAGGCTCTGCTGGCCTTTGGCCAGCAAGTAGCCGAGGTATAAGCGGCAGGAGCGGGCTGGTGTGGCGCGGAGTGAAAACGGCCTTGTTGCTGTTGCTGGTTGTGGGCCTGCAACTCGGCCCGGAGCGCCGCCAGCCGGCGGCGCTGATTCGGGAGGGTGATGCCCACGTCGCCCGCCAGGAGTATTCCTTTGCCGCCCAGAAATATCGCCAGGCCGCCACACTGCAGCCCGGCAGCGCCGTTCCGCTGTTGCGTCTGGGTCGAACCTATCTGGCCCAGGCGTGGTACGATCGGGCCCAGCCGGTGCTGTTGCTGGTACATCGTCGGCAGGGCTGGACGCCCCACTTGCACCTGTTGATGGGCCAGCTCTACCTGGGCATGGGGCTGGAAGCGGAGGCAATGGCGCAGTGGCAGGCGGCTCTGACCGGCGATCCACACCTGGCAGAAGCCCGGGCACAACTGGGCTGGGCCTATTTGCGTAATGAGGCGTGGGTGGATGCTCAGAGCAGCTTTGAGGTCATCCTGGCCCGCTGGGATCCAGACCATCGGTTTGGGTGGCAGTCGGCCCATTACGGGCTGGGACTGATCCTGGCACGGCACGAGCCGCAGGCGGCCCTGCACCACCTCCAGATCGCGGCTGCTGGCCCAGACCTCGAAATGGCGCAGCGGGCCATCGTGCTGGGTGCAGAGCTGGAGCAGCTCTCTCTGGCGAGCGACGCCATCCACGCGGCGGCGGCGCTGGGCCAGGCGTACGTGCGGGTCGAGGCGTGGTCGCTGGCGCGGCAGGTGTTGGCCGGGGTTGTGGACACATCGCCCGATTACGCCGAAGCCAGAGCCTATCTGGGCCATGCGCTCGACTATCTGGGCCGGTCTGCTGAGGCTGAACAACATCTGTGGCGGGCCGTGCAACTGGCGCCCACACAGACTCTGCCGCGATACTTGCTGGGGCTGTACTACTTGCGCCACGGTCGGGCGGGCGAAGCGGTTTTTCAGTTGCGTCAGGCGCTCAAACTCGATCCCTACGAGCCGGTGCTCTATGCCCAATTGGGCCAGGCCTGGCTGGCCCAGGACAATTACACCGATGCCGAGATGGCCTTTCGCGCGGCTGCCGAACTGGCCCCTGAGAGCGCCGATTTTCAACTGTTGTTGGCCCGCTTTTACATCGAGCGGCTCGTCCGAGTGCGCGCCGGCGGCTTGCCTGCGGCGCAGAGCGCGGCCCGCATGGATCCGTCGAACGCCCAGGCTCATGACGTGTTGGGTTGGGCCTATTACCTGGTGGGTTACGCCGAACAGGCCGAGAGCGCCTTGCTTCGGGCCGTGGCGCTGGATCCGGAATTGGCCAGCGCGCGTTATCATCTGGGTGCTGTTTTGCAGCAGGCCGGGCAACCTGCCCAGGCCCGCGAGCAGTTCTGGCGGGCTGTCGATCTGGATCGCACCGGTTTTTACCGCGCGCGGGCCATGCGGGCATTGGGTCTGCCCATAGAATAGCTTGCGAGTCTTGGCATTTCCTTCGAGATCGGCTATAATAGCGGCAGACGATGGGGTCTTGCTCAAGACTGACGTATTCCAACCTATGTAACATCACGATAGGAGGCAGTATGGACTTTAAAGACAAGATCGTCGAATCGCTGGGTGGGCTGGAGAATCTGACGCGCAAGATCCCCGGCTACAGCGGCTATAAGGAAAAAGAGATGCGCCGCGAGGCCGATCGTCTGCTTCGCGCCAAGATCGCCGGTGACTTTGGGGCGCAGGTGCAACGGCTGGTCGATATGCAGGGCCAGTTGGTGGCCGGCGGCAGTCTGGAGCTGCTGGAGCAGGCCACCGCGCTGGACGATGCGGTGCGGCGTTTGCAGACCTTTGTGGATCGTATCGAACGGGCGGCGATGGGTTACGCCGGCTTTTTCGACGCCGTCAAGGTCAAAGAGGAGCAATTGGACGCCCTGTACGAGTTCGATAGCAACTTGCTGGCCCAGATCGATGGTGTGACGGCAGCCGTCGATGCCGTGCAGGCCGCCATAGATTCCGGCGAGGGCCTGGCGGAGGCCATCGCCGTTGCCAAACGCATCGCTGGTGATGTCAACCATCTCTTTAACCAGCGCGAACAAGTGATCACCGGCTCACTGTAGGCGCAACCGCCCAATCACCTGACGACAGGAGGAAATCATTATGGCACGTATCTCGGACGTGATTCAACTGACCGGCGAGCGGCCCGATGAACTGGTGCGCCGTTTCCCGGAGCAAGGCATGGGCGACTTTCGCCTCGGCTCGCAGCTCATCGTGCGCGAGGCTCAGGTGGCCGTCTTTTTCCGCGATGGCAAAGCCCTGGATGTGTTTGGTCCAGGCCGACACACCCTGACCACCGCCAACATCCCGCTGGTCACCAGCTTTTTCAGCAACCTGGTTTTTAATGAAAAGACCATCTTTGCCGCCGAGGTCTTTTTCGTCAACCAGCGCGATTTCCCCAACGAAAAATGGGGCGTGGGGCCGGTTCCTCTGGAAACGCCGGGCCAGGGCTGGGGCTGGCTGCTGGTGGGCATCAACGGCACCTTTCACTTTCAAGTCAACGAGCCGCAGCGTTTTGTGACCCAGTTCGTGGGCAATCGGGGCAGCTATACCACGCGCGATATTCGCTCTGCCATGGTGGCCGACATCGAGGGCTCGTTGATCGATGTCCTGGGCACCACGCGGCCTGGCTCTATCACCAAGCTGATGTCGTTGCGCGACGAGCTGGGGGTGGCTGTCAAGGCCAAGGCCAACGAGGAATTTGCCGAGCTGGGCATCTTGCTCAAAGACATCACCATCGCTCAGGTCAACGCGTTGGATACCTCGGAGGAAAAACTGCGCAAGATGGGCCTGATCGACGCGGCCAAGTACGCCCAACTCAAAGCCGCCGATGCCATGCTGGCCGCTGCGCAGCAAGAAGGCGGCGGCATGGCCGGCCTGGGCGCTGGCGCGGGCGCCGGATTGGTCATCGGTCAGCAGATGGCGGCGGCCATGGGCCAGACCATGCAGCAGCCCTCTGCTCAACCACCAGCGGGCCAACAGGCGGCCCCTGCCGCCATGCCGGACGTGATGAACCCGGCTCAGGCAGCGGCCTATTTGCAGGTGAGCGAAGCCGACATCGTTCAGATGATCGAGGCCGGTGAGCTCAAGGCCAAAAAGATCGGCAGCCAGTATCGCATCAGCAAGTCGGTCATCGACGAATTCCTGGCAGGTTAGCCTCTCTCTTGCAGCGTCAGGCCGGCGCCGAGCGTGCCGGCCTGGCGCTGTGGCAGCATCCTTCTCCAGCACAGGTGAGGTCGTGAACAACCTGAGCGCTCAACGAGACGCCATCGCCTCTCTGCTGGCCCCCTCGGCTCCGGAGGATGCCCAGGCAGCCTACTATGCCCTGTATCACGACCCTCGCCGCACCGAACTCACGCTCTATCGTACGCCGGATGATCGGGCGACCGGATTCATCGCCGTTTGCCAGACAGGCCAGGACCTGTTTCGGCCGCTGGTGGTGATGCGCGCGCCCGATGCCCATGCGGCAACCGATCTCCTCCTGCGAGCGTTGATACCGGGGCGGCCCTACTTTTTTCTTGCCCCGGCGAACCTGGTTGCCGGTGTGCAAGATGTGCTCGAGATGTCCTCGCCTTCGGTGCAGCGCATCTTGCTCGTCGACCCATCTCGCTTTGCGTTGTTGCAAACAGTTCGGATCAATGTGCTGGTGCAAGAAAATCACGGCCCCGAGGGTCAGCCGCGCTGGGAGATTCGCTCCGGCGGCCAGCCGGCGGCGGTCGCCGGCACCAACTGGCGTTCGCCCTTTTGCGCCGAGGTTTTTGTGTTCACCGCGCCCGAGTTTCAAGGGCGCGGCTGGGGACAGGCAGTGGTGCGGGCGGCCACGCTGGGTTTGCTCCACGAGGGTTTACTGCCGCTCTACATCGTCGACGAGGACAATCTGCCCTCCATCCAACTGGCCGAGGCGGTGGGATATCGTGATTCGGGCCACCGCATGGTGGCCGCTGAAGTACGTGTCCGTCTTGGCTGATCTTGACGGCTTTTGGAGCACGATTCGATGGAACAACAGATCACCCGAACCCTCTCTTTTCCCGATGGTTTTCTGTGGGGCACGGCCACTTCGGCGCATCAGGTGGAAGGGCACAACCCACACAACGATTGGTGGGAGTGGGAGCAACAGCCGGGGCGTATTGCCGGTGGCGGACGCGCCCAAGTGGCCTGTGATTGGTGGCATCGCGCCGAGGAGGATTTCGACCGGGCGGCCGCGTTGGGGCAAAACAGCCACCGCCTGTCCATCGCCTGGAGCCGTCTGGAACCCGCTGAAGGCCAGTGGGATGCCGCCGCAGAGGCCCGCTACCGCGAGATGCTGGCCGCCCTGCGGGCTCGCGGCCTGGAGCCGATGGTCACGCTGCACCATTTCACCAGCCCGCGCTGGCTGGCCGAGGATGGCGGCTGGGCCAACCCGGCAGCGGTGGCACGCTTCACGCGTTTTGCCCGCCGCGCCGCGGCGGCTTTTGGTGATCTGGTGACGTTGTGGTGCACCATCAACGAGCCGGTGATCTATGCGTTCAACACTTGTTTGGGGGCGATCTTTCCACCGGGCCAGGTGAGCGTGGGCCGCACGCTGCGAACGCTGCGCCACATGGCCTGCGCCCATGCCGCCGCTTACCAGGCCATCCACGAGGTTCAGCCGCAGGCGCGGGTGGGGCTGGTGAAACATCAGCGCGCTTTTGCTCCGGCCAACCCGGTCTCGGCGCTGGATGGCTGGGCGGCCGGCGTGCGCGATTATCTGCTCAATCGATTGTTCATGGCGGCAGTGATGGAGGGCCGTTGGCTCTTTCCCCTCGGCTGGGGCCAACGCGACGCCACGTTGCCGGGCCGGGTCGATTTCCTGGGCCTCAACTATTACAACAGCGATGCTATCGCTTTCGACCTGGCCGCGCCGCAGAATCTCTTTGCCCGCGAGGTGCGCCGTCCCAACCGCCCGCCAGACCTGCCGCACTGGTGGGGCGATCCCGATCCCGATGGGCTGTATCGTTTCTTGAAACAGTTTGGCGATTACGGCCTGCCGATCTATGTCACCGAGAACGGCTGGCTCGACGCCACCGACGAGGAACGACCCTATCACCTGGTTACCCATCTGGCAGCGGTACAGCGTGCCATCACCGAGGGGGCGCCGGTGAAGGGCTATTATCACTGGTCGCTGCTGGATAATTTCGAGTGGGCCGAGGGGTTCAGCGCCAGGTTTGGCCTGATCGCCGTGGATTTTGAAACACAGGCGCGGGCTGTCCGGCGCAGCGGCGAGTTATACGCCGAGATCTGCCGCGCCGGAGCGGTGACGCCCGAAATGGTGGCCCGTTACGTGCCCCGGCTGGCGGTCGGCAGCGAAACGCAAGTAACCACGCATTCGGCCGGGTGATACCGCGCCCGCGCCTGAACGATCTCGATTGGAGGTGTGCTGTGTCAGAAAATCGTTTGCTCTACCTTTCCCAGGCCGACGTGGCAGCCGTCGGGTTGACGATGACTGCGATCATCGACGCGCTCGAGCTGGCTTTTCGTGAAAAGGGTGAGGGGCGAGTAGAGATGCCACCCAAGCCGGGCATTCACCCCGGCGGCGGCGATAATTTCATCCACGCCATGCCGGCTTATATCCCGGCGCTCAAATCGGCCGGCGTCAAGTGGGTGAGTGGCTTTCCGGAGAATTTCAAGCGAGGTTTGCCCTACATCACCGGCCTGCTGATTTATAACGACGTGGACACCGGCCTGCCTCTGGCAGTGATGGATTGTGTCTGGATCACGGCCAAACGCACCGGCGCAGCGACGGCGGTGGCCGCCAAATACCTGGCCCGTCCGGATTCCTCTGTGGTGGGAGTGTTGGGCTGCGGCGTGCAGGGCCGGAGCAATGTGGAGGCGCTGAACGTGCTCTTGCCGCTGCAGCGGGTGATGGCCTATGATGTGGATGCCACGGCGGCACGCCGCTACGCCGACGAGATCGGCGAGCGGTTGGGCCTGGAAGCGATCGTCGTCGAAACGCCGCAGCAGGCCGTGACCGGCTGTGATGTGGTGGTCACCGCCGGGCCGATCTTAAAAAGGCCGCATGGCACCATCCTACCGGGCTGGCTGGACGAGGGGGCTTTTGCCTCGCTGGTGGATTTTGACTCTTATTGGCAGCCGGCGGCCATGAAACAAGTCGACAGGTTCTGCACCGACGACACCCCCCAACTGCGCCACTACCAGCAGGTGGGATACTTGCAGGATATTCCGCCGGTTCATGCCGATCTGGGTGAACTGGCTGCCGGGAAAAAGCCGGGCCGCCAAAACCCTCAGGAGCGCACCATGACGGCCAACCTGGGCCTGGCCATGGACGATATGGTGGTGGCGCCGCTGCTGTACAAACAGGCGGTGGAAAAAGGCATCGGCGCCTGGTTGCCGCTCTGAGCGACAGCTCCGGGTTACAATCCAGACAAAAGGGCTTCCAGAGTCCGTCCAACTCTGGAAGCCCTGATGTTGTGTGGTGACAGCGGCCGGGTATGATCGAGTGGCGGGGCAGGTAAGATCGTGCCCCACCGGATTGTCTCAACAGTGAACGTGTTTTTATCTCTCTCCTGATCGATGATCTATCTGAGGCCGGGGCAAGTTTTGCGCTATGGCGAAAATAGTGTATAATAGGAGTTAGCACAATAAGGGGAGAGAAGAAGAGAATGGTTGAGGAAAAAGCCCAGGCCCTTTCAACAAGCGGTGAAAGGAGCGTAGGCGAATCTGACATCGGGCAAGCCCACCCGATGATGTCGCTGCTTGAAGAAGCCGACAAGCTCGGCCAGTTCGAAAAGTCGACGATCCTGGAAGGGGTGATCGTGCGTGTCACCTCGGACGAGATTCTGATCGACGTGGGTGCCAAATCGGAAGGCATTGTTACCAAGCGAGACCTTGATCGCCTGGGGGCCGAGTATGTGTCCAGGCTCAAAGTGGGCGACCAGGTTCTGGCTTACGTCATGACGGCCGAGGATAAGAATGGCAACATCATTCTTTCTCTGGCCAGGGCGCAGATTGAAAAGGATTGGCGCCAAGCCGAACAACTTTTCAAGACCCAAGAGGTATTTGAAAGCACGGTGGCCGGCTTTAACAAGGGTGGTCTCATCGTGCGGCTGGGCCGGGTACGGGGTTTTGTGCCGGCGTCCCAGTTGGTGCCTCAGGACCAGGGAGATGTCTCTTCCGAGGAATACAAGGCCAAGCTGGTGGGTCAGCCCATTCAGATCAAGATCATCGAGCTGGATCGGGAGCGCAATCGGCTCATTCTCTCTGAGCGGGCGGCCATCCGCGATTGGCGCAAGCTACAAAAAGACCGTCTGCTGGACGAGTTGAGCGAGGGCGACATTCGTACCGGGATGGTCAGCAGTTTGTGTGATTTTGGCGCTTTTGTCGATCTGGGCGAGGCCGATGGTCTGGTGCACCTTTCGGAGTTGTCCTGGCGGCGGGTGACACATCCCAGCGAAGTGCTCGAGGTGGGCCAGGAGGTAGAGGTCTATGTCTTGAACGTAGACCGCGACCGCAAGCGCATTGGCCTGAGCCTGAAGCGGTTGCTGCCAGATCCGTGGACGCTGGTCGAAGAGCGGTATCAGGTGGGCCAGTTGGTAGAGGGCACCGTCACCAAGTTGGTCAAGTTTGGCGCCTTTGCCCGGCTGCACGATTCAGACATCGAAGGGCTGATTCACATCTCCGAGATGTCCGACGAACACGTGGGCCATCCCAAAGATGTGGTCAAGGGCGGCGATGTGCTGACGCTGCGTATTATCAAGATCGATGCCGCCCGGAAACGCATGGGCTTGAGCCTCAAGCGTGTCGATTTGGTGGAATACGCAGAGCAGGACTGGGACGAGGGTCGGGCCGAAAGTGACGCCGCTATGGGGGGCGAGATGGAGGCCGAGGAGAACCAAAAGGTAACGGTTGGTAAGTCTGTAAATCGTTCCCCCGAATTGATCGAGATGGAAGCCGCCGAAGACGCGGTGGAGTGAGGAGGTGCGCCATCACCAGGCTCATGGGCCGGGGGCCGGGTTGAGGCGTCGGATACGAGTGTAGAACTCATGAGGGGGAGTTTGGTGGTGCAGTAAAAGCCGCCCCCTTGAATATGCCGGGTGGATCGATGCCATAGGGGGCTAGGGCGCGGAGAAGCGAACAGCCCCCTTGTCGTTTGAGATGGCTGTTGCACAGGCCCGTTGGAAAACCTAAAGCCACACCCGTCTGTAAAAAGTACTGTTATGGGTGGGTGAAGGTGTGGGCTATAATAGGAGATAGATATCATGGCTGAACAGGATAAATTCGAACTGTTTACCAAACGAGCCAGAAGGGTGCTGATGCGGGCGCAAGAGGAAGCCAAGAGCATGCACCATAATTACATCGGTACGGAGCATCTGTTGCTGGGAATGGTCAAAGAGGATAAAAGTGTGTCCAGTCGGGTGCTCCGTAAGCTGGGGGCAGATCCGGAACAGTTGCAACAGATGGTGGAGCGTTTCACCAGTGGCCGTCGGCGAACACCCTTTAGCTCCAAACCAACACTCACGCCGCGCACGCGCAAGGTGTTAGAGAGTGCAGTGGACGAGGCGCGTCGCATGGGCCATCATTACATCGATACCGGTCACTTGCTGTTAGGTTTACTCCGCCAGGAAGAGGGCGTCGCTCTGGATCTGTTGCGCGATCTGGGCATTGACCTGGAGCAGTTGCGTAAGGAAACCACCGCCCTGATGATGAAAAGCCCGGTGCAGGCCGGGGCAAAAGAGGCCGCACGGCCCAAAACACCGCTGTTGGATCAGCTCAGCACCGACCTTACCGCGCTGGCGGGTGAGGACAAGCTGGACCCCGTCATTGGCCGCCAGACCGAGATCGAACGGGTGATCCAGATTCTGTCGCGTCGCACCAAGAACAACCCGGCGCTGATCGGTGAGCCGGGTGTGGGCAAGACAGCCATCGTCGAGGGGCTGGCGCAGCGTATCGTGGCCGGTATGGTGCCGCCCAGCCTGCTCAACAAACAGGTGCTGCAACTCGATGTCGGTTCATTGGTGGCCGGCACCATGTATCGTGGCCAGTTCGAAGAGCGGCTCAAAAAAGTCATCGAAGAGCTAAAAGGTTCGGATAGCATCTTGTTCATCGACGAGGTGCACATGCTGGTGGGCGCTGGCGCGGCGGGCAGTTCGGTGGACGCCGCCAATATCCTCAAACCGGCCCTGGCCCGCGGCGAATTGCAGTGTGTGGGCGCCACCACGCTGGAGGAATACCGCAAACACATCGAGAGCGACGCCGCTCTGGAGCGCCGCTTCCAGCCCGTGATGGTCAAAGAACCGACGGTCGATGAGACCATCGAGATTTTGCGCGGCGTCAAATCGCGTTACGAGCAGCATCACCAGCTTCGCATTTCGGACGAGGCCGTCGTCACGGCGGCGCACCTGGGCCAGCGTTACATCACCGATCGTTTTTTGCCCGACAAGGCCATCGACCTGATCGATGAAGCCTCCTCGCGCGTTCGAATGTACAAAGTACCCCAGATGCACGGCTATCAGGACGTCCTATCTGTTCTGCGTGATGTGCAGCGCGAAAAGGAAGCCGCCATCGAGGCCAAAGATTTCGAAACTGCCACCAACCTGCGCTATCGAGAAGTGGACCTTCAGGCCCAACTGGACAAGATGCGGCTGACCGATGCCGGCATGGCCGAGAGCATCGTCGTCTCGAGCGATGACATCGCCGAGATGGTTTCCATGTGGACGGGCATACCACTGATGCAACTGGCAACAGAAGAATCGGAGCGGTTGCTTAAAATGGAAGAAGAGCTGCACAAGCGTGTGGTGGGCCAGGAAGAGGCCATCACCGCGCTGGCCAAGGCGGTGCGGCGTGGGCGCGCCGGACTCAAAGACCCCAGGCGTCCTATTGGCTCTTTTATCTTTCTTGGTCCCACCGGTGTGGGCAAAACCGAGTTGTGTAAGGCGTTGGCCGAGTTCTTGTTCGGCAGCGAAGAGGCGCTGCTCCAGTTGGATATGTCGGAGTTCATGGAGCGACACACGGTGTCGCGGTTGGTGGGCGCGCCGCCGGGCTACATCGGCTACGACGACGCCGGTCAGTTGACCGAGACCATCCGCCGCCGACCTTACTCGGTGGTCTGCTTTGACGAGATCGAAAAGGCCCATCCGGACGCCTTTAACATGCTCTTGCAGATCATGGAAGAAGGCCATCTGGCCGATGCCCGCGGTCGGTCGGTGGACTTTTGCAACACCATCATCATCATGACCTCCAACGTTGGGGCGGATCTGATCAAACGCTCGACCTCGTTGGGCTTTGCCACTAAACGCGATCAGGCTGTCAGTGAAGAAGAGGCCTACACTGACATGAAAGAGAAGCTCATGGCCGAAATGCGCCGCATGTTCCGCCCCGAGTTTCTCAACCGTGTGGATGGCATCATGGTCTTTCGTTCACTCACCAAAGACCAGATCGAAGATATTGTGCAGTTAGAGCTGAACAAGATCCAGGCACGGCTGTCCGACCGCGATATCAGGCTTCAGTCCACACCAGAGGCCCGTCATTACCTGGCCGAAGAGGGTTACAGCCCTGAATTTGGCGCGCGGCAGTTGCGCCGGGTGATCCAGCAACAAGTGGAGGACGTGTTATCGGAGGGTATTCTGGCCGGCGAGTTTCAGCCCGAAACCACCGTGCTGGTGAGCGTCAACGAGCAGGGCAACGGCCTGGCGCTGCAAACGATCGAGCCATCGACGCCTTTGGACGACGAGCGGGCCGTGCTCGAAGCGCTGTTCGACTAGTCCGGGACACCAGAGACAACAATGGTCAAACGGAGCAGAACCGTTTTCGTTTGTCAGGCGTGCGGCAGCGCGCAGCCCAAGTGGATGGGCCGCTGCCCCGACTGCGGTGAATGGAATACGTTGGTCGAAACCATCGTGGAGCGCGACCGCCGCGCTCCACTGTCTTCTCAGACAGCCCTGAGCCGATCGGCTCCCCAACGACTCTCCGAGGTGGGCGCCGATGGCGTGGAACGTATCCCGCTGCCCCTGGCCGAGTTCTCGCGGGTATTGGGCGGCGGCATCGTGAGCGGCTCGCTGGTGCTGGTGGGCGGCGATCCGGGCATCGGCAAATCGACGCTGCTGTTGCAGGTGGCTTCGCTGCTCACCCAGCAGGGCGATGTGCTGTACGTTTCGGGCGAAGAATCGGCGCAGCAGATCAAAATGCGCGCCCGGCGACTGGACATCCAGAGCGATCATCTCTACCTGCTCACCGAGACCAACCTGGACGCCATCGCGGCGCACATCGAACAGCTCAAACCGCGCCTGGCCGTGATCGACTCGATCCAGACCGTGTACCTGGAGGAGCTCACCTCGGCAGCCGGTAGTGTGAGTCAGGTGCGCGAATCGGCTTCGCGCCTGATGCACCTGGCCAAGGGCCAGGGGGTGCCCATCTTTTTGGTGGGCCACGTCACCAAAGCCGGCGCCATCGCCGGCCCACGGGTGTTGGAACACATCGTGGACACGGTGCTTTACCTAGAAGGGGATCGGTTTCACGCCTATCGCCTGCTGCGCAGCGTCAAGAACCGTTTTGGGCCCACCGCCGAAGTGGGTGTGTTCGAGATGAGCCAGCAGGGTCTGCAAGAAGTGGCCAACCCTTCGGAGGCCTTTCTGGCCGAGCGCTGGCCCAACGCTGCCGGATCGTCCATCGCGGTGACGATGGAGGGCACACGCCCGCTGCTGGTAGAGATCCAGGCGCTTGCCAGCACCACCAGCTTTGGCCTGCCGCGGCGCACGGCCAACGGCGTGGATCTCAACCGGCTGCTGTTGCTGGTGGCCGTGTTGAGCAAACGTGTCGGCCTGCGGCTTTCGGATCAGGACGTGTTTGTCAACGTGGTCGGTGGTCTGCGTATCGCCGAGCCGGCTGCCGATCTGGCGGTGGCGACGGCCATCGCTTCCAGTTTTCACAACGTGCCGGTATCGGCCGATGTCGTGGTGATGGGCGAGATTGGCCTTTCGGGCGAACTGCGCATGGTGAGCCAGCTCGATCGTCGCCTGAACGAGGCGGCCAAGCTGGGTTTCAGGCGTTGTGTGATGCCCAAACCGGCGCGGCAGCTTGCCGGCGCGCCGCACGGCCTGGAAGTGGTGGGCGTGCGTTCACTGTCGGACGCGTTGGAAGCGGCCCTGGTGCGGTGATGTTGAGGGCGCTGCGTTCTGGATGTGGGTTGGCACGAATCGGCAAAGTCTGGTATAATCTTTGGTCAAACAAAAGAGTAACCCGCTCCGGATTGGCCGCTGCCGGCGGGGCGGAAGTTGATATGGAGGATAGTGGTGGATTCGGCAAGGTTTAGAAACGGGTTGGTTTATTTCATCATCCTGGTGGCGGCGGTGGGTCTGTTGTACAATTTTACCTCGCAGACAAAACCGCTGGAGGTCAACATCAGCACGGTGGCCCAACAGGCCAGAGATGGCAAGATCGCCCAGATCACCAGCGCCAGCGACGATCAGACGCTGGAGATCGTCTATCGGGCGGGCGTTCAGGTGAACGCTGGCAATCAATCCATTGCCGTGGGCAGTCGCGACGGTGAGCACATCCCTGTGGTGGCCTACAAGGAACGCGGCACGAGCCTGGTGGAGACGTTGACCGGCCTGGGTGTGACCAACGATCAGATTCAGGGCATCACTCTCAAGGCCGAGCGGCCCAGCGATCTGGGCAGTTGGCTCACCATTCTGGGTGGCATTTTGCCCATGCTCTTTTTCGCCGGTGTGATCTATTTCATGCTGCGCCAGGCGCAGGGTTCCAACAACCAGGCGCTCTCTTTTGGCAAGAGCCGCGCCCGCATGTTCACCGGCGACAAGCCCACCGTCACCTTTGACGATGTGGCCGGCGTAGAAGAGGCCAAAGAAGAGCTGGCCGAAGTGGTCGAGTTTCTCAAAGAGCCGGAAAAGTTCATCGCCCTGGGCGCGCGCATCCCCAAGGGGGTGCTGCTGGTGGGCGCGCCGGGCACAGGCAAAACGCTCATGGCCAAGGCCGTTTCGGGTGAGGCCGGCGTGCCTTTTTTCAGTATCTCTGGCTCCGAGTTTGTCGAGATGTTTGTGGGTGTGGGCGCCAGCCGGGTGCGCGATCTGTTCGACCAGGCCAAGCGCCACTCGCCGTGCATCGTTTTTGTGGACGAGATCGACGCCGTGGGGCGGCATCGCGGCGCAGGGTTGGGCGGCAGCCACGACGAACGCGAACAGACCCTCAACCAGATTCTGGTCGAGATGGACGGTTTTGACACCGATACCAACGTCATCATCATGGCGGCCACCAACCGGCCTGATATCCTGGACCCGGCTCTGTTGCGGCCTGGCCGCTTCGACCGCCGGGTGGTGTTAGATCGGCCAGACCTGAAAGGGCGCGAGGCTATCCTGCAGGTGCATGCACGGGGCAAGCCGCTGGCCGCCGATGTGGACCTGACCACGCTGGCCAAACAGACGCCCGGTTTTGTCGGGGCCGACATTGAGAATCTGGTGAACGAGGCGGCTATTCTGGCCGCCCGGGCCAACAAAAAGGCCATCGGTATGGTCGAATTCGAAGAAGCGGTAGAGCGCATCATCGCCGGGCCGGAACGCCGCAGCCGTATCATCAGCGACGAGGAAAAAGAGGTCATCGCCTATCACGAGGCGGGGCACGCGCTGGTGCAGTGGCAGCTCGATGGCTGCGACCCGGTTCACAAGGTGACCATCGTCTCGCGTGGTATGGCGCTGGGTTTTACGATGTCTTTGCCGGAAGAAGATCGATACCTGCAGCAGAGATCCAAATTCCACGATCAACTGGCGGGCTTTTTGGGAGGCCGGGCTGCCGAAGAGTTGGTCTTTAACGACGTGACCACCGGCGCCAGCAATGACCTGGAACGGGCCACCGAATTGGCCCGCAAGATGGTCACCCGCTATGGCATGAGCGAGTCGTTGGGGCCGATGACCTTTGGTCAAAAGGAAGAGTTGATCTTTTTGGGCCGCGAGATCTCGGAGCAGCGGGACTATAGCGAGCAAACGGCCCAGCAGATCGACCGTGAGGTGAAAAACATCATCGAAAACGCCTATCGACGGGCCAAGGAGGTGCTCACCGAGCACCGTGACAAGCTGGTGGCCGTGGCGACCAAACTGATCGCGGTGGAAACGCTGGAAGGCGTGGATCTGGAGATGCTCCTGGCTTGAGAGGTGAACTGCAAAAAGGGGGGCCATCGTGATACGACGATGGCCTCATTTTGTATGACGTCTTGTTTGCGCTAGTTTGGGCTTTTGCCAAATTTCCATCCTGGTGTATAATACACATAACGTTAACCGGCGCACAGTTGCACCGCTGAGGCGTGGTGAAGGGTGGCTCGACACGCGAACGTGGGAGTGGATGGTAGGGGTTGTTTTATGGCCTTAAGCACGAGGCAGTTTCCGGAAATGGACGGGCCTCTTGGAGAGGGTGAGACGCTCCCCAAGGGCACATTACTCCAGGGGCGGTACGAGATCCTCAAGACGCTGGCAATTGGCGGTATGGGGGTGGTGTATCAGGCCCGCGATATGCGCTTTCCCAAGGTGACACGACTGTGCGCTGTCAAAGAGATGATCAACACTGCGCCGGATGTGCGGCTGCGCGATCTGACTGTGCAGGCTTTTGAACGCGAAGCCAGCGTGATGGCTCTGTTGGATCACCCGGCGCTGCCCAAGATTTTTGATTATTTCAGCGAGGGCAATCGTAGCTACTTTGTGATGGAGTACATCCCTGGCAAAAACCTGGGCACCATTCTGGAAGAAACACCTGGCTTTTTGCCAGACGACACGATCATCAAGTGGGCTGTTGAAATCTGCGATATGCTGAATTACCTCCACAACCTCAAGCCGCACCCCATCATCTTTCGCGACATCAAGCCCGACAACATCATGTTGACCTCTCAAGACCGGATCATGCTGGTCGATTTTGGCATCGCCAAAGTCTTTCAGCCGGAGCAAAAGGGCACCATGATCGGCACAGAGGGTTATTCGCCGCCAGAGCAGTATCGTGGCATTGCTGAGCCCAGAGGCGACATTTACGCTCTGGGGGCCACCATGCATCACCTGCTCACCAAACGCGACCCTCGCCTGGAGCCACCTTTTTCCTTTGAAGAACGCCCCGTGCGAGCCATCAACGCCGCCGTGTCTGAGGGCCTGGAAGCCATTGTCATGCGCGCCCTGCAGTACGATATCGACAAGCGTTTTGCCTCGGCCGCCGAGATGAAGCTGGCCTTGCAGGCCATCATCGAGGTGCAGCCGGGCGAATCGGTTGCAGGCTCGGTGGGTACCATCACCCTGAGCCGCTCGTCCGATAGTGTATTGGCCGTGTGGCAGTTTGCCTGCGAGGACGAGGTGCGCTCTTCGCCGGTGGTGGGCAACGGCGTGCTTTATGTGGGGGCATATGATCACAACCTGTGGGCGTTGGATGCCAAATCGGGCAAGTTTATGTGGAAGTACGCCACTGAAGGGGGCATCGCTGCTACGCCCTGCATCTACCAGGATCGGGTGATCGTCGGCTCGGAAGATCGGGTGCTCTATGCCGTCAGCGCTGCGCAGGGGCGCATCGCCTGGTCTTGCCCCACCAATGGGCGCATCCGTTCCTCGGCCAGGGTCGAGTTCGACCACGTGTTTTTCGGCTCGGACGATGGTTATCTGTATACCGTGAGGGCCCAGACAGGCCGGATGGCCTGGCGATTTCAGGCCATGAAAGAGATCCGTTCCTCGCCGGCGGTGGAGGACGAAGTGGTTTACTTTGGCTCCGACGACGGCCATCTGTACGCGGTGAGTATTCAGGGTGGCAGCCGGCGCTGGCAGTTCCGTATTGCCCGCGGGGTGATGTCTTCGCCGTTGGTGTATGAAGGTCTGGTTTTCGTCGGCGGTATGGATAACAGCCTGTATGCCGTGGACGCCCGTTACGGCTCGGCGGCCTGGCGTTATCGCACCGGCGGGCCAATTATCTCTTCGCCGGCAGTTGCCCCAGAGCTGAGCATCGTCTACGTCGGCTCGGTGGATGGGGCTGTTTATGCCGTCGATGCCAATTCAGGACGGCTGGTGTGGAAATACGAAACCGAGGATCAGGTCACATCGTCGCCCAAGGTTCACCAGGGAGTGGTGTACATTGGCTCGCGTGATGGTTGTCTGTATGCCCTGGATGCCAAGTCGGGTGAACTGCGTTGGCGCTTCAAAACCGAGGGGCGCGTGCTCTCGTCGGCTGCGATTTACGAGGACATGGTTTATGTCGGTTCGACCGATCATCACGTTTACGCCCTGCCGGCCTAAGACCACAGTGCGACGGGGCGCCGGCTGATCGAGCATACACGGGGAGAGAGTCTGATGAGCTTTTTCAAGCGGCTTCTTGGCATGGAAGTGGAATCAGCGGTGCAGGATGTGGTGATGCCTGGAGAGGAGCCATTGGATACCGGCCCCACGTTGGAAGTTGGGCAGGCGACCCATATCGGCAAGGTGCGTAAGCAAAACCAGGACGCTTTTTTTACGCTCAAAGCCACCCTCTCGCGGGATGGTGAGACGTTTCCCTTTGGACTTTTTCTGGTGGCCGATGGCATGGGGGGGCAAAAAGGCGGCGGCATCGCCAGCGGGCTCACCGCGCGGGTGGCAGCAGAAGCCGTGCTGCGCGAGTTTTACCTGCCCTGGCTGGCCAGCGATTCGGACGAAGGGGCGGCACAACGCCCCATCAGTGAGGTCATCCTGGAAGCAGCCAACGAGGCCAACCTGGCCGTGCATCGCCTGGCGCCGCCAGAGGCCGGCACCACTCTCACCTGTGCCCTCGTCCAGGGCACCAATGCCTACATCGCCCACGTGGGTGATAGCCGCGCCTACCTGATCCGTCAGGGCCGTCTGGAACAGATCACCCAGGATCATTCACTACTGGCGCGGCTGATCGAGCTGGGCCAGATCTCTCCAGAGGAAGCCGCCTCTCACCCGCAAAAGAACGTGCTCTACAAGGCCATCGGTCAGGGCAGCACCCTCGAAGTCGATTTTTACCTCAAATCGTTGCCGGCCAACAGTTACCTGTTGTTGTGCAGCGATGGGCTGTGGGGGTATGTGTCCGAGGAGCGCATCGCGGCCATCGTGCGTGAAGCCCCCACACCCCAGGCTGCCTGTCAACAACTGGTGCAGCAGGCCAACGCGGCAGGTGGTGAAGACAACATCACCGTGATACTGGTGCAGGTCAAGGGCTGATCGTCGATGGGGGAGGGTCGCCTGGGGTAAACAGGCCCGAATGTCGGGCCTGTGGGGCCTGGTTGTGAGGAGACTCGGATGGATGTCGAACAGGATTACTATGCAACTTTGGGTGTGAGTCCCACGGCCACGGCCACAGACATCAAGCGGGCCTACCGCCGACTGGCGCGGCAGTATCATCCGGACGCCGCCGACGCCCCCAAGTCTACCTCCTTGCTGTTCCGATTGGTGCAAGAGGCCTACGATGTCCTGAGCGATCCACAACAGCGCGCCCAGTACGATCAGGCGCGTCGCCGCTTGCAGACCGCTCGGAGCTCACCCTTGAGCCTCAAGATCACACCCAGCCACAAACAGCTTGGCCTGATGGGCGAGGATCAGATCTTTTACGCCCTGTTGGAATTGACCCCGGCTGCCTCTCAGGATGTGACGCGTATGCCGCTCAACCTGTGCCTGGTGCTGGATCGTAGCACCTCCATGCAGGGGGCGCGCCTGCAGCGCGTCAAAGAGGCCACCCATTACATCATCGACTATCTACAGGACGCCGACTATTTCTCGCTGGTCACCTTTAGCGACCGGGCCGAGGTGGTGCTGCCGGCCCAACGCGCCATAGACAAGGCCATCGCCAAATCGCGGGTGAGTATGGTTCATAGCTCCGGGGGCACCGAGATCTTGCAGGGCTTGCTGGCCGGATTGGACCAGGTCCAGCGCTGGCAGACCTCTCAAACCATCAATCACGTGATCTTGTTGACCGACGGGCAAACTTATGGCGACGAGCAAGAATGTCTGGCTCAGGCAGTCGAGGCCGGTCAGCAGGGCATCAGCGTCAGCACCATGGGCATCGGCCAGGACTGGAACGATCAGTTGTTGGATGCGATCGCTTTGCGCAGCGGGGGCACTTCGGCCTACATCGACTCTGCCGCCAAGATCATGACCGTGTTCCGCGACAAGATCCATGGCCTCAGTTCCATCTTTGCGCGCAACTTGCAGCTCACGCTGTCGGCGAAGGGCAGCGCACGTCTCAAAGATGTCTTTGGCATTTCGCCCGAAATCACCCGCCTGGGATTGGCCAGCATGCCCATCGAGCTGGGCCACCTGGAGAGAGCCACCCCGCTGGGTATCCTGGTGGAGCTGTTGGTGACCACGGAGGCCGTCGGTGGAATGCCCCTGCTGACGGCCACGGTAGAGGGAGATGTGGTGGCCCTGAATATGCCGGGCGTGCACGTCACGGCAGACGCCGAGGTGGAAGTGGCCGACAGGCCCGACGGTCAGCCTGTGCCGCCGGTCATCGTCGGCGCGTTGGGCAAACTGGCCATCTTTCGTATGCAGGAAAAGACGATGGTGGAACTGGAGCGGGGCGATGTGGAGCGCGCCAGCCAGCGTCTGGAGACCATGGCCACCCGGCTGTTGAACATCGGTGAGACCGAGCTGGCCAAGGCGGCCCTGCTGGAAGCCGGGCGGCTGGCCCGCACGGGGCACATTTCACCTGAGGGCCGCAAGAAAATTCGTTACGGGACGCGGAGCCTCTCCATTTTGCCCAAGGAGATCGACCGTGATTAGGTGTCCATCTTGCCACAAAGCGCACCCGGAAAACACACTCTTTTGCGACGAATGCGGCGCCTACCTGGTGGACGAAGGTGACAAACGCACCGACCCGTTGATGATGGAAACATCGGCCTGGGTGGACCGCGAAGCGGCCATGGCCGGTGTAAAATCGGCAGATGCTGCCCGCCCGGTGACGCTTTCCATTCTCATCGTCGATGCAGAGCGACAGATCCAGTTTCCACTGGCCAAAGAGCTGAGCATGGGCCGGCTGGATGCTGCCAGCGCCACCTTTCCCGATGTGGACCTGACTTCTTATGGCGGGCTGGAAAAGGGTATCTCACGACGGCATGCCAAGATCACCCGCCAGGATAACCAGATCTCACTCGAAGACCTGGGCAGCGTCAACGGCACCTATCTCAACGGCCAGCGGCTCACCCCCTACCTGCAATACCCTCTCACAAGCGGCGATGAAATTCAACTCGGCAAGCTGGTATTACGCATTCGTTTTGGGTGAAAAGATGTTTCAAATCGTCATCGCCGATATTGGTCACCGGTTGCGGTTATCGTTCAAGCCAGAAACCCTGATTGGCCGTCAGGATGCGGCAAGCGACACTTTTCCAGACGTAGACCTGACCCCCTACGGCGCGGTTGAAAAAGGTGTTTCCCGCCGGCACGCCCGGCTCCTTTTTGATGGCAGCGAGCTGCGCCTGGAGGACATCGGCAGCGTCAACGGCACCTTTTTGAACGGCCATCGCCTGGTGCCCTATCAGAGCATGCCGCTCGAAAACGGCGACGTGGTGCAACTGGGCATGTTGGTCTTTCAGGTCTTTTTCGAGCTGCCCGGCTTGCTCCAAGGGCCAACTCTGGATAACGACCAACTGCCGGATGTAGATGAATCTCAGTGAAGGAGTGCTGGAATGGCGCACACGGTTATCGTCCACATGGCCAATGCCGACCCGTTCGTGGCAGAGGTTCAAGAGCTTCCCGAACCACAGGATAATTTCCTCAACTGCACCAACCCGCGCCTGCGAGACGGCAAACCGCTCCATTACGTGGATGAAGATGCCATGACGCTCATCATTCCCTGGCATCGCATCAGCTTTGTAGAAGTTATGCCCAGCGAGGCCGAGCGGGAAGAGGTCGACGCCTTTTTCCGCGAGTAGGGCAAAGTGACATGATCCAGAGTGATGCCAGACTGATCCTGGTGGTCGACGACGAACCCCGCATGATCCGTTTCATCCGCATGAACCTCGAGTTGGAGGGCTATCGCGTAGAAGAGGCCACCAATGGCCTGATGGCCGTGGAAAAGGTGCGCGATGAGCTGCCAGACCTGGTGGTGATGGACGTCCAGATGCCCGAGATGGACGGTTTCGAAGCCCTGGAGCGCATCCGAGAGGTTTCGACCGTGCCGGTCATCATGCTCACCGTGCGAGGCGACGAAGACGACCGCGTGCGTGGCCTGGAACTGGGGGCCGACGATTACGTGACCAAACCCTTCTCTCCACGCGAGCTTTCCAGCCGCATCAAGGCCCTGCTGCGCCGCCTGGAAATGCCTGCCCCCGCTGCCAAGACCGTCACCCGCATCGACGATCACCTCACGGTAGATTTGCAGCGGCATCAGGTGTTCGTCGATGGCCAGGAGATCAAACTGCGGCCCACCGAATACCGCCTGCTTTACCATCTCATCAGCAACACCGGCTGGGTCATGTCGCACGAGATGCTGCTCTCCAAAGTCTGGGGGCACGAATATCGCGACGAGTCTCACCTGTTGCGGTTGTACATCGCCTACCTGCGCAAAAAGATCGAGCCCGATCCGGGCAATCCACGTTACATTCTCACCGAGCGAGGCGTGGGCTATCGTTTTGTGGATTATGCCCACCAGCAAGAGCTGGGTTCCCTCTAATGCCTCCAACGAGCACATTTCACTTGGGGGCAGCCCATCCTCCCGCAGGTTCTGCCAGGGTGAGTCGCACTCGGCCAGAGTCACAAAATAGAGGCAAGCGATTCCTGTGCGCCGAAAACCTGCGGGAGGATGAAAACGCGCCGCAAAACTAAAATACACCCGAGGGCGCTCTGAGGACGCTGCGGCGTCCTTTTGTTTTGCCTTTCGACCGTTCGCGGGTATAATATCGACTCACGGGCACAACTAGCGCAGGGGTAACTGTTCAGCCTACCCTCCCGCAGGCTAGAACCGTTCATCCTGTCCCACAATCTGGCCGACTGGACGCTGGCGAATCGACAAATTGCGGCAGTGTAGGGTCACGGCCCCTACAAGAGTCTGCGGGAGGGTGAGCAGTTACGCGCAGGCACACACAGCGAAAGGAGTTCTCCTCATGAGCAACGATAGAACCTGTCCCAATTGCGGCGCAGCCCTGATGCCGGCTGACGTTTTTTGCGGCGAGTGCGGCATGCGAACCGCGCCGGCCGAGCAGCCGGCGGCGCCCCCTCCGCCCATCGATACCTCTGCCGCCGCAGAGCAAGAACCCTTGCCGCAAACGGAGCCTTCGGCCGGGGCCTACCTGCCGCCAGAGCCCGCCAAACCCCAGGGCGACAGCAGCACGGCCATCCGGATCGTGGCTATCGTGGCTGCGGCGAGCTTTTTGGTGGCGTCGCTGTGCTTTTGTAGCCTGGGCGTCCTGGCGCTGATGGGTGAATCGGACCTGACCACCCAGGAAAACGTTGGTTTTGCCACGGCTCTCTGTTTTGCCCCCGGCGTGATTCTGGGCCTGCTGGGCCTGGGCGCAGGCTGGCTGGCTTTTCGCAAACGTAAATAGGCTGGCATGGGCGACACCAGCGACCTGCAGAAACGATTGCACCGCTTGCGCCGACTGGGCCTGCACCAGGGCGCGGCTCACCTGCAACCCCCACCCCAGAAACGCGCCGTCGGCGTCGAGCAGATCGTGCCTGGCCGGGTGCTGCACACCCCGGTGGGCGACTGTTTTATCGCCGAAGCATCCTGGCCGCTGACCCACCGTCACGGCCACCTGCCTCTGGGCGCGGCGCTCGACATCACGCCGCAGACACTGGCCCGCCTGGCCGATCTGGCCGGCGGTCAGGTTTTTGACCTGCGGCGGGCCGTTTTTTTCGACGTCGAAACGTCCGGGCTTTCGGGCGGCGCGGGCACTTTTGTTTTCCAGACCGGGGTGGGTTTTTTTCAGGGTGATACCTTTTGCGTGCAGCAGTATTTTATGCGCGATCTGACCGAGGAAACAGCCTATCTGCACGCCGTCGGTGAGGTGTTGGATCGTTTCGAGGCGCTGGTCAGTTTCAATGGCCGGGCCTTCGACCTGCCGCTGCTCAACTCACGCTTTACCCTGGCCCGCCAGCCCCGTCGATTGACCCGCGCCCCGCACCTGGATCTGCTCACCCCGGCGCGACGGCTGTGGCGGCGGCGGTTGGATTCGTGCGCGCTTGGCGCGTTGGAGCGACAAGTGCTGGGTGTGCAGCGCGGAGAGGCCGAAGTGCCCGGCTGGCTGGTGCCGCGCATCTACCTGGATTACCTTCAGACCGGCGATGCCACCGAGCTGGCGGGCGTGTTCTACCACAACCAGATAGATGTGCTCTCCATGGTCAGCCTGGCGGCGCGCCTGGGCGCGGTCTTTGCCGACCCACTGATCGCCGGGCCGCTCGCCGATGACGATCTGTTCAGTTTGGGGCATTGGTACGAAACAAAGGGCATGCTGGCCGAGTCGGAGGCTGTTTACCGGGCGGTGTTGGATCGGCCTGCGACCGCCGTATTAAAGGCGGATGCCTGTCGTCAGCTTGGGTTTTTGCTCAAACGACAGGAGCGGCGTCAGGAAGCTGCAGACATGTGGCGGGCGGTCATCGCGGACGATTGCTGCGACGAGGTGTACGCCCACATCGAGCTGGCCAAACACTACGAATGGCACGTCGGCGATCTGCCCGCGGCGGCGGCAGTCACCCATCAGGCCATGGCACTGCTGGCCGCCCATTCTTCCACCCGCCCCATCCGCGAGACTTTTGAAGAGCTGACCCACCGACTGCGCCGTCTGGAGCGCAAAATGGCCCAGGCAGAGACCGAGGCATAGGGAGGCATCGGACTTGCAGAATCGTCGGTCGAACGAGCGCGCGCTGGCTGCTTTGGCGCTGTTTTTTCTGATGGCATCGACACTGGTGGCCCTGTGGTATCTGCTCATCGCCGCCATGCCCGATGGGCCGTGGAACCCACTGCCACCGCAGGAACAGGCGGCGGTTGGGGGGAGCTCGGTGGGCCTGGCTCAGGCCCGCGCGGAGGCGACCTGGCCGCCCACCTGGACGCCCACCGCCACCGGCACTGCCAGGCCCACCGGCACCATCACCCCCACCCCCAGCCACACCCCCACCCGCCGCCCTGCCACCCCCACCAACACACCCGATCCACGCCTGGACTATTACATCACCCGCCTGCAAAAACGAACCTTCAAGGGTGGTCAGGTGCACATCACCGGCGACATTCCGCAGAGTGATGCTTATGCGGCGTATTACATCGCCTACCCCAGCGGCGATCTGACCATCAGCGGTTACATGTACGTGCCTCACGGCAACGGGCCGTTCCCGGTGATCATTCTCGGCCACGGCTATTACGACCCGGAGCTTTATTTTACCGGCACCGGCACCCAACGCGAGGCCGACTATTTGGCGCGTCAGGGCTACCTGACCATCGCCCCGGATTATCGCAACTATGGCGCGTCCGGTTCCGGGGAAAGTCTGCTGTTGGTGGGCTACGTGGAGGACGTGCTGAACCTGGTCAGCTCGGTGCGCACCATCGACAAAGCCGATCCGGCGCGTATTGGCATGTGGGGTCACAGCATGGGCGGCGGTATTGTTATCAAGGCCGGCGTGGTGAGCCGCCAGATCAAGGCGCTGGCCCTCTTTGGGGCGGTGGCCGCCGATGAGGTGGATAACTATTACTGGAACGCTGTCACCCGTTCCAACGTGGTGGCCCTGTTCGGTTTGCCGGAGCGGAACCCCGCCTCCTACGCCTGGGCGTCGGCCATCAACTATCTGGAGACCGCGCCGCCCATGAGCATCCACCACGGCCAGGCCGACGACGACGTGCCCATTCGATTTTCCGAAAAACTCTACGAAAAGATGCGCCAGGCGCGCCGACCGGTCGAGTTTTTCACCTATCCCGGCCAGCCGCACACCTTTCAGGCAGAGGCATGGGAGCTGGCCATGGAGCGGGTGGTGGCCTTTTTCGACCAGTATCTGAAATAACGCGAGGCGTTGCCATCCACTCGGAGCGTCTGCACGGCGGGGCCGATGGTTTGTCAGCGTTGGGCTGTTGTGTTATAATCCCTCCGCTGTGGGCCATTCGAAACCGGCAAAAGCAAGGAGGGTTTATGCTTCAGCCACCCACTTTTCAAGATGTGCTGGAAGCGCGCCAGGTCATCGGGCGTTATCTCGCCCGGACGCCGTTGCACCATTACCCGGCTTTGAGTGATCTGTTGGGCTGCCAGGTCTACGTCAAGCACGAAAATCACCAGCCGGTGGGGGCTTTCAAAGTGCGCGGCGGGGTCTATCTGGCCTCCCAACTGAGCGCTGAGGTGCGGCAGCGTGGCCTGATCGCGGCCAGCACGGGCAATCACGGCCAATCGGTGGCCTATGCCGGTCGACTCTTTGGCGTCCGGGCCATCATCGGCGTGCCGCAGGGAGCCAACCCGGGCAAGGTGGCCGCCATGCGCGCCCTGGGCGCCGAGGTGCACTTTTACGGCTCCGATTTCGATGCCGCTCGTGAATACGTGGAGCAACTGGCAACCCAGGAGGGTTACCGCTACGTCCACTCGGGTGACGAGCCGCACCTGATCGCTGGCGTGGGCACCTATGCCCTGGAGATCCTGGAAGACCTGCCCGCTGTGGAAACGATCATCGTGCCGGTGGGCGGCGGCAGTGGCGCTGCCGGCGTGTGCACCGTGGTCGAGGCGCTCAAACCGGCAGTGCAAGTGATCGGCGTGCAGTCCGAAGCGGCTCCGGCGGCCTTTAAATCCTGGCAGGCCAGAAAACTGGTGACCGACAAAATGGAGACCGTCGCCGAGGGACTGGCCACACGCACCGCCTTCGACCTGCCACAACGTATCCTGTGGCAGCACCTGAACGACTTTTGGCTGGTCAGCGATCAAGAGATCCGTCGCGCTATCGTGCTGATGCTGGAATACACCCACAACCTGGCCGAGGGGGCCGGCGCGGCGCCGCTGGCAGCGGCGCTCAAGTACAAGGAACAGCTGGCCGGACGCAAGGTGGCGCTGGTGCTCAGCGGCGGCAACCTGAGCCTCGAAAGACTGCGCTGGGCCCTGTCTGACGCATCGGCCAGCTAGCCTGGGAGCAGGATAAACTTGCGCGGGTCTCGTTTTACAGTTTTCGTGGTCGTCGTCGCCGTCATCCTGGCGGCATTATACCAGGTGGGCCAGTACAACGCCTATCGCACCCGATTGCCCAAAGGTGTGACGATAGGCGGTGTGTCTGTGGGCGGCATGTTGCCCGCCGAGGCCATTCACACCCTGGAATCGACCTATTACGCCCCGTTGGCGGTCTATTACCTGACGCATGAATTGACCGTCTCGCCACGCGATCTGGGTCTGCGCCTCAAATCGCCCGAGATGGTCGACGCCGCCTTCAAGGCGCAGCCACAGGGCGATTATTGGGATGGTTTTTTGGACTTTTTGCTCAAAGAAGCTGGCCCGGCGGTCGATTATCCCCTCCAGGTCAGTTACGACCAAGACATGGTGCGCTTGTGGCTGGAGCGGGTGGCCGAAGAGCACGACCAATCGCTACAACAGCCTCATGCCGTGGTCGAGACGCTCTCTTATTCGTCTGGCCAGCCGGAGAGCCTGCTGGACGTGCCGGCCTCGCTGAGCCGTATGATCGCCGCGCTCACCGATCCCCTCAACCGCCAGGTCAACCTGGTGGTGCATAGCCGCCAGCCCGACCCGCCGTCGTTCACCCTGCTCGCCGGGATGGTCGAGGCCCGGCTGTCCGATTTTCCCGGCCTGGGCGGCGTTTTTATTCGCGATCTACGCTCCGGCGAGACGGTGCGCTCGGACGCCGACGTGGCTTTTGCCGGCATGAGCGCGCTCAAGATCGCCATTCTGGAAGAGATCTATCGCCAGCTCGACGCTGAACCCGATCTGGAAACAGCCAGGCTCATCAGCGAGACGATGACCCTCAGCGGCAATTATACCGCCAACCTGCTGCTGCGACAGATCGGCGACGGCGACAGTTTCCGCGGCGTGCGCCTGCTCACCGAGTCGATGCGGCGGCTGGGGCTGATCAACACCTTTATGGCCTCCCCCTACGATGTGGAAGACATCCCCGCGCCCGTCACCACCCCGGCCAATTCACGCACCGACAAAACCACCCAACCCGATCTGCACATGCAGACCACGCCGGAAGATATGGGCCTGCTCCTGGAAATGATCTACCAGTGCGCGCGCGGCAGCGGTCAGCTCCTGGCTACCTACCCCAACGAGCTGACGCCCGTCGAGTGTCAGGCCATCCTGGACGTCATGGCTCAGAACAAGGTGGGTAGCTTTTTGGAGGCCGGCACACCGCCGGGCGTGCCCATCGCCCACAAGCACGCCTGGATCGGCGACTCGCACGCCGACGTGGGCCTGGTCTATTCTCCCGGCGGCGATTACGTCTTTAGTGTCTTTCTCTACCGACCCGGCTGGCTGGAATGGGAGCTCAGCTCCCAGGTGATGTCCGATCTGGCGCGGGCAACTTTTAACTATTTTAATCCTGAGTAGCTTATGAAAAACGTCAACCGCTTCTCGATCGAGATCGTCCTGACCATCGTTGCGCTGGCTGCCCTCGTCACGCCGGGCAATGGCCTGGCCCAAAACGAGCCGGCTCAGAGCTGGACCCACACCACCCAGGCCGATTTTATGGCCGGTGAGCGCCACAACCTGGACGTGCGCACGCTCGACGCCCTGGGCACCCCCCTGGGCTACGATGCCGATCCGCGCGGCGCGATCCGGCTGCGCTCGCGGCCAGGCCCGTTCACCAAACATCCCCAAAACCCGATCTTTGATGTCGGCCAGGGTGATGCCTGGGATAACGCCGTCGTCAGCGAGGCCAAGGTGATTTTCGACGGCCAGGTCTATCACCTGTGGTACGCTGCCCGCCAGCGCCTGCAGACGCCCAGCGGCACCACCAGATCGCCCATGCTGGTGGGCCACGCCGTTTCCACCGACGGCCTGAGTTGGACGCGCCAGCCCGACGAGTCGATCCTGTCGCCTGGCCCGGCTGGCTCGCCGGAGGCCAATTTCGTCTACCCGCCCTATGTGCTCTTGGACGGCCAACAGTTCCGCATGTGGTACAGCGCCCACGATTTCGAGGAATGGAGCATCAACTATGCCACCTCTACCGATGGTGTGGCCTGGGAGCGCTTTGCCGGCAACCCGCTCATGCGCGCTGCCCACGACGGTCGCTGGGACGAGAATTTTATCTCCGAGCCATCGGTGCTGTGGAACGGCACCCATTTCGAGATGTGGTACAACGGCGGCTCGGATCGCACCAGCACACTGCGCGTGGGTTATGCCTGGTCGGAAGATGGCCTAGTCTGGCACAAATGGCAGCCCGACGAGTGGCTGCTGGATGTCGGTCCGCTGGGCGCGTGGGACGATTTTTCCGTGGCTCGTGTGCACGTGCTCTATGATGGCGAGCGTTACCAGATGTTCTACGAGGGCCACGACGGCAACGCCAACATGAGCTGGCGATTGGGCTACGCCTCGTCGGAGGATGGCACCTCCTGGACCAAAGACGCCGCCAACCCCATTCTGGACATGGGCGCGCCCGGCGATTTCGACAGCCACACCGTTTCCGAGCCGTACGTTATTTTCGACGGCCAGACCTACTGGCTCTACTATTCTGGCTACGATGGCGACAAATACCGCATCGGCCTGGCTACCGCGCCGCCGGTTTACGAATCGCAGGGCAGCTTTGTCTCGCCGCCCCTGGACGCCGGTGAGCCTATCTATTGGGGTGATCTGCGCTGGAGCTGCCAGCTGCCCCAGGGCAGCGATATCCGCCTGGAGGTGGCCGTCTCCGATGATGGTCAGAACTGGTCGGACTGGCTGCCGGTTGCCGGAGGTAGCCAGGCAGGCGAAAACATTCACTCGCTGCTCGATCTGAACCTGCCGCCGTCGCGTTATCTGCGCTACCGGGCGCTGCTGACCAGCGCCGATCCCGGTTTCTCGCCGCTGCTGGAAGAGGTCAGTCTGATCCGGGCAGCCGGCGATTTTACCCTGCACGTGCAGCCTGCCGAGCTGATACTGCCTGTCGGCGAGGCAGGCCAGGTGACGGTGGATCTCGCGCCGCGTTATGGCTTTGATGGCGCCGTCTCACTGCGCCTGACCGGCTTGCCGCAGGGTGTCACCGTCGCCGCGGGTGCGGAGACCGTGACATTGCCGGCCCAGGTGGTCTTGTCACTCTCGTCCGAGCTGGCAGCGCCTGCCGGCAGCCATTCGCTGGCGCTGGAAGCGGCGTCTGCCGATGGGCCGCGCCACACGGCCACGTTGAACCTGGTATTGCTGGCCCCCACACCCACTCCGATCCCATCGCCGACCGCCACACCGCTGCCCACGCCCACGCCCACCCCCATCCCCACGGCCACGCCCCGGCCAGCGCCCACCTCGACGCCCGTGCCGTCGGTCGTGATGGGCGGCGCGTCGCTGTGGCTGGTGGGCATCGTTGGGCTCGTTCTGGCGGTGGGCGCAGGCGTCTGGCTGGCGCGTCGCGGTCGACGCGCCGGTGCGGGGGATTCTGGGGCGGCAGAGTGATCACGAATCGCCTGGCGTGCGGGAGAGATCATGAGCGACAAGCCAGCTCGTCCCTCGTGGGATGAGTATTTTATGGGCATCACGTTCGAGGTGGCCCGGCGCAGCACCTGCAACCGGGCGCAGGTGGGCGCCATCATCGTGCGCGACAAACGCATCCTGACCACCGGCTACAATGGCTCACCCGCCGGGCTGGCCCACTGCACCGACGAGGGCTGCCTGGTCGTCAACGGTCACTGTGTGCGCACCCTCCACGCCGAGCAAAACGCCATCATTCAGGCCGCGCTGCACGGTGTCTCGACGGCCGGGGCGACGATCTATGTCACTCACCAGCCCTGCCTCGTCTGCGCCAAAATGATCATCAACGCCGGCGTCGTCCGGGTGGTCTATGGCGGCGATTACCCCGACGACCTGGCGCGGCAGTTTCTGGATCAGGCCGGGATCGAGTTGGTGCGTCATCCGCGCCCGGCGCTTTGAGCGCGCGCCGCGCCGATCATTCCCGGCGCGGCGCTGGCTCGCGTAAAATTTCGAGAGTAGAGGAGTTCCATGTTGCACACACGTATCGTTCCGATGGTTTGGCTGAGTTTATGTCTGTTGGCTCTGGTTGTGGGGGCGCCTGTCAGAGTGAGCGCCCAGCAACCGGGGAACAACCTGCTGGTCAACGGCGATTTCGAGGCCGGTTACGGCCAGTCCTGGCCCTTCCAGGACGGCATTGCCGAGGTGCAGGTGGCGCCCGGCTGGCGAGCCTTTTACGTGGACATCGCGCCGCCCGGCACGGTGGCCCCCAACTATTGCAACGGTGATGCCCAGTGCGCCTGGGGCCGCCCCGAGTTTCGCGGCACCAGCACCGCCGAGTTCATCTATCGGGTGCGCAGCGGAAACCTCTCACAAAAATACTTTTCCTGGAACCGCCAGCACGAGGCGGGCCTGATGCAGCAGGTGAGCGGAATCCAGCCCGGCACGCGGTTGCGTTTTGAGGTCTATATGCAGACCTGGTCTTGCATGCCCGGCGAACAGTGGAACGAGTGCCCCACCACGCCCTATTCTTACCTGGCGTCGCCCATGCACACCCAGGTGGGCATCGATCCCAGCGGCGGCATGAACCCCTGGGCGGCCAGTGTGGTTTGGGCCGCGGAACAGAGCGCCTACGATGCCTGGGTGCTCTTTGCGGTGGAGGCCACGGCCCAATCGGACAAGGTGACGGTGTTTACCTATTCGCGCGCCGATTGGTCCGATGGCATTCCGCGCATCGCCAACGATGTCTACATCGACGACGCCAGTTTGGTGGCGGTGAGCAGCCCGCCGCCGCCCACCCCCACATCGCCGCCCGCCCAACCTGAGGCGGTGGTTGCCGTGCCGGTGACGGTCGCTGCTCCCCGGCCCGATGGCTCTGTCGTTCACGTCGTGCAGGCAGGGCAAACGCTGGCTGCCATCGCCGAGGCCTACGGTGTGCCCGCAGACGAGATCGCCCGGCTCAACGGCCTGGCCGATGCCGGTCTGATCGCCGTCGGTCAGGAACTGATCATCGTTGCGCCGGCGCCCACACCCACCGCACCGCCCACGCCCACGCCGGAACCACCCACGCCCACCCCCACGCCAGAGCCGCCCACACCCACTGCCACCGATACGCCTCTGCCGCCGCCCCCGACTGCCACTCCTCAGGCGGTGGCAGAAACGAACGATTCTGGTTTCGGCTTTCATCAGAGCCAGCAGGTGGCGAGTGTAACCGGCATCACGCCACTGCCGGTTGCGACGACGGTCGCAACAGTGCCAACCCTGGCGGCAGAAACGCCTGTGCAAGAGATGACAGTTGCCTCAGACGAGCCGGCAGTGGCCAGGAGCGATGCTGCACCTTCTCAGGACACAGTGTACACCCTCTTGTTCGTGGTTATCCTGGTGCCGTTGGCCGTTGGCTGGGTGGTCGTCCAGGTGAGGCAGCGCCGTCCCCGGCCGGATTAAAACCCGCCGCTTGCGACGCTTTCGCATAAAGGTGTGAAATGGCCTTTGTTTTGGTTTTCCTGGCTGCTCTGGCGTCGGCGCTGATCGCCGTGCCGCTGGCAACCCGTCTGGGTCGGCGGCTGGGCCTGGTCGACCGGCCTGGCGGGCGGCGGCAGCACAGCGGCGCCATCCCTCGCACCGGCGGCGTGGCGATGTACGTCGCCTTTGTTCTGGCTGTGGGTATCTCGGCGCTGGTCCGGGGCTGGCTGCCCAGCCCCGAAGGCCCCGACCCTCACGAGACCACGCGCCTGGCAGCGCTGCTGCTGGGCAGCACGTTCATCTTTGTCTTTGGCTTCCTGGATGACAGACTCGATCTGCGCCCGCGGGCGCAATACGTGGGCCAGATCGTGGCCGCGCTGATAGCCATCGCCGGCCTGGTCTTTATCGAGCGGGTGATGAATCCCTTTACCAACCAGATCACTGTTTTTCCGTGGCCGTTCGTCATCGCCCTGACGTTGTTCTGGATCGTGGGCATGATCAACACCGTCAATTTTTTGGATGGCCTGGACGGCCTGGCAGCCGGTGTGGCGGCCATTCTCTCGGCGGTGCTGGCCGTCCACATGATCCGGCAGGGGCAGTACAGCGTGGCGCTGCTGCCGTTGGCCCTGCTGGGAGCGACGCTGGGTTTTCTGCCGTTCAATTTTCACCCGGCGCGTATCTTTATGGGCAGCTCTGGCTCGTTTTTTTTGGGTTTTGCCGTGGCCTCGCTGGGCATCGTTGCCGGGGCGCGGGTGGCCACGGTGCTGCTGGTGTTCAGCATCCCTATCCTGGATGTGGCCTGGCAGGTTTTGCGGCGCCTGCGGGCCGGCCAGTCTATCGGCCAGGGGGATAGGGGACACCTGCACTTTCAATTGCAGGACCTGGGCTTTTCGCAGCGCCAGATCGTGTTGGGTTATTACGCCTTCTGCGCCGCTTTTGGCGCGCTGGCGTTGCTGGTCTCTTCACGGCTGTACAAGGCTATCGTGCTGCTGTTATTGGGCGCTGTGATGATGGCCATGCTGGCTTTTCTCTCCCGTCGCAAGGGAGAAAATCGGACCCTCCACCCACCCGATGCCGACGCGCCGGAGCGGTGAGCCAGGCGTTGCCGCACGTAAAAAAACGGCCAGACCCGATGCGGTCTGGCCGTCGTGTGGTCCGAGCGCGCCATTCATGGCGACGAGTCTGTGGCGGGCCGGCGATGCACCGCCAGCACCTGACCATCGCCCAGCTCGTAGACGAGGTGAGCATACTCTTCTACCACCGGATCGTGGGTGGCCATGAGCAGGCTGATGCCCTCCCGCTCGACCAGATACCGAAACAGGGCCATGATCTGCCGCCCGGTGGCGCTGTCCAACTCGCCGGTCGGCTCGTCGGCCAGGATCAGGTCTGGATGGGTGGCCAACGCCCGGGCGATGGCCACCCGCTGTTGTTGCCCGCCGGAGAGCTCCCAGGGACGGTGCTGCGCCCACGCGCCCAGTCCCACCAGCTCCAGGCTACGCATGGCCCGCTGCCGCCGAGCGCGCCACATGCCGGCGATGCGCAGCATCAATTCGACATTCTCAAAGGCCGAAAAGGTGGGCAGCAGGGCAAACGACTGGAACACAAAGCCGATGCGCCGGCGGCGCATCCCGGTCAGCCGCCGGTCTGAGAGGCGCGACAACGGCTGGCCGTCGAGGATCACCTCACCGGCGGTGGGTCGATCCAGCCCGCCGACGAGGTTGAGCAAGGTGGTCTTGCCCGAGCCAGAGCGCCCTTTGAGGGCAGCAAATATACCGCGTGGCAGGGCCAGCGTCACGTTGCGCAGGGCCGCCACCTGACTCCGGCCCAGGCGGTAGACCCGTGTGACGTTTTCGAGCCGAACGATAGGCGCCGGGTTTTTCTCCACCGGCTGATTGGTGCCCGTCGATTCCTGGATCATGGCGCTGTTACTTTCTGGCAGCCTGTCGGAGAGATTGAATCACAACCCATGTGGGGCAAAGGAATCCGAACTTGTTCGGGTATACTCCACGTGATGGCCCCAACCCACCGGCTCTCCGACAGTCGCCAGCAGATGTTGGGTGAGAGATGATGCGTGTATCGCGCACCGCGTGTTACTCTTTTCTCCGCAATCGGGCCAGGAGCCCCCGTCGCCGCGCCGGTTTTTCATCCCCAAAGAGACGGGCGATCTGCTGCTCCAGACCGGGCGGCTCGCCCGCCTTTTCCGGGCCGCGCCGGGCCAGCGTGACGGGCCGGATCAGAATACCGTCGTCGGTTGCTTCCAGTTGGGCGCGGTCGCCGATGCCAAACCGCTCGCGATAGTCCTGGGGCACCTGGAGGCGGCCCGCCGAGTCGAGCACCACGTACTCGTGAAACGTCACCTGTTCCGGCGGCCCTGCTTCCGCTGGCCGCTGGCCTACCATCGCCTGCTCCAACTGGCTCACCTGGCGAATGGTCTCACTGCTGGTTTTACCATCGCGGATGGCCACGGCCCGATCCACCTGCTCCACCACGCGCGGGTCGTGGGTCACGATGATCGTCGTCAGGTTCAGCGTTTCGCCCAGCCCGTGAAACGTATCCAGGATAGCCTGAGCGGTGATGCTGTCCACCTCGCCGGTGGGTTCATCGGCCAGCAGCAGCAGCGGCTTGTTGGCCAGCGCCACGGCGATGGCCACGCGCTGCTGTTCGCCGCCGGAGAGTTGGGCCAGCCGATGCCGGCGCCGCTCATAGAGGCCCACCGCCTGCAAAAGCTCCCTGGCCCAGGCGCGCTTTGTGCGGCGTTGTAACCCGGCCACTGTCATGGGCAGCTCGATATTTTCTTGAGCGGTGAGATAGGGCACCAGATTACGCGCCGTCTGTTGCCAGACAAAGCCCACCTTTTTGCGGCGATAACGATTCAGGGCGGCGTCGGAAAGTTTGAGCAGGTCCTGGCCGTCCACCGTCACCCGCCCGGCAGAGGGCCGGTCGAGACCGCCCAGGATGTTGAGCAGCGTCGATTTTCCCGAGCCGGAAGCGCCGACGATGCCCAACATCTCACCTCGCTCGACGGTCAGATCCAGCCCTTGCAGGGCCACCACCTCCAGATCGGCGATTTTGTAGATTTTGACCAGGTTATCGCAGACGATGAGGGCTGGCATCAGGCCACCTCACCCAGTTTGATCGCCTCGAACACACGCATGTGCGCCAGCAGCGACAACATCAGGATCACGGCAGCGAGCAGCATGGCCCCGAAAACGGCGTAAATCTGGAAAATGTCGGCCCAGGCCACCTGCACCACAAAGGGCGGCGTGTGCGGATGCGCCCCCGCCTGCACCTGCAGAAAGGGGATAAAAAGCCGGCTGGCGGTCACGCCCAGCAGCGTGCCGCATGCCGCGCCGGTGACGATGAGCGCCAGTTGCTCGCCGGCCAAAAAGGCGGCCATTTGCTCCACCGAGAGGCCGATGGCCCGCAGCACGCCCAGCTCGATGAAGCGGCGGCGAAACGAAAAAACGGCGTACAGCAGAAACCCCAACACCGTCAGTCCGGCGGCGGCCACAAAACCCACCGATAACACCCCGAACAGCCCTTGCCGCGCCGGCTGTGTCTGCTCTTTGACGATCATCTGGCGGGCATCGTCGTAGCCGATGACCTGAAAGCCGAGCCCTTCCAGATCGGCGACAATGTCTGCTGCAGGGCGTTGGCTGTCGGTGCGGAGCCACACGTCGTAGGGGTATTCGTCGCCCGTTTGCTGAAAGGCGTAATCCAGGTTGCCCACGAAAAACGGGCCGTCGTCCGGGTAGAGTGTGGGAAAGAGATGCAGCACGCCGGCGATGGTGAAATCGACCGGGTGGCGCTCGCGGCCCATCACCAGCTCCAGCCGCAGTGGATCGCCCACGCTCAGGCTGTTGCGCCACATAAAGCCCTGCTCGACCAACAAGGCGCGCCCATCCAGGGCCAGCAGGTTCATCAGCCCGCCCAGCGATTCGGCGGCAAAATCGGGGCGGAAAAAGGCCACGCCGGGAAAATCGACGCGGTCGATGCCCAAAAAAGTGCCTTCCTCGCGGCTGCTGAGTGTGGAACGGGCCGGGTAGTCTCCGGCGCGGGCCGCCGCCGTCACCCCATCCACGAGCAGATGATCACTCAGCGGCAAAAAGAGCCAGCGAGGGCCCTGCTCTTGTTGTGCCGGCTGAGCCGGCTCGATGCCCAGGATCTCTTCGGCGGTCTGGGTGCTCTCGCCGGTTTCCCGCACGTCAAGATCGGCGCCGACCTCATAGTACACCTGGTCTGCCAGGTGATCGTCGACGGTCAGGGCCATCGAGGCGGTAAAGGCCGCCAGTCCCAGGGTGAGGATGAGCAGCAGCAGCGGGCCGGTGTAATGCGCCGATGAACGGGCCAGGTGGCGCAGCGCCAGCATCAGCGGCGTGCCCGGCAGCCAGCCGACCAGCCAGGCCAGCCCGGACATGAACAGCGGAAAGAGTCGGATGAGCAACAATCCCAGGGCCAGGATGAACAGCGTCGGCACCAAAAAGAGCAGCGGATTCTGAAACGGATCGCTGCTCACGCCGCTGCCCAGGTTGACCGAGATCGTGCCGCGTTGACGCAGCAGGTAATAACCGTAGAACGGTGGGATGAGCAGGGCAAAATCGAGGTAGAACCGCTGCCAGAGGGGGCGGCGCAGCGAGCGGGCCTGTTCCTGCTTGTGGGTGACGACGGTGTGCCCGGCGGCAGATAATGCCGGCAGCAGGCTGGTCAGCAGGGCCAGCGCCAGCGCGCCCAGGGCAAAGCGTAGATTGCTCCAGGAGAGGCGAACCGGCAGCGGCGGGCGATTGACCAGCGTCAGAAACGAGCGCACCTGACCCATTGCCAGGGCGATGGCCTGGCCCAGCAGCAGGCCCAGGATCAGCGCCAGCAGGCCGATGATCAGCCCTTCCAGCAGGTAGACGCCCAACACCTGCCAGCGCGACGCGCCCCGGCTGCGCAGCACGGCGATCTCGGTTTGTTGGCGGCGCACGGCCATACCGGCCGTCATGGCCACGAAATAGAGGACGAGCCCCAGCACCGGGATCAGAAAAACGGATAGCAGGATGGTGAGCAGGTAAGCCTGAAAACGATACTGTTGCATCGCCTCGACGGGTGAGAGATCGAGGGCCGTTTTGGGCAGCAGTGAGGCAACCCGCGTCTCCACGGCGGCGATGCGGCCCAACAGCTCCGTTACGTCATCGGTGTAAACGGCCGAGCCGTCAAAGAGTAGATACCACACCCCCAGGTAGACTTCACTGTCCAGGCTGGCAGCGATGCGGTTGAGATACGTTGTCTCTGGCAGCAACAGCACCCGGTCAAAGGTGGCCGGGGTGTAGAACCAGAAATCGTCTGCCGGGTTGGTGGCCTGCCATACACCGGCGATGCGCACCGTTATCTGCACCGATTCGCCCGAGTGGGTGTCGGTTGTTTTGCGCCCGAAAGCGACATACTCCTCACCCACCTGAAGGCCCAGTTCTTCGGCCAGTTGGTGATGCAGCAGCACCTCGATAGCGCCATCGGCGTGAGGGTTGGGTTGCGGCAGCGAGCCTTCTAACAGGGTGATGTGATCTGCCAGATGGCTGATAAAACCAAAGGCCACCCACTCTAACGGATCCCGAATGTCGGCATAGAGCGCCTCAGAGGCGGGAAAGAGCCTAAAGTTGTCGGTCTTGAAGTGGCGGATGAGACGCTCCAACGGCAGGCCGATCTCGCCGGCGGCCGACTCGCGCAGGTAAGCATCCACCTGCTGGACGTCTGCCCACTGTCTGGCCCCGTGCCAGGCGCCGATGTATCGAAAACGAAAGGCAAACGGCGGCGCTCCCTGGCGGCTCGTTTCCAGCTCCTCGCGCAACAAACGATAATTGACCGCGTCGGCGTAGAGCGGCACACTGAGGCTCAGACCCACCGCCGCCGTCCAGCCCAACAACAGGCTGAGCGTCAGCCAGCGATTGGCCCACAGCCGCCTGGCGGCGATGAGCAGGATGGAGAAAAGATTGGATAGGGTGGTCATGGAAATCTCATTGGAAGGCTGGGGGCGGTCTTTTCATCTTGCCCCTGTCATGCCTCCGATTATGGCCCGACGACGACCTGGCCCTCTTGAAGGCCTTCGAGGATTTCGACCCGGTCGGCGCTTTCGATGCCGATCTGCACATCCACGCGGCGCTGGCGATCCGGCTCCTGGACGATGACGAATTTGCGTCCCTGGAAGGTGCGGATGGCCGCCGGGGGCAGCCACAGCACGTCTTTTTTTTCTTCCAGCAGGATGATCACCCGGGCCAGGTCGCCCAGCTCCAGCCCGCTCAGATCACCCTCCAGGCTGATGTGAACCGATTTGTCGGCGCCGCTGAGGCCCTCGCCGCTGCCGCCGGCGCCATAAGGATACGGCAACTGACGCACCGTGCCGCGCCACGTCTGGCCGGGATAGTCGCTCAGCACCACCACCGCCTGCTGGCCCTGGATCAGTTCCTGCATCTGGCTGCTGAGCAATTCGGCGTTGACCTCGAGGGCCGAGGGATCGGCGACGACGATTGCCGGTTTAAAGGCCTCGGCCGGCCGGCCGGCGTACACCGCGAGGGAGAGGACCTCGCCGGCGACGGGGGCGATGATCTGAGCCTCGGCTACCTGGGCCTGCAGCCGCTCCAGAGCCAGTTGAGCCTGATTCACTTCGTTGACCAGCAGCGGGTCCACGCCTTCCTGGAGCCAATCGAGCTGCTGCTGCGCTCGCTGCACCTCGATGGCCAGCAGCGGATCGGGGCCGCGCTGCAACTGGGTCAGCTGGGCCTGGGCCTGGGTCACGGCCAGCTCCTGGATGGTGAGATCGTGGCTGTAGACCTGCTGCGCGGCCAGAGTCTGGTCGGCGCGGGCCTGGGCGATTTGCTGGTTCCACTGGGCCTGCTGCAAGGCGCGGGCGTAGGCGTCGCGTGTTTCTTGAGGTTCCCAGGTACGATCCAGGGCCTTCTGGTATTCGTCCTCGGCCTGGGCCAGAGCATTCTGGGCCTGGGTGAGGCTGATGCGGGCGGTGAGTATATCGGCGTCATAGTTGGTTTTTTGCGCCCGCAGGCGGGCCAGTTGCTCCTGGGCCACGGCCAGGGCAATCTCGGCCTGGGTGATAGCGTCGGCATTGGTGGTTTGGGCCTGGGCCAAGCGCGCCTGGGCCACAGTCAGGTCCAGCCCGGCCTGGGCCGCCTGCCGCTCCAGGGCTTTTTCGGCTTCGCTGAGACGCAGTTGGGCCGAGTTGAGCGCCACCTCGGCCTGGGCCATCTGTTTGAACAGGTCGTCGATTTCCAGCTCGGCCAGCAGATCACCAGCCTGCACCGGATCGCCCCGTTTGACCAGCACTTGCCTGACATAGCCGCCGGTCTTGAAGTAAAGGGCCGTCTCTTCCACCGGCGAGACCCGCCCGCTGAACTCGATTTGTCTGGTGATGTTGCCTCGCTGGACGGCATAGGTGGGCTTTTCTGGCACGATGGGTGTGGGGATGGGTGTGGGGGTGGCAGTTTCCTCTTCAACCGGGCGGCCAAAAAGGCCCTGGCAGGCGGTCAGGAGAGCGACCAGGGCCAACAGAGAGACGAGCTTTGCCAAAGGGTTGCGCATCTATCACCTCGTGATGCATGGTGCGTATGGTGTACGGCGTGGCGGTGGCGGAATGCACAACATGCAATACGCAATACGCAATACGCAATACGCAATACTCTTTTCGATGGTATTCTAACACAGAAGCGGGGGTTTGTCTATCTCAGTGGCCAATCGGCCTCGGGATCGACCAGCAGAATACATTCGGTCACAGCATGGTCGTGCTTTTGTGTGGATGGGCCAGGACGGCGCTTTTTGACCGTCAGGATATGTTTCGCTTGGCGCGCCCGGTGTTTTGACAGAGTGAATATCTTGCCATCCGACGCCGTTTTCCAGGTCGTATTGGATTGCACAACCGTGACGCCAGGGCCTGTCATCGACAGATGGCGACCCGAGATAACAACGCCGAAGACGCGTCGTTGCTCACCCCACACTCTGCCCTGTGATCTGTCTGCGCTCGAAAGCCAAACAACGAGGCGCGTGCCTGCTCCAGATCGTGGAGCAGGTCTGAAGGGCGGGCATAACGCCGCTCCGGTTGTGCGGCCACAGCCTTTTCAAAGATGGCCTCTATTTCGGGGGGAATGCCGGGGCAGAAAAAGCCGAGTGGCCGGGTCGGTTCCTGCGCCGGCTCTGCCACAGGTGACAACGACTTGCCGGTGAGCATCTCGTACAGCACGGCGCCCAGCGCATGGATGTCGTCACTCTGGGCTTGCAAGAGCCGTTGTCTGTGGGCCGGAGAATCGTCGGTGCAGGCAGCCATCAGCTCTGGGTCGCTCAAGAGCGTCAACCCCATGTCTGCCAGCAACGGCCAATCCCCTTCGGCCAGGACGATGCTCTGGAGTGAAATCTGGCCGTGCGCCAGGCCTTGCTGGTGAATGTGTGCCAGGGCGTCTGCCAGTGGCTGCAAAATGTCCAGTGTCAGCCTCAAATCCAGGCCAAAGGCCAGGCGACGTCCCAGGGGAATGGCAGGGATACAATCGTACACCAGGTAGGCCTGCTCGTCAGCCAGGCCATAATCCAGCACCGAGAGAAGACTGGCATGCCGCAGGCGGGTCATCTTGCGGAGACGCTCCTGGTGGTGGGGGCTAAAGGCTGTGGCTTGCCGGTGGATGAGGGTGATGGTGAGCCATCGTTCGTGGCCCAGGCGATACCCTTTGTAGGTGATGACAGATGCCTCTCGTCCGATCACTTCGGTCAGACGATAAGGCCCCAGAACACGCGGGGGAAAAAACATGGAACCCTCCCATGGATGGATGCGATGTGGCTGCAACGATGGTTGGGAGGAGAGTGTCTCCCAGTTACATTCTTCAGAATATCACATGTTCTCAGGAACGTCAATAGGAAAAAGGGCACGTTCAAAAAAGGGGCATCTGGGCGCCATCACGCTCGATGATGGGATCGAGGCCCAGTATCTGGCGGAAGGCATGGCGATCGGTGTCTTGTTGGCTCATCATGCGCCGCAGATGACGGTATTTGATGAACTGCCAGTTACCTTGTGAGGCGGCGCGGCGCAGGCGCGGATCGCGCTGCATCTTGAAAATCACCAACTCGGCCCGTCCCCCAGGAAGAACCAGACAGGGCTGGACGCCGGGGGGCAATTCGGCCAGCAGCAGATCGTGGACGCGGGCCGTCCACTGGATGGCAAAAGCGTAGGCAGGTCTGCCCTCGTCTTGCCAGAGGAGATCGAAGGCAGGCCGCGCCGGCGATGCCGCTTCTGGGCGAAGGACGATCTCGAACCCCAGGCGCTGCCCCAGGCGGCCCAGATCGCGCCGGATGTTGACCATCTCGGCGTCGCGGCGCTCCGGCTGATCTTCGGGGCGGAGTTGCCAGTGACCGGGGGTGATCTGGCGGCCCCAAGAGCGCAGGCAGGTTGCCACCAACGTCCGGTCGGGAGTCAGATGGCCGGGGAAACGGCGATATATCCCCTCGAACAGCGCCGCCTCGGTCAGGATGAGATGACTCAGAAGCATCTGGTGCACGGCCGCTTCCACGCGGCTAGAAAGGGGCGCCGAGGATGGGCTGCCTGTTTTTAACCACCAGAAGAGCGCCCCGGCGTCCGAATCCGGGCCCAGGGCGACCAGTTCCTCCATCCCGACCAGTATCTCCTGCATCACTTTGGCGACCAAACCCCGCGCCGAGACGTCCAGGTCGTCGGTCACAGCCGCCTGACCCAACAGGCCGGCATCCGTCAGGTGTTGATAGAGAGGCAACTGCAGCGCCTGCCCGGTCACCGGCTCACCGTGGGCCGCGATCAGATGCCGCACTGCCGCCGAGGTTTCGCGGTACAGGTCATCGGTCAGTTCGCCGATCTCGGTCGGCGGTGCGGGCAACGAGGCGCAACGAGAGGCCAGGCGGTAGGCGTGCGTGTCCGATTGTTGTATCCAGGCTGTGGGGGCATAACCTGCTCCTGCCAGAGCCAGGGCCAGCGCCTCGGCCTGAGCCGGGTCGGGATTGTCGAAGGCCAGCACCAGTGTACCGCCATCGACCAGCAACGCGCGCAGGGCGCGAAAGGCCGCCATCATGGTGCGGCTGTACCAGTCCCAATCTACACGCCACTGCTGCAACAGCGGCCTGAAAGGCTCGGCCACCAGATGACCAAAGAGCCAGCCGGTCCAGAGCCAGGAGAGCGCCCACCCGGCCGGATCGGGTTGGGGTGGGGTGGCGAGGATCATCCTGGCGTGGCCGTGGGGTAACACGCCGATCAGGCGGTGCACAGCCAGAGGCAAAATGGCCGCGCCGGGCGCTGTGCGGGTCAGAATCGTCTCCGGATCGTCCGACAGGAAAACAGGGGCGCTCTCGGCGGCAGGGAAGGCATCGGCGGCGGCGACGAACGCCCGCCACACGTTGCGCTCGACGAAATGGGCCGGGGGACGCAGGCGATAGCGGCGAGTGGTGTCTGGGGCGTGCAGGCTGCTACAGGTATCCAGGCAGCGCAGCAGCAGCAATTTCAGGGTTTGCTCCATCTCGCCGGCAAAGAGGCTTTCGATCTTGAGAAGAAGGCTCGTCAGGGCGTAGAGGTTACGCGGCGTGTAGAGCTCCAGCAGATGTTGGGTCCGGTCGCGCAGCGGATCGCCGGCCGGCGTAATACGGTCGATCAGGTGCCAATAATGGGGCCCCTGGCGCCCCGCGATCTCGTCCGGCGACTCCGACCCACCCTGGGAAGGTGAGACCCCCTCGTGCCCGCAGCGCCGGCATTGCCAGTCGATGGGTTGTACCGTGGAGCCCTCTCGCTCCCACACAAAAGCATCGGCCGGCGTATACTCACCGCAGCGCGGGCAACGCACGGCATACAACGCTTCGATGTGAGCCAGAAAGGGCGTGCCCATACGCGGTGAACTGCCCAGCCGGGTCACGGCAGCATCGAGCTGACGCCGGGTAGGGGGGCCGAGGGTCAGGCGCGTCAGCCGCACGGCCAATGGATCAAAGCTGCTGCCGATGGCGCGCCGTCCGGCGTCGATGGCCTGGCGCAAAACGGCGCCGCCGCAGCAAAAGGGGTCCAGCACCAGATCACCCGGCTGGGTGTTGGCCTGGAGGTAGGCCCGGACAACCTCGGCAGGCGGTGGGTCGAACAGACCGCGCCAAAAACCGGTCTGGACGTCGGGTTCCCCGGCGACGAAATGATGGATCTCACCCATCGCTCTTTTCCCTTTCCAGGTCATGGGCAGGCGAGCGCTGAGAATAGTATATCACACCTGTGAGGGTCTCGGCAACCCGAAATGCTGTGCCCGGCAAAGGGTTGCTCTTTACTTGAACAAGTGCTACAATTACCCTACCTGAACCAAACAAGGGCGTTTTTGGAGGGCGAAATGGCAGTACGAACCATTCCCATCATCGAGGTCGAGGGCAGCCCTCGCGAGCGTGGACGGCAACAGGGAGAGGCTGCCCACGTCCAGATTCACCGGGCGTTGAACCGTTACCGCGAAGTGCTGGCCCACGCCCTGCAAATGACCTGGGCCGAGGGTCAACGGGAGGGCCGCAAGTTTCTGCCTTATGGCGAGCAGGCCTTTCCGGAATTCGTGGAAGAATTACAGGGCATCGCCGAGGGGGCCAGCGTGCCCTTTGAAGAAGTCTGGGCGCTCAACTGCTACGAAGGTCTGACCGACAGCCGGCAGCAGATCTGGGGCTGTACCTGCGTGGCCGTGCGAGACGACCAGACGGCCAACGGTCACGTCCTCCTGGCCCACAACGAGGATTGGATCAGCGTAGACCGGGACAACGTTTACCTGGTACGAGTCCGGCCGGACGACGGTCCGGCCTTTATCGGCATGACCTACGGGCCGTTGCTGGTCAACATCGGCTTTAACGCCGAGGGTATCGGCGTGGCCATCAACTCGGTTTATCCCACCGATGGGGCCGTGGGTGTGCCGCGCATCTTGTGTTCGCGGGCGGTGCTACAAGCCCGCACCATCGGCGAGGCCATCCGGGCCTGCGTGCCGAAACTGCGCGCCGGGGGCTACAGCTACCTGCTGGCCGATGCCAACGGCGAGCTGTACAGCGTCGAGACGTCGGCCACGGAGCACGATATAGAATACGGTGAGTTGGGCTGGCTGGCTCACACCAATCATTACCTCTCGCCCAAGATGCGCAAGCTGGAAGTGCCAGGCCCCTACCCCAATTCTAACGTGCGGCTCAACCGCGCCCGGCGATTGCTCAGAGAGCAACTGGGCAGTGTGACGGCAGAGAGTCTGCAGGCCCTGCTGCGAGATCACGTCAATTATCCCAACTCGATCTGCATGCACGAGGATGTGGCCGATCCCCTTCACGAGAGGGAACAAACGCTGGTTTCTCTGATCATGGACCTGACGGATCGGATGGTGTGGGTAGCGCCTGGCCCGCCTTGCCAGGGCGAGTACAGGTCCTACCGGCTGGAGATGGGAGCCTGAGCGGCTGGCAGACACGTGGCTTCAGATAGTCAGAGCCGGATGGACTGTTTCCACCCGGCTCTGGTGCGACGCACTTTATTCTGGAACCCGATCTCCCAGCAGCCGCCTCAGGATGGGAATGGCTGCCTGGACAGCGCGGGCGCGGTGGCTGATGCGATTTTTGACCTCTGACGACAGCTCGGCCATGGTCTGGCCGCGCTCCGGCAGGTAAAACACCGGGTCGTAACCAAAGCCATGGCAGCCGCGCGGCTCAAAGCCGATGACCCCCTCGCAGCAGCCCTCAGCGGTGTACACCCGGCCCTCTGGCACGGCCAGGGCCACCACGCAGCGAAAGCGGGCTGTGCGTTGCCTGGCCGGCACGTGGGCCAGATGACGCAACAGCAGGCGGTAACGATCCTCATCGCTGGCCCCCTGGCCGGCATAACGCGCCGAAAAGACCCCCGGTGCGCCATTCAAGGCATCCACCTCCAGGCCAGAGTCATCGGCCAGGGTCAGCAGGCCGCTGGTGTGGGCAAAAGCCTGCGCCTTGAGGGTGGCGTTCTCGGCAAAAGTATCGCCGGTTTCCTCCACCTCCAGCGACAGTCCTTCCTGGGCCGGATAGGTCAACACTACCGGCAGGTCGTTCAGCAGCTCGGCGTATTCGCGGACCTTGCCGGGGTTGTTGGTCGCCACCAAAAGTTTACGCGGCGCCATCTTGTTTGCCCGCCATACGCGCCAGCTCTTCTCCGACCACACTTTCCTCCAGTTTTTTGAACAACGGTCGCGGCGTGCGTAACGGCTGACCAGGCGGCAACTGGCTGGGCTGCCAGCGCTCGGTGAGCGTGCCAGGATCGTAACACAAAGCCTGATGGCTGCGCGTCTCCTCCTCGAATGTGGCCACGTACTGGCGACCAAACAGGCAACCATCGTAGCCCAACATTTCGTGCAGGGCTTGTGATGAAAACGGCAGGAACGGCGTCAGGAGAATCTTGAGCGAATCGATGGCCCGCAAGGCGGTATAGATGCTGGTGGCGGCGGCGGCGCGATCCGCCTTGATCTGGAACCAGGGCGCTTTTTCATCCAGATAGCGGTTGACCTCGCGGGCCAGGGCCATCACCTCGCCCAGCGCGGCGCGGAATTTACAGCCATCCAGCAGTGCGCCGACAGGCTCAAAGGCGGTTTCGATCCTGGACAGTAAGGCCTGATCGGCCTCGTCCAGGTCTCCGGGTTGGGGCGCCCGCTTGTCAAAGTGTTTGTAGGCAAACGAGAGCACCCGGTTGGCCAGATTACCCCAGGCGGCCACCAGCTCGTCGTTGTTGCGCCGCACGAACTCTTCCCAGGTGAAATCGGTATCGCGCGTTTCGGGCGCGTTGGCGGTGAGGTAATAACGCAACGGGTCGGCGTCGTAGCGGCTGACAAAGTCCAGCACCCACACGGCCCAACCCCGGCTGCCGCTCACCTTGCGGCTTTCCATGTTGAGGAACTCGTTGGCAGGCACGTCGTAGGGCAGGTTGAGTTGTTGGCCCTCGTCTTCAGGGAGCAGCCATCTGGCCCCGGCCAGGATCGCCGGCCAGATGACGGTGTGGAAGGGGATGTTGTCTTTGCCGATGAAATAGACGGTGCGGGCCTGCGGGTTGTACCACCACTCGCGCCATTTTTCCGGCTGTCCACTGTTCCTGGCCCACTCGACCGTCGCCGACAGGTAGCCGATGACGGCTTCGAACCAGACGTAGAGGCATTTGCCTTCCCAGCCTTCCACCGGCACCGGGATGCCCCAGGTCAGATCGCGGGTGATAGGGCGGCTCTGAAGATCGCGCACCATGTTGCGCGAAAAGTTGATGACGTTGGGCCGCCAGTGGTTTTTGTCGTCGTCGAGCCAGTCGATCAGCCGATCTGCCAGGGCGGGCAGGTTCAGGTAAAAATGGGTCGTCTCGCGTATCTCTGGTGGGCTGCCGTCGGTGCGCGAGCGTGGGTCGATCAGTTCGATGGCGTTGAGCAGCTTGCCGCAGTTCTCGCACTGATCGCCGCGTGCGCCATCGTAGCCGCAGTTGGGGCAGATGCCCTCCACGTAGCGGTCTGGCAGAAAACGGCCTTCGTTCACCGAATAGAGTTGCGCTTCTGTCCGGGTGTGTAAATAGCCGTTCTCCAGCAGACGGCTGAAAAGCTGTTGGGCGACCCGATGGTGGTTCTCGGTGTCGGTGTGGGTATAGAGATCGTAAGTCAGGCCCATTTTCTGAAAGGTCTCCAGGAATTCGGCGTGAAAGCGCTCGAACACCTCTCGCGGCGGCCGGCCTTCCTGATCGGCGCGCACGGTGATGGGCGTGCCGTGGGAATCGGAGCCGGAGACCATGAGCACCTCGTTGCCCTTCAGACGTTGATAGCGGGCGAAAATATCGGGCGGCAGATCGGCGCCGGCCAGGTTGCCCACGTGGATCGAAGCGCTGGCGTAGGGCCAGGCAACGCAGACCAGTATTTTTTCGGCCATCGTTCTCCTCCAGGAACAAAAAAACAGCGGGCTTGAAGCCCGCCGGATAGCGTACAAGGTTGGCAGCACACGCCTGCCTGCGGTCAATCGTCGGGCTTGTGGTTAAAAGATGCCAGGGTCATCGGGGGGCGGCCCCCCATGTTACCCTTGGCTGCCGACGACTGACGAGAGACCCCCAGCCAGCTGGATTGTCGGTGGTAAACGTTCCTGAGATGGGCCTGCATGGTCGATCCTCATCGCCAAGATGGGGCTATTGTATCACATTTGCAGCGAAATGTAAACCTGCCCGCAAAGGGTGTTACTTTTGGGGCAGTCTATCCTCTCGCAGGTTCAGTCGGGGCGAGTTGCACCCAGGTAGAGTCGCAGAACGGGAGGAAACGACTTTTGTGCACCCAAAACCTGCGGGAGGATGAAAACTCGGCCCCAGACTGAAATGTAGCCGGTTGACAGGGCAACGAAACAGTGCTACAATGGCGTTATTACCTATGTTTTATAGGTATAAAGTAACTGCTCAGCCTACCCTCCCGCAGGCTGGAAAACCGACTGAAATCGTTTGCCGGCTTGGACCGATTTCTACTCGAAATCACTTCCAAGCCTGCGGGAGGGTGGGCGGTTACGGTATAAACCCGATCGGTGACTGTTGGTTGCTGGATATGAACGAGATCCTCTCGCACCTGTTCCGCCGGAGATTACGCACCCTGCTGACGCTCTTTGCCATCGGCGTGGGTATTTTTGCCCTGACCGTCGTTGGTTCGCTGAGTGAATTCATGAACGAGATGATCACGGGCAACGAACGCGCCTCGGAAAGTCGTATCTCCATCTGGCCTGAGGACTGGGAACACCCCATCAACGAGAGCACACTGCGCCAACTGCGGCGCGTGCCAGGCGTGGCCGGATCGCTGCGCTCGCTCTATGGGCGGCTCGATCCTGACGACGATGAGGCCTCTTTTTCTGGCCCCGATTATTTTTACGGCACCACCTCAGATATGCCCGGCATGGAATTCTTTCACCTCAGCCGCGCCGACATGAGCCTCCGCGAGGGTCGTTTTCCCGCGCCCGGCAGCCAGCACGAGGCCATCGCCGGTTACGAGATCACCCAGAAGCGCGGCTGGCAGGTGGGCCAGGCGATCATTTTTCAGAGCCGCACTTTTACCCTGGTGGGCATCTGGGAGCGCGTGCCCAACGATCCGGCCTACTTTGTGCAGATCTCTTACGAGGCTGCCCGGCGCATCCTCAACGACCCCTGGTATTTTGGCAACCTTACTGTCGTCGTGGCCCCAGGGGCAGACCCGGACGAGGTAGCACAGAACATCCTGGATCAGGTCGATGGTGTGAATCTGAGGTTGCCCAGCGAGCGCCGAGAGGAAAACCGCCGGAGTATGATTCTCTTTAACCTGATCTTTGCCGCCCTGGCCGCCCTGGCCATCCTCGTCGGCGGGCTGACCATCGTCAACACCATGGTCATGGCGGTGACCGAGCGCAGCCGCGAGATCGGCCTCAAAAAAGCGCTGGGCGCCACCGACGGCGACGTGCTGGCCGAGGTGGTCATCGAGGCGGGGATCATCGGCGGGCTGGGCGGCGGGTTGGGTGTGCTGACCGGCTGGGGGGCAACCCACCTGACGAACGCCATCATGGACGCGGCTGTGGGTTTGAGCATCTTTAAAACCACGCCCCGTCTGGCAGTGGCCGGGGTGGTCTTTACGGTGCTGTTGGGCATGGTCGCCGGCCTCTACCCGGCCTGGCGGGCCAGCCGCCTGGATCCGGTGCAGGCGCTGCGTGGTAGCCTCGGCGCCGAGCCCGGCCGCCGGGCTCTCTTGCGACGGCTCGTTCACCTCTTGCGCAGCCACGGACGCGCCCTGCTCACCGTGGGCGGCGTGGCGGTAGGCGTCTTTGCCCTGACGGTCATCGGCAGCCTGAGTGAATACCTGAACGGCATGTTGAAGGAGGCCGAAACCGGCGCGGCAGATCGTATCGCCGTCTATGAGAGTAGATCTGCCTCATTCTCGCAGTCTGCCATACGGCGGACGGTGGAACGGGTTGAGGGCGTACGCGGCATGGTGATCAGCGCCTGGGGCGGCACCCTCGAAGAGCAAGCCAGTGAGGATGCGCTGGCCGAGACTTTTTTCGGCATCGATTCGCCCACCGGCGAGCTGGATTTCGATAACCCCTTCTCCACGCGGCTGTGGGCCGGCCGTTGGCTCTGGCCGGGCAGCCTGACCGAGACGGTGGTGGGTTACGACCTGGCTCAGGGGCGTGGGTTAACAATCGGCAGCCTGTTGATCATCCGCGACCGCGAGTTCACCGTCGTCGGCATTCTGGAGCGGCAGCCGAACAACCTCATCGCCGGAACTTTTAACAGCCGGGCGTTTGTTTCCATGGATGCCTGGGCTGCTCTGCTCGGACAGCCGTCTGGCCTGGCCGGTTCTATCACGGCGCTGATCGCGCCGGGTCAGGATGCAGGCATCGTTGCCCGGCGCATCAGAGAGGCGCTGCCTGGCATCCGCACCTATACCGCCAGGCAAGGTTATGAGGAAATGCGCCAGGCGCTCACCATTTTTTTCCTGATTCTCAGCGCCAGTGGGATATTGGCCATCGTCGTCGGTGGGTTGAGCGTGATCAATACCATGGTCATGGTCGTTTCGGAGCGCACGCGTGAGATCGGCCTCAAAAAGGCGGTGGGCGCGGGTGATCCGGACATTCTGGCCGAGGTGGTCGTCGATGCCGGCATCGTCGGCGGGTTGGGTGGGCTCACCGGGTTGTCGTTGGGTTGGGGCACGGTGCGGTTGATCAATGCCATCACCGAACACCTGGAAAACCTTCACGTTTTGTTGGTCACGCCGCGGTTGGCCGTGGGGGCCATTGTGCTGACCGTGCTGCTGGGCATGTTTGCCGGCCTCTACCCGGCCTGGCGGGCCAGCCGCCTGGATCCGGTGGTGGCTTTGAGGACAGAGTAGGGGGCAATCCCAGGCAAAGGAGCTGCTATGAAACGACTGGTGATCATTGTCATCGTGCTGATCCTCCTCGGTGTAGGGGTGTGTGTGGGCAGCAGCTTGCTGGCCCCCAAACTGATCGGTGATCGGGAGGGAACGCCAGGCGCACAGGCAACACCATCTGCTGCCCAGGCCGCAGCGATCCGGGCGCGGGGCAGGCTGGCGCCGGCGCGTGTGGAGACATTGAGCTTTGCTGTGACGGGTATCGTGGGCGAGCTGGCCGTGGAGGTGGGAGATCAAGTCTCGGCCGGCCAGGTGCTCGCCCGGCTGGACACCGATGAGCTGGAGTGGGCCGTGCGCCAGGCGCAGGATGCGTTGCTGGCTGCCCGGCTGAGTTACAGCCAGACGGTGAGACCGGCCTCGGCGGCCGAGCTTGCCGGCGCCAAAGCGTCACTGAGCAGCGCTCAGGCAGGGCTTTTGGCCGCCGAAGCGAGTCTGACCAGCGCCCAGGCCGGGCAGATCAGCGCCCGTATTGCACTGACCAACGCCATCGCCGCGCGGGACGCGCTGCAAGACGGCGGCGTCGCTGCCAGGGCGGGCCTCAAGAGCGCGCAGGCTTTGCTGGTCAGCGCTCAGGCGGCCCTGACGGCGCTCCAGGCCGGCCCTGAAGCCGACGCTGTGGAGCAGGCGCGTCTCAATTGGGAGCAGGCGCGCAACAACCTGGCCCGCATGCAATTCGAGCGCGACGCCGTGCAGGCGCGGCCCGGCATCCCCGGTTATATTTTGGAGCAGATGCGGCTGGATATTGCCAATTTAGAGATCGCTGTGCGCCTGGCCGAGATCAGCTATCAGCAGGCGCAGAACGCCACGGCCTCCGAGCAGTCGCTGGCGGCGGCTCAGGCGTCGGTGGCGGCGGCCGAGGTGGGTGTGCTGGAGGCCCAGGCGCGTGTGGACGGCATCGACGAACAGATCGTCCAGGCTGAGGCGGCGGTGGCGCAGGCCCAGGCCGCCGTGACGCAGGCCGGGGCCGGTGTGGCGCAGGCCGAGGCCGGATCGTTACAGGCGCAGGCGTCGCTGGCGCAGGCCCAGGCGGCATTGGATCGATTGCAGGCCGGCCCCGAAGAAATCGCCATGGCGCAGGCCGCGCTCAACGTGGCGCAGGCCGAGGCCGCCCTGGAACGGGCCAGTGCTCGCCTGGACGAGGTGACTATCCAGGCGCCGTTCGGTGGTGTGGTGAGCGCTATCGTTGTGCAGACTGGCAGTGCCGCGGCTGCGGGCGCGCCGGCCGTGACCGTGGCCGATCTCTCCGGCTGGCTGGTCGAGACGGAAGACCTGGACGAGTGGGCTGTCACCCACATCGATCCGGATCAGGCGGTGCAGCTTTTTTTCACCGCTTTCGACGAAAAGATACTGTCGGGTCACATCCGGCAGATCGCTCTCAATCCCACCGTGTTGTCGTCTGGCGACGTGACCTACAAGGCCACCATTACGCTGGACACCTTTGATGCCGGGTTACGTTGGGGCATGTCGGTGCGGGTCGAGTTTGCCAGATCGGAATGATCGGGGGAGCGTGCAATGGCCATCGTGGAAGCGCACAACCTGACCAAAACGTATCTCATGGGGCTGACCGAGGTGCACGCCTTGCGCGGCGTCGATCTAGCCATCGAAAAGGGCGAGTTCCTGTCGGTGATGGGGCGCTCTGGCAGCGGCAAGAGCACGCTGCTCAACCTGTTGGGCTGTCTGGATCGGCCCACCGATGGCACGGTGTTCATCGACGGCGTGCAAGTGACGGCGTTGCCTCGCCGCAAGTTGCCGCGTATCCGGCAGCAGATGGTGGGTTTTGTTTTCCAACAATTTAATCTTTTGCCGGACCTTTCGGCGATGGAGAACGTGATGCTGCCGCTGCGTTATTCGCGGCTGGATCGGACGAGCGGTCGACGCTGGGCGAGAGAGCTGTTGGAACAGGTGGGCCTGGGCGAGCGGCATCATCACCGCCCGGTAGAGCTTTCCGGCGGCGAACAGCAGCGGGTGGCGGTGGCCCGGGCGCTGATCAACCGGCCGGCCATCGTTCTGGCCGACGAGCCAACGGGTGAGTTGGACACCCACACTGCCGCCGAGATCATGGCGCTGCTGCACGATCTCAATCAGACTCAGGGCCAGACTTTTATCGTCGTCACTCACGACCCCGGCGTGGCGCACAAGACCGACCGCACCATTTACCTTTCTGACGGCGCCATTCTGCGAGAGGAGTGGCGTAAATAACGTTCCGCTGCCGCACACCGGCTTTTTTAGCTTGACCTGGCGGTCGATTCGGGTAGAATAGGCTGTGAGGACGATCGGTCAGTTGCCAGGTATGGCAAAAACTCGTGCGAACAGGAGGCGAGCATGTATCAGTATCGGGCTACGGTGCAACGAGTGGTCGACGGCGATACGGTATACGTCACCGTTGACCTGGGTTTTTTCCTGACCGCCACGATGAATCTGCGGCTCCGTGGGATCGACACGCCTGAACTCCGCGGCCCGCAGCGTCCCAGGGGTCTCGAGGTCAAAGCGTTCGTGCAAGAAAAGCTGCCCGTGGGCAAGCGGGTGGTCATCAACTCTTACAAAATAGGCAAGTATGGCCGTTACATTGCCGATGTCTTTTACCACGACACCAGCACCGATTGGCAAGAGATCCTGGCCGAGGGCATTCACCTGAATCAAGAGTTGTTGGATCGTGGCATGGCGGAACCCTATCCAGACGATTGACAAACCCCCACGGCTATTGTATAATCGCCCCTGATCCGATGCTGATTCGACACTTTTCGGGGGAGAGACCCGCAAAGGGCGGGCACCGAAGGGGCAAGCCGGCGCGAGGGCCTGGCCGCCGTGTGAAACTCTCAGGTAAAAGGACCCTGAATCGTTTTCCTCTGGAAAGACGCCGGCTTGGCGTCACCGATGGTGCAACTCTTGCTGCCAGGATGTGCGGGGTGAGGGGAATCTCTCAGGTATGATCGACAGGGGGAGCAGACAGTTTTCGATTCTGTCTGCTCCCCTTTTGTAATTCGGTCACGGCCCAACCCAAAGGAGGTTGGTAGTGAGCCACGCAGCAGGGCAGAGTGGCGTCCTACGGTACTCCACTCCATTACGTGCCTGACTATGAGCATATTATACGAGGAGGATAACATGAAAATCGATCCGGATTGCCTTTACACCAGGAACCACGAGTGGGTCCGCGTCCAGGGCGACGAAGCGCTCTCTGGCATCAGCGATTTTGCCCAGAGTGAATTGTCGGATGTCGTCTATGTCGAGTTGCCCGAACCGGGTGACACCTTTGACAGGGGCGAGGTCTATGCCACTGTCGAATCGGTCAAAACAGCCGCCGATTGTTACCTGCCGGTGGGCGGCGAAATCCTGGCCATCAACGAAACGCTGCAAGACTCGCCGGAGCTGGTCAATACAGACCCCTTTGGCGAAGCCTGGTTCGTGCGCATCGCCATCGCCGATCCGGCCGAGCTGGCGGATCTGATGGATGCCGGGACCTATGCCGCTTTTTGCGAACAGGAAGGGGGCCACTGATGAGTTACGTCCCCCACACTGCGGCCGATCGGGAAGCCATGTTGGCCGTCATCGGGGTCGGCTCTATCGCAGACCTGTTCTGTGATGTGCCGGAACGGCATCGTTACCCAGAGCTGAACCTGCCCGCGGCGCTCTCCGAGATGGAGGTGTTGGCCGAGCTGCGGGATATGAGCGAGCAGAACGCCGACCTGGATCACTATCTCTGTTTTTTGGGCGCGGGAGCTTATAACCGCTTTGTGCCCAGCATCGTGGATCACGTCATCAGCCGCTCCGAGTTCTACACCGCCTACACCCCCTATCAGCCCGAGATCAGTCAGGGCACGCTGCAAACCATCTTTGAATACCAGAGCATGATCTGCGCTCTCACCGGCATGGACGTGGCCAACGCCTCCCATTACGACGGCGCTACCGCCCTGGCCGAAGGGATCATTCTGGCCTTTAACGTCCACCGGGGCAAAAAGAAAAAGGCCATCCTTTCGCCCGGCATTCATCCGGAATACCGGCAGGTGGTGTGCACCTACATCCAGGGCCTGGGGCTGGAGATGGTGGGCGACGATGTGACCAACGATCTCGAAACCTTGAAAGCCTCGATCGACGCCGATACCTGCTGTGTGGCCGTGCAAAACCCCGACTTTTTCGGGCGGCTGTACACCCCGGCTCAGATGCAGGCCCTGGCCGACGCGGCTCATGCTGCCGGGGCGTTGTTCATCGTCGCCGCCGATCCTATCTCACTGGGATTGTTCAAAGCGCCCGGCGAGTACGGCGCCGACGTGGTGCTGGGTGATGGTCAGCCCCTGGGCAACGGCCTCAATTTTGGCGGGCCGTCCCTGGGCTACTTTGCCTGTCGCGAGCCTTACATGCGCAAGATGGCCGGTCGATTGGTGGGCCAGACGGTCGACAATCGGGGCCAGCGCGGTTACGTGATGACCCTGGTCGCCCGCGAGCAACACATCCGCCGCGAGCGGGCCACCTCCAACATCTGCACCAACCAGGCGCTCAACGCCCTGGCGGCGGGCGTCTACATGGCCGCCCTGGGCAGGCGCGGCCTGCGTCAGGTGGCCGAGCTGAGTTATCACAAAGCGCACTATGCCGCAAGACGCATCGCCGGGCTGCCCGGCTTTGAGCTGGCCGACGACAGCCCGTTTTTCCACGAGTTCGCCGTGCGCTGCCCGCTGCCGGTCGAGACGCTCAACGAGGAACTGCTCGAATGGGGCATCATCGGTGGGGTAGACCTGGGCCGCTTTTACCCCGATCGCGCGGGCCAGACGCTGTTATGCGTCACCGAGCTGAACACCAAAGACGAGATCGACTATCTGGTGGAAGCGCTGCAAGAGATCGTCAAAGAGTGGGAGGAGGGTGACGATGACTGAGATCGTAGAAAAGTTGATTTTTGAGCTCTCCGCCCCAGGCCGTTTGGCCATCAGCCTGCCGACCTGCGACGTGCCGGAGGCCGATCTACCCGCTGACATGCTGCGCCAGGACCTGCCGCTGCCCGAAGTGAGTGAAGTGGATCTGATGCGCCATTACGTGCGCCTCTCTCAGCTCAACTGGGGCGTGGACAAGGGCATGTATCCCCTGGGCAGTTGCACCATGAAGTACAACCCCAAAGTCAACGAGGTGGCTGCCCGCATGCCCGGTTTTGCTCGCACCCACCCATACCAGGATCACTGTACCGTGCAGGGCAACCTCAGGCTGATGTATCGCCTGCAAGAATATCTCCAAGAGATCAGCGGCTTTGCGGCGGTCACGCTGCAACCCTCGGCGGGGGCGCACGGCGAGTTTACGGGCATTTTGGTGATGCGCGCCTACCATCGATCCAACGGCGATACCAAACGCACCAAAGTGCTCATTCCCGATTCCGCCCACGGCACCAACCCGGCCACCACGGCCATGATCGGCTTGCAGGTGGTCGAGATCCCCTCCGACGCGCGGGGCAATGTCGACCTGGACGCCCTCAAAACCGAGTGCGACGACACGGTGGTGGGGCTGATGCTGACCAACCCCAACACGCTGGGCCTGTTCGAAGAGCACCTGCTTCAAGTGACGGATCTGATCCACGGCTGCGGCGGGCTGGTCTATGGTGATGGCGCCAATCTCAACGCCATTCTGGGTGTGGTCAAACCGGCCACACTCGGTTTCGACGTGATGCACTTTAACCTGCACAAGACTTTTGCCACGCCTCACGGCGGCGGCGGCCCCGGCGCCGGGCCGGTGGGCGTCTCCCGGCGGCTGGAGAAATTCCTGCCCGGCCCGATCGTCACTCGAGAAGAAAGCTGCGCCTGCGGTTGCGGTCACGATCACCACGCTGACGAGCCGTGTTACCACCTGGTGGTGCCGGAGGCCAGCGTGGGCCGCGTGAAAACCTTCTACGGCAACTTTGGCGTGCTGGTGCGGGCCTACACCTACATCCGCTCGCTGGGCGCCGAAGGGCTGCGCCAGGCAGCCGAAAACGCCGTGCTCAACGCCAACTATCTCCAGGCGCGTCTCAAGGATGTGATCTGCATCCCGCACGGCGATCGCGTCTGCAAGCACGAGTTCGTGGCCCAGGGGCAGGTGCCCGGCGTTGAGGGCGTACACGCTTTGGATATCGCCAAACGGCTGATGGATTACGGCCATTCTCACCCGCCGACGATCTATTTCCCGCTCATCGTGCCCGAGGCGCTGATGATCGAGCCGACCGAGACGGAAAGCCGAGAAACGCTGGATCAGTTCGTGGCCGACATGATCCAGATCGCCGAGGAGGCGCGGACGACCCCAGAACTGTTACACGACGCGCCCCATCACACGCCGGTGGGTCGCCTGGACGAGGTGCAGGCGGCGCGAAATCCGGTGCTGCGCTGGACACCGCCGGCGTGATCCGGCCGTAAAACAGCTCTGACGTTCCTCTGCAGGACGACGATGTCTTGCTATCGAGGGTGGGACAATGGCGTCCTGCCCTCGTTTTTTTTCCCGGTTCGGATTCGCCAACCGCCTCTGGAGCGAATCGTCACCTGTGACCCCAGGGCAATCGCATCGAAATTCGAAAAATGTCACCCTGAGCCGAAGGCGAAGGGTCTCGTTCCCCTACAACGAGATTCTTCGCTCCCTTTGGTCGCTCAGAATGACAGATAAAGTCTCTTGAGACCTTCAGGCATTCATTTACCGTCAACAGGTTTTTGCGCCGGATAGGAATAAAATGCGATTGCCCTGTGTGTGACCGTCTGCTGTGACCTCTGGCACTACCCCGTGTGACCCCTTGTGCGGTATCCTCTAGACATCGTACCAGTTCCCGATTTTGAACCGAGAGGAGGATACCATGACTGAGCCTATTCTCATCGCTCGAGAGTTGCGTAAATCGTTCGGAGACCACGAGGCGGTAAAGGGCATCTCGCTCCAGGTGGCGCGGGGCGAGGTGTTTGGCCTGCTCGGCCCCAACGGCGCGGGCAAGACGACGACCATCTCGATGCTCACCGGCCTGCTGGAACCGACCGGCGGCCAGATCAGCGTGGATGGCCTGGACCTCAAGGCTCACACCAACGCCGTCAAAGCCAGGCTGGGCCTGGTGCCCCAGGAGATGGCTCTCTACATGGCCCTGTCGGCGCGCCAGAACCTGACCTTTTTCGGGCGCATCTATGGCCTCAAGGGCAAAGAGCTGCGCCAGCGCGTGGACGAGGTGCTGGCGATGATCGGTCTCATCGACCGCGCCGACGACGCCGTCGAAAAGTATTCTGGCGGCATGAAGCGCCGGGTCAACATTGGCGCCGGGCTGCTGCACCGGCCCCAGCTCCTCTTTCTGGACGAGCCGACCGTCGGCGTGGACCCCCAGAGCCGCAACGCCATTTTCGAAAGCGTCGAAGCCCTCAACCGCGCCGGCATGAGCGTCATTTACACCACCCACTATATGGAGGAGGCCCAGCGCCTCTGCCATCGCGTGGCCATCGTCGACGAGGGGCAGATCATCGCCCAGGACACACCCACGGCTCTCATCCGCAGCCTGGGCGGCGGCGTGGTGGTGCTGGGTGTGGCCGAAGGCGCGCCCGAGGACCTGGCCGGGCGTTTCGCCCAGGTGCCAGCCGTCAAATCGGCCACCCGCAGCGATATGGCCCCTGCGGGCAGCGCGGGCGGCCAGATCAAGATCGAAACCCGGCGGCTTCAGGAAGGCCTGATGGGCGCCCTGGACATCACCAACCAGCTCGATGTGCGCATCACCTCGCTGGAAATCCTGGAACCGAACCTGGAGAGCGTCTTTTTGCACCTGACCGGCAAAAAGCTGCGCCAATAAGGAGGCAACCGTGAACGCACTGAGTATCGCTTTCAAAGACTTGATGCTGCTGCTCAAGGGCCGGGGTCAGATGCTGGTGCTGTTTCTGGTGCCCATTGGTTTCATCCTGGCTTTTAGCGCGGCCTTTGCGGCCGGAGAGCAGATGGAAGATCAGATCATCGACGTGCCGGTGGTCAACCTGGATGCCGGCGGCGAGATGTCGGCGCTGCTGCTGCACAACCTCAACGACGGGCGCGGCCTGCAAACCCAGGACTATGACCAGGCCCAGGTCGATGCCGGTCTGAACGACGAAACGATCAAGATGGCGCTCATCATCCCCGCCGGTTTCAGCGCCGACGTGCAGGCCGGCGCGCAGACGACGCTGCGCCTGAGGTACGGCCCCGCCGCCAGCAGCTCGGAGGTGCAGGCGGTGCAGTTGGTGATCCATGGCGTCGCCGCCGATCTCTCGCTGGAGACGCAACTGGTCGACGGCCTGAGCCAGATGGGGGCCATGATGAGCGACGCCCCGCCAGACGTGCAGGTTTTTACCGCCGAACGCATCCGGGTGCAGGCTGAAAGCCAGTTCGAGCGGTCCAAGACCGCGCCGCTGGTGAGCCTCTCGGCCAGGTGGCCCACGCAGACGGCCCGCGACGAGGAGGATTTCAGCCCTTCGACCTTTAGCGTGGCCGGTTTCGCCGTCATGTTTGCCTTTCTCACCGCCCAGGCCACGGCCACGGCGATCTTTGGCGAGAAAAAAGAAGGCACTTTTCGCCGGCTGCTGGCCGCGCCGCTGGCCAGGTGGGAGCTGCTGTTGGGCAAGATGCTGCCCAACTTTTTCATCGCCATCCTGCAGGTGATCGTCATTTTCGCGGCGAGTATGGTCCTGCTGCCCCTGGTGGGCCAGGAGGCGCCCACACTGGGCGGCTCGCTCCTGGGGCTGATCCTGATCACCGCGCTGGTGGCGCTGTGCTCCACCAGCCTGGGCATCCTGCTCGCCGCTCTGTGCCGCACCGAGAGCCAGGTCGGCGGCATCAGCTCGCTGTTCCTGTGGGTGGCCGGCCTGGTGGGCGGGGCCTTTATCCCGGCCTTTGTGCTGGGCGATTTTCTCAACACCATCGGCAAGATCGTGCCCCATTACTGGGCGCTGCAAGCCTACAATGATCTGATGGTCCGGGGCCTGGGTGTGACCGACATCCTGCCCGAGATGGGTGTTCTGGCCGGCTTTGTGGCGCTGTTCTCGACCATCGGCCTGCTCCGGTTCAGGTTCGATTAACAAGGAGAAGGAAAATGATTCGAAACAGTCTGGCCGTCGCGTGGAAAGATCTGCTCATCGTTTTGAAAGACAAGGGTGCTCTGGCCGTTTACTTTTTGATGCCGCTGCTCTTTGCCAGTCTGCTGGGGTTGGCCTTTGGCAACCCCGGCGGCGGAGAGAAAACCATCGAGATTGCTGTTCTGCTGGTCAACCAGGATAGCGGCGCTTATGGACAGATGCTGGTCGATGGTCTCAAGGGGGCCGAGGTGCTCGTCGTCGAAGAGTTGAGCGACGCCGCCCCTTCGCCAGGCTCAGGGCAGGCTCTGGCCGACGAGCGGGTGGCCAGCAGCGACGCTCCGGCGGCCCTCGTCATCCCCGCCGACTTTACGGCCAGGATCGACGCCGGTGAGCCGGTGGAGGTTACCATCATCAAGGACCCCACCCAACAGGAGGCAGCCAGCATCGTGGCCGGCATTGCCAACCAGGCCATGGCCGAGATCGGCGTGCTGGGCGAGCTGCGTTACGGCATCCACGCCGTCCTGGCCCAGTCGCCCGGCTACGACAAAGCCCCGCCCGAGCTGCGCCAGGCGGTCGAAGCCCAGGCCCTGGGTGTGATCTGGACACAGGTGCAGCAGATGCGCCAGAACCCGGTCATCACCGTGGCGGACGAGGCCGTGGCCGGCGCGGAAGAGCTGCAACCCTGGGATCCGATCACCTACTATATCCCCAGCTTTACCGTGGCTTTCGCCTTCTTTCTCATCGGCCAGATGGCCAAGACGCTGCTGGTGGAAAAAGAAGAGGGCACGTTTCGCCGATTGCTCTCCTCGCCCATGCCGCGCGGCGCGCTCATCGGCGGCAAGATGCTGGCCTATATGGGCGTCGTCTTGATGCAGGTGATCGTTCTGTTCACTGTGGGAGTGGCTCTGTTCAAAATGCCGCTGGGTGAATCGCCCCTGTCTTTGCTGCTGCTGACCCTGGCGCTGTCTCTGGCCTCGGCCTCGATGGGCATGCTGCTGGGCGCGCTGTGCCGCACCAGCCAGCAGGCCGATCAGTTGGGCATGGTTCTGGGCTTTGTTTTGCTGGCCCTGGGCGGCAGCATTTTCCCGCTCTTTCGCGCCGGGGGGTTCATCGGCATCGTATCGCGCATGACGCCCAGCGCCTGGGGCATCGAAGGTTTCATGGGGCTGGTGGCCGACAACTGGACGCTGGCCCAGACGGCGCCTAACATTCTGGCGCTGCTCGGTTTTGCCGTCGTGTTCCTGGCTGTGGCGGTGTGGCGCTTCAGGTTCGAGTGACGAGTCAAACGTGGGGCGTGAAACGGGAGCGTTGCGGTCTTGACGTTTCACGTTTTACGCTTTTCAGGGTATAATCTCGCCATGACCCAAGAGATAACCACGCGACGCGAAAACATCGGATTCATGGCAGCCAGCTATGTCCTCCTGATCGCAGCCGGCGTTGTGGGACTGAGATTCGAGCCTCCCGCCACGGTCGCACTGCGCTGGCTCGTCGTCATTTTGCTGGCGCTCATCGCCGTCATCCAGACGCGCATGCCCAAGAGAGAGAGCCCGCGCTGGATGATCCACCTCTACCTGGGCGGGCACGGGGGTCTGGTAGCGGCGCTGATGTTCCTGCAGCCTGGCTGGACGATGTATCCCGTCCTTTACATGCCCCCCATCACCTGGGCCATCCTCGTGTTGCCCCTGCGTTGCGGCATGTTCTGGGCCGCCGTCTATACGGTCGCGGCGGCGGCCTCCTTTGCCGTCGGCATCAGCTTGGGCGAGGGGTTGATCGCGTTGTTCCTCTATGGCGTGCTGTATGCCTTTATTGGCGCCTTTTCCGGCGCTCTGGCCCGGGCCGACAGCGCCCGCCGCGAGAGCCAGGCCCTGCTGGCAGAATTGCAATCGGCCCACGAGCAGTTGCAGGAATACGCCCTCCGCGCCGAGGAAATGGCTGTCGTCGAGGAGCGCAACCGGCTGGCCCGCGAGATGCACGATACCCTGGGCCACCGCCTGACCGTGGCCTCGGTGCAGCTCGAAGCGGCCCAACGCCTCTGTTCCACCGACGCCGGGCGGGCGGCGGAGCTGATCGACACGGTGCGAGAGCAGGTGCGCGAGGCGCTGGCCGAGCTGCGCGGCAGTGTGGCCGCCCTGCGCACGCCCGTCGAGGCCGATCTGCAACTGCGCAGCGCGCTGCGGCGGTTGATGAATCACTTTGAAGAGGCCACCGGTCTGACCGTCCACCACGTGCTGCCCAACGAACTGCCGCCCCTGCCCGACGCTCACCGCCTGGCCCTCTACCGCGCCGCCCAGGAGGCGCTGACCAACATCCAGAAGCATGCCCAGGCGCAACAGGTGTGGCTGGTGCTCACCAGCAACAAGGACGCTGTTGCCCTGCTGGTCGGTGATGACGGCCGGGGCATCACCTACAGCGCCGACCGTGGCGGTTTTGGCCTGCTGGGCCTGCGCGAACGGGCCGAACAGCTCGGCGGTGAGTTGCACCTGGAACCCCGACCGGGCGGTGGGACACAGTTGTCGCTGCGTTTGCCCACGGAGGCCGGCGATGGGTGAGCCGATCCGTATCCTGCTGGTAGACGACCAGCGCCTCATGCGTGAGGGGCTGCGTATTCTGATGGAGCTGGAGCCCGATCTCGAGATCGCGGGCGAGGCCCAGGACGGGCAGGCAGCCCTGGAGGTCTACGCTCGCTTCCAGCCCGATGTGGTGCTGATGGACGTGCGCATGCCCGGCATGGATGGCGTGGAGGCCACCTGGCGGTTGCGCGAACGCTGGCCCGAGGCCCGTATCATCATTCTGACCACCTTTGACGACGACGAGTACGTGTTCGAGGGGCTGCGCGCCGGGGCGCGGGGTTACCTGCTGAAGGATGTTTCGGGCCACGACCTGGCCCAGGCGGTGCGCACCGTGGCCGCCGGGGGCGCGCTCATCGAGCCTTCGGTGGCGCGCAAGGTGGTGGCCGAGTTCGCCCGGCTGGCGCCGACCGCCCGGCCGGCGGCGGAGGGGCTGCCGGAACCACTCTCCGAGCGAGAAAAAGAGATCTTGATGCTGCTGGCCCAGGGTCTGAACAACCGCGAAATTGCAGCGCGCCTGAGCCTGGCTCAGGGCACGGTCAAGAATTACGTGACCAACGTCCTGGGCAAATTGGGCGCCCGCGATCGCACCCAGGCTGCCCTTCGCGCCCGCGAGCTGGGCCTGATCTGAACGCTCGCCCGCGATACTAACAACGCCCCGCAAGTCTCTCCCTTTTGGCGATTCTTCCAAAACCTCACGGAACCGCACCCGGCGGCGGTTTAGGCATCGACACTGTAAATTCCCGGTATAAAGCAGTATCGCCAGGGGCATTGTGCGAATCCCTGGCGATACAAACACGGAGGACAAAAAAGCAGGTTGTGAGTGCCACAATAGATGTGGCGAAAAGGCCACCCTGCGCTACGGAAAGCTAGAAGGCAAGCGCGCCATGCTCTCCCAGGATCAACAAAACCATCAATGCCAGAACAACCAGTGAAAAGACCATTCTTTGACGCATGTGCCATCTCCCTGCCGCAAAGCGATAAGCCGTGCACTCATTCTACCACCTTTTTACTGACACTTGGGTAAAGCCAGCGTAAAAAAGGAGTCAATTTTGCGTAAACGTTTACCTTCTCATTTTCGGGAGGCTGTAGTATAATGAAGCCCGTTGAATCAGCGGCATCAGATGACAGGGAGGCAGAACCGAAATGGACCTACGACTCACGGAAGACCATTTGCTCATTCAAAAGACGGCGCGAGATTTCGCCCAGAACGAGATCGCGCCCATCGCTGCCCATTTCGACGAGACGGGCGAGTTCCCGCACGAGACGATCCGTAAAATGGGCGAGCTGGGCCTGATGGGCATCGAAGTGCCGGAGGAATATGAAGGCGCCGGCATGGACACCATCGCCTACGTGCTGGCCCTGGAAGAGATCAGCAAAGCCGATGCCGCCCACGGCACCATCATGTCGGTCAATAACTCGCTCTTTTGTCACGGCATCCTGAAACATGGCACCGAAGCGCAGAAACGTAAATTCGTGGCCGCCGTCGCCGCGGGCCAGGCCATCGGCGCCTATGCTCTCACCGAGCCGCAGTCCGGCTCCGACGCGGCCAACATGCGCGTCACCGCCCATCTCGCGCCCGACGGCAGCCATTACGTCGTCAACGGCCTCAAATCGTGGATCACCAGCGGCCCGGTGGCCAGGTACATCGTGCTTTTTGCCCAGACCGATCCCGACGCCAAACCACGCTACCGCGGCGTGACGGCCTTTATCGTCGACACATCCCTGCCCGGCTTTGCCGTGGGTAAAACCGAGCCCAAGCTGGGCATCCGCGCCTCGGCCACTTGCGAGGTCTCTTTTGAAAATTACAAATGCCCGGTGGAGAACCGCCTGGGTGAGGAGGGTGAGGGCTTTAAAATCTCGATGGCCGTGCTGGACGCGGGTCGCATCGGCATCGCCTCGCAGGCGCTGGGCATCGCCGGGGCGGCCTACGAGGCCAGCCTGCAATACACCCGCGAGCGCACCGCCTTTGGCCAGCCCATCGGCCAGTTCCAGATGATCCAACAAAAGCTGGCCGATATGAAAACCCGCATCGAGGCCAGCCGCCTGCTCATCTATAACGCCGCCCTGGCCAAACAACGCAGCAAAGAGACCGGCGCGCGTTACACGCTGGAGGCCAGCATGGCCAAACTCTTTGCCTCCGAGACGGCCATGTGGGTGGCTACCCAGGCGGTGCAGATTCATGCCGGCATGGGCTACAGCAAAGAGCTGCCCGTGGAGCGTTATTTCCGCGACGCCAAGATCACCGAGATTTACGAGGGCACCAGCGAGATCCAGCGTATGGTCATCGCCCGCGCAGAAACGGGGTTGCGTTAGCCATGAAAGCCCTCTGCTTTTACGAACACGGTGATCTGGACGTCCTCCAATATACCGACGTGCCCGACCCATCGCCCGGGCCGGGCCAGGTGCTGCTGCGGGTGCGGGCCTGCGCGCTGAACCACCTGGACGTGTGGGTGCGGCGCGGCTGGCCTGGCCTCAAGCTGGAGATGCCCCACTGGGGCAGCGCCGACATGGCCGGTGAGATTGCTGCCCTGGGCGAGGGTGTGACCGGCTGGCAGACCGGGCAGCGGGTGGTGGTCGATCCCGGCGTCAGCACAGTGGAGGATGAATTCACCCGCCGCGGCGAGCACAGCCTCAGTCCGGGCTATCACATCCTGGGTGAGCAGGCGCGGGGCGGCGCGGCAGAATACGCCGTGGTGCCGGCGCGTAATCTACACGCCATGCCCGATGGCCTGGATTTCCCCGAGGCGGCCGCGCCGCTGCTGGTGACGCTCACCGCCTGGCGGATGCTGATCCACCAGGCCCGGCTGCGCGCCGGCGAGAGCGTGCTGGTGGTGGGCGCCGGCGGCGGCGTCAACAGCATGGCCGTGCAGATCGCCAAACTGGCCGGGGCCACCGTTTACGTGGTGGCCAGCGATGCCCAAAAGGCCGAAAAGGCGCGAGAGCTGGGCGCCGACGTGGCGCTGGACCGCTCGCAGGTGGATTGGGGCCGCGAGGTCTATAAACTCACCGGCCGGCGCGGCGTGGACGTGGTGGTGGACAACGTCGGCGCGCCGACGCTCAATGCCAGCATGCGGGCCGTCGCCCGCGGCGGGCGCATTGCCATCGTGGGCAACACCGGCGGCCCCCAGGTCGAGATCGACATCCGTTTTATCTTTGGTAAGCAGATCGGCCTCATCGGCAGCACCATGGGCTCGCATCAGGATTTTCTGGACGTGACGGCGCTGCTGTGGTCGGGCCGGCTCCGGCCGGTCATCGATCGGGTGCTGCCTCTCAGCGCGGGTCGCCAGGCCTTTGCCGCCATGGAGCGGGGCGAGCTGTTCGGCAAGATCGTGTTGCAGCCATGACGGCCCCCAAACCCAGATACCCGTGGAGTTTCCGGCTCTTTTGCCTGTGGATCGGCGTTCTGGCGCTGCTCAGCCTGACGCGGGCGGCGATGTTGTTCTGGCAGATGCCCACACTGATCCAGTTGGGCCTGCCATCGCATCGCTGGGCGGCCGTGTTGAGCGCGGTGTGGGGGGTGGGCCTGCTGGCCGGGGCGGTGGGGCTGTGGCTGCGCCGGGAGCCGGCCCGCTGGGCGGTGCTGATCCTGGTGCCGGTCTATTACCTGACCTACGGGGTCTACCTGTTCCTCTCCACACAAGCCAGTTACGGGCAAAGCCGGCTGGGGCCGTACGCTGTTCTGGCGCTGCTGGCGACGGCCTTTAGCACCTGGTTCCTTTCCTGGCGTCGCACGCGCAGGATGTTTCGAGCATAGACGGCCCCAAAAAATAAAAACGCATCCTTCGATATGCGCTCACGCTGTTCGTGTCACTCAGGATGCTCAGGCTTTTTCTGAATTGTGAGGAGATGCATGACGAGGGCCTGGGTCTACATGCTCTGCTGCGCGGATGGATCGTATTACACCGGCCACACCACCGATCTGGAAAGACGCCTGGCTGAACACCAGGCTGGGAGAGGCAGTGAATGGACAAAGCATCGCCTACCGGTAGAGCTTGTGTTCGCTCAAGAGATGCCAGATGTGGCTCAGGCCCTTTCGGCCGAGCGTCAGATCAAAGGATGGACGCGAGCAAAAAAGCAGGCATTGATTTCCAGGGACTGGGATCTCGTTCACTGGTTGGCCCAAAAACCTGCGTTCCGCCAGCCGCATCACGATGCAGGTAAACGAGTGCAAAAGGAGCACCCTGAGTAGGCTTGAGCAAAGTGAAAGCCGTATCGAAGGGTGCGGGTTGGCAGGCTATTGCCGCATCCTTCGATACGCACTCCACTCTGTTCCGCGCTACCCTGTAATTACTTATAGGGCAACTGCTCAGGGCGCTTACTGCTCTGTGAGGAGAAAAACACGGTGAAACCAGGCCGCAGCTATTTGCTGCTGACCGTCTTTATCAGCGGTATGACCACCCTGGCGGTAGAGTTGACCGCCTCGCGACTGCTGGCCCCTTATTTTGGCGATTCCAATCTGGTCTGGGCCAACCTCATCGGCCTGATCCTCATTTACCTCGCCGCCGGCTATTTCCTCGGCGGGCGGCTGGCGGATCGTTACCCCCGGCCGGCAGGGCTGTACCAGATCGTGGCCTGGGCGGCCTTTTTGGTGGGGCTGCTGCCCCTGGCCGCCCGCCCGTTGTTGGCCCGCATCAGCGGCGGCCTGTTAGAGACCGCCCAACTCGCCGTGCTGCTCGGTTCGTTCCTGGGGGTGCTGGCCCTGTTTGCCCTGCCGGTGACGCTGCTGGGCTGCATCTCGCCCTATGCCATCCGGCTGGCGGTGCAGGATGTGGAAGGGGCGGGCAACGTGGCCGGCGGCGTGTACGCCCTTTCGACGCTGGGCAGCATCCTGGGCACCTTCCTGCCGGTGCTGGTGCTGGTGCCGGCGGTGGGCACGCGGGCCACCTTTTTCATCTTTGCCGGGCTGCTGCTGCTGCTGGCGCTGGCTGGGCTGTTCCGCGCCGCGCCGCGCCTGGCGCTGCTGTACCTGCTCCTGCCGCTGCTGCTGGTCGCTCTGATCCTGCTGCTGCCGGGCGGTATGGTCAAAGCCGCGGCAGGTCTGGTCTACGAGACCGAATCGACCTACAATTACATCCAGGTGGTCGATTGGGAGCGGCGTTACCTGCTGCTCAACGAGGGCCAGGGCCTCCACTCGGTCTACCAGCCGGGCCAGGTGCTGACCCACGGCACCTGGGATTATTTCCTCGTCGCACCCTTTTTTAACCCGCCGCCCCACACCGCCGACCGGGTGGACAGCCTGTGTCTCATCGGGCTGGCCGCCGGCACCATCAGCAAGGCCTACAGCGCCATCTATGGCCCCATCCCCATCGACGGCGTCGAGATCGACCCGGAGATCATTCGTGTGGGCCGCGAGTTTTTCGATATGAGCGAGCCCAATCTCAACGCCGTGGCCGCCGACGGCCGGGCCTTTCTGGCGCACAGCGATCGCCGCTACGATGTCATAGGCATCGACGCCTACCGCCTGCCCTACATCCCCTGGCATCTGACCACCGTCGAGTTTTTCCGCGAGGCCCGCGCCCACCTCACCGACGAGGGAGTGGTGGTGGTCAATGTGGGGCGCACCGCCAGCGATTGGCGGCTGGTGGAGGCGATGGTCGCCACGCTGGGCCAGGTTTTCCCCGGCGTGCACGTGATCGCCGTGCCGGACACTTTTAACGCCATCGTCGTGGCCACGGTGCAGCCCAGCCAGGCCGGCAATCTGGCGGCCAACCTGCCGGGGCTGGATCATCCGCTGTTGATCGACGTGGCCCGGCGGGCCGTGGACAACCTGCACCCTGCCGAACCCGGCGGTCTCGTTTTCACCGACGACAAGGCCCCGGTGGAGCTTTTGACCAACGCCGTGGTGCTGGAATACTTTTTATTTGGAGAATGAACCATGCTCAAACGGATCGCTCAGATCGTCATGGTGCTGACGCTGCCCGTTTTCCTGGTGCTGACCAACGTGCGGCTACTGATGGGCGGGGCCTACCTGCGCTACGAGTACGGCAAGGTCAGTTTTGCGACGCCGCTGGGTTTCACAGTGGAGGAGCGTTTGGATTTTGCCCGCGCCTCGATAGACTATTTGCTCAGCGATGACGGCATCGAGGCGCTGGCCGCGCTGGCCGACGAAAACGGCCCGATTTACAACACCCGCGAGCTGCGTCACATGGAGGACGTCAAGGCGCTCACGGCAAAAGCCTTTCCGCTGGGGGTGATCCTGGGTTTGTTTTTGTTGAGCCTGGCCGGGGTGATGCTCTATCGCCGGGGGGAAACGCGCCGGGCCGCGCTGCGCGGGCTGGTCGGCGGGGCGGTGCTCACCTGGGTGGTGTTTTTGAGCCTCACGGCGCTGGTGCTGCTGAACTTTGACTGGTTTTTCACCCGGTTTCACCTGCTCTTTTTCGAAGGCGAAACCTGGCTCTTTTCCTATACGGATACCCTCATCCGCCTCTTTCCGCCCCAGTTCTGGTTCGATGCTGCCGTGCTCGTTGGGGCGCTGACGTTGATTGAGGCGGCGGTGGTGGGCGGCGCGGCGTGGCTCTTGTATCGCCACGCCCGGCAGGCAGCGCGCCCGATGGACTGATCCGGTTCGGGCTGTCAGCGCAAAAAACCGATCAGCCGTCGTCCCCAGGTTGTTCGGCGCAGCGCCGAGTTGGCCAGTTTCTCCAGCAGAATCTGATCCAACCCCCAATTCAGCCCGGCGTTGGTGGCGATGAACAGCGCATGAAACAGGATCATCATCCAGTAGGTTGCGCTGGTCTGGGTGGGATGGGCGGCGAACGCCACCAGCAGGTTGACCGAGAGCAGCAGGCCCAACGCGGCGAAAAATCGGGTCAGCAAGCCGAGCGCCAGGAAAATTCCCACCCCCAATTCGCTCACCAGGATCAGCCAGCCGAAAAGGCTCAGGTTCGGCAGCACCACGTTTTCCAAAAAGGCGCCGTACCACGGCAGCGCCGGGTATTGAATGGCCTGCTGAACCCAATACCACAGCCCCGCGCCGGCCTGGCGGCCAAAATCGGGCGGCGATTTCCAGCCCGCGTTAACCAGCCAGATCAGGCCAAAGAGTATGCGGCACAGGCCGATGAACCAGCCGGGCGCCGGGCGGCGGCGTCCTTCGCGCAAAAACTCCAGAACCTGATTGGGCATACCTCCTCCTCTGATCACGGCGCTGTCACCGGCATCACGTAGAGCTGGTTGGCAGCGACAAAGTAAACCCGGTCGCCGACCTCGTCCACGAAAATGTCGCGCACGTCTGACAGCGCGTCGTTGGCCTCGAGGACGAATTGTTGCACCAACAGGCCCTCCTTGGCGCAACGCAGCACGCGGCTGTGGATCGGATCGGCCAGATAGAGAAACTGAGCCTGATCGTCGGGCGCGCCAAAGATGGCTGCCGGTCGCTCCAGCGGTCGATCCAGATGCTCCAACGTCAATGTCGTCACCGGCTCACCGCGCAGGTACTTTTTCACCTGGCCGTCTTGCAGTAACAGGTAAACAAAACCATCGATCGCCAGGTCGATAGCGGTGGTGATCTCTTGGGGAGGCGCGGTGAAATAAGGCTCCGGCGCCGAGTCGAAACTGGCGCCGCCGTCGCGGTAACGCAACACCTGGCCCAACCCGGCATCGAGCACGTACAAGTTGCCCATGTAACTGGCCACCGCCACCGGGTATTGCCAGGTTTCGGCGGCAGGTAACATGGCGCCGGTGAGCCGTCCCCAGGCCGGGTTGTAGGTGAAGAGTTGTCCGTTCTGCCCCAGGATCAACAATGCACCACCCTGCCCGCTCTCGTCGCCGGCCATCCAGGCCAGGCCCACCAGATCACCCACCACAGCACTATCACCGGGCTGATCACCCTTGCGCACCAGCAGAGCCTCCTCGTCCGATTGTAGAGCCATGCCCGTCTCGTCGAGGCGATGGTGATACACCCGGTCGGTGAGTCGATCCAGCACATAGACGTCAACACCCTGGACGACGAGTTGATCCACCGAGCCGGCGACGGGGTAGGTGTGAAGCAGGCTGGCGCTGCTCAGGCGAACCACCCGGTTCAGGGTATCCAGTTGGCGCTGCACGTCCTGTTGCAGGTCGACGATCTCCTGGCTCTGCGCCGCCGAGTCATCGGCCCCGTCCAGCGTCAGCAGGGCCGTCTCCAGGGCCTGGCGGGCAGTGATTTCGTCGGCAGTGGCGGCGATCTCGAGCTGCGCCTGCACCTCTGCCACCATCGCCTCGTGCTGCGCCTGGCGATCAAAGCCTCGTTTCCAATAGGCGCCCAGCACCACCAGCACCACCAGCACCGGCAGACTGAGAGCGATCCAGCGCCACAGAGGATGGTCTGCACCGGCGGTCTGGCGGCGCAGCTTGCGGTCGGCGGGCTGGGGCCGACCACGGTAGGGCCCTTCGCCGCCCGGCGTCAGGCGGTGGAGCCAGTCGCCGGCCAGGCGGGCCGTCGTTCCCAGGAGGCGACGCCCGCCCACCCCGAACGATTCGAGCCGTTCGGCCAGTTTCGGCCCGGCGGGGGTGATCTGTTCCGGTTCGATGGGGCTGGGGGGCAGTTTTTCTGCGGCCGCCGCAGGGCGGCGGCGTTCGATGACTGAGGTAGGGGGAGCAGCCACGGCCGGCCTGGACACGGTTATCACCAGTGCGGCCCCTTCGCGTGTGGGCAGCGCGGCGGCCAGTCCATCGAGCGCCAGGTGAGCGTCGGCTACGCTCAGAGCCTGGATCAGCTCCTCGTTGCCGGCCTGCCGGATGAGCTCGGAACTGACCAGCAGCAACGCATCGCCGGGACTCGGCGCGTGATAGGCCAGCCGGACGTCGGGGTCGCGGCGGCGGCCAAAAGCCTTTTGTGTGGTGTCGTTGAGGTCGTCGCGCAGCAGGCAAGACAGTGCGCCCTGGCTGCACACAACGGCTGCGGCATCACCTGCCTGGGCCAGATAAACGTCGTCCTGGCGCACCACCGCACAGGCCACGCCACCGTTGCGCGGCGATTGTGAAACGAGCGACAGGTTTTCCTGGAGCAACAGCGCGCTTCCGGCCTGAGCGGCCCGCATCAGGCGCGCGGTGAGGCTGCCCGGCGTAGCCTCAAAACACTCACCCACGGCCTGGACGATGGCCTGCGCCAGCGCCTCTTGCGCATCTCGTTCGACCACAGCCAGCACGTAGAGTTTGACCGGCCCCTGATCCCGCCCTCGCTGCCGCTGCACGTCGAAACGGGCCACGGCAGAGGTGATCGACCGTTGTCCGGCCACGAGCCGGGCCTGGCTCACCTGCATCTCTGGCAGCGTGGACACCCTCTCCTCCCCTCTCGGCGGCGACGATCCGACCTGCTCACGCCGACGGCATACATGATACAACAGGCAGGTCGTTTGCGCAAGTCGAATGTTGCACCAGACACCCGCTTGCTCGTGCTCTGCTTTTGGAGTACAATACCTGCGCCTGACATCGAGTGCGCCATTTCGGAACCGCAAAACCATCTTTGAGGGCAGAAACATCGTGAGTGTACAGATCGATTTTCAACCGGTTGGCCAGCGCGTCGAGGGGCAAGAGGGCCAGAGCGTGCTCCAGATCGCCCGCGAGGCGGGTGTGGGTATCGCCTCGCTCTGCGGCGGCCAGGGTGTTTGTGGCTCGTGCCGCGTGCAGATTGTGGCGGGCGACGTGAATCCCCCCACGGCTATGGAGCGGGAATCGCTGAGCGCCGACGAGCTGGCCGCGGGCTATCGGCTGGCCTGCCTGGTGCAGCCGCGAACGCATCTCAGGGTGCACATTCCGCCCCGTTCGCTGACCACCGAGCAGCGGCTCCAGATCGAAGGCCAGGCACTGGCGGTCGAGGTCCGCCCGATGATCAGGGCTGTGCCGCTGCAACTGCCCCCCCCCAGCCTGACCGACCTCCGCGCCGATGTCACTCGCCTGACCGATGCGCTGAGCCGCGAGTTGGGGGCAGATGGCGTGTGTGTCGATCCGGCGCTGCTGCGCGAGTTATCGCACCAGCTTCGCCGGGAGAACTGGCGCGGTGTGGTCGGCTTGCGAGGCAATGAGCTGGTGAGTTTCCATCCGGCGGGCCGCGGCCCGCTGGGCCTGGCCGTGGACGTGGGCACGACCAAGGTGGCCGGTTATCTTTTGGATCTGACCAGTGGTCAGACGCTGGGCGCCGACGCCATCATGAACCCCCAGATCCCGTATGGCGAAGACGTGATGGCCCGCATCACCTTTGCCCTGCAGGAAAAAGACGGCGTGGTCACCCTACAACGGGCCATTGTCCAGGGGTTAAACCAGTTGCTGCAGGGTCTTTGCGCCCGGGTCGGCCGCGGCACCGCAGACGTCGCCGAGGCGGTGGTGGTGGGCAACACGGCGATGCACCATCTCTTTTTGGGGTTGCCGGTGGGCCAGCTTGGGCTGGCCCCCTACGTGCCTGCGGTGGTCGATCCGCTGGATGTCAAGGCTCGGGATGTGGGTCTGACCCTGGCGCCGGGAGCGGGTGTACACCTGCTGCCCAACATCGCCGGTTTTGTGGGCGCCGATCACGTGGCCATGCTGCTGGCGACTGGCTTTTGGCAGCAAGACGCGGTGGTGGTGGGTCTGGATATCGGCACCAATACCGAGGTGGCCCTCAAGGCTGGCGAGCGACTGTTGACTTGCTCCACGGCCTCTGGCCCGGCCTTTGAGGGGGCGCACATTCGCTTTGGCATGCGCGCAGCCAGTGGCGCTATCGAGCGGGTGCGGCTGGCCGATGGGCAGGTGGAATTTCAGACCATCGGTCACACACCGCCGGTGGGCCTGTGCGGTTCTGGCATCCTGGACGCGGTGGCTCAACTGCGACTGGCGGGTGTGCTCGACCGTCGGGGCAAGATGCAGGCGCATGCCCGCACTCGCCAGGGTGAAAAAGGGCCGGAATTTGTGCTGGTGGAGGCCGCTCAGAGCGGCGCAGGTCAGGATATCACCATCAGTCGGGCCGACGTGGGTGAGATCCAGCTTGCCAAAGGAGCCATGCGCGCCGGGGTGCGTATCCTGCTGCGCGAGGCCGGTCTCAGCGAGGCCGATCTGGACGGTGTGGTGGTGGCCGGAGCTTTTGGCAGCTACATCGACGTGGGCAGTGCGGTGGCTATCGGCATGTTTCCGCCGCTGCCGTTGCATCGTTTTCAGCAGGTGGGCAACGCTGCCGGACTGGGCGCGCGCCTGGCTCTGCTCTCGACAACTCAACGCGCGCTGGCCATCGAGATCGCCCGGCGCGCCGAATACGTCGAACTGACCAACGACGCCAACTTTGCCAACGAGTTTGCTCGCGCCATGTACCTGGAGTAAAGGGGTAAAAAGATGGGGCTGGAGGAACCGCCGCGCACCCGAGATGAGGCCCATCGGCCGTCTGATTCGACCCGCCGACCGCGGGCTGTCCGGCGTTCGGCGCGCCTGCCAGCACCCTGGCGCAACCTGAGCCGCCGCACGCGTGAGAGCCTGGCCCTGATTGGCATCAACGCCGCGATTTCGTTGTTCATCAGCCTGACGGTCGTCATCGTGTGGGATGCCCTGCGAGAGCCTGCCTCAACGACGCCCACACCGGTCGTCGAGACGGCGTCTGTGGCCTCACCGACGCCCGCGCCGCCTACGGCCACTCTGACGCCCGGCCCCGGCGAGCCGGTGGTCTACCGCGTGCGGCCCGGCGATACGCTGTTGACCATCGCCAGCCAGTTCAACGTCACCGTCGAAGAGATCATGGCGGCCAATAACCTGGAGAATCCCAATTTTATCCAGGCGGGGCAGGATCTGATCATTCCCGTGGGTGGGCTGCCCGAACCGACAGTCATGCCCACGCCTCTGCCCCGACCCAGCGACACGCCCGGGCCATCGCCCACGCCTTTGCCGCCCACGCCCAGCCCCAGCGCCACGCCGACATCACCGCCGGTCACGCCGCCGGCCACCGAGCCGGAGGTGGTCATCCGCGAGGTGATGGGTTCTGGCGTGCTGGCCGACGAGGCAGTGCTGGTGTTCAACGGCGGTCGATCGGTGCTCATGGAGGGTTGGACGCTCTCCGATGCCCAGGATCACGTCTATACCTTTCCGCGTCTCTTTTTGGGCACCGGCGGCAGCGTGCGTATCCACACCGGCAGCGGCTCCGATTCGGCCACCGACCTGCACTGGGGGCTGGATGCGCCGGTGTGGGGCGAACCGGGAGATGCGGCGACGTTACGCGACGAGAGTGGATTGATCATCGACACGCTGGCGCTACCGTAGGTGGCAGGTGTCGTTGATCCGCACCACGCAATAGATACCATCGCTGTGGACGAACTCGTTGAGGCAGGCATTGTCCTGCGTCATCCGCCAATAGTGAGCGTTATCCAGGCCCAGCAGCCAGCAGAGGAGCACTTTGTTGATCACCTGATGGCCCACCAGCATCACACCGCCGCCGCTGTGACGGGCCACCAGCTCGATGACGGCGGCCTGGGCGCGAGCCAGCACCGTCGCCAGGTTTTCGCCGCCCGGCAGGGTGACGGTGTGCGGCGCTGCCAGCCACTGTCGATGAAGGTGGGGGTAACGATCGGCGGCCTGTTGCTGGGTCAGACCCTGCCACTCGCCCAGGTTCATATCCAGCAGGCCAGGGTGAGCCACCACCGGCAGACGGTGTTGATCGGCGGTGGGCTGGGCCGTCTGCACGGCTCGCTGCAGCGGGCTGCTATAGATGCCGTCGATGGGTTCGTGGATCAGGCGGGCGGCCAGGGCGTGGGCCTGGGCGTGGCCCACCTCGTCGAGAGGGATGTCGGTCTGGCCGCGGTAGCGCGCCTGTCCGGCTCCTTCGTTCCAGCCCGTCTGGCCGTGGCGGATGAGAAGAATACGCGTTTCTGGCATCGAGACCTCCTGGTGATCGGTTTTGGGGTCAATTTTAACCTCAGACAGGTGGTGTGTCAAAATTCTTTGCCGGACGCTTTTGGTCGATGTTATTGATGGCGTGCCGATCGGCGCCGTTGATGGATGAGATACAATGACTGAACCGCTGTCTGCCGACAAGAAGCGCCGCATGGAATACCTTCAAGAGGCCAGCCGGCTCATCGTCACCAGCCGTGAAAAGATGCCTCGCAGCGCCCGGTGGCAGCTCTCTCTGAGGCGTACACTGTGGCGCTATAGCCGCGAGTTGTGGCGCCAAATAAACGATCCACCGAGTGAGATCATTCAAAACACCGAGGAGGAAAACTGTGACCCCCACCCCTGAACAGCGAGTCTCGAGCCTGCACGCCAGCAGCATTGTTTTCGACGGCCACTGCGACACGCTTCTATCCATCCGTGATGGCGAACGGCGGCTGGCCGAGCGCCGCGAGTCGCAGCCCCAGGGCGACATCACCCACTCGCTGCACATCGACCTGCCCCGCCTGCGGGAGGGCGGCGTGACGGCCCAGATCTTTGCCTGTTTTGTCCGGGCGCGCTACTTGCCTGCCGATGCGACCAACGAAGCTCTGCGTCTGATCGATGCCTTTTACCGGTCGGTGGAGGAAAATACCGACTCACTCTTGCTGGCAACGACAGCATCAGACGTGGAACGCGCCCAAGTCGAGGGCAAAGTGGCCGGCGTGCTCAGTCTGGAAGGCGCCGAGGGATTGGAAGGCGACCTGGCCGTGCTGCGTTTGTTTCATCGACTGGGCTTGCGGGCGTTGGGCCTCACCTGGAACTGGCGCAATCAGGCCGCCGATGGCCTGGGCGAAATCCGCACCGGCGGCGGCCTGACCGAGTTTGGCGTGGCGCTGGTAAAAGAGGCCAATCGGCTGGGTATCATGCTCGATATCGCCCACCTGGCCCCGGCCGGCGTGCGCGACGTGCTGGCCCTGAGCGAATCGCCGGTGGTGGCCTCGCATGCCAACGCCCGCGCCTTGTGCGCTCACCCTCGCAACCTCACCGACGAACAACTGGAAGGGGTCGCGGCCAGCGGCGGGTTGGTGGCGGTGACCTATGTGCCCAACTTTTTGAGCCAGGACGGTCGACAGGCCTCACTGGAAAAGGTGCTGGATCACATCGACTATATCGTCGGGCGCATCGGCGTGGCGCACGTGGGTCTCGGCTCCGACTTTGACGGTTTCGGTGGTGTGCTGCCGGGCCTGGAGGACGTCTCGCGGCTGCCGCATCTGACGGCCGGACTGGTGGCCCGTGGCTACAGCGACGAGCATGTGAGCCGGATTCTGGGCGGCAATTATCTGCGCGTCTTCCGCCAGGTCTGTGGTTAGGACCTTTCGAGGCCCGAAGAAGGATGCCGGCCATGAGAGCGCAAAAGCTGCAGCCGATAACCCTGACCCTGGTGTTGGGTCTGGCGTGCCTGCTGTCTGCCTGCGATGTCTCGCCCACGCCTGCGCCCAGTCCGGGGCCATCACCGCTGCTCACTCAACCGGGCCGCGTCATCACACCGCCGCTCACCATTCGCCAGGAGCTGGAGGAGCAGTGGGAAATGTTGCGCGCACTGGTGACGGCGGAACAAGGGCGTGGTCACGATGTCTCCCAGGCCGAACAACTGCTGAATGAGGCCGGGGCAGCCCTCCAGGAAAACGATCTGGCCCTGGCGCGGCAAAAGCTGCGCGATGCTGGCGCGGCGCTGGGGGTGCAATTGCCGTGAAATTGCTCATGTTCCAGGCGCGCCGCTTTTGGTTCCGCGCCTTTGAGCGTATCCTCGACACGGCTGAAGAGACGGATGCCCAGGCCGAGGTGCAAGACGCAGCGGTGATTTTCCTCCACGCCGAGGCCATCGACGAGATACAAAAGGGCAAGGCGCTCACCAAAGCCGTCAAGAATGTCAAATGGCTGGCCAACAAATGCGGGCTAAAGAACGTGGTGCTGCACTCGTTTACCCACCTGGGTGGTGATACCGCCTCGCCCGAGTTTGCCCAGGATTTTCTGGAAGCGATGGCCCGGCGGTTGTGCGATACCGGTTACCAGGTGTGGATCACACCTTTCGGTTACGTCTGCGAGTGGGACATCTCGGTCTACGGCGAGTCGTTGGCCAAAGTGTTCAAGGCTTTCTGAGCTGTTCTTGCCTCTCCAACGAGTTGTGTGCTCCGAGGGTGGATTCCCCAACTCGTTGGGGCTGGCGCTCAGCTCGCCGACCGCCGCCGACGCAGGCCCAATCGTAGACCGGTCAGAACCCCGCCTGCCCCCAACGCAGCCCACAGCAGATCGCCGGTGGGATGGAGGGCATCGGCGCCGGGGGGCAGCAGTGTGGGCGTGGGCGCTGTCGTCGCCGTCGGCGTGACGCTGGCCGTGGGGGTGACGCTGGCTGTGGGCGTGGGCGTCGCCGTGGCTGTGGGGGT
>JBMOMT010000043.1:0-290757 GCA_049324835.1 Chloroflexota bacterium | reverse complement strand
CGGTGTGGGGATGGGGCTGGCGGAAGGGGTGGCGGTGGACGTGATCGTCTGTGTCGGCGTGGGACTGGCCGAAGGGGTGGCGGTGGACGTGACCGTGGGGGTTGGCGTGGGACTGGCCGAAGGGGTGGCGGTGGGCGTGATCGTCTGTGTCGGCGTGGGGCTGGCCGAAGGGGTGGCGGTGGGCGTGATCGTCTGTGTCGGCGTGGGGCTGGCGGTGGCGGTGGGCGGTGGGGCCGGTGTGGGGAAGGTGGCCTGGCGGTAGGCGTCGCTCCACTCGCGGGTCAGGGTCAGGTACAGATCACCATAGGTGATACTGGGCTCGATCATGGTGCCCTCGCGCCACTCGTTGAAACTGGTGATGATCACCATGTCGGGGGCGCTGGCCAGGGCGGCCTGCCAGGTTTCGCGGTAATAGTCGCCGCCCCGCCGCGGATGCGCGTAGGCGCCTGGCCGCCCGGCGATGCGGGTGTCGTCGTAGCCGGGCATGACGGTGGCGATCCAGAGACGGTGGCTGCCGTGGGCGGTGTTGTAGGCATCGATCTGGCGGCGGAATTTGGTGGCCGTGTAGAGGGGATCGGTGGGTGGATTCCAGGTGACGTTGTAGAGGTGGTGGCCGTCGAATACGTCCTGGTAGGCCAGGTCCACGCCTTCGGCGATCCAGATCGTGTCGCGGGCGGGGTCGATTTGCTCGCGGATGGCGGCCCAGGCGGGCACGTCGTAGCGCTGCTGCCGCCAGAAAAAGATCACCGGCGCCCCGCCGCGCCGCAAAAAGGCGGGGTGCCGGGCGTGGGTATCCAACAGATAACGCAGTGCGGCGATCACGTCGGCCTGACCGGCGTAAAAGGGGGAGGTGAGCTCAAAATCGACGGTGACGTAAAAGCCGCGGGCCGCGGCCACGTCCAGCAGGGTGCGCAGGTTGGTCTCGGTCTGGTTGTTCTCTTCCTGCGGGCCCCACCAGGAGACGACAAAGGCGTCGATGCCGGCGGCCTGGGCCTGGGTCACGTGGCGCTCGATGGTGGCCCGGTCGCGGGAGGCGTAGGGGCTGGCGGGCAGATCGGGCACCTGGTCTGGCGACCAGGTGTTTTCGTCGAACCAGGTGTAATAAAAGGCCAGCACCAGGCGCGGGTCGGGCGATTGTGCGTGGGCTGTCGGCCTGGAGTTCCAGGTGAACGTGAGCAGCGCCGGTAGAATGGCAAATAGAAGGCAAAGGGAATGAGTTACCATGGGGTCCTCACCAGACGCGGCAGATCAGCCCCTTGAGATACTCTGACTCGGGAAAAGTGAGCAGGATGGGGTGATCCGGCCCCTGGGAGAGCCGCTCCAGGATCTGCGCGTCGCGCCCGGCGTCGACCGCCGCGCCAAAGACGATCTTTTGAAAGAGATCGACGCTCACCTGCCCGGAGCAGGAAAAAGTGGCCAGGATGCCGCCGGGGCGCAGCAGTTGCAGGGCCAGCAGGTTGATGTCTTTGTAGCCGCGGGCGGCGCGCTGGAGATCGGATTTGCTGTGGGCGAATTTGGGCGGGTCGAGAATGATCACGTCGAAGCGGCGGTTTTCGGCGCGAAAGCGGCGCAACTCTTTGAAAGCGTCGGCGGCGATGAAGGCGTCGTTGTGGGTGTCGCGGCCGGTGCGCGCCAGGTTTTGCCGCGCCAGAGCCAGCGCCTCCTCCGAGCTATCGAGCAGTGTGAGGGTCGAGGCTCCGGCCGCCGCGGCATAGACGGCAAAGCCGCCGCTGTAGGCGAAAACGTCGAGCACGTCCTGGCCGGCGCAATAGGCGCTCACCCGCCGGCGATTGTCGCGCTGATCCAGGTAAAAGCCGGTTTTCTGGCCGCCGGTCAGATCGACCCAAAAGTGATGGCCGTTTTCCAGGACCTCCAGATGAGTTGGCGGAGGTTCGCCGCGCAGCCGCCCGGCCGCCGGGGGAAGGCCCTCTTTGTCGCGCACCGCTACATCGCTGCGCTCGACGATGCCGCGCGGCGCGGCGATCTCGACGAGTAGATTGGCCATCTCTTGCTTGCGGCGGTCCATGCCCAGGATGAGGAACTGGACGGCCAGATAGTCGCCGTAACGATCGACGATGAGGCCGGGCAGGCCATCGGCTTCGGCGTGGACGAGGCGGTAGGCGGTGGTGGCGGCATCGCGGGCCAGGGCGCGCCGGCCGGCCAGGGCGCGCTCCAGACGGCGGCGCCAGAAATCGCCGTCGATGTCTTCTTCTGGCTCCCAACTCAGCAGGTGGACGACGATCTGCGAGCGGCGGTTGATCAGGCCGCGGCCCATGAAATTGCCGCCGGCATCGCACACCTGCACCACGTCGCCGTCGGCGGGATCGCCGGTGATGCGCTGGATGGCGCCGGAAAAGACCCAGGGATGGCGTTGGATGGCCGGTTTGGCGCGGTTTTTTTTCAGAACGACCCGGTTCACTGCGCTGCACTTTCTTTGCTGGCGGCCGGTGGGCCGCACGGATGGATACGGCCCAATGATATGCCAGCTTGGCGCGGCTGTCAAATGATGGCTGCTGCCAGTATGGAATTTGTGTACAAGTTCTTCGAAGGATATAATAGGGGCTGAATTTGAGGACGTTTGGATCGAGACGATGCAAAGAGGGGACAATGGCGGTCAAAGTGGAGCGCGCCTTGCTGACTGTGGCTGACAAATCTGGTGTGGGCGAATTCGGCCGCGAATTGGAGAGGTTGGGCATCGAATTGGTGGCCACCAGGGGCACAGCCCGCGCCCTGCGCCTGGCTGGAGTGAATGTGCAAGACGTGGCGCAGGTGACCGGTTTCCCAGAGGCGCTGGATGGACGCGTTAAAACTCTGCACCCGACGATCCATGCGGCCATTCAGGCGCAGAGCACGCCGCGTCATCAGCAGTTGTTGCAAGACCTGAGCCTATCGCCCATTGGGTTAGTGGTGGTCACCCTGCAGCCTTTTGAAGAGGTGATTCAGCAGCCGGGCATCACGCCGGAGGAGGCGCTGGAGCAGATCGATGTGGGGGGCGGAGCATTGTTGCGGGCCGCCGCCAAAAATTACGAGGCCGTCACAGTGGTGTGTGATCCCGCCGATTACGATATGGTGCTGCGGGCGCTGCGCCATCGCTGCCAGGTGCCGGATGTCATGCGCGTCTGGTTGGCCTTGAAAGCCTTTCGTCTGTCGGCGCATTACGAGGTGTTGGTGGCCGAGTATCTTTCCCGTGAGTTGGGCCCCAGGTTCAAGAGGTCTCGTCATCGACTTTTGCCCTAGCGTGAGAAGGCTGGGCACAGGAACCTCTGCTTGAGAGGTTCTTTTTTAGAGGGTTTCGACGGCCGGGATGGCCTCGATGTGGATTTCGCCAAAGAGATCGTCTTGCCGGAGTAAAATCTGGCGAGCCTTGAACATTTCCAGGATGGCCAGAAAGGTCACGACTATCTCCAGGCGGGAACGGGCGCGGGTTAGCAGACTGCTAAAGGTGATGCGGTCGGTGTGGCCGAGTCGCTGTTTCAGTAAGGCGATCTGGTCGGCGATGGTGATCCCCGGACTGATGGGTGCGATGGCCGGTGTTTCTTGCTGAAGCGGATTGAGCAACACCTGGCACATGGCTGCCTGCAAGTCCTCCGGCCTGACATGGCTCAAATCGAGCTGGCGGTTGAGTCTGGGGGTTGGCGCGAGGCGCAAATACGTGCGCGCCCCAGAATCCTGACGCTCTTTGAGGTGTCTGGCAGCCTCTTTGAACCGTTTGTACTCGCGCAATTGCCGGGCCAATACCTCGCCGGGGTCTTCTTCTTCGAGCGATGCTGGCGCGGCATCGGGGCGCGGCAGGAGCATCTGAGATTTGATCAGTAATAACTTGGCCGCCACCACCAGGAAATCGGCCAATTGATCGGCCTGGACCTCTTTTACCTGGCTGATGTGAGCCAGGTATTGATCGGTGACCTGGGCCAGCGAGATTTTGGTGATGTCCAGTTCCTCGCGCTCGATGAGGTGGAGAAGCAGGTCCAGGGGGCCTTCAAAGAGCGATAGTCTGACGTGATAGGTATCCTGGTCGGAGATTCGGAAAACCATAACGAGTGTATCTCAGCGACGAAGGGGCGGTCAGTTCTGACCGCCCCTGATGGTTGGGCTGGTCTGCCAAGTTAGCCGGGCAGGGTCAAAAATCGTTTGCCAGATTTTGCCAGATCGTTGAGCAGTTTTTTGGTTTCGGCCTCATTTTTGCCGGCCACACGCTCCACCTGACAACCCGCTGCGCGCAGCAGTCCCTCGGCCTCTTCGCTGATGCCGCCCGGCCCGCCGACGATGGTCACGTACCGGGCGCGCATGGCGTCATCCACCGAAAAGCCACAGGTGGGTTTAAAGGCCGCGACGTAATTCCTGGCGTTGAGCCAGTCCTTTTCGGCCCAGGAGCCGTCGGCCATCTGATAGAACAGAACGTAATGACCGATGGCTTTGTCGGTGACGGGCACCGGCTGGGTAAAGGTCTCCTGGGTGGCTTCTACGCGAGCCAGCAACATGCGCTTCCACTGTTGACCTTCCAACCACTGATGACCAGGGCACTGGGTGTTCAAGAATTCCTTGTGACCCTGGATTTCGTTGTTGGTCAGTTTGAGTTCCTGAACCAGCCAGGCCAGCAGTTTTCCGCCGCTTTCCAGTTGGACAGGCGTCGGTACCTGATCGGTAAAGTTGCCCAGGAAACAAACCCCCACACCGCTGCCGTTGATGTTGCCCGCGTGATAGGCGATGGTCTCCAGGGTGTTGGTGCGAAAAATGGCGCCCTGGTCGTCGATGACAAAATGGTAGCCGATTCCGGGCCAGCCCAGGTTTTGAACGTGATATTCGGCGATTCGCTGCGCCCCGACGCTGGCCGGAATGGCGCTGTGATGGACAACGATGTGCTCGATGGCTGTCAGCGGTCGGGCGGCGTATTTTTTGGTGGGATGCCGGCTGAGGCTGGTCACCACGTCTTGCCAGTTGGGTTGAGGGATGCGTAATGGCACGGCTTCTCCGGGTTGGGGAGTTGGCGTTGGTTTGGGAGTTGAGGCCAGTAGCGCTTCGACCTTGGACAAGAGGGTGTCTTTCCATTTTTTTCCGTCCAGCCACTGCTGGCCTGGCGAAGCGTGCGTGGGTACGAACTCTTTGAGGCCTTTGATGCTGTCTATGCTCAGGCCAAGTTGCTGCAGCAAATAGGCCAGGAGCTGCGCGCCGTTTTCCAGTTGGGCGGCCGTGGGCACGGCGTTGGTGAAATCGCCGCCAAAGGCGATGCCCACGCTCACCGGGCTCTTGTCGTAGGCGTGCATCGAGACCGTTTCCAGTTTGTGGGTCTGATTCACCACGCCATCGCCGGTGAGGTAAAAATGATACGAGATGCCGGGACGATCTTGCTGCTCCACCTGGTAGCGGGCGATCCGCTCGGCAGAGAGATCACCACGGGTGGCGGTGTGATGGACGATCAGGTATTCGATCTGGGATGTGGGCCGGGTATCGAAGGTTTTGGTGGCGTGTTTGGGCAGGCTGCCAGTGAGATCGGTGATGGCCGGTGGGGCCACGCCGCCGCCGGGCAACACCACCGGCTGCCGGCGCTGCTCCTCGGCGCTTTTTTGCAGAGCGGCGATTTCCTTTTCCAACTCGGTCTGACGCTTTTGTAATTGGCCGATCGTCTGGCGCGAGGTGTAGGCTTCTGTGCCGACCAGCTTGAGGCGGATTTTGCTGCCATCGATCACCTCCAGGCCCAGCCGCTGAAAATACTGACTGAGCAGACCGGCTTCCTCAAACTGTTCGGTGATGGGATAACCACAGATGTCCAGGCCGTATTTTTCGAAAAATTCAAAAAACGTTCCCTGGATGGTGCGATCGGTCTCTGGAAAATGCCGTTGTTTTTTGACCGGTGTTGGAGTGGGAGTGGGTTTGGGCTTGGGTTGTTCTATCGGCGGTTTGCTCACCGGTTCACCGATGACTGGCTTGACCGGTGCAGGTATGACCACAGACGGTGCGACAAGTGGAGGCCGTGGAATATCACGCACGGCAGCCACCTCTGGCAGGAAATGGCCGCTTTCCAACCGCCAGACAAAGATTTCCCACTCACTCTGGGGGGCCGACATGATAAAGGCGCTGGCCGATAGTATAAAAGGGTACTTGAAAAGTTCCTGGTAATACGCCGCATACTCTTGAGCATGCTTGCCATGGTCGACCGGATAACCGCCCTGGCCGTTCGAGTTGCCAAACTCGGTGATTTCGATCAGTTTGTTGGGAAATTTTTGGTGGTAATATTTAAAGCGCAGCCCCCAGAAATCGGCCAGGTGGTTGTTTTCGGTGTAGGTGGGGTTCTGCCAGTAACAGTGCACACCCAGCCAATCGGCGCGTTCCACCGCCCGGCGGCAGATATCGACCCATTCCAGGTCTCGGTGAGGAATGGCCAGTCCCGGAAAACCCAACGATGCCCACGGACAGGCCTGTTTCAGGCGGTCGTATACCTCTAGAAACCAGGCGTTAAAATCGCGCGCGTGGCCGTCTTCTTGTCCCCAGCCCTCCTTGCCTTCCAGGTGATTGGGCTCGTTATGCACTTCGAACTTGGTGGCATAGGGCTGAAGCTGCTGCATGATGGGGATAAAACGATCGGCAAATTCGGCAGGGGTGGGATGGTGGCCGATGTGCATACGATCGTCGTACAGACGCACGATGAAATCCAGATCGGGGTTAACGTCGCGCAATTGATGGAAAACATGAGTCGGATTGAACGACATCATTTTGATCGCCTCGATCTTGGCCTCACGCACCAGATCGTAATCTCGACCCTGATACAGATGATCGTTACGACCGTGAACTCCCACTCGGCACTGCCGCGTAGCAGGCATGGCTGGCCTCCTTATCGTTCTGCTGGCGTGACCCGATTCCAGATGAAATGAAAGGCTGTCGAAAGATATTATACAACAAAATGGGGTATTTCTCAATTGGGGGTAGAAAGGCTGTTCGCGGCGAAATTACAGGCGAGAGGTCTGCGCTCGCAGGCGATCGAGCAATGCGCTCAGATCGCCGGGCAATTCCGAATGAAATTCGACCATTTGGCCGGTTGCCGGGTGTGTCAGGGTGATGTGCGTGGCGTGCAGAAAATGGCGGTTGAGGGGTAATCGCTGTCGGCGGTAACCGTAGACCCTGTCGCCCACGATGGGATGGCCGATGAAGGCCATGTGGACGCGGATCTGGTGCGTGCGGCCCGTATGCGGTGCAGCCTGAACCAGGCTGTGTTCGTCGAAATGTTCCAGCACACGATAATCGGTTATGGCCTGACGACCTTCGTGGATGACGGCCATACGTTTGCGGTGTTGCGCGTCGCGCCCGATGGGAGCGTCGATGCGGCCCGCTGCTGGTTCAGGATGGCCCTCGATCAGAGCCAGATAGGTCTTGTGTACGGCTCTGGCTTTGAACTGGGCCTGCAGCGCCTGGCGGGCGGCCTCTGTTTTGGCCACGACGATGACGCCGGAGGTGTCTTTGTCCAGACGATGCACCAGGCCGGCTCGCTCCCGGTCTGGCATCGTGGTCAGCGCCGGGCAATACGCCAGCAGGGCATTGACCAGCGTGCCAGTGGTGTGACCGTGCGCCGGGTGGGTGACCATGCCGGCGGGCTTGTCCACGACGATGAGGCTGGCGTCTTCGTGCAGCACCTGGAGCGGCAGCGACTCTGGGTAGATTTCGATGGCCTGGGGAGACGGCACGTGCAGCGTGACGAGATCGCCGCTCCCAACGCGATAGCTGGCCCTGGTTGTCCTGGCGTTCACGGTGAGGCGCTCGTCTTTGATCAGGCGTTGGACGGCCGCACGAGAAAGATCGGCGACCTCGGAAGCGATCAGCCTGTCGATCCGCGCGCCGGCCTGCGATTCCTGGATTCTGATCTGGATGACTCGATCCAACAGCCTGCCTCGAACAAAAAGCCGAGTCCGGGTTGGGCTCGGCTGCCGGGTTCGGCGCTTTAGGATGCTGCCGAAAGATTTTCCTCCGAACTGTCCATTTCGGTGTCCTGGGTTTTTTCCGGTTCCACCTGGCCCTCTCGGAGCAAGAAAAAGGCCATCAGGGCCACACCTACCACGATAGAAGCATCGGCCACGTTCCACACCGGCCAGAATTTAAAATGGATGAAATCGACCACAAAACCGCGTGTCAACCGGTCGATCAGGTTGCCCACCGCCCCCCCCAATTGTAGTCCCAGGCTGAGTCGCAGGAGCCACTGGCCCGACTCTAACTGGCGATTGTAGAAAAAGAGGGCAATGACCACCACCACGGCAACGACAGCGAACACGGTGCTGGCCTGTGGAAAAATCCCAAAAGCCGCTCCGGTATTGGTGACATAGGTGATGGCAAAGAGCCGTTGCAGAGCCGGGATGGGCGCCCATTCCTGGTAGGGTGTCATGGTGCGCGTGACGACGTATTTACTGAGTTGATCGGTGAGGATCACCAGGGCGGCGATGATGAGAAATGCCAGGTGCTGCCACCTGTTGCGAGTTGCGGTTTGGGTCAACGGAAAAAGCGTCCTTTCAGAACGGCGAGCGTTCAGCTTTGCCACTCCTGGTATTGCTGGCAGCGAATACAAAATCGGGCGGCTGGAAGGGCCTCCAGGCGGGCCCAGTCGATTTCCTGTTCGCAGTTCTCACAAATGCCGTAGGTGTCGTCCTCGAACTTGTGCAGAGCGTGATTGACTTCGGTCAGCCGGTGTCCAATGGTCTGTTGAAGCGATAGCCCTTTGCTCTGCTCGAAAGCCTCGGTGGCGTCGTCGGCCATGTGGTTGCCATAACCCACGTTGTCGCGGGTGGCCACACTGGCCTGACTCATTTGTTGCACCTGTTGTTCGAGGTACTTTTGTTCCCTCAACAGCATTTGGTGCAGCTCCTCTTTGCTTCTTACAACCATGACCTTGCTCCTTCCGCTCCCTTGTGCTGGTGGAGCGCTGTGAGCGATCGTAATCCGAGTCTGATGCAATTGTAGCCCATACTCTACAAAAAGGCAAGTCTCCTGGAATGTGCTTACCCTGCGATTCGCCCGCTTTTTCTATACGCCACTGGTTTCTGGCTTGAGGTAACTGCTCAGCCTACCCTCCCGCAGGCTGAAACCGGTCATCCCATGCCACAATTTAGCCGACTGGGCCCGGTAAATCTGCAAAATGTAGCGGCATAAGGAGGCACGGCATGCCGTACCCCTACCAGAGCCTGCGGGAGGGTGAGCAGTTACGGCTTGAGAACGAATGTTGGCGAGAAAGGAAAAAGTGTGTATAATAAAAATCATTAACGTGCTTCAGGTGGCTGAACATGATCGTCATCGAAAACTTGACCAAACAATTCGACCAGTTCACTGCGGTCGATGGCATCTCGCTTCACGTTCGATCCGGCGAGGTGCTGGCCCTGCTCGGCCCCAACGGCGCTGGTAAAACCACCAGCGTACGCATGCTGGCTGCCATTTTGCGTCCCACCGCAGGCCATGCCAGGGTGGCGGGCTTTGATGTCGTCCGCGAGGCGCGCGCCGTACGGCAGCGGGTGGGGGTGCTCACCGAGATGCCCGGCCTTTATTTACGCATGACCGCCGCGCCCTACCTGGATTTTTTCGGCCAGTTGTGGGGGTTGACGGCCGCACAGCGACGCGAGCGCATCGAGTTGTTGCTGCGACAATTCGGCATGTGGGATCATCGAGACCAGCGTCTGGCCGAGTATTCGAAGGGCATGAAACAAAAGCTCACCATCATCCGGGCCATGCTTCACGACCCATCGGTGTTGCTGCTGGACGAGCCGACCTCGGCCATGGACCCGCACAGCGCCAAGTTGGTGCGTGATGCCATTCTCTCCTTGCGTGACGACCGGCGGGCGATCATCGTTTGCACCCACAACCTGCCGGAAGCCGAGTTGCTGGCCGATCGTATTGCCATCATTCGTCGTGGCCGGATCGTTTCTCTGGGCACACCCCAGGAGCTAAAAGCCCGGCTGCTGGGTCCACCGCTGATGGAGGTGCGCCTGGTTGGCTCTGCGGATGGTCTGGTCTCACGTCTGGCCGATATCGTGGCGGTGGAAGCTCAACGTGAGGATCGATTACGTTACCGCGCTCCGCACCCGGAAGAGATCAACCCGCGCGTGCTGCGGCGATTGGCAGCGCTCAACTGTCAGGTGGTGACGCTGAGCGAAGTGCCTCGTACGCTGGAAGAGGTCTACCTGCAAGTGGTGGAGGAATCATCTTGAGTCGATATGTCCAGGCCGTCAGGCAGTCGTTGGGCACTGCTCTCATTGTCACCCGTCGAGAAGTGCGCGACACGCTGCGCGATTGGCGTATGGTGGTGCCGATCCTCGTTCTGACGCTGTTTTTCCCACTGTTGATGAGCGCCACGGCCCAGTTTGCCATGAACTGGCTGGCCAGCTATGGCGCGCCGCTCATCGGCACGCGGCTGGTGCCGTTTCTGCTGTTGATCGTCGGGTTTTTCCCCATCTCGTTCTCACTGGTGATCGCGCTGGAGACTTTTGTGGGCGAGCGCGAGCGGCACAGTCTGGAGCCACTGCTGGCCATGCCTCTTTCCGATGGCGAGTTATACCTGGGCAAAATGTTGGCGGCCACGGTGGTGCCGCTGCTGGCCAGTTACCTGGGCATTGTGGTGTACATGGTGGGCCTCTTTTTGACCATCGGGTATTTCCCGCCTATCCAATTACTGATCCAGATCTTTCTGCTCACCACAGCCGAGGCGTTGGTGATGGTGGCCGGAGCGGTCATCGTTTCCAGCCAGACCACCAGCGTGCGCGCTGCCAATCTGCTGGCCAGCTTTATCATTGTGCCGATGGCGTTGTTGATGCAGGTGGAAGCGGCCATCATGTTCTGGGCGCGCTACGATGTGCTGTGGATCATTCTGGCGGCGCTGTTGGTGGCCAACCTGATCCTGATCCGCATGGGTGTGCGCCTGTTCAATCGTGAAGAGTTGTTGGGGCGCGAGTTCGACCAGATTCAATTACGACGGATGGCGCGCCAGTTCAGGCGGTTTTTCCTCCAGTCGCCAGATGAAGCGCTGCTGCCCTGGGCGGATGAGCCCCTGCGCGTGGACGTGGTGCGCTGGTACCGCCGCGATATCCCTGCACTGCTCGGCCGCCACCGATTTTCCATCGTCATGGTGCTGGTCTTGATGCTGGCCAGCCTCGCCCTGGGCTGGGCCTATGCGCCCCGCTACCCGTTGCCGGTGCAAGCCCTGGACTTTGGCTCGCTTTCACGGGAGAGCCTGGGCGACATGACCGGCCTGGGTTTTCTGCCGGCTTTTTCGCCCTGGCACATCCTGCTTTTTAATCTGCGCTCGCTGGCCCTGGGCGCTCTGCTGGCCCTTTTTTCCTTCGGCGTGCTGGCCTTCTTGCCGCTCATCAGCACCATGGGCATAGTGGGCTTTCTGGCCTATCAGGTGACGTTGGCCGGTTACCATCCACTGCTGTTTATGGCCGTCTTTATTCTGCCCCACGGCTGGCTCGAGTTACCGGCAGTGATTCTGGTCACCGCCTTTGCGTTGCGCCTGGGGGCCTCTATCATGGCGCCGCCGGGCAACCTGACCGTGGGCGATAGCCTGTTGCTGGCTCTGGCCGATTTCTTCAAAGTGACCCTGCTGGTAGCCGTGCCGATGCTGGTGGCTGCGGCTTTTCTGGAGGTGTACCTAACGCCTCAAATCGTGCTGTGGTTTTTTGGCGGCAGGTGACAGTTTTCCCATTTTGTGGTATCATTGCCCGTGACATAACCTGAGCCTATTCAAAGCCTGCGGGGGGCGGGAGATGGGGCATGCTTAAACTGACCATCCTGGGTTCCTCGGGAACGGTCGCCGACGCGCACCACGAGAACGCCTACATGGTCTTGCAGGGGTCGCATTCGTCGTTGCTGATCGACTGCGCCGGCAGCCCGATGGGGCGTCTGGATCGCATCGGCGTGGATCTGGAGACGCTGGATGGTCTGTTGGTCACGCACCATCATCCGGATCATATTTACGGTGTGCCGGTGCTCTTGTTGGGGCTTTGGCTCACCGGCCGCGAAAAACCTTTTGCCATTTTTGGCTCTCGCCGGGCGCTGGACGTCATTCGGGGCATGATGCGCCTGATGGAGTGGCAGGTCTGGCCCGATATGTTTCCCGTGCGTTATCACGAGATCCCCTGGCAGGAAAAGGCTCTGGTCATCGATCGTCCTGAATATACCGTCTACACCTCGCCGGTGCAGCATCTGGTACCCACCGTGGGTGTGCGCATCGAGAACAAAATCACCGGAGGGGTGCTGGCCTATTCCAGCGATACGCGCCCATGTCAGGCGGTGGTGCGTCTGGCTCAGGGCGCCGATATTCTGATCCACGAAGGCAACGGACCGCTGCCGGGCCATTCCACACCGCTGGAGGCCGGTGAGATCGCCCAGCTTGCCGGGGCAAAGCGTCTGGTGCTGATACATTACCCTGTTTTTGCCAAAGCCCTGGACGCCTGGTGCGATGTGGCTGCCACAGCCTTCGACGGGCCGGTGAAATTGGCCAAAGATTTTGAAGTGTTCGAGTTTTGAGCCTGTTCCATGATACATGCAGCGGTGTTTCAGACTCGTCTGGCCCGGCCAGACGAGTTTTGTGTCTGTTGTCTTTCGAAAAGCGGGTTGGCCTGCCAGTGATGCGACTCGATTTTCCGACCGAAGCGAGTGGTTCGTGGCGCTATTCTGTCACGGGTAACGCTGCTCTGGAGCAGGGCGCGTCTGGCCTGCGCCTGGTCAACGACGATACTCGTGCTCGACAGTACACCAATGCCCAGTTGGACGATTACCGCCATCTGTCTCGCAGCCGTTTCATGTGGCGACCGCCGCTCAGGCTCAATGTGCGAGCGCGTTTTTCTCACCCAAGCGGAAAGCTTGCAGGCACGGCAGGTTTTGGTTTTTGGAACGATCCTTTTTTGATGACGGGTCTGCGTATGCCTGCACTGCCTCGAGCCATCTGGTTCTTTTATGCCTCTGCGCCTTCCAACATCAAGTTGACACTGGGAACGCCCGGTTGGGGCTGGAAGGCCGCGACCATCGACGCTCTGCGACCAGTTGCTTTCTTTTTGGCGTTGCTGGCGCCTGGGGCGCTACTGGCGATGAACTTGCCAGCGGTATACCGCCGCTGGTGGCCGTCCATCCAACGCGCGCTGCACATTGAGGAGGCCGTTGTGCCTCATTCCATGATCGACTGGCACGATTACACTATCGAATGGGCTGTGGGGCGTGCACGTTTTTTGGTGGACGGTGTGCCGGTGCTGGAGAATGCGCCGTCGCCCCACGGGCCGCTGGGCTTTGTGTTGTGGCTGGACAACCAGTACCTGGTCGTCACGCCACAGGGACGATTCCGCTGGGGATTGTTGGCGGCGCCGGGTCGTCAGTGGCTGGAGGTAGATTGGTTGAGTATCGAGCCTGGCCCAGGCGTGATCGTTCGCTGAAAAAAAGCGTTTCCAGAGAACCATTTGCACCCCCTTTTGATTTGTGCTATAATTGGCCCATCGTCCCCAAGGCAGGGATGGTGTTGGGTGACATTGACGGTTTTCGTTGAACCCTTTCAATGGTTCGGTCAAAGGCGACTGACTATTGCTTCTCACTTTCCCCACTTTACCCTCTGCAATCACGGCAGTCGCAGCATCAACTCATCGCACCGGAGGTAGGTGCGTTGCACGAATTTGGCGCACCTCTCCAGGTACATCGTTTATGGCTGGAATGACATTTCTTGGCTGCTCGGTTTTGCCTCAAGGTAAACGTCGCATTACGTTCGATATTCTCTTTGTTTCCCATGCCGTCAGGATGTTCTGGGATAGAGTTGTGTTTACCCTGCTGACCATCCGGTGTGTCTCAGGACCGGGTCAGGTGATTGGTCGATCTGTCCTGGAAAGCGAGTGGGCCTAATTCTATGCACTCGGAACGAGGTCTACATTCATCTTTGCCTTTTGCAGGACAGGAATCACCCTCCACACGATTTTCCCTCGGCGATACAGACAGCTCTCCTGCGGGCGAGATCAAAATGACCTGGCCCGATTTTGGAATTGCCTTGGATCTGGCCGGGGAAGCCTCGGAAGAAGGAAATGTCCTGGAGTTCGAGGCATTCTTTGTGGACGTTGAGACGGCTGACCCTGCGGCTTCTAACGGTTCCGCGGCGCATGCCGCTGATGTGGATGTGGAACAGGTTTTACCGGATACGGATGATGCTCTGGAGGAACTGGGCGACGGCATTGCGCTCTATTTAAAAGAGATCGGACGCGTGCCACTGTTGAGCCAGCAGGAAGAGATCGTCCTGGCCAGCCAGATGGAACGAGGACTCTGGGCGCAGGGTTGGCTGGACAGTAATCCGGCGACCCCTGAGGAACGGGTCTGGCTGGTGGAGCAAGTGCGACTGGCTAAGGAAGCTCGCCTGCGTCTCACCGAGGCTAATTTTCGTCTGGTGGTGAGCATCGCCAAAAAATACAGTGGTCGAGGCATTTCGCTTCTGGATCTGATCCAGGAGGGCAACATCGGTTTGCTCCGGGCGGTCGAAAAGTTTGACTACCGGCGCGGTTTCAAATTTTCTACCTATGCAACCTGGTGGATTCGCCAGGCGATCACACGGGCCATTGCCGATCAGGGGCGGACTATTCGCGTGCCGGTGCACATGGGCGAGCGGATTAGCCACCTTCGAAAAGTGGCGTATCGCTTGAGCCAGGAAAACGGGCGCGACCCGACCATTGATGAATTGGCCGCGGAATTGTGTTGTTCGCATCGAGCCGTGGAACGATTGTTGCGTATTGCCCAATCCCCCCTGTCCTTAGAGACGCCCATCACAGAAGACCAGGATGCCAGTCTCGGCGATCTGATCGAAGACGATCAGTCGCCGGTGCCGAGCGACGTCGTGGCCGACAAGATGCTTCAGGAAGAACTGGACAAGATGCTGTCTTCACTGAGCCCACGTGAGGATATGGTACTTCAGCTTCGATTCGGGCTAAAGGATGGGCAGCCGCACACCCTTGAGGAGGTTGGTCGCAGGTTTGGCGTCACGCGCGAGCGCATCCGTCAGATAGAAGCTGAGGCGCTACGCAAGCTGCGCCATCCGCGTCGCCTGCGACGCTTGAAGCACTATTTACCGTTGGATGGGTTCGTCAGTGGGGATTAAACATATCTGGAAGAGGAGAAAAATATGACCGAAAAACTCACGGACAAAGCAGTATCTCAGTTTTTGGACGAACTGGCCAGTTCTGCACCTGCTCCTGGCGGAGGGAGCGTGGCAGCCCTGGGAGGGGCTCTGGGCGCGGCGCTGGTGAGCATGGTCTGCAACCTGACCATCGGCAAAAAAAAGTATGCCGCTGTAGAGCAGGATGTCAGGGCCATCCTGGAAAAATCGGATGCCCTGCGCCACAGTTTTCTGGAGCTGTTGGAAGCCGATGTCAGAGTGTATACCGCTGTTTCTGAGGCCATGAAGATGCCGCGCGACACCGATGAGCAAAAGGCTGTTCGTGAGCAGGCTCTGCAAAATGCCCTCAAAGAGGCCACTCTGGTGCCCATGCGGATCGCCGAAGCGTGTGTGGAGACGATAGCCCTCTGCCAGCCGGTTGCTGAAAAGGGCAACAAGAATGCCGTCTCTGACGCGGGGGTGGCCATTCTCATGGCCGAGGCCGGCCTTCGCAGCGCGGCGCTGAACGTGCTCATCAACCTGGGCTGGATTGAGGATCAGAGCTTTGCCGCCGAGAAACAACGCCAGTTGGATAGTCTGTTGGAGGGCAAGCCTGCCGTGCGCGATCAGGTGTACGGCTACGTGGTGGAACAGCTTTAGGGGCCGTGACCCGTGATTGAAGAATCAGGAGGCAACGTATGACCGCAGTTATTCTCGATGGTCGAGAGGTCGCTCAGGCGATGCGCGCCGAGATCGATCAGGCCGTGGCAGAGTTTACCGAATTGCACGGCTTTGCGCCGGCTATCGCTGTGGTGCGCGCTGGCGAAGACGCCGCCTCGGTGAGTTACGCCAATGCTATTCGCCGCATGGCCGAGAAACGGGGCATTGCCTTTGACCTGCTCGTGCTGCCGGAAACCGCCAGTCAGGAGTCTATTGTCGAATTGGTGCGCCAGCTCAGCAACGATACCCACGTTCATGGCATCATGGTGCAGGAACCGCTTCCCAGAGGCATTGATGAGGCTGCCGTCAAGGAGGCGCTGGCCCCTGAAAAAGATGTGGACGGCGTCCACGCCGTGAACGCCGGTCGATTGATGCAGGTATCGCCGGCAGGCCGACCGGCGGGCGTGAAAGACTTTTTCGCTCCGGCTACACCGTCTGGTGGGTTGGAGATCCTCAAGCGATACAACGTGGAACTGGGTGGCAAACACGCGGTGATCGTGGGACGCTCCAACATTGTGGGCAAACCCATGGCCATGTTGCTGCTGCGTGAAAATGCCACGGTGACACTCGCCCACTCGCGCACGGCCAATCTGGCGGAGGTTTGCCGCAGCGCCGATATTCTCTGCGCCGCTGTGGGCCGCGCCAAGATCATCACCGCCGATATGGTCAGACCTGGCGCTGTCGTTGTGGACTTTGGTATCAATTTCGACAGTGAGGGCAATATGCTGGGTGATGTCGATTTTGAGGCCGTCAAAGAGGTAGCCGGCATGATCACGCCGGTTCCCGGCGGCACAGGTCCTATGACCAACATCGTTCTCATGCACAACGTATTGGAAGCTGCCCGGCGACAAGTTGGGCGATAAAATCCCACATCAATCCAATCGAGGAGGAAGTGACAAATGGCTGGCATGCTCGTCAAAGTCAAAGACAAAGTACCGAGTGATATCGAGATCGCACAGGAGGCAACCTTGCGGCCCATCGTCGATGTGGCCAGAGACCTCGGCCTGACAGAGGACGACCTGGATTTTTACGGCAAATACAAAGCCAAGGTTCATCTGAATGTGCTGGAACGGCTGGCCGATCGGCCTCAGGGCAAGTACGTCGACGTGACCGCTATCACCCCCACACCGTTGGGTGAGGGAAAGACCGTGACTACCATCGGCGTCAGTCAGGGTCTGGCTTATATCGGCAAAAAAGTCATTACCTGCATTCGTCAGCCATCGCAGGGTCCAACCTTTGGCATCAAGGGTGGGGCCGCCGGCGGTGGTTATGCCCAGATTGTTCCTATGGAAGATTTTAATCTGCACCTCACCGGCGATATTCACGCTGTGGGTGCAGCGCACAACCTGTTGGCAGCAGCCATCGACAACCGGCTGGCCAAGGAAGCCCGCTTTAGCACCGGCTTTTTGGCCAAGGCGCTCTGCCCCGACGATGCGTACACCCCCTCTATGCGCAAGCGCCTGGAAAAGCTGGGCATCGAGTCCGAGAAACCCTCTGACCTGAGCGACGAGGACAGGGAGCGCATGTTCCGCCTGGACATCGACCCCTATTCGATCCAGTGGCGGCGGGTGGTGGATGTGTCCGACGCGGCGCTGCGTAACGTCGTCATCGGTCTGGGCACGGTCAACGACGGTGTTCCCCGCCAGACCGGCTACGACATCACGGTGGCTTCAGAGATCATGGCCGCCCTGGCTCTGTGCAGCGATCTGGCCGATCTGCGGGATCGCATGGGGCGCATCATCGTTGGCACCAACAGCAAAAAAGAGCCCGTCACTGCCGAAGACCTGAACGTGGCCGGCGCGATGGCCGTCCTGCTCAAGGACGCTATCATGCCTAACCTGATGCAAACGCTCATGGGCAGCCCGGCATTCGTGCACTGCGGGCCGTTCGCCAACATCGCCCAGGGCAACAGCTCCATCATCGCCGACAAGATCGCTCTCAAGCTGGCCGATTACGTGGTGACCGAGTCTGGCTTTGGCGCCGACTGTGGCATGGAAAAGTTCATGGACATCAAGTGCCGCGTGAGCGGGTTGGCGCCCAATTGTGTGGTGCTGGTGACCACCGTTCGCGCGCTCAAGATGCACGGCGGCGGCCCCAAGGTGGTGCCCGGTAAACCGCTGGACAAAGCCTACACCGAAGAAAACCTGGCTTTGTTGGAGAAAGGCCTGCCCAACTTGCTGCAGCACGTCGAAAATGCCCTCAAGTTTGGCATCCCGGTGGTGGTGGCCATCAACCGCTTCAAAGACGACACCGACGCCGAGATCGCGCTGATTCGCCGGCGCGCTCAGGAAACCGGCGCCGAAGACGCGGTGGAGAGCAACGTGTGGGCCAAAGGCGGCGCGGGTGGCGCGGCTCTGGCCGAGGCGGTGGTGAAGGCCTGCGAGAAACCCAGCCATTTCCGATTCCTGTATGCCGACGAGATGGCCATCAAGGAAAAGATCGAAACGGTGGCGCGCGAGATCTATCGCGCCGAAGGGGTGGACTATACACCAGAAGCAGAGGCCAAGATCAAACTGTTCACCGAGATGGGCTTGAGTCACTTGCCGTTGTGCATGGCCAAGACGCACCTGTCGTTTACCCACGATCCAACACTCAAGGGCACACCCCGTGGCTGGCGGTTGCCCATCACCGATGTACGGGCCAGCGTGGGCGCCGGTTTCCTCTACCCGCTGTGCGGCACCATGCGCACCATGCCTGGCTTGCCCAGCCGTCCGGCCTTCACCGATGTTGATCTGGATTTGGAAACAGGCCGCGTGGTCGGTTTGTTCTAGGATTTTAAGACCGGGAGTAGGGGCGAGTTGCCTGCTCGTCCCTGCTCTCTTGCATTTATATCGTCTTTGTTCAAAGCTCATGGAAATCCTGCTTTGCAGACAGGACAGTCTGTGGTATAATTGTGGGCAATGCCACAAGTCAGGCTGTTTTTCACGTCTTTCCTTCATCGCGGAAGGGTCATGGACATAAAATTCTTTCGGTTGAGTTAGCAAGGAGGCATCGTAATGTCCAAGTTCATCGCCAGCGCTGCCATACGCGGCGCTCACGAGGTGGTTCGTCGGGCCGAGGAAAAGTGGCAAGAGGCGGTTGCCAGGTATGGCGCCAATACCAAGGTCGAGTTCACCAACACGGCCTATTACCTGCCCATCATTCTTGGTTTCACCGGCATAGAAGTGGCCACACTGGGTGATATGGGGCCGATTATTGCCTACCTCAAAAAATTGTTGCATCCCGTTCCCCAGGCAAATCTCTGGACACCTTACCTTGGTCCCACATTGGACGCTGGTGTGGCGACCATCATGGCCGAAGAGTTGCTTATGGGCATCGGTTTTGTCGAAGGGGTGCAGCCGGAGAAAAAGATGCTCAACGGCCAGGATTATACTTTTAATGGGCCCATCGACGACATCCAGCTTCGCTCCTGGGGCATTCAACTGGTAGATGGGCGCATGCCGGGCTTTGTGGCGTTGCTGGGCCGGGCCAAGAGCACCGAGGTAGCAGAAAAGTTGATCCGCGAGTTTCAGCGGCGTAGCATCCTGGTCTTTCTGTCCGGCAACGTGGACGGGGTGGGCATCGTGGAACAGGCCCTGCAGGCCGGTGTGGAGCTGGGTTACGATACCTATACCGTGCCCTTTGGCTCCGATACCGAGTCGACCAGCTATGCCCTGGGTTTTGCCACCCGTGCCGCGCTGACCTTTGGCGGCCTCAAGGGTGGCATGATCAAAGAGATTCTGGAGTACAGCCAGGCGCGTACGTTTGCTTTTGCTCTGGCCCTGGGCCACATCGACGATGTCAAGTACGCCACAGCTGCCGGGGCCATCAACTATGGCTTCCCGGCATTGGGTGATACGCGCGTGCCCAATATCCATGCCAGCGGCATCACCTCTTACGAGGCCGTGTATGCCATGCCGTGGGATGACATCCCCGGCAAGGACGACATGGAAAAAGCGGAACGGCTGGCGCAAAAATGCATCGAAGTGCGCGGCGTCAAGATCAAAATCACCGATGTGCCCATTCCTGTGGCCTATGGCTCGGCCTTTGAGGGCGAGCGTGTCCGCCGGGCCGACATGCGGGTGGAGTTTGGCGGCAAAGACTCGCGCTGCTTCGAGTATCTGCGTATGGTCGACATGGACCAGGTCGAAGACCACAAGATTCAGGTCATCGGGCCTAACTTTGACGAGTTGCCCGAGGGTGGTTCGATGGACATGGGCATCCTTGTCGAGGTTGCCGGGCGACAGATGCAGTTGGACTTTGAGCCGGTCCTGGAGCGGCAGATCCACTACTTTGTCAATGGCGCTTCAGGAGTGCAACACATTGGCCAGCGTGATATTGCCTGGATCCGCATTTCCAAGACGGCGGTGGATAAGGGATTTCGCCTGGAACACTTTGGTGAGATTCTCTACGCCCGCATGCACGGCGATTTTGGCGCTATCCTGGATAAGGTGCAGGTCAAGATCATCACCGACCCGGCGCTGCACGCCGAATGGCTGGAAAAGGCGCGTGAGGCTTACAACTTTCGTAACCAACGTCTGGCCGAGATGACCGACGAATCGGTGGACGAGTTTTATTCCTGCACGCTGTGTCAGTCGTTTGCGCCGGATCACGTCTGCGTGGTCAGCCCGGAGCGGCTGGGCCTGTGCGGGGCCTACAACTGGCTGGACTGCAAGGCCAGCTTTCAGATCAACCCCACCGGCCCCAACCAGCCGATCTCAAAGGGTAATGCCGTCGATGCCTGGACCGGCATCTTTGACAACGTCAACGGGTTCGTGCGGCAGGCCTCTCACGGTTCGGTGGAAAACGTGACCATGTACTCCATCATGGAGTTTCCCATGACCTCGTGCGGCTGTTTCGAGTGCATCATGATGATCTTGCCGTTGTGCAACGGCTTTATGGTCGTCAGCCGCGAGGACCCCAGCATGACCCCGGCGGGCATGACCTTTTCTACCCTGGCCGGTATGGCCGGCGGTGGCTTACAAACGCCCGGCGTGCTGGGTATTGGCAAATACTTTATCGTCAGTAAAAAGTTCATCCGCGCCGATGGCGGCCTCAAGCGCATCGTTTGGATGTCCAGTTTTCTCAAAGAGACCATGGCCGAAGAGTTAAAAGAGGCCGCCATTCGTGAAGGCGATCCGGACCTGATCACCAAGATTGCCGACGAGCGAGTGGCTACAACCGAAGAAGAGGTGCTGGTTTACCTCGAGGAAAAAGGACATCCGGCGCTCACGCTGGATCCGTTAATCTAACGTTGATGGTATTGAGGCGGCAAGTGGCTGTAGAGTTGGCCGCTTGCCGCCTGCACTGTAAAGCCTGAGGAACCGAGAGCGACCAATGCCCGGCAGCAAAACCGTAAGCGACGTCATGCACGAGGGTGTGATTGCCTGTAAACCCGATACACCCATGCAAGAGGTTGTCCGTATCGTTGCCGATACAGACGTGCATGCGATCGTGGTCATGGGTGAGGATGGTGAGGTTCAGGGTGTCATCTCCCATTTTGACATCATCGGCCTGTACGGGCAGAATCTCATGGAACACACTGCTTCTGAGGTCATGACGCCAGGGGTGCTCGCCATTTCACCTTGGGCGTCGGTGGTCGATGCCGTCCAACTCATGTTGGAAAGAGACGTGCACCGGTTGCTGGTTGCCGAGACGATGGCCGATGGCAAACAGAAACCGGTCGGTATTGTTTCGACAACTGACATCGTCAAGGATATGCGCGGCGCCAAATGGATGTGGTACATGGGATAGGCGGCTCGCTCGTATCGTTAGAGGAGGAGACCATGCCCAAATTTGTCAGAGATGTGATGAGTCGGGGGGTAGTGACGTGCACGCCAGATACGTCTGTGCGTGAGGCTGCCCGGCGGTTGACAGAGCATGGCCTCAGCGCCCTGGTGGTGGTCGATGCCAGGTCTGGCCAGTTGGAGGGCATCGTGAGCCGCTCCGATCTGGCCAGAGTCTACGAAAAAGATGTCGACGCCCTGAGGGTGGAGTCGGTCATGAGCGAAAACGTGGAAACCATCGTGCCCGATATCCCTGTCTCGGCGGCGGTGATGATCATGCAAGATCGGGGTGTGGATCGGCTGGTCATTTTGCATGAGCCGCCCGCGCCACAGGTTCCAGTGGCCGTGCTTTCTCTCAGCGATGTCGTGCGTGATATCGCAGGGCTGGAGTAACCGTCATCATTCAATGACGATTGATTTAGGGCAGACAGAGAAGGAGTAATAAGGAGACAGCTAATGCCAGTTACAGTTACAACTCCCACAGAAAAGTGGACAGGCAAAGTGCGAGAGGTCACGCTTGGTGCAACGGCTGCCAATGGCGGAAGCCGTTCGCGCACGGTGACTGTGGGCGGTGAGACGGCGCTGCCTTTTCTGCACTTTGAGGGCGCGTTTCCCAACCCGCCCGTCATTGCCGTCGAAATCCATGATGGATACCCGGCCGATTGGTCATCCGTCCTCCTGAAGACCTGGGGAGATATTGCCCGAGACCCTGCTGCCTGGGCCAAAAAGGCCGAAGAAATCGGGGCCGATCTCCTGGTTCTGAAACTGCGCGGCGAGAATCAAGAGGGCGGTCGGACCACCCCAGGCCAGGTGACCAGGACGATCAAAGCTGTGTTGGCCGCCACCGGTTTGCCGCTCATCATTTTAGGGCCAGGCCAGGCCGAATTGGACAACGAGTTACTGGTGGCCGCCGCCGAAGCTGCCTCTGGTGAGCGCGTGGCGTTGGGTATGTGCGAAGACAAGAACTATCGCACCATTGCTGCCGCCGCTTTGGCCCACCAGCAGTTGGTGGTGGCGAGTTCGCCCATTGACGTCAATATTGCCAAGCAGATCAACATTCTTCTGAAGGATATGTCTATCCCGCTGGATCGTATTTTGATGGACCCCACCACCGGCGCCTTGGGTTATGGCCTGGAATATACCTACTCTGTGATGGAACGCCTGCGCCTGGCCGCCCTTCAGGGCGACGGCATGACCCAGCAACCCATGTTTTGCCTGGCAGGGTTGGAGTCGTGGCGGCAAAAAGAGTCCAAGGTGGGTGAGGGTGTGCCTGCAGAATGGGGCGATCTGGAGAAACGGGCCATCACCTGGGAGACGCTCACCGCCACCACGCTGTTGCATGCCGGTGCGAACATTGTCTCCCTGCGTCACCCGGAGAGTGTACAGCGGGTGCGTGCAGCGATCAAAAAGTTGATGGATCATTAACGCCAAGGGATGGAGCTTGCGAGGTGGAAGTCAACTATTGGACGCTCGTCGGGGCGGTGGTGTTGTTGGCGGTGAGTCTGCTGGCAGTCTACCGACCCAATCTGGTGTGGGGCAAGCCCGCTCCAGGACTCGACGAGGCTGGCCGGCGAAAAATCATCCAACGGCGCAAGATCGGCTCTCTGGTTTACTTTGTCGCCGGTGCTTTCCTCCTCGCGACCAGCTTTCGCTCATGACAAGGAGATAAGAGCCATGGGAATGAGTGGTCTAGAAGTTTACAAGTTATTGCCCAAAACCAACTGCAAAGATTGTGGTTTTCCAACCTGTCTGGCTTTTGCCATGAAGCTGGCGGCCAAGCAGGCAGAATTATCGGCCTGCCCGCACGTATCGGAGGAATCCAAGGCGGCTCTGGCGGCTTCGTCTGCCCCGCCTATGCGCCTGGTCACCCTGGGCAGCGGCGATCGAGAAGTCAAAGTGGGTAACGAGACCGAGATGTTTCGCCACAACAAAACTTTTTACAACCCGGCAGGCATCTTTTTGCGCGTTCGAGATACCCAATCGGCGGCAGAGATTGGTGCCGCCGTGGCTGCTGCCACGAGCTACCACGTCGAGCGGGTGGGCATGACGCTGAGCTTGAGTGGCGTCGCCGTGGAGAATACCTCTGGCAAGGTGGACACGTTCGTGGCGGCTATCAATGCTGCCAGAGATAACGCCAACGGCAAGCCTTTTATCGTCATGACGGCTGACCCTGCTGCTGCAGAGGCCGGGCTGAAGGCCGCTGGCGCCAAACCGATGCTGTATGCGGCTACCAGAGACAATTGGCAGGCCATGGCGGCAGCGGCCAAGGCGGCAGGTGCGTCGCTCGCCGTTTGCGAATCCGATGGCCTCGAGCCACTGGCAAACCTGGCCGAAAACGTCAAAAACGCTGGTGTCGAAGATATCGTGCTCGATCCTGGCGCGCGAGGAATGGCTGGCTCTTTGGCCCTCTTTACTCAGATCCGTCGATTGGCCCTGACCAAGAACTTTCGGCCGTTGGGTTATCCGCTGATCGCCTTCCCAGGCGAAGGGGCGGCGTCGCCTGAGGAAGAGGCCATCGTTGCGGCCCAGCATGTGTCCAAGTATGGCGGGTTTATCGTGTTGGATCATTTTGATCCGGCAGTGGTTTATATCTTGCTCACGCTGCGGCTCAACATCTATACCGATCCACAAAAGCCCATCCAGGTGAGCCCCGGCATTTACGAGATCGGTGAGCCAGGCCCCAATTCGCCGTTGCTGGTCACCACCAATTTCTCGCTGACCTACTTTAGCGTGGCCGGCGAGCTGGACGGTAGCGGTGTTCCGAGCTGGCTGCTCATCACCGATTCAGAGGGTATGAGCGTGCTCACTGCCTGGGCGGCGGGTAATTTCGACGCCGAACGGATCGCCAAAGCGAGCAAACAGTTCGAGGTGGAAGACAAAGTCAGCCACCGCAAGATCGTCATCCCCGGCTACGTGGCAGTCATCTCGGGCGAGCTGGAAGAAGAGATGCCCGGCTGGGAGATCCTGGTCGGTCCGCGCGAGTCGGTAGACATTCCGGCCTACCTCAAACTCTGGCAGAACTAGATCGACAGCGCCTGGCTTTTTCAGGCCGATGGCTTTGCTTCACAAATAACACGTGTGTTTGCAGCCGCCCATTCCCCCGTGAGGAGAGGTTGGGCGGCTGCTTTTGTGAGGAGGCTGTGCTCCACTTTGTCGCGCCACGACTGGCCCTGCACTATTTTCTGCTGGTGTTTCTCGGTTCGCTGGGTGTGATCCAGATCGCGGCGGCGGGTTATGAATTGAAACGTCTGTCGCTGATTCCCGCCCACTGGCCTTCCTGGTACGGTCGCGCTGCAGGGCAGGGCATTTTGGGCGGCGCTTTTGTTTGGTTTGTCGTCTCGACGCCAGAACTGTTACGCCCTGGCCCGGCAGGTCTGGAGATCGGCCTGCTCTTTTGGGGCGCTTTTCTGATGGCGCTGTTGATGTGTCGTTTGGGTAGCAGCGCACACAGATGAGTTGAGAGCGAGCATGGACCTCTGGCTGTTCCGTCTGATCAACGGTTTCGCAGGACATACGCCTGTCGTCGATGGTGTGATGCGCCTGTTGGTCAGCGATTATTTACTGCCAACCATCATGGTGCTGACGGTTGCCGGCCTGTCGCTGGCGGGCAACACCCCCACGGATCGCAAACCGAAACAGAGGATCGCTTTGCAGGCAGGTTTCTCGTTACTGCTGGCCAACGTGCTGGTCAAACTGTGTAACCTGATGTACTATCGGCCACGGCCCTTTGCCGTGCAAGAGGTCAACTTGCTGTTCTATCACCCTTCAGATTCCTCTCTGCCCAGCAATCCGGCGGCGGTGGGGTTTTCCCTGGCTGTGGCGGTGTGGTTGACCCACCGGCGGCCTGGCGCGGCGTTACTGACTCTGGCGGCGCTGTGGTCGCTGGCGCGTGTTTACTGCGGTGTGCATTACCCGTTGGACATTATCGTCGGGGCAGGATTGGGGGGGCTGGCAGCCATGCTCATCGTGCGACAGACGCCATCGTTGGATCGGCTCTACGACCGGCTGATCGAGTTGGGGGAGCGATTGTTCGTGAGATGAATCCTCTTTTTGATGCTGCCCACAAACGTCAGGTGTTGTTGCTGGCTGTGTTGCTGCTGGCTTTTGGCCTGCGGATGTATCGTTTGCCTTACCAGAGTCTGTGGTACGACGAGGCGTTGAGCGTCCATTATGCCAGCCAGCCCTTGCCGGAGATGCTGGTGGGCGTTTCCAACAGCGATCATCCCCCTCTTCACACGCTGCTTTTGCATCTCTGGATGGTATCGGCAGGACGGAGCGAGTTCGCCGTGCGTTACCTTTCACTGTGGTGGGGCGTGTTGGCGGTGGTTCTGCTGTACCGGCTTGGCGCTCGACTGGTGGGCCGTTCGGCTGGCCTGTCGGCCGCAGGGTTGCTGGCCATTTCCCCATTACACGTGTGGTATTCCCAGGAAGCGCGCATGTACAGTCTGTCGCTGGCGCTAAGCCTGGGGCTGGTTTTGTCGTTGCTGGGCGTTGTGAGCCGCCGCAAAAACGGCGGCATCGTGTGGTGGGTTTACGTTCTGCTGGGCGTGGGGGCTCTCTATGCCCACTTTTACACCGCGTTTGTGTTGCTGTTTGTCAATCTGGCGTTTGGCTTCTGGTGGCTAAGGCGGCTGGTGGACCAGGGCTGGCCGGCGATGCGTGTCTCTCTGGCGCGTTGGGTGGCGGCGCAAATGGCGATCCTCGTTCTTTTTCTGCCGTGGGGCCGTTTCGTGACCGAGCAGCTTGCCACCAATGCCACCTATTGGCACGGCGCGTTAGGCCTGGGACAGATTTTGCGCGAGACGGCCCTGGCCTTTGCGGTGGGCGATCGAATTCCGACAACGCCGCTGGCGCAGGCCGGAACGCTGGCCCTGATAGGCCTGGGGCTGTTGGGTGTGGGAGTGGTGGCCCGGAGCGGCCCCGCTCCGACGCCGGCCGGACCGGATCGGGCAGAGCGGACGTTATGGCTGATCCTGTGGTTGTTGGTGCCGGTGATGGCTATTTTTGCCCTCTCTCACGACCGCCCCAAGTTCGCGCCGCGTTACCTGTTGATAGCCTTGCCGGCCTTATTACTGCTGGCCGGCGCGGGCTGGAACGGCCTGGCGTCGTGGATTGCCCGGCGAGAAGTGTTTGCCCGATGGCCGGCGGCGTTGGGCTGGCTGCTTGCGAGCGGCCTGATCATTTCGACGACGGCCCTCGCGCTGCGGGCGCAATATGCCGATCCGTTGCTGGCCCGCCCGGATTTTCGCGCCGCGACGCGTTATATCTCGCGCCATGCCGGGCCCGGAGATACGATCGTGCTGCTGGGCGGGCACAGTTATCCTGCCTTTGTTTACTATTTCGACCGTGACTTGCCGGTGTACCCATTACCGCCGGGCCTTTTGCCTTCTACCCGGCAGCCATTGGATTTTCGCGCGGTGGGCCAACTGGCCCACATCACCGGCAGGCGCGAGCAGTTGTGGTTGCTGCTGTGGCAAGATCGCCTGGCCGATCCTACCGGGGTCGTATTGGACGAGCTGCTGCGATCTTGCCCGCGGTTGGAGGTGACGCAATCGTTTCACCAGGTGGCTTTGCTGCTTTTTTCGGCGGCAGAGTGTACACTGTTTTCGGAAACAGGACCAGACTCGCCCGTGAGGATCGAGTTTGGCGAGCAACTTTGTCTGCTGGGCTACGATCTGGCGGCCGATACTGTCGCGCCGGGCCAGACCTTGCAGCTCAGCCTTTACTGGCGGGCGATGGGCGCGGTAAACACCAATTATACCACCTTTGCACAGTTGATCGGCCCCGATGGTCTGGTCTACGCCCAGCACGACATGCTGACGGGCGACGATGCTTACCCGACTTCTCTCTGGCAGCCCGGCGCGGTGATCCGTAACACACATCATCTCGTTCTGCCGGCCGATGTGCCAACGGGTGTTTTTGCACTGACCGTAGGTTTGTATCTGAATCAGGGCGACCTGCCACGTTTGCCCATCTCGTACCCGCCAGATGGCGGTTCAGATGCCCTGGTTCTAACCGAGGTGCAGGTGAATCGGTAAAGTGGCATGGCCCACTTCAAGTTGACAATGACCGTGTTTCCGGTTAAAATGTGACCGCCTGAACAAGCCTGGCATGCGATGATTGTGATGCGGTGGGGTGAACCCCCTGGGCACTGCCACCACGATATTTTTCAGCAGCCGAATACGAGGAGGTAAACAGATGCTGGTTATTGGTGAGAACATTCAGATCATTTCCACCGTCGTCAAGAACGCGGTCAACGACCGCCAACCTGCGCCGTTGCAGGCGCTGGCAAAGACCATGGTGGAACATGGCGCGAATGTGATCGACCTCAACATCGGTCGCCGCAAAAAAGATGGCCCCGAAGTGATGCGTTGGATGGTCGATATCATGCACGAAGCGGTACCGGGAAAACCACTCTCATTGGATACGACTAACGCCGAGGCCATCCGGGCCGGGCTGGAGCGTTGCCAGGAGCTGGGCATCGAGGCATTTATCAACTCGGTTTCAGCCATGCCGGATCGGATCCAGGAAGTGATGCCACTGGCCGCCGAATTTAATGCCAATGTCATCGCTCTCACGATGACCAAAGCCGGCATTCCGGTCCACGCCGACGAGCGCATCAACATCGCCATGGAAATCCTGGTGCCGGCCATCCTGGAATACGGCATCGAAATGCCCAAGATCTATTTTGATCCCCTCATCCTGACGGTGGCCGGCTCACAAGAGTACGTGCCGGAGGCCATCGAGACCATTCGTATGCTCAAGATGATGTGGGACCCGGCGCCCATGACCACCGTCGGCCTGAGCAATGTCTCCAATCAGGTGCCCCACGAGAAGCGCAGTCTCATCAACCGGGTCTATCTGGTGATGCTGATGGCCGCAGGGTTGGATTCGGCCATTCTGGATCCACTCGACACAGCTCAGAACGATTTCATTCGCCTGGTCGAGACGCGGGATACCAGCACCGGCCTGGGTCGATTGTTGGTGAACCTGTACGATTCCGTGGCGACCATGGAAGCTCTGGATCCGGGCGTGGTCGATATGGACGACCCGGAGCAGGCGGCAGTGTTCAAGACAGTGCAGATCCTTCAGAACAAGATCATCTTTGCCGAGTCCTACCTCACGATGTGAGCGGTTTGGCCTGAGCGTTTCAAATCGTATCGAGGGCAGTTCAAAAGAGCAGCTCTGGCACGTTGTGCAGGGCTGCTCTGTGCGAGTATCCCACACCACTACAGTTGATTGCAGGCGGAAAAGGTTGTGGAGGAGAGGCCATGCAAATTACACGTGTAGAGGTGATTCCCATCGAGTTGCACCTGAGTGTGCCATATCGAGTGGCTCGCAGGGGGGCGGTGGACAGCACAGCGGCGGTCTTGCTCCGTGTCGAGACACGGCAGGGCCATCTGGCCTGGGGATGCGCTGCCGTTGACCCCACTGTGACCGATCAGCCTCTGGAAGAGGTGGTGAGGCTTTTTCAAGCCTGCGCCGACGTGGCCCGCGATCTGAGTCCGCTCAACACCGAATTTGCCCTGGCCGAGCTGGCCGCCGTGGCTGAGAATTGTCCTCCGGTTCTGTGCGCCTTTGACATGGCCTTTCACGATCTGTTGGGGCTGGTCACCGGCCTGCCTCTCTACCGCTTGTTGGGAGGGTATCGCCATCGTATCCAGACTTCTATCACCCTCAGTCTGGCTACGGTGAGTGAGTCGGTGGAGATGGCTCAGGCGCGTGCGCGGCAGGGGTTCCGCATCATCAAACTCAAGGGCGGCCAGGACGCCCAAGAGGACGTGCGGCGGGTGCTGGCTGTGGCCGATGCTCTGCCCGGTATCTCGCTGCGCCTCGATGCCGACCAGGGCTACGACGTGCCGCAAGCCCTCGACGTGGCCCGGGCGCTGGATGGCAGGCTAGAGATGCTGGAACAGCCCACACCCGCCGCAGATGTGGCAGCCTTGCGAGAGGTCACCCGGCGCAGTCCGGTGCCCATCCTGGCCGATGAAAGCGTGACCGGGCCGGCTTCGGCGCTCGAGATTGCCCACCACCGGGCCGCTCACGGCCTGAGTGTCAAACTCACCACTTGTGGTGGGTTGCGTCGAGCCTGCCAGGTGGATGCGATCGCCCGGGCCGCTCGGATGTCCACGATGGTGGGATGCGTCAATGAACCGGCATTACTCATTGCCGCCGGTTTGGGTTTTGCCCTCAGCAGCCCCAATATCCGCTACGGCGATCTGGACGGCCATTTCGATCTGGTGGACGATCCAACAACGCCCGGTTTTTTGTTTGAGGATGGCTGGCTCATTGCCAGCGATATCCCCGGCGTGGGTTGCCGCGTTGAACTGTAGGAGGTAAACTTGGCAGGACACAAAGAGCGATACCGCATTGCCGTGTTGCCAGGCGATGGCATCGGCGCCGAAGTGATCCACGAGGCGGAAAAGGCGCTCCGCGCTGTGGCAGAGCGATTTGGGCGTCACTTTTCGCTGGAGAAGGGCATGATCGGCGGCGTAGCCATCGAGCGCACCGGCGATCCACTGCCGGGGGCCTCGCTGGCGCTGTGCAAGGCCGCCGACGCCGTGCTCTTGGGTGCGGTGGGTGATCCCCGTTTCGACGATCCGTCGGCTCGTGTGCGTCCGGAGCAGGCATTGTTAGAACTGCGTCAGGGGCTGGGCCTGTTCGCCAACCTGCGCCCGGCCTGGTTACACCCATCACTGGCAAATGTCTCACCGCTGCGACGTGAACTGGTAGCAGGTGTGGATCTGATGGTGGTCCGCGAGCTTACCGGTGGCATTTATTTCGGCCAGCCCAGGGTAGAGAGCACCGAACGGGCAGTGGATACCATGGTTTACACCCGCGCCGAGGTGACACGCATCGCCCACGTGGCCTTTGATCTGGCCCGCCAGCGGCGGCGCAAGGTGACCTCTGTGGACAAGGCCAACGTGCTGGCCTGCTCGCGTCTGTGGCGCTCGGTGGTGCAGGAGGTGGCCCTGGAGTATCCCGACGTGGTGCTGGAGCATCTGCTGGTGGATGCAGCCACCATGCACCTCGTCAAACGCCCCCGAGAGTTCGACGTGATCCTCACCGGCAACCTGTTTGGTGATATTCTGAGTGACGAGGCCTCGGTGCTGGCTGTTTCGATGGGCATGTTGCCGTCGGCCTCGCTGGGCGAGGGGTGTTTTGGCCTCTACGAGCCGGTGCATGGCTCCGCGCCCGACATCGCCGGTAAGGGTGTGGCCAACCCACTGGCGGCGATTCTGAGCGCAGCCATGTTGTTGCGCCATTCGCTGGTTATGGAGGCTGAGGCGCAGGCGGTGGAAAAGGCTGTTTCGGCTGTGCTGGATGCCGGCTGCCGCACCGCCGACATCGCTGCACCCGGTTGGCCGGTGATGGCGACACAAGAGATGGGGGATCGGGTTGTCGAAGCGTTGCTGGCCGGTTAGCCGATGCTGGCATCGATCATCATGGCCAGGATCAGTACGAACAGATAAGGGCTGGAGAGTTTGAACAGTCGCCAGGCCAGTTCGCGTGAGGGTTTACGAACCAGATACAGATTGGCCAGGGCCAGCAACACCCCGGTGATAAGAGCGGTCCAGAAATAAATGGCCCCAAAGCCACCCACCACGTGTAGAACGAGGGAAAAGATCACCATCAGCACCACCGTCGCTGCAATGCAATAGAGCGTTGCCTGCAATTTATAGACAGCGGGTAGCATGGGCACTTTGACTTTTTGGTAATCCTGGGAGTAAAAGATCGCCAGGTTCCAGATGTGTGTTGGCGTCCAGAGCACAACGATGGCCCCTACCAACAGTGGCAGCCAGTCGAGGCGGTTGGTTACGACTGTCCAGCCGAACACGGCCGGCAGGCCGCCGCTGAAACTGCCCCAGATGATGTTCAGTGGGCTGCGCCGCTTGGCCAGCAGGCTGTAAACCACCACGTTATCGAGTAATCCCAGCAGAATGGCCAAAAACGAGAGAAAATTGATAGAGAGGGCCAGCGCCAGCGAAAGGACGGCCAGAAAAAGGCCCCAGTAGAGAGCCCGTTCAGGGGGAGAGATGCGCCCCGAGGGGATGGGCCGGTGGCAGGTGCGCTCCATGGCAGCATCGATGTCGCGGTCGATGTAGCAGGTGATGGTGTTGGCGCCGGCGGTGCCGGCAATGATGGCTATCAGCGCCTGAGTGAGCCGCCCCAGCGAAATGGGCTGCTCTGCCGCCGCGACAACGAGCGTGCCCACAGCCGTAAAGACCAGCAGAAAGACGAGCCGCAGCTTGGTGACTTCGATGTAGGGCTTGATCGCCGTCCAAGCTCGGGCGATGGGCCCTGGATTGTAGGCTTGTGTCCGTTCCAAGTACTCCTCCTCGTCGAGTTTTCTCTGTTGGGTTGCGCGTGCGGATTATATCACAAATCGGATGGGGGGCAAACGGTAGACAGGCGTTCGTCGTGTGTGTCTTGCCCAAGCTGCGCCTTCAGTGAATCTGGCGTGGTGACGGGCGCCCGACAGGCGAAACCGCTGCAAACGTAGGCGGCGGCCCGCCCATCCAACTGGCCGCGATTATGTAGGAGCGGAACAGAAGGGGACAGAGTGTCAGGTATGCCCAGCGCCACCACCTGGAAGGGCCGGTAGCCGTCGCGGACCGCGGCCAGCAGAGTTTGGGTGTCGGCGGCGGCCGGATCGCCGACGATGGCGATTTCTTTGGGCTGCGAGAGGGCGAAGGACAGCGCCTGGAGCCACTGGCCAAAACCCAGCGGATACTGGGCCATGAGGGATTGCATCTGGGCCAGAGCCTCGTGGGCCGGTTCCAGGTGGCGCGGCTCCGCTGCCAGGCCGGCCAGCTTGAGCAGGGCGGCGGCGGCTATGGCGTTACCCGAGGGCGTGGCGTTGTCCTGTATCTCTCTGGGCCGGGTGATGAGAGGCTCGTGGTCGTCGCTGGTGTCGTAAAAGCCGCCATCTGGTGCAGCAAAGTGGGCGAGCATCGTCCCGGCCAGTTCCTGGGCGGCGACGAACCAGCGCGGCTCGAAGGTGGTTTGGTACAGCTCCAGCAGGCCCTCCATGAAGTAGCCATAGTCCTCCAGGAAGCCGTTCTGTTTGGCGACGCCATTCTTCCAGGTGTGGAGCAGTCGCCCGTTGTCCTGTCTCAGTTCTTGCAACACAAAATTGGCGTTGCGCACAGCGACATCCTGATAGTCATCACGGTCTAGAGCCCGCGCTGCTTCGGCAAAGGCAGCCAACATCAAGCCGTTCCAGGAGGTGAGCACCTTCTCGTCACGGCCGGGGTGCACACGCTGCTCTCGCGCTTCGAACAGCTTGCGGCGCGCCTCGCCCAGAATCGGGCGCGGGTCAAGATCGCCGACGAATTCGAGAATGTTCTTGCCCTCGAAGCCATGTGCTGAGCCTGTCGAAGCATTGCCGCCTGAAGTCACGCCGTAAGCGGCCATGAACACCGGCGCGTCATCACCCAACACTTGCCGGATCTCGTCTGCCGTCCAGAGGAAGAACTTGCCTTCTTTGCCCTCGCTGTCGGCGTCTTGCGTCGAATAGAACCCACCGGCAGGATCGGTCATCTCGCGCACCACATAGTCCAGAATTTCCTCGACGATGGTGCGCAGGAACCCATTGCCCGTGACTTGCCAGGCGTGGAGGTAAACGCGGGCCAGTTGGGCGTTGTCGTAGAGCATTTTCTCGAAATGAGGCGCCAGCCAGTGTTCATCTACCGAGTAACGGTGAAAGCCGCCGCCCAATTGGTCATACATCCCACCTCTGGCCATCGCCTCCAGTGTGTGTGTGACCATCTGCAAGGCGCGCGGTTCCCCGGTGGTGTGATGGTAGCGCAGCAGGAACTCGAGAACCATCGGCTGGGGGAATTTTGGCGCGCCGCCCCAGCCGCCGTGCGCCCGATCGAACGTGCGCCACAGGTTCTCGAGAGCCAGCGCCAACGTTTCACGCTTCATATCCTCATATTTAAGACCCTCACGCGGCGCATTCTGCTGCTGGATCGCTTCGACCAAACGACGTCCTCCGGCATCGAGCTCCCCACGCCGATTTTTCCAGGCGTCGAGCACGCCCAGCAGCACCTGCGAGAACGAGGGCATACCGTAACGCGGTTGGGGCGGAAAATAGGTGCCGCCGTAGAAAGGCAAACCGTCTGGCGTGAGAAAAACCGACATCGGCCAGCCGCCGTTGCCGGTCATGGCTACGATGGCGCTCATGTAGATACGATCCAGGTCGGGCCTCTCTTCACGATCCACCTTGACGTTGACAAAATGCTCGTTCATGATCGCGGCTGTGCGCTCGTCTTCGAACGACTCGTGGGCCATGACGTGGCACCAGTGGCAGGCCGAATAGCCGATGCTGAGAAAGATCGGTTTGTCCTCGACCTGGGCCTTGTGTGACGCTTCCTCGCCCCAGGGAAACCAATCCACCGGATTATCGGCGTGCTGGCGCAGGTAAGGGCTGGTCTCGTTGAGCAGACGATTGGGCAATTGTGCGACTCCTATTTCAAATGGGTGTCAAAAAACTGGCTGGTGCGTTGCATGAACAGGTTCCAGGCTTCCCCCTGGAAAGCGTGACCCTGACCGGGGTATTCAAAATAGGTCACTTGTTTGTCTTCATCGAGCAAAGCCTGGTAGATGGCCTGGGCCCATTCAGGCGGTGTCACGTCGTCGGCTGCGCCCTGATGAATTTCCACGGGCGCGGTGACAAAATTCAGGTAATGGATGGGCGAGGTGCGCCGCAGAAACGCCGGGTCGTTTGTAGCCTGGAGGTAGGCGCGCACGGTGAGGGCGTCGATGCCGCTGCTGAGGCCTGCGAATCCCCAGCGCCGGATGTTTTCGGAATCCTGGGCGCTGACAGGCCCATAGAGCACGGCGGCCTTGATGCGGGGATCGATGGTCATGACTTTGGTGGTCACGCCGCCGCCCATGCTGTGCCCCCACATGCCCACACGCTGCGGATCGGCCTGTGGCAGGGAGGGCAGAGAGCCGAGCAGGTTGAGCGCATCGATGACCAGGCCGGTGCGGAAAAAGTTGCTGCCGCTATCAGAGCCGCCCCAGCCGCGAAAATCGGGTGCGATGGTGAGGTAACCGTGTTGGGCCAGATACTCGGAGGCGAAAAACGTATCCGCCCCGCTCCAATACCGCTCCGGCGGAATGTAGCCATGATTGAGGATCACCACCGGGAAGGGGCCCTGGCCGTGCGGGACGTTCATGACGCCGGTGATGGTCAGGGCATGGCCCGAGTCGATCAGGGGATCGGTGCTGGGATAGGCGATAAAGTAGCGGGTAAAGGCCGCGGTGGTCGTGTAGGTCCAGCGAATCTCGATCTGGCCGCCGGGAAAACTCTGGGCTCTCAGCCCTTCGATGGTAAAAGGCTCCATGGGATGGGGTGTGGCCGTAGGGGTGACGGTTGGGCTGGGAGTTTGGGTTGGCGTTGCTGTCGCAGTGGGCGTGGGAGTACGGCTGGCTGTGGGCGTGGGAATCCGGGTGGGGGTGTGGCTGGCTGTGGCGGTGAGAGTCGGCAGCGGCGTCGCGGTGGGCGCCGCGGCTATCACCGCTGCGTCGGTGGGTGCAGGAACGGCCGGCCCGGTGGGGCGTACAGCGTTGGAGCATCCGCCTGTCAGTATGATGCCGGCCGCGAGCAGTGTTATCGGCGCACGTTTGATAGTGTAGAGTGTCATAGGAGCCTGTCTATCAGAAAAAGAGCGGGAGGCTGAACTCTCAGCACTCCCGACGATGGGTTACGGTATCTCGTACCAGACAATTTTACTCTTGTTTTTGATTTTGTCAACAGGCCGGGTGTGGCTTCAGGCATCTGTGCGATTGGCATTCTCCCGTTCCCGATTGGTCCGTTTTCCGATCCATCGTTGTGACAGCCAGCGGCGGAACCAATTGATGGCCAACTGGTTGTCAAAGTGGTGGCCCAGATTTTCCGGCTCGATCAATTTGGTTCGTTGCGGCAACCCCAAAAAGCTAAACATCTGCCTGATGATGGTAAAACTCTCTCGGGCGGCCAGCGTCGTGGAAGGGTCGCGCCGTCCGTTGACAAACATGACCGGGCGCGGAGCGATGAGGGCGGCGACGTCGCCCATTTCGGCGTAGCGCAAAATGCCGGGGATGTCGTTGCAGGGGCAGTGTTCTTCGTCCAGGCAGGTGACCACGTACTTGCCCAGGTAGCTGTTGACCAGCGCCACTTGCACCCGTTCGTCGAGAGCGGCAGTGTAGAGCGTCAGTGCGCCGCCGGTCCCGATACCGGCCGCGCCGATGCGATCGGTATCCACTTCTGGGCAGGTTTGGAGGTAATCGATGGCGCACAGCGCATCGTGAACGAGCAGGCCATACCAGGTGCGCCCAACCAGTCTGGCAGCCGCGTCGATTTGCAGGTGTCCCATTGCACTCAACATGCCAAAACCGCGCAATTCTATGGTGAGTGTCACGAAACCGGCGCGAGCCAATGCCAGGGCGTTGGCTCGTTGATAAGATCGACGCAGGCCGGCCGTTTGGGCAATGGTGCCGTGGCCGGGAAAGACCAACACGGTGGGTAATGGCTCGTTGGTTTTGGGGATAAAGAGGTAGAGCGGAACTCGCAGCTCGGGTTCGGTGCGCAGCCAGACCAGTCGACGCTGCAGGCCTCCCAGATCGACCTCTTTTGCGACAGTGGGTGATAAATCGTCGCGACTGCGTGGTTGCCACGGCCAGTCGCCAACCCCCAGCAGGTTCCAGAGTCGTTGGCCAAATTCCTGCCGCCAGGTTTCCCACTGTGCCAGTGAGGTGCCCTGAAAGCGACACAGCGGCATCTCTGGAATCGCCTGCCGGACAGCAGCCATCAAGGCTGTTGCCGCCTGCGCATCGTTTTCGTCTCTGCCGCCCGGTGCGATACTCTCTGCCAGGCGACCGCTCCATTCACCCATCTCTTCGGCCAGCCGCTCTGCAACCCGTTTGAACTGGCTGACCGGCGAGGGTTTTTCGGCAAAACGCCTGGCCAGATCGTCGGCAGCCTCCTCCAGCATCACCCGCTGACTGTATCGCATCTCCAACTCTTCCTGGTGACGACGCAGCCACAAATAGAGATCGGTTTCTGTGCGCCCTGGAAACTCGACCAGAATGTCCTGTTGGCGGATGATCTGGACGATGGGTGCGTAGTGCATCTCGCACCACAACGCAACAGCCTGATCGAAAGGCACTGTTTGCCCATCGATGAGTGAAATGTTCTGCTGGAAGCCAATGATTTCGTGTAGTAATTCTGTATAACCTTCCGGATCGGACAGTTCGAGATTGTAGCTGAGACACAGGCCATCCAGATCGGTGTGTTCGAGAAAAGTCGCATAGGCTGCCTTGACCCACAGGTCTTTGACATCCGTTTGGGGTTCCAGAGAAACGCGCGTCTCGTATTCCCAGACGTAGGCCTGAATGGTAGGCGATTGAAGCTGGCGCGCAACCGAAACGCGATGATGGCCATCGTGAACAAAAAATATCTGGCCCACCTTGTACAATTCGACAGGGGGCAACCCGCCGCCGATGTTCGTCAACCGTTCTATGTGTTGCCACCGCTGGCTGAGCTCATCCTGGCGAGGAAAAAAGGCGCGGGTGAAATCGCGGTAACGGCCCACACTGCCCACGATCTGGGCCAACGGCACGTTTTGTAACCCCAGGTACCGGACGTTTCGCAGGTGCAGTTTTTGACGCACCTCTTCAAAGGATAAAAGATCGGCAGGGCGATTCGTGAGCGCTGCCAGGGCATCTTGAAGAAACGCCGTTCTGCGGGCCTGTCTCCATTCGGAAGATTCGATTGGTTGGGTGCTCATAATTATTCATCTTGAGGCTTTAGGTGTCTTGGAGTCGGCAGCATGGATTATAACACAGTCTGGGGGGCGCGCCAACTTTACGCGGAGGGGATTTTCGTGTAGTGATTTTACTACGACCCACAGTAACTGCTCAGCCTACCCTCCCACAGGTTCGATGGATACGCATCCCCTAAACTTTGGTCCATGAAAACCCTCTCTGGAGGCATGATTCTTGCTCAACCTGCGGGAGGGTGAGCAGTTACGACCCACAAACAAAATGAAACCGTCGCTCGAACCGTCGCAGCAATTTGAGGATGGGCGCGGCGAAAAAGAACAGCAACAGCGCGTTACCCCCGGCGCGCCCCACATCCCACCAAAAAGAGGTGAGACCGTAAAAGGCAGCGTATCGCTTCAGTGTCTCAGTCAGACTGATGCCAGGCTGCCAGTACATGCTCTCATTGCCGGCGGAAAAGGCGTAGGGCCAGAACCAGAGATTCATAATGGCGCCAAAAAAGAAACCCCAGATCAATCCCCAGAGCGTCAGCATACCCACTTCGACCCGTCGCCAACGGCGGAGATTGGGCAACCACGCCGAGGTCAAACCGATCCAGCCAGAGGCAAACATCTGGTAAGGCAGCCATGGCCCAACGCCGCCGCCGATCAAGGCAGAAACCAGCAGTGAGAGCGCGCCCAGCAAAAAGCCAAAGGTCGGGCCAAAGACATAACCCACCAGTACCGGCAGGAAAAAGACGGCGGCAAAACCGGCCGGGCCGGGCACGGCCCGCAACACGGCGTTGGCAGCAGTGAGCACACCCAGAGCAGCGACCATTTTGGAATTGAACTGGCGCGATTCCAGGTTGCCCAGCACCGCGCCGAGACAAAAAAGAATGAGAACGCCAAAGACGAAAGGCGCATCGCTGCCGTGCGCCATACCACTGGATGTCCCCTGCACCGAGACCTGAAAGAAGGGGTACAGAAACGAGGCCAGACCAATGAGGCTGGCTGTGCCGAGGATCAGGGCGCTCAGTACACGTTTCATGGGGCGGAGGCCAGCACGTCTTCTACGGTCAAAAAACGGGCGTCACGAAACAGTTTGTTCACCTGCGAGGCAAATACCAGTGAATCGGTCATCACCTGGCGGGTGGGGCCATCCACCACCACCTGACCATCGCCCATGAGGATGACCCGGTCGGCGCAGGCAGCCACCAGCTCTACATCGTGAGTGACCATGACCACGGTGCGGCCCCGTTTTTTCTCCTGTTGCAAAAAAGCCGCCAGCGATTCTTTTTGCCCGTAATCCAACCCGCGCGTCGGTTCATCGAGGAGAATGATCTCTGGATCGGCCACCAGAATGGCCGCCAGGGCCACTCGCTGCCGCTCGCCCACGCTCAGATCGCGGGGGTAGTGATCGGCGTGAGTAGTCAGATCCAACGTCTCCAGCAGGAGAGTGTAGCTGCCCGGCGCCATGCCCCGGCTCTTTCGAGTGAAATCGAGCTCTTGCCGCACCGTGTCGGCAAAGAGCAGAGCGCTGGGATTCTGCGGCACATAGCCTACATGGGCGATGATGGCTTGTTGATCGGCCTGGCGCGTATCCAGCCCCATGATGCGGATCTGGCCTTGCCTGGGTTTGAGCAGACCCACCATCTGCTTGAGCAGCGTCGTTTTGCCCGCCCCGTTGCGGCCCATGATAGCCACAAACTCGCCGGGCACGATGGTCAGGCTGACGCCTTTGAGGGCATCGCTGCCATTGTAAGCGTACCACACGTCCGAGACTTGAATCGAAGGGTTGGCGGCGGCAGTCGCCGGCGATTTGGGGGGGGGAGGATCTGCCAACGGCCGGGCCTGCCGCACGTGGCGGCGGGCCTCCTTGATGGTGAGCGGCAACGGTTCCCAGCCCAGGGCCTTGCCCAGCGTCACCAGCGGTGGGGTCAGTTCTATCTGTTTCAGTACTGTGCGCGGATCGCCCAGAAGCGGCGGCTGTCCTTCGCCCGGCAGGTAGAGGATGCGGTCGGCATACTGGGCCACCCGTTCCAGCCGATGCTCAGAGAGCACGATGGTCAGGCCCAGATCGTGATTCAGCCGCACCAGAGCATCAAGCACTTCCTCGGCCGCCTGGGGATCGAGTTGCGAGGTCGGCTCGTCAAGGACCAACAGCCGAGGCTGGAGCGTGAGCACGGCAGCGATGGCCACACGCTGTTTCTCCCCGCCGGAGAGGGTGCTGACTCGCCGGTTGCGGAGGTGTGCGATATCGAGCTGATCCAGCACCTCTTCCACACGCTTGCGCATCGTGGTTTGCGGCACGCCGTGGTTCTCCAACGCAAAGACTAACTCGTCTTCCACGGCATCGACCACAAATTGAGATTCGGGGTCCTGAAAGACCAAGCCCACGTAGCGGCTCATGCCGCGTGGCTCAACGGTCAGAGGATTCTGGCCGCAGACGCGCACCTCGCCGGAGAACGTTCCGCCGTAAAAGTGGGGCGCCAATCCGTTGAAGGAACGCAGCAGCGTAGATTTGCCGCTGCCCGACGGGCCGATGACCAGCAAGAATTCACCCTCGTGCACACTCAGCGAGAGATCTTGGAGGACAGGCGCCGTTGAATCTGGATATCGATAGGTGAGATTTCGTATTTCGATCATGGTGCACTTTTCTGTGGCTCCCAGAGCAACGCCGGCGCAGCCACCAGAAGCATCAACAAACCAACGACGGTGTTAAAACTGGGCAACAGTGGGTGGGGTGGATAGGGTGAATAACTCAACAGATTCCCGCCTGCGAGCCGGGTCGCCAGCAGCCCTGCACCCAGTGCCAGGCTGCTGAGTGCCAGGGCCGTATCGCGCCACCGCCATACACCGCGGCGATACCTGGTGCGGGCCACGCGCCGGCTCAATCGCCAAAAGATCGCTATCAACAACACGGCGCCGATGCCCATCAGCGCCGCGCCGGGTGTACGGTTTGGAGCAAAATAACCGTACCAGAAAACCCCGCCTAGCGCCAACAGCAAAGCCAGGAGCGTGCCCAGCTTTATCAATAGTTCCTCCTGGCTAGAAACCGCGCGCACGTTGCCACCAAAACCACGCGATTCCATACTTTCGGCCAGGCCCATGGCTCGTTCCAGCCCGCCGGTGAGCAGCGGCACAAAGAGGGGCAACAGATCGCGCAGGCCACGAAAACGATGGCCCCGGATCGTCTGCGCCTCGCGGATTTCTTGCCCGGCAGCTATCATCTGCGGCACAAACGTTACGGCAATGGAAGTGATGACGCCAACCTGATAGAGAAAAGCCGGCGTCAAGCGCAGTAACCGATAATGATCCACGCCGGTGTTAAAGACAGCAAAGACCAGCAGCAAGGTGATGAGCTTGAGACCGTTGAGCAGGCCATAGACGATTGCCTCCAATGTGATGGCCCCGCCAACGATAGGCCAATCGGTGGGCAGCCGAAAGAGCACCATCTGCCCGACGTGCACCGCCAGGGCGTTGAATGGCACCGTAAAGAGCCACACGAACAGCGCCAGCTTGACGAGTGAGCCCCACACAGCCGCCTCGGGCGAGCATCGACGCACCGTCTGGTAGACCAGCCAGACCCCTGTCAGTGTGAGAGCCAGATACAACGGGTGCTGAGTGATCAACGGGATGGTGGCCGATGCCACCAGCCACAACAGCCAGGCGACGGTGTGGAACACCCTCACACTCCTTTTTGTCTTCGCCAGACGATGAGAGCGACAAGACTCAACACAGTCGCCACGCCGACAAACCCAACATACCGCTCCGGTGAGGATCTCGGCTCGTTTTCACCCCCCTCCGCCAACTCGGGGGGCTGCCCCGATGTCAGAGGCACGTAAACTCGGGACACCGGCGTAGGAGCAGGCGAGTCGGTCAGGGGCGTCACGCTGGGCCAGGCAGTGGGCAAAACCGGCGACGGTATCGACGTGGGGCGCGGCGTGGAGGTGTCTGGCGTTAAAGTGAGAGCGTCCGCATCGGTCTGGGTGGGGCAGATTTCGTCCAGCGACCAGAGTACAGGTGGCTCTTTGCCCTGGCTCCAGACCCAGCCGTCCATGTCACCGTCGATCAAGTGATGGCTGCTGGCGCCCAACGGCGAATAGCTCCACTGCCCGTCTTTGAGTGTCCAATAGTTCCAGTAATAACAGGGTGCACCCAGGCACTGGCAAAAACAAGGTTCGCCCGGCGCATCACAGCCGGTCTCATCGATCTTGCACACCCTGGCACCCAGACCGCTGCCAAAATCGACGTTCACCACCAGACCGGATCGATTCAACAGATCCAGACCGGTGATCCGGTCTTCCTGGAATTCCACGCAGGCGGTCTGAACCTGTCCGTCTGGAAACTGGACCACCAATCCGGCGCGGTTGGGTGTCTGGGCCAGCGTTGTGACTGGAAGGAGAATCAAAATGGTCAACGCTATCCAAACAAGATTGTGTCGCATCGGTTCAGTCTCCTGTTTAGACCTGGATGAGATCGAGATTGTTTTGCAACCCGTTCGCCTCAGGCGGGCAGGACGGGATGCCAGGCCCGTCCTGCCCCAAGGAGACAGCTAGCGGCGGTGACGTAACAACACGCCGCTGCCTGCCAGGACCAGTCCAGCCAGGACCAGTCCACCAGCCTGTATCAGAATCCCGCCGGTTTCCGGCAGGGTATCTGGCATTACCGTCGCCTCAGCCACGGTTGTGACTACAATAGGGTAGGGCTTGCCGATCAGCGCCGGTATGGCTTGCACGGTGGCCAAAAAGTTCGGATCAGGAAAGGCCAACTGCCAGGCGAAAGAGCCATCGTCGTTTTGAAAGGCGGCCAGTGCTGTGAAGGGAGTATTGGCCTCACCTTTAACCCAGGTGGCGGGGTCTTGGCCGGCAGCGATGAGCGCTTGCAAGACCACCGCCGTCGAGTTGGCATCCGAATCGGTGCCGTAGGGCGAGGGGTCGATGTAAGGGAAACCGCCGTCGTCGTTCTGCTGCCCCTCAAAGTGAGCGATGGCCTTCTGAACGGCCTGGCCATCGGTGGGTTCACCGGCCGCGATCAACGCCATCACCGCCATGGCCGTCGAGTTGTTGTCGCCTTCACCCTCGGCGATGGAATAGTTCCAGGCCCAGATACCTGCCTCACTCTGCGCCTCCTTGAGCACTTTTACCGCGGCGTCGGGTATGGGTCGGCTCACGCTTTTGAGGGCCAGGATGGATAGACATTGACCAAAGAGGGAATCCAGCTCGCCGCCAAATTGGCCATCGTCACCGGGCATGCCTTCCAGAGAGGCCACCAGGTCCAGGCCGCCAAAATCGCGTGGGTTTTCGCCAGCCGCCACCGCCGCCAGGATCACCCTGGCCATGTCACCTGCGGTAGTGATGCCAGAAACGCTGGCAGCCAGGAACGTGAGAGGTGTGTTGCCATCCTTTGCCCAGGTGTTCGGATCCTCGCCAGCGGCCACGATGGCTTGCACGGCATCGGCGGTGTTGCCCACCGTGCTATCGGGGCTGCCAAATGCGGGATTGCCAAAGCCGCCGTCATCGTTCTGCTGGCTGCGTAGCCACTCCAGGGCCTCTGGCGCGCCGGCCAGCGCGGGCAGCGCCGCGAGTAACAATCCTGCCAGGAGCAACGCTACCAGCACAAATCGTATTTTCTTTTGCATGTTCTTGTCCTCTGTGGCATCAACAAAAAACCCTGACCCATTCGGCAGAGTCAGGGGGATCAGGCTTTTACAAAAAATCCCTTGTCACAATCGACAAGGGGGTCACGGTCCTCGAACCATGCTCTCCCCCCTTTCCTCGAAGGTACTCAGAGCTGCGATCAGGGCAGGTATTCTGGCTTCCCCAAAAAACAGGGTTACAGTTGCGGGACAGCGCCGGACTTGCACCGACTTCCCCATTGTGCCCTCGCATCCGGGCGGCAGGGCACCTTGATCGCGGGTATTCAATTGCCCCAAGTATATCACAGGGCAGAAAAAGTGTCAAGATTTGACTAAAAAGCCGTTTCATTATATCATCTGGCGCACCGAGGGGGCGGTTGAGTCCTGGTGGGCTCCGCGGTCTTCAAAACCGTCTGAGGGGTTGCGCAGAGCAGGCCCTGGTGGGTTCGACTCCCATCCGCTCCCGTCTGGATCGACAAAAGGTGACTGGAGCGTGCAACAGTCACCTTTTGTCATAAAATAGAACTCCCCCCGTCAATGGGGGGAGTCTATGTGGGGGGATGGGAAGGGACTCTAGAGTCAGGGCTCAGTGGCCCCTATCTCTCTTTTTGATGGGCACCGGCACAACCTGCCGATGCGCCATGATCATGTTGAGGAACACGCCAACCAGGAGCAGTAGAACGAGCAAATTGCCAATCATCTGTTTCCTGTTCCTCCTTCGAATAAAAGCTGATCTTACTATATCATTGGAACGGCGATTTGTAAATAGGACAATCTTCCCAAAAAACAACCCCGGCGGTCTTTCGCCGGGGTTGTTTGGCAACAGCTTGTTCGTTAGATTTTTTCCACCCGGATGGCGCTCACCTTGTACTCTGGAATCTTGGCCACCGGGTCCAGGGCCATCTGCGTGAGCACATTGGCCCGCGCCTCGGTGAAATGAAAGGGCACAAAGACCACCTTTTCCGGCACGCGAGGGGTGAGGCGCGCTTTCAGCTCGATCTCGCCGCGGCGGCTGACCAGCCGCATCGTTTCACCCGGGGCGATCTCGAGCTGTGCCGCGTCGACGGGGTTGATCTCGGCGTAGGCCTCCGGCACCTCACCGTGGAGCTTGACCGAGCGGCGAGTCATGGTGCCGGTGTGATAGTGAAACATGATGCGGCCTGTGGTCAGGGTAAAGGGGTATTCAGGATCGGCTTCTTCGGCGGGTGGTTTCCACTCCACTGGATTGAATTTGCCCAAGCCGCGGGAGAATTTGCCCTGGTGCAGGTAGGGCGTGCCGGGGTGATCCGTCGTGGGCACGGGCCACTGCAGCGATCCGAGTTCTTCGAGGCGCTCGTAGGTGACGCCGCCATAGATGGGCGTGACGGCAGCGATCTCGGCCATCATCTCGTCCAGACTGGTATAATCCCAGCCGGCATAGGGCGCGCCGTTGGCCTCCCGGCCCAGCCGCGCCGCCACCCGTTTGGCCACCTCGCAGATGATCAGCCAATCGGCTTTGGCCTGGCCAATGGGTGGGATGGCCTCCCGCACCCGCTGCACGCGGCGATCGGTGTTGGTAAAAGTGCCCTCTTTTTCGGCGAATGAAGTCCCTGGCAGCACCAGATGGGCCAGTTGGGCCGTCTCGGTCATGAAAATGTCCTGCACCACCAAAAAGTCGAGCTGCTTCAACGATTTTTCCAGGTGCTTCACGTCGGGATCGGAAAGCATGGGGTTCTCGGCCAAGATGTACATGGCTTTGAGCGAGCCTTCCAGCGCGGCCTCGCTCATCTCTGGGATGGTCAGGCCCACCTCCAGGCCGGGGGCGTGGCCCCACGCCTCCCGGAATTTACTCTGCACCGCCGGGTCCGTGACGCGTTGATAGCCGGTGTAGACGTTGGGCAGACCGCCCAGATCGCAGGCGCCCTGCACGTTGTTCTGGCCGCGCAGCGGGTTGACGCCGGTGCTCTCGCGGCCCACGTGGCCGGTGAGCATGGCCAGGTTGGCCAGGCAACGCACGTTGTCGTGGCCGGTGGTGTGCTGGGTGATGCCCATGGCATAGACGATAGAGCCGCGCTCGGCCTGGGCATAGAGGCGCGCCGCCTGGCGCAGGTGCTCGGCCGGGATGCCGCTGATCGCTTCCACTTTTTCCGGCGTGTACTCGGCCACCAGCGCCTTGAGCTCATCGTAGCCTTCGGTGCGCTCGCTCACGAACGCCTCGTTGGCCAGCCCCTCGGCGATGATGACGTGCATCAGGCCGTTGATCCAGGCCACGTCGGAGCCGGGTTTCTGGCGCAGGTGGATGGTCGCCTTTTTGGCGATCTGGATGCGGCGTGGATCGACGACGATCAGCCTGGCCCCTTTTTCCACGGCGCGAAAGATGCGCGTGGCGATGAGTGGATGGCCCTCGGTGGTGTTGGAGCCGGTGATGAGGATGCAATCGGCGTTTTCCAGCTCGGGCACCGAGTTGGTCATGGCCCCGCTGCCGAATGTGGCGACCAGACCGGTCACCGTGGGGCTGTGTCAAAGGCGGGCGCAGTGATCGACGTTATTGGTGCCAACGAGTCCCCGAGCCAGCTTTTGTAGCAGGTAATTCTCTTCGTTGGTGCACTTGGCCGAGGCCAGAAAGCCAATCGCGTCGGGACCGTGAGCCTGCACCGTCTCGGCCAGTTTGTCGGCCAGCAGGTCAAAGGCCGCGTCCCAGGAGATGGGCTCAAAGCCGCCGTTCCGGCGCACCAGCGGCTGGGTGATGCGATCCTCGTGGTGGACAAAGGCGGCGGCGTTCCAGCCCTTGATGCACAGCGCGCCCTCGCTGATGATGTGCTGCTTGGCCGGCAGCACGCCGATCACGCGGCCATCGAGCACCTGCAAGTAGAACTGGCAGCCGGTGCCGCAGTAAGGGCAAACGGTGAGTACGTTCTTATAGTCCATTCCTCGCTCCTAATCCTCCAGCGTGCCGCGCAAGGAGAGCAGTAACGGCGGTTTCTCATCCACGTTCCGCCCGGCGACGTAACCAAACAGGGCTTCTGTGTCGCGGTGCAGGGCGGCGTAAATCGTCGTCAGTGGGATGTCGGCCGGGCAGGCGTTTTCGCACTCGCGGCAGGCGATGCAGCGGCCCACCATGTGCATGGCCTTGATCATGTGATAAGAGGGAAACGGCGGGGCCATGACGCCCGGCTCGACCCATAACTCGCTTTCCAGGGCGCAGACGGGGCAGTAGCAGACCGGGCAAAAATTGCGGCAGCCGTAGCATTTGAGGCATTTCTCGTACTGCTGGCTCCAGTAGGCGAACCGCTCCTCGAAACTCTTGCCGTCCAGCTCGGCCAGGCGGGGGTCCTCGGTCACACCATCGACTTTTTCCCCGGCAGCCAGCGCCTGGGGGTAGGGCCTGGCGCAGCGGCACTCGATGGCCTGCTCGGCGGAGCAGGCCAGGCCGATGAATGTCACACGGTCGGCTTTGATCTGGTGACGCTTGACCAGTTCCACAAAAGCGCGCTCGTCGCAGCCGCGGCCCACCACGCCCAGCCGGGCCTCGGGCCAGGCATCACCCAGGGTATCCAGAATCATGCTCATGGGATAGCGCGGCTCTGTCACCAGAAGGCTCAAATCGTCGCCCGCTTTGAACAGGTGCGGCGCGGCGCCGCCGTGATCGGCCCGCAGCGCCAGCACGCCGTCGAGGTCGGAGAGAGCGGCGCTCACTGCCTGTCTCAGACTGTCGAGTAAGGCTTGTTCAGTCATCGCTTGATCTCCAGTTTGCCCAGCTCTCGCATCCGCTCGGTGAACTCGGTGACGATTTCGGCCAGTTTGGGCCCTTCGGCCGCGCTGGCCCAGTCGAGGCGCAGGCGGTCGGGGTGGATGCCGGCGTAGCCCAGCAAGGAACGCAGCATGGGGATGCGTTTGGCGGTGCGGTGGTTGCCCTCGGCATAGTGACAGTCGCCGATGTGGCAGCCGAGGACGATGACGCCATCGGCTCCTTCGCGGAAGGTGCGCAGCACCAGCTCTGGCGAGACGCGCCCGCTGCACATGACCCGCACCACACGCATGTTGGAGGGGTACTTGATGCGGGCCGTGCCCGCGCCATCGGCCCCGGCATAACTGCACCAGTTGCACAAAAAGCCAACGATGCGCGGTTCGTAGCCGTTGTTTTCGCTCATAAATCTGTTCTCCGGGCAATCATTCGATGAAAGAGACGTGAAGCGTGAATTTACGTTTCACGCATCACGTTTTACTCAACATACATCGGCTCTTCCTGGGCCAGCACGCCGATCACCTGGGCCACCAATTGCTCGTCGGTAAAGTGCTCGGCGACGATGGCCTTGGAGACGCAGGTGGCCACGCAGGTGCCGCAGCCGGTGCACAGGGCCGGGTTGACCTCGGCTTTGCCTTCGACCAGGTTGATGGCCAGGTAAGGGCAGACGAGGGTGCACTCGCCGCAGCCGGTGCAGCGCTCGGTTTGCACGCGGGCCACGGTCGGCTCGATATCGACCACGCCCTTGGCCATCAGTTTGACGGCCTGCACCGCCGCGCCGCTGGCCTGGGCCACGGTATCGGGGATGTCTTTGGGGCTCTGGCAGGCTCCGGCCAAAAAGATGCCGGCGGTGTTGGTCTCCACCGGCCGCAGCTTGGGATGCGCCTCCAAAAAGAAACCGTCGGGGCTGAGGCTCACGTGGAACATCTGGGCCATCTGTTTGGCGCCCTCGGCCGGCGTCCAGCCGTTCATCAGCACCACCAGATCGACCGGGATTTCCAGCACGCGGCCCAGCATGGTATCTTCGGCGCGGACCACCAGCCTGCCGTCCACCGGCTCGATCTCGCCCACTTTGCCGCGCACCATGTGGATGCCCTCGTCCTGGATGCGGTGGTAGAACTCTTCGTAGGCTTTGCCGTTGGCGCGGATGTCGATGTAAAACTGGTACACCTCGGCGCCGGTTTTATCGCGGGCCATGTGAGCCTGTTTGAGGGCGTACATGCAGCAGGCGCGGGAGCAGTGGGCCAGATGGGTTTCATCGCGGCTGCCGATGCAGTGCAGCAGGGCGATGGCCTCCGGTTTGCGCCCGTCGTGGGTGATCACTTGGCCATCGGTGGGACCGCCGGCGGCCGTCAAACGCTCGAATTGCAGGGCCGTGAGCACGTCGGGGTGCAGGCCGTAGCCGTATTGGGGCATGACGCCCGGATCGTAGAGGTCGTAGCCGGTGGCCAGAATGATGGCCCCCACATCCAGCTCGACATAGGTTTCTTTTTGCTCAAAGTCGATGGCGTTGGTGCCGCACACCTTGGCGCATTTCTGCGAGCAACGGCCGCGGGTGAGATAGAGACAGGTTTTGGGATCGATGACCGCCTTGAGGGGCACAGCCTGGGCAAAGGGGATGTAGGCCGCGCTGCGTTTTCCCAGCCCGGCTTCGTATTCGTCGACCACGCGGTCTTTCCACACGCAGGCCTGGGTGCACTCGCCGCAGCCGGTGCACAGGTCGGTGATGACGTAACGCGGTTTACGTTTGACGCGCACGTGAAAATTGCCCAGGTAGCCAGAAACGTCGGTCACTTCGCTGTAGGTGAGCAGTTCAATGTTGGGATGCCGACCGGCATCCATCATCTTGGGGCCGAGAATTCAAGTGCTACAGTCGAGGGTGGGGAAGGTTTTGTCCAGTTGGGCCATGTGCCCGCCGATGGACGGATCGCGCTCGACCAGATAAACCTGATAACCGCTGTCGGCCACGTCGAGAGCGGCCTGGATGCCGGCGATACCGCCGCCGACGATCAGCACCGCCGGCGTCACCGGCGACTGCCGGGCGAACAGCTCTTTGTTCAACGCCACGCGATGCACCGCCGCCGAAACCAGGTCTTTGGCCTTGGCGTTCAGCGGATTGCCCGCCGGGTGAATCCAGGAAGCGTGCTCGCGGATGTTGGCCATCTCGAAATAGTAAGGGTTGAGACCGGCCGCCTCCACCGCGCGCCGAAAGGTAGGCTCGTGCATGCGCGGCGAACAGGCCGCCACGACGACGCGGTTCAGGTTGTGCGCCTTGATGTCGGCCATGATCTGGGCCTGACCGGCGTCGGAGCAACTGTATTTGGGCGAGCCGGCCACCACCACGTGGGGCAGCGTCTCGGCAAAGGCGCGCACCGCCTCTGTATCCACCGTGCCGGCGATGTTGGAGCCGCACTGGCAGACGTAAACGCCGATGCGAATCTCCTCCTGGGGCGCTGTGATTTCCGGTTTTTTCATGCCGTCACCTCGGCTTTCAACTTTTCCAGCACCGGGGCCGGGCTGACCTGAATCTTGTCCAGCCCCAGCGTTTTCTCGTCCAAACCCATCGCCAGGCCCACCAACTGCGTCAGGTAGAGAATGGGGATGTTAAACGTCTCGTTCTCTTGCTTTTCCACGTCGCTCTGGTACATATCCAGCAGCAGGTGGCAAAAGGGACAGCCCACGATGACGCAGTCGGCCTGGGCGGCTTTGAGGCGGTGGAGCTGTTTGGTGGTCAGATCGATGGCGATCTGCGGCCGCGGGAAAAACACCGCCCCGCCGCAGCACTTGACCTTGCCCGTCCACTGGGCGGGCTCGGCGCCCAGCCGCTCGACCAGGCGATCCATCGAGGTTGGGTTTTCGGGGTCGTCGAAAATGCCCCGCGGGCGGCTGATGACGCAGCCGTAATAGCTGGCCACTTTGAGGCCCTTGAGGGGCACGTCGACGGGCACGTTTTCCAGGCCCACGTCGGTGACAATGACGTCGATGGGGTGGCGCACGCTGGCCGGCCGGCTGACCTTACGCTGGCCCAGCACGGCGTTGACCTCGGCCCGCAGGTTGGGGTCGTCTTTGAGGGCCTTGCTGGTCTTGGCAAAGTTTTTGTAACAGCCGCTGCAGGGCGTGATGACGTCGGTGAGGCCCATCTCTTCGACGATAGCCAGGTTGCGGGCCACCAATGCGTGGCCGGTAAACGGATCGACGGTGTAACCGGGCGTGGCCGTGCAGCAGGTCCACCCGGGGATCTCGACCAGTTCGATGCCCAGGCGGGGGGCTATGGCCTTGAAGGACATGTTGTATTCCTGGGCGCTGGCATCCAGGCTGCAGCCGGGAAAGTAGGCGTATCGCTTGATCTCGGCGCTCATTTTTCCGCCTTTCTTTGCGCCACGCGGGCCAGGATTTCCTGCACCTCTTGGCGGCCCTGGCTGCGCTCCGGGGTAAAGGCCAGCTTGCCCTTGCGCATCATTTTCAGGCCCACGGGAGCCTGACCCAGCAGCTTGAAGGGGTTGATTTGCAGGTGGTGGCGCAGGACCAGCTCGGCCTCGAACATGCGGCCCCATTCTTTGACGATCTGCACAAAGCTCTTGTTATAGATGCCATCTGTGCGCGGGTTGACTCCCTCGGCGATGGCCAGAGTGCGGATCATGCCCATCACGTCGGCGATGGGGATCTGGCGCGGGCAGCGCACCGTGCAGGAAAGGCAGGAAGCGCAGACCCAGGGGGCGTCGCTGCGGGCGACCTCGTCGTGCAGATCGGCCTGGATCAAACGCATCATTTTTCGGGGCGAGACATCCATCTCGTTGGCCACCGGGCAAGCCCCAGAGCAGGTGCCGCACTGGTAACACGGCGCGGCCTCTGCCCGGATCGCTTCCCAGGTTACGTGTGCTGCGACCATAGACTGCTCCCTTCTGTAGCGAGCGCCAGACAAACAAAAAAGCCCTGGCTGCGCCGGTGACGATAATCGGTGGCGTGATTTGCATCCAGGGGCCTTGTGATTGATAACTGCATGAGGTGCGTTCCTCTTGTTCTGTCTTTTTACCTGCGACGATGCAAGTCGTTATCATCTATTATAAACTATAACACAGTCACTGTCAAGATAATTGGAATTGGATAGTATCAAATAACTTAATTGGGCATGGGTACGTGGATTATAACACACATCATCAATTGGAGCAAAAAAGAGACAGACGGGGCCATCTGTCTCTTCAGGATTCCGCAGGCATAGAACGCCTGCGTTAACCATCAGGGAGTAGTGGTCAGCTGATAGTCTGCGCCCAGGATGATCTGGATATCCACAGGGCTATCTGGATTGGCAGGATACTCGATCTGTGGATCGGTCAGGTTGAGTGCCTGTTTGAGCTGCTGGAGAGTGTAAGGATTGCCCGTATAGTCGATGATGATGGTGCGGGCATAGTCAAAGCGGCCCGTGTCGACAGGTCCGTATTGTATAACCCGAAAGCCCTGATCCCGCAGGTAGGCCGCGGTGCGGGCCGCCAGGCTGCCGGTGGGTGTGCCGTTGTGCACCACGATACCGGCGTTTTCTGCCGCCATGCCGCTGAGAGGTGGAACACTGGTCGTTTCACCGATCGCGGTGGCATGAAACATGGCCTCCACGAGTGGCCGCACCTTTTCACGATCCAGCAGCAGGGCTGCCGCGCCGTTCTCGGCGGTAAAGCTGGTGGTCAGCGAGCTGTCTATGACCAGCTTTTGTACAGAGTCGAGGCGGATTTCCCGAGCCAGCGGGGCCAGTTTGAGCATGACGCTAAAAGGCATGTCTGTCTCGACGGCGTCCTGAAAATCCTGCCACAGAGCAGGCGCATTTTTGACGAGCGTATCGAGCTGGCCTGTGTCCAGAATCCGACGGAGGATCGCCTCGATGACCTGTTGCTGGCGGTCCATGCGACCAAAATCGCCGCCGGCGTTGTGGCGCACACGGGCATATTTCAAAGCCATTTCACCATCAAAGTGATGCTGGCCGGCCGGGATGTACAGCGGCTCGTAGCCATAGTTGTGATCCGGAAAGTCGGGATCGTTGATCGTCTGCTCGACGTAAATATCGATACCGCCGATGTGGTCGACGATCTTTTCGAAACCGGCAAAGTTCACTTTGATGTAATAATGCGGACGGATCCCGAACTCCTTCTCGACCGTTTTCATGGCCAGAGCCGGGCCACCGCCAGGGTAATCGTTGAGATCGCCGTAAAGATTGGCCGCGGTGATCTTGTTCCAGATGTCATAGGCCGGTATACGCACCCACAGGTCCCGTGGAATGGACATCATGCCTACCGTTTTGGAAGCCGGGTCTATGGTTAGCAGGATCATCGTATCGCTGCGGGTGGGGCCGGTCTGGCCGGGTCGTTGATCGACGCCCAACAACAAAACATTGATCCGCTCCATCCTCTCCGGGTCTGGTAGGATGGGGGGAACGGGTGTTACGTCACCCGCAGCGTGGGCTGGTTGGGCTGGGGTGGGCGTTTTGGCAACCGTTCTGAAAACGGCTGGGGGGTTGTCGAAGACAGGAATGGGTGCAGACGCGACAAAGTTGCGAACGGAGACGTAGAGAAGAACGCCGAGATAAACCAGAGCCACGACAAATGTGACAAAAAGGACGCCCATCAACAAATTGGTCCAGGGTGATGGGCGAAGCCGCCTTGGTTCGGTTTCTTGCATAATCCCTCCTTTTCCCCGTCAAGCGGGAGCATTATAGCACAACTGGCTCGATCTGGCAAAATGTGGCTGATATTTTTTTGACAAAAAGATCGTTTTGGCGTATCATAATTCGAGAGTAATGTGCTACTGGAGGCAACATCGATCATGGACCCACAGGATTTACCGGAATTGAATCGAGAGACCGATGCAGGATCGACGCCAGAATCTGCGGATGGATCGGCCAGCACGAACAAACCCACACCACGAGCGGAGATTTTCATTTTCGACAATTGGTGCAAGGGCTGTGGTCTGTGTGTGGCGTTCTGCCCGCGAGGTGTGCTCAAAGTGAATGGTAGTGGCAGGGTGCACGTCGTTTCTCCAGAGTTGTGTACGGCCTGCGAATGGTGCGAGACGCACTGCCCAGATTTTGCCATCGTGGTTCGTCGCCTCGACGAAGCCCTGAGCAGGAGGTAGGCACATGGCTGCACAACTCTTGCAGGGCAACGAGGCCTGCGCTTTGGGCGCACTGGCGGCGGGTTGCAGCTTTTTTGGCGGTTACCCTATCACCCCCTCTACAGATGTGGCCGAGGTCATGGCCCGCGAGTTGCCCAAACGGGGCGGCAAGTTTATTCAGATGGAGGACGAGATCGCCAGTATCGCCGCTGTGCTGGGGGCGTCGGTGGGTGGCGCCAAAGCCATGACGGCTACTTCCGGACCGGGGTTCTCGTTGATGCAAGAAAACATCGGCTATGCGGCTATGGCCGAGATTCCGTGCGTCATCGTCAACGTGCAACGCGCCGGGCCGAGTACCGGGCTGCCCACATCACCTTCACAGGGTGATGTGATGCAAGCGCGATGGGGCACCCACGGCGATCATCCCATCATCGCCCTTTCACCTTCGACCGTGGGTGAGGTTTTTGATCTGACCGTGCAGGCGTTCAACCTGTCGGAGAAATATCGCACGCCGGTCATTTTGCTCATGGACGAGGTGGTGGGGCACATGCGAGAGCGAACCGAACTGCCTCCGCCCGGATCGCTGGAGGTTGTAGATCGTATCAAACCTCATGTACCGCCGGATTGGTATTTCCCCTACGAGGAGACCTCTGCCGACGTGCCGCCTTTTGCTTCTTTTGGCGAGGGGTATCGCTTCCACATCACCGGGTTATTCCACGATCGGGCAGGTTTTCCCACGCAACGCCTGGACGAGATACAGCCCTGGATCGAGCGGGTGTTCAACAAGATCTCGCGCCACGAAGACGATATCATCCGGCTCAAACAGGAATGGGTAGACGACGCCGCCACGATCGTGGTGGCGTATGGCGCCACAGCGCGCTCCGCCAGAGAAGCGGTGCGAATGGCCCGCCATCGAGGCAGAAAAGTGGGTCTGGTCAAGCTGTTCACCATCTGGCCGTTTCCGGAACGGGTCTTTCGACAGCTGGCCAGACAGGGCAAACGGTTCGTCATTGCAGAGATGAACCTGGGTCAATTGTCACTGGAGTTGGAGCGGGTCGTCGGGCGCAACCGGGTGAGTGGCGTCCATCGCGCCGATGGGCAGTTGATCACGCCGAATCAAATTCTCCAGGCAACAGGTCGCCGGGCAGGCGCATAAGGGCTGAACGATGAAGAGAGAAGCACACCAGGCATATCGATATTTGCGCCAAAACAAAAGATTTCCCAACATGTGGTGCGCCGGTTGTGGTATCGGCATCGTGATGGGCAGTCTCGTGCGGGCGGTGGCTGCTCTGGATCTGGACAAAGACCAGGTGGCAGTCATTTCGGGTATCGGCTGCACCGGTCGAATGCCAGTCTATCTGGATTTTAACACCATGCACACCACGCATGGCCGGGCCCTGGCATTTGCCACGGGGCTCAAGATGGTTCGGCCCGAGATGACGGTCATCGTGGTCATGGGCGATGGTGATGCGCTGGCTATCGGGGGGAATCATTTCATCCACGCCGCCCGGCGCAACATCGGCCTGACGGCCATCGTGGTCAACAACTCGATCTATGGTATGACCGGCGGTCAGGTATCACCCACCACTCCCAGCGGCAGGCTGGCGACGACTGCCCCCTATGGCAATATCGATCAGTCTTTTCCGATCGCTGAGCTGGCCAAAGCGGCCGGGGCCAGTCTGGTGGCTCGCAGCACGGTCTACCACGTGACCGAGATGGATCGGCTGATCACTCTGGCGCTGCAAAAGAAAGGTTTTTCGATGGTGGAGGCGGTCAGTTATTGTCACACCGGCTTTGGACGCCTGAACAGAACCGGCCAGCCGGTGGATATGATGCGCGCCCTCAAAGAAAATGCCGTGACTGTCCAACAGGCCGCCAAGCTATCGCCGGACGAGTTAAAAACCAAGATCGTCCGCGGCATTTTGCACCAGGTCGATTTGCCCGAGTACACCGAATTGTACGGTCAGATCGTCGCCCAACTTCAAGCGGAGGGCAACTAGTCGTGGAAGACGATTCGCGATTCGAAGTGCGCCTGGCAGGATCAGGTGGTCAGGGCCTCATGCTGGCCGGTATTATCCTGGCCGAGGCGGCCATTGTCGATGGCAAAAACGTCACCTATACCCAAAGTTATGGCCCCGAGGCCAGAGGGGGAGCCAGTCACTCCGAGGTCATCATTTCCCAGGGTGATATCGACTATCCGCAGGTTACACAGGCAGATCTGTTGTTGTGTATGAGCCAGGAATCGTGCGACAAGTATTTTTACAGCGTCAAAAAAGAGGGTCTGCTCATCGTGGATCTGGACAACGTGAGTCGAGTGCCTACCTCCAGGGCCTGCCGCGTCGACATAAGCGGCCTGGCCCAAAATGTCACCGGGCGGGCCATTACGGCCAACGTGGTGGCGCTGGGCATCATCGTTGGCCTGACAGGCATCGTTTCACAGCAGGCTATCGAGGCAGCCGTGACGGCGCGCGCTCCCAGGGGCACTGAAGAGATGAATCTACAGGCCCTGCGCGCTGGCCTTGAGGAAGCGCAGCGGCTCAAAAACAGAGAGGGACAAAAGGGTTGTGTTTAAAGAGTGCAGGCTGCCAGCCTGAAAAGGTGGGCAGCCTGTCGATTTTGTAAGCGGCAGAGCAGAGAATCATCCAGAGGGTGATTCTGTTGGATTGTCCTCGGAGGCCTGGCTCAGATCGACGATGCGATGGCCGCCAGGGTAGGATTTGGTCACATAACGCGCGGCGTCCGACATCTGCTGCACGATCCTGGCTGCCCGCTGTGCGGCCTGGGCAATGGCTTCAAGATCGCGTTTGAGCTCGGCATCCTGAGTCGGGCGATCGATGAGCAACGATGCAATGCCCTGTATGATGGTCAATGGCTGGTTGAGTTCGTGTGCCGCAGCGCCGGCGGTCTCTATCATGGCCTCCTGCTTTTTGATCTGCACCAACTGGCCCTGGGCCTTTTGGAGCTGTTCGTAGGCCAGGTTGCTCTTTTCCAGAGCCACGGCCAGTTGGGCGTTGGCTTCGCGCAGTTGCTGATAGAGCAGTGCATTCTCGACAGCCGTGGCCGCCTGAGCGGCCACGTTCTTGAGCATATCCAGACTACGAAAGGTAAACTGCCCGTCTCGCAGGCGATTATCGACATACAGCGCACCTATGACCCGCTGTTTGCTCATCAGCGGCACACAGACCACAGAGCGTAAACTGTAACTGATAACACTGGGTTCATCGGCAAAACGAGGGTCTTCCTGGGCATTGACGGTCAGCACGGCCTCGCCGGTCTCCAGCACACGCCTGGCAATGCTGCGACTGACAACCAGTTCTTCACCCTGGAGCGTTTCGCGGGCCCGGTCGCGCGCGGCCAGGAATTGTAATTTTTCCTTCGAAAGGTCCGGCAGGACCAGATAACCTCGCTGTGCGCCGCAGGCATGGATGGCCGCATCGATGACGGCGTTCAGGACAGCTTCGAGCTCCAACGATGAGCTGACGGCCTGGCTCACTTCGTGTAACATGGTCCGTTCTGCCAGGGCATGTTGTGCGGCGTCGTACAGGCGAGCATTCTCGATGGCGGCGGCGGCCTGGCTGGCAAAGGCAGATAACACCGGCACCTGTGAGGGCTGGTAAAAACCGGGCTCGGCTTTGTCCAGAGTCAACACACCGATGACTTGATCGCGGATTTTGAGGGGCACGCCGATCCAGGAGCGAATGTAGGAGAGTTGGGGCACATCGGTCCACAGGTGGCTATCGCGGACGTCGGTCAACACGATGGGATCGCCGCTGTGCACCACCTGCCAGGCTGCCGCTCTGCGCTGAACGGGTGTCTTGCTGCCCAGACTCTTTTCTTTTCCCTCACGATCGCGGGCAAAGAGAACGTCGAAATGATCGTCCTGTACCAGCATCACCGAAGCGGTGTCGTAGGCGATGATGTCGCCCAGCCTTTCGAGGATGAGATCCAATACCTGGTTCCGGTTCAGGCTGGAGCTGATAGTCTGAGCTACTTCGCGCAACGTACCGGCCATGCGCCTGGCGCGGCTTTCGTCCACCAGCAGCCGCGCCAGGACAACAGCGTGAGCCAATTGGTGGCCAATGGCCATCAAAATGTCCATCTCAACGGGATGCGCTTCTCGAGGCTGGACATCGACCAGAAACAGCCGCCCGACGAGCGCATCGCGGGCGCACAACGGCGCCGAGACCTGCACATGCAGGTCGCCGGATGGATCGTGGAAGGGCAGCTCGGATGGCTCCCACGTCTCGTCGTATTCATACACCGGCTGGACAGTCGCGGGTACAGATCTGTCAGACCACTGGCTGCGCGACAGGCGAGCTTTCCAGGTCAGTTCCAGATCGGCCGCCTGCTGATGGATCAGGAGAGAGAGTCCCCCACCATGGTAGGCCAGGTAGAGAGCTCCCGCCGTCCAGTCCATCTCGGCTACGATGTGGAGCAGCGATTGTTCCAGCAACTCTTTGATGTTGCCCGTCTTTTGCAGAGTCGCCGTGACTTTTTTCAGCGCGGCAAGTGCTCGCCCAACACCATCGGATTGCACAGAGTATTGGGGCGTTTCCGTTGCCATGGGCAACCTCCAGACTCTATCCCATACAGACCTCAGGGGCAGTCAACGAACACCTCGGCCTGTTGTACGGTCACTTGGGCTAACAGGTGCTGCTGAGGATCCACCTGGACGCTTTGGGCGGCAAAAGGCAACGACCAGGAAAACCGTTCGTCGACCTGGTCAACCACAATCGTTTCGACGGCAGAATTTGCAGACTGATCTGTGCTCAGCAGCGACAATGGGAACAAAAAAGGGGCCGGCTGGCGCTGGCATATCTGGACAGAGAGGGTGTTGTCTGGCAATTGTTGCCAGTTCACTATCAGCTCAGGCATTCCGGTTCCATAGACCCACTGTTCAAAGAACCAGTCCAGTTCCTGGCCCGAAATCTCTTCCACGATGGTCTTCAGGTCGTCGGTGCTGGCTACGCCGCCCTCGAACCGTTCGTGATAAGCACGCAGTACATCGAAAAAGAGTTCATCGCCGATCTGGTGCTGCAACATGCGCAGCACCCAGGCTCCCTTGATGTAGCTGTTAAAGCCGAACAATTGATCCGCAGACGGATCTGCCAGCGGCTCACCAGGATCGGCGTTGGGGGCCTGGGCTTCTGCGGCATCGAGTTGCCATCGTAGATCGTCCGGCGAGTGTGCCTCGGCCCATAACCAGCTGGCATAAACGGCAAAACCTTCGTTGAGCCAGATGTCGCTCCAACTGGCAGGGCCAACGGAATCACCGAACCATTGGTGGGCCAACTCGTGGACCATGACCCATTCTGCACCACTGCTCACTACACCGGCATCGAGCAATGTCAGGGTTTGGGTTTCCATCGAGACGCCGTTCATCGGCACCACGGCGTGGCCGTAGCTTTCAAAAGGATACGGGCCGAAAAACGACTCCAGAAAACCGATCATCTCGCCGGTGCGACCCAAAAGCTCCTGGGCTGGGGCCAACAGTTCGGCGGGCACATAGTGCCAAAGAGGTATGCCGCTGGCTGCTGTCCCCTCGATGATCTGAAAATGGCCAACGGCAATGGTCGCCAGGTAGGTGGCCATGGGCGAACCGTGTTGCCACCAAAAGGTGGTCGTCGATTCACCGTCGATGGTTGCCTGCGGCAATCCGTTGGCGGCCACCACGTAGCCTTGGGGCACAGTGATTTCGTACCGAAACAAGGCCTTGTCGCGCGGATGGTCGTTGCAGGGGAACCAGGTGCGGGCGCCATCGGGCTCGGCCATGGCGTAAATGGCGTCTTGGGTAAAGTGCAAACCCAGAGGGATGAAACTCAGGTAGGGTGATGGCCACAGTTGTGGCTGGCCACCGTAGGTCACAGCGATGTAAAAGGTTTCACCCAGCCCAAGTGGCCGCGGCAGATCGACGATCAACTTGTTATCGTGGCGCTGGAAAGGCGCTTCAACGCCGTCGACCGTCAGGTGTTCGATCTCCAGGCCGATGAAATCCAGACTCAGGCGACCTAGATGCGCCAGAGTTGCCACGGCCTCGATGGTTGTTGTGCCGTGAATACTCTGCTCATCAGGCTCGACAGTCAACGCCAACAAATAACTCTGCACATCGTAACCGGTGTTGCCCAGTTCGGGCGCTCTGGCATCACCTATCGACTGACCACCCTCCTGGGCAATCGGTTCCGGCTCTGGCGATGAGGTTGCCGTAGGCGTGCTGCTCGGCCTGGGTGTGGGCGTTGGCGTCACAGATGCAGTGGTGCCGGTCGGCGTCGGGCGCACCAGGGGAATGGTAGGAGTGACGGTGAGAGGCGGCGGGGGCTGTGTTGAAGGTCTGGCACACGCTACCACCAGCAACAGAACCAGAGAAGTAAGGAGCCGTCTCGAGATTTGCTTTGGCTGAGTGTGTTTCGTTGTAGGGTTCATGATATTGCTCATTTTGTCTTCCATTTTCATTATATCACTGTTCGGCTTCGGTAGCAATAGCCCGTTGATAACAGGAGGTGATCATGGCTGAAACGCACCTGTACGTGCTTGGCTGCGGCACTGCCTTGCCCAGCGCAGAGCGAGACAATATCGCGCTGGCCGTGGATGCGCCAGGCGGGTTGTGGCTGGTAGATTGTGGCGGCAGTGTGTATCGCAGACTGCTGAGACTGGGGCTGGATCCGTTACGCCTGAGGGGCGTTTTCCTGACGCACGCCCATCCGGATCACATCTATGGCCTGCCGGCGCTGCTCTTTCACCTCAAGCTGGCCGGCTGGCGCGACGATGGTCCGGAACTGCAACTCTTTGGCAACGGAGCGACGCTAGACCTGGCGCAGCGCGTGCTGGCAGCCTTCGAGATCGATCTCTGGCAGCCACCCATCGTATGGCACAGACTGCCTGAACAAGAGGGGCATCACTTTTTCCAGGATGCCGATCTGGACTGGTACAGCACGCCGGTGATCCACAGCCGGCCCACGCTGGCTGTCCAGGTGGTGAGCCGCCAAACAGAGCACACAGTCGTCTTTTCTGCCGATACCGAACCCTGTAGCAGTCTGGCGCGCCTGGCCCGTGGCGTCGACACGCTGCTGCACGAGTGCACGGCTGTGGAGCCGCTGGCAGGCCATTCGACGCCCGATCAGGCTGGAGAGCTGGCAGCCCAGGCTGGGGTTCGGCAGCTGGTAGTGTTGCACTATGACCCGGCCTACATTATGCCTGAGAAACAGGCGCTGGATCGCATTCGCCAGGCAGGGTTCGCGGGTCGGGTTCTTTTTGCCCGCGATGGCCTGGCGCTGCCGCTGGGAAAGGATCAGGACTGATTTCGTATTGGCAATGCGACATCCTCGTGATAAAATGGATCGAGTATACTCTTCATCGACAGGAGGGAATCTGAGATGAGCCTCAAACGATGGTTTCTTTACGCAGGAATCACTGCCACCCTGATCGCCTTTTCGGGAGCGATGGGCGCCTATGGCCAGGCCAGCAGCACATTGACTATCCAGCTTGGGCCACAGAGCGGTCAGAGCATCGGGGTGTTGTCGGAAGCGCCTCAGGGCTGGGGAAGTGATACCAGCACGGCTGTGTTGCCGTTTGGTAATTACGTGGGGCCGGTCAGCGGGCACAACATTCAGACACGGAGCTACCTCTGGTTTCCGCTGAGCAGCATTCCTTCGGCAGCCACCGTGACGGCGGCCCGGTTGGAGGTCTATGTCAATGACTGGCCGTATGACGGCTCGGCAGAACTGGGCGCTTATCGTGTGACGGGTAACTGGGATGAAAGCCTGACCTGGGGCAATCGGCCTGCGGCCGACAATTCTCCTCTGGTATCTACCACTGTATCCAGCACGGTCGGTTGGGCTGCCTGGCAAGTGACCTCTCTGGTGCAGGCGTGGCACGGTGGAGCCACAAACAATGGCTTGATGCTTGGCGGCGCGCCGCTGCCCGATAGTCTGATCGGCCAGGGCTGGGCTGCGGCGGCAGTGGGCCGTACGGCGAGCGACACCGCCCACGCGCCCAGGCTGGTGGTGACCTATCGACTGCCTTCGCCGCCGGCCGGCCCGGCAGATGTGCCGGAACCGGGAACGGCTCTTTTGCTTGGGGGAGGGTTGGCGGCCCTGCTGGCATTCATCCGACTGCGACAGAATCGGGCTTAAAGGCTGCCGGTCAAATCTCCCTGGTATATGAAACCGGCGATTGACACCATTTGCCTGACCGAGTATAATTGGGTGACAAGGAAACACGAGGTAACGAGGGAGATCATGACCGAAGAATTGAACCAACGAAAAGAAACCCCAGAATCACAACCGGCCAGCATCAGAGATCTGCGTCCCAAGATAAAGTTGAAGGGCAAGGTGAGGCGTGTGGAGCTCTTTGGCGCCTTCATAGACATTGGCATCGAGCGCGACGGCCTGGTGCACATTTCGCAGTTGCAGGCGAGCCGTGTCAACCGTGTGGCCGATGTGGTCAAAGAAGGTGACGATGTCACGGTTTGGGTTCAGCGAGTCGATTTGGAGCAAAACCGCATCAGCCTGACGATGATCCAGCCGCCAGAGCGAACCATGGAAGATCTGGAACCTGGCCAGGTGCTGAAGGGCAAAGTGACCCGTCTGGAACGCTATGGTGCTTTTGTAGACATTGGCGTCGAGCGCGATGGCCTCATTCACGTCAGCGAAATTGCTTCTGGGTACATCAAGGACCCTGGTGAGTATCTGTCGGCGGGAGAAGAAGTGGAAGTACGGGTGGTCAGCGTGGATCAACGCAAGAACCAGATCGAGCTGAGTATGAAAGACCTGCCGTCGGATCAGCCACAAGAGGCCGAGGAGGCTGCTGAGGAAGAAACGCCCACAGCCGTCGAACTGGCGCTCAAGTCTGCCATGTCCCAGGCCAGTCAGAAGCCGCCATCCAAGGCCCGCCGACGCAAGCAGAGGAAATCGGCCAGCCAGGAACAGGCAGATGTCCTGGCCCGAACGTTGCGTCTTTCCAGAGACAACTGAGCCGGGTTTTTCCTGCAACAAAAAAGCCGCGCCCTCTCAGGGCGCGGCTTTTTTGGCTTCATCTGAGAAACTCTTGTTCCAATAACGATGCCACGCCTGCGGCATCCTCCAACCCAAATTGAGGCACCTTTAATGAAAAGCTCTGATCCGAAACGATGGCGATCAGTTCATCTGGGTTGCAGATCAACTCTGTGGAACGGGCGCGACGACACACCTCGATCTTGGGTTTATCGCCCCGTTTGTAACCTTCGGTGATGATGAGGTCCACATCTCGGACAAAGGTCGCGATTTCGTCCAGAGGCATCTCCCCATCACGTCGCTGTATGAGGGCGATGCGGTGCGGCGAAGAAATGATCACGGCGTCGGCCCCTGCCTGAGCGTGCCGCCAGGTGTCCTTGCCCGGATGATCGATGTCAAAGCCGTGGATGTCGTGTTTGACGGTGGCCACACGATAGCCTCGACGTTTCAACTCTGGCAGCAGCTTTTCCAGAAAAGTGGTCTTGCCACTGCCCGATTTCCCCACAATCGAAACAACAGGCACACCGCTCATCATTCGACCTCCGGCCAATCGAGCATTTGCACCGTCACGTGGCTGCCGCCAGGCAGCACCCCCTCTCCCTCTGGCACAATGGCCAGCCCGTTAGCGCGGGCCATGGCACCGATGAATCCAGATACCTGCAAACCGGCCGTGGTGGCATGATAGACGCCGTCGTCGTGACGGTGCACGATGACTCTTTGGTAGCCGCGCCGATCGTCCTGCCTGAGCGGATCGTCCAATACCGCCACAACGGTTGGTTTGGTCAGTCTGGTGTGGCCCAACATTTTGAGAATGGCCGGCCGGACAAACTGCTCAAAAGAGACCATCGACGAGGTAGGGTTGCCGGGCAGGCCGATCAGAGGCAGGCCGTGGATTGTGCCGAACGCCAGTGGCTTGCCGGGTTTCATGCGCACCTTCCAAAAGCGAATCTCACCTTCTGCCTGGAGGACGTCTTTGACGACGTCGTAATCGCCCACCGATACTCCCGCCGAGGTGATGAATAGATCGACTCCCTGCGCCAGCCCATGATGAATCCTGGCCGTCAGATCGGCCACGGTGTCGCGGGCGATGCCCAGCCGCAACGGCAAGCCGCCATAACGCGCCACCAACGCCGCGTTCGAGTATTCGTTCGAGTTGCGAATCTTGCCTGGCGCAAGCGGTTCGTCAATGTCGACCAGCTCGTCGCCGGTGGCCAGCACCGCCACCCGTGGTCGGCGGATCACCGACACGTGGCTGTGCCCCAACGTGGCCAAAACGGCAATCTCTGCCGGGCGCACAACCGTCCCCTTGGGCAGCACCAACTCGCCAGGTTGCATATCTCGCCCGGCATAACGCACGTTGGCGCCTGCCTGAGCGGCCTGAAAAATCTTGACGGTTGCCCCCTCGCCGCGCGCGATGTCTTTGGTGGGAGGCCACTTGTCTGTTTCTTCCACCGGCACAACGGCATCGGCGTTTTGAGGCATCGGTGCGCCGGTCATGATGCGCATGGCCTCCCCAGGCCCAAGCGGCGCGGCGGCCACACTGCCAGCAGGCAAATCGGCCACCACACGCAACGTCACCGGAGAATCTGGACTGGCTGCGGCGATATCCAGAGCGCGGACGGCATAACCATCCATCGAGGTATTATCGAAAGGCGGAATGGCCACATCGGAGACGATGTCCTGGGCCAGCACGCGGTTCAACGCATCGAGGATATAGACGGTCTCCGACTCCAAAGGTTCAAAATGTTTCAAGATAAAGGCCAGGGCTTCTTCGACGCTGACCATCTGTGTCGTTCCAGGCATGGCTGTCCTTTCAGCTTTGATTCTTGAGGCCGGCAAGCACTCTGTTGGGTGTGGCCGGCAGGCGGGTGAGGCGCAGGCCGCAAGCATTGTTGATGGCGTTGAGAATAGCCGGTGTGGTGGCGATCGCCGTCACCTCGCCCACCCCTTTGGCTCCATAGGGCCCGTCGCTGGTGCGGTATTCCAGCAGGAAAGAGTGGATCTCGGGCGTGTGGCGGACGTTGGGGATTCGATAACGAGCCAGGTTATCGGTTTTGACATAGCCCTCTTCCAGACGAAACTCCTCGGTCAGGGCATAACCGATACCCATCATGATGCCGCCCTCCACCTGGCCTTCTATGGCCATGGGATTGATAGCCCGACCCACGTCGTGGGCAGCCACCACGCGCAACACCCGAACCTCGCCCGTGGTCAGATCCACCTCCACCTGGGCCGCCTGGGTGCCAAAGCCGTAAGCAAAATGGGCCATGCCACTCTCACCCAGTGGGACAGTGGCCGGCGCGTGGTATTCCTGAAAGGCACACAAAACCTGGCCTCGACGCTGCGCCAGGGGCGCCATATCGGCAAACGAGATGGATCGCCCGGCAGGGCTAACGATGCGCCCATCCTGAAACAAGAGGCCGTCCGGTGAGGTATTCAACTCTTCCGCTGCGATGGCTGCCATCGCCTGGCGCAGTTCCAGAGTCGCCAGCCGCACCGCGTTGCCCGTGACACACGTCTGGCGGGAGGCGGTGGTGGGGCCGCAGTCGGGCGTTTCATCGGTGTGGCCCAACACCACTTCGATCCTATCGGCAGCGAGACCCAGCGGCTCGGCGGCTATCTGAGCCAGCACCGTCAGCAACCCCTGGCCGATCTCTGCCGCGCCGGCTCGCACCTGCACACCCCCCATCTCGTTGATCTCGACGATTGCCCGGCCCGCGTCGTCGGCGCCACCACCCAGACCCACGCTTTTGAAAGCGCAGGCCATGCCCCAGCCGCGCCGCTTGTTGGGATCGCGTCGCGCCGATGGGGCCGTGGCATCCGCGCCAGCCAGTTCGTGGACCTGGAGGCGCACCCGCTCGATGGTGGCTGCCAGACCGACGCTTTCGTTGAGCCGCTGCCCGGTGGCTGTGACACCGCCGGCGCGCAGCGCGTTTTTTTGGCGCAAGGCAAAGGCCGACATACCCAACCGTTCGGCCAGAATATCCATGTGGCTCTCTATGGCAAACTGCACCTGGGTTGCGCCAAAGCCACGGTAGGCCCCGGCCGGCGGGTTGTTGGTGTACAGAGCATCACAATCTATTTTGACGTGAGGCACATCGTAGGCGCCGGCGGCGTGGGTGGCGGCGCGGGTCATCACCTTTTCACTCAGGGAAGCGTATGCCCCGGCATCACCCAGGATGTGCGCCTCCACAACCATCAGCCGTCCCTCGTTCGTGGCGCCCACCTTGAGCCGGATGATGGTGGCGTGACGTTTGGGGTGGGCGATGAGTGATTCCTGGCGGCTGTAGGTCAGTTTCACCGGTCGTCCTGTGGCCTGGGCCAGCAATGCAGCGTGAATTTGGCCGGCGATGTCTTCTTTGCCACCGAACCCACCGCCGACGGCCATGTGGCGCACGGTGACCTTTTCTTCGGGCAGGGCCAGGCTTGCCGCGATCTGGCGGCGGTCGGCAAAAGGAATCTGGGAACCCACGTAAACGGTGATGCTGCCATCCTGGCCGGGAGCGGCGAGGCTGCACTCTGGTTCCAGGAAAACGTGATCTCCGATGGGTGTCTGGTAAACCTGCTCCAGGATCAGGTCTGACTGGGCAAAGCCTTGCTCGACGTTGCCCTTGCGCACCTCGATGTGTTTGAGCAGGTTGCCCTGCTCGTTCGCCGGATGCACCAGCGGCGCATCGGCCTCCAAAGCAGCGATCACCGAGTCGATCACCGGCAGCGGCTCGTAGGTCACAGCGATCAGGCTCAAGGCCGCCTGTGCAATTTCCGCCGTCTCGGCAGCCACCAGGGCGATGGCATCACCCACGTAACGTACCTTGTCGTAGGCCAGCACCGGCCAGTCCGATCTCACCAGGCCGTGATTTTTCTCGCCGGCCACGTCGGCGGCGGTGAGCACGGCGAGCACGCCCGGCAACAGTTGAGCGCGACTGACATCCACACCAAGCAGGCGGGCATGAGGATACTGGCTGCGCAGCACGCTGGCATACAGCATATCTGGAAAGTAGAGATCGTCGGTAAAGATGGGCGCGCCGGTGACTTTGGCGTGGCCGTCCAGCCGGGCAATCGAGTGGCCAACCACCCGTAGCGTGGTATCGCTGGGAGGAGGGGGGAGGGGTTTGGTGCCCAGCAATCGACGGTCGCCGCGTTCGGCGCGCAGCTCGTTGGCCGCCGATTCGACCGCAGCCAGGACGCTGCTATAACCGGTGCACCGGCACAGGTTGCCCGCCAGGGCATCCAGGATGTCTTCACGACTTGGCCGAGGTTTTCGATCCAGCAAGGCCTTGGCCGACATGATCAGGCCCGGCGTGCAAAAACCACACTGCACGGCCCCATGTTCGATAAAGGCGCGCTGAAGTGGGTGAAGCTCACCGAAACGGGCCAGGCTCTCGATGGTCTCGATGTGTTTGCCTGCAACACGGCGCGCCAGGGTGATGCAGGCCCGCTCGGCCTGACCGTTGATGATGACCGTGCAACTGCCACAACGGCCATGATTGCAGCCGTTTTTCGTGCCCATCAAATGCAACTGATCGCGTAATACTTGCAACAGTGTAGTTTTGGAACCGATTTCAACCTCGACTGCTTCGCCGTTGACGTGAAACCGGATACGTTGTGTGTCGGATGTCATGATCTGGTCTGGGAATTATCCTATCTGGCGGTGAGCGTCTATGACGTTAGGCAGGCGCTCGATTCGGGTGAGAATGCGGCTCAGTTGAGCGACGGTGGAGATCTGAAGCGTGGCTGTCAGAGTGGCCACGTGTTCTTTGCGGTGGGTGGAAATGTTGACCGCGCTCATGCTGCACCCTTCCACGGCCACCACGTCGGCAATATCTCGCAGCAACCCGCCGCGGTCGTAGGCTCGGATGACCACCACCACCGGGTAGGTTTGTTGCTCGGCGCCCCAGCCCACCTCGATGATGCGGTCGCTGTCGCGTTCCAACAGGTAGAGCAGGTTTTTGCAATCGCGGCGGTGAATCGTCACCCCCTGACCCCGTGTGACGTAACCCAGGATGTCGTCGCCGGGCAGGGGGTTGCAACAACCCGCCGTTTTGGTATAAAGATCACCCACGCCCTGCACTGCCACGTCGGTCATGCTGGTGGAACGTGGAGCAGTCGTGGGGAGCCTGAGGTCTTCTTCCCGATCGCCCTTTTCAATTTGGACGGCGCGCATGGCTAACTGTTGGGTGTGAATGTCACCATAACCAATAGCAGCCAACAGGTCGTCGACCTTGTCGTATTCGAAGCGACGGCTGATCTCCTCAAAGCTCATCTGAGTGATGCCCAGCCGCCGCAATTCCTTTTCGAGGATTTCCCGTCCTCGCGCCACGTTTTCCTCTCGGCTCTGGCGACGAAACCACTGGCGAATTTTCTGCCGCGCCCGGGCCGATTTGATGTAGCCCAGATTAGGGTTGAGCCAGTCCCGGCTGGGGCCGCCCCGCTTGGCGGTGATGATCTCTACCTGATCACCATTCTGAAGCTCATAGTCCAGTCCGATGAGACGTCCGTTTGCTTTGGCTCCCCGGCAACGATGACCCACTTCGGTGTGAATGTGATAGGCAAAGTCGATGGGTGTGGCTCCGGCCGGCAGGTCGATGATATCACCTTTGGGGGTAAAGACCAGCACCCGATCTTCGAACACATCTTCTTTGAGAGACTGTACAAACTCTCGGGCGTCATCCACCTCCTGGCGCCAGTCCATCAACGAACGAAGCCAGGCGATCTTGGCGGCAAAACTCTGGTCGGGCCGGGAGTCCTCTTTGTAGCGCCAGTGGGCGGCGATGCCTAATTCGGCAGTGCGGTGCATGTCATGGGTGCGTATCTGGACATCCAACGATTTGCCATCGTCGGCCACGACTGTGGTGTGGAGTGATTGGTACATGTTGTCTTTGGGCATGGCGATAAAGTCGTCAAACTCGCCGGGGATGGGCCGCCACAGATTGTGCACCACACCCAGCGCGGTGTAACATTCACCCACAGAACCGACGACCACGCGTACGCCGCGAATATCATAGATTTCCTCGAAAGGCAGGTTTTTGCGCATCATTTTACGATGGATGCTATAGATGTGCTTGGGTCTGCCGGTGACCTCGGCATTGATGCCGGCCGCTCTGAGGTGTTGTTTGAGCGTATCCACGATGCGGGCAATGTGCCGTTCGCGCACGTCGCGGCGCTCACCGATGAGCCGGGCGATTTTTTTATACTCTTCCGGTTCCAGCCAGCGGAAGCCCAGGTCTTCCAATTCCCATTTGATCTGCCACATACCCAGTCGATTGGCCAGAGGAGCAAAGATCTCGAGCGTCTCACGGGCGATGCGTTTGCGGCGTTCTTCTGGAAGTGAGCCAAGAGTACGCATGTTGTGCAGGCGGTCGGCCATCTTGATGATGACCACACGCACCTCGTCGACGCCGGCCAGGATCATCTTGCGTAAACTTTCGGCCTCGGTATCCAACAGGTCTTTGACCCTGCCGCTCAGATCGTCGAACTGGCTGAGTTTGGTGACGCCATCGACCATCGAGGCGATCTCTTGGCCAAAATCCAGCTTGAGATCCTCGATGCTGACCACCGAGTCCTCGACGACATCGTGAAGCAAGCCGGCGGCCAGCGTAGGACCATCGAGTCCCCAATCGGCCAGGAGATGGGCTACCTGCAGGCAATGCTCGGTGTAGGGCTCTCCGGAGGCGCGTCGCTGACCAGCATGCGCTGCCTGGGTGAGAACCCAGGCGTGCTCCAGCAGGTCCAGATCGTCAGCAGACAATCTATCTTCGACTTTTTGTCGCAGATCGGCAAATTCCATGCTGCACTCACCGCCAGACGGGTTGATCGGGCCAGAGCGTCAGTAGTATATACCTGATCCCCGATCTACGCAAAGGAAAAAGGCCTGTCACTCCTGGATCGTGCAGAGCTTTCAAGTAGCAGAATTCACCGCAGACACCGCCGGGAGCGCCGAGTTGGGGAAAACTCTATGGATCGTGAAGGCAATTGGACATTTTTCCTGAGGTGGTATATAATACTTGCCCATTGGGCCATTAGATGGCCCAAATTGGTGAGGATTTCTGTTTAGGAGGAAGTGTAAATTGGCCAACACCAAATCAGCGATCAAGCGCATTCGACAGACAGCGCGTAAACAAGCACGCAACCGGCAGTTCCGAACCGCGGCTCGTACCTATATCAAAAAGACGCAGCGGCTCATCGCCGAGGGAGATCTGCAAGAGGCTCAAAGCGCAGCTCAGCAGGCCATCCGCACGTTAGACAAAGCGGCTGAGAAGGGCATTCTGCACCGGAACAACGTCGCACGCCGCAAATCTCGTCTGATGCGTCAGCTCAACCAGGCGCTCCAGAAGCAAGGTGATTGATCCTCAGCACAAGCTGTATCCGACGCAAACAAACAGGCCAGGCATCCACTTTGTCCTGGCCTGTCATCGTGTAAGGCCCTGGGGCGTGCTAACCTGATGCTTTGGGATTGAGAGGTGCGAACTGATATCCCACCCCGCGCCTGGTGAGGATATAGCTTGGGCAGGATGGGTCGGGTTCGATCTTTTCGCGCACCCAGCGGATGTGGACATCCAACGTGCGAGTGTCTCCCAGATAATCTGTTTGCCAGACCCGTTTCATGAGAAAGCTGCGCGTGAGCACCTGGCCGGAATGGCTCATCAGTGTTTCGAGAAGGCGGGCTTGTTTGGGGGTGAGTTTTTCGGGGGGGGCGATGCCGCGTTGGACGATGCGCGTGCGGCAGTTCAACTGCACATCGCCGACCTGCAGGATGTGGGTGCGTGGCTCGTCGAGCAGTTTGTTGATGCGGTTGACAACTTTGCGGATGGTGAATGGTTTGGTCAGCACCACATCCGCCTGAATTTCTGGCGGGGCTGTGACGCCCTCCCGAAGAAGCAACAACACCGGCAAATCCATCCCACGCAGGCGCAAGAGCCGGCAAATCTCCTCTCCCCGATGCGCCATGTCCAGGGCGTTCGCCACCACCACCTGGATGGCGTCCAGCTTGATGCGCTCCAACGCGATCCGTTCACTGGACGCCACCGACACCACAAAGCCGCGCTTTGTTAGATCGTCGCGCAAAGAAAAGGGAGAATCAATTGTTGGCTCAAGGCACAGAATCCTGGCGGGTTTGCTCATCATTCTTTGCTCAATAACTGAGAGGGTATTCACTTCATTATACCCCAATCGGGCGATCAAAGCAATAGGAGGAGAGATTGAATCTCAACCCGAACGATGCCTGCGACTCGCCTCTGCGGACGATGGTCGTCATTCCCACTTTTAACGAGGCCGACAACCTCATCCCTGTGGTGGGTGAACTGCGAACGCTGGGTGTTCCACATCTGGCCATCCTGGTCGTCGATGACAACTCGCCGGACGGCACGGGTCAATTGGCCGATGACCTGTGTCGGCGTTATCCGGGTGAATTCCACGTGATCCACCGTCCGATCAAGATGGGTCTGGGTACTGCCTACATCACCGGCTTCAAGTTTGCGCTGGAGCACGGCGCCGACCGCATCGTGCAAATGGACGCCGATTTTTCCCACTCGCCTGCCTATATCCCTCAGTTTCTCGAACACCTCAGCCACAACGAGTGGGATATCATCGTTGGTTCACGCTATGTTCAAGATGGTCAACTGGACGAGCAGTGGAGTCTGGGGCGCCATCTGTTGAGTTGGTGGGCCAACAGCGTGTACGTGCGGTTGATTCTCGGCATTAGCCTCCAAGATGCCACGGCCGGTTTCAAGTGCTGGAAGCGGCAGGTATTGCAGGCCATCGATCTGGACAGCATCCGATCCAGTGGTTATGTCTTTCAGGTGGAAATGGCCTACGTGGCGGAAAAGATGGGCTTCAGAACACTCGAGTTGCCCATCTATTTCGAGGACAGGCGTATTGGCCAGAGTAAAATGAATATGCGCATCAAACTGGAAGCCGCCTGGCGGGTGTGGCAGGTCAAATGGCGCCACCGGCGCGTGAAACCGCTGGCTGTGAGGGATGAGCCGTGAAGGCTGTGTGGTCGCGCTATCGGGCCGATGTGCTGGTTGCCGGTGTGTTGCTGGCGCTGGCGCTGGCCCTTTTTTTGCCCCAGACCTTTGGCGGCAAAACCCTGCTGCCGGTCGATAATCTGTTTCAGTGGCAGCCGTGGCAGTCTTTTGCCGCCGAGTACGGCATTTCTGTGCCGCACAACGCCTTGCTCAGCGATCTCATTTTGGAAAACTATGTCTGGAAACGATTCATCCTCGAATCGCTTCACCAACCCGGCGGCCTGACCGACAAGCTGCCGCTGTGGAACCCCCAGCTCTTTGCCGGTGTGCCATTTCTGGCGGCCGGCCAACACTCGGCCCTCTACCCGTTCAGTATATTGTTCTACATCCTGCCTCTGGCTCAGGCCTACGGCTGGTTTTCTGCGCTACAGCTTTTCCTGGCCGGGCTGTTTACCTATGTTTTCTGCCGCGTCATCGACATCAATCGTTTTGGCTCGCTCCTTGCCGGCGTCACGTTTATGCTGAGCGGCTTTATGGTGGTCAGTGTGGTGTTCACCATGATCATCGCCGCCGCCGCCTGGTTACCACTGTTGTTGGCTACGGTCGAGTTGATCGTCCGCGCCGAAAAGGATGGCTTTCAGCGCCGCACACTGTTATACGTGGCTCTGGGGGCGATCGCTCTGGGCTGCCAGATCCTGGCCGGACACGCCGAGATCACCTATTACACGCTGTTGATCGTCGCCGTCTACGCCCTGTGGCGGCTCGCCGGCACGGCGATCGATTTCCGGAGCCGGGTTCACACGCCGCGCATCGTAGCCTGGCTGGCGCTGCTGCTGCTCGTGGGCCTGGCCCTGGGCGCAGCGCAACTCGTACCACTCTACGAGGTGGGCAGCCAGAATTTCCGGCAGGGATCAGCCACCTACGAGCAGATCTTGAGCTGGGCCTTTCCGCCACGCCAGTTGGCCACGTTTTTCGTGCCCAATTTCTACGGCAGCCCGGCTCATCACGGCTATTTCGACATTTTCGAGTGGCGCTGGCTGCCGGTGACGGTCAATGCGCACGCCGAGCCGATCGCTCAGATTTCCTGGCAGCGTAACCTGGTCACCAAAAACTACGTCGAGGCGGGCAGTTACCTGGGCATCCTGCCCTATTTCCTGGCAGTTGTCGCTTTATTTGGCCGCCGGGGCAGGTATCACAGTTGGGACGCTCACTTTTACCGCGTCACCCGCCGCTATGTCTGGTTTTTCGCCCTGCTGGCGTTTTTATCGCTGAGCTTTGTATTCGGCACACCGCTCTACGCACTGATTTACCGCCTGCCGTTCATCGGCCAGCTTCATTCACCGTTTCGTTGGATTTTTCCTTTTTCGTTGAGCCTGGCGGTGCTGGCCGGCATGGGAGCCATGTATCTCGCCGGCGGCGGCAAACGAACCACCAGCGCCCAATCGACCTTTACCGGCCCGAACACACAACGCCTCCTGGGCTGGCCTGCCTTCTGGGCGGGACTCGCCGGCGTGATGGCGTTGTTATCGGTGTGGCTGTTCCGCCAGCCGTTGCTGCGCCTGGCCGATGCCTATGTACAAAACAACGAGCTGGCCGCGCTTGCTTTCCGCGACGGCGCGATGTTGATCTCGTATCAGTGGCGCAATTTGCTGGTGTTTTTCCTCATGCTGGCAGCCAGCGGCGCGATATTGCGCCTGAGCCGATGTCCCATCTACCTGCCGCGTCGTCTGGGGGGAGGGAGCGCCTGGAAGGTCCTGGCGCTGGCCGTGTTGGTGATTGACCTGTTTCTGTTTGGTATGGGATTCAATCCGGCAGTCGAGGCCCGCCTGCTGGATTTCCGGCCGCCGGTGGTAGATTTTTTGCTGGCCGACGATTCACTTTATCGTATCACTTCCTACAATGCCCCTGGCGAAAACACCTTCAACGCCAACGCCGGCATGTTCTATGGGCTACACGACATTCGGGGTTACGATTCCATCATTCCCAGGCAGTACACCGCTTACATGCAGCTCGTGTCGCCACAGAACCAATTACCCTACAACCGCATCGCCCCGTTGTGGACAGATCACCCCCAGGCGCTCGATTCGCCGTTGCTGGATATGTTGGGTGTCAAGTATGTGCTGACCACCCAGGCGATCGACAATCCACGCTACACGCTGGCCTACGACGGTGAGATACGGGTGTATCGCAACCAGGGAGCCATGCCGCGCGCCTTCAGCCTGCCCGCCGGCTGCGCAGTGGCGGTGCAAGATGTGGCCCAGGCGTTACAACGCTACGACCCGCGAAACTATGTGATACTCGAAACCACCGTCGATGTTCCGCCCCTGCCGCAGCTCGCTCCGGATGCCTGCCAGCCGCAGGCCGCCACGGTCAGCCTTTACAAGGCCAACGAGGTTTTTATCGACCTCCATCTCGACACGGCGGCCTGGCTGGTGCTTTCGGACACCTATTTCCCCGGCTGGAAGGCCTTTGTGCGGCCTTTGGGTGATGCCTCGGAGGCCCACGAGTCCGAGCTGACCATCCATCGCGCCGATGGTCATTTCCGCGCCGTTCGCCTGGAGGCCGGAGCGCACACCGTACGCTTTAAATACACACCCGAATCGGTCAAGGTGGGCTTTTTTGTCAGTTTTCTGGGCGCGATGGCGCTGTTGATGTTGCTGGCGCTGTGGCTGTGGCGGCGTTTCTACCGCATGGCCGGGCGACAATCGGATGCCGGGCGGGTGGCCAAGAACAGTTTTGCGCCCACCGTGCTGCAACTGTTCAACAAAGCCATCGACATGGCCTTTATCGCGCTGGCGCTGCGCATTTTCACCCAGGATCAGGCCGGCGATTACGATTTCGTGACCAGCTATGTGATTATGTCGGTGAGCATTTTCCTCGATTTTGGCCTCAATACCCTGCTCCAACGCCAGATCTCGCGCGACCGAGACCTGGGCAATCGTTACCTGATCAACGCTGTGTTGTTGCGTGGATTGCTCTCGGCGGTTGTCGCGCCGCTTTTGTTCGCCTTTGTCGTCGGGTGGGGGGCAGCGATCGAACCACTGAGCCGGGAGGCCATAGGCGCCATGGCGCTGTTTACCATCGGACTGTTTGTGGGCAACGTTTCCGGCGCGCTGACCGCGCTGTTTAACGCTTACGAAGAGATGGAGTTCCCGGCAGCCGTCACGACTGTGACCACCATTGCCCGAGCGGCTTTGGGTACGGGTGCGCTGCTGCTGGGCTGGGGGCTGATGGGCCTGGGCGGCGTTTCCATCGTCGTTAACCTGATCACGGCCAGCATCCTGGCAGGCCTGGCCGTGCGCCGCTACTTTCGGCCCCACTGGCAGCCAGACCTGGCGCTGCAAAAAGAGATGCTGCGTGAATCGGCGCCGTTGATGGTCAACAATCTACTTTCCTGGCAGTTCTTTCGCATCGACAAGGCCCTGATGAAAGCCCTGCGCGGCGCGGCCGAGTTGGGCCGTTATACGGCCGTCTCGTTTCGTATCGTGGACGCCATCAACATCATTCCGGCGTCGTTCACCATTGCCCTTTTCCCGTTGATGAGCCGTTACGCCGCCGCCACCAAAGACTCGCTGGCGCGGGCTTATGTCCTGGCGGTGCAGGTGCTCTGGATCGTGGCTCTACCGCTGGTTGTGGTCATCACCCGCCTGGCGCACCCGCTGGCCAATCTGCTTGGCGGTTCACAATATCTGCCCGATTCGGCCATCGCGCTGCAACTGCTGGTCTGGTCGATCCCGCTGGGTTTTATCAACAGCGTGACCCATTACGTGCTCATCGCTCTGAACGAGCAGCGCTATCTGACGCGCTGTTTTCTCATCGGGCTGGTTTTTACCTTTGTCGCCAACCTGGTGCTCATCCCGGCCTATGGCTATCGTGCTGCGGCGGTACTGCACCTTTTTTCCGAGCTGGCTTTGTTGATCCCCTTTTACATCGGCCTGCGACGGCACTTGCCGCCCGTGCCCTGGCCGAAATTGTTGTGGCGACCGGCGGCGGCGGCAGCAGGCATGGCCGCACCTCTGCTGCTCGCCCCAGCCTGGCCCATCTGGCTGACGTTGGCTTTGGGCGGGCTGGTTTACCTGGTTTTGTTGTTCGCCCTGAATACCTTTCGCGACGAGAGCTGGCAGCCGGTGCTGGATGCGCTGCCCCAATCGCTTGCCAGGATTCCTGGCTGGCGCAAAACTTGAGGCGACGCCGCATCATGCCAGCCACCGATGAAACGATCCAGATCGACGGCTCCCACGGCGAGGGCGGCGGTCAGATTTTACGCTCGGCGTTGTCACTCTCGGCGCTGCTGGGGCGACCTGTACGCCTGGAAAAGATCCGCGCCCGGCGCAAGCAGCCCGGCCTGCGGCCACAGCATCTCGTGGCCGTCCGCGCCCTGGCCCGGCTGTGCGATGCCAGTTTGGAGGGCGACGCACTCGATTCGCGGGCGCTGACCTTTGCGCCGCGTCAGCCGCCCCAGGCAGGCCACTATCGATTCGACGTGGCCGACGCAACCCCAGGCGGCAGCGCCGGTTCCGTGAGTCTGATCCTGCAGGCCGTGCTGTTGCCGCTGGCACTGGCAAATGGCAACTCGACGGTGCTCCTGGCGGGTGGCACACACGTGGCCTGGAGCCCGCCGATCCATTATTTGCAGCAGGTCTACCTGCCGACGCTGGCTCAACTGGGCGTCAGGGCCACGCTAGAGTTAAAGCGATGGGGCTGGTATCCGCGTGGTGGAGGGCAGATTGTATGTCACATCGAGGGCCTCGGCGCTGCCGTCGCAGACCGGCCGTTACACCCGCTGCGTCTGGACGAGCGCGGCGGGCTGCGGCGTATCAGCGGCGTTTCGGCCACTTCTAACCTGCCGGCCCATGTCGCCCAGCGACAGCGCGCTCAGGCCATCAGATTGCTGCGTTCCCACGGTTTCGTGCCCGAGATCGAGATCGTCGATGCGCCTTCGCCCGGCCCTGGCGCCTGCGTCTTTTTGCTGGCCGAGTTCAAAAAAGCCGTGGCCGGTTTTACGGGCTATGGGCGGCTGCGTAAACCGGCCGAGCAGGTAGCCGAAGAGGCTGCCCGGGCTTTTCTGGCCTACCAGCGCAGCGGTGGTGTGCTGGATCGTTATCTGGCAGATCAGGTGATCCTGCCTCTGGCGCTGGCCGCGGGCGATTCGGCCTTTACCACCGACCGGATCACGGAGCATCTCCGCACCAGCGCCTGGCTGGTGATGCAGTTTTTGCCGGCGCGCATCTGGGTGGGTGAGGACAAAAGCGTGCGGGTACACACTGGATGAGAAAAGAGGCTGGCTGGCCGATGACATCTTGGCAACAGAACACCGAGTTCACAGAACGCCGTTCTTCCAGATCGACTCTGGCAAATATCGTGAAATTTTGGCTGCCGCTATGGGCAAGCTGGCTGCTGATGATGTTGGAAGGGCCTGTCGTCAATGCCTTGATTGCCCGCATGGCAGAAGCCAAGCTGCAATTGGCAGCTTTTGGAGTGGCGTTCTCATTGGCGCTGGCCATCGAGAGCCCCATCGTTTCGCAGCTTACAGTTGGAAACGCCCTGGCCCGCAACCGGGAGTCGTTTCGGCTGTTGCGCCGTTTCATGTGGGGGCTGATCGTCCTGGTGACGGCCGGCATGCTGCTGGTGACTCTGACGCCGGCATTCGATCTGGTGGTGGTGAAACTCATCGGCACGCCGATCGCGGTGGCGACCTACGTTCGTTCTCCGCTTTTGGCGTTGGCCATCTGGCCGGCTGCCATTGCTTATCGTCGCTTTCACCAGGGAGTGATGATTCGTTATGGTTATACGCGCCAGGTGAGTTATGGCACTGTGGTCCGGTTGTTGACCTCTGCCGGGGTGGCGCTGGCAGGTTATCTATGGAGCCGGTTGGATGGTGCGACGGTGGCCGGGCTGGCGCTGGCGGCCTCGGCGCTCGCAGAAGCCATCCTGGTTCATTTTCTCTCTCGCCCGGCGGTGAACACGGTGGAACGAATGGAGACTGTTGGCGAACCTGTGCTTTCTATGGACGAACTGCTCAGGTTCTACTCGCCGCTGACGCTGACATCGATGATCATGCTTTCTACGGCTCCCCTGATCAATTTCGGCCTGGCCCGGGCGCCCAATCCCATCGAATCGTTGGCCACCTGGCCGGTAGTCAACAGCCAGCTTCTCATCGCGCGCAGTTTTGGCCTCAGTCTTCAGGAGGTGGTTGTCGCCCGCCTGGATGGCGCGCAGGCATTAAAAACGTTGCAGCGTTTTGCCGTCATATTGGGCGTGGTGGCATTGCTCTCACTGGTAGTGCTCGCCTTTACACCGCTGGCGCTCTGGTGGCAGATGCAGATCGCCGGCCTCAATACCGAACTGACGGCCTTTGCCGTGTCGGCGCTGCGGCTGGCCGTTTTGCTGCCATCGCTGAACGTGCTGCAGAGCTGGTTTCGAGGGATTTTGGTTACCGGCAAAACCACGGGCGCCATTGCTCAGGCGACGGTGATCAATCTGGCGGTGCTGCTGGTGGTGTTGCTGCTGGGGGCAGGCCATCGATGGCTGCCGGGGGCGTCGCTGGCCGCCATCGCGTTGACCGCTTCGCAGGTGATAGAAAGTGTCTGGTTATGGCGCGCCGCTCGCCCGACCAGGCTCAGGATGATCCGCCAACTGCCCTCACCGGATGGCGTGACTGCCATCCGGGAGTAGCGTCAGCGGAACTGGCTCGCCGGCATCTTTGAGCCTTTTGCGGCTACAAGCCACATAGTCACTCATACAATAGCGGTCGATATAACTTGCATCTGTCGCCACACTGTACAGGTTTGCGAACACAGGACAGGCGGCGAGGTTGGGACAGACCGAGCCAGAGGTAGCGGTGAACCTGGAAACGATGCCCTGTAGCCCATCGACCACCTCGGTGAGGACCTGTGCCGACCCGGCCAGGTGGACGATGGCTGTCGTCTGGCCCTCGACGGCGGTGGCGATCTGCTCCGTGGCAACCGCATTCTCTTCCGCCACGGCAGCCATGCTGTTTACTGCTTCCACCATGGCATCTGCTGCTGTTTCCTGATCCTGTGTCATACCCACCACCTGCTGGACCAGAGCCCTCGTTTGGCTGCTTCCACTCTGCATCTGCCCCGTGGCCGAAAAAACGTCTTGCAGCTTGTTTTGTACCTCACGACTGAGCCGCCCAATCGTTTCCATCGACTGGGCCGAGTGTTCGGCCAGTCGCCGCACCTCGGCGGCCACCACCGCAAAACCACGCCCGTGCTCACCGGCGCGGGCCGCTTCGATAGAGGCGTTGAGGGCTAACAAATCGGTCTGGTCGGCGATGTCGTCCACCAGGGCCACTACCTGGTCGATGGTGGTCAGTCTGTCATTTAATTCCTGGATGACTCGAGCCGTTTCCAGGCTTAGTTTCTGAGTGGTGTCCGAGGCTTTGTCGACCTGGTGGGTGTTCAGAGCGATACGCCGCGTAGCCTCGGCCAGCCGCGCCGTGGCGTACGAAGCCCTCTCGGCCTGCTCGGCCTGGGCAGTGGTGCCCTGTGCCATCTGGCTGGTGGTAGCGGCGATTTGCTCGGCGCTGCTGCTGGTTTGTTCCAACGTCAGAGCCATCTGATCCGTGAGCGAGGCCAGCCGGCTGGCGGATCGAATGACTTGGGCGATCAGCGATTCGTTGTTGGCCAACTGCACGGCCAATGCCTGAGCGTCATCCGAGGCTGTTTTTACCGTGTGCCTGACGTTACCGCCGAATAACCAGGAGATGGCTGCCATCAAGGCGCTGATAGCCAATGGGACGGCCAAAAAACCTCCCTGGGGTGGCGCGGCATCGAGCGCACCCCAGCCGCCGCGGAGGATGATGGCCGCCAGGGCCAGCATCACCATCAGTAGAGCGGCCAGAAAGGCGCTCTGGGGGGCCAACAACGCGCCGGCGACGACAATGGCTGGCAGGACGATATAGGGCGCCACGTAGAAATAGAACGGCGAAGTCGCGGCCGATAGCAGCGGCGCCATGCTAAAGACGATCCAGCACCCAAGAAACAAAACCGAGGCCAGGGCCAGTCGTTCCCGGCGCAACAAACCGTAACACAGTGCCAGCAGCAGCAACAACACCGTTTCGATGCCGATCACCAAAACCGGCAGCGACAGAACGAGAGCCACCATCAGACCGATGACAGCAAAAGCGCCAAAGCCAAACAACAAGATACGCAACGAACGCGCCTTGATCTGATTCTCCAGGTCGTTACGGTCGGGTGTGTGGCCCATAGAACCTCCTATCAGACCAACCTCTGTATCAGGGATGGAAGATCCAGGATCAACATCACCTGTCCATTGCCTATCACTGTCGTGCCGCTCAGTCCCGGCAAACCGGCAAGAGATTCAGGCAGTGGTTTGACGACGATCGTTTGTTTGTCCAGTAGATCGTCGACCAGCAGGCCCATCTTTTGTTCGCCCCGGCGCACAACGAGCGCCTGCCTTTCTTGAGCGCCATTGCTGGCGGGCAGGCCCAAAAGATGGGCCAACCGAAAAAGGGGCAGAATCTCGTCATCGAGCTGGAGCAGCTCCCAGCGGTGCAACTGTTGAACCCGCTCGTAATCTACCTCGACCGTGCGCTCGATATAGTGCAACGGCACGGCGTACCTCTCACCCATCAGATCGACTATCAGCGCCTGGGTGAGCGCCAGCGAGAGCGGCAGCGAGAGTCGAAACGTGGAACCCCTGCCGGGCAGTGTGTGGATCTCGAGCGCGCCTCGCAGCGCTTCCACCTGACGCCTGACGACATCCATGCCCACTCCGCGCCCGGATACGGCAGTGACCTCGTCGGCCAGCGAAAAACCGGGCTGGCAGATGAACATGAGAATTTGATCTCGATTCAGCTCGTGGGCGCGCTCTCGGGCCACCAGTCCTCGCGTTATGGCCGCGTCCACTATTCGATCCACATCCATGCCTCGACCATCGTCCTGCACCTCGATGATCGCCTGGCCGCGCTCGCGGCGCGCCACGAGTCGAAGAACGCCGCGCGCCGGCTTGCCGGCGCGTTGGCGCTCCCAGGGCGGCTCCAATCCATGATCGATAGCGTTGCGTAAAAGATGCATCAGCGGGTCGCTCAGGGCTTCCAGTGCGGCCCGGTCCATCTCTACCTCACGGCCCTCGATTTCGAACTCGGCCTCTTTGCCCAGCTCGTGCAACAGATCACGCACCATACGCGGAAACCGATCGAATATCTGACTGACCGGAACCATACGCACCTGGAGCACCGATTCGTGCAGATGGCCGAGCGTGCGGTCGTGGTGGTCCAGGGCTTCGTTCAACGCCAGCAGAGACTCTTCGGCCCCATCATTCTGCCTGGCAAAAACCTCGAGTGCCCGTATGGCCTCGACCAATTGCCCACGGCTGATGACCAGCTCGCTGACCAGGTTCAGCAGCAGATCCAGGTGTTGCACGTTCACCCGGATCATGCCGCTCGAGGCCGGCGGGCTGGCGGCTGTCTCCGGCATGGCCGACTGTTCCGCTGCTGCTGGTGCTATAGGCGCGCTCTCTACGGGTTCGTGTGAGGAAACAGAAACCGCTTCGACCTCGCTGATGTTTTCGATGGCGGTTTTTATGTGCTCCGATGGCATCCCAGAGCGCAGGAATACATCAAAAGAGTCGATGTCCGCACCGGCCAGAATCTCTGCTTCCGGCTCTGTGGCGGCGATCTCACCCAGTTCGCGCAGACGTTCCAGAACCATGTAGGTGCGCAGGCTTTTCATCTGGCAGTCGTCGGCCAATTGCACTCTGACGAGCAGCGCGCCGGATGGCTGAACGGCGCCGCCTGGAGGCAATGGGCCATCTGACGGCATGATCTGGGGTGGGGTTGCTGCCTGATGGATACGTTCGATGAGCGTTTGCACGTCCAGATCACTGGGCTGATCGGCGGCCACACTCGACACCAGCGCGCTCAGGCCATCTACCCCTGAGAACAGCCGCTCCATGAGATGGGGTGTGACAGCCCGCTCGCCCTGGCGCACACGGTCCAACACATCCTCCAGGGCGTGGGCCAGTTGCGCCAGGTCGGCATAACCCATCGTGGCGGCCATACCCTTGATGGTGTGGGCCGAGCGGAAAATCTGTTCCAGGGCTTCATCGGATTGGGGGTTACGCTCCAGTTCCACCAGCTTGTGGTTGACCACCTGCAAGTGCTCTATGGCCTCGCTGACAAAGAGTGCTTTGTACTGCGACATGTCCATGCGCCAGGCACCTCACTCTTTTTGCACCAGACACACGATGGCGCCGGCCATCTGTGACAACGATAACACCTGGTCGGCAAAACCACTTTCGACCGCCGAGCGTGGCATACCATAGACGACGCTGCTGCTCTGGTCTTGCGTCAGGGTTTGGCCGCCGTGTTGTTTGATCACTTGAAAGCCGCGTGTGCCATCGGAGCCCATGCCGGTGAGCACCACACCGATGCAGCGTCTGCCATACACCTGCGCCGCCGATTCCATCATCACATTGGCCGCCGGGCGAAGCCCCAGCACGGGCGGCGAATCGTCCAGATCAAACTTGACCCGTTTGTTTGCTTGATCCAGAGTCAGGCGCAGATGACGCCCCGCCGGTGCGATGTACACCCGGTTGCCCTCGACGCTTTCGTCTTGCTCTGCCTCTTTGACCGGCAAGTCGCTGCGGCTGTTTAGCCGTTTGGCCAGCGACGTGGTAAATCCGCGGGGCATGTGCTGGACAATCACCACGGCTGCCGGCAGGTTTTCCGGCAGCCCTCGCACGAGCACCTCCAGGGCGCGAGGGCCGCCAGTGGAGGCAGCCACCGCCACCAGCCAATCTGGTTCCGAAACAGCCAGGGCCAGTGGATAACATGCGCCGAACTGGGGCGGGATGGGGACGTGCGGCGGTCGGACTGGGTGGCTCAGGGTGTGCAGATCGGCAAAAACGGCCACGCGCACCTTTTCCAGGAGCTCGTCGCGAATTTTGTAGAGATCCACCGACATGGTGCCCGATGGTTTCAGCACAAAGTCCACCGCGCCCAGCTCGAGGGCCGTCAGGGTGATGTCCGGATCGGTCAGGCCGCTCAACATGACCACCGGCAGGGGCCTTTGGCGCATGATGTGCTGCAGCACTTCCAGGCCCGACATGCGCGGCATCTGCACATCCAGAGTGACCACATCCGGATTCAAGGCGGCGATCTGGGCCATCGCTTCGATGCCATCACTGGCGGTGCCCACCACCTCGATGCCGGGATCGGCCTGGAGCAGATCGGCGATCAGCCGCCGCATCAGCGCCGAGTCATCCACGACCAGGACGCGGAGCCGGGGAGTCATGAGCTACAGACCTTTCGCAGCGTTTCCAGGACTTTGGCCGGTACAATGGGCTTGACGATGAAATCGCGGGCGCCGGCCCGCAGCGCCTCCACGATCCTGCTCTGCTGGCTGACGGTGCTGCACATGACGATCCTGGCCTGGGGGTGTTGCTGCAGGATGAGCCTGGCCGTTTCGATGCCGTCGATGCCGGGCATCATGATGTCCATCAACACCACGTCGGGCTGCAATTCGTCGTACAGTCTTATGGCGTCCTCGCCATTCGCCGCCTCGCCAACCGGTCGAAAAGGGCTCTTTTTCATCATATCCTTGAGTAATTGACGGTTGAGCGGTGCATCATCCACAATCAGCACGGTTCTGGTTTCGTCTGGCAGCATGGTTCTCCCTCACAGAATGTTGCGGCCTACCAGGATAATTCCTGATTCAGCCATTGATCCGGCGCATCCTGGCGAATGCGACTCACCAATGCGTCGAGTTCTGTCACCAGGCCGGTCAACTGAGCCACCGCGTCTTGAACTTTGGTCATGGCAACCGTTTGTTCCTGGGCGGCCAGAGTGACGCCATGGGTGATACTGGCGGCCTGCTCGGCTGCGGAAGCCGAGTGCCCCACCGCCTGGATGATGTGCTCCATCTGGTGCTGCTGTTGTTGTGTGGCCCGCGCGATATCGCCGCTAGAGGCTTCGGCTCCTGCCACGAGCTTTTCAACCAGCCCGGTCGTTTCCACCAGCCTGGCGACGGCGTCCAGCATCTTACGATTCTGCTCGCCGATTTGGGCCACCGAGCCGCGGGATCGCTCTGCCAGACGGCGGATCTCGTCGGCCACCACCGCAAAGCCGTGGCCGTATTCTCCGGCGCGTGCGGCTTCGATAGCGGCATTCAACGCCAGTAGATGGGTCTGGCGAGCCAGTTTTTCCACCAGTTTTGTCATGCCGGCCACGCCGCTCACCTGCTCTCCCACCGTCTGGAGCATCATCTGTGTTTCGCCGATGGCCTGGGTGATGCATCGCGCACCCTCGTTGGTCTCCTGGGTTCGGCCGACAATCTGATCCGTGGCCTGCGCCAGCTCGTCGACTGCCAGGTGTGTTCTTTCGGTTTGCTGCGCCTGAACGTGCGTGCTCTGGGTCATCTCTTCCATGGCCTGCGAAACCTCGTGCAGGCCGTCAAAAACGGTCGTCGATGCCTCTGACAACTGAAAAGTCGAGGCGCGGAGAGTCGTCGAGATGTCTGAAATCTGGCCGGCCAGCAGGGCGCTGTTCACCGCCAGGGTGATGGGTGGCATCACCATCTGGAGCAGCTGGCGGTCCTGGCGGGAAAAAGCGCGCAGATGATCACTTTCCAGATTCAGCACACCGATAACCCGCTCACCCAGCTTGAGCGGTATGGCCAGCTCAGAGCGTGTTGCCGGGTTCACGTTCAGGTAGCTGGATTGCCGGCGCACGTCGGGCAGGTAGATGGTCTGCGCTGTTTGGGCCACACGCCCCGTGACGCCCTGGCCCACAGGAATGGGTGGGATGTGTTGGCTATCTGTCGACCCAACAGCGGCGCGGCAGAGAAGGCTGTCGCGGCCATCGACGTGCTGGAGGATCAGAATATAGGCCGAGGAAACGCGTGCTGCACCGCTGAGGGCCTGAAGCACGTCGTCCAACAGGCGTTCCAGGTCAAAAGCCACGCTGGCCACCAGAGCGATCCTTCGTGACACCTGAAGGAGACGTCGGTGAATGGTGTTCTGGCCGGCGATCAGTGCGATCATTGTGGCCGCCAGCGCCATCAGGCCGGTCTGAATGGTGACCATTCCCGGCTCAGGGGGCGGCCAGCCACAGAGCAAGGTGTGGGTTATGGCGCTGCACGCGCCGGCGGCCAGTGCAGCCGACCAACTGGGTCTGTACAACGTGGCAGCCAAAGGGGTGAGCAAATACAGAGCCAGGTACGGACTGCGCCATCCGCCGGTAAAGCCGATCAGCCAGCTTGCCTGAAGGGCTGCCCCCACCGAGACGAGATGGGAAAAGACCAGCGAGTCCAGCCATCGCGGCCCCAGGAACAGGTTGAGCAGCCCTGCCAGGAGCGCCACACCCGCCCACAGAAAAAGCTGAAGGTGATCCGTTATTTGCTGGCTCAAAAGCCCCGTCACTGTGACCGTCAGAGCCAGCAGGCTCAGGATGAGCGCTGCGACGACCGGGCTTTTCATCGCGTTTCTTCCTCGGGCGAAAACGGGTTTGAAGAGAGGTCATACAAAGCACTGACCTCTTGCAGGGTCAGGACGTTTTTCAGATCGAGAAGAACGAGTAATCGATTCTCGCGCCGCACCACGCCGCGGAGATAAACGCCATTGATGTCGGCGACCATGGCCGGGGCAGGTTCAACGGCATCTTTTGAGACAGTGTAAACCTCACGCACCCGATCGACCATCATGCCCAGCCTCTGGCCCTCGGTTTCAACGACGACAATACGAGCTTTGGGGCCATAGGAAGAAGCCGGCAGCGAGAAGCGTTTTTTCAGGTCTATCACCGGGATGATATCACCTTCGACGTTGATCACACCTGCCAAAAAATGCGGCGCACGCGGCACACGTGTTACCGGCGACAAGCGCACGATGCGCACTGCCTGTGTGATGGGCACGGCGAACTCGGCGTCGCCCAACAGAAAAACGATAACTTGCATAGGCTCTTTCCTCCATTTTGGGCCATCGCCCTGGCCTGCCGCCGTGCTTTATTGCCCAGGCCCTATACGGCCAGAGTTGTTTCAGGCAAGGCAAAGAGTTGTTCGGTAAAAGACTGAAGTTGCTCAGACATCTCGGCCAGCTCGCGAGAGGATGCTGTCACCTGCTCAAAGGACGCAACCTGTCCTTCCACCGCCTCGGACACCCCAGATGTCAGGGCTGCGTTCTCTTCTACGATGCTGGCCATCTCATTGATGGCTACCACGATACGCTGTGCGTCCATCTCTTGCTGTTGGGTCGCCCGCTTGGTTTCATCGCCCAGGATGGCGCTGTGGTGAATGGATGCCACCACATTTTCCATGGACTGGTGCAGGTCTGTGGTAGAGCGCTGCATCTGCTGGCTGAGTTGCGCTATCGCCTGGACGGTTCTGTGCGAGTTGTCGGACAATTTGCGCACTTCGTGAGCCACCACGGCAAAACCACGGCCATGCTCACCGGCGCGAGCGGCCTCGATGGCGGCATTCAAGGCCAACAACTCGGTCTGATCGTGGATGCGCTCGGTGAGCGCCACCATGCGGTCGATCTCTTGGGTGTGACTCAGCAGCACATCCAGTAACGCTCTGGCGCGCAGCACCTCATCGGCGGCGTGTTGCAGGGCCTGTGCCGTGGCCGTGGCGTTGTGGGCAATGGTGCGCGTCGATGCCTCCAGGCCCCCAACGGCTCTGGATGTGGCTGCCACCTGCTCGGCTTGAAGATCGGCCCCCTGGGCGATGTGCTGCGCGCTGCTGGCTACCTGCTCGGCGGCGTCGTGCATCTCGGCCGCCGACGCCCACAACTCTTCCGAAGAAGCCCCCATCTGATCCGCCACCGCCTGCGCCGATCGCACCAGTTGAGCGATGCTGTTTTGGGCAGCATACCTTTTGGCCACCTGGCTGCGAAGCTTGGCTACCAGGCCGGAACTGTAACCGCTCATGAGCAACAGGATGGCCAGCCAGGCCAGGAGAAGGGGCAGGTGAGCCATGTGTAATTGGCCTTTCAGGCTCACGACCGCCATAAAGAGCAGTTGCGCCGCGATGCTCATAACGGCCATGGCCCTGCTCGATAGCAGTTGCGCCACTGCGAGCAGGGTGATCAGGTACAGAGCCGAGAGAGGACTGAATAACCCACCTGTGGTAAGCTGTAAAAGGCCCGTCCAGAAAAGCAAGGCCAGGCTGAAATAGCCGGACAGGCGAGGCTTTTCATGGAATGTGTGCAGCACTGCTTTGATCGTGATGAGCTGGGAGCCACCCACCAGAACACCCAACAACAGTAAAGGGTAAACAGCCCAGGGCACGATGTCCTTGTTGGGGTAGGGCAGGGCAAAAACGACCGCCGCCACGACGGAAATGAACACCATCATCCAGCCGCCCACGCGAATGGCGTAGGTGGTGTACGTCTGTGTCATGGGTCTGTCTCCTTGGGTCGGATGTAAATGTGGAGCCGGGCATCCTCTACACATAGCCGCTGTGGATTCATGGTCGTAGGAAGCTCTGTCTTGCCCAGAACCAGGTGCCCGCCGGGCCGCAGTGTCCGGCACAACATGTCCAAAACGTGCGCCTGTCGCTGCCGTGTAAAATAGATGAGCACATTACGGCACAAAATCAGGTCGAACGGCCCCCAGGGTGGCGGGCCGTGATGGAGCAGGTCGTGGTGGCAAAAGGTGACCAATCGTTTCAGCTCATCATGGATGCGGTAATGCTGCTCCTCACGGGTGAAAAAGGGGGCTAGAAACTGTTCGCTGACCCCTCGAAAGCTGAAATCCGTAAAGCGTCCCTGGCGAGCTCTGGTCAGCACCTCGGTGTCGATATCGGAGGCGATGATTGGCGCGTTCCACCGTCCCAATCCTGGCGCCAGCAACTCCCAAAGCAGAATGGCCAGCGAATAGGGTTCCTCCCCTCCGGCACAGCCGGCGCTCCAGATATCCAGCCTGCGTTGGCCTGCACGATCCCGTTGCTGGACGAGCGGCGCCAGGATATTGTCCCGGAGGGCAAGAAAGACCTCCCCGTCGCGAAAAAAGTAGCTCAGGTTGATGGTGAGCGCCGACATCAACAGTGGGTATTCGGCCGGATCCGAATCCAGCAGGGCCTGATAAGCCGCATAACTGGCCACACCGCGGGCTCTCATCCGGACGGCCAGCCGCCGTTCCAGGAACGTCTCTTTGTACTGATTGCCATCGAAGCCACGATCGCGGCAGATCTTGGTGAGCAGAGCGGCCAGTTCAGAATCTTGGGCCATTGTACGCTTCTCGTGCCTGCATGAGCGGTGATGAATCTACTTCAACTGGGACAGGACCCGAGCCAACAGGGCAGGCGGCGATTCCGGGATATTTTCGCGCTCCAGGCTGCGACTGATGGCATAGGCCAGCCGGGCAATGGCCATCGAAGCCGCGGATTGTGGCTTGCGCCAGATAGCCGGCAGGCCACGGTTGATGCTCTCGACAAAGAGTGTCGGATCGTAAGGAATGACCAGCGGGATGTGGCGCTTGAGTGCAGCCTCGATGTTTTTCTGTGGCAGACCCTCACGGGGGAAGGTCCAGTTGAGAACGGGCAACACCCGCTCCTCCGGGTAACCCAGAGCAGCAAAAACGTCCAGCGCCGCTGTGGCGCACTTGAGTGCGGCCAGGTCTGGGCTCAGCAGCAGCACAACCACCGCCGACAGATCCAGGGCCGCCAGTGTGGTTTCACAAAAGGTGGAGGGCAGATCGAGCACCAGATAACCAAACAGGCTTTGGGCCAGTGTCAGGATGTGAGCAATGGCGGTTGGTGTGATCTGTTCCGCCAGTTCCGGGCGCAGCGGGGCCTGCAACAACCGTACACCCGATTCGTGGGGCTGGAGATAGGCGTTCAACACCTCTGGCTCCAGGTCCTCGGGTTTGACAGTCGCCAGTTCGGCCAGGCTGGGCCTGGCTTTGATGTCCAGCATCAGAGCGCCGTGGGCCGATTCCAGCGCCAGGTCTATCAGCGGCACTTGCATCTGCCACATCTGGGCCAGCGCCACGGCCAGGTTGACGGCGACAGAACTGACGCCCACCCCCCCCTTGAGGCTGAATACCGCCACGATCTGGCCGGACGTTTGGGGAGTGATTGCACCTGTCGCAGCCATCGCCCGCGCCAGCAGCGCCCGAATGCGCAGCTCCAATTCCGCCGGATCGACCGGTTTGACCAGATAGTCATCGGCGCCGGCCTCAAAACCCCTGGTCTTTTCGGCGATGCCGCCTTTGGAGGTCAGCATGATGATCGGGATGCGAGCGGTGGGAGGATATTTGCGCAAGCGACGCACAAACTCGTAGCCGTCTATGCCCGGCATCACCACGTCGGACAGGACCAGGTCTGGCGGAGTGGCCCGCACAGCCGCCAGCCCTTGTTCCCCGTCGTGGGCCACGGCGACCCTGTAACCGACCGCTTCGAGCCGATCCTGGATCATTTTCGCCGAAAGACGGCTGTCGTCTACGACCAAAATGTGAGCGCCAGGTGTGTTTGTCATGACCCCTCCCAACGGCTGACGTTTCAGATCTTGCCCGGCATCTGGTAGGATGGCGCCTCTGGTTCTCACGATTCAAAAACAGATTTGCGCCCACTACATTATACCCTTTTTCTGACACCTTGTGCGTAAAGGGGACATAAATCTTGCGTAAAATTGGCGTGAGTTTTCTGACGGGAAGGCAGAGAGGGTCAGGCCATTCAGGCCAACGCATCCGGGTTTTTCGGGGAGGGTTCCCGGGTTGGGGAAATCTTTTCGACATACTTGCAGGCGGGGTAATTGGCGCAGCCGATGAACGGCCCGTATTTGCCGCTACGTTGCACCAGATCACCACCGCACTGCGGGCATTTTCGACCCACGGCTCGATTGGCCTGTGGCTTGATGTAGGTGCACTTGGGGTAGCCAGAGCAGCCGATGAAATAACCGCGTTTGCCCTTGCGCCGCACCAGAGCGCTGCCGCATTGAGGGCACAACTCACCTGTGGGCGGCGCCTTTTCGCGGCTGAGGGTGACGCTGGGCATCTCTTTGGCCGCTCGCTCCAGGGCGGCGCTCAAATCGGCCCAGAATCGCGCCAATGTGGTCTGGCGCTCCAATTCACCGCCGGCGATGTCGTCGAGCTGCTGTTCCATGCTGGCGGTAAAACCATAATCGAACAGGTCTGGAAAAGCGGCCAGCAGCAGATCGCACACCGTAAATCCCAGCGGATTGGGGTACAGGATGCGTTGCTCCCGGCGCACGTAATCGCGCTCCTGGATGAGAGCCACCATGGCGGCAAAGGTCGAAGGTCGACCGATGCCAAGCCGTTCCAACTCTTTGATGAGCGACGCCTCGGTGTAGCGCGGCGGTGGTTTGGTCCAGTGTTGCCTGGGGATCAGTTCCAGCAGATCCAGGTCCTCGCCGGGCGTCAGCGACGGCAACATCTGATCGTTCTGACTCTCCTCGCCGGCATCGATGTGTTCTTCGTAAACCCGGAGAAAGCCGTCGAAAACCAGCACCCGTCCCTGAGCGCGAAACAGATAGGGCAAACGGTTTTTTTGGCTGCCTTGAGAGGTGGGAATCAGGGCCGTGGTCACCTCGTACACAGCCGGTGTCATCTGGCTGGCGATAAAACGCCGCCAGATCAGGGTATACAACCGGTGCTGGGCCTCGTCGAGGTACGGCTGCACCTGTTTGGGCACACGCCGTGGATCGGCAGGCCGGATGGCCTCGTGCGCTTCCTGGGCCGATTTGACCCGCGTCTGGTAGATGGGTGGCTGGGGCGGCATATATGCCTCGCCCCAGTATCGCTCAATCAATTCCCGCGCCGCTTGCTGGGCCTCTGGCGCCACGTGGGTCGAATCGGTGCGCATGTAGGTGATCAAACCGACGCGGCCTTCAGCGCCCAGGTTCACCCCCTCGTACAACTGCTGGGCTATCTTCATCGTGAGTTTGGGGGCAAAGCCCAGCGACTTGGCGGCCGCCTGTTGCAAGGTGCTGGTGGTAAACGGCGGCCAGGGGCGGCGCTGCTGCCGTTTCTGCTCCACCTTTTCCACCCAATACAGCGCGCCCTCCAACGCCTGGACGATGGCCTGGGCATCGTCGCGATTTTTGAGGTCGGGCTGTTTGCCATCGATGCGCCACAGTTGGGCCAAAAAGGGCAGGGGATCGGGGAGGCGTTGGGCCAGCAACGCCTCGATGCTCCAGTATTCCACCGCCACAAATGCCTCTATCTCTCGTTCACGATCCACGACCAACCGCAGGGCGGCGGTCTGCACCCGGCCGGCCGAGAGCCCTTTGGCGCCACGGACGTGTTTCCAGAGTAAGGGGCTGATGGTGTAACCCACCAGTCGATCCAGGATGCGGCGGGTCTGTTGGGCCTCCACCAGGGCCATGTTGAGTGAACCGGCCTCATCGAAGGCCGCCTGCACTGCCGGGCGGGTGATTTCGTGGAACGTGACCCGCCGCACCGACACGCTGCCGGGCAGGCGCAGCACCTGGAGCACGTGCCAGGCAATGGCCTCACCCTCACGGTCGAGATCGGTGGCCAGGTAGATGGCATCGGCGGCAGCGGCGGCTTCTTTGAGGCGACTGACCGTTTTCTGTTTGCCGCGGGCGATGACGTAACGCGGGTGGAAGCCCTTGTCCGTATCGACGCCCAACGACTTGGGCGGCAGGTCACGAATGTGGCCCATCGAGGCCAGCACACGATAACCTGGACCCAAAATGCCAGCGATGGTTTTGGCCTTGGCCGGAGACTCGACGATAACCAGCGTTTTGCTCACTCGCTCTTCCATTCTGGCTCAACGATCGGCCACGCGCCAGTCGCGCAGCCCCCAGGCGATGACCGCCAGAGCCAATCCGCTGATAGCAGCAGAGACGAAACCGGTGGCGACCAGGCCGCCTGCCATCCACACGGCGCCGCCCATCACGGCGCCGATGACGCGTCCCAGGCTGGTGGTGGCCGTGCTGGCCGACATCATGGTGGCTCTGGCTCCTGGCAAGAGCTCGGTGAAAAGGGAAAAGGCGGTCACGATGGTAAACTCGAAGGTGAGAAAGGTAAAAAACAGGCCTGTCAGAGCCAGCGGCAGGTTGCGACTCGCCCAGGGCAGCAGAGCGTAACTGAACGTTGAAAGTGTCAGCGCAGCGATGACGGCGCGTTTCAGGCCAAGCCGGTCGGCGACGGAAGCGGTCAGCCCTTCGCCCAACAACTCGGCAGCGCCGATGGCCAGGGCAGCGCTGCCCAAAGCCACCGTGCTCAAGCCAAAACTCTCCTCCAGCCAGGCGCCATAGACGACGAACAGGTTGTCGTTGGCGATGCTGAGTAAAAAGCCAAATGCGAGCGCGCTCAGCGCGGGGCGCTCCTGCCGCAGCAACAACCAGGCCTGCCGGAAACCGTTTACCCGGCGAGAGAGGTTGCGGCGGCTGCGCTCCTGGGGAATGAGCAACCCCAGAACAAACGCGCTCACCAGACCACACCCCCCCAGCACGAAAAATGGAGAGCGCCAACCCAGGCGGTCGATGAGCAGGCCCATCAGTGGGATGCCCAGCAGAGAGCTGCCGGCCCACGAGAACTCGATGAAACCGATGGCCAACCCTCGGCGGTGGTAGGGCACTTTTTCGCCGGTATAAGCCTGCAACGCCGGATCGAAAATACTCTTGCCCAGTCCGGCCAAAAAGAGAGCCGGCAACATGGCCCAGAAAACCCCCAACCAGCCGCCGAGCAGCATACCCACGGCGAGCATCACCAGCCCGACCAACATCATGATACGGTAGCCCCAGCGATCGCTCAGCGGGCCAAAGAGTGGGCTGAGTAGACCGGTCACCTGATTGGCTGCCAAAAGCGACGTCACGGCCGTGAGGGGCACGCCCAGGCCACGGCTCAGAACCGAGGCAAAAGGATAGGCGAACCTTCGAGCCGTGTTGAGAAAGATACGAGCCGCTGTCGCCGCGCCAAGCTGCAAGACCAGCCTGGAGGTAGAAGGCACAATCGACTGGCCGGTTGTTCTGACTTGGGTCAATGTCGGTCTCCTTCAGAGTTTGGGCTGTGGTGTCGACCATTGTAACACAGGATGCCTGTAGGGTCAACGAGATTGTCTCAGATGTGGCTCTGTGGTAAAATTCGGCCATCATCCAAATTTCAGGTTCTACGAGGAGGTAGAGGGTAACGTCATGGTTTACAATTTCGATCAGGTCATCGACCGACGGGCATCCGATAGCGCCAAGTGGGGCTGGTACGATGCCGACGTGCTGCCCATGTGGGTGGCCGACATGGATTTTATCTCGCCACAGCCGGTGCTACAGGCGTTGCGCGAACGGGTGGAACACGGCGTCTTTGGTTATGGACTGCCACCTGAGGAATTGCGCCAGGTCGTGGTGGAGCGAATGGCAAACCTTTACAACTGGCAGGTATCTCCAGAGGCAGTGATTTTTGTGCCAGGAGTGGTGGTGGGGTTCAACCTCGTCTGCCGGGCGGCGACCTCACCCGGCGATGGGATGCTGGTGCAGACGCCCGTCTATCACCCCATTCTCTACGCGTCTGGCAACGCGGGTATAACTTGCGACGCGATGGAACTGACCCGCCAGGCCGATGGTCGCTACACCATCGACTTTGACGCCTTTGAAGCGGCCATCACGGATCGTACACGCATTTTTATCCTGTGTAATCCGCACAACCCGGTGGGCCGCGTCTTCCGCCCCGACGAATTGACACGCATGGCCGAGATATGCCTGCGACACGATCTCTTGATCTGCTCCGACGAGATCCACTGCGACCTGATATTCAGCGAGAGCCAACACACACCCATCGCCGCGCTCGATCCTGAAATCGCCAGGCGCACCATCACACTGATTGCGCCCAGCAAGACGTATAACATCGCCGGCCTCAAGTGTTCTGTGGGCATCGTGCCCGATGCCGACCTGCGGCGGAGGCTGGAGACAGTCAAGGCGGGGTTGGTGCCGGGCATCAACGTGTTGGGTTTTGTCGCCGCACTGGCAGCCTATCGTGAGGGTCAGCCCTGGCTGGATGAGGTGTTGCGTTATCTGGAAGCCAATCGCGATTTCACCCTGGCCTATGTGCGCCAACATCTACCCGGCGTGGAAGCCGGGCCTGTCGAAGGCACTTATCTGGCCTGGCTCGATTGCCGTCAGGCGGGCATTCCGGGCAACGTGCACGAGTTCTTTTTGCGGCAGGCCCGGGTGGCCATGAACGATGGCGCCATCTTTGGCCAGGGCGGAGAAGGCTTTGTGCGGCTGAACTTTGCCTGCCCTCGATCTATCCTGGTCGAGGCGTTGAACCGGATGCGCCAGGCCCTGGTCACTCGGAGCTGAGCCACGCCAACTCAAACGAGCCCTGGGCGCGTTTATGCCAGGGCTCGTTTGAGTCTCGTCTTCTGGGATGCTGTCCGAGATTCATCCGCCGACCGGTCGCGGCGTATTGGTTGCCGTCGGCGCGGGTGTGGAGGTTGGCACAGGCGTAAACGTTGGGGTGTTGGGTGGGCGCGGGGTTGGCGTGGCCACCGGAACAGATGTTGGCCCCACGGCCACCCATTGGAAGGTGCGTATCTCGCTGGGTGGGCTGACCGGCCCGATCACGTCATCACCCTTGCCCTGAACGATCACCACACGCCAGGAATAATCGCCGGGATAATACTCTGGTCCCACGTCCCACCAGTTTTCCTTGGTCCAATAACGCCCCGCAGGCTCCTCGTCCTTGCGCCACAGTTGCACCTCGTACCAGTGCTCTGCGGTCAGTTGATCGCGTGGCAGCCAGGAAAGTGTGACTGTCTGTTGCTGGTCAATGCCCACCACTTTGTTCGAAGGCGGTTCCAGCAGCAATGGCGACCCGTACACCAGCGGCAGCGCCACGGTCGGCTTGACGGTAGGTGTCACGGAGGCGCCTGGCGTGCCGATAACCGTTCTCGTCGTGGGTGTGGCTGTGGGTGTGACCGTGACATCGACGGTGGGCGTGGCGGTGGCTGTCGGCGTCGGTGTTGGTGTGGCGGTGACGGCAGGAGTCGGTGTGACTGTGGGGCTGGGGCTGGCAGTGGGCGTGAGAGATGGCGTGGGAGTTGGTGTGGCCGTGGGCTGCGGTTTGACGACGTGAATCTCGGCGTCGAGATCGGCCCAGGCCAGCCATTCGGGCTGCAGAACGGTCTGGTTCTGCCCGTTACTCACCCGCACAGAGCCGGTCTGGCCCACAGCCACCTGGGCCTTGGTGCCGTCGAGCCATAGCTCGAACGACGTGCCGGGCAGCGCCTCACTGACGGTCAGGCTGAGAAACTCGAAAGTGAAGGATTCCGTGACCGCAACATAGACTTCGAACAGCGGCGGCGCTGAGGCAACCTGCACGGTCGCACGGCCCTGGGTAAGGCGAAAGGTGGGTAGTGTTTCTGGAGGGGTAGATTGCACCAGTTGCACCACCGAGCCGGGCTCGATCCGCAACGTAGAGCCGTCGGTTAGTCGGAACGTCGCCGGCGAGGGTTCTTCCGGCGGCGCCTGAATCTGATCCCCAAACAGCAGCGAAAAACGACCGTGGAACTCGGTCCATCCTGCACCGCTAGCCGGCCTGGCCCATGCCCGGCCTTCGAGCAGCTCGACTTCGGCGTCGTGACCCCGGGGCAAAGGCGTGGGGGTGGCAAACAAATCGCAGGCAGCAAGCAACAAGAAACAAACTGTCATCCATGCCAGATGCAGCCAGAGTCGCCGCCACAATCGCCTGCTTTTCTTCTGGCTCTCCACGTCGGTTGAAGCTCCATCTCGAGGTGCTGCTATTTGGGCAGCAGACTCTGCCAGTCAATGGTGGGTATATCGGCGGTGACATCATAGTAGGTAATGACCAGCATGAGTGCCAGCATCACCGACAGCCCAATAAAGTGGATGGCCCCTTCGCGCTCAGGGGAAACGCGTTTGCCACGAATGGCCTCCAAAACCACGAACATCAGCCGTCCGCCATCGAAGGCCGGGATGGGTAACAGGTTGGTGAGGCCAATGGCAATGCTGATGATGGCTGCCAGTTGTACCACCGGAAAGAGCCAGCCGGTATCCACGCTCTGCTCGACGGCGTCGGCTGTCATGCGGGCGATGCCGACGATGCCCGTGGGCCGCGCCTGCTCTACCGGGATCAGTCCGCGGAGGATCTGAACAGGCACTTCTACCACCATGACGATGGCGCCGACCGTTTCGAGGGATCCGCGCACGATGGCCTGACCCAATGGGTAGCGCGTCGGTTCAATCTGTGTCACCCACTCACCCACGATAGACACTCCCATAGCTCCTTCGTTGGCCGGTGGGTTGGCGCGAGGCACGAGGTTCACCAGGAAAGGCTCGCCCTGGCGCAAGACTTCCAGAGTCATGAGTTGCCCCAGCCGTTCATCTGTCAGGGCTTTGAGTTCTTCAGCCGTCTGAACGGGATGGCCGTCGATTGAGACGACGACATCGTTGACCTGGAGGCCCACTTTTTGGGCAGGCGAGTCGGCGGCCACGTCGACGACTAACACACCAAACTCGGACGCTTCTGGCCAGCCGACCATAAAGGCAACGACAAACAGCGCCAGCGCCAACAGCAAATTCATCGCCGGGCCGCCAAAGAGCGTCACAAAACGCGCTCGCTTGGAGGCGCTGGCCAGGCTGCCGGGCATCTGCGGATTTTCTTCGCCGAGCATACGCACAAAAGCCAGGAACGGGATCAGGTTGAGTGTGTATTCGGTGCCGGGGTCGAACTTGGCCACATAGACCGCATCGGGCGCCTCCTGAGGGTCGACCACTTCGATATCAACGACGAGCAGCCGGCCTTTGGCGTCAACGGCGGTCTGGTAGCGCACAGAACACTGTGATTTCAGCCCTTCAGGTATCGACGCCTTGCGGTCGATGAGCAGCTTTTGGCCGGCCACATAGATGGCGGCTCGATCTCGCCAAAACCGCACCAATCGCGGCGGAAAACCAAAGCCGAACTCTTCTACGACGATGCCAAAGCGCTTGGCGGCGACGAAATGCCCCAGCTCGTGCACAAACAGCACCAGCCCGATAACAACCGCCACGCCCAAAAATGTCAGTAACATACCCTTTGCCTTTCCGATCAAACGTTCGTCGAATTATACTCTCTTGAAGTCTTTCTGGCAAGACAGGGCAAGAGCAGCCGCAAACGCCACTTGCCGACCGTCACCCTGAGCCAGGGGCGTTGCCCTCTGCCGGTAGCCATTGGATGATAGTGCCCGGCCCTGCGCCAGCATCTAAAAGTGAGTGGTAAACACGCCCCGCTTCCCGGCCCGTGACCAGTTGCACCTTCAGGCCAGGAATCTGGCGGGTGAGTGCAACCATCGCCTGGATTTTGGCCAACATGCCGCCGGTCACATCGACACCGTGCGAGCCGCCCAGCCAGCGTTGCACCTGAGCATAGTTGGCTGGTGAAATCTCGGCAATATGGCGGGCCGCCGGCTCCTGCAGGGGGTCGCGGTCGTACACCCCATCCACCTCACCGACCAACACGATCCGTTGCGGGCGCAATCGCTGCGCTAGAAATGCAAAAATCTCCTCGGTAGAGACGATCGTACAGCCGCGCACCGCATCCAGAGCCACGTCGCCGTGAACCAGTGGCACCAACCCGTTTTCCAGAGCGGTGACGATAGGACGCATTTCCAGAGCTTCGAGTTCCCCATCGCGGCAGAGCGCCGACGCAGAAGGCTGCACCGCCAGCACCGGCACACCGGCCTCAGCGAGCGCATCTACCACCAGACGGCTGAGCCGGGCTGCCGCAAGGCCCGTTTCGGCATAACCGCGCCAGCTCTCCTCACCGATGATGCCCTCGCGGGTGCGGTAACGCCGCCCCACGAAATGGCCATACGAGCCACTGCCGTGCCCCAGCAGCAGTTGTAGACCGATCTGGGCATCCAACGCCCGACGAATTTCACCTGCCAGGCGATGGATCACTTCCAGGCGCGGCGTCTGCTGCCGGGTCTTATCGGTGATGAGAGAACCACCGAGTTTGAGAAAGACACGCTCACTCGACCGGCTCAATGTACACCGTCCCGTTGTCCACTTTTACCATGTCGCCGGTGACAAAACGCCCGATGTCCACCTGATCCAGCATCGGGATATCACTGATGATGGCGCCGACGGCCACGATCGGTTCACTCTCGGCGTTGATGATGGCCGCCGGACCGAGCCTGTTCTGCACCAGGCGATAGAGCGTATAAGAACCCACTGTGCTGCCCTTGCCGGTGGGAAAAATCAACACCCGGCCCGCCACCGCCTGGCCCAGCAAAGGGTGTCCGGACTCTACGATCACCCCTGTATCCGGATCGACGCCGCCGAAAAAGCCGATGGGCTCCGGTGAAACCAGAGCCAGGCCACGCGCCTGCCCGGCCTTGATGACCCGACCCGTCAGCGTTACTCTGTCTCTACCGTTCACTCTGTGTCTCCCCAGCGACCACTGATGGCCGCCCGGATGCATCGCTCCAGCGAGCCAAAACGCACGGCCAATCTGGAATGAGCGGGCGAATAAAAAGCCGCTTTGCCGGCGTTGGTTGCCAGTGTGCGAAAGCCCAACTCGTCTACCGGGGCCACCACCATACAGGTATCCGCCACCACCAGGCCTCCGGCCCGCTCGATGATCTGCACCCAGCCCCGCTCGGCAGCCAGGTGTTTGGTGTCACCTGCGGTGGCAACCCAGAGCGTTGCCTCGAGGTGTTGCCCGTTCACGCCCCCGGCTATCTGGCGGATTTCCTCCAGCGAGGCGTGGGGACAGCCGATGCTCACGAAATCGATCCGGTCTACGTTGTGGTTGAGAGCCGCATAAGCCTCATCGAGTGAGTGGATCGTCACCTGTTCGGCGCTATTTGCCACCACGTTGCCACGAATGGCCTCCGGGGTGATGCCTTCTATATGGTAGAGCGCCACCGCCCCGGAAGCGGCCATCGCTGCGCCCAGGGCCTTGAGTCGGTCTACGGCGGCATCGGCCAGACCGGTGTGTTGGTACACCGGCAGGCTAAAATCCTGCGGCAAGTCGAGCAGCGGTTCGGCCACGTTCTGAAAAAAGGGAATGCCTCTGCGCACGCGTTGGCCCACCAGATAACCCAACGCGCCGAAATCGGCCACGGTGCGCAAGGGGCAGCGCACATCGACCACGAAACCGGCCAAACGATTCTCGTCCAGATGCAGGCCAAAGCGAGCCGTGCGCCCGGCAATAGCCGCCGCCAACGCGCTGGGACCACCTTCGCGGTTGGTGCGTGCACCGAGCACCGAGTTGGCATACGACACCGCCGACGATTCTGCCCAGGCCAGGTGTTGCCCAAAATCCGGCTCGTGGGCCACCAGGTAGGGGGTACAGGTGCAGGTGGTCGTCACGCCCATGCTGGCAAATGCCTCGATGACCGCCATCTGCTTGTGGGCAAAATCGGCCGGTATACCCTGTTTCCGCCAGTCTTGCAGATCCATGCCTGCCGGATTGAGCGTGGTGGGCACTCGCACACGGGCGCCCTGTCCGGACCAATCGCGCAAAAAAGCCACGCCGGCATCACCCAGGTTCTTGTAACTCACTCCGGCGACCTGCACACTGCTCACGGGCACCAGATCCTCCGCGCCATAGATCTGGCCCAGAGCAACGACGATCTCGATTCCTTTTTTCACCCCAGGCCCATACTCACCGTCGAGCATGGCCTGTTCTTCAGTCGTCAGACGCATGAGACACTCCCGATCTTACGCCACCGGGGCAGCCCGACGAATGGCGTGACACTTTTGGTTCAATGGTACCGCATCTGAGAGAGATTGTCAAGCGTTGGCTTGACAAATTTGCCAGTTCGTGATAACATTTGAGCGTTTGCTCAAATGTTTGTGAGGGTGCCATGGATGATGATCGCTGTCTGGATGAAACTTTTGACCCGGACCGCGTTCACCAGGCTCTCGAAAGCCTGCTGAACGACTCTCTTGCCAGCCGGGTGGCCTCGACCTTTAAAGCGCTGGCGGATCCAACCCGGGTGCGCATCATCTCGTCGTTGGTGCACGCCGAGCTGTGTGTGGGTGATCTGGCGGTCTGTTTGGGTATGACGGCGTCGGCTGTTTCGCACCAATTACGACTGCTGCGAGAATGGCGCGTGGTGCGCCATCGGCGTGAGGGCAAACACATCTATTACGCCCTGGACGACGAGCACATCCGGGAGCTTTTTCAACAAGGGTTGAGCCACGCTCGTCACACCTGAGTGGCTCGGCCATCTGGCCTCAAGAAGGATAGAAAGGTCGTGTCGATGTCGGAAACACCGATGCCAGCATCGCATCCCGCGGAATTACTCTTCCAGGTGAAGGGCCTGGATTGCGCCGATTGCGCCGCTCATCTGGAGGAGGCTCTGCTCCGCATCGACGGTGTGGCCGAGGTGGCGCTCAATTTTTCCCTGGCGCGCTTGCGGGTGGTGCCACAGGATGGAATGAACGTCCGGGCGAGGGTAGAGCAGGTGGCCCAAAGCATGGGCTACGATCTATGCTCCGAAACTGCCCGCCGCGCCGATGACGACCTGCCCCCCCCAACTTGTTGGCGAGAGCGGTTGTGGCATCGTCGTCGTGAGCTGGCGACAGCTCTTTCTGGCCTGCTGATCGTCCTGGCGTTTGGCCTGAGTCTGTCGGGTCTGGCGCCGGGCCAGGGCGCGGTGTTCTATGTGGCGGCGATCGTGGTGGGTGGCTTTTTTACCGCCAGGGCCGGATGGGCATCGCTGCGCGCCGCGCGTTCGCTGGACATGAACGCCCTGATGACAATCGCTGCCGCAGGCGCGGTCCTCGTCGGCGAGTGGGCCGAGGGGGCGGTGGCGATGTTTCTTTTTTCGCTGGGCAATACGCTGGAGAGCCATACCATGGCCCGCGCGCGCCATACCATCCAAAGCCTGATGACCCTCTCGCCTCGCCAGGCAACGGTGATGCGCGAGGGTCGCGAGGAACGAGCGCCCGTGGAAGCGCTGCACATCGGCGATGTGGTACGGGTGCGGCCCGGCGAGCGTATTCCCGCCGACGGCCAGGTGGTGAGTGGGCAATCGGCGGTCAACCAGGCTCCCATTACAGGCGAAAGCGTGCCGGTAGACAAATCACCCGGCGAGAGGGTGTTTGCCGGCACGGTCAACGGGCAGGGTGCGCTCACGCTGCGAGTTTCTCGGCTGGCAGCCGACACGACCCTGGCGCGCATCATTCAGATGGTGGAACAAGCCCAGGCGCAACGATCACCCACGCAGCGTTTTGTGGATCGTTTTGCCCGCGTCTATACGCCGGTGGTGATCGCCGTTGCGGCCGGTGTGGCGCTCTTGCCGCCGCTGATCGGGTGGCTGGCCGGGGTTGGTGCGTTTGCCCAGTTGTTTCGGGTGTGGTTCTACCAGGCGCTGGTGCTGCTGGTCATTGCCTGCCCCTGCGCGCTGGTCATTTCGACCCCGGTGAGCATCGTCAGCGCCATCACCAGCGCGGCGCGGCTGGGAGTGTTGATCAAGGGTGGAGCTCACCTGGAAGCGTTGGGTGCGCTCAAGGTGATGGCCTTCGATAAAACCGGCACGCTCACGCTGGGACGGCCACAGGTAGTGGGAGTGGGCTGTGCGGGGCATCGGCAGGGATCGCTGTGGCAAGATTGCCCGGATTGTTTGCAGGTATTGGCCGATGCGGCTGCCATCGAACGGCACTCGACGCATCCGCTGGCGCACGCTGTCTTGCAGGAGGCCAAAACCCGGGAGCTGGCTTCCCGGCTGCCGGAGGCAGAGGCCGTGACGGCCGTCACCGGGCGCGGCGTGCGAGGTTTGGTGAACGGACGCGCCATCACGGTGGCTTCTCACGCCCACATACATGCCACCGATCCGGAACCAGGTCACCACGGCCCGCTGTGTGAGGCCATCGACGACGCGCAGACTGCCGGGCAGACGGTCATGGTGGTACGCGATGACACTCGCGGCGTACGGGGTTATATTGCCGTGGCCGATGCGCCGCGCCCGGGCGTTCCAAAGGTAATGGAGGCGCTCAAGAAGGCAGGCATCAGGCGCACGGTGATGCTGACCGGCGATAACCAGGTCACTGCCCAGGCAGTAGCGGCTGCCGTCGGCGTGGATGCTTATCAGGCCAACCTGTTGCCAGAACAAAAAGTAAAAGTTGTGGAGCAATTGCTGGCCGAATATGGCCAGTTGGCCATGGTGGGCGATGGTGTGAACGATGCCCCGGCGCTGGCCCGGGCGACGGTGGGCATCGCTATGGGGGGGGCGGGCAGTGACACGGCGCTAGAAACCGCCGACGTGGCGCTCATGGCCGACGATCTATCTGCTCTGCCGGCGGCGGTGAGGCTGGGCCAACGCACGCGGCGGATCATCGCGCAAAACGTGGCCTTTTCGCTGGGCATCAAGGTTATCTTTGTGCTCCTGGCACTGTTGGGTATTGCCACGCTGTGGATGGCCGTCTTTGCCGATGTGGGTGCATCGCTGTTGGTGATTTTTAATGGCATGCGTTTGTTGAGCATCAGAGAAGCCTGAACGACCCCGCAGCAGGGGCGGGCAGGCGACCCGCCCCTGTCTGCGGCGAGGCTTGCCACGTCACTGTGGGGTAAACAGATCCATCGGCAGGTCGATGCCGCTGTTGCGGATGTGGTTGAGGCATTTGGGCACGTGTCCGGTAGCCGTGTGATAGCCGCTGATTTGCCCCTCTTGAAGGCCCGTTTGACGGAATTCAAAGATGTCTTGTAGCATGACCACATCGCCTTGCATACCCACCACCTCGGTCACTTTGAGTATCCTGCGCTTGCCATCGCGCAGCCGTTCCTGATAGGTGATCAGGTCGATGGCCGAGGCCATCATCTGCCGGATGGTCAGCAAGGGCAACGAGAGGTTGGCCATGGTGGTCATCGTCTCCAGGCGCAGCAGCACATCGCGTGGACTGCTGGCGTGGATGGTCATCATGGTGCCATCGTGGCCGTTGTTGATGGCCTGAAAGAGCTCGAGGGCTTCCGGGCCGCGCACTTCACCCACCAGGAGCCGATCGGGGCGCATGCGCAGGCTGTTGATCACCAGATCGCGGACGGTCACTTCGCCTTTGCCCTCGATGTTGGCCGGACGGCTCTCCATGCGAATGAGGTGCCTGTGACTGGCCGGCAATCGAAACTCGGCGGCGTTTTCGACAGTGATGATGCGCTCCTGCGATGGGATGAGCCCCGCGATGGCGTTCAGGACGGTCGTTTTACCGGATCCGACGCCGCCCGCCACCACGATGTTGAGCCGGGCGCGCACACAGGCCTGCAAGAACGTGACCATTTCGGGACTCCATGCACCGAAACGGATCAGGTCCTCGAGTGTCAGAGGGTGGGTGGAAAATTTGCGGATGGTCAGCACCGGCCCAACCAGCGAAATGGGCGGGATGACGGCGTTGATACGCGCGCCATCGGACAGGCGGGCATCCACAAAAGGCGTCGATTCGTCCACCTGGCCCAGCGGCGTGACGATGGCGTCGATGGCTGCCATCACCTGCTCGTCGTTGCCAAAAGGGCTGGCCACCTCTTCCAGTTGCCCGTGCCGCTCCAAATAGACGTTCTGGTGGCCGTTGACCATGATCTCCTGGACCTCTGGGTCGTTCAGCCACAGCTCCAGTGGAGCCAACTCCTTGGGATAGGTTCGTTGGTTCATGTTCTTCCTCCTGAATGACGAGGGCAAACGCCCGGCTTGTCTTTTCTCCATTGTAACACAACACCGGGGCAGGGGGAACGGGCAAATCACCGGTTGTGACCTGTCCGTTCAACCAGGATCGGTCGTCTTGGGGCGCACCCAGCCCTGGCGCAGGGCCACAAGGGCGGCCTCGGTGCGCGAGCCGACACCCATTTTGGAGTAGATGTTGTCCAGATGAAAGTTGACCGTGCGTGGACTGATGGACAGAGAATGGGCGATCGCTTTGTTGCTCAGCCCTTGGGTGAGCAACTGAACGACCTCGATTTCGCGGGGCGTCAATTGCATTGCCGGCCGGGTGGTTAACCCAATTCGTAGTTCGAGCCCACCCTGGCTGCCGACGCTTATTTGAGCCGCGCCGCCCAACTGCTCGATCCGTTGGCGACAGGGCAGTAACTCGTCGGCGGCCAACGCCGCCAGGCCGTCGTCGCTCAGGCTAAAATGCATCTGCCCGGCGTGTTGCGTCAGGCAAATGGTAACCTGTGAAGCGTGGGCCTGGCAGACAGCGCGATCTAACACGTCCTGGGCAACTCGAAAGAGAGCCACTTCGACCGGAGGGGGCAGACGCTCAGGCAGCCGTTGAAGCGACAGGCTGACGCGCAGGCCGTGGATGCGTGTGACCTGGGCGGCCAGAGTCTCCAGAGCAGGCTCCAGGCCCAGCGTTTCCAGAACGACAGGGTGTAGATCGGCTGCCAGATCGCGCGTCTGCTGGAGCACCTGCCGGGCCAGGCTCACCAACACCGACAGCGCCATGTGCGTGGAGGGGTCTGTGGTCAGCGATTGCTCATAGATATTGGCCTGGGCCAGCAAGAGGCCCAGCGGTTCGATGACCTTACTCTGCAACAAGCCGGCCAGACGATGGCGCTCCGCCTCCAGGGCAGCGGCGACTTGCTCCCGAAGTGCGTGCGTGGCCGAGCTCTGGTCCTGAACCATGGTGCGTTCAGCCGTAAGCGCGGACGGCGTCCAGGAAAGCGGCGATGTTGGCCCAGGGGATGTCCGGCTCGTCGATGTCGTAGGCCGGGCAGAGGATCAGCCCGGCGCGGCCCAGTGTCTCGATGCGCTGTTTGACCTCCCGCCGGATGTCGTCGGGTCTGGCAAAGCTAAAGGTGGTCTGATGACCCACTGTGCCCCATAGCGCCAGCGTGGGGCCATATTGCCGGCGGATACGCACCGCATCCATGTGATCGGGCTGGAGGGGGTTGATGCCGTTGACACCGATCTGGATCAGGTCGGGCAAGATGGGCTCAAAGTAGCCGTCGCTGTGAAAGACAACCCGCAGATCGGGCTTGATGGCGCGCGCAGCCTGGATGATGCTTGCCAGGCGCGCCTTGAAGAAGCGGCGCCAGTGGGCCGGGCTGATCATCATGGTGCATGGCATGCCCACGTCGTCGTCGAGGGCCAGCACGTCGATGCCGGCGCGGGCCAGCGTCTCGGCGTTACGTTGGGCCAACTCGACCAGGCGGTCGAGCAGATAATCGGCCCATTCGGGTCGCTCGATGAGGTCTAACAAAAAATTCTCCAGACCGCGCAACCGCCAGGCGGCCTCGAACAACTCGCCGCCCAGGTGGGGCAGGTTGCCTCCGGCGGCCAGGCCGAGGGCGTGGAGTTGCTGCACCTGGCGGGCCAGTCCTTCGACGTGGTAGGGCGAGCGGGTATCGGGAAAGGGAAAGTCCTGCAGGTCCTTCAGTGAGCGGGCCTGGGCCAGCGGATTACGCTGAGCGGGGGTCTGGGGGTGATAATCCCAACGGACGTAGGTGCCGATCTGGTCTGGCGTGCCCAGACGGGTGTCGGGCGAGTAGGGGTGGGCCAGCCGGCGCAACTCTTTTTCTTCCGGCGAGGGCGCAAAACGCACAAACTGCACGTCCACCAGATCGTCGCGGTAGGCCTCCGAGGGGGCCAGTTCCTCGATTTCGACGCGGTAAAAGTTGAGGGCGCAGGGCAGGCGGTCGGGCTGGCCGCCGTCCAGGGCAATGAGCACACGCTCGCGACCGTTCATCGTTGAACCTCCGTGGCAACGGTGCTTTCGTAAAAGAGGGAAAGCGCTTCAAAGAGCTGCGCAGGCTGAGTACCAGCGGCAGGCCGTGCCCTCTGAAACTCGGCCACCTGGCAGACTGACACAAGCTTAACACACAAAGCATGGCTTGTCAAACCCTGCCTCAGGAACATCTCACCACCGTCCAGCGTCTATTGGTAGAGACAGTGCAAGGGTGCGTTTCAAAAGAGTCGCCGAGTTTTCCAGTACCTGATTCAAGGAGGTTAACATGACCCGCCAAATGTTTACCCTGTTCGTGCTGATCGGTATGCTGTTTTCTGCGTCTTGCAGTTCCAGGCCCAACACACCGACGTCAGAAGTAACGCCCAAAGCCAACATGCCCAACCCGGCTTCCGTTTACTGTGAGCAGAACGGCGGTCGGGTGGAGCTGCGGCCGGATGCGTCGGGCGCTGTGGCCGGGGTGTGCGTTTTCCCCGATGGGAGCGAGTGTGACGAGTGGGCTTATTACCGTGGCGAGTGCCAGCCTGGGAACACACTGATCCCGACAGCCGAATCTGCTGTCGAGGGCTGGCAGATCTACCGGAACGATGCGCTCGGCTACAGTTTTTATTACCCTGCCGATGCGACCATCAGCACCGCCGACGATCCCCTGAAGACTCTGTCTGTCATCGGCCCCCTAAAGGGTGATGACCATTGGCCCGTGATTTTTATCAGCCATCCGAGTGATCGTCCCGAGTACCGCCCATCGGAAGGAGCAGACCTGGCGCAATGGCTGACGGATCACGATCTATTGGTTGGAGATCGGCAGCCCGACGTGCAGATCACCGGGAGCACGGCCATCCACACCCGGAAGGCGCGCAGTCCACAGTCTTATGCGGCTGATCAATACTTTTTTGTCAGGTCGCAGCAATTGTACTCGGTGGTGATCCTCCACACCGGTGACCATGAAGACTGGGAGCTCTACAATCGCTTCCTCGAGAGCATACGATTCGAATCGTGAGAGGCACGATGCCATGCCCATACTTGCGTTTTTCGGCATTTCTGTATAGAATTAGGGCTAACCAAGACAAGGATAGCCTGCGTGCGATTTGGACGTCACAGAAGACCCTGGAAAGTGAGACATAGGTTAGATTCTCTGCAAGCGACTTGTAGATGGTCTAGCCTATTTTTCTGCCTCTCGACGGCCTGGTGGCGCAGGGCTTTTTCCTACTCATCCGTTTAACTTGGCCCTAGATCAAGGAGGATGCCATGGGCAAACTAACCGAGATTCGCTGGCACGGACGCGGCGGTCAGGGGGTGGTCACGGCAGGCAAACTGTTGGCCGAGACAGCTTTGGACACAGGCCAGTACTTCCAGGCCTTTCCTGACTACGGCCCCGAGCGGATGGGCGCCCCGATCAAGGCATACACTCGCCTCAGCCGGGAGCCCATTTACATCCACAGCCAGATCGAAGAACCCAACGTGGTGTTGGTGCTGGACCCCACTCTGTTGGGCAGTGTGCCGGTGACAGAGGGTCTGAAAGACGATGGCGTGTTGCTGGTCAATACGCCGCTGTCGCCGGCAGAGATTCGCCGCGCCACCGGTTTTACCGGCGGCAAGGTATTCACCGTCGATGCCAGCCACATCGCCATTGAGGAGATTGGGCGTGACATCACCAACACACCGATGGTGGGGGCTCTGGCCAGAGCCACCGGGCTTTTCGACATCGATGACCTGATCGAGCAGACCCGCAAACGTTTCACCAAGCTGATGATGAAACAGGATGTCATCGACGCCAACGTGCGGGCCATGCGGCGTGCGGTCGACGAGGTACAGGAGGGCTAACATGGCAAAAGATGGAACCGGCTGGACCGATATCCCCATCGGCGGCATGATCCTGGAAGCAGGCAACGCCGTCAAGTACCTCACCGGCGGCTGGCGGGCTTTTCGCCCCATTCTGGATGCCGGGCGCTGCATCCACTGTTTGCAGTGTTGGGTCATGTGCCCCGATTCGTGCATCATTGTCCAGGATGGCAAGATGCAGGGTTTTGAGCTGGCCCACTGCAAGGGTTGTGGCATCTGCGCCGCCGTCTGCCCCGACAAGGTTAAATGTATCACCATGATCGAAGAGCACAAAGCCATGAAAGAGGAGGGAAGGTAGCCATGAGCGATTTCAAAGCTCTGGGTGGCAACGCCGCCGTGGCCGAAGCGATGCGCCAGATCGACCCCGACGTGGTGGCTGCCTATCCCATCACCCCGCAGACAGAAGTGGTGCAGACGTTTGCCGATTTCGTGGCCGATGGCAAGGTGCGCACCGAGTTTGTCACCGTAGAGAGCGAACACAGCGCCATGAGCGCCTGCGTGGGCGCGGCAGCGGCCGGGGCGCGGGTAATGACCGCCACATCGTCGGCCGGCCTGGCCTTTATGTGGGAGATTCTCTACGTGGCGGCCAGCAACCGCCTGCCCATCACCATGATGGTGGCCAGTCGGGCCCTTTCGGCGCCGATCAACATCCACTGCGATCATTCCGATAGCATGGGTGCCCGCGACGCGGGTTGGGTGCAGCTTTTCGCTGAAAATCCCCAAGAGAGTTACGACAATGCCCTCCAGGCCCTGCGCATCGCCGAGCATCCCGATGTGCTGCTGCCGGTGATGTTTATGCACGATGGCTTTATCACCAGCCACGGCCTGGAGCGGGTGGAGGTTAACGAAGACCAGGACGTCCAGGCGTTCATTGGTCAGTACAAACCAGACTATCCGCTGCTCGACTGGCGCAAGCCGGTGACCTATGGCCCGCTCGACTTTTACGATTATTACTTTGAACACAAACGCCAACAGGTCGATGCTATGGAAAAGGTCAAGCAGGTCATCATCGACGTGGGCCAGGAGTTCGGCGCCAAGTTTGGTCGCACCTATGGCCTGTTCGAGACCTACCGGCTGGACGATGCGGATGTGGGTGTGGTGGTGCTGTCTTCGGCGGCTGGCACGGCCAAGACAGCAGTGGACAATCTGCGCGCTCAGGGCCAAAAAGTGGGCCTGCTCAAGCCGCGCGTCTTTCGGCCTTTCCCGGCAGAGGAATTGGTGGCGGCGCTGCAGCATCTGAAGGCCCTTGCAGTCATGGATCGCTCCATCTCCTTTGGGGCGATGGGCAACGCCGGGCCGCTCTTCCTGGAGCTCCTGGCGGCTTTGCAGGTCTATGGCAATGGACGTTTGCCTGTCTCGGATTATGTCTTTGGCCTGGGTGGACGGGACGTTGTGCCTTCACAAATTGAGGGCGTCTTTTACGATGCCTTCAAGATGGCCGAGACCGGCAAGCCGGAGCGGCTGGTTACCTACCTGGGCGTGCGGGAATAGGAGTGACGATATGGCAACGAGATTGGTGTTAAAAGACCTTTCCCAGCGAGAAGACCGGCTGTCGCCTGGCCACCGCCTGTGTGCCGGCTGCGGAGAGTCGATCATCATACGGCAGATTCTGGCCGCCATCGACGAGCCGGTGGTCATTGCCAACGCCACCGGTTGTCTGGAGGTGGCCACGACCATCTATCCCTACACTGCCTGGCGCGTGCCCTGGATTCACAACGCCTTTGAGAACGCCGCTTCCACCATCGCCGGCGCCGAGAGCGCCTACCGGGCGCTGGTGAAGCGGGGGCGCATCCAGGACGAGAATGTCAAGTTCCTGGCCTTTGGCGGCGACGGCGGCACCTACGACATTGGCCTGCAGGCGCTTTCCGGCGCGTTGGAGCGGGGCCATCACTTCATGTACGTCTGTCTCGACAACGGCGCCTACATGAACACCGGCATCCAGCGCTCCAGCGCCACGCCGCTGGGCGCTCATACCACCACATCGCCGGCGGGCAGTGCGATCCCTGGCAAACAGCAACCACGCAAGGACCTGGCAGCTATCGCCGTGGCCCACGATATTCCCTTCGTGGCGCAGGCGTCGCCCCATCGTTGGAAAGACCTGATGCAAAAGGCGCGCAAGGGGGTGGCAGCCAATGGCCCGGCCTTTCTCAACGTGCTCTCGTCGTGTAATCGCGGCTGGCGGCACGCCACCGATCAGACCATCGAGATCTCGCATCTGGCTACGGAGACCTGCTACTGGCCGCTGTTCGAAGTGGAGAACGGCGAGTGGACGCTGAACTACAAACCCAAAGAAAAACTGCCCGTCGAAGAGTGGCTCAAGACACAGGGCCGTTTTCGCCATCTCTTTCGCCCGGAAAACCGCCACATCATCGAAAGAATCCAGGCCGATGTGGATCGGCGCTGGGAACGTTTGCTGCGAATGTGCGGCGAGGCGTAGGATGGGGTCATGACCACACCCAGGGGGTAGCGAACCGGCAGGCTCGCTACCCCTTTTTTGAGACCATCTGTTCGTCTACCAGGGATTGGAGACAAAGGAGAAGCCATGACCTTTCAGGTGCACGAGTCCAAACACCCGCTCATCCAACACAAGCTGGCTCTGCTACGCGCCACCAAGACCGAGCCCAAGAAATTCCGCGAGCTGATCCGCGAAATTGCCATCCTGATGACCTACGAGGCCACCGTCGATCTGAGCCTGGAGGACGTGGGAGTCGTCACGCCGATGGGTGAGACGGTGGGCAAAGCCCTCACCGAGAAAATCGGCCTGGTGCCGGTCTTACGCGCCGGTCTGGGCATGGTAGACGGCATTTGGGAGCTGATGCCCACCGCCGAAGTGTGGCACATTGGCCTCTACCGCGACGAGCGCACCCTGCGCCCGGTGGAATACTATAACAAACTGCCGGTCGATCCGACGGTGCAGGTGTGCCTCATCCTGGACCCCATGCTGGCGACGGGTGGCTCGGCTGTGGCGACGGTGAACATTCTCAAAAAATGGGGGGCCAGGCGCATCAAATTCGTGGGCATCATCGCCGCGCCGGAGGGCATCCGGGCGCTCTCCACCGCCCACCCCGACGTGCCGATCCACGTCGCGGCCATCGACAGCCACCTCAACGAGATCGGCTACATCGTGCCCGGCCTGGGTGATGCCGGCGACCGGCAATTTGGGACGGGATAACCCATCCGATCGTTCGAAAACTCGCAGCGATGAGAATTCTCGTAACCGGCGCTACGGGGCTCGTGGGCAGCCACCTGGTGGAGCGGCTGGCAGCGCGACGGCACGATATCCGCGTGCTGGTGCGCTCGACGAGCGATCTGCTACGGCTGCGCGGCCTGGGCCTGCAACTGGCCTACGGCGACATCCGCGATTATCGCGCCGTCCGGCGGGCGGTCGAGGGGATCGAGCTGGTCTATCATCTGGCCGGGCTGATGCGCGATTGGGGACCGGCGCAGCTTTTTATGGACGTGAACGTCGGCGGCGCGGAGAATGTTTGCCGGGCCTGCGTGGCCGCCGGCGTTGGGCGGCTGGTTCACATCAGTTCCGTGGCAGCCACCGGCATGCAAGATTACCCCGGTATCAAGGACGAAAACGCGCCGCTGCTCACCGATCCGCGCCGCTGTCACGCTTATTGTTACTCCAAAGCCGAGGGGGAGCGGGTGGTGCAGCGGCACGTTCACCGGCACGGGCTGCAGGCCACCATCCTGCGGCCCAGCTATGTCTATGGCCCGCGCGAGCTGAACGTGGGCATCTATATCGTGGCCCGCCTCTTGCAGCGGCGCTTTTACCTGCTGCCGGGCAACGGGCGCAACATCCACCAGATGATCTATGCCACCGATGTGGCGCGCGGCATGGAACTGGCCCTGCAGGAGCGCGCCATAGGCGAGACCTACATTTTGACCGGCCCACGCACCACCGCCCACGAGATTTACACCGCACTGGCCTGTGCCCTGGGACGTCGCGGGCCGATCTATGTGCCCAGAGTTGTGGGCGCGGCGTTGGGCCTGGTTTTGAATGGGCTGTATAAAATGACCGGTGCGCGCCGCGCGCCGCTCATCACGCCTTTTCGGCTGGGCATTCTGGCCCACAACAATGCCTGGGACGGCAGCAAGGCCGAGCGCGAACTGGGATTCCGTTACCAGGTGGGACTGGAAGAAGGCATGCAGACTGCCGTACACTGGTGGCGGACGCACGGTTACCTGTGATCCGGTGAATCGAGCCGGCTCTATTCCTGCTCCAGGATGGTCACCTCGCCATCGTAAAGTCTGGCGAATTGCTCGGCATCCTCACGGGTGCCGACAATACCAGCGCCATAGTGCATGGGAACGACCAGCCTGGGCGCGATGCTCCTGGCAGCCCCAACAGCCTCCTGGGCCGTCATCACGTAGGTGCCGCTGACCGGCAGCAATGCGATGTCCACTTGCAAGTGAGCCATCTCTGGAATGTGATCCGTGTCGCCGGCGTGATAGATACGCTGACCAGCGACGGTGACGACAAAACCCACGTGACCGGCCTCCTTGGGGTGAAAAGGCTTGCCAGGGCTGCGGAATTTGTTGAGATTGTAAGCCGGCACAGCCTCGATCTTGATGCCGTTGATCGACACAGAATCGCCGGGCTTGACGATTTTGACCTGGCCTGCCAGCCCTGCCAGCTTTTCGGCAGAAGCGGCATTGGTCACGATGATCGTTTTTTCGGTGGCGATTTTCGCCACGTCGCCCGGAGAACAGTGATCGCCGTGTTCGTGGGTGATGAGCACCAGATCGGCCTGGGGCAGACCCTCCTTCAACTGCCAGGGATCGAAATAGATGGTCTTGGTAGTATCGATACGAAAGCTGTCGTGGCCCAGCCAGTGGATATTTTTAATCATGGTAATCCCCCTCATTTCTGATCCTCGTCTCGGTGCAACCGCTCAGCCTACCCTCCCGCAGGCTAAAAAAGGAGGCACGCCGCGCCGTGCCCCTACCCAAGCCTGCGGGAGGGTGAGCAGTTACGTCTCGGTTTCTACACGCCCGGCACCAGTCGCACGAAGCGACGTTTGCCCACCTGCAAAACACACTCTTCCGTGACTGTGATCGGTTGGTCGATACTCTCGACTCTTGTGCCGTCGAGTTTGACGGCTCCTTGCTGCACCAGCCGGCGACCCTCGCTCTTGCTGGTGATGAGCCTGGCAGCCGCCATCAGGTCCACGATATTCGCCGGTTCGAGCACGGCCAGTGCGGGCATATCGGGCGGCAGCTCGCCCCGTTGAAAGACGGCCTTAAAGTGCGCCTCGGCTTCCTCTGCCGCCGCGTAACCGTGAAAAGTCTCCACGATCTCGTGCGCCAGTTTCATCTTGGCGTCGCGTGGGTGGAGTTGTCCTTCTGCCAGAGCCGATTCGATGGCCGTGATCTCGTTGGGCGTCCAGCGTGTGACCAGATTCATAAAGTTGGACATGGCCTCATCGGGCAGGCTCATCACTTTGCCGTACATCTCTTCTGGCGGTTCGGCAATGCCGATATAGTTGCCGGTGCTCTTGGACATACGAGCGTGGCCATCGGTGCCCACCAGGATGGGCAGCGTCAGGCACACCTGGGGCCGTTGCCCGAAAGCCTCTTGCAGTTTACGGCCGGCCAGCAAGTTAAAGAGTTGCTCGGTCGCGCCGATCTGCACGTCGGTTTGCATGGTCACGGCATCGTAGCCTTGCATGAGGGCGTAAAAGAACTCGTGCAGCCAGATTGGATCGCCCTTGGTATAACGTTTGGAAAAATTGTCGCGCGCCAGGAACTGTTGCACCGTAAAGTGAGCCGCCAGGCCGATGACATCGGCAAAGGAGAGTGTGGAGAGCCAGTCGCCGTTGTAGCGAATCTGAGTTTTCTGTGAATCCAGAACCCTGAACGCCTGCTGGGCAAAGGTCTGGGCATTTTTCTTGGCTTGTTCCGTGGTCTGTTGGGGCCGGGCGCTGTCCTTGTCGCTGGGATCGCCGATGAGACCGGTGAAGGTGCCGATCAGAAACGTCACCTCGTGCCCCAGGTCCTGAAACTGGCGCAACTTGCGCATGGTTACGGTATGACCCAGGTGTAGATCGGGGGCGGTGGGATCGTAGCCACAGTAAACGCGCAGTGGGCGGCCCTCGGCCAGTCGCTGCCAGAGTTCACGGGCCATCGTTTCCCGAATCTGATCGTCGCCAAAATCCACACCTCGCATCAAAATCGCCATTTGCTCGTCTATGGATATCATCTCTCGGTACTCCCTCCAAGATTTGCACGCAAAGTGCTCTTTGCAGTCTTGTCTGAAAAACAATCAGACCCACGAGAACCTTCGTGGGTCTGGAGAAGCGGGTTGCAGCACAACGGCATCAGGCGATGCCGCCTTGTGGCGCTACAACCCGCTCAAATAGATGTACCGGAAATGACCATGAACCTTGAAGAACCTGCCGGCCATGAAACACCTCGTTCGAACGACTCTACTCGTGACTATTATAACCCAGGATGGTATAAAACACAAATCGTTTGACTTATTCGCCGACTTGGACTAAAATGGCGCGCGCCACTCTGAAGGGAGGGGAGAGACAACCCGATGGACCAAAAGCCGTCCAGCGCCGAAATCCGGCAGCAATTCCTCGATTTTTTTACCGACAAAGGCCATACCATCGTACCCAGCGCCTCTTTGGTGCCCTACGACGATCCGACGTTGCTCTTTACCAACGCCGGCATGAATCAGTTCAAAGACGTCTTTCTGAATGTGGGCACGCGGCCCTATAGCCGCGCCGCCGACACCCAGAAATGCATGCGCGTCTCGGGTAAACACAACGATTTGGAAGACGTGGGCAAGTCGCTCTATCACCACACCTTTTTCGAGATGTTGGGTAACTGGTCGTTCGGCGACTATTACAAAAAAGAAGCCATCCGCTGGGCATGGGAGCTACTCACCGGGGTATGGCAACTGCCCAAGCAGCATCTATACGCCACTGTTTTCGAGGACGACAAAGGCGATCTGGGCTGCGACACCGAAGCCGCTGCCCATTGGCTGCAAATGACCGACATCGCCGCCGATCGTGTGCTCTATTTTGGCCGCAAAGACAATTTCTGGGAGATGGGCGACACCGGCCCTTGCGGCCCGTGCAGCGAGATCCACCTGGACCGTGGGCCAGAGTTCTGCGACATGTCGCACCTGCCAGATCATGTTTGCCGCGTCAACGGCGATTGCCAGCGTTTCGTCGAGCTGTGGAACCTGGTCTTTATCCAGTACAATCGCCACGCCGATGGTTCACTGACCCCGCTGCCGGCCAGGCACGTGGATACCGGTATGGGCTTTGAGCGCATCGTTTCAGTATTGCAGGGTGTACGCTCGAACTATGACACCGATCTTTTTGCGCCCATCATTCGGCGCGCGCAAAAACTGTTGGGTCACACCGACGCACAACGAGCGGCCAACGAGGTGGCCTACCGCGTCATTGCGGATCACGGTCGGGCCATCACCTTTCTCATCGGCGATGGCGTGCTGCCGGGCAACGAGGGGCGCAACTATACCCTGCGTATGATCTTGCGCCGGGCAGCGCGCTTTGGCCGTACGCTCGGTTTCCGGGAACCGTTTCTGGCCCAGATCGCGCAGGTGATCATCGACATCATGGGCCATTTCTTTGCCGAACTGCGTGTGCGCCGCGATTTCATCCTGGCAACCGTCACCGAGGAAGAGAAACGTTTCCTGCGCACCCTGGATGCGGGCCTATCCTATCTGGACGACCTCATGGCAAAACTCGCCGCTCAGGGTAGCACCCTCATCCCCGGCAAAGAAGCCTTCGACCTCTGGTCGCGCGATGGCTTTCCACTGGACCTGACCCGCGACGTGGCCCAGGAGAACGGCTTTACGGTGGATGAAGCAGGTTTTCATCAGGCGATGGCGCGGCACGTCGCCATCAGTTCTGCCGGGCACAAGTTCCAGGAGATCGATGCCCGGCACCTGGCGCGCTACAGCGAATTACTCGCCTCTCTAAAGGCCGGTGGACGCCTTCCCGAAGCGGGTGTCGACCATCTCTACGCCCAGGGCATCGAGTTGGAGGCCCGGGTGGCGGCGCTGCTACAGGACGGTGTCCCGCTGGACGGCGCGGCGCCGGGCGATGCGATAGAAGTCGTCCTGGATCGGACGCCATTCTACGTGGAGAGCGGCGGGCAGGTGAGCGATACGGGAAACATAACGGGCCAGGGTTGGCAGGTCTGCGTGACCGATACCCGACAACCCACACCCGGACTCATCGTTCACCTGGGCCAGGTCAAGGCCGGCAGTCCCCGTGTGGGCGAGCTGGCCTGGGCCAGGGTAGATGCTCAACGCCGGAGGGACATCGCGCGCAACCACACTGCCACGCATCTATTGCACAAGGCCCTGCGCGCCACGCTGGGCGATCACGTAGCCCAGGCCGGCTCGCTGGTGGCGCCGGATCGTCTGCGTTTCGACTTTACCCATCCAGCGGCCCTCACACCGGAACAATTGAATGTCATCGAAACGATGGTGAACGAGGCCATTTTGGAGAGCTATCCCATGCAGGCTCTTCACATGCCCTACCAGGAGGCTGTGGCAGGCGGGGCCATTGCCCTGTTTGGCGAAAAGTACGGCGACACGGTGCGGGTGATGAAAACTGGCGATCCGGAGCAGCCCTACACCCAGGAACTCTGCGGCGGCACGCATGTGGGTAACACTGTCGAGATCGGGCTGTTGCACATTGTGTCCGAGGGCAGCGTCGGCGCCGGCGTGCGACGCATCGAGGCCGTGACAGGCCGTTCGGCGCAGGCTTGGGTGCGGCAACGCGTGGCCGAACTGGAATCTACGGCGGCCATGCTGTCTTGTCGGCCAGACGAGGTGAAGGAGCGCGTCGCTGCACTCAAAGAGATCGTCCGCGAGCAGGAAAAGTCTGTGGCGACGCTGAAACGTCAATTGGCCCGCCAGGACTTTGAATCTCTGCTTGCGCAGGTGGAGCAGGTGGCGGGTGTGCCCGTGCTCGCTGCTCAGGTGGAGGCCGCCGGCTTTGAGACCTTGCGTGAGATGACCGATTGGTTCCGCGACCGGTTAGGGTCTGGAGTGGTCGTGCTCGGTGCGCTGCTGGAGGGCCGTCCGGGATTCGTGGCTGCCGTGACACCGGATCTGGTGGGGCGCGGCGTTCACGCCGGCAAATTGGTCCAGGCCACCGCTCAGATCGTCGGTGGGGGAGGGGGCGGCAAACCCACACTGGCCCAGGCCGGTGGGCGCGACGCGACCCGACTGGCAGAGGCCCTGGAAGCTGTGCCCCGACTGGTTGGCCAACTGTTGTGATGCGTGTACACCATCAGCCGGACAACGCGCCGTCTGGCCGCGAGTTTCGGAGTCTGGTAGACCTGGGCACGGCCTCTGTCAGGGCACTTGTCGTCGAGTTGAGCCAGGGCCAGACGCATATCTGGGGTCAGGGCAGGGCATCAGTGGAAGGCAGCTATGCCGCCAACGGCGAAATTGCCGATCGGGAGGCGCTGGCGGCTGCATGCGATGCGGCCCTCTGCCAGGCCGAAGAGATGACCAGCCGGACACTGGGCCACCGGATCGTTCCAGACGGGTCGATTTGGAGCGTTCCCGGCTGGATGTGCCGCAGTCAGCGGCTCAACCTCGATCAGCGGCGGTCGCACCCCGATCGACGAATCTCACGCCGCGAGTGGCAGGTCTTTCAGGCCCGCCAGGAACGCGCTGTGGCCCACTTGCCGCCATCTCCCGTCGATGTGCTGTCACGGCTACAGGTAGATGGGCAACTCGTAACCGAGGCCATTGACCTGCAAGGTGAATGGCTGACACTTCAAACCCTTGTCGTCAGTGCAGAGCCCCAGGTGCTGGCGATGCTTTTTGAAACGGCAGCCGCGCTGGAGCTCGAGTTGCCGGTGGTGATTTCGCAAGGGCGGGCATCGGTGGCGGTTCTGCCGGCTGATGGGCTGTTGCTGGATGTAGGGCGGTGGGGTACGGCAGTTTCTGTGCGAGCCGCCGGCCAATTGTCCGGTTCGGTGTGGGTTCCGCTGGGGGGCCAAAGTTTTTATCGCACATTGATGAATGCCTTCGAGTTGTCTGTGGCCCAATTGCCTGTTTTTTGCCGGCATTGGGCCGATGGACAACTGACGCCAGAGGTGGCATCGGCAGCCGGTGCAGCGCTGGTGGACACAGTGATGCGCTGGCTCGATGCCATCGCCGGGCAGTTGGCCATACTTTCCTCCGAAACGCCCCTGCCACACCGTATCTATCTGGCGGGCGGCGCCAGTTGTCTGCCGATCGTGGGTGGACTGGCTGGCCGGTATGACTGGCTGGCGCAGATGGTGTGGTCTCGACACCCTGAGGTCCATCTCTGGCCAAGCACTTTACCGGAAGGTGTGGTCAATCATACCGACCACGCCTGGGATGTATCCGATCTGGTATGCCTGGGCCTGGCGCGACTGGTAGAAACAGTGATCATATGAGTGCTGGACAGATCATTCACCTGGAACGAGATGACGACATCGATGTTGTACGGGAGAAACTGGAGCGGGCTCAGGCGCGTCAGGTGCTCCTGGTTGTGCCGCATGGCAGCCAGATTTTTCAGTCGCCTTTGGATTTTCGTCTGCTGCGTCGTCAGGCGCAACGCCTGGCGCTGGAGGTGGGCCTGATCTCTAATCACCCGGCGATCCGAGATCTGGCGGTGCAAGAGGGCGTCCGTGTTTACGGCTCTGTCTGGCAGGGAAAACGATCCCGTCGACTCGACCTGCGGTTCAAACGCCCGCCGCGTTCACCCTCAAAACGTAAAATTCCACTCTGGCGGCGAATGCGTCGCCCTCGCCGGGGTAACGGGGGCTGCAGTGAGCAACTGGCTGCCATTCTGCTGATACTGCTCACTGTCGCGGCTGTTTACGGGCTTTTCTTTTACGTGGTGCCGATGGCCAGAGTCACATTGGTGCCGGCCACGCAGCCCGTTCAGACCCAACTGGACGTGGTTGCCAGTCGAGACGTGGAAGAAACAGACCAGGAGACCGGCTATATCCCGGCCAGAGTGATCCAGGTGCAGGTGGAAGAAGACGGCCAGGTGCCAACCACCGGCACACGAGACGCCCCAGACAGTCTGGCCACCGGCAATGTGGTTTTTATCAACCAGTTGAGTGAGCCGGTAAAAGTATTGACGAACACCGTCGTAGCGACTTCGCTGGGGACGGTGGCGCGTTTTCGCACCACAGAGGCGGTCGAGCTGGCAGCCGCCATCGGCGCACGGGCAACAGCGCCCATTGAGGCTCTGGAATCCGGCTCGAGTGGCAACGTCGCGGCCAACCTGATCAACACCGTGGAAGGCCCCATGTCTCTCCAGGTGCGGGTGATCAACCCGGCGCCCACCAGCGGCGGGGGCTTTCGTCAGGTAGGCGCCGTGACAGCCGCCGATAAAACCCGGCTTCGTTCACTGCTTTTGCAGCAACTTGAACAGCGAGGCCTGGCCGAGATTCAAAAAGATCTGGCCCAAGATCAGGTGGTTCTGGACGAGACGGTTCAGATCGATGCTATCCTGGCAGAGGATTACGATCAGTTTGTGGGTGAGCCGGCCGAGTTTCTGGGGCTCAAGATGCGCGCACTCGTCAGTGCTCTGATCTTTGACCAGCGCGATGTAAGCAGCCAGGCTTTTCGTGCCTTGCGTGATGTTGTACCTTCAGAGTTCCGTCTGGTCAGCGGCTCCGAGACGGTGGAAGGGGCGGTGTTGGCTCAGGTGCTGCCGGAGGAGCGACAGGCGATTCTCACCGTGACGGCCTCGGCTCTGTCTGTGGCCACCATCGATCTGACCGAGGTGAGAAGCCTGATCCGGGGGCAACAGGTGGAGCTGGCCCGACTCGCGCTTGGCCGTTCGTTACCTCTGGCAGAGTTGCCCGAGATCTGGTTAGGCCCAGAGTGGATGAATCAGTTTGGCTGGCCGAAAACCATGCCACAACTGGGTATACGCATCCTGGTCGATGTGCGCCAGGCAGCCCCGGTTGAGCAGGTGAGGGGAGAGTGACCTTGTGCTGTCAGGAACCGCTTGCGGGTCGTATCCTGGCGCTGGATGTTGGTGAACGGCGGATAGGCGTGGCCGTCAGTGACGAAACCAGAACCCTGGCGCGTAGCCTGATGGTGTTGAACAGGCACTCCAGGGAAAAAGACTCGGACGTGCTGGCTCGCCTGATCTTGGAACAGAGCGCCGTGATGGTGGTGATCGGTTTGCCCCTTGTGGCGGATGGCTCTGAGGGATCGCAGGCACAACGCATCCGGCGCTATGCTCAGGGGCTCCAGAATGCTCTGGCAGTGCGGGAGGTGCGCCTGCCGATCGTATTTCACGACGAGAGCTTTTCGACGGTGGACGCTACCCAGGCCATGATCCAGGGTGGCCGGAAGCGCCGCCAGCGCCGCCAGCGGCTCGATGCTGTGGCGGCGGCTGTCATTCTTCAGAGTTATCTGGATCAACACTCGCAGGACAAGTTTACATAAAACAAAGGACTGCTGCATGAAAGGTATCTTGCGCTTTTTCGTATTTTTGGTGGCCATCTCGGCTGTGCTGGCGCTGTTGGCGGGTGGGGGGCTGTTTTTGCTGACGCAGTTGCAGCCAGTGCAGAGCAGCGGCGAAACGTGGCTTTCGGATACCGACCTGTCACCCTCGTCCGTCGAGAGGATGATCATCGGCCTCTATTTACGCTTTCGGCAGCAGGACATCGACCGTCCGGCCAGCGCCGACGATGCCGCTGTGCCTTTTGTCGTCGAGCAGGGTGAAACTGCGGTGACCATTGCCAACAGGTTGTTCGAGGAAGGCATTATCACCGATCCTGACTTGTTCCGGCTTTACATTCGATATCACGAAATAGACGCCCGGTTGGAGGCCGGCAATTTTGATCTGCGGCGTAATATGACCATGGAGGAGCTGGCGGAGGCGCTGCAACACGCCCGCATGGAAGAGATCTCGGTGACGATCGTTCCTGGCTGGCGCATCGAGGAAACTGCCGAGATGCTGGAACGAGAGAACATTGTCAGCGCCGATGCTTTTCTGGCTCTGGCGCGCCAGGGCACATTTGCCTACGCCGCTCTGGCAGACCGGCCCGAAGGCAGCACGCTGGAAGGCTATCTCTATCCGGAGACATATCGTCTGCCGGCGCAGGCCACGGCCCTGGACCTGGTCGAGCGTATGCTCAAGACATTCGACGAGCGGTTGACCCCAGAGGTGCGCCAGGCCATCGAAAGGCAGGGACTCACGGTCTATCAGGCGGTCACGGTGGCGTCTATTGTGCAGCGCGAGGGTGTAGTGGCCGAAGAATTGCCCATCATCGCCGATGTTTACCTCAACCGCATTGAACAGGGTATGCCGCTCCAGGCAGACCCCACCTTTCAGTACGCGCGAGGTTACGATCCGATCAGCGACAAGTGGTGGGCGCCGTTTCAGGTAGAGGATGTGGAAAAGGTGCAGTCACCTTACAACACTTTTCTCAATTACGGCCTGCCGCCCGGACCTATCTGCTCGCCCGGTCAGGCTGCGCTGGAGGCGGTAGCTTTTCCTGCCGACACGAACTATTTGTTTTTCTACGCCAAAGGTGATGGCACCCACGCGTTTGCGACCACGTACGAGGAGCATTTGCAGAATCAGGCACGGTACGGCGGGTAAACCACACAACAACCGCTCGCAGACGGTGAAACCTGCGAGCGGTTGGAAATTTCCCACGGACATTCACCCGGATCAGTGTCTGAAGGAAATCCTCTTGAAGGCCTCGGCGTAGGCCATGCCCTGCGGCTTGCCAGTCTCGCTGGCCCAATCGATGATCCTCTGTCGCCAGTTAGGGCGGCGTAACTGACTCTCGTGTTGCGTCAGCGCCTCCAGTTTTACCTCCAGCGTCTCTGAAATGTCTTCAAAATAATCCGGCTCTGCTGCCCCCCAGAGATAAAGCTCTTCCGGCTCTACCGCTTCCAGCCCGATGGCCGTCTGGCCGGGCAGGAAGAGATGATCCCGCGCCGCGACGATGGCATCGCAGGTGGTGATCCCAACGGCGCGATGATCCGGGTGGAGCTGATAGGGTCGCCAGGCATCGTGCGTGACGACTCGATGGGGCCGGTAGCGTCGAATGAGCATGGCCAGCTCGGCGCGGAACTCTTTGGTGGCTTCCAGTTCACCGTCTTTGTGGCGCAAAAAGGTGATGGTTTCTACACCCAGCACGCGGGCCGCTGCCAGTTGTTCTTCCTCTCGGATGGCAGCCAGGTGATGAGGGGTCATGTCGTGGTTTTTCGTGCCTTTGTCGCCGCTGGTACAAACGACGTAATGCACCAACCAGCCAGCGCGCACCCACCTGGCAAGTGTGCCGGCGCAGGTGAATTCGGCGTCGTCGGGGTGGGCCATGATCACCAGTGCGCGTTTGGGTGAATCTGAAGGTTGATGAATGTCATCCGACATAAAAACTCCTTTTTGTCACGCGAATTACGAACAGGCCAGCCGGGCCAATGTGGCGTTGGCGGCGGCTGTGCCATACAGCTCGATGATCTGATTGGCCACCGTTGACCACTGGTAGCGCTGCGCCCAGGCCATGGCTTTTTGACCCAACCGATCTCTCAACCTGGTGTCGCGTAGCACCTGTGCAATTCTGGCCGCCAACGCCTCCGGATCACGCTCCGGCACGTGGAAACCGGTGACACCATCCTGCACGGTGAACACCAACCCTCCTACCTTGGAGGCGATGACCGGTGTGCCACACGCCATTGCCTCCAGGGCCACCATACCAAACGACTCGTAGTGAGATGGCATCACCACCACCTGAGCAGCCGAGTAATAAATGTTGAGGGTGTCTTGATCCTGGGCGCCCAAAAAGACAACCAGATCGCTGATGTTTAGCTCGGCGCGTAGCTTTTTCAGGCGTTCCATTTCGGCGTTCACACCCGACGAACTGCCGGCAGGATCGCCGCCGATGATGGCGACGGAAAGGTTCTTTTGCCAGTTGGCGCACTGGTGTACCACACGGGCCATGGCGCGAAGCAAGGTGTCGATGCCCTTGAGAGGCTCAATGCGCCCCACGAAAAGCACCATCTGATGCTCCGGCGGCAGGCCAAGTCGGGCTTTGGCCTCTGCCGGAGGGATGGGCTTGAAGAGGCTCAGATCGACGCCGCACGGGATCACCTTGATTTTGGATGCGTCCGCTCCGTAGAGCCAGGTCATTTGCGCCCGCTCGAGCAGTGTGGCCGCTACCAGCCAGTCGGCCTGGGCCATGATCTCTGTCTCGACGCTGATACGGCGCTCGGTTTCCAGGTCGACGGCCCGCTGAGCCACACTGTTTTTCATGTGACCCAGCGTGTGAAACATCTGTACGATGGGCGTGCCCCAGCGCTGGCGCAGCGCCAGCGCTGCCGCACCAGACAACCAGTAATGGCTGTGCAATACGTGATAGGTCAGCTTTTCCCGCTCGGCCCAGGCCAGAATGTCCTGGACGAATTCGGGCAGGTGATCGTAGACCTGGTTTTTGTCATAAGGCGAAACCGGACCGGCCGGCACGTGGATCACCCGGCAATTGTCTCCCAACCTGTGACTGATTCGAGGCAGATCAGGGTTCTGCTGGCGGGTGAAAACATCCACCGCGATGCCACGTCGGCCGAGTTCACGGCTCAGGTCGCGGACATAGACGTTCATGCCGCCGGTTTCTTTGCCGCCCAGCGTTGCCAGGGGACAGGTGTGGGTGCTGATCATGGCAATCCGGTACAAATCGAATCCCTTTCTTGGAGCCCCCTCATTCACGCAGGACGGCGGATCGTGATTTGGAAAATCTCGAAATCCTGGCCGCCAAAGCGATATTTATAGACCTCGTCGCCTCGTAGAAAGTCGAAAGCCGTGCGCTTTCTGGCAATGCTGTCCTGGATGTGGTAACCCAGGAGCACGATGCCCGGACTCAGGTGACTGTATTGTTGGGGGTCGTAGCCGGAATTGTAAACCAGTGTACGGTCATTGTAACCAAAGCAGAGCATCGTGGCGGCTTTGTGGCCATCGAGCAGAATGAAGGATAGTTCCAACCAGCCCTTTTCCATTGCAAAACGAGCCATCTGGTGAAAAAAGCCTTGCATAGCCGGATCACTCATGAAGGTGCGTTTGTCGGGGCTGCTCTTGTGGTGGAGGTCGATATAACTGTTCATCTCTTGAGCAAGGGTTTGTGGATCGGAGGCGATGTACCACTCTAATCTGGTCTCTCGCTCAGCGCGGCGCATCTTGCGTCGTAATTCGTGACGCTGTTTTTTGTTCAAGAGTGCCAAATAGTCGTCCCAGGTGTCGGGTAGGGGGATAATGGGGCAAACGTCTTCTACCCGGCGATGGATGGTCAATTGTTTCTCCTGGGCTACACTTTCCAGGAGCTGATAGGGTGATGTTTGTGGCACACAGTGTAGATCGATCTCGTCCCAATGTGGCGCCTGCTGGATCAGAAACGTCAAAAGGGCCTGATATACCTGCTCCTGCCATTCAGGCAGGGCAATGATATCGAGATAATCGCAAATGTCTACCCCGCCGATGATTTGCAGAACGGTTTTCCCACTTGCCAGAGCCTGAAAGTAGAAAGGAGCAAGGCCAACCAGTTTGCCCCCGTGGCGAAACGCCAGCAGGCAAAGCTCTCTGCCCGTTGCGAAAAAATCCCACCAGGTGCGTTGCCATTCGTAGGTGAGAAAGATCGTGTCGGCAGCGCTGCGCTGCAATAAAGGATTCCATTCAGCCGCGAGTGCATCGAAACCGGTTGCCTGCTGGTAACATTCGATCTGCATGGTACAATCTCTCCTGTGGATTGTCTCGTGCTCGCACCACACAACACGAGGGCTAGGATTTCACCTAACCCTCGACCTCACTCCATGCTGCACGTCCTGTCCCGGCCTGGATCTGCCGGGCGATTGTAGTGTTGCATGCGAGAAAGGAACATCAACTCTTTAGAAGCATCGTCTGAGTTCGTTCAAAAGTTTTAGCATTCTCGATGGCCAGGCCTATCCTGATTCCCAGTTCATGCAGCCACGCAGCATCGCGACCATCAAAATGGCCCGCCTGCGTGTGGAACAGCTCGATCACGCCAACAGTGCGGCCATCGACTTGTAAGGCTGCTCCTGCATAGGCTCTCAGAGGGCTGTCTGGGCGATCAACAAAGTCGGGTCTCCCGGTGATATCGTCGGCCCACATGCTGCGCTGTGTCTGGGCAATCTGTCCGACAACACCTTCGCCCCAGGGGCAGGAGGGAAGGCCAGGAATAGTCAGGCCTTTGGCGCCCTGCATGCTCGACACTACCAGCGACGAGCCTGTGTCGTCCAGTTCATAGATGGCTGCGGCGTCCACGTGCCCGGATTCAACAAGCGCCGTGAGTGTGCCGGCAATGACCATCGGCAGATTCAACGACTGATGGGCGCTTGTGGTAACGGCATCGATGAGCTCTTTTTCGGCCAATTGCCGCAACAAAAAATCGTAATAAGCCTTGACTCTCAGGTGAGCCTTTATGGTGCTCATCAGGTCGTCCGAGAGGTACGGTTTGGTGACATAACCATCGGCGCCGAACGAGATGGCGGTGCGCCTGTCGCGGCTGTTATCCAGCGCGGTGACCATCACTACCGGGATGTGTTTCAATGCGGGCTCATCCTTGATGCGCAGACATACCTTGTAGCCATCGATGCCTGGCATCATGATGTCTAGCAGGATCAGGTCGATGCGCCACGGCCGCCAGCGGCTTGCGTGCTCGAGTTCTTGTTCAACGATATCGAGCGCCTGCTGTCCAGACCGCGCCGTAACCGTTCGATAGCCCTGATTCTTGAGCAAAACGTCGAGCATCTCGACCGCCGCCTCGTCGTCGTCCACGATCAGGATGGTAGGCTGGAGCAAATCCTCGGACATACTGGCCTCCCGCAGGCTGCTGTCTTGCCTGAAAAGCGCTGATTTTGGTGTGCATCTACTATTTTACCCGAAATTCTGTTGGGGTCAACTATGGGCAGAACGTTCGTAGCCTCTGCGGTTTCATCGGAGTGCTTGGGGCAGGCTGATCGTTTTACAAGTGGTATAAGTATAGTTATAAAAACTAAAAAGGAAAACACTTGAGCCTTTACCCCCCTGTTTTTCTTTGGCCTGGCAGGGTTTGCCTTTGCTCAAGTTGTGTGTTACAATACGACGCGACGAGCCCCCAGCGGATGTGGGGGCGATTTCTTGTCAAGAGGAAACACCATGAGATCTTTTTCTACCAGAATGGTTCTGGCTGTTGCGGTTCTGACGATCACCCTGCTGGGATTCCTGGCCGGCTTTGGAACAAATTGGTTTCTGTTTCACCTGCAACGTGTCCAGACCACACAGCAGCAAGAGCCGGAACCTTTTGGCGTTTTTTGGGAAGTATGGCACATCCTGGAGCGCGACTTTATCGGCGCCCTACCCGACGACAGGCAAATGGTCTACGCTGCGGTGCGCGGCGTGGTGGCTCTGCTCGACGACCCGTATACTTCTTTTGTTGAACCCCAACCGCGCGAATTGGAGCGCCACGATTTGGAGGGTCGTTTTGGAGGGATCGGCGCCTGGGTGGAGCAACAAGGGTCTGGAATATTTGTTCTAACACCCATGCGCGATCGCCCTGCCGCTCAGGCAGGTATCGTCGATGGCGACATCCTGGTCGCAGTGGACGGTCTGGAAATCACCCCGGAAATGACCATGGAGGAGGTGTTGAGCCTGATCCGAGGGCCAGTGGACACCCGGGTCAGTATCACCGTTCGCCGCAATGATCCCCCAGAGCTCCTGGTGTTTGAAATCGTCCGCCAAGAGTTCGAGGTGCCTTCGATCTCCTGGAAGTTACTGGAAGAGGACCCTGCCATTGGTTATATCAAACTCGATCTGTTCACCGAGCGCACGGCCGGCGAACTCGAAGAAGCCCTTGGCGACCTTCAGATTCAAGGAGCCACTCAACTGGTGCTGGATTTGCGAGACAACGGCGGCGGCCTGTTGCAGTCTGCGATCGATGTGAGCAGCCAATTTCTGGCCGATGGGGTTGTACTGTACGAGCAGAAACGCGGCGGTGAGGAAACTTTTTATCCCGTTACGTCCTCTGGCAGCACCGTGGAACTGCCGCTGGTGATCCTGGTCAACGCCGGCACAGCCAGCGCGTCCGAGATCGTCGCCGGCGCCATTCAGGATCAGGGCCGGGGTTTGTTGGTTGGTGAAAGGACCTTTGGCAAAGGCTCGGTGCAACTGATCTACGATCTGTCCGACGGTTCTTCTCTGCACGTGACGGCTGCCCGTTGGCTGACGCCCAACCGCCACCAGATCGACGGTTTGGGATTGACGCCAGACATCGAGGCCACACTGACCCAGCAAGATCGCGCTACCGGTCGGGACCCGCAGTTACAGGCAGCCATTCAAGCACTGCGACAGCAGGTGCATTCCTCCCCTGCCCCCTGATCGGTTTCTGAATCCAAACCAGGCTTTTTTATGTCTAATTATGGGAAAGGTTGGCTTACATGAAAGATACCATGACCGGTGGTTGTAAAGTGCTTTTGATCGCCGCGGTGGGCCTGTTGATCGCTGCCGGTGCGTTTGCGACTGGTTTTGGGGCGGGTGCGGTGCTGGCCCCTCTCTCCCCTGCCATCTCGACAGATACCGTGGATCTGTCCCTGCCTCTCTTTCCCACCGCCACACCAACGGTCAGCGCGTCGCCTGCGGAGGACGAAACCGAGGCCTTTAACCTGTTCTGGGAGGTATGGCATATCCTGGAGCAAGAGTTTTACGGCGATCTGCCCGATGAGAACGGAATGACCTACGGCGCTATCCAGGGAGTGCTGGATACCCTGGACGACCCTAACACCGCTTTCTTTGACCCGGAAATCGCCGAGATCATGCGCGAAGATATGTCGGGCAATTTCGAAGGCATTGGCGCCCACGTGCGCCTGCGCGAGGATGGGCGGCTCGTGATCGTAGCGCCCATCGAGGGCCAACCGGCCGAGATCGCAGGTCTGCGGCGTGGTGACATCATCCTGCAGGCCGACGACGTTTCACTGGAAGGCATGACTATCTGGGAAGCCATTTCCTACATCCGCGGCCCGGCCGGCACAGTGGTAAGGCTGACCGTGCTGCGTGAGGGCGCCCCAGAGCCGTTCGTCGTCGAGATAGAGCGCGCCAACATTCCCATGCCTACCATCGAAACCGAGACGCTGGAGGGCAATCTGGCCTACATCCAACTTTACGAGTTCAACTCGTCGGCCAATGCGCGCCTGGCAGAGGCGCTCAAAGAGGCTCTGGCGCGAGAATCGGCCGGCATCATTCTGGATTTACGCAACAACCCGGGTGGTTTTTTGGACGAGGCTGTGGCGGTTGCCAGCCAGTTCATCTCTGAGGGCGTGGTGCTTGTCGAGCGGTTCAGCGACGGCAGCGAACAGACCTACGAAGCGACGGGCAATGGCCTGGCTTTTGATGTTCCTCTGGTGCTACTGGTCAATGCCGGTTCGGCCAGCGCGTCCGAGATCGTCGCCGGGGCGATCCAGGACACGGGCCGCGGCGTGCTCATCGGTGAGACGACGTTTGGCAAAGGCTCCGTGCAACTGGTCCATCGCCTGCGCGACGGTTCTGAGCTGCGCGTCACCGTGGCCCGCTGGTTCACACCCAACGGACGATTGATCCACGAACAAGGCCTGGAGCCAGACATCGCCGTGGAACTGACGGTCGAAGACATGGACGCCGGCCTGGACCCCCAATTGGACCGGGCCGTGGAGTATTTGTTGAACGGAAAGTAGACCGGCCATGAAAGTTGTGGCGACCAATCGTAAAGCGTATCACGATTACCATGTTCTCGATACCTACGAGGCCGGCATCGTCCTGACCGGCTCGGAGATCAAATCTGTGCGGGCAGGGCGTGTCAATCTGCGCGAGGGGTACGTGACCGTGCGCGATGGGGAACTGTGGTTGCTCAACTGTCACATCTCGCCTTACGATCAGGCCAGCCGTTTGAATCACGAGCCACGCCGCGACCGCAAGTTACTGATGCACCGCCGCCAGATCGAGCGCCTGACGATAGACACCCAGGAACCAGGCTATACCCTCGTCCCTTTGCGTATGTATCTCAAGAGCAACCGGGCCAAAGTCGAGATCGCGCTGGTGCGAGGCAAACGCCAATTCGACAAGCGCCAGACCATCGCCAGGCGTGAAACCGAACGCCACATCCGACGCATTCTCAAAGGACAGCAAAGCCCGAGTTGACAACCACTCTGACAGCGTGGTATAATCTGAGCACAGGGGGATGACAGGCTTCGACAGGGGAGGCTGTTCGCGAACTGCAAGCCGAGGCGCTCCACCCTCGTAAATCCGGAGCAAAACACAAATGCCAAGAGAACCAATCTCGCGGCTCTCCCCATGGCCGCATAATCGGCCCTAAGGAGAACCCTGATCCCTGCGGGGGTCACGTCTGGCCCATCTCTCCCCCGGTGAGGTGGACACCAGGCGTCACAAAGACTGGGGTGCGGCACAGTTTACGCCGATAGATTGCGCCCAAGAAACATCGGCTGGCCGGAAGCAAACCCTGTCGATCGGGGGTGTTTCTGGTGAGACGTCAAGATCGACCAAGCTTGTAGTATGTTCGCGCGCGAATCTTCTGGACCCGGGTTCGATTCCCGGCATCTCCACTCTGGCAAGGGCAGGTCCAGCACCTGCCCTTGCTTTTTCGGAGTCGACAATGTGATTGCAGTCATACTGGTCAGCTCGGCCTACATTGCCGCCCAGATGCTGGCCGATATCATGAGCCTCAAAATCGTTCTGATCGCTGGTCTGTCGATGGATGCCGGCACGCTCGTTTACCCCATCACCTTTACCCTGCGTGACCTGGTGCACAAAGTGACGGGTAAGGCCGGGGCGCGTACGGTGATCACAACTGCGGCAGCCATCAATCTGGCCATGGCGGGGCTATTTTGGCTCACCGGCCGCCTGCCCGCCGACCCATCGGTCGGTCCGCAGCCCGATTGGGACGCGGTGCTCTCGCCGGTGTGGCGCATCGTGTTGGCCTCTATCGTGGCCGAGGTGTTCGCCGAACTGCTCGACACCGAGATTTACCACCTCTGGATCACCCGGTTCACCCGCCGCTTCCAGTGGATGCGGGTGCTGACCAGCAACGCTGTCAGTGTCCCGCTCGATAGCCTCATCTTTTGCTGGGGCGCTTTTGGTGGTGTTTTCCCTGCCGCGGGCGTCTGGGCCATCTTTTGGGCCAACGTCCTGGTCAAAGGTGCGGTCACACTCTTGAGCCTGCCAGCTATCTATCTGGTGCGCGATCAGCCGACTGGCAATTAAAAAAGAAGGAGGCTGTTATGACAAGCCAAACGTTCCCCTACCCCGGCCTGGCCAGCACTTCCGATGGCGCCGGGATGATCGTCTGGGTCGAGACGCACATCGCCCAGGCCGCCGGAGCCTACCCCATCACCTCGTCCACGACGATGGGTGAAGGCTTTGGCGCAGCCGTGGCCAATGGCCAGACCAACCTGTGGGGCGACCGGCTGATGTTTTTCGAGCCGGAATCGGAGCACAGCGCGGCCAGCGTGTGCGAGGGCTTTGCCCTGGCCGGCGGCCGCGTGACCAATTTTACCTCCGGGCAGGGGCTGATTCTGATGAAAGAGGTGTTGTACGTCATCAGCGGCAAACGGCTGCCGGTGGTGTTCAACATCGGCGCGCGGGCGCTGACCAGCCACAGCCTCAACGTCCACGCTGGCCACGACGACGTGATGGGTGTGGCCGATACCGGCTGGGGCATTCTCTTTGCCCGCAACGCTCAGGGCGCCGGCGATCTGTGCCTCATCGCCCGGCGGGCGGCAGAGAACAGCGCCACGCCCTTTCTCAACGTGCAGGATGGTTTTCTCACCACCCACACTGTCGAAGACGTATTGCTGCCGGAACCGGAACTGATGAAACAGTTCGTCGGCAAGCCGGAAGACAAGCTGGTCAATCTCTTTAATCCCCACAACCCGATTCAGAGCGGCGTGGTGCAGAATCAGGATAGTTACATGAAGGGCAAGATCGCCCAGCGGGCCTACACCGACCGGCTGCCGCAGGCCGTGCAGGAAGCCATGGCCGAGTTCTACCGCCTCACCGGCCGCCGTTACGCGATGGTGGAGAGCTACCGCATGGACGACGCCGAGTACGCCATCGTTGGCCTGGGCTCGATGATGGACACCGCCCTGGCCACAGTGGACTGGATCCGCCAGCACGAGGGCGTCCCCGTCGGGGTGGTGCATATCACCTGCTACCGACCCTTCCCCGGCCCGCAGATCGTCGCTGCGCTCAAGGGTCTAAAAGCCTTCAGCGTGGTGGAGCGTTTGGATGACCCGCTGGCGCAGAGCAACCCTCTCACTGCCGGGATCAAGGCCGCCTTTGCCGACGCCCTCATCGGCAGCGAGGGCTACCCGCAGGTGGATCGCATTCCGGTGATCTATAGCGGCTCGGCCGGGCTGGGCAGCCGCGACGTGCGTCCCGGCGATTTTGCCGCCGTGGCGCGCAACATGGCCGCCGGCGGGCGGCGCTATTTCAGTCTGGGCATCCAACACGAGACCGCGCTCTCTGCCCCCGACCCGGATGTGCGCCCGCCAGCCGCGTTTTCCATGCGCGGCCACTCGGTGGGCGGCTACGGCTCGGTGACCACCAACAAGGTCATCGCCACCATCGCCGGCGACGTGTTCGGCAAACAGGTGCAGGCCTATCCCAAATACGGCTCGGAGAAAAAGGGCCTGCCCACCACCTATTATCTCACCGTGGCCGACGCCCCCATCCTCACCCACTCGGAGCTGAACCACGTCGAGTTTGTGCCGATGAACGACCTGAATGCTTTTCTCACCAGCAATCCATTGGCCGGCATCCAGCCCGGCGGCACGATTTTCATCCAGACCTCAAAAACCACACCCCAGGGGGTGTGGGCCGGCGTGCCGCCACGGGCCAGAAAGATCATCCGCGAGAAGGACATCCGCGTGCTGGCCGCCGATGCCGCCCGCATCGCCCGCGAGGAGGCGCCCACGCCGGATCTCGAAGTGCGTATGCAGGGCATCGTGCTGCTGGGCATCTTTCTCAGAGCCACCCCCTTTGCCCGGCAGGCCGGTCTGACCGACGAAGAGGTGCTGGATCGTTCGGAAAAGGCGCTGCGTAAATACTTTGGCAAACGCGGCGAAGCGGTGGTGCAGGCTAACCTGCGGGCCGTCAAACGCGGCTACCAGGAGGTGTTCGAGATTCCGCCGGATGTAAAACGTGAGGCGTGAAGGAAGGATGTGAAAAATGGGCGTGACAACGAATGTGGACGTTCGTACAATAACCCGCAGCGGTGAGGAAAGCTATGAGCCGTTCATCGTGGATGTGGCCGACTTTTTTCAGCGCGTCATCCGCGAATACAACGAAGGCCCCGGGCCGGAATCGCTGGTGGCCGATGTGCAACTGGCCCGCTCTATCGTGCCGGCCGGCACCGGCGCGGCCCGCGATTTCAGTTACCTGGCGCCCGAGGTGCCCGAATATCACCGCGATCATTGCACCGCCTGCATGACCTGCGTCAACGTCTGCCCCGATACGGCCATCCTGGGCAAGGTGGTTGGGGCAGACGTGTTAGAGGCGGCGTTGGGTGAGCTCCAGGCGGAGGGCGACCGGGCCGATCTGGCAGGCCAGTTTGCCCGCACCAAAAAATTCTACGACGTGCCGGAGCGTAAAGGCGAAACGCCGGGGCTGTTTGGCATTTTCGTCGATCCCACCAAGTGCAAGGGCTGCGCCGAGTGTGTGGAGGCCTGCGCCGACCTGGGTTTTCATGCGCTGACGATGATCCAAAAAGAGGATGAGACGGTGCCTCTCTATCAGAAGCGCATCGACTTTTTCCGCTCGCTGCCGCCCACGCCAGGACATTTCATCAACGAGCGGGTAGCGGTGGACATGATGCTGGCCGAGCAGAGCCTGATCTACGTCGGCGGGGCCGGCTCTTGCGCCGGCTGCGGCGAGGGCACCGCGCTGCGTATGTGGCAGGCGGCGCTGGGCTACAAATATGGCCGCGAGAATATGGGCATCGTGGCGGCCACCGGCTGCAACACCGTCTACGGCAGCACCTACCCCTACAACCCGTACCTGGTGCCGTGGACCAACTCACTTTTCGAGAACGCCGCCACGACTGCGCTGGGCATCCGCATGCGCTGGGATCAGATGGGCTGGCAGGATAAACAACTGTGGGCGCTGGGCGGCGACGGGGCCATGTTCGACATTGGCTTTCAGGCGCTGAGCCGCATGCTGGCCAGCGGTTTGAACATCAAGGTCCTGATCCTGGATACGCAGGTCTATTCCAACACCGGCGGGCAGACCAGCACGGCCAGCTTTACCGCCCAGGAATCCAAGATGTATGCCTTTGGCGCGGCCATCCCCGGCAAACAAGAGAGCCGCAAAGAGGTGGGCCGCATCCTGATGATGCATCCCAGCACTTTTGTGGCCCAGACCGTGACCGCCATCCCGAATCATTTTTACAGCGCCGTGCTCGACGCCGCTTCGTTTCCCGGGCCGGCGGTGGTCATCGTTTACACCACCTGCCAGCCGGAGCACGGCGTGGGCGATAACAAGAGCCGCCATCAGGCCAAACTGGCGGTGGAGAGCCGCGCCTTTCCGGTGTTTACCTACGACCCGCGCCGGGGCGAGACGATCCGCCAGCGGTTGAGCCTGCAGGGCAACCCGGCCCAAAAAGAGGACTGGTACAGCGTGCCCAAGACGGGTGAGGTGGTGGATTTTATCACCTTTGCCCGCAGCGAGGGCCGTTTTGCCAAACAGTTCGACCGCGACGGCCAGCCCCCGAGCGTCATCGGGGGCCAGCCCCCGAGCGTCATCGGGGGCCAGCCCCCGAGCGTCATCGGGGGCCAGTCCTCGGAGGCGCTGCAACGCGCCCAGGCCGACCGGCTGGCCAACTGGCATCTGCTGCAAGAGCTGGCCGGGCTGCGCTAACAGAATCAGGTGACGTCAGGTGACGGTCACCTCAGAGGTGACCGTCACCTCTCCAACGTCACCTCTCCAACGCTTCCACGAACTCCCGCACGGCCTCTGGCAGGCCGCGCTGCTCAATGTACTCCCACACCAGCGCGCGATAATCCTGAGCAGAGCCCGCCCAGGCCCGGACAAAGGCCCGGTCCACTAGTGTGCCCGCCCGCTCCCCCACCCACTCCAGATAATTGCTGTATGGCCACGCACCCGGATCGGTCGCCAGCCCGTCTTTGACCGGGTTGGCGTGGATGTAGCGGCAGAGGTGTAGCAGATAGCTCTCGTCGGCCACCGCTTTGGTCCGGTAGCGGTGCTCAAAGAGGGTGCCGCTATGGGCGTAGCGTTTGTTGTAGGCTTTGCTATAGCTGTTAAAGACCCGTTGAGGCAGCAGGCCGGCGGGCGTCTCGCCGTCCTGACGCACCAGCAGATGGTAGTGGTTGGGCATCAGGCAGTAGGCGATGACGGCGAGGTGAAAGGCCAGGCTGTAGTGCTTGATGCGCCACAGGACAAAGAAATAGTTGTCCGGCTCGATAAAGATGCGCCAGCCGCGAGCGCCACGGTTGTAGAGGTGATAGTATCCTCCCGGCTGCCAGGTGACGAGGTCTCTGCGGGCGTAGGGCATGGCCATCTCCTTTGGGTTCGAACCAGATGCCCCCCAGGTGACAGTGACAGTCACCTTCAAGGTGACTGTCACTGTCACCTGGGTGTGCTTCACCTTCCCACCAACTCCTGGAAGCGCGGGTCGTCGCGGATGAAGGCCAGGTCCAGGTCGCGGCGGGCCAAGTCCCGGTTCCCAGGTGTATGCGCCAGCGCCCGCGCCAGGTGTTCCAGCGCCGCGTCGACGTCCCCGGCGATGGAGGCGATGCAGGCCTTGTTGTAGTGGTCGTCAGGGGATAAAAGCTGCCGCGCCCGTTCGACATGCTGTTTGGAGGCCTCTGTATGCCCCATGTGCCGGTATACGCCCGCCAGCCCGACGTGGGGGGTGGCGTAGTTGGGGTCGAGCTCGCTGGCCCGCCGGTAGGCGGCAGCCGCCTCGTCGTAGCGGCCCAGGGCGGCGTAGACGTTGCCCAGGCCGTTGTGGGGGTGGGCAAAGTCGGGGTCGAGCTCGACCGCCCGCCGGTAGGCGGCGACCGCCTCGTCGTAGCGGCCCAGCTGATAGTAGACGCTGCCCAGGTTGTTGTGGGGGGTGGCATAGCCGGGGTCGAGCTCGACCGCCCGCCGGAAGGCGGCGACCGCCTCGTCGTAGCGGCCCAGCTGATAGTAGACGTTGCCCAGGCCGTTGTGGGGGGTGGCATAGCCGGGGTCGAGCTCGCTGGCCCGCCGGTAGGCGGCGGCCGCCTCGTCGTAGCGGCCCAGGTCGGCGTAGACGTTGCCCAGGCCGTTGTGGGGGGTGGCATAGCCGGGGTCGAGCTCGACCGCCCGCCGGAAGGCGGCGACCGCCTCGTCGTAGCGGCCCAGGGTGCGGTAGACGTTGCCCAGGCCGTTCCAAGCCAGAGCATGAGCACTGGCGGGTGTGCCAAACACATCGGGCAACGAAATGGCTTTTTTGTAAGCCTCAATTGCCTCCTCGCGCCGGCCCAGGTCGGCGTAGACGTTGCCCAGGCCGTTGTGGGGGTAGGCAAAGTCGGGGTCGAGCTCGATGGCCCGCCGGTAGGCGGCGACCGCCTCGTCGTAGCGGCCCAGCTGATAGTAGACGTTGCCCAGGCCGTTGTGGGGGGCGGCCCAACGTTCTGGGTCGGCCTGGCGGGTGTAAACCTCCAGGGCCTGGCGGTAGTGGCCGATGGCCCGCTCGATGTTCTCCGCCCGCTCGCCCCGGATGCGGGAATAGTAGGCGTTGCCCAGGTTGTTCTGGGTGCCAGCCCAATCGGCCGGGAAGGCCTGGCGGGTGTAAACCTCCAGGGCCTGGCGGTAGTGGCCGATGGCCCGCTCGATGTTCTCCGCCCGCTCGCCCCGGATGCGCTCCGCGTAGGCGTTGCCCAGGTTGTTCTGGGTGCCAGCCCAACGTTCTGGGAAGGCCTGGCGGGTGTAAACCTCCAGGGCCTGGCGGTAGTGGCCGATGGCCCGCTCGATGTTCTCCGCCCGCTCGCCCCGGATGCGGGAATAGTAGGCGTTGCCCAGGTTGTTCTGGGTCATGGCCCAGTCTTCGGGGAAGGCGGCGCGGGTGTAAACCTCCAGGGCCTGGCGGTAGTGGCCGATGGCCCGCTCGATGTTCTCCGCCCGCTCGCCCCGGATGCGCTCCGCGTAGGCGTTGCCCAGCCAGACCAGCAGCGCCGCCCGCTCCGCCGCCGCCTCGTTCCCCTCTGCCGGCTGAGCTGCCGCCGCCTGATAGGCGTCAATCGCCTGCTCCTGAAACGCTCCGGCCTGTTCATAGTCATCCAGCTCGCGGTAAATGGCCGCCAGGTCGCGGCACAGGGCGGCCACGCGGGGCCAGTCCGGCGTTTCGGCGGCCTGTTGCCGGCCCAGCCGCCGCTCGTAGAGGGAAGCCCGCCGGCGCAGCTCTTTCGGCGGCAAGAGCGTGCGGTGAAAACGGTCCAGCAGGGCCACCGCCGCCTCGGCGCGCATGGCCGGCGCGGCGCCCGCCTCGCGCAGGGGCGCCTGGAAGAAAAAAAGGCCGCTGCGGGCGGCAAAGAGGTCGGCGGCGTGCTGGGCCATCTGGCCCAGGGTGTTCTGGCTGAGCCAAAAAACGAGGGCGGCGTCCAGCCGGCTCAGCCGCTCGCGCTGAAAGTTGAGCGCGCGCAGGGCGCGCAGCGCGCCCTCGTCGCCCGGCTCGGCCAGCCCCTCCAGGGCAACAAAGGCGACCGGCGGCCGGGGCCGGTCGCGGGTGGACTCGACGGCCGCCGGGGCAGCGTCTTTTCGGGCCGGCATGTATAGCAGGCGCTGCTCCAACTGGCCGGCCAGGTCGGGCCGGTCGGGCGACAGCGTGACCTGGATTATCTGGCGCTCCTCGGTCTCGAGGTGCTCGCGCACCTGCTGCATCAGCCGCTTGCGCAGCGGCCCTTCCTCGCAGATGGCAAAGAGGAACGCGCCACGGGTCAGCAGGTCGAGCGCGTCGCACAGCAGGGCCAGCTCCAGCGCCAGGTCCTCGGCCGGCAGCGCCGTGTCAGGCTGGCGCATCGAACTCCTCCGCCCGTTCTTCCAGCAACGGCCGGACGACCGGATGGATGGCCCACCAGGCATCGCCGCCGTTGTACTCGAGCAGGCTCAGGTTGTGCAGCAGCTCGCGGGCCAGCTCGCTGTTGACAAAGCGCCCGCCCCGAAAAATGCGCCACAGCTCACGCTGCTGCGCCTCGGTCAGCCCGGCGCGGTAGCTGTTGCGCACCTGGCGAGCAGCATATTCGACATCCTCCACCTCGACCGGGCCTTTTTCGCCGCGCAGCCGCCGCGCGTGCAGCACCGCGTTGCGGGCCAGGGTGATCAGCTCTTTGAGCAGGCCGCCACACAGGGTCACCAACTGCGAGATCGCCTCGTCCGTCAGCAGGCCGGGCATCAGCCGCGCTTCGAGAATGCGGCGCAGGGCGGTCTGCCCCTCCGGGCACGGCGTGCCATTGCGCTCGACCGTTTTGATGTTGGGCAGCGAAAAGTGGCGCGGGAAGGACATGCGCACCTGGTGGAAATCGTTGGTGTGGTAGAGGGCCAGCGGCACGGTGTAAACGATGCGGCACCGCGGCTCGAGGAGCGCGTTGGCCCCCTGGCAAAACAGGTCGCGCACCTGGTTGCGGTCGAGCATCTTGTCCAGCCCGTCTATGATGACCAGGGTGCGCCGGCCTGATTTCTTTTGCAGGTCCTCAAGCAGCTCGTTCAGCCGCTCCAGCAGGTCAGAAAGATTGGCCTGCGCCTGGGCGCGCACCGTCTCGCGCCGGTAAGGGGTGTCACTGGTCAGCTTGAGGATAAACTTGGCGATGACAGCGTTCAATTCGCCGCCCACCTCGCTCTTCAGCCCGCCGCGCTCACTCTCTTCCAGGATGTGCGTCTCGTACCAGAAACGCAGCGCCTCGCGCTTGGCCTCGTCCAGTCCGACACCACTCTCGCCGGCAGCCCGAAACACCTGCAAGCCCAGCACGACGAGCAGGTCGGCGTAATCCACATCGCCCAGACTGAGCAGCCCCTCGACGTTAAAACGCACGACGGTATGGCTGGGCCGCAGCGCCTCTTCCAGCCGCGCCAGCTCGGTGGTTTTGCCACTTCCCCGGTGACCGGTAAAGATGGTCTTGTCCTCGCGACTCGGATCGAGCAGCAGTTCGTCCATCAGCGGGGCGATGCTGGCTTCATCTGGCCGTTCGGCATAGAACTTTTCCAGCCATTCTCCCTCCAACGGGCGATCGGGGTCGAGGAGCACATACGCCTCGCTCAGGTTTGCGGCTTTGCGTAGCAGTTCCATGATATTTCTCCCCACTCCAAATCGAAATACAGCTACTTGTGCCTGGCCGTAACTGCTCACCCGCCCGCAGGCTTGGAAGTGGTTTCGAGTAGAAATCGGCAAGTATCCAAGCCGGCAAACGATTTCAGTCGGTTTTCCAGCCTGCGGGCGGGTAGGCTGAGCAGTTACGCCTGGCCTATTGTATCACGTTTTGGGGGTTTTGTGAAGGTGAAGAAAGGTGACAGTCACCTTGAAGGTGACTGTCACCTGAGTGTCACCTGAGTGATTCAGGGCCGCAGGCGGCGCAGGTGGCCCTCGGCGGCAGGCAGCGGCACACCTTTGGCGGCCACCATCCACGGCATGACCGTCTCTTTTTCGGTCATGGCCTGCCAGCCAAACCAGTCGGCGATCGTCCCGGCATCCCAGACCTGGAGCATGGCCTCGTACCAGCCCAGGCCATCTGTCTTTTGGAAATGCCAGTATTCCATGGCCTTAAAAGCCTGGTGCCAGTGGAACTGGGGGTCATCGTGGGCGGCGATGCGCTGCCAGCCGTGCAGCAGCAGCAGCGTGGTCAGGTCCACGTAATAGGCGGCCGGCATCGGCTCCGGCGCACCCCCCTGGCCTGCCCCTCGCACCTCACGGCCCTCGTAACTGTGATCCCACGGGCTGATGGTCAGCGGCCGGCCCTGGCTGCCATCCTGCCTGGCGGCGCGCAAAAAGAGCCGCCAGTAGGTATCGCCGCCAATGTTCTCGCGGGCGATTTCCAGCAGCGGCCCGCGCCGGTCGAAATAGTCGAGCAGCGTATCGAACGCCCGGCCGGCTTTGTGCCAACTGGCATAGGCCGAGGCGTCGCTGTAGAAATCCAGCGGGCGCAGCGCTTCACTCAGACGGCCCAAAAAATCGTGTCCCGAATCGGCCAGCACCCGACCGCGCAAGGTATTAAACGATCCGTCCACGGTATCGCTGAGTTTGGCGAGGCCGGTCTCGACGCCGGGCAGCTCGACCCGCTCGAAGGGTGGGTCGGGATGCAGCAGCGGCTCTGTGAAAGGAATGTCCGGCGCGCCGAGCGCCGCCAGCGGCTCACCCCAGGCCGGGGCAGAACCGGCCCACGAGATACGCTCGCCCAGCATCGCCGGGCCGACGAGACTACGCGGCAGTTCGCCCGTGGCCTGCGGCGTGTGCACCAGCAGATGGTCGCCGTCGGGCCGACGCCACACGGCAGCGAAGGTAGGGCCCTCTGGCGCCCAGGCAAAAGCGTCGTCGCGAGCCAGCCAGGTGAGGCGCGTCTGCCCTCCCTCCGCCGCCGGCGGGTGGGTTACGTCGGCGGCGTAAACCTCGCGGGTGTAGCCCGGCTCGGCCACGTAGGCCAGCCGGCTGCCATCGGGGCTCCAGGCCGGGCGCTCTTCGGTGTCGGGGCTGCTGGTGAACTGGGTCACGGCCAGCGTGGCCACGTCGAGCAGGAAAATATCGCGGTCGCCGGTGCGCCAGGAGGTGAAAGCGATGGCGCGGCCATCGGGGCTCCAGACCGGGCCGGCGTCGCCGGCGGGAGAATCGGGGGTGAGGTTGACCGGCTGGCCGCCGTCGGCCTGTACCAGCCAGATGTCCAGATCGCCGGCGCGAAACGATTCGAAGACGATCTGGCGGCCATCGGGGCTCCAGGCCGGCGCGCCGTCATAGTGGGAGTGATCGGTCAGTTGCGCCAGCTCGCCGCTGGACAGATCCAGGACGTAGAGATTCCAGTAGCCGTCGCGGCGCGAAGTGAAGGCCAGGCGAGCGCCATCGGGGCTGAAGGCCGGGTCGAGGTCGTCGGCGGGGTCGAGGGTCAGGCGGCGCAGGTCAGAGCCATCGGCGGCCACCGAGTAAAGGTCCCAGTTGCCGGCCACACAGGCGGCAAAGGCGATGCGGCCGGGTAAAGACGACGCGCCTGCCATCTCGATGCCGCCAGGCGACGATGTCACCAGGAAGGCCAGGGCGAGAATGAAGCTACAAATCAACCGGTTTGCCGATCCACCCGACGCCATTTCAGGTTCCCTTGCGTGGTGTGCCGCAACGATGGCAAAACAGGGCATCTGCTGCCAACGCCGCACCGCAGCGATGGCAAAAACCACCCGCCGGAAAAACAATCTCCTGAGAGGTATGGGCTGCGGCCGGGTCTTTTTGGCTCTGGGGTGAGTTTTTCTTCCTGTCCTTACGTTTTCTTGCGCTTTGAGGATGGGCCATGCGCGCCAGAGAATGCGGCGCGGGTTGACCACGCTGCCGGGAACCGAGGTACCAGAAACCGCCGGCCACCACGATCAGCGCCGCGCCGATGGCCAAAACAGCTCCCAACGAGGCATTGCCCTGAGGGGCATCACTCGCCGAGGCATCGGAGACCGGCGCGCTCGTGGGCACGGCCTCCACAGAGAGCCGCGAGCTGGCTTTGTCGTAGCTCACCTGCCACGAGATTTCCTGGCCCGCCGGCAGTGCGCCCAGAGGCAAGAGATGGTAGGTCAGGTTGCCAAAACCCGGCGTTGCCTGGCTGGCTGTTGGTGTCAAAGTCAGATGGCTGGCATCGAGGGGTTGTTGCAGCTCTAACGTCAAATCGTCGACCGGCACGTCCAGGGCATAGGCAAAGGCAAACTCGCGCCGGTTGCCCGTCACCTGGATGACATCCCAGTAGTACTCGAATTGAAAACCCAGGTGCTCCAGCGCGGTGTAGGTAATTTGGGTTTCCTCACCTGTGGTCTGGACAGTGTAGGCGGCTGTCAAACGCTGGCCCTGCTCGTCGACGGAGGCCACTGCGTGCGGCTCGCCCGCTGCGGCCGGCATGGTCAATGTCAGAACGGCGGGCAGAGAAACGTCGTCTGCCAGGCGTCCCTGAAAGATGACCAGTAGCTGGGGCCGATCGAATTCGGGCCACAGTGCGATTTCCAGCGTCGACAGGCGTACCGGCTCCGTTCCCTGGGCCTGGATGCCTGTACCCGCCCCCAACAAACCAACCGCAAACAAGACTGCCAGTGTACGCTTGAGCGCTGTCCACCACACTACCATCCCGATTTGCCTCCTGAAAGTATGGCGGAATTGTACGGCATTTTTCCTCATGCGTCAAACAAACCGATCAACTCTTGTGTTCAGGATCGATGGCCGAGCCATACAGTGCGCCATCGTCCTGGGTGGTCACATCGGTCAACCCGACTGCTCTCCCGCTACTGGACCTGAGTCGCAAGAGTGTCTGGCACAACAACCGCCCCACGATGGCAGTATCGTAGATGGGCAGCCACTTTTCGGCGTTGAGATCCACCAGCAGGTGAGCCTGAGCGCCAAGCTCGTCGTCGCCAGGCGTAACAGAGAGTCCCATGGGCAGCCGGGGCAGCGGCCAGAAGGAAAAGGTCAAACCCTTGTGACCTTGAACTTCCAGCGGACGCCCACCCAACCTTTGGGCCGCCAGACGAAAGAGATTCAGATCGTTGGCATAGGCGTGGGCCAGCGGCTCAAGAACTCCCTTTTGGAGGGCGTGCTGGTAGGGTCGACCATGCGGCAGTCCGCTCAGGTTCACAAAACCCAGCGGTACGTGGGCATCGTCGACGGTGGCCAGATAATGTAACAGGATCACCTGGCGGTAAACCGATGGCTCGCGGCGGGTTTTGGCAGCCACTATTTTAAAGCCCGGATAGCCGATGATATAATCCTGCCCCAAGAAAGGCAGAATGAACACCCCCCTGCCGCTGTTATCTGGCAGTGGCTTGTAGATAGCGCCGCTGCGCCGGGATGCCTGGTCGAGGTCGATGTCAGATATAACGCGTCGCGCCTCGTCGAGGCTGCGTTGATAGGGCTGCTCCCGGCTGGCCGACAACCACTTGAGGTAATCCTGGACGTTCTGAATCGCTGTCCAGTCCACCATCATCCTCCATCACCAACAGAGAGCCCTCCGCCATCACACGGAGGGCTCTGGGTTTCTAAATTGCTGCTAATTCTGAGCGCCTGCTCAGAAGGCGTTATCGACAGTCCATTCTTTCCAGACCTTGCCCACCAACGCCGGGCCGGGTTTGAGTGTCGGTTTGCCCGGTTGCCAACCCGCTGGCGTGACCTCACCGGTGGCACGCACGTGTTGGAAGGCCTTGATCTGGCGGATTAACTCGTCCACTTTGCGACCCACAGGCGGCGTCAGAACTTCCATGGCCTGGATGACGCCATCGGGATCGATGATAAAACGGCCGCGGATGTCCACACCGGCAGCCTCGTCATAAATACCGTACAACTGGCCCACGGCGCCCGTGGCGTCGGAGAGCATCGGAAACGGAAAGCCCCCCTCCACCATCTTGCTTAACTCTTCTTCTTGCCAAATCTTGTGGGTAAAGACGCTGTCGGTGCTCACAGACAGCACCTGCACACCGAGCTGATCCAACTCGGCCTTTTTGGCGGCGACCGCCGCCAACTCGGTTGGTCAAACAAAGGTGAAATCACCGGGATAGAAACAAAGCAGAACCCACTTGCCCCGATAGTCCGCAAGCTTAAAGTTCTTAAAAGCGCCGGCAAAATAGGCGGGAGCCTGGAAATCGGGTGCTTGTTTGCCCACACGTGCTACCGTCATCGTTTTAACCTCCTTTGGTAAAGAATCTGTCGGTTCTAAAGATGGCGCCGGCGGCGGTTCCTCCGCCGGGCCGCCGGCCGTCCGAACACATCCCTCTGTCTCGGTTGTCATTTTCGGTTTCACCTCCTTTCTTTAGTTTCTGGTAACTGTTCACCCTCCCGCAGGCTCTGGTAGGGGCACGGCATGCCGTGCCGCCTTGTACTGCTACAGTTTGCAGACTTGGCGAGTCCAGCCGGTCAGATTTTAGCCTGCGGGAGGGTAGGCTGGGCAGTTACAGTTTCTGTGAGTGGTAAAAAAGACGAGCCCCGCCGAAGGGTGTCAGCCGTGGATTACAATGCCGTTCGGCTCAACGATACCTTGTGACGGGGCTTGATCGGTTGTGCGCGTAAACGAACCGTCTGTTAACGATCCGGTCTAATCGTCGTCCAAAGAGACCACTTCGTCAAAGACCACCGGGGCGGCCAGACCCACCACCTCATCCCAGGTGGCTCCCGCTTTGGCAAAACGATCCGGGTCGTAAGGTTCGAGGCCCAGGGCTTCGCGGCGGGCATCGATGATCTCTAACGTTCGTCGCACCATCTCGTCCCAATCCTGGATGAATTCCAGGCCGGCGCCGTACAGCTCGGTCCAGCCCTCGTTGATGTACCTGACCATCTCTTCGCTGCCGCTCACCACGTTGGGATAACCCATGATGACCGGCACGCCAGAGCCAACGACGTACGACGCGATAGAAAGGGCCTTTTCGCTCATCCACTCCGGCGCCAGACCCACTGCCGGCACCTGGCTACCATCATCACCCAGACCACCTTCCGCCACGACCTCGGCGATCAGAGTCAGGATGCGAGTATTGTCCACGCAACTGCCCATGTGCAAAATGGGTGGGATGCCCACTGCTTCGCACACCTCACGCAGGCCGTGCCCTGCCTCTGCCATAGCCTCCGGCATCAGCAGACCGTATTTGCCTGCCGCAATGGCCGAGCAGCCCGTTTCCACCACCAAAACGTCGTTTTTGATGAGCTGCCTGGCCACGTAAAGGTGACCCTCGTCGTGGCAAACCCGCGGGTTGTTGCAGCCCACGATGGCTGCCGCGCCACGCAACCGACCCGCCATCACCGCGTCGTTGAAGGCGCGGAAGGTGCCGCGGTACACGCCGCCCAGCGAATAGCGGATGTATTCGTGAGAGAAACCTGCCACTGCCGGGGTTTTGAGTTTGGGGATATGGACCTCTCGGCCCTTACGCTCGGCAAAGGCCTCAATGCCGTGGCGCACGATCTTTTTGGCGATCTCGAGCGCACGCGTTTCCTCGAACTCCAGGCGCACCGTTCGGCCTTCGATATCCGCTTTGGGAGAGGTGGTGATGAGCCGGGTGTGGAATTTGGCCGCCAGTGGGGCCAGAGCCTGCATGATGCACTGAATGTCCACCACCATGGCATCCACAGCGCCGGTGAGAATGGCCGGTTCCTGGTTCAAAAAGTTTCCCGCAATGGGCACACCCTGGCGCATCAATAGCTCGTTGGCCGTGCAGCAAATGCCGGCGAGGGTGATGCCGGTAGCGCCATGCGATTTGGCCAGCTCGAGCATTTCAGGATCCATCGTGGCTACCAGCGTCATCTCGGAGAGTGTGGGTTCGTGGCCGTGGACGATAATGTTGACAGTGTTCTCTTCCAGGACGCCCATGCCCACTTCGGACTGGATGGCGCTGGGCGTGCCGAACAAAATATCAGAAAGATCGGTCGCCAGCATGGAACCGCCCCAGCCATCGGCCAGCGCAGAACGCATGGCCTGCTGAAGAATGTGATCCGCTTTCTGGTCGTTGCCGATGTGTGTGCGGTGCAAAACCTCCACCACCTCTCGATCGACGCCACGGGGTGTCACACGAGTCTTTTCCCAGATCTCCTGGCGTTTCTTGGGAGCGCGCTTGGTATACTCGATGACTCCCTCCTGGCGACCGAATTCGGCCAGGGCCGCTCGGCCCACCTCACTGGCGAGCTGCTCGATGCTCTTGCCCTCGACCGAAATGCCCAGGTAGCCGGCAACACGGGCCAACTTGGCCACATCGCGCACCTGATAATCCGGAGCGTGCCCTTCCGAGAAGGCAATGAGGGTGTGACAGAGATCGCGACCATGATCCGAGTGGGCGGCTGCGCCAGCAGCGACGGCGCGGGCGAGGTTACGGGCCACCACTGTCTCGCGGGTGGCGCCGCAGATGCCCACCTGCCCCGGTTTAACGAGACGGCACGGCCCCATGGCACAGTTCTTGCAGCAGATGCCATCAGAGCCAATGGGGCAAGGCTTCATCTGGTCGGCCCGGCTAAAGGCGGTGTCGATGCCTAACTCTTCAGCCCGAGCCAGGGCTTCCATGATGGTGGGGTCGATTGATTTTTTACCATTTTTGGACATCGTTGTACCTTTCTAAATCAACTACGCATGCGCTGCAACGGATGAAAATGGCCAAAGCTTGGAAGGTTTTAACCTTGAGGATTTGCAGAAATATTATACACTAACATGTGCAAGAAGTCAATCAGTGGTGACTCTGGCATTTCTCCCACCTATTTTAACCCAAAACTGTCAAACCGTCAACCTGTGTGGATTTTCATCCTCCCGCAGGTTTTTAGCGTAGCAGAACCTGCGGGAGGAATCGACCTTTATTGGGTTGAGTCTGTTGGCATCATGAGAGGGGGTTTGGCTGCTGGCACGTTCGCCACCAACTGTTCCGCAATTTGAGTGAACTCTTGGGCGGCCAGCTCTTCCACCCGGCCCACGTCGCACAACTGGGCCACCTCAGGATCGATGGGTAATCGACCCAACAATGGAATGCCGAAACGGGCGGCAATTACTGTCGATTTGCTGGGCCCAAAGACCTCCAGGTGTTTACCGGTATCCGGGCAGACCACGTAACTCATGTTTTCGATCAGGCCCAGCAGCGGCACACTCAGTCGCTCGGCCATTCTGGCCGCTTTGGCTACCACCATGTCGGCCAATCCCTGCGGCGAGGTAACCAGCACCACGCCGTTTAGCGGCAACGATTGCATCACCGTCAGAGAGGCATCGGACGTGCCAGGTGGAAGATCGACGATCAGGTAGTCCAGATCTCCCCACAACACGTCACCCCAGAATTGTTTGATGGCGCCACTGATGAGCGGACCGCGCCAGATCACAGCCTCGTCTTCTGCGGGCAGGAGCAGATTGATGGACATGATTTTGATGCCGGTTTCACTCTCCACCGGCAGAATCCCCACCGGCCCGCTTTGAGGGTGTCGGTGTGTGGGGAAAAACATGCGCGGAATGCTCGGCCCGGTAATATCGGCGTCGAGCACACCCACCCGCAGGCCCTTACGCCGCAAAGCCACCGCCAGCAAACCGCTCACCAACGATTTACCCACGCCGCCCTTGCCGCTCATGACCGCGATGACGCGATCGATGTTGTTGAGTTGTTCTGCCGCACCCTCTTTTTGCGCCGGGCTCGTCGGCATGATGCGGGCTTTTTCCTGCGGCGATAACTCGCCGAACCGAATATCGACCTCGTGAATGCCATCCAGTGCCAGAAGCGCTGTTTCTGCTTCGCCACGCATCCTCTCGCGCAGCGGGCAGCCAGGCGTGGTCAGAGCCAACGTGAAAACAGCCCTGTTTCCGTCCACAGACAGGTCTTTGACCATGCCCAGTTCGACGATATTACGTCGCAGCTCGGGGTCGATCACCCCACGAAGGGCTTCCAATGCTTTTTCTCGTGTTACCAAAGGTCTTCCTCCTTAAAAAGTTTTTTCGTAACTGTTCAGCCGGAGACCTGACAGGTCTGAATGGTTACCTTTTTTCTTTGTCTACATGACGGTGCATGGTCACCAGGCGTTTACCACGGATCTGCCGAAAGGTAGCGCCCTGGCTCACACCGCGTAAAACGGCATCGATGTCTTCCACTAGGGTGCCCGAGATCACATCGGCCCGGTAATCGAACAAAAGCGGCGAAAGGGGTGTGGTGGGGCCGAGCAACAACACCCAGGCGTCAGGTCGGCAAAGGGTGATGAGGTCGTAAAAGGTGTTGTTGAGCAGTGTGGCGCTGGTGATGGCTACCACATCGGCCTGTGGAATGATCTCCGGCGCGCACTCGGCAGGCAGGTCGTCGGCGCCAGCCGGGTGCAGTTCGAGCACGGTGAGCTTGCCCACGCGAGATTGCAATCGCTGGACAAACGGAAAATGGCCCACCACGGCCACCTGTTTGCCTGCACCGCGCTCGGCGATGACGTGCTCGGCATTGAGTTCCACCCAGGCCTGCTCGTGGCGTGGTAGCAACGCATTGATGGCTGCCAGGCCGATGCTGCGCTCCATCTGGCTGTCAGATTGGGCCAATGAGGCCAGCTCAAGCGCGCTCAATTCCAAGAGATTTCCTGCCTGCCGCACCAGTGCGGTGCCGTGATGTTCTCCTTTGTCCTCGCCAGAAGTCGATGCCAGGCCACAGCGTAGACCGGTCTGCGGGCCTTCCACCACCACGGCTGTCCAGAAAGCACCCACGCGGACATCGCGCACAGGTGCATCTTGTTTGAGCGTGGCCAGCAGCTCTGTCAGGAGGTTCGAATTCATGTTGTGGGCGTCCTGTCTGTAATCGATTTTGCAGCGTGCAACTATTTGCAAAGCGCAAATAGAATAACATATTATGGATGGCCTGTCAAATTCGGCGCAGATCCATTCATTGCCGCCGTGAGAGCAGAATGGCTATCAAAACGTAAAAGGCTAACAAGAACGACAGAGCAAAACCGCCCATAATGAGCAGCATGGCCCAGGTACGCCAGCCAGCAGGGATGAATTCGATGTTTGGAATGAGCAGCGCCGGGCCCAATACAAAAGTGGCCACCAGAATCACCAGCGCCAACCGGTTGGTTGCATCGTTGAAGCGACGCAGCGGGCCTTCCAGTTCTTCGTGGCGCATGCGCAGGGTGAATTCGCCGTCGGCGGCTTTGTCGAGCAGGTTGCTGATCTGATGGGGAATAAACAGCACAGCCTGCCCGGAATCGTTCAGCGTCTGGAAAAGTCGCCGTCCCCAGGCCAGCGGCGATTGCATCTCGATCATGGCATCGCGCACGAACGGTTCCACCTCGGTGAACACGTTGATAGAGGGATCGAGTTGCAGGCTAAGACCTTCCAGCATGGCGACAGTTTTAAAGAGCAACACTAAATTGCCGGGCAGGCGCAGTTTGTTGGCAAAAGCCAGGCCCATCAAATCTTCGAAAAACGAGCGAGCGCGGATGTTTTCCAGCGGCTGTCCAAAATAACGCACCCGCAACCGATCCAGATCGCGGGCCAGTTTGCGGCGGTCTGCCATGCGAGAGGCGATATCCAGCATCGAGAGCGCATCGAGCACGCGGTCTGTTTCCTGTCGAAACAGACCCACAAAGAGCAGCACCACCCCCTCGCGATCTTTGGGCTGCAACTGGCCCATGATGCCAAAATCGAGCAGCGCAATAGATTCATCGGGCTGGACAAAAAAGTTTCCCGCGTGAGGGTCGGCGTGAAAGAAACCATCCTTGAGGATGGCGCGCAATACGATCTTGATGTTGTTGCGCGCCACTCGACGGCAGTTGAGGCCCTCGGCCTGCAGCGTTGCCAGGTCTGATATCTTGACGCCGCGAACACGCTCCATGGTGAGCACACGCCGGGTGGTCAGCTCCCAATGGACACCAGGAACGTGGACGTATTTTTCCTGGCTGAAATTCTCACGAAAACGATCCATGTTGTGCCCCTCTTGTTCATAGTTCAACTCTTCGAGGAGCGTATCGGCGTATTCGTGGGCCAGTGAAAGGACGTCATAGTATTCGCCCCAGGCAGTGCGGCGCTGAGCGAGAGCGGCAGCTTCGAGCAGAATGTCCAAATCGGTGGCAATAAGCCGCTCCACGCCGGGTCGTAACACTTTGACAGCCACCGACTCACCACTGTGTAATGTAGCCGCGTGAACCTGGCCCAGCGAGGCAGAGGCCAGGGGCTGCGGCTCAAAAGTTGCATAAAGCTCGGTGAGCGGTTTTTTCAGTTCGCTTTCTACCTGTTGGACAATCGCCGAAAAGGGTGCTGCTGGAACTGTGTCTACCAGCTTTTCCAATTCGTGAATGATCTCGGCCGGGATAACGTCGCCGCGAGTGCTGAACATCTGGCCCATTTTGATCGCTGTTGGGCCGAGTTCTTCTACCACCATGCGGATGCGCTCTGGCGGAGACGCATCCAGCACCTCTGGCCGGGCGATCCGGCGAAGTGGTCTGAAGCCTCTCCAGCCAAGCTGATCCAGGAGATAACCAAACCCATATTTGGTCAGAACTCCCACTGCCTGGCGATAGCGCCGCAGATGACGAATGCCTTGCAGGACGGTTGGCATAAAAGTTCAACTCCTGTTTTGATGCCGAGGTTTCCGGAGTTATTGTACCCCAATTCATCGTCTTTGGCAAAGTTTTTGCGCCTGCAATTGCTCGGATGAGCGCTTTGCGATATAATGCCCCTTGCGCTATGCATCACTTTTGGAGGCATGTATGTACAACCAAGTAGATGAGCGGATTATAGCAGACCTGAGGGCTATTGTCGGCCTGCCGCACGTGTTGACCGATGCCGAAGCAATGGAACCCTATTCTCACGACGAGGTGGTGGGCCTGCGCGCCGCGCCGGAGGTCGTCGTGCGGGTGACCGGGGCAGAGCAGGTTTCACGGATATTCAAACTTGCCCAACAGGAACGTGTACCGGTGACGCCACGAGGAGCAGGTTATGGCCTGAGCGGTGGCGCGGTGCCGCTATACGGCGGCATCGTTCTTTCGCTGGAAAAGATGAATCGCATCCTAGAGATCGATAAAGAAAATTTGATGGTTACGCTAGAGCCAGGTGTGATCACGGGCGATCTGCACCGCGCTGTCGAAGCGGAAGGACTCTTTTATCCACCCGACCCGGCCAGTCTGGACTCGTGCACCATCGGCGGCAATATCGCCGAGGGTGCGGGTGGGCCACGCGCGGTCAAGTATGGCGTCACCAAAGATTACGTCTGTGGCCTGGAGGCGGTGTTACCCGGCGGAGAGATCGTGACCATGGGGGGCAAGCGGGTCAAGGACGTGACCGGCTACAACCTGATGCAATTGCTCATCGGCTCCGAGGGCACGTTGGCTGTGGTGACCAAGATCATTCTGCGCTTGCTGCCCTTGCCGCGTTATCAGGTGGACCTGTTGGTGCCGTTTGACGACTTTTCAGCCGCCGCTCGAACCGTGTCGGATATTATCGGTCAGCGTATTGTGCCGGCCACGATCGAGTTCATGGAACGAGACAGCATGCTGGCTGTGGAGCGCCTGTTGGACAGAGAGCTTTCTTTCCGGGAAGCAGCGGCTCAATTGCTCATCAAGATCGATGGTAATCACTTACAAACGCTGGATACCGAATACGAGGCAGTGGCTGAAATCTGTCTGAACAATGGCGCACTGGATGTGTTGGTGGCCAAAGACTCTCACACCCGGGATCGTCTGTGGGAAGCGCGGCGGCTTATCATCGAGGCATTAAAGAAAGAAAGCCCGGTCAATCACATGGAGGATGTAGTGGTGCCTCGCGCCGAGATCCCGGCCCTGCTCGAAGGCATCCGGGGCATCTCGCAGCGGTTGGGGGTGCGTATGGTTTCATTTGGCCATGCCGGTGATGGCAACGTGCATGTGAACGTGCTCAAGGACCGTTTGCCAGATGAGACCTGGGAAGGGTTGGTGGAGCAGGTATCGCTCGAGTTGTATCAATTGTGTTTTTCTCTGGGCGGCACCATCACAGGCGAGCACGGCATTGGGATCACCCGGCGGCGCTATTTGCCTTTGGCGTTGGACGCAGTACAGCTCTCTATGATGCGGGGCATCCGTGATGTATTCGACCCTGGGCGGGTGTTGAATCCGGGCAAGATTTTCGAGTTTGTATAAAAAATCACTACGCGAAAATCACCCACCTGCACGTATCCACTCACCGTTGGCGTAAAGCACATAGATGTAGCCCAGACGCCCAAGCCAGATCAACGCGCCGCCCTCAAAATCCTGAAAGCCGGCAACTGCACCCTGCTCTCGAACCAGAGGCTGTCCCAGGCCTGTCTGCACGGCGGGCTGCTCGCACCAGATTTTGCCAAACCCCCGCACCGGTCCCAGCTCGCCATTGACTTCTGCCGCCGGACAGGCATATTGCGGCATACCTTCTTGCCAGAGATCTTGATACCTGCTCCAGGTCACACCCTGAGCGGTATCGCTGGTATCCGCATAGAACAACACATAGATTTCGTTCGGCGCAGCCGATTCATTGTTGCGCCAGAACGCCAGCCCCGCCTCGAAAGCCTGATCTGCCGCCCAACGATCCAGCACCGCCTCACTCAGTGGCTGGCCCAGTCGGCCCCCCACCCCACCCGAATCGAGCCAGACCTGCAAAAACGGCTCCGGCACACCAAAGGCGAGTGTTGGAGTCGGGGTGCTGCCCGGCGTCTCGGACGGCAGGGGGGTGGCCGTGGGCCCAACGGCCGGCGGGGTTGGCGTCAAAGTGGGCGTGGGGGGCGCAGCAAAGGTGGGCGTCGACGATGGCGTGATTGGCGTATCGGTAGCCGGCAGCGCCGTCTCTGTGGGGGCGACGGTCGGCGTGGCAGAAGGCAAGACTGCGGCCTGCGCCGATATCTGGATCGTCAACGGCATCGACTCGGCCATCAGCCCGTTTTTGCTGTAGGCTCTGACCACCACCTGATGGCTGCCCGGCGAGGCGGCGTACCAGGGCTGTGAAACGACAAAAGTGGTCTGCCCGTCCGGATCGGGACTGGCATCCACGCGGTAAAGGGCAGCGTCCACCCAGAGTTCGACTCTGACGATGCCTTGCGTATCGTTGGCCGTAGAATGGATGACCACATCACTCCCGTGCGGAAAAGACTGCTCACTGAGTGGTGAGGTGATGACCACCGCCGGCGGTGGGATGACCGGAGTTGGCCTGCTCGGACGGCAGGCCAATACCAGCCCTAACAGGGCTATCACTATCAAGATGCCAGGCAAACATCTGCATCGGTTCTGCGCCATTGTGCTTTCCTCCTATTTGTTGCGGTCTCGGGCCTTTTCGTGCAGCTCGTAGAGTTTGGTGATGGCCTCCAGGGGCGTCAGCCCGTGAACGTCCAGAGCCTTCAACTCTTCCACCAGTGGATCGGTGGTGGCGAAGAGAGGCAACTGGCGCACCTGAACGGGCCGCGAGGCCGCCGTCGCAGGCGAACGGCTCAGGCCATCCTCCAATTGTTTGAGGATCTCTTGCGCTCGATGTACCACACTGCGGGGCAAGCCGGCAAGCTGTGCCACGTGAATACCGTAACTCTTGTCGGCGCCACCGGGCACCACCTTGCGCAAAAAGACCACCCGATCCCCCTCTTCGGCCACAGCCACCTTGAAATTTCGCACACCGGGCAAAAAACTGGCGAGCTGGGTGAGTTCGTGATAGTGCGTAGCAAACAGCGTTTTGGCTCGCAACCGGGGATGGTTGTGGATGAACTCGACCACCGCCCAGGCAATCGAGATGCCATCGTAGGTACTGGTGCCACGGCCCACCTCGTCCAGGATCAACAGGCTGCGCGAGGTAGCGTGGTTGAGAATGTTGGCCGTCTCGACCATCTCGACCATAAAGGTGCTGCGTCCGGCAGCGATCTCGTCTTGCGCGCCGATGCGGGTAAAGATGCGGTCTACCAAACCGATGCTGGCTCGCCCGGCGGGCACAAAAGAGCCCACCTGGGCCATCAGCACGATCAACGCCACCTGACGCAGAAAAGTGCTCTTGCCGGACATGTTGGGCCCGGTGATGACCAGGATCAAATCCTCAGCCGAAAGATGGGCATCGTTGGGCACGAACGGCTCGCCAAGGTCTGCCATGCGCTCGACCACCGGATGTCGCCCGGCAACGATCTCGATAGGGCCATCGGTGCTCAGAACGGGGCGGACGTAGCCGTGTTGGGCCGCCACTTCTGCCAGCGCCGACAGCGCGTCCAGGCGAGCCAGGGCGCGGGCGGTGTTTAGCAGTCGCATCGCCGCCGCCGCCACGCGTTCCACCACCTCACGGAAGAGCCGGGCTTCGATCTCGGCGATGCGTTCTTCGGCGTTGAGGATGAGCGATTCGTACTCTTTGAGCTCGGGGGTGATGAATCGCTCGGCGTTGACCAGCGTCTGTTTGCGAATGTACTCTGGCGGCACCCGCTCCAGGTTGGACTTGCTGACCTCCAAATAGTAACCAAAGACCTGGTTGAATCCCACCTTCAGGCTCGAAATACCGCTGCGCTTGCGCTCGGTGCGCTCCAGATTGGCCACCCAGTCTTTGGCGTCCCGCGCGGCGATCAGGATGCCATCGAGTTCTGCCGAGTAGCCGCGCCGAATCACCCCACCAGCCGAGAGCGTCGATGGTGCATCATCGGTGATAGCCCTGGAAATGAGCGCGGCTTCTTCGGGGCAGGCATCCAGTTGCTCGCGCAGAAAAGTCAGCGGGGAGCCAGTTTGGGCGTTGTCTGGCCTGCTCTCCAACAGAGCACACAACGCTGGCACCACCTCCAGACAGCGGCGGACGCCCAGCAGATCTCGTGGGGTGGCAATACCACTGGCAACGCGGTTGGCCAGGCGCTCCAGATCCGCCAGCCCTTTGAGCCGGGCTGCGATCTCGGCTCGCAGCAAGCCATTGTTATAGAGATATCCCACCACATCCAGGCGAGCCTGCAGCCGGGCCATATCCAGCAGCGGTTGATTGATCCACTGGCGGAGCAAGCGGCCACCCATAGCCGTCACCGTGGCGTCCAACACGCCCAGCAACGAACCGGCGCGCTCGCCGCCGCGAATGGTCTCCACGAGTTCCAGGTTTCGCCGCGTGGCGGCATCCAGGCTCATGAAATCGCCGGTGGAATAAGTGCGCAGGCCGATGAGCTGACTGAGCGCCGATTTCTGTGTCGCCTGAAGGTATTGCACCACTGCCCCGGCGGCCTGTGTCGCCAGAGGTAAGCCCTCGCAGCCGAAACCTGCCAGCGAGGCCACCTGAAAATGATCCAGCAAGGCCTGGCGAGCATTACCCAGTTCAAAGCGCCAGGCATCGTAGCGCGTGACAAAAACCGTCTCAAACGACAGCGATGGGTCGTTGTCTGGCACCAGACACTCGCGCGGCTGCAAACGCTCTATCTCTTGCAAAACCAGCGCCGGCAGCCCGGCTCCAGAGAGCTGTGTGGCGGCAAACTCGCCGGTGGTGATATCCACATAGGCCACCCCTGCCCTTTCACCATCTGTTATCACGGCGGCGAGAAAGCTGTTCCGCTTTTCATCCAACAACGATGGCTCGACCACCGTGCCGGGTGTCACCACACGCACCACTTCACGGTGCACCAGGCCCTTTTGAGGCACCTCCCCCACCTGATCGCAGATGGCCACTTTGTGACCTCTGGCGATGAGGCGGGCGATGTAGCCCTCAGCCGCATGATGCGGCACGCCGGCCATGGGCACACGCTGATTCTTGGCCACGTTGCGCGACGTGAGCACAATGTCCAGCTCGCGGGAAACCATCTCTGCATCGGCGTCAAAAGTTTCGTAGAAATCACCCAGCCGAAAAAAGACGATGACATCGGGGTATCGACGTTTGATCTGTAGGTATTGCTGTCGGACAGGGGTCAGGGATGTCATAGAACGGCTACTTTCCGGGTTTCTCTGTTTGATACGATTCTGACTATGCGAAGCTACCGAGGTAATACCATCCAGCCTGGATTGTATTCATTTCTCTCAGGATGTCAAAGCAAAAAAAAGAGCCGGCGTCCCCAAGAGGGCTCGCCGGCTCCGGTGCGAAAAGAGAAAACTACATTTTGGCTTCGCCGCGGCCCGTCTCGATGCGCTTCCAGGCCACGACAACAGCAACCGTAATAATGGTGGCGATGATCACCTCGGCAATCGCTTGCGGGACGATGGGCGGAATGGCAGCCATTGGCAGGTACCCACGAATGACGGCCATGCCCAAAACCAGCACCGTGTTGGTCAAAGTTCCCACCACTGCCGCGGCAATGAGGGCCAGGTACTCGTTGACTCGCTTTAGAGCCGCATAGGTGAAATAGGCGGTGATGCCGATGAAAATGCGCGGAAAGATGGCCACGAGCGGATCTTTGAAAAGCGGTGTGGTCGCCTGAAGAAAGCTGAACAGGCCAAATATGGTGCCGACAAGACCACCGACGACCCAGCCCTCCATGATACCGCCAATGATGGCCGGCACGTGCATGATGGTGGCATTACCCGAAAGATTGGGTACCGGGATAAAACCCAAACGGGTCACACCCAACAAAATGGCGATGGCCGCCAACACGCCGGTGATGACGATCTTGCGAACCGAAAGAACTCTTTCCTCCATCTCTGCCCTCCTCGGCAATAGAATCAACAGACGGTCAAACGACCCAAAAAATGAAACAAACGCCCCCCATGGTACTACCTGCTCCTATAGTTCCATCCACACCTCCTTTCAAAAGCGCCACAAGCGAAACGTGAAACGCACCTTGTGGGACACATTTCACGCATGACGCTCACAGATCGCGGGCTGCCGGCAGCCCACCCAGGGATTCGGCCTGGCGGGCGGCGCGCAGCACCGCCATCGCCAGCGCCTCGGCCGCCGCCACACCCACCACACTGGCATCGGCCGGTTTATCTTTGCCTTTTTTCGATGGTTTGCCGGTAGCCAGCGCAAACACCGTGTCGCCATCGAACATGGTATGCACCGGCCGGATGGTCCGGGCCAGGCCATCGTGAGCCATCTGGGCCACCTTGTTGGCCCCCTCTTTGGTCAGATAGGCATTGGTGGCCACCACGGCCAGCGTGGTATTGGCCAAGCCCAGCATCGTCTGGCCCAGATCGCCCTGCATCTGCTTCACCGTGTTCACAAAACCGCCCAGCACTGGTTTGCGCGTGCCGGCCAGAATGGCCCCTGTGTCCGGATCGACCACATCACCAAAGGCATTGACCGCCACCATCGCTCCGACCACGATGCCTTTGCCGATCTTGAGACTGGCCGTGCCCAGGCCGCATTTGGTGGCAAATTTGGGGCCCAGCAGCTTGCCCACCGTGGCGCCTGTCCCCGCGCCGACACAGCCCTCGGCCACCGGGCCTGCAGCCGCAGACTCACAGGCTCGATAGCCCGCTTCTGCATTGGGGCGCGACTTGGGATCGCCGATGGACAGATCGAACAGCACTGCCGCCGACACGATGGGCACCACACCCACACCCACGTTGAAACCCACGCCGCGCTCTTCCAGCCAGCGCATGACGCCGCTGGCCGCATCCAGGCCATAGGCGCTGCCGCCGGTGAGCAGCACGGCATGCACCTCCTGCACCAGATTCACCGGCCGCATCAGATCCGTCTCGCGGGTGCCGGGCGCCGAACCACGCACGTCCACACCGCCCACCGCGCCAGCCTCACACAGCACCACCGTGCAGCCGGTGATGCCCTCGCGGTCGGTATGGTGACCGATCTTGATGCCCTCTACATCGGTGATGGCGTTGTGCATGCTACTCCTCCACCACGCCCAAAAAACGCATGGCCGCCAGCGCATAGAGCCGCGTGGCCTCGATGAGCTCATCCAGGCCCAACCACTCGTCGATGTGATGCGGGATGTGAATATCGCCCGGCCCGCAGGTGACGATGGGCACGCCGGCCCAACTGTTGAGGATGGTGCCATCGGTGGAGCCGGGCACGCCGCCGTAGATCGGCTCCTTACCGGTCAGATCACGATATGCCCGATCTAACACCCTGACGACCGGTTCGTTCCGGTCGGTAGCGGTAGGAGCGCGCGATTCCAACACCTCGACCTGGAAACTCACACGTCCATCCTGGGCCTGGATGGCCTCACAGGCGGCCCTGATTTTGCTCTCGATTTCCTCCGGCGACTGGCCGGGGATGAGGCGAATGTCCAGCACGGCCTGTGTCTGGGCGGGCATGACATTGTTCTGCGGCTCGCCGCTCACCGGCGAGCGCACGATGGTGGGGGTAATGCTGGGTTGGCCCAGAAACTCGTGGCGGCCGCGCCCGGCGATCTGGGCAGCTTCCAGCTCGCGCATGGCCACCAGAAACTCGGCCATAGGGTAAGCCGAGTTGACGCCGGTGAGCGGCATGGCGCCGTGGGCCATCTCGCCGATGACCGTGACCCGCACCCACATGACGCCTTTTTGGCTGATGCACAGGTGATTTTCTTCCGGCTCGCAGATGATGGCCGCATCCACATCGTCGGCCCAGCCCTGCCGCACGAAATGTTTGATGCCGAGCATGTGGCCCTCTTCGTCGGCCACCGCGCCGATGAGAATATCGCCGCCCAGCCGGACGCCGCTTTCGACGATGGCCTTGACGGCGCAGATGGCCGCCACCAGGCCGCCTTTCATGTCGTTCACGCCCCGGCCGTACATGCGGCCGTCGACGATCTCGGCGTCAAAAGGCGGGTGGGTCCACTGGCTGGCGTCGCCTTCGGTGACGACATCGGTGTGGCCTTCGAACATGAGCGTTTTGCCGCCCTCTGCGCCGCGCCATAACCCCACGACGTTGGGCCGTCCCGGCGCGGCAAACTCCAGGTGCGTCTCCAGGCCCATCGCATCGAGACGGGCTTCCACCCAGCGGGCCGCCGGTTCTTCAGCCTCTCCCTTTTCCGGGCGAAAGACGCTGGGGATGCGCACCAGCTCCTGCGTCCAGCGGATGACCTCCTCTTCCTGAACGTGCGCCAGCACCTTTTTTTCAAGCTCGGTGAGCATGACAGACTCCTATGATTCAGACCGGAAAATAGTTCCGAAAAGCCAGCATCGCCACTGAAAAAATCAGCGCCGCCGCGTAGGCCAGGTAATCCAGGCGAGCGAAGCGGAGCCGGACGAAACTGCTGCGGCCACGCCCGCCCACATAGCAGCGCGCCTCCATGGCCAGAATGAGATCTTCGCCCCGGCGAAAGGCATCGATAAAGAGCGGCACGATGAGCGCCGCCACCTGCCGCGCCGTGGTGATGAACTGAAGCTTGCCCTTGTGGGCAATATCGGCCCCACGCGAAGCCTGGGCCTTCATGATGATCTCCAACTGCTCGGCCAGCAGCGGCACAAAGCGCAGGGCAATGGTCGCTACCAGCGAGAGCTCGTGCGATGGCACACCGAAACGCGAAAAGGGGCGCAGCATGTTTTCCATGCCGTGAGTGATATCGGTGAGCGTGGTGGTGTTGGTCAGCAGGCTGGTGAGGAACAACAGCTCCACAAAACGCATCACCGAAACGATCACCAACTGCACGCTGCCATTGGTGATGTGGATAATGCCCCAATGGAAATAGGTCTTGCTTTGCATACCGTACGGCACGAATCCCTCACCGTACAAAAGAAGCTGCAAAATAGCCAGAACGATGATGATGGGAATGGCGGGCTTGATGCCAGAAAAGACGTAGCGCATCGAAATCCCAGAGAGCAGCACCAACGACATGGTGGCCAATACCAGGACAATGTTACCTGTATAAGACACGCTAAAAGTAACAGCCAGGGTGATGAACAAAAAGATCGAGATCTTGGTGCGTGGGTCCAGGCGATGAATGATCGAATCGCCAGGAATGTATTGGCCGATGGTAATATTTCTCAGGAGTTCAAAATCTTCCATAGCGCTTTTACCCCCTCCTCAACTGTCACCGGAATTTGATCCACCCTGATGCCACGAGCCGCCAGTTCGTGGGCCACTTCGGTTACCTGGGGCACGCCCAGGCCGTGCTGGCGCAACTTTTCCGGTTGGGAAAAGACCTCGCGCGTCGTGCCGCTCATCACCACCCGCCCTTCGTCCATGACAAAGATGCGCTCGACCATGCCGGCCACGTCTTCCATGTTGGGCGAAACAAAGATGAGCGTCATACCGTGGCTGGTGTGTAGATCGAACAGCCGGCCCAAGAGCTCCTTGCGGCTGCGCGGGTCCACACCAGAGGTCGATTCATCCAGAATGAGCACCTCCGGCTGCAACGCCAGCACGCCGGCCAGAGCCGCTTTGCGCATCTCGCCGCCGCTGAGGGAAAAGGTAAAACGATCTTTGAACGCTTCAAAGTCCAGACCGACCATTTCCATGGCCCACTGCACCCGCTCGCGCCGTTCAGCTTGCTCCATACCCAGCTTTTTGGGGCCAAAGGCAATATCATCGCCCACCAGCCGCTCGAACAACTGTTGCTCCGGGTATTGGAACACCAGACCGATTTTCTGGCGAATGCGGCGGACGTCCACACCAGAGTCGCTCAGGTCTTGCCCATCCACCACCACCTTACCCCGTTCCAGCGGGCGGATGAGGCCGTTGAAATGCTGTACCAGCGTAGACTTGCCTGCCCCGGTGCGGCCAATCAGACCCACCGACTCGCCCTTGAGAATCTCCAGGCTTGCTCCGCGCAAGCCCACCACCTCCAGCGGCGTGCCGCGCAAATACGTATGATGCAGATCGTGAATCGTGATCAATGGCTCGCGGCTCATGCCTCCCCCCTCTGAGTCAACCGGCGTTGAACCTCGTCGGCAACCTCACCCACCAATAGCAAGTCCGGAGGAAAAGTCGGATCCCGTTTGTTCAACTCGAAGGCAAGCTGGGTTGTCTGGGGCACATCCAACTGTAATTCGCGCAGTTCTTCGACATGAGAAAAGACTTCACCGGGCGCACCTTGCATGACAATTTTGCCCGCTTCCATCACAATGACACGATTGCCCTCAGCCGCCTCGTGCATAAAATGGGTGATAGCCACCACGGTTACCCCTTCTTCATTCAGCTTGCGGACGGCCTCCAACACACTGCGCCGCCCTTCAGGGTCCAGCATGGCCGTGGCCTCGTCGAGCACCAACACCTCCGGTTTCATGGCCATAACCCCCGCGACGGCCACCCGCTGTTTCTGCCCGGCTGAAAGTCGATGCGGCGCTCGCTGGCGGAATTCCTTCATATCCACCACACCCAGGGCCCATTCCACACGCTCGCGCAGCTCCTCTTCTGGAACGCCCAGATTCTCCGGGCCAAAGGCCACATCCTCCTCGACCACTGTCGACACAATCTGGTTATCCGGAATCTGGAACACCATACCCACGGCGCTGCGGATCGACAGCGTATTGGCCGTGTCGGAGGTGTCCATTCCCTTGACCCACAGGCTGCCCTCCGTTGGTCGCAGCAGGACATTAAAGTTCTTGGCCAGAGTGGATTTGCCCGAGCCATTGTGCCCCACGATGACCAGATAATCGCCGGGGAAAATTTCCAAATCTATGCCTCGGATCGCATGGATGGGATTTTCAGACTGGGAATTATAATAATAGTGCAGCTTTTCAGCCTTGATGATCGGTTCCACAGATGGAGCAGACAACGACCTTCCCTCCTCTTTTCGACAAGATAACTTTTAATAAACAGCAAGGGTTTGAAGGCAGAGGAAATGGTAGCAGAGGGTGCAGACAAGCAGGAGATCTGGGTGGCAGAATGGACTCAAAAGATACGTTGACAAACTGACTCGAATATGCTATGATCTTCTCGGAAAATTGTCGACAGTCTACATTATACTATCATCCCAGCAAATTGTCAAACTTTTGTTTGGTAAACAACTCGCCGTCATATCTCAAAAGAGCACCCCATGGTTTCCGAGCCGATATTCGAAGAAGTGCCCCACAAATCTTTGCGAGAAGCCGCCCTGGCAGCCATCCGCCAGGCCATTCTGGAGGGTGATCTCAAACCCGGCCAACGCCTGGTCGAGAGTGATATCGCCGAGCAGATGGGCATCAGCCGCGCGCCAGTGCGCGAAGCGTTCCGCCAGCTCGGAACCGAGGGGCTGATCGTCAGCGAGCCACATCGCGGCACTTTTGTGGCCGAACTCTCGACCTCCGACCTGTGGGAGATCTATACGCTGCGCGCCGCACTGGAAAGCCTGGCCGTGCGGTTGGTCACAGAAAAGGCATCACCCGAAATCCTGGAACAGTTGCAACAAACCGTCGAGGCCATGACACAGGCCGCCCAGGAAGCCGATCTGTCCCGGCTGGCGGCCCTCGATATGCACTTTCACGAGACACTGTGCCGGGCATCCGGCCACTCGCGCCTGCTCAGCGCCTGGCAGAGCATGACCGCCCAGATCCGCACCTTCATCGATCTGACCAACACCCTCTACCTGCCTGCTGAAGAGGTGGTTGGCCTGCACACCGAGGTCGTTGAGTACATCCGGAACGGGCAGGCAGCGGAGGCAGGACACACTCTGGCCAGTCATATTCTCAGCGTAGGCCAACGCATTTGTCACCAACAAACCAGGGCATAAAGCCAAACTTGAAATATGCGCCAGGTGGGCAAGCCCACCCGCCTGCAAGGAGGAACACGTGAGCCGCAAAAAGGTTACGATCCTGGATTTACAACGCAAAAAAAGAGAGGGCGAGCCTATCACCATGCTCACCGCCTACGACTATCCCACCGGGCTGCTGGTCGATCAGGCCGGCATCGATATCATCCTGGTGGGCGATTCGTTGGCGATGGTGGTGCTGGGCCACGAAAACACCGTGTCCGTCACCATGGACGAGATGCTGCACCACTGCAAGGCCGTGGCCCGCGGCGCCAAAAACCCCTTGCTGGTGGGCGATATGCCCTTCATGTCGTATCAGGTGGACGCCAGAGAGGCTGTGCGCAACGCGGGCCGCTTTCTCAAAGAGGGCGGCATGGACGTGATCAAGCTCGAAGGCGGGCGCGACATGGCTCCCACCGTGAAGGCTATCGTCGATGCCGGCATCCCGGTGATGGGTCACATCGGCCTCACGCCTCAAACCATCTCCAAGCTGGGTGGTTACCGCGTGCAGGGCAAAGATGTAACCACGGCCAAAGCCCTCATCGACGACGCCCTGGCGCTCGAAGCAGCCGGCGCCTTTAGCCTCATTTTGGAGGCCATCCCTGGCCCGGTGGCCAAACTCATCACCGAGCGGACGCGCATCCCCACCATCGGTATCGGCGCCGGGCCAGATTGTGATGGTCAGGTGCTGGTGACTCACGATCTCATCGGCCTGTTCGACCGCTTTGTGCCCAAGTTTGTGAAACAGTATGCCAGCATCTTTCCCACCATCATCGAGGCGCTTCAGAGCTATCGTGACGAGGTCATCGCCGGGGTCTTTCCGGGGCCAGAACACGGCTACAGCATGAGTGATGAGGCGCTACAGGCTCTGCTCGAAGCGTTTGGCGAGTCCTGATTGTTTCTGCGCGATCCTCACAGGACAACCACAGGAGGATAGCACCATGGCTATACGAATTGCCATCGTCGGCGCCGGGGCGATGGGTTGCCTGTTTGGGGGCAGGCTCTCCGCCGTGGCCGATGTGACGCTGCTAGACCCGTGGGCCGAGCATGTGGCGGCTATCCAGCGCGACGGTCTGCACATCACCGAGCTGGACGGCCGCCAGACCATCGTGCGCCTGCCCGCCACCACCCATCCGGCCGCGGCGCCGCAGGCAGACCTGGCTATCGTATTCGTCAAGTCACATGCCACGCGCCAGGCCAGCGAGTGGGCAGCGGCCTTTCTGGCGCCGGATGGCCTGGCTCTGACACTGCAGAACGGCATGGGCAATGCCGAAACGATGGCCGGCGTGCTGGGCGCGCAGCGCGTGGTGGCCGGCGTGACCTCTCATGGCGCTACACTGCTGGGGCCAGGGCAGGTGCGCCACGCCGGGCAAGGGCCAACCCACATTGCCAGCCGGCCCGAGATCGCTGCCCGGCTGGCAGCCATCCAGGCTATCTTTGAGCGGGCCGGCCTCCAGGCTCATCTGACCGACGATCTGGACAGTCTGGTGTGGGGCAAGCTGCTCATCAATGTGGGCATCAATGCTCTGACGGCCATCCTGCGCGTGCCCAACGGCCAGCTCGACGAAATACCCGCCGCCGCCGAGCTGATGGCTCAGGCCGTGACCGAAGCCGAGACAGTGTGCCGGGCCAGAGGCATCACCCTGGCCTACGACGACCCGCTGGAGCGGGTGCGGCAGGTGGCCCGCGCCACGGCCAGCAACCGTTCGTCCATGCTCCAGGACGTGTTGCGCGGCGCGCCCACCGAGATCGGAGTGATCAACGAGGCCATCGTCCGCGAGGGGGCGCAACTGGGCATCGCCACACCGGTCAATGCCACTCTCAGCCATCTCGTGCGGGCCATTGAAGGTAGTTATGGCAGCCGAATCAATTGACTCCAATCCGCAAAGGAGCGAAACATGAACAATGAACAGATCATCGACCTGAATCGAGAATATGCGTTCTTTTCCTGGAGCGTCCAGAGCAAGGTGAATCCCCTGGTGGCGACACGCAGCGATGGCATCTATTTCTGGGACGCCGACGGCAAACGTTACATCGATTTTTCGTCGCAGCTCATGAACGTCAACATTGGCCACGGCAACCGCAAGGTCATCAAAGCCATCCAGGATCAGACAGCCGAGATGGCTTTTGTCCATCCTGGCATCGCCACCGAACCCAGGGGCCGGCTGGGCCAGATGCTGGCCCAGGTCACGCCGGGCGATCTGAACAAGACATTGTTCACACTGGGCGGCGCCGAGGCCAACGAGAACGCCATCAAATTTGCCCGCCTCTACACCGGGCGGCACAAAATCATCGCTCGTTACCAATCCTATCACGGCGCAACGGCCGGGGCCATGGCCCTTTCCGGCGATCCACGCCGCTTGCCGGTAGAGCCGCTGATCTCGGGTGTGGTGCACGTCCAGGACCCTTACTGCTATCGCTGCCCCTTTGGCTGGACGCCGGAAACCTGCCGCCGGGAATGTATCGAGCACGTGGAGCAGGTCATCAAATTCGAGGGGCCGGAAAACGTGGCGGCGATCATTCTGGAGGGCGTCACCGGCACCAGCGGCCTGATCATCCCACCCGACGATTACTGGCCGCGCATGCGTGAGATCTGCGACCGGTACGGCATTCTACTCATCGACGATGAAGTGATGAGTGGCTTTGGCCGCACGGGCGAGTGGTTCGCCGTGGATCACTGGAACGTCGTGCCGGATGTGATGACGGTGGCCAAGGGCATCACCTCCGGTTACGTGCCGCTGGGGGCGGTGGTCGTTTCGCAGGCCATCGCGGATCATTTCCACGAGCGATCGCTGCCCATGGGCCTGACCTATTCCGGCCATCCGGTGTGCATGGCGGCCGGCATTGCCACCCTCGAGGTTTACCAGGAAGAAAAACTGATCGAAAATGCCCGCGCCATGGGAACTGTTCTCCAAGAGGGTCTGGAGGAGCTCAAAGCCAGGCATGCCAGCGTGGGGGACGTGCGCAGCATCGGGCTGTTTGCGGTGATCGAGCTGGTGAAGGACAAAACATCCAAAGAGCCGCTGGCCCCGTGGAACGCCAGAGCGCACGAGATGGGCGTCATGGCTCAGGTGCCAGGGGCGCTCGTCGAGCGAGGCATGTACACTTTTTGCAGGTGGAACTGGATTTTCGTCGTGCCGCCGTTGTGTATCAACGAATCGGAATTACGCGATGGACTGCGCATCATGGACGAGGTGCTGAACATCACCGATAGGGCAGCCAGTTAAACCGCCATCACAGACGGGCAACATCTCACCGCCTGGAACCTTTTTTGCCTCCCCGAGGGTTTGAGCATGTCTCTGAACTTTCGGGGAGGTCTGGTTTTGCCATCAGGCGCGCCTGCCGATCTTGACGACGGGCGGCAGCCGCCACCTCGGCCAGCGTGCGAATATCGGCAAACTGACCATCCCGCCCCACTACGATGCCGATCGAAAGATTCATGAGCAAGGCCGGAGGCTCTTGCTCCCGTACCACCCGGCGAGACGGCGCTACCGGTTTCTTGGGCGACTGGTAAGCCGCAGTCACAGCTCGCTTGAAGCGAGACTTGACCTCACTTGCCATCTCGTGCGCCCTGGCAGCTTTGGTGATGACCACGAAATCGCCCTTGCCCACGTGCCCCACAAAATCCTCGCCGTTGCCCAGACGCTCGGCTGTTTGCTGCAACAACGTTGCCACAAAGTTGAGAATGCGCCGAACGCTGAGAAAGCCATAGGTATCACTAAAGAGATCAAAATCGTCGATGCCGACGTAAAGCAGCGCCCAGCCACTACGATGGAGCAGCGCCTTTAACTGTTCCTCGATGAGTGTGCCACTGGGCTGGCCCGTGAACGGATCGACGTGCCGACGGTAACGGCTGCGGATGAGGGTGTTCTGAATTCTCAGGCGGAGCTCATCGAAATTGAATGGCTTGGTGATATAATCGTCGCCGCCCATGCGCAAACCGTGAATTTTGTCCTCTTGCTGGTTGCGCTGGCTGACGAAAATGACGGGGATGTTGCTGGTTCTCAGATCGTCCTTGAGCTGGCGACAGACTTCGTAGCCGTTGATGTCAGGCAAGTTGACATCGAGCAGCACCAGGTCGGGACGCTCCTGGCGGCAGAGCTGCACAGCATCTGCCCCAAATCCCACCGACCGAATCTCGTAGCCCTGGATGTTAAAATATGCCCGGAGCATCTCTGAAATGTCCGAGTCGTCCTCCACCAACAACAAGCGACTGCCACGCTTTTCAAGCATCGAATTGGCCATCTCCCCCCCAATTCAGCCAATTTCAACAGCCGGCAAAACGCTCGAGGCGAATTACCAGCTTGCCGTCTGCCACGAGTTTATCGATCTAGAAGGAGCATATTATTTGTATCAACTGTGGCGCACATCCGTCCACATGTCCACGAACCGCTGCCGACCGATGGGACAGGAGGTGAGACAGGCCACACACTGCAAACGCGTGACCGGTGTTGGGTAGGTTTGCAGTTCCCGCTGCCGGGCCGCCATCTCGGCAGTTGGGTTGAACTCGGCAATACAGAGAGAGCGATCGAAACCATGCGGCCCAATGGCGCCGGTGGGACAGGCTCCCCAGCAGCGGGTGCAGTTGAGGCAATAATACTCACGCAACGGTCGATCAATTGGCCAGAGGGTGTCGACAAAGACGGCTGTGAAACGAATCTGTGGCCCATACTCTGCCGATACTACCAGGCCGTTATCGCCGCGAACGCCAAGCCCGGCGGCCACTGCCGCCACTCGCAAGTCGATCGTTTTCAGGCTGTCTTCGAAAGTCAGGTGCTCAGCGCGCAGGCCAGCTCTTTGAAGACACGCCACCAGCCGAGCGCCCCTGGCTTCCAGGATTTCATAGATGAATTTGTGCCAGCGCCGGCGACCATCGCAGGCCAGGAAAATCTCGTAATCAAAGGCCTCATCGAGTGTAGCAAGGCCCAGCACCAAAATAGATTGCGCCCAGGCGGGCGCCCCAGGAGCCAGTTCCGCCCCCACCACGCCCACTTGATCAAAACCCACCTGCAAAGCCAATGTTTTAGCCGTCGATACATCCATGCCCATTTTGGGAAAAGCTTTCAGGTTATTATAACACAGCGACAGGGGTTCTGCAATGTCATGCCCAGCCTCGCCATCCAACCCAGGCAATCGTGGCAGCCACCAGGCTGCCCACGACAGAGCTCAGTAAATTCACCCAGTCGTTGTTCAGCCAACGATACCCTCTCATCAGTTGAGTGATCTGTCCACAGGTATGGACCGTTTTTTCCGTTTCCCTGGCACAGCGGTCGCAATAATACACACCCTGCACGGTGGCTCCCAACAAACTATCAAAGAGAGAGCCGGTGACGCCGCCCACCAGACCGGCAAAGGCGGCCCACACGCCAAACCAATCGAGAGGGCCACGGGTGACGATGGTGCGTAATCCCAGCAGCAAGAGCACGGTCAGGGCAATGAACAGACCACCCGCCACCGATGCCGCCGTGCCCAGCGCCGAAATCGCCCCCGACGTTCCCGACGGCACCGGTTGGCGCGTGGTGATCAGGCGCGGCTGGCTGCGACTGAACACCCCCAACTCGGTGGCCCAGGTATCGGCCGTGACGGTAGCTATTGCACCCACAAACGCCGCCCACAGTGTGCCGTAAGGTGAAATGGCATAGGCCACGGCCAGCACCGCTCCCCAACCGCCGTTGGCCAAAGCCTGCCCCAGATCGCGCCGGTGTCCCTTGGCGAATTTTTCCGCCAGGCCCTCCTTGTCTGCCTCGCGATAACCAGACAACAAGCTGGACGAAAGAAAAAAAGCGATCAACAACAATCCCCAGGTCCAACCGCCCAATCCAAAGATCAATGTGCCGGTGATCACCGCACCCGCCACACCACTCCGGCTCAACGCCTGGCGTTGATAGGCTGCCAGACCCACCAAACCACTGAGCAATAGCCCGCCCAGCAACTGAACCCAATCTATCACCATAAAGTGTCTCCCAGATCACCCTGTCAACTGCGCCAATGCCAGCCAGAGCAAAACGTGAACCGCCACCACGCTGCCCCACATCAGATAGGCGCCCACCCGCTCGCGTCGATACAACCACAGCCCCAGAATCTGATTCACTGCCAGGACGAACCAACCGATAACGGGCAAAATGAACAACTCGGCGCGTTGGCCAATACGATCCACCTGTCCCTGGGCATCAAAGTGAAAAGCTACCCGATCCGGCAGTGCGGGGTAGCGGCCACACAACCTGGCAAAGAGCATCGCCCCGGTCAAGATTCCCAGGGCCAGGAATCCCTGTGCACTCTTGTCATGCAAGATGGGCCAATCGACCCAGGCGGGTCGATGAGAAGTCTGGGCCACGGCCTGGGTAGGCCCCATGCTGCGTCGATGGGCCAATTCACGCAAGAAAGCCTCCGGATCGGGCGGCGAGAGGGCATAAGCGGTTGTGGGTGTCACCAAAACGATCTGCCTGGCCAATGGCCGGGAGGCGTAAAATAGGGTGGTGCCTACACCCTCCACCGTACCCCGACCGGCCCAATATCCGGGCCACCATGCGCCGCGATAGCTGGCGGGTGAAACCAATCGTACACCCACCACCGTGCGTTCGACCGCTGGCAGTGGGATCACCTGCCAGGTAGCGCCCCATCGGACAAACAGGCGATTACGATCCAGGTGATAACGCAACGAGGCCAGCCCATACAGCCAATAAAACAGTAAAATCAGCCAGGGGATACTCAAAAGAACCAGCGCGGCCTGCACAAAAGAAAGAAAGGTAATGGGCCAGTCGAGCAATTGCCACAGCCAGAAACCATCCAGCAGCAGCGTGATCAGCGCCAACAGCCCACCCACCAGCAGGCCCTGGCGACGCGGAGGGACGATGAGCATACTATAGACTCCCCATCAGGCTCGGGCATCCGGACACCATCAGCCAGCTCGAGTCGCTCAGCGTTCGTAAACCGGTGTACACCAATGCCGATATTCCGGCTCCTGCCCCCTGACCACCCGGAAATACAGGTCACGAATCTGGCGGACGATGGGCCCCATTTTGCCAGAGCCGACCGACCGGCGATCGATGCTGGTAATGGCGGCCACTTGCACGCCAGTGCCGCAGAAAAAAGCCTCGTCGGCCACGTACAGCTCGGTGCGGTCGATGGGGCGCTCCACCACCCCCAGCCCGAGACGTTCACGAGCAAGCTGGATGATCGTGGCCCGCGTGATGCCCTCCAGGATATTCTCTGTGACCGGCGGCGTGATGAGTTGTTGCTGCCGCACGATGAACAGGTTCTCGGCGCTGCCCTCAGAAACGTGACCATTCTCGTTGAGCACGATGGCTTCGTCGTAGCCGTCGAGCACGGCTTCTGTTTTGGCCAGCGCCGAGTTCACATAGGCGCCGGTGACTTTGGCCCGGGCAGGGATGGCGTTATCGGCGTTGCGCCGCCACGAAGAAACTCTGACATCCGCGCCCTCTTCTTTGTCGACGTAGCGGCCAAAAGGGATGGCAAACACGGCAAAATCGCTCTGTAGCCCATGCAGCCACGCGCCGATGCCCTCGCTGCTCTTGTAGGCAACGGGGCGAATGTAGGTGTCCTGGCGGTACGCTTCGTGACGCAACAACTTGACCGTGATCTCGCACAGTTCAGCCGCGCTGCGGGCCAGATCGATGTGCAGAATACGCGCCGATTGGTGCAGGCGTTGATAGTGCTCTGGCATACGAAAAACCAGCAGTTGCTCCTCGCCATCGTTCCAATAGGCCCGTATGCCCTCAAAACAGCCGGTGCCGTAATTGAAAGCATGGCTCATGATACTGATCCTGGCCTCGCTAATGGGCACCAGTTGCCCCTCAAAAAATGCGAATTGTGGCATGCTGACCTCCATCAGATCGAACGCTGACCATGCTAGAGATAGCCGACAACCTGTTCCAGCGGGCGGCGGGCAGTGGTGCGCCGCGATGACACAGCGGCCTGCCCGATAGAAATGAGGGCCACAGGTCGCAGATGGTCCGCCAAGCTCAGGGCTCGGGCAGCGTGGGCTTCGTCAAAGGCGCCCACCCAACAACTGCCCAGGTCCAGCGCAGTCGCCGCCAGCAAAATGTGCGCCGTGGCAGCCGCCGTATCCTGGAGGCAGTAAAGGTCCGATCCACGCGCCCCATAGCGCTCCGACGAGCGCGCCGGATCGGCGCACACCGCGATCACCACCGGTGCCTGGGCCAGAAATTGCTGGCCATAGGCGGCTCGCGCCAGTTCTTGCCGGACGCGCCCATCGCGCACGACGACGAAATGCCACGGTTGCCGGTTGCCGGCCGAAGGGGCTTCGATGGCCGCCTCCAGAATGTGTTGCACCTGCTCTGCCGAAACCTCACCGTCCGGGTCGTATGCACGCACGCTGTGTCGTTTCCGAATCAAATCCCAAAACGCCATGTGTCTCTCCTCGACGATACAAGAAGCCCTGCCGGGAATCATCCCTGACCGGGCTTCTCCTCACACGACTTGCGCCATCACCGCACGAGAGAGCAGCTTTCTCTCGTCACAACCGAGATCTGGAGACCATCGTTAACCGCCGGCCCATCTGCGGTTATCGGGCAGCAGGGCCAGCCAGTCGTCTCTTTGAAGATTTGCACCCTGTTTCTGCTCTTCCTCCTTTTCCTTCTTGTGGGTCACATACACCCGTACCGGCAGACTCTCCACCTCGTTTCCAGCGGCATCGAATGCCATCACGTGAATGAGATGGGTCTCGGTGTAACCGCCGGCCGAATCGATCAGCAGGCCAAAGCCATCGTGAAAGTATTGGGCGGTCAGCACCACATCCGTCTCCTGATCGATGACCTGGCTGATCACCTGGGTAAGGGTGATGACCTGGGTGGCCAGAGAGCCGTCGGGCTGGGTGATGACCTCGGTGGCGGTGATGACCGTGCCGATAGGCAGCGAAGGTCGCGTGTCGGACATGGTGATCGTCCAACGTTTGTTGTACGGCGGCACGGTAGACGTGCCCAGCAGTTGGTTGTCCAGATAAAAATCCACCCGACTCATGGAAAAGTTGTCCACGGCGTCGGCCTGAATGCTGAGCCACTCGTCATCTTCCATCACATAAAACTGGCCCTCTTCGGGATAACTGACCGTCACCTGCGGCGGCGCATTATCGACCGTCACCTGGGTGGCATATTCATAGATCTGCTGATTGTTTTCTACCACCGTCAATCGTAACGTGTACAGACCATCCAGGCCACGCACGTCCCAGAATTCTAGCGGGGCGTTATCCACCTGATTGTAATGATCACCACCGATGAGGCTCCAACTGTCTGGGTTGAGGCCAGGCCCATACTCCAGACGGTAGAAAGCGAAATTGCCGGCCCTGGCGTTGCCGATCACAGGCAAGATGCCTTTGACGTAGGCGTAGGGCGGCGGATCGACAATGACCACCGGGCCAGAAGTTGGGTCAGGGCCGTAGGTATCGTACTGCGTGGGGGGTTGGGGGATATCGTTCTCCCGCACCCAGTCCGCGGCGTCGGCAGGATAGATGTTGTAGACGATCTCGTCTACCAGCTCCGGTGGGGTATAGACCGTCGCCAGTTTGCCTGTTTCGCGATTGACACGAAAGGCCTGGTGAACGTCGCAATACGTCGTCGGCTCGTTACCCTCGATGAACAACTCGGTAATCGTATTGGGGCAATGTTGGGTGGGCAACTTGCCGGACACGCTACACACCACCACCTCTTTGATGCCGGGAGGCCGGACGAAATCTACTATTGGCTCCCCCTCCAACGCGACCGTCATGACCTGGTTCCAGATGGGCGCTGCGCCGCGCGAACCGGGCAGACGATTCATGGGGGTGTTATCGGCATTACCCACCCAGACGCCGGTCACCAACTGCGGCGTAAACCCGATCGTCCAGGCGTCCCAATAATTGTTGGTGGTGCCTGTTTTGGCGGCGGCAGGGCGATTATCGGGCAATTCCAGAGCGTTGTTGTAACCAAAAGCCGCCAGGCGCGCCTGCCTGTCGGCAAGCACATCGACCAACAAATAGTTCAGTTTTGAATCCACCACCTGTTGGGTGGCCGGGGCGGTATATTCCCACACCACGCTGCCGTTACGATCTTCGATGCGCAGAAACGGCACCGGCTCCAGTTCGCGGTAACCAGAGCGAAGCTGTTGTTCCTGGCGCGACATGCCGGCCATGCGCCCGCCGTTGGCGAAAACGCCAAAAGCATAGGTCATATCCAACAGTGTCACTTCGCCGCCGCCCAACGTCAGGCTGAGACCGTAATAGTCCAGGTCTCGATTGAGCGTGTCGATGCCCAGGCGGTGCGCCGTCTTGATGACGTTATCCACGCCGACCCAATCCAGCACCTTGACTGCCGGAATGTTGTAGGATCGCGCCAGCGCCGTCCGCAGGGTTTGCGGCCCATGATATTTGCGGTCGTAATTCTCCGGCGTGTACAACGGCTCGAGAAAAGTGGTGCGTACGTCCATCACCATGTCGGCGGGCGAATAACCCTGAGAAAAAGCGGTGAGATAGGTGAACGGCTTGAAAGAAGAGCCGGGCTGGTTTTCGGCCAGGGCGTTGTTCACCTCACCGTCGATGGTCTCATCCCAATAGTCCAGGCTGCCCATCATGACCAGAATCTCGGCAGTGCGCGGATCCATCACCACCACTGCGGCGTTGCTTACGTCCTTTTCCTCCGCCTCCAGCGTGGCGATATGCGCCCGCGCGATTTCCTCCGCCCTGGCCTGCAGGTCGAGATCCACCGTGGTATAGACTTTCAAACCGCCGCGATAGACCAGGTCTTCGCCGAACTTTTGAACCAGTTGTTTTTCGACAAACAGGGCAAAGTGGGGCACTTTGACCTCATAACGCTCCAGCACACCCCGCTCGCGTATCTGCAAATCCTGTCGATAAGCCGCTTCTGCCTCCTGGGGTGTGATGTAGCTTTCCTCCACCATCCGGTTGAGCGTGATGGCCTGACGCTCCTTGGCCTCTTCCCAGTTGTCGATGGGGTTGTAGGCTGGCGATTGGGGAATGAGCGCCAGCATCGAGCACTCGGCCAGATCCAGTTCCCAGATGTGTTTGCCAAAATAGACCTGCGCCGCCGCCTCGACGCCGGTGGCCAGATTGCCGTAAAAGTTGGTGTTGAGGTACCACTGCAGGATCTGGTCTTTCTCAAAGCGGCGCGTGATCTCGACGGCCAGGATCACCTCTTTGATCTTGCGTGTATAGGATTTTTGGAAACGCTCTTCTGGGGCGATAAGCACGTTCTTGACCAACTGCTGGGTAATGGAAGAGCCGCCGCGAATGTCGCCGCCTGTCAGGTTATCCAGAAAGGCTTTGAAAATGCCCTGCGGATCGAAGCCGGGGTTGGAGTAAAAGTTCTTGTCCTCCAGAGCAATGACCGCGTTACGAAAGTGCTCTGGGATCTGATCCAGGTGAACGTAGGTGCGGTCGCCAAGGGGATTGACGATCTCGTAAATGAGCGTCTGGCCCGTGCGGTCGTAGAGTTTGGTGGTCTCAAAGTGCTCTTCGACGACCTCGATTTCATCTGCCGACGGGAGGTCCTGAGCAAAGTAGGCATACACTCCAAACGTTGTCAGCGCGCCGGAAAGCACGGCCACGCCAGCCAGGGCCAGCGCGACCACCAGCAAACCCACCAGCAATCGGCCCACCACGTGCCAGACGGTGATGCGGTTGCGCCGTCGCCTCTTGCGAGCGACGATCATCTTTTTGGTGCTGTTCATCGGAATATCACTTTCCAGACAAGATCGAAGCACAGCCAGCCTGGCTCCCTTTAGAGTCAGTATTGTACTCTAAAAGCCAACGACAGGCAAACATCTGCCGCCCTTTATCACCTCAGCCGCTCCAGAATCAAAAGGTGCGACAGGCCAAACACCCGCAGCGGCGTACGCTCCAGGGCATACATCACACGCTGCAACCAACGACCCAAACCGGGCCGACGGGCGATCACATTATCAAAGCCGGGATAGATCTGCGTGTGCCTCACCACTCTGACCGGCAGATCACCCAAGAGGCGTCGCAATCCGCCAGTGGTGTAGGCCCGCACGTGGGGGCACAACCGATTGCGCAGCACATCTGGCAGCCAGTTGACCAGCGGGATGTTGCCAAAGTGATACCGACCGCGCCAAAAACAACCGTGGGTCTCGAAGAAATAGAGCCGATTGGGCACAAAAACGGCCAGTCGACCGCCCGGCTTGAGCACCCGCACCGCTTCTGCCAAAGCGGCGTGATCATCACCCACGTGCTCCATCACCTCGTGGCTCAACACAGCGTCGAAACTGGCCCCGGCAAAAGGCAGCGCTTCCACCGAAGCCACCAGGACGTCGAGGCCCTGCCGGGCAACCAGCGCCACCTTTTCCGGATCCAGGTCGACGCCATAGACAGACTGGGCATAACGAGCAAAGGCCGCCACGTACATCCCTACGCCACAGCCAGCGTCCAGCACTCGCCGGCCGTCCAACGAAAGGTGCCGCCGAACGAGCTCCAGTCGCCGTTCCTGGCCTGCCCGCCAGACGTAACTGGGACGGCCCAGCGTGATGGTTTTATCGTCTACAGCAGACAGGCTCATGAACCTTTCACCCCGACGTGAACCGCCACCGTGCCCAACATGAGCCGTCGAAACCAGACCTGCTGCCAACCCACGGCTTCCATGACCTCTCGGACCTGGACGGGTGTCAAAAAACCGGTGAGTGAATTGGGCAGGTAGGCGTAGGCATCTTTTTGGCCGCTGACAAGCCCACCTATCCAGGGCACCAACCGATAAAAGTAAAACTCGAAAAGGCGGCGAAACAGCGGCAACGTAGGCCGAGAGATCTCCAGACTGACCACCCGGCCGCCCGGTCTGACCACACGATGCAGCTCGGCAAAGGCCCGAGGGATATCGGTGACGTTGCGCAGAGCAAAACCGGTGGTGGCCGCGTCAAAATGATCCTCAGGGAAGGGCAGGCACAGCGCATCGCCGGCCGCCAGCGCCACACGCTGGAGCAGCCCTTCAGCCACAAACTTGGCGCGGCCTCGCAACAACATCTGCAGGCTAAAATCTATCCCCACGATGCCGGCCTCTGGATAGCGTTGCGCCAGGGCCAGCGCAATGTCGCCTGTGCCGGTGGCCATATCCAGAACGCGCCCATTCGGCGGCAGCGTGGCCAGTTTTGCCACCAGCCGCCGCCAGGCCCGATCGCGCCCGCCAGTCATCAGGCGATTCATCAGATCGTAGCGCGCAGCGATACGATCGAACATGTGGCTCACATAGGCGGCCTTGTCGTTTTTGGAATCAAAGGTTGGCGCTTCGGACATGTGTTTCCTTTGAGCATCGATCGGCTGGCGCCCCGGCCAGAGATTCAACAGCCGCCAGAGCCAGCATGAACAGGAACGCCAGGTCTACCAGGAAAAAGGCGTTGTCGATGAGACCATGAGCCAGGGCCGCCGCCATGCTGCCGAGAAAGCCCCATAACAGAACCCGTTCCTCTCTGCCGCTCGATCGTCGCCGGCCGGATAGTCCTGTTTTGAAAAAGGTTGCCAGCAACCCGAGCAGCGCCACCACACCGGCCAGGCCCAGGCGCACCCAGAAATCCAGCAGGATGTTGTGTGGATGTGAAAGATCGAGCTCGTCGGAGGCTTCTGGCAGCACGTAACGCGTGCGGTAGGCATACAGGAAATTGTCCAGACCCACGCCTGTCAGTGGATGTTCGGCGATCAGGTTGAGCGATGACTGCCACAGCTTGAGACGGAAAAAAGCGGTGCCACCGGTCAGATCAAAAGTGCCGGCGAACCGCTCGCTGCCCAGGAATGGCAACCAAAGCACGGCCAAAATCGCCAGTGACACCAGCATCAGCAACAGCGCCCGGCGGCCCCGCACAAGGCCCAGGCATATCAAAGAGGATGGCAGAGCGATAAACAGCGCGCCCTTGGAAAAGGTGAGCAGCAACGCCGCACCCAGAGGCAAAAGCGCCAGCCCGCAGAGCAGGCGTCGCCAGCGGCCAGGTCCCCACAGCGCCAACGCCAGCGCCAGGGGCAACACACGTTCCAAAAAAAGCGCCAGATTGTTGGGCGAGCCATACAGCGCTCGCACCCGGCGCACCCCTTCGGCAGTGATGACCTGGCCGGAGACAAAATACTGCCACAGCCCCACACCCGCCGCCAAAACTGCCCCGGCTATCAGAGCATCGACCAGCAAACGAAACAGCGCGCTCCCCTGCCTGTGCGCCGTCAGGCGCAGCAGAACGTAAAACAATACCGATTCCAAAATCACGACTCGGAACTCGCGCGTGGCCACCCCCACGTTCTCGGCCCAGGCCAGCGAGAGCAGACCCACCCCCAGCAGTGCGGTCACGGCCCAATCGGCGGCTGTGAGCTCGCCCAACACCTGCCGCAGGCCGGGGATGACACGTCCCGCCAGAAACCAGCGCCCAACCCAGGCGGCCACACAGAGCCAGACCCCAATCTCGACCATAGAGAAGGCTCGGCCGGCCAGGATTTTGGGCTGCAGAAAAAATGGCACACTGAAAACCACCCCTGCCAGGCCATGATCTGGGCGCAGGCACACCAACAGGGCCAACAGCCCCAAAATCGCCAGGCTCGGCAGCAGTCCGGGAGCGATAAAAAACGTAACAGCCGCCAATCCCATGGCTGCCAGTTGCCCGGCCTCCGGAATCGCCCGGTAGCGGGCCACCAGCCCGGCGCCGATGGACAACCAAAACGCGCCCTCGAAACCCAACCCAACCACCGTGACGATCAGAACGACCAGCAGAACCAACCCCCAAACCACCCAGATGACCGGGTAACCTTCGAGATGCGGCTCGCGGCCCACCAACCAGCCCTCGATGGCCCATTGCCCCCAGCCGCCCTCAGGCACAATGACGGCCTGATGGGAACCGTCGGGCAGACCTGCCGCCAGTGTGACGCCGGCGGCCTGGTAAAGTGGATCGTACAACACCAGATAGGCCCGCCCCCCCGAATCACGGGGCAGACGATTAGCCGGTTGGCCATCGACGGTGACGAACAGCGCCCCCCAAAAGTCGCCCCGCCGCACCATCAGATCGAGCCGGGTGCCGTAAAACGGGATGACAAGACTGGCCTCGGAGGCATCGCCCCTTGCAGCGGCAGGGATATCGGCGGCGGTGGGCGTCACGCGCCAGCCGCCGGTGTATCGCGCCGTTGGATGATCCGGACGGTAATGGCCCGGCCAGGCCACAGCCGGCCCGGCGATCCACGCGCGCACAGCCTCCAGCACAGGGCGCGGCTGGCCGTTTTCATCCAGCAGTGAAAAGCCGAGAAATGGATCATCGGGCGCAACGGCCGGCTGCCAGTGTGAGAGGATCATCACAGACAACCAGGGCCACTCTTTGTGGGCGCGGCCGATGGCCGCCACGGTATCGGCGGCCTGGCTTTCTTGTGTGTCACTGCCCCAGGCTGAAGATCGACCCGCCCAATCTGCCGGCAAGGCGTTCCAACCCCAGGCCACCGCCCAGAGAGATTTGCCGGCATCGCCGTGCGCCACCATCACCTGCCGCAACAGCGCCACCCGACCGAAATTGAGCACATTCACGTCTAGCCGGCCATCCAGCGCGCGATGCCAAAAGCCATAAGGCTTGGCCGCTGCGATGTCGAAAAACGCGCCGCCGCCGGCGGCATAGATACCTTCCAGAAAAGCCGCCTCGTTCAGGTTCAGTGGGCCGCCCTCGACCGTTGGCGCCAGGCCAGCCAGTAAAATTTTGGCCGCCGGATCGACGGCGCGGATCTGATGCCAGCCTTCGCGCAGCAACTGCACATAGGCCGCCGGATCGACAAAGGCGCCGCCCCAGTGCGCCGAGAGGTTGGGCTCATCCCAAATCTGGTAATGGTCGATGGCAGCGCCATAACGTTCGGCAAAGGCGCGGGCAAAGCGACCAAAATCGGCCACCTCCTGCGGCGGCGACCCAGACCCGCCGTTTGAGGGATGCCGTTGCGCCCAGGCCGGAGCGCCATCCAACACGGCCACGATCTGTAAGCCGTGCTCCGACGCGCGCGCCACGATGGCATCCCATTTGGCCCAATCGTACCGGCCCGCTTGTGGCTCGATCTCGGCCCAGGGAAAGGTCTGACGCAGCCAGCCAAAACCCACCTGCCGCATGCCCTCGAGGGCCTCGGATAGCGCAGAGCCATCGTATTGCGACAGCTCGGCATTGACCCCCAACCAGGGCGACGTCACGGGTGGCAGATCGGTCGAGACAGCGGGATAACCGCGGCGCTCCGCCTGCATTCGCTGCCACATCAGCCCGGCAGTCAACGCCAGCCCGCCCCACAACACCAGCAAGCCCACACGCAACAAAGGCGAGAGGGATCTCTCGCCTGCAAAAAGTCTCACTCGCGCAGTCTGTTCGTCCCGGCTTGAATGGCGCCTCACTACCCCTCCAAATGACAAACGGCGACGGCTATCCGGCGACCGGCAAAACAAACTTGAACTGTGAACCTGTCCCCGGTTCACTCTCCACCCAGATACGTCCTCCCTGAGCCTCAATGGCCAGTTTACAAAAGGCCAGACCCAAACCCACACTGGCCTTGCCGCGTCGAGGGCCATGATCGACCTGGGCAAACTTTTCAAACACCCGCGACTGCTGATCCAATGGGATGCCCGGCCCGTTGTCGATGACCGCAGCAACGACCTCACCATCGCTGCGCCCGGCTGTCACCGTGATCTGACCGGCAACAGGCGTGAACTTGATGGCGTTGTCGAGCAGGTTGGCCACCACTCGAGAGGTCAATTCCACATCCGCCAGCACGGGCGGCACAGAACCGGCAAGCTGGTATTCCAGGGTTATGCTTTTCTGCTCGGCCAGAGGCTGCGCCTGGGCGACCGTCAACTTTAATAACTGCGCCATATCGAGCGGTCTGGGATAGACTGGCATTTTGCCGTCCTCCAGACGTTGCACCTCCAGCAGGTTGGTGATCAGATGCAGCATCTGTTGGCTGGCGGTGTTGGCGCTGCGCAAAATATCGCGCTGCTCCTCGCTCAGCAGGTCTCCAAAATCGGCGGCAAGCAGATCGATGCTCAACAGCATGACGTTGAGTGGGTTTTTTAAATCATGCACCACCATGCTCACCAACTGGCGTCGCATCTGTTCTTCTTCCTGAAGACGCCGATAGGCTTCCTCGACGGCAGCCTTCTGAGTCTGGAGATCGCGGTGTTTTTCGATCAGACGGACGTTTGATTGACGCAGATGGCCCATCAATTGCCGCATCAATCGACGCAGGCGAGCTTTTTCCAGGTTTTCTTCGATTATGGGACCCACCTGCCACGGCTGGAGGGGCTTGATGAGGTAATCGTCGGCGCCTTGTTTCAGAGCCTGAACGGCCACCGCCTCTGACCCATAGGCGGTCATCACGATCACGGCTGCATCCGACTGTTGCGCGCGGATGCGAGCCAGCACCTCCAGACCATCGAGGCCCGGCATGTAAAAATCCAGCATGACCAAACTCGGCGTATACGATTGGAAACTGGCCCAGCCGGCGTCACCATCGGCAGCCACCATCACCAAATAGCCGGCCGATTGCAACAGATCGCTCAACAACTGACGGTTCAGGCCATCGTCATCTACGACCAGAATCAACTCCTGTACGGCTGGCGCCTCAGGGCACGGCTCGCCGAGCAGGACACCTATCTGGCGCAGCAACTCCTGGCCTTGCAGCGGCTTGGTCAGACAGGCATCGACACGCAGCGAGAGCCGCTCCGCGCCCAGTTTCAGGCCCTGCAAATCGTCCGGCACGATGAACACATCGGACAAGATGACGATGGGGATATCGGCAAGGCGAGGGTCGCCCTTGAGCCTTGTGCAGATCTCAAAACCATTGGGGGCGGGCAAAAACGGATCCAGCACCACCAGGTCTGGCGGCGCTGCCTCCACCATCTTTAACCCCTGCTCACCGTCGGAGGCAGTCTGCACCTGGTAACCTGCCTCAACGAGGGCTGTCTCCAGTTCCTCGAGCACAGTCTGGTCGCCATCGATTAACAGAATGCGCTTCTGGGCTATCATGACCGTCCCTCCATGCAACACCCACTCAACTACCCTGCCAGCAGGGCAGATGGGCCGCACCATCTCCTGTGAGTTGCCTGACCAGGCCGGAATCGACCTCCAGAACGTACAGATTGCCCCCACGAACGATCAGCACCTGATCACCTGCCGGCGACCAGGCCATTTGAGGCGGCGCAACCAGCCCGATCTCCCCCAACGGTGGAAAGAGCCGTTGGGCATTGCTGCCATCACGGTCCACCATGTACACTTCGTACCGGCTGTGCTCAGACTCGAACGGCTGCTGCGCCAGGCCATAGACGATGCGGCTATCAGCGCCTTTCAACCGCGGCGACCATTTTGCGCCGGCCCACATGCCGACATCATGCACCAGAACCGCATGTACAGACCGATCGACGGCCAGCACCTCCAGATCGAAGGCGGGGCTATCCTGATCGACGACGCCCTGCTGGGCCAGGGGTTTATGCACCGTGCAGACGATGAAACGGCTATCCGGCGACCACGAGAGCGCTGATACCCAGACCCAATCGCTGTAGGTGTTGTACTCTGGGAACTCGACGAGCCGGATGGGCAATTTCAAAGAGACATCCACCACGCCGATCTGATCTGCCCTGGCGTAGGCAATGTACCGACCATCCGGAGACCAGGCGAAATGGGTTCCCCACCAGCTAAAAGCCCCCTCGTCGGACGCCGGCAGCAGCCGCTCTGGCGCGCCGAGCACAGGATTGCCCTCATCTTGCTCCGAGAACGGCGCCAGCCAGAGATCGTTATGCGCCTTCCAGCCAGGACGCCCGCCAGTGTGCTCGGCGGTGGAATAGACGATACTCTGACCGTCAGGAGACCACTGAGCGTACAGCGTATTCTCCACACCCAGAGAAAACGGCTGCTGGCCCAACACCGTCGTGGCAACGGCCCAAAGCGTATTGAGCGGCTCATCTGGCTCCGACCCGCCAGCACGGGTAAAGAGCACAAAACGGCCATCCATCGAGAGATCGAACACCCGGCCATCCAGATCACCCCACGAGGTCAGGGGACGACGGTTGGCGCTGGTTTCACGCATGACCCAGGCATTGCCGTTCGAGACATAGGCCACCGTAGCTGCAATGGGCACAGCCGCCAGGCTGCCCTGAGAACCCACCACCACCACCTCGGCCACCGGTTGCTTGAGGATTTCGCGACGCACCTCTTCCCGTTCGATCTCGACGTCATCGGCATAGACGACCCTGTACGTGATGCGCACCTGGCCTGTTTCGCCTTTTTGGGCCAGCCGCTGCTCGCCAAAAGGCAACGCCTCGTTGTGCACCAGTTCGCGGGTAAAGGGCAGCTCCTCTTGGAGCTCGATCAACTCGTGCCGCATCCTGGTCACCACGATTTCTGCGCCGGGCCGAACTAGCTGCCAGGTGTCCGGAAACACCCGATCCAGTTGTCCCAGCGTCACACCGGCCCGTTGCAGAACCTCACCTACCGTCGCTTCTTGCACCGTCACGCTGAGTCGCTCACCATCGACCAGGACAACAACCAACCCACCCTGGGGCTGACAACTCGATCCCCACACCAGCGCCAAGAGCAAGAGCACCCAACGCCGGGCATAGACGCGACGCACCGTCGAGGCCAGCCGGATGCTGATGTTGACGGCAAAAACCCGGAAAAAAGCGCTCAATCTGCCCATCCTGTTCCTGCATCGGTGACTCGCGATTATACCACACCCACCGTGGCAGAGCAATCGCCGGTCTTACTCGCGGCGCTCCCAAGACCTGGAGGCTTCCAGCGCCCGGGGTCGGCGCGACTCGCGCCACTTGTCCACCAGGCCTGGGTCGATCAGTTTACGCGCGAAAACGAGATAACCCGTGTGCGCCACCATACGATCTTCGGGGCGCAGTCGATCTGGCACCGCTTTGTAGGCCCGCAAGAGCAATTCCTCCACCTCGACCACACCGAAACCCACCGCGGGCAGAGCGTGCACCAAACTGGCAACCTGGTTGGTCGTGGGCAGAGTCGCGCCGAAAAAGCCGCCGCTCTTTAAAGCGGCCCAGGCAACAGACAGATAATCCCACGGCGAACGCACGTCCAGAAACAGAGCATCGACATCCTCTTGACCGAAACCCTGGGCGATATCCCTCACTTCGAGATCGACCCAGTCCAACAGGCCCACACGCTCCAGGTTCTTTCTCGCCAGCTCGGCCACATCGGGGCGAACTTCGTAGGAAAATACCCGCCCGGTGGGGCTGACCGCCCGGGCAAGGGCCAGGGTCAGCCCACCGCTGCCGGTGCCGGCCTCCACCACCCGGCAACCAGGCCCGATGTTGAGTTTGAGCAACAGGTAGCCGATATCTTTGGGAAACATGATCTGAGTGGTACGGCGAAGGTCTTTGATGACATCGTGAAAAGAGGGCTCCAGGAGCAAAAAGGAATAACCCAGATGGGTGCGCACCTCTCGCCCAAGGGGCTGACCGATGACGTCGTCAAACCGGATCACGCCCTTGTGCGTCTGCAACTCACCGCCAGCAACCAGGCGGACGATGAACTGTTTGCGGTTTTCGGCAATCAACAACACCAGATTTCCCTCTTGCGCCACTCTCACGTCAGCCAGCCTCCTGCCAAACTCAAAACCGAATGGGCTCCATTATAGCGCAGGCTCAGGGTAGGCGCAACTCGGATTTTTAGACCGCCGCGCCCCATCACCTCATCAGCGGCTCTAACTACTTTCTAACTTTATTCTAACCGCCCTCTTACGATTTGATGTTACATTTTAGAATGATTCAAACGGATGGTGAACACACATCCAATCAAACTCGTTGTGTGGTGTATTATTCGGGGGGAAGGCAAAATGACGCATCGTAGTACACCCAGTGAGGCCGGTCTTTTTTCACCGCAGTTACTGGCCTCTCAACAAAAGGTTCTCTACTCGGTTATGAAACGAGCCTTCGATCTTGTGCTGGCTCTGACCCTGACGTTATTCTCATTGCCGCTGATGCTTTTGATAGCTTGTGCCATTTTCATCGAGTCACCCACTTCCCCGATCTTGAGCCAAAGACGGATCGGAAGGGGTGGCAAGCCTTTTAATTTCTATAAATTCCGCTCCATGCGCCCGGCACCCCAGGATGACAAGCATCGAAACTTTATGAAAGTCTATATCAACGACTATGTCAATGGCGACGAAGGTAGCATGGAACCAGCCCAAGAGGATGTCATCTTTAAGCCCCAGGAAAACAACCGCGTCACCCGGGTGGGCCGCCTGCTGCGTAAGACCAGCCTGGACGAGTTACCCCAATTGTTCAACATCATTCTGGGCGACATGAGCTTTGTCGGGCCACGTCCTCCTATCTTTTACGAGGTAGAAGAATACAAGGCCTGGCATTTCCGTCGCTTCGAGACACAACCCGGCATTACCGGCCTGGCCCAGATCAACGGACGAAGCCAGATTCCGTTTGCCGAGATCGTGCGATGGGACATCCGGTACATTGAAAACCAATCGTTATTCCTGGACATGATGATCCTGTTGCGCACCGTCCCCGCCGTCTTGCTGGGAAAAGGCTCCGGTTAACCGCAGACCTGCCAGTCGAAAACAAATCCGAACATCGTACAAGAGGTCATCGTGAGAGTCAGTCTGATCCACCCTCCGTCCAGTTATACAGTCTCCAGCCTACCCCCTTTGGGAATGGCTTATGTCGCTGCTGCGATCCAGCAACGCGGGCACAAAGTCCGGGTCTTCGATTGGGCAACAGAACCAGAGCTCTCGCTGAAAAACCAGGTCGCACGAATCTGGCAGTCCGACCCCGAAGTGATTGGGTTGATAGCCCTCACCGGATCGTATTCTGCGGTCCAACAGATCGTCGCCATGATCAGGGAAAAAACAGCGTGTCCCATTGTGCTGGGCGGGATCCACGCCACCCTCTCGCCCAGCCTCACACTCTTGGAAAACCCCGGAGTGGATTTCGTGATCGCGGGCGAAAGCGCCGGGGCCTTTGGCGAGTTACTGCTGGCTCTGGAACAGCCCGAACGCCGTGTAGACGATATCCCAGGGCTGGCTTTCCGGCGCGGCCAGGAGATTGTGGAAAATGGCGGCAGTTGCCCTGGCATCGATCCGGATCGATCTTTTCCGGCCTTTCACCTCTTCGATCTGGCTGCGTACGACGGCGACGGCCTCAACGGAGCCCGTATGCTACCGTTGTTGACCGGCTGGGATGAAACGACCGGCAGTCGATTGTGGCGGCGTCGCCAGGTGGATAGCATTATTGCCGAGTTGTGGTATAATGCTTCTCACTATCGATCTCACGCTGCATGGTTCGTCGGTCAGCCCTTTCACGACAATGACCTCTGGGCGCAGCAACTGACGCAGGCTATCACTGACAGGGGATTAAAGATCCAGTGGCGTTGTCAGGCCGACGTGGCAAACGTTACCCCCCGTTTTCTGGGCCAGATGCGCCATGCAGGCTGCCGTCAGGTCGATTATCACTTTTGTTTCGATAAAGGTCCACTCGACGAGAAATACCTCCAAAGGCTGCGCCGGAACGTCGCCTGGACCACCAGGCTGGACATCAAGAGCAGGGGTCATCTTCGAATTGGCCTCCCTGGTGAAAACGAAGACCGGATCAAAAGACTGAATGCCTTTATGGCCGATCTCGATCTGGACGAAGTGGAGATACAGCCCTATCGACCTTTGGTAGACTCTGCAGGATGGCTGCTGGCACAGGAACGTTACCTGAACACGGATCAGATAGGCTCGATTTTTCGCTCGCTTTACGAAAACGTTCCTGCTGAATGTATGTATCTATCCCGGCCCAGCTCCTCCAGTGTCGCCGAAAACACGCTGAAAGAGATGGTACGAGAGGGACATTGGCTCGTATCCGAGGCCAGACGCTGCCGCAAGTACGAGTTGTATTTTGGCAAAAGCCTGGGCACGTTCCTGTGGCGACTTTCCCAGCAAGGCCACTTTCGCTCCATGGGCCGTCGCATCATCGATCTGGGCATGTTCCAGGGTTTACGAACAGCAGGCGAAAAGGGCATCGAAGGGCCTGTGAGAAAGACCATCCAGAACGCCGGGGAAAAGGCAGAAGCCGTACCTTCGACCGGTGACAAGTGGGAAGTCTCGGCCCCAGCCGATTGAACCCCATCGAGGCTGTGGCAGTAGGACAAAGGAGTTGTTTGTGAAAGCGGTGATTCTTGCAGGGGGCTATGGCACCCGTCTGAGCGAGGAGACGGGGGTAAGGCCCAAACCTATGGTAGAGATCGGCGAGAAACCGATTTTATGGCATATCATGAAAATCTATTCAGCCCACGGGATTAATGACTTTATCATCTGTTGTGGATACAAAGGCCACATGATCAAGCAGTTCTTTGCCTATTATTTTCTCTTCATGTCGGATGTCACATTTGATTTGAAAAGAAACGATATGAAGGTGCATCAGAACGGCGTCGAACCCTGGAAGGTCACGCTGATTGATACAGGCGATGGAACGATGACCGGCGGTCGCCTCAAGCGCGTCAAAGATTATATTGGCCAGGAAACCTTTTGCCTGACGTATGGTGATGGTGTGAGCGATGTGAATATCACCGCGTTGATTGATTTTCATCGAGAACAAAAAACTCTCGCCACCCTGACCGCCGTTCAGCCGCCAGGTCGGTTCGGGACTTTTAGTCTGGCTGAGGGTCAGGCTAAAATTCACGGCTTCAGAGAAAAGCCCCAAGGAGACGGCGCGTGGGTCAACGGCGGCTTTTTCGTCCTGGAACCAGGCGTCATGGAATACATCGAGGGCGACGATACGGTATGGGAGCGAGAACCACTACAACGGTTGGGCCAGGATGGGATGCTGGCTGCCTACAGACATTACGGATTCTGGCACCCGATGGACACATTACAAGACAAGAAATCTCTTGAGCAGATGTGGAATTCGGGCAATCCCCCGTGGAAAGTGTGGAAATGAACAGAGCATTCTGGAAAGAAAAACGTGTTTTAATCACGGGTCACACGGGGTTTAAGGGAAGCTGGCTCTCTCTTTGGCTGCAAAAGCTGGGCGCGAGCGTGGTGGGATACGCGCTCAACCCACCCACTCAACCGAGCCTGTTCAAAGTCGCCAACGTAGCTCAGGGAATGGCCTCTATCGTCGGTGACATCCGTGAGCTGAAATGCCTTCAAGCGAGTTTCACCGAGCATCGTCCGGAGATCGTATTCCACATGGCGGCCCAGCCGCTGGTCCGTCGTGCTTACCACGATCCTGTGGAAACCTATTCCACGAACGTCTTGGGCACAGTCAACGTGCTGGAGGCCGTTCGGCACTGCGAAAACGTTCGCTCGGTCGTTTGCATTACCAGCGATAAATGCTATGAGAACAAGGAATGGCTGTGGGGGTATCGTGAAAGCGATCCTATGGGGGGGCACGATCCCTATTCCAGCAGTAAGGGGTGCGCCGAGTTGGTCATCGCATCCTATCGCAATTCTTTCTTTCCGCCAGACGAATACAGGCACCACAAGGTAGCCGTGGCGAGCACCCGCGCCGGCAACGTGATCGGCGGCGGAGACTGGGCCAAAGATCGACTCATTCCAGACTTTATGACAGCCATCATGGAAAATCGCACGGTGATGATCCGCAGCCCACACGCGGTTCGTCCGTGGATGCACGTTCTGGAACCCCTCCACGGATATCTGGAACTGGCAGAGCGATTGTGGATGCGCGGAGCTGAATTCGCTGAGGCCTGGAATTTTGGACCCCATAGCGAAGATGCCCAAACTGTGCAATGGATTGTGGACAAGTTGGTTCGCCTGTGGGGCGAGGGCGCACGCTGGGAATCGGATCTGGCTCGCCATCCCCACGAGAGTCGTTACCTCAAATTGGATTGCTCCAAAGCGAGGAGCTTGCTGGGATGGACGACAAAACTGCGGCTCTCGACGGCCCTGGAGTGGATCGTCGAGTGGTATAGGGGCTACCAGCAAGGCCAGGATATGCGGGCGCTTACAGAAGAGCAAATTGGGCGTTTTGAAGCCCACGCAGGGTAACTCTTGAGCAGAACGGTGATGAAAAGTTCGCGCGACGTTGTCCGTACAGATTTGGAATACATCTGTGATAACCTCAAAGAAGAACTGCCCCATCTGGCGGGCAAAAGACTGTTGATCACGGGAGGGGCGGGGTTTCTTGGATATTATCTCGTCCAAACCGTTCTGTATTGGAACAAGAAAACAAGCGCCCGCAGCATCGAACTGACGGTGTACGACAATTTCATGCGCGGCATGCCGGCCTGGCTGGCGGATCTTGAGAGGGATGAAAACCTGACCCTGGTCAGGCACGATATCACCAGCCCTCTGCCACAGGACATCGGTGATTTTCAACACATCATTCATGCGGCGTCTGTTGCTTCTCCCATCTATTACCGCAAGTATCCCATTCAGACGATGGACGCCAACGTCAATGGCCTTCGTTTTCTCCTGGAATACTGCCGGGAGCAAAAGGAAAAAGGCCGACCAATAGAAGGTTTCCTCTTTTTCTCCACCAGCGAAATCTATGGCGATCCCACACCCGACAACATACCCACACCAGAAACGTATCGGGGCAATGTTTCTTGCACAGGGCCGCGCGCCTGTTATGATGAATCGAAGCGATACGGTGAGACGCTATGCGTGAATTTTGCCCAGCAATACAATCTGCCCATCAGAACCGCTCGTCCGTTCAACAATTACGGGCCGGGGCTGAAAATCACGGACCGGCGGGTGCTACCCGATTTCGCGCGTGACGTCCTGGCCGGCAGAGATATCGTCATGCTGTCTGATGGTTCTCCGACCCGGACATTTTGCTACGTTGCAGATGCGATCGTTGGTTACTTTAAGATTCTTGTGCGTGGGCGAGATGGCGAAGCGTATAACATCGGTGTGGTAGAGCCAGAGATTTCGATGGTCGATCTTGCCGGGCGTGTGGTAAAGCTTGCCGGGCAGCTTTTTGGCTATGAGGGCAAAGTAGTGCGCCGGACTAGTCCCGATCAAGACTATTTGGTGGATAATCCAAACCGCCGCTGCCCATTGATCGTCAAGGCCCAGTGTGACCTGGGGTATCGTCCCAGTATTTCCCTGGATGAAGGATTAAAACGTTCTCTCGTATGGTACAATGAAAATCGTGATGCGGAGGAGGCCTGATGCAAGTATCCATCGTGGGCACAGGATATGTCGGGCTGGTGACGGGTGCGTGTCTGGCTGAGCAGGGCCATCAAGTCATCTGCGTAGATATCGACCAGGAAAAGGTCGCCAAGATCAACCAGGCTATCCCGCCGATTTACGAGAAGGGGTTGGAAGAACTGCTGCAAAGGAATGTCGGCAGCAATCTACAGGCCACCACCGATCTCAGTCAGGCAGTGCTTGATACCGACATCTCGTTGATCGCGGTGGGCACACCTTTTGATGGCAACGCGATCGATCTGACCTTCATTGAGCGGGTATCGCATCAAATTGGCGAGGTTCTACGCGACAAGCCCACCTATCACGTGGTTGTGGTCAAAAGCACAGTGGTGCCCGGCACCACCGACAACGTTGTGCGACCTATCTTGGAAAAAGCTTCGGGCAAGATGGCCGGGGTCGATTTTGGCGTGGGAATGAATCCAGAGTTTTTGAGAGAAGGGGAGGCCATTGAGGATTTTATGTCTCCTGGCCGTATCGTGATAGGTGGCATGGACGAACGAACAATCAGTGTTTTGGAAGAGCTGTATCGCGTCTTTGATGGGGTAGACCAGTTGAGAACCAACAACAAGACAGCAGAGATGATCAAGTACACCTCCAATTCACTGCTGGCGACCATGATCTCTTTCTCCAATGAAATCGCGAATCTTTGTGCAGCCATCGGTGACATTGACATAGTTGATGTAATGAAAGGGGTTCACCTGGACACACGCCTGAGTCCCATCATGCCTAACGGCGCTCGCGTCATGCCGCCATTTCTCAGCTACCTTGAGGCCGGGTGCGGGTTCGGGGGCAGTTGTTTTCCAAAAGATGTTAAGGCGTTGATCGCCCACGGAGAACAAGTCAACAGTCCGATGCGTTTGTTAGATGCGGTCATTCAGGTCAACGAACACCAACCTCAGCAGATCCTTTCTTTGCTCCAGGATCGTTTTCCCTCGCTGAAAGGAGTTCGCGTGGCAGTGCTTGGCCTGGCCTTCAAACCGGGCACAGACGACATGAGAGAATCTCCGGCAATTCCGATCGTCAGGGAGCTGCTGGCTCAGGAGGCATACATCAAAGCCTATGACCAGGCGGCCAAACACATAGCCAGGGAGCTTTTCGGCAACCAGCAAATCGTGTACTGCGACGATCTGACCCACACTCTCGACGATGTGCAGGCCGTTCTCTTGCTGACAAGCTGGCACGAATTCGAACGCGTTCCCGAGCTGTTGCTCGGCACAGACCCGCAACCGCTGGTTATCGATGGGCGGCGCATGTTGGATAAACACAGCGTGGCCAGATATGAGGGCATCGGTCTGAGAGAGGCAGCATGATTTTCACGGAGACCAGGTTAAAGGGTGCGTTTGTCGTTCAAATCAAAAAAATAGAAGACGCGCGTGGGTTCTTTGCCCGGGCGTGGTGTCAGAAAGACTTTAAAGCCCACGGTCTGGACCTGCATTGGGTGCAGGCCAACCTCGCCCATAGTAAAAAACGGGGAACTCTGCGGGGCATGCACTATCAGGCAGCGCCTTATGCAGAGGCCAAACTGATGCGCTGTGTCAGGGGGGCCGTATTCGATGTGATCATCGATCTGCGGCCCGATTCGCCCACGTTCAAGCACTGGTTTGGAATAGAACTGACCGCAGACAACCGCACCATGCTCTATGTCCCGGAAGGATTTGCCCACGGCTATCAAAGCCTGGTCGACGACACGGAAGTCTTTTACCCGGTCTCGCAATTCTACACCCCTGGCGCCGAACGAGGCGTGCGCTGGAACGATCCGGCTTTTGGTATTGAATGGCCACTGGTCAACGGCCTGATCCTTTCCGACAAAGACAGCAACTGGCCGGATTATACCTTGTAGAGACGTGCTTTTCCCATGCCAACGTGTGGCGGTAATCAAAGCAAACAGGTGATCGGTTTGATACCCGCAGGCGGGCTAGCAGCGCGGATCGCCCCCTTGCCGGTGAGCAAAGAGCTGTACCCTATTGGCTTCCGGACTGTGGAAGGTGACTCGGGTCTCCGGCCCAAAGTGGTGTGCCATTATCTGCTGGAGAAAATGCAGCTGGCGGGAATTGACCGCGCCTATATCATTCTGCGGCAGGGCAAATGGGATATCCCTGCCTATCTGGGCGATGGCTCCATGCTGGGCATACACCTGGCCTATTTGATGATGCGTCTGCCTTATGGCGCGCCCTATACTCTGGATCAGGCGTATCCCTTTGTGCAAGATTGCATCGTGGCCCTTGGCTTCCCAGACATCATTTTTCAACCCGACGATGCGTTTGTTCAGTTGCTCGGTCGTCAGGCAGCCAGTGAAGCCGATATAGTTCTGGGCCTTTTCCCGGTCGATCAACCGCACAAGATGGATATGGTGGAACTGGACGACGATGGGAGGGTGCGCCAGATCGTTATCAAGCCTGCCCAGACACATCTGCGTTACACGTGGTTTATCGCCGTCTGGACGCCGGTGTTTACCCGTTTTATGCACGACTATTTGGCCTCTATACAGATAACAGCGACAAAGAGCCTTGACGAAAAGAATGGTTCGGCCTGCCGGGAAATTTTCGTGGGAGATGTCATCCGGGTTGCCCTCCAGAACGGTTTGCGGGTAGAATCGGTCATCTTTGCGCAGGGTACCTATGTAGATATTGGCACGCCTGAAGACCTGGTCAGGGCTGTCCGCGGTGACGGCAGTTTGTGGGGTATGGTTTGGAACCCTTTAGCGCCAGACACGCCGAGATAGCCGGAAACCTGCGTCGATGGGCTTCTTGGTCGGCCCGGTGAATCACGAGAAGGCCAGATGGTACATCGAGATAGCCGCATCGTGGAAAACTTTTTGGCCGACACATGGTGGTACGGTCTTTCCAAAAGGCTGCCGGCAAAGGATTTTGAGGAGTTGGCAGCACTTCGCGCCGGGCAAGGCTTCTCGGCGATCCAGCTCGTCGTCGGCGTGCCGCCAGAGGTTGGCCCTGAAAATGAGAACGCGCAGAGTGAGGCCGGATTTCCATGGACGCTCGACGGTCATTTTAACCAGGAATACCTCGACCTCGCCCGCGATAGAATTCGGTATCTAAACAATTTGGGGCTGGTCGCTATAGTCTATGGGGCCTGGGGGCAGCAGATAGAGTGGATCGGCCAAGAGCGGATCGCTGGCTGGTGGTTCAAAATCATCGAAACCCTGGATGCCCTCAACGTCATCTATTGCCTTTGCGGCGAGAGCAATCTGTGGATCGGCGAGGCCTCGAAGCTGCTTCCGGCCAAGTCCACCGATGATCTGGTGGCGAATCGGTTCGTGTTACCCGGGTTTCGAGCCGGGGTCAGGAAACCCTGGATCAAGTTCGTGGGAAAAGTCAAACTGTGGCTGCACAAGCATCCGCTCAAGAGACGCCGCAGAGCCTGGAGCTTGGTGCTGGGAGAAATGGCCCGAAAAACAGAAAAGCCGATCATCGTCCATCCTACGGCTGGCGAAACAGGCTACGAAGCGATTGTGAATCCGGAATTGCTGGCGGCCAACACGGCACAAACAGGCCATTCAGAGAGTTCCAGAAATCGCATCTGGCAACTGCCCCTGGCATCACACCAAGATGGGCGCACCGGCAAAGGATACATCAACCTGGAGCCGTGGTACGAGGGGATAAGAGATCGGTTTTGGGTGCAAGACCAATTGTTTGCGTATTGGGCTTCCATGTTGGCAGGGGCGATCAGCCATTGTTATGGCGCACATGGCATTTGGAATGTGGGAGATGGCAAATTCCTGGCCCATTGGGGAAAACAAACCTTCGAGCAAGCTCGTGCGCTCGATACTCCCAGGCTTCTTGGCCTTTCACACGGACAATTCTTGCTCAGGGCACCTCGGCAAGGAGAAACATTCTATCAGGTGAAAGGAGACGAACTGCACACCATTGGCAGAGAGTCTGGCAGGCGCATGGTGCAGTTTTTCCCAGACATCGCCACAGCCGATCATGTGCCCGCTGGAGAAATCTGGCTCCCACTGGAGGGCACGTTTGCTGGAGCATTGCCCGCGAGGGGTCAGGTGGTCATTTTTCGAGACTGAGATAGCAGCTATCATCGATGCTTTTGCTATTTTTGCTCTGGGGCAGTACAATAGACGGCGAGTTTCTGAAACCAGGCCTTACAAAACGCGGAGAATACCATGATCATTGTAGATAAAGCATTGGAGCGACGGCACGAGGAAGGCAAGCCGGTTCGAGTGGCCATGATGGGCGCCGGGTATATCGGGCGTGGCATCGCCCTTCAAATCCTGTCGGCCATCAAAGGCATGAGGCTGGTGGCAATCTCGAATCGCACCCTCTCGGAGGCTGAGCGAGCCTATCGGCAAGCGGGTGTCGATGCGGTGGCGACGGTTGAAACCGCCGCTCAATTGGAAGAAGCCATTGTTCGGGGCAAGTATGCCATTACCGATAACCCCATGCTGCTTTGCGAGGCCGAAGGCATCGATGCCATCATCGAGGCGACCGGCGAGGTTGAACTCGGCGCCCAGGTGGCGGTGAAGGCCCTCGAACACGGCAAACACTTTGTCATGAACGCCGAACTCGATGCCACCGTGGGGCCTATCCTGAAGGTATACGCCGACCGCGCCGGGGTTGTGATCACCAACGCTGATGGAGACCAACCCGGAGTTGTTATGAATCTCTATCGTTTTGTGAGAGCCATTGGCTATGATCCGGTCTTGGCGGGCAACATCAAAGGCCTTCAAGATCACTACCGCACCCCAGAAACACAGGCGGCCTTTGCGGCCAAACACAAGCAAAAACCGCGCCTGATCACGTCGTTTGCTGATGGCACCAAGATTTCGATGGAGATGACCGTAGTCGCCAATGCTACCGGCTTCAAAGTCGGCACACGCGGCATGTATGGCCCCCGATGTACACACGTCACGGAAGCTCTGTCACTCTTTCCGATGGAGCAGTTGCTCGACGGCGGGCTGGTCGATTATGTCCTCGGCGCCGAGCCGGGTCCGGGCGTGTTTGTTTTGGGCTACAACGAACATCCGATCAAACAATATTACATGCAATATTTCAAGATGGGCGATGGCCCGCTGTATGTGTTTTACATCCCCTACCATCTGCCACATCTGGAAATGCCACTGACCGTCGCGCGTGCTGTGCTGTTCCAAGATGCGACCGTCGCCCCGCTGGGCGCCCCGGTATGCGATGTCATCACCGCTGCCAAGCGCGATCTTGAAGCCGGCGAGGTGCTCGACGGCATCGGAGGATTCATGTCCTACGGTATGATCGAGAACTCGGATGTATGCCGGGCGGGAAACATGCTACCTATGGGGTTATCTGAGGGGTGCCGTCTTAAACTGGGTATTTCACGCGATCAAATTATCACCTACGCCGATGTGGAATTGCCTGCAGGCCGCTTGTGCGATCAGCTCCGGACTGAGCAGAATGATTTTTTTGCCACCCATTGATTTCCGGTATTGGATTCCTGCCTGGGCGATTTGCGAGTGGGGCTGTCAAATGGCATGGTGTTGTGTCAAGTTCGGAGCAGGTGAATGAAAAAGAAACCACCCAGTATACGATTATTGACTCAGCAGGATTTTGACATTGTCCGAGCCTACCTGAATAAGGATCCGCTTCACAATATTTATGCGATTCACGCCCTGGAAATCCACGGGCTTGAGAGTGAGTATGCTACATTCGGGGGCGCTTTTGGCGGTAAAGGTCGATTAGAAGGGATCTTGTTTGCAGATAACGATTGGAAACCCCGTCTCGGTTGTCTGGTCGGTGATGATCCCAGAGTGTTGGCCCGGTTGGGAGAATTTGCTCTGGGGGTAGGGGTGAAGTCATGGATCGGCAAGAGAGCGTATATTGAACCCGGCATGAGGAAATTGAACTCGCGGTTTCGGATGAACATCAAACGTTTTCATTTTTTCGAAATTCACCCAGGACAGTTTGTGCGGTATGATGATTATCCAGTTCGAGCAGCAACCGAATACGATATTCCTTTGCTAGTTGAACTTTACAGGGGTTACGAATTTAGAAATGAGTTCAGAACTGATAAAGATATAGAACACGAGATCAAACGGGGAATGAATGGTACGGGAGGTTATTTCCTCGTCGAATTCGAGGGGCGGGTTGTCTCTGCGGCCAGGGTTGCTCCCGAGACCGATCTGGCCGGAATGATTGGCGCCGCCAGAACATTGCCTGAGTACAGAGGGCGGGGGATGTATCCTTCTGTGCGGACAGCCTGTCTCGAATATTTGTTTAAACGAGGAAAAATCGGGCTCAGCTATATCCTTGATAACGATGCTGCCATGGGCCGGGTGATAGAAAAGTTCGGTTTTCCTCCTACCGACACCTGGTTGGCTGTTGATTTTAGAGAAAGGCCCCCCTTGAGACAACGAATCCTCCCGGTGCGCATACGTCGCTGGGGGGCGCGCGTGAAGCAAAGTATCTTGAGGCAATAGCCTACATCAATTGTGTCGATTTGAATCCAGACGCAGTTTCTCATCGCAAAAAACGCAGAGGACACGGTGAGAAACGGACATCCACACGTATGCGGGCTTGACCTGTCCGGCGATCAAGCTGGGAGCAATTATGGGTGAGATTGAACGACAAGTATTGCCAACCACCATGGCACCCCTCATGACAGACGGGGTGCCGACGATTCGTATTGAACCATCTAAAGGATGGGTTTCTCTTAAACTCCGTGAACTGTGGGAGTACCGGGAACTGCTCTATTTTCTCGTTTGGCGCGATGTCAAGGTGCGTTACAAGCAGACCGTCCTGGGAGCGGCGTGGGCCATCATCCAACCATTCTTTACTATGGTGATCTTTAGCGTGTTTTTTGGCCGTCTGGCCAAAATACCTTCCGATGGTCTCCCTTACCCCGTATTCAGTTATGCTGCGCTGGTACCGTGGACGTTTTTTTCCCAAGGGCTGAACCAGGCATCAAACAGTTTGGTACAACACGCGAACCTGATCAAAAAAGTGTATTTCCCGCGCCTGGCTATGCCTATTGCACGGCTGCTTGCCGGCGGGGTAGATTTTGTGCTGGCTTTTATCGTCCTGTTGGGAATGATGCTGGCCTATGGCATCGTGCCGACTATCAACATTCTCTGGCTGCCCCTCTTTTTGCTTTTGGCCCTGGTCACCTCTCTGGGGACGGCCCTATGGCTCTCGGCTATGAACGTGCAATTCCGGGATATCGCCTACACCGTGCCGTTTATCACCCAGTTCTGGATGTATGCCACGCCGATTGTTTACCCCAGCAGCATGCTGCCAGAGCCCTGGCGGACGCTGTATGGCATCAACCCAATGGCCGGCGTGGTAGAAGGGTTTCGCTGGGCCTTGCTGGGCACAGACACCGCGCCTGGTCCTATCATCATTGTTTCTTCGCTGACGGCGCTGGCCCTGCTGGTGAGCGGGGCGTTCTATTTCCGTCGCATGGAAAAAACGTTTGCGGATGTGGTATAAAAATCATGGGTGACATTGCCATTCGCGCGGAGAACCTGAGCAAACAGTATCACATCGGTAAGCAACTGGACAAGAACGCCACCCTGCGAGATGTCTTGGCCGATGCCTTTGTCGCCCCAATTCGGAGGGCAGGCAAATTGTTGCGTGGGCAGGCTTCGGGCGCGGCCGAGCTGGATGAAACCATCTGGGCACTCCAAGACGTTTCCTTCCAGGTAAAGCGCGGTGAAGTGCTCGGGTTGATTGGCCACAATGGCGCGGGAAAAAGCACGTTGCTCAAGATACTCACTCGCATCACCGAACCCACTACAGGCTTTGCCGAAATCCGCGGGCGGGTAGGCTCGCTGCTCGAGGTGGGCACCGGTTTTCACCTGGAGCTGACCGGGCGGGAGAATATTTACCTCAATGGCGCCATCCTGGGCATGAAACGGATCGAGATCGACCGGAAATTCGATGAAATTGTGTCTTTTGCCGGCGTGGAAAGATTCATCGACACCCCGGTCAAGCACTATTCCAGCGGCATGCGCTTGCGGCTAGGTTTTTCCGTGGCAGCCCATCTGGAGCCGGAAATTCTATTGGTGGATGAAGTATTGGCCGTGGGCGACGCGCGCTTTCAGAAAAAGTGCATCAACAAAATGCAGGATGTCGGGCAGCAAGGTCGGACAATCGTGTTCGTCTCCCACAGCATGCCGGCCATCACGCGCCTGTGCGAGCGCGTGATCTTGCTGGATGAGGGTCGCATCCAGCAAGACGGCCCCGCCAACGATGTGGTCAGTGCCTATTTGAACACCGGGCAAGGCATGACAGCCGCACGAGAATGGCCGGATCCGGCCAGAGCGCCCGGCAACCAAGTCGCCCGCCTGAGGGCGGTCCGCGTGCGGGCACAAGATGCCGAGATCACGGATACGCTGGATATCCGCCAGCCTGTGGCCATCGAAATGGAATACGAGGTGCTCAAACCCGGATATTTACTGCTGCCCCATTACGATCTTTATAACGAGCAAGGCATATTGGTCTTCAAGACTCTGGATCAGGACCCCGCCTGGTTGCGGCGACCTCGCCCTGAAGGATACTATACCAGTACAGTCTGGATTCCAGGTAATTTCCTGGCAGAAGGAACTCTGTACGCCTCGGCTGCGCTTGTCACTCTCAATCCAATTTCCCTCCAGTATTACGAGCGTGATGCGGTGACCTTTCGAATCATAGATGCTTTTGAAGGCGACTCGGCGCGGGGTGATTGGTCTGGCACGATGGCAGGAGTTGTGAGACCACTCTTGGAATGGAAGACGCAATTCAATCCAGATTCGGCGGTCCAAGTCCCATAGATACAGCCGATGGGAGAGAAAAGCCGCTCATGAAAATCGAAAACCTCAAGTCAGAAAAGATCGGGAATCGAGCCAGAGTAGCTGCAACGATCAGTTGGGAGGATAACGATCGCCCCACTCAGGAAGTGTATTTTGAAACCGATGAAGCGTTTGCCCAAGATCTATCCTGCAACCCACACGCCTTCCTGGTGGGATGTATCATGCCAGCACTGCAACATGGCGAAAAGAGAATCCTGGTGGAGGGAGCAATCTGCCCTGAATTGCAGGACGGCCTGATAACGGCGATGGCATGGATACGTCACTGGTACGACTCGCCAGAGCGCCGATTGGTCAAGATCGAGGCAAAAACGAACGCTACTCCCTCCCTCCCACGCATACCCAAAAGAGCCGGCTCATTCCTTTCGGGAGGGATCGATTCCCTCGCCACACTGCGCACCAATCGTCTCAACTATCCCCTGGAACACCCCGGCTCGATCAAGGATTGCCTGCTCATCTACGGGCAAAACATCGAGTCCGACGACCGCCCGGAAACATTCGAGCTGGCCATGCATTCTCTCTCAGAGATAACCCAAGATGCCGGCATAACCCTCATTCCGGTCTACACCAACACCCGATCTCTGGATTATGATACGAATTTTTTCCTGTACAAATTCCAGGCAGCCATCCTTTCTGCCGTTGCCCATGCATTCGCCCGCCGATTTACTACGGTAACTATAGCATCGGGTGATAACATCCCTGGTTTGCACGCCTGGGGTACTCACCCTATCCTGGATCCAAACTTTAGCAGCTTTGATTTGCGCATCCGCCACGACAGCAATATCTTGTCCCGGTTTGAAAAAACCAAACTGGTGGCAGAATGGAATGCCGCCCTTCAACATATCAAGGTTTGCCCGTCCAACTGGCCGGGCACGAACTGTGGTCACTGCGAAAAATGCCTGAGAACGATGTTGGCCCTTTTGGCCCTGGGCGTGCTCGAGCAGACCCGTGCCTTTCCCCAGATCGAAATTACCCCAGAGATGATCAATTCGACGGTAAGAATCAAGAGCACAACAGTTTTCCACTATGAGGAATTGTTGCCCCGTCTGGCAGAAATGGGGCGAAATGACCTTGTGCGCGCGATTGAGAATAGAATCGCCCGATACCAGGCCGGTCATTCCTACCACGAATCGGCCTGGAAAAAGAAAATAAAACAATTCGACCAAAAATATCTCCAGGGCAGGCTCGCAAGAACCAAAAAATCGGTTTTCCCTTTACGGGGAGGCAAGAATGCGAATTGAGGGCCTCGGTTCCGAGCAAGTGGGGAACAGAGCCAGAATCTCGGCAACAGTAACGTGGGAAGATTGCGACCGCCCCAAGCACCAGGTCTACATTGAGACAGAAACAGACTTTGCCGATGGCCTCACCTGCAACCCTCATGCCTTTCTAGTGGCCTGTGCCATCCCCGCCATGTTCTTTGGCGAAGAGCGCGTCTTGGTCGACGCCCCCATCTGCCCTGAGCTGCGCGAAGGACTCATCACTGCCTTGCACTGGCTGCGGTACTGGTATTACGACCCCGGCCGCCAACCGGTCCGCATCGACGCCAAGATACGCTCCAGCTTGCCCGATCCACCTACCCCTGCACGGGCCAGCTTTTTCTTCTCCGGAGGCATCGATTCTCTGGCTACTCTGCGCGCCAACCGTCTCAGATACCCGCTGGAACATCCGGCCTCAATCCGAGATGGCTTGCTGGTCTACGGCCTGGAGCTTGATGATCCCCAGGTCTTTGAGTACGTCAGACGTTCACTATCCGCCGCCGCCCAAGAACTCGACATCACCTTCATTCCCGTCTACACCAACCTGTACCTGCATTACCGCCCGGAGGACGCTGCCAACCACTTTGATTTCTGGATCTACCAGTTCGGGGGAGCAGCACTGGCGGCGGTAGCCCATGCCTTTGCACGCCGGATCACCATCGCCTCCATTGCTGCCACCTTTGATCTACCCAATCTGGGGCATTGGGGCTCTCACCCCTTACTCGACCCCAACTATAGCAGCAGCGATTTGCGCATCCGCCACGAGGGATTGGCCCTTTCGAGGCTTGAAAAAACCAGGCTGGTCGCCGATTGGCCCCCAGCTTTGCAACACCTCAGGGTTTGTAATCACTTTTACAAGTACCAACAAAACAGATTAAACTGTGGCGAATGCGAGAAATGCGTCCGAACCATGCTATCGCTTCTGGCGCTGGGAGCGCTGGACCGAACGCCGGTATTCCCTCATCGAGATGTTTCCGCCGAACTTGCCCAAAAAGCTGTCAACGTACACGATGCCTATGTCGCATCGTGTTACCAGGAGTTGATAACGCCATTGACAGAAATCGGCCGCCAGGACCTGGCGCGGATTCTCCAGCACAAAATTGACGTTTATTATGATCGCGAGCCGGGCCTGAAAGCAATGCTCAAACGATGGGACCGCCGCTATCTCGATGGCCGGCTCAAGCGAGCGCTCTTTTCCCCGGGCAAATAAGCCACACGACACCTCGAATAGAAAGGGAATCTGCATGATCATTGATGCCCGTTCGATCCCTGAGAATGAAACCATAGAAACCGATGTCTGCATCGTCGGCGCGGGGGTTGCAGGGCTCGCCCTGGCCCAAGAGTTCTCGGGCCAAAAGTTCCGGGTCTGCTTGCTGGAAAGTGGCGGATTGGAGCCCGATAGAGCCACGCAGTCGCTCTACTGGGGCGAAAACACCGGACATCCCTACTATCCGCTGGATACGGCGCGAACCTGCGCTTTCGGGGGCACAAGCCATCGCTGGCTGCTAGAACTGGGCAATGATCGGCTTGGAGCGCGGACAAGACCCCTGGATGCGATCGATTTTGAGCAGCGCGATTGGGTCCCTCACAGCGGCTGGCCTTTTGATAAAACCCACCTCGATCCCTATTTTGCCCGGGCCCAATCCATCTTTAAAATCGGCCCCTATGATTACAATCTAGAGACCTGGGAAGACCCGGTCAGGCGTCCCCGCCTGGGCTTTCTCGATGGACAGGTGGAAACCTCTATTTTTCAATTTGGCTCGCGAGACACGTTTATCTATGACTATCGCCACGAGATGGAAAAGGCGGGCAACATTACCGCCTATCTTTATGCCAACGCAGTGGAAATCGAGACAACAGAAACGGCGCAAATGGCAACCCGCCTGCGCACAGCCTGCCTGCAGGGCAGCAGGTTTTGGATTGCAGCCCGGATATTCATTTTAGCCACCGGCGCCATCGAGACCCCTCGCCTGCTGCTGCTCTCGAACCAGGCCATCGGCGCCGGGTTGGGCAACCAAAACGATCTGGTGGGGCGATTTTTTATGGAGCACCCCCACCTCTGGTCTGGGATATTGATTCCGTCGAATGCCAACGTATTCAACTCGACCGATCTGTACAAAATACACACCGTCAATGGCGTCACCATTCAGGGCAAGCTGGCCCTCACAGAAAAAACCTTGCGCCGAGAAAAACTGCTCAGCTTTGTCACCTCCATTCATCCCAGCGTCATGCCCAATCGATTGCAGGCTCTGGCGCACGCCTCAGAAAAAGGGGCCTCGATTTTCGGGCTGGCCGAGCACCGCCTGCAAAGATTCCTGAGAAAATACAGGCTCCCCCGGGCCGAGGTTTTTCTGCTCAACAGCATGAGCGAACAGTCCCCCAACCCCAACAGCCGCGTGATGCTGGCCGACGAGCGTGATGTTCTGGGCCGCAACCGCGTCCAGTTGAACTGGCAATTGAGCCATCTGGATATCCACACCATCCGCCGCGCGCAAGAGATCATCGATCGGGAACTCCGGCGCGCCGGGCTGGGCTGGCTGCACATCGGCCTGACCGACGATACCCCACCCCACAACCTTCACGGCGGCTGGCACCACATGGGCACAGCGCGCATGCATACAGACCCCAAACAAGGCGTGGTCGATGAGAACTGCCGGGTACATGGCATGACCAACCTGTTCATCGCCCCTCCTTCGGTTTTTGCCACCAGCGGCTATGCCAACCCGGTGCTGACCATTCTTGCCCTTGCAGTGAGATTGGCCGATCACATCAAACTGATCATACAATGATTCAATGATTCCAAACAAGCGACTGCAAGAAGGCTTTAGGAGATAGATGGATGACACGTTGGGCAATGGTAATTGATCTGCGCAGGTGCATCGGCTGCCAGGCCTGTTCCAAAGTCTGCAAACAGACCAACAAGGTCCCCCCAGATCACTGGCGCTGGATCGTAGATGGCGGGCTCAGCGATCCCCCGCAAAGAGAGCGGATGTCTGTGCCGATGAGCTGCATGCACTGCGAGCATCCTCCTTGCCAGGAAGTGTGTCCCACCACAGCCACCTTCCGCCGGCCCGATGGCATTGTAGATGTCGATTATGAGCTGTGTATCGGCTGCGGTTATTGCATTGTGGCCTGCCCTTATATGGCCCGCAGCATTCTTTTTCAAGGCGACGCGCGCCAGTTTGCCGAAACTCTACCGGTGAATACAGATGCATTCCAAGCCGCTCCGGATCACAACGGCGTCTGCACCAAATGCCACTTTTGCCTGCCGCGCCTGGAAGCAGGGTTGGCAAAGGGGTTGCAGCCCGGTGTGGACGCCGAAGCCACACCAGCTTGCGTGATCGCCTGCACCGCCGGCGCCCTGCACTTTGGCAATCTGGATGACCCCGAGAGCACAGTATCGCAACTGATTCGGGAAAACCAGACCGCCCGCCTTCAAGAAGAACTGGGCACCGCGCCGTCCGTTTTCTATATCGTCGAGTGAGAATTACCATCAAACAGGAGGAGCAGCCAGGCATGGAACTTGTCCGACCCAAAATGCAACGCGAGTGGGGCTCAGCGGGCGTGGTCAATTTTGTTCTAGGCGGCATGGGCGCCGGTTATTACTTGCAGAGTTCGCTGGTTATCATCCTTCAAACCCAAGGCCAGATCGAGCCTCGATCCGCGGCATTCAAGCTGCTGGCCCCGGCGCTGGTTGGCCTGGGGTTCCTGGCCCTGGCGATGGAAAGCTCACACATCAAGAGCTATCTTTTGGATGCCCGGCGCATTCTGCGCAGCCGTCACATGCTGCGCTACCTGCGCCATTCCTGGATGTCGCGCGAAACCCTGGCAGCGGCTATTTTCTGCCTGGCGGCGCTGCTGGATTGGCTGCTCCCTCACCCGGTGCTCTGGGGACTGGCCAGCGTGGCCGCCATCGGATTGATACTCAGCCATGGCTTTATCATCTACCGCAGCGTAGCCGTGATCGCCTGGCACAGGCCCCTCATCCCTCTCTTTTTTCTGACCTCGGCCTGGGTCACAGGCAGCGGGCTGGCGCTGCTGGTCAGCTCTGAAATGGAGGGGGAACTGGCGGCGGCAGGGCTGCTCTGCGCCGCGCTGAACGTGGGCGTGTGGCTGTTTTACCTGTACGGCTCTCAAGATACCGCCTTTTGCGCGGCCACCAGGACCCTGCGACGCCCCCAATCTCTTTGGATGGCCCTGGGTATCGGCCATCTGCTGCCTATGCTGCTGCTCCTGACACTGTTGCTGGCGGGCAGCTACAGTCAGACGGTTCTGTGGCGCGCGATCGCCGCTTGGGCCGGGTTGGCCTTGATGGCCGGGGGCGCGGTGCAAAAATCCGATCTCGTCCGCCGGGCAGGCTATTTGCGGGGGATCGTCATGGCTAAACCCGAGCGGCGCGCGCCAGAAAAGCAACATCCGTCCATTCAAAGGATGGCAGAGAAATCATGAGCCCAGGTTCGTATCTGCGCCGGAGCTGGCGCCGCTGCCAGAGCACGATGAGCAAAAGCTGGACGCGCTTTTGGATGCGCTGGGCCGGTCCGAGTTGGCCAGGCAGGCTGGCCACACGCCTGGCGTCGTGGTTCGCCAAACCGCACAAGGCCCGGGTTTCCCTTTCTGATATGAACCCCAGAGGGTATATCGCGCCGAGCGTGACTCTTTTTCACGCCGATCTGACACTCGGCGCCCACGTCTTTATGGACGAGCGTGTCGTCATTTTTCAGCGGCAGGCAGGAGGTCCTATCAAGATGGGGGATCGGGTGCGCATCTATCGCGATGTCATCATCGAGACCGGCTATGGCGGCAGCCTGACCATCGGCGACGGAAGCAGCATCCACCCCCGCTGCCAGATCAACGCCTACAAAGCGCCGATCGAGATCGGGGCGGATGTGATGATTGCGCCCAACTGCGCCCTCTACTCTTACAATCACGGCGTCGCGCCAGATCGGCCTATCAGCGCCCAGCCGCTGCAATCCAGAGGCAGCATCGTCATTGGTGATGGCGCCTGGCTAGGAGTGGGGGTGATCGTGCTGGATGGCGTCCGCATCGGCCAGGGAGCGGTGATCGGCGCCGGGTCTGTGGTCACCAGCGACGTGCCAGATGGCGCTATCGCGGTGGGCAATCCGGCCCGCGTGGTGAAAATGCGCAGCGATCTGGCTCTATCTTGAAGCTTGGGCGGAACCGAGCCCAACGAGCCTGTGCAGAGAGAAATTCAAATGAGGTCGGAGAAGAGCAATGGGCCTGGCAGAGCGAAAATGATCATCTCCAGGCTGATCAGCCTGATGCCTGTGAACCTCTTGAGGATCCTGGGTTATCGGCTGGTGCGCGGCTACCAGATCTCGCTTGCGGCCCGGATCGGTTTTGCTACCGTCATCGCCGTAAAGCAAGCCAGAATCGGCAAGGTTCGGATCGGCAGGGGCAACCGTTTCCAGGGAGCCTTTGAGCTGGAAATAAAGGACGGCGCTCGAATAGGCCAGGCCAACACCTGGCTGGATAGCGGCCAGGTCGTGATAGGACAGGCGACGATCGGCCAGCACAACCGGTTCAAGGGGCCCTTTGGCCTGAAAATAGCCGATGGCGCGCGAATTGTCTCCGGCAATGTTTTCGAATGCGGCTCCTGGGCGCTGGAAGACCAGTTCCAGGATGCCGGTTATGCCCGCGCCTGCACCATCGGGCCCGGCAGCCTGATCACCAACGGCCATTTCTTTGACACCGTCGGCGGTTTTGAGCTGGGCGAGAATTCCTGGATTGGTGGGCGAGACAGCCAATTCTGGACGCATGGGGCCGGAGTACAAGATCGCTCCATCGTCATCGGCAGCCATTGCTACATCGGTTCTGCTGTGCGTTTTGCCCCAGGAGCCCAGATCGGCCATCACAGCCTCGTCGCGTTGGGAAGCGTCGTCGCCGGCCGGTTCGACCACGATCATGTCCTGATCGGCGGATCTCCGGCGCGGGTTATCCAGGAAAATTACGAGTGGAAAAGCAACCAGATTCGTGGAGGTTCCACATGAACGAGCGTACCCACCCCTTGGTGACCATCGGCATACCCACCTACAACCGCGCCGATGGCTTTTTGAGGCAGGCTCTGGAAAGCGCGCTCAACCAAACCTACCGCAACATCGAGATCGTCGTTTCGGATAACTGCTCGCCGGATCACACCGGGGCGCTGGTGACCGGCTATGGCGATCCGCGCATACGGTATTTCAGGCACGATAAAAACATTGGCCCTGCCAACAATTTCAATTTCTGCCTGGAACAGGCCCAGGGGGCCTATTTCCTGCTGCTCCACGACGACGATTTGATCGACGAGGATTTCGTCCAGGTCTGCCTGGAAAAGGCCAATTACGAAACCCACTATGGCGTCATTCGCACCGGGGTGCGGGCCATCGATGCCCAGGGGCGGGTCAAACACGAGGCGCCCAATCTGGTAGAAGGGCTCTCGACGGAGGAATTTTTCCGGGGCTGGTTTTCTTACAAGACCTCCTGGTATCTTGTCAGCACGCTGTTCAACACCCAACGTCTAAAGGAAATGGGGGGCCTCCACTCCAAATGCCAGCTTTTGCAGGATGGGGTAGCCATTGCCAGGCTGGCCGCTCAATACGGCCGGGTCGATGTGCCCGAGATCAAGGCCAGTTTCCGCAAACACCCCGATGAAAGAACGTTCGCCGTCAAGGTCGGCGATTGGTGCGACGATTTCCTCGACCTGTTGGATTTGATGGGCCAACTGGCGCCTGAAGGCGCGGAGCGACTCAGAGTAGAGGGCTCTCGTTTCTTTGCCCGTTTGAGCTACAGCCGCGCCCAGGCGGTCAAAGCGCCGCTGGAGCGCTGGAAAACCTACTGGATCGTTTTCGAAAAGTTCGATTTCAAACACCTGCCCCCTCCTGTTCTAAAGGTCATGGAAAAGTTCGATCTGAACGAAAAGCGCAGGTAAACCCGGAGCCATCGTTCGAACATGAGAATCGCCTTTTTTGTCAATGAATTTCCAAGTCTTTCGCAGACCTTTATCCTGAGCCAGATCACCGGCCTGCTGGATCGCGGGCACGAGGTTGGCATCTATGCCAAAAAACCCACCGGCGAGCCGACCATACACACCGATGTGGGCAGATACGATCTGCTGGCCCGCACCGTTTATTACAAGGTTGATCCGAAAACCATACCGGCCATCAAACTCTTGCGCCCCATCAAGGCACTGGGCCTCGTCATCACCCACCTGGGCCGCCGCCCCCTGCCGCTGCTCAGATCGCTCAATGTCTTGAAATACGGCGATACCGCCATCTCTTTTCAGGCCGTGTCCGAAACCCTCACCCTTTTAGATCGGGTTGGCCAATACGATATCGTGCACTGTCATTTCGGGCCCAACGGCAATCTGGCTGCCCGGCTCAAAGACATCGGCGCCATTACCGGCAAAATCGTCACCACATTTCACGGCTATGACATCACCAGGCGCCTCCGGACCAAAGGACGGGGTGAATACGCCCACCTTTTTGAGGTGGGCGACCGGTTCCTGCCCATCAGCGACAGGTGGCGAGATGCCCTGATCGAATTGGGCTGCCCTGAACGAAAAATCGCCGTGCACAGGATGGGCATCGATACCCACCGCTTTCAATTTCAGCCGCGCCAGCCGCGAAGCGATGGCCAGGTGCACTTGTTTTCGGTGGCGCGCCTCGTGGAAAAAAAGGGCATGGAATACGCCATCCAGGCTGTAGCCCAGGTGTTGAAAAAACACCCCCAAATCGAATACAAAATAGCCGGCGATGGGCCGCTCCGAAACCAGCTCGCTAACCGGATCGAATCTCTCGGCCTGAGCCGGCAGATCCGGCTTTTGGGCTGGCAGCAGCAACAGGACATCATCACGCTGATGCAAAAAGCCGATATCCTGCTGGCCCCCAGCGTGACCAGCCAGGATGGCGATCAGGAAGGCATACCGGTGGTGCTGATGGAGGCCCTGGCCCAGGGATTGCCCGTGCTCAGCACCTGGCACAGCGGCATTCCCGAGCTGATTCAAGATGGACTATCCGGCTTTCTCGTGCCGGAACGAGACGTTGATGCCCTGGCAGAAAGGCTGAGCTTTTTGATCGAGCACCCGCAGGAATGGACCAGGTTGGGCCGGGCCGGCCGAGACTTTGTGGAAAAACATTACGACATCCACAACTTGAACGATCGACTGGTCCAGTTGTACCACCAATTGCTAGAAAGAGATACCGCAACATGAACAAGATTCATCCCGAAAAAGGCAAAATCTGGCTGGCATTGGGGCTGGCTCTGATCATGACATTGACCCTTTTCACCCTGGTGACTTTGGCCAAACCGCCAGCGGCGATATCCGCGGCCGGCGGCCGGCGGGTGGCGCTGGTATCGACAGCAGCCAAATGCATGACCATACCCGCCGGCCCTGACGGCAGCGCCCCGGCAACGGTGCGCCTGGAATGGGAAGGCGCCATCGAAAAAGCCTACCTCCAGATGGCCGTCACCGGCTCGGAGGGTGGGCACAGCATCTATATCAACGGCCAGCGGGTGGGCAGTGCGCCTGTCCGGCCTCAGGGGCAGGCCTGCCAGGTCGGTGATGCAGGCCAGTATTGGTACACCACCGACAGCATCACCATCCCTGCCGAAATCCTGAACAAAGGCGAGAACACCATCACCCTCACCAACGATGCCGACCCCAACGACGGCTGGACAGCGGCCAATGTGCATTTGGAAATTCATGGCATTCTGAGCGGCCCGCCTGTCGCCTCTTTGGAAATCACACCCACTCCACCATCCGCCCTGGAGGTCGGCGTGCAGGAAACGATTTCGGGCACGGTCGTGCTGACCAGTTCCTACGAACAGGCTCTCGGGAATGATATTTCACAAATGGTGTGGTACCAGATCCCGGCCAGCTATACCGGCGAGACCCCACTGCCATTACTCATCGCCATACACGGCATGGGCGGCACGGGCGAGTGGGTGAGAGATTTTTTTGCCCCCGAAGCCGACGATCGTGGCTGGCTGCTGGCCGCGCCGGATATGCACGGCAGCTACACCACCAATCATGGACGGTATGCTCTGGCCTGGGTTGGCGCCCAACACGATATCATTGACACACTGGATTTCATGATGACCAATTTCGAGGTCGACCGCTCGCGCATCTATATTGTCGGCGGATCGATGGGCGGGCAGACCACGGCCATGATGACGGGCAAATATCCCGACGTCTTTGCCGCCGCCGTTCCCTGGAAACCCCTCACCGACCTGGCCGACTGGTACGGCGACCTGACCGGTTTGGGCAACCCGTACAACAACCTCGACCGCCTCCGGGAGGAAACCGGCGGCACGCCCTCCGAGGTTCCCCTGGAATACCAGCGACGTTCGCCGATGTCATTGCCCCAGAACAGCCGGCTGATGCCCGTCAAAATGTGGCACGATGTGGACGATCAACTGGTGCCTATTTATCACTCCCGCGATTGGCAGAGCGCCATCAACGACAACTGGAACCCACCCACCGCCGTAACCTTGATCGAAATCCCGTCCGGCGAGCTCGATTGCCCGCCAGATTATGAGGGAGATTTCGAGCACTGCTACAACCCCGTCCCGGCCGATGTGTTCGATTTTCTGAACGGCTTTACCCTGGCCCCTTCCCCTCCCGTTTCCCTGGCCATCCGCACCGATGAATCCAAGGCCTATTTCTGGCTGAATTTCGCCCAGAGCGGCGGCGATCATTGGGCACAAGTGACAGCCGCATACAACCTGACCGATACCACCGTAACGGCCACCATCTCGGACACCCAGCCACTGAATCTGGGTTTCAACCTGGGCGCCGCCCCCATTGCCGGCTGGGTGATAGAACGGCCCGGCATGGGTCTGCCGGCGACAACCTACCTGATCATGGGGGGGGGCAACAATCACCTGGAAACCTACACTTCGGGCTATCTCACCGCCACCTTTGCCAGCGGGGGCGAGTTTTCCCTGACCATCTCGGCCATCCAGGTGGAGGTTTCGAGCTACCCGACCGTGGTGGTAGGCTATGACACCGCCACCTCGACCATCACCGCCGTGGTTCAGGACCAGCTCGGCAACCCTGCCCCCGATGGCACGACCATCGTCTTTGCCGCCACCGCCGGAACCTTTCCCAACGCCGCTTCGACCTTGACCACAACCCTCGCCAGCGGCCAGGCCGTCACCACGTTGACTCTGAATCCTGGCGCGCCACAGGTCGGCATCACAGCCCTCGTCGAGATGGTCAGTGGAACCACCACGGTAGAGACCCTGTACCCGGCGCTGAGCCTGAGCGTGGCGGCTGAGCCTGGGGTCGTCCACAAAGCAGAAATGGTGACGTTCACCTATCACCTGACCAACACCGGCGATACCTCACTTGCCGGCATTACGATTGCCGATGACAACGGCACGCCAGGCAATGGCAGCGATGATGTCATCGTCTGCCAGAATATCACCCTGCAGGCTGGGGCAGTCACGAGCTGCCAGCGCGATCTTGCGCCCACCCAGACCCTCACCCTTACGGCTATTGCTACAGGTCTGGATCCTTTACACAACGAGGTCTCGGGCAGCGATACGGCCACCGCCACCGTGATTCCTTTCAGGATCTATCTACCGGCCATCATCAAAAAAGGCTAACCGCAGCTCACCATCCGAACCCGGCGCTCCCGAGTCGAGCGAAAAACATCACAAAGAGACGGGCACTGTTCCAGTGCCTGTTTTTCTAACACTTTTCTAACGCTTTTCCTAACAGTTTCTAACTTTTTCAAGGTATACTAACACCGACTAGGGACACGCTCCGCTGTGAAGGAAAGATAATGATCCAGAGCAGTACCAGCAAGAAGCGTATTCTATACTTTGAACTCACCTCAGGCATTGGAGGATCGATCATCAATGTCCTGTACCCTGTCGTCACCAACCTGGATCGAGATCGGTACGAACCGCTGGTATTGTTTTACTGGCCCAACCCCTATCGCGAGAGGTTCCAGGCCGCAGGAATCGAGACCCTGGTTTTTGAAAAACCCTGCTCAAAACAGCACCCGGGCGCTATCGCCGGGGTGACCAGGAGCCGGGTCATAAAGAACATCAAAAAGGACGGCGGCCGGGCCAAGGCTCTGTATCACGCTCTGGGAAGCTATATTCGGCTGAGCTATTGCCTGCCGCAGATATTACGATTGGCTCGGCTGCTCAAAGACCGTAAAATCGACCTGGTCCAGATCAACGGTGCGTCCGTGGGCCCCGGCCGCGAGATTATTCTGGCGGCCAAACTGGCCGGGGTGCCCACGCTGTGTTATGTGCAGGGGTTCAACGAATTCCAGGCAGTCGATCGGCAGATCGCGCGGCTGGTCAGCCAGTTTGTCTTTTGCTCCAACGCCATCGGCGCACACTGCACCACCAACGGCCTGGTCAACCCCGAGGGCACGCTGACCATTTACCCCGGCGTGGTAGAGGTTGAAAAATGGGTTCGATCTTGTGACGGCGACCAATTGAGGCAAGAATTCGGCTGGACGGCTCAAGATTTCGTCGTGGGCAACGTGGGTCGATTGGTAGGCTGGAAAGGCCAGGATGTTTTCATCAAGGCTATCGCCGAGGTCAAAAAAGAAATTCCGAACGTCCGGGGGCTTTTGGTCGGCGAACCAGACAGAGGCGAAGAAGGGCCAAACGGAGAGCCTTCGCCCTTTTACCAGCACCTGTTGCATCTCGTCCAATCCCTGGGTCTGGCCGAAAACATCCACTTTGCCGGCTTTCGCAGCGATATTCCAGAGGTTCTGGCGGCTGTGGATGTGCTCGTTCACAGCTCGACCGAGCCAGAGCCCTTTGCCACGGCCGTCATCGAAGGGATGATGTCCGGTAGCCCGGTCATCGCAGCCCGGGCCGGTGGCATGCCAGAAATGATCCAGGATCAGGTGACCGGCCTGCTGACTCGCCCAGGCGACCCGCAGGCCATGGCCGATGCTATCCTTTTCTACCATCGCGACCGAGATCGGGCCCGAAATATCGCCCGGGCCGGCCAGCAGAGGGCGATCGCCGATCTCACCGCCGAGCGTCATATCCGCGAGTTCTATGAACTCTATGAGGCTCTTTTTGCCTGATGACGTCTCTTTCTGGGGGGAACCAAAGGATGCTCACAGGCCACGACATGATCTATTTTGGCGATAACTGGGATGGCGTCTGGCGCAACAGGCAGCAGCTCTTGTCGATCCTGGCCCAATATAACAGGGTACTGTTCGTAGAAAAAGAGCGTCATATCCGGCCGACCCTGGCTCAATTCCGACAGGGAGAACTGGGAAGAGCCGATCTGCAGCGGCCCTGCACCCGCCATATTGGCGATAATCTGTTCGTGTTCCGGCATCCGGTGTGGGCGCCTGTGAGCGGGCGTTTTCCCCTGAAACAACTCACACAAAAGGTCAGATGGCTTTACCTGCAAAGGGCCATTCGAGAGCTTGGCATCTCGCAGCCCATCGTCTGGTTCTACCATCCCAAATGGATCGAAATGGTGCCCAGATTCTCGCAGGCTCGTTTGCGCCTGTATCACGTCATAGACGAATACAGCTCCTATCAAGGCAAGTCGGAAGCCAGGCGCAGCCGGGAAGCAGAATGGGAAAAAGAGATGCTGGCCCAGGTCAACGCCGTGATTGTCGTCTCGGAAAAGCTGTACGAAGCGAAACACGCGTACAATAGCCATACTTTTATCGTGCCCAACGGTGTAAACTATCAGGCATACAGCGAGGCCCTGGCGGTGCCGGACCTGCCCTCCGAATTGGAAACCATTCCGCCGCCGCGGCTGGGCTACCTCGGCCTCGTCGGCGACAAGCTTGATCTGAGCATACTAAAAAACCTGGCTCAAGAAAACCCTGCCTGGTCGTTGGTCTTTTTGGGCCCTACAAACGTCAACGCACAGGCCCAAACCTGGCAGGCGCTTCAGGCCATGCCCAACGTCTATTATCTGGGTTCGGTGGGAGTGAGCCAGGTTCCCCACTATGTCAAGGGGTTTCAAGTAGGGCTGATGCCCTATCTTCAGGACTATCACGCTGAAACCATCAGCCCGCTCAAGCTATACGATTACCTGGCAGCAGGCTTGCCCATCGCCTCGATGGACATTCCGGCTGCCCGCGAGTTCCAATCGCATATCCACCTGGCGGAAACTCCGGCGCACTTTGCCCAGGCCGTGCGAGACGCCCTGGCCAATACCGCGCCAGAGAGATACCAGGCCCGGCGGAATCTGGCCTCCCAGCATACCTGGCAAGCCAGAACAGAGCGAATTTCAGACCTCATCCAGACTCTGCTGGATGAAGGCTCTGGAAAAAACCGTCAAAAGTGAGGATTTGATCCATGCAAACCCAAGAAGTTATGCAATACGTAAGAATTGTCAAAAAGTGGTGGTGGCTGGTGGCCCTGCTCTTTGTGGCTACGGTAGCCACTATGGTTGCCCTGGCCATCCTGACCGAAACCCAATACGAGGCCGTCGTCACACTGCAAATCAGCGCCCCCCCGCCGGAAGAAGACCCTCTCTACAGCCAATATGGCAAGCAGGCCGTGAACGACGAAATCGCTCTGACCCGCACCAGTTTCAGTGAACTAGTACTGGAAGGCGACATCGTCTACCGCGCTTTGGAAACCCTTCCCGACATCCACATGCGCGGAGGGGACCTGCGCGATCAGATTACCGTGGATCTGCCGGCGAGCCTGCAGCTTTTGCGCATACGCGTGCGCAACTCGGACCCCGATACTGCCGCATTGCTGGCCAATACGCTGGTAGAGGTGGGCCTGCAGCGATATGGCGAGTTGAGCGCCCAATCGACGACCAACACGCGGCAGTTTATTGAGCAAGAATTGGAAATCATCCGCGCCGAACGCGAAGCCGCCGAAGCCGAACTCACGCAATTCCAGATCGCCAACAAACTCAAAACACTGGGCGGAGCCGTGGATAACCTCGACAGTTTGATCCGCCAACTCAGCCTCCAACGCGATCTGGCCCAGTCAGAAGGGGATACGGCCAAGGTCCAGACGCTAGAGACGATCTTGTTAGAGCGCGAGACCGAACTGCAAAACATGATCGGGCTTTCCACCGAGTACAACACGCTGTACGATCGCGTCGAGCGCGCGCGCACATCCTATGATTTTTTGGTAGACAGGTGGAGCGAGTCGCGAATCAAGGAGAACCAGATCCTCAAGGTAGGGTTCATTCAGATCATTACCCCGGCCCTGCCCCCTCTGAACCCGGTGAGCGTCATCAGTGGCAAGCTCATTGCGCTGGGGGCAATCGTGAGCCTGCTGGTAGGCGTGCTCCTGGCTTTCCTGCTGGAATATCTGGAAATATCGGGGGTTTTTCGGGGGCTGCACAGGTTCTCTGAACGACCTCAAATGGCAGTGACCTCGGGAAACTCGGGTTAGAAAACTCGGGGCAATCATGATGCGTGTTCCCAAACCCTCCTACCTGCGCTCCAGGCTGTTGCGCCCCCAAAAGGCAGACGCGGCACAATATCGGGTGCTGGAACGCGTGGCCAAGCTGTATCGGCTCGGGGAAATCCAGGCCTGCCATCGAGCGCCTCGCAGCAACAGCCTGAACTTTATCCTTGCCGCCTCAACGAGCAGCTATGTCGTGCGGCGGCAAAACCTGTCGAAAGAGGCGGTGGCCTATGAGCAGCAGATTCTGGAGCACCTTCGGCGCAAGGCATTTCCCGCGCCGCGCATGGTCTTGAATCAACAAGGCCTGGCCTGGGCCGAGATCGATGGAATGCTTTACAGTGTGTATGAATTCATAACGGGCTACAGCCCGAGCGATTTCTATTGGTGGCCCTCAACCCGGCGAAAAGTCATCGCCTGCTGCGGGCGCGCTCTGGCCGGGTATCACCAGGCAACAAACGATCTGACGCCGACCGGTTTCAAGTGGAACGGTTATCGTCCCGGAGGGAAGGAACGCTGGCGCCAGGGTGATTGGTTCCGCGAAACACTGCACGAGATCCGGCCACTGCTACAGAAGCCAACGTTCACCCGGCCCATTGACGATTTTACCCGGGCGCGAATCGATGCGCTGGCCCAGATGCTGGAACTGGAAGAGATGGTGGAGGCTCGCACCGATCTTTCCAAAGTGGTCATCCACGGCGATTATGCCCCCTGGAACGTACTCTTTTGTCCGGGCAGGCCGCCGCTGATACTGGATTTTAACGAGTCCCGGCTTGAGCTCAAGATTTACGATATCATGCTCGCCACATTCTGGTTCGCCTGGAATGGCAGCCGCCTGAACCCCGGGCGGGTCTTGGCTTTGCAAGCCGGCTACTGTGAAACAGGTCGGTTATCCCAGGCAGATATCGATTTGGCCGGCACAGTTTTTCAATGGGTCATGGCCCGTTCGCTGGTCGAGCGATTGCACCTGTACTACCTGGAGAAGCCACTCGAGACCGCCCATATCGGAAGGCCCGAGATTCAGTTCCAGATGTGCCTCTTTGCCGGGCAGCAGCCGCGGCAACTGGTAGCCGGCCTCAAGGGGAATCCATAATGACACAAGCCGAACACGTGCTGAAATCTATTGCCAGACCTGTACTGGATCTCCTTTGGAAATTCCGCTTTATCCCCATCGCCATCCTCGTGATCGGCCTGGGTGTTCTGCTGGGTTTCCTCATGAACACGCCCGAAACGAGCGAGTTATTTGTGTCCATTGCCGTCCTGTTCGTGGTGCTGGTCATCATTGTCAACGATCCTTTGCATGGCGTGATGGTCTGGCTGTTTTTCACGGCTTTTCTCGAAACCTGGATCAACATCCCCATGGGGGCCGGCATCCCCGATCTGGAATTCAGCCGGTTCATTGCCGCCTTTTTGGCCATCTTTATGCTCGCCCGAGCAGCTACCGGCCAACACCGTTTTTCCCGACCAGGTCTGGTCGAAGCCTGTATCGTCATGGCCTTTTTCGGTATCGCCCTGGCCGCACCGCGCTCCACAGACCCTCGAGACGTGCTCCAGTCGGCCCTTACCGAGTATCTTATTCCCCTGGGTCTCTATTTTTTCACCAAAAACCTGGTACGAGACAAAAACGATCTACACAAGCTGTTTTGGGTGATCGCCTTCTTTGGTTTTGTGGTGGCCCTGTACGCCATGTACGAACAGGCCACGGGAAATATCCTGTTCCTGGCCAAGGGCAGAGAAGATAAAACATACACCGTTTACAGCGCAAGCCTGCACTTGCTCCGAGGTCTCTTGGGCCGTTCCGGCAATTTTGGGCGGGTTCTGGTCACTTCTATCCCTGTCTCATTCTACCTGTTTTTCGAGAGCAAAAAGTTTTCCCACAGATTCATGCACGTGGCCATGCTACTCGTGCAGGCATTTGGCATGTTTCTCACCTACAACCGCACGTCGTGGTATGCGCTGATCATCAGCCTGTCGATCCTGGCCTTCTCTTACCCACAGTTCCGCCGAGTGTATCTGGTCATTGTTTTTGTAGCTGCCGCTGTGCTCTGGGCCACCTGGGATCAGGTCAACGAGAGCGCGGTGGTACAGGAGCGGGTCAACGAGAAAACAGAGGACTTTAACGGGCGCAGTGCCCGCTGGGAGGCCGGATGGAACATGTGGCAGGCCAAACCCATTCAGGGCTGGGGGTTTGGTCGTTATGAAAGCGAATCCGGGAATTTTCGCAGCGATGGCTTTCGTTGGGACTTTCAAGCCATCGAGAATGATTTTCTCGATATCCTCGTGGGCAGTGGGCTGCTGGGCTTTGCGCCCTATTTCCTGTTTTTGTTGATCCCGCTGCTAAAGAGCCTGCGTCTATTCTTCCGCGCGCGGGCGCCAGATTGGCCCGGGTTCATCAAGTCGGAGACCATCGCCGTTTACTGGGCAGTGATCCTTTCTTTTGTCCTGGGCTCATATACCCAGGTGCAGACTCAACTCATAGTCAGAATGTTGCCTTTTGCCATCGCTGGAGCCGTGGTGGGCAGCCACGAGTATTTGCTTCGCCGTTCGGAGCGCCGGCCCGCCTCCTTGCCCGCACATCAGGCAATGGTTGGAGCAGAAAAGAGCTAGGCCCAAATGCAGAGAGCTGAAATCGGCGTCATGCAAATCATTTCCGATCTGGATATTGGAGGGGCGCAGGAAGTTGTGCGGACGCTGGCCGCGAATCTGAGCCGGCTTGGCTGCCGGGTGGTGGTCTGCACCTTTTGCGATGGCCCGCTGCGTGAGGACATCGAGAAACATGGCATCCAGGTAGAGATACTCCCCTCGCGCCGTCACAGTGTGCTGGTCTTTCCCCTCTTTATCGCGGATATGATTCGCATCTGGCGAGAGCTGGCGAGACTCGTTGAAAAACACGATAGTGATGTCATCCAAACCCATTTACTGCGAAGTCTCGATTTCTTGATCCTGCTCCTGCGCTACACAACCCGAGCCCGGGCGGTGCTCTGGACTTTTCACAGCGCCAATTTCGTACTGACGCCGGATCACCTGCCCCGGTTCAAATGGCTACTTGGAACCAAGAATTTCCTTCACCACTTGTTGTATCGAACGACCGCCCGCCTGGTCGATGGTCTGATTGCCGTATCTGACGAGGTAAAAACCTCCATGATAAAAACCATCGGCCCCATTCAAGACAAAATCCTGGTCATGCCCAACGGGGTGGACGTCTCAAGATATGGCCGGCCAGAGGACAAAACCCTCATTCGCCAACAGTTGGGCCTGGCGCAAAAAGCCCGTCTGATCATCATGGTGGGAGCACTCAAAGAGGTCAAGGGCCACCGCCACATGATAAAAGCTCTGGCGTCCATCGTGCCCCAACACCCAGATGTACAGGCAATTTTTCTAGGCGATGGCCCGCTGAAACAAGACCTGCAATTCCAGGTGAAAGCATTGGATCTCGATTCACACGTCCATTTTCTGGGCAACCGCAGCAATGTCGCCCAATGGCTGGCTGCCAGCGATTTTTTTGCTCTCCCCTCGCTGTGGGAAGGGCTGTCGATGGCATTGCTGGAGGCCATGGTGACCGGCCTGCCCATTGTAGCCTCCAGAGTATCGGGCACCGAAAAGGCCATTATCCCCGGCCAAACAGGCCTGCTGATAACGCCCGGAGATAGCCAGCAACTGGCGCAAGCCATCGAGCAGCTTTTGTACGATCCCAGGCAGGCCCAAGCAATGGGGGCCGCAGCCAGGCGGCTGGTTATCGAACGTTTCAGTGCAGAAAAGCAGGCCCGAGATCACCAGGCCCTGTATTCCCGGCTCTTGAACGGGGTTCCCCCACAACATAAAGAGCCACTCCCTGAACGAGAGCGGCTCCCGTGAACCTTTACAATTGAATCTGGCTTCAATCGAGCATCGAGTGCTTTTAGTAGAGTATACACTCGTAGGCGCCGGCATCATAGCTTCTGCCTTGCGGCCGGGCCGTGCCGGCTTTATCTGCCGTACCCACACCGAGATCCCAATTGATGCCGACATCGACTGCTGGGGAATCTGCGATCAGGGCGAAATTGCCAGAGTCGGGCTCGGCAAACCCCATCCCTTCTGAGCTCTGGCTGGTATAGTTGTGAGAAATTTCCACGCTGATGCGCTCCTCGGTCTGGATGTAGGCCGCATCGCCGTAAGAATCGTAACTCCCCGGCGCGATGATGATATTGTTTTGAACCCGATTCTCGTCGCCCTGGGCGTTCTTGAACTTGATACCCAGATTCCTGGGGGCGACAATCGTATTGTTCAAAACGTAAATATTGTTTCCCGTGTTGCTGCCCGTATAGACAGTGATGCCATTGCCAGTGCGGCTATCCAGAGGCTCGTTCTGCCCGGCGTTGACAATGACGTTATTATAGATGATGTTGCCGCCGTTGCCCTGGACAAAGATGCCCGGACCACCACCATCCTGGATATGGTTGCTGTAAATGTTGCACACGCTGCCGGGGTTGTTCATGATGCCGCTCTGTTGGTAAAGTTCGTTGGCCCGGCTGTCTCGCAGGATATCGTTGTGATGAATGTTGCAATCTTGGATGGCCGAGCCAACCTGAATGCCGTCCCAGCCCGCATCTATTATTCTATTATCAAAGATACTCACACTTTGCAAGACAGGAGGATAAAGCATCTCGACATTGCCGCTGCAACTGGCTTCTTTACCACCATAATGAGAGCTGCCAATATAGAAACCCTCAGCGCCAACAGAGTGAATGTAATTGTCGTGAACGCGCAAATTTCTCGTGGTGAAATTGCTGCGGTTCACCACATCATCCAGATCGCCCCGTATGATGCCATCGAAATCATAGTCATAATCATTGGTGGAGCCGTCCGAGCATACGGCTTTGGTTTTTGCCATGATTCCGGCGCCACTGGCGCCACTGACCTCGATGTGATCGATCTCGAAATCGCTGCTTTTGTACGCCGCCTGGACGCCAACGTTGGTCGAGCTGACGATTCGAATGCCGTATTCAATGTCATGAATACCCGTGCCGGTCAGGCGAAAGTGACGGCTATTTTGGAACAAGATGCCGTGGGAGGTATCTGAAGCAATGATAACCGGCCCACCCGCGTTCACAAAAACAATTGGGTTTTCGGCCGTGCCTTCAAAGTTTTGCAGTTTCAGATCTCCGCGCGTGCCAGCAGCGATACAGACAGTATCGCCAGCCTGGACGGCAGCATAGTTGGTGCGGCCATCGGCTGTTGAAAGCCATGTCTCGATGACGTGATCGCAGGAGAGAAAATTCTTGGAAAGCAAAGGCAAATAGACCCGGTGAGAGCCTGGTTCAGCCTGGGCAGGCTTCAGCGCCCTATGATCCGCATCAGATTGCTCATCTCGAGACAGCGTGTTTTCGCTCGGAACCAGCAGTGGGGCCGCCGAGGAAAAGGAAGAAACGAGGGTGAAAAACGGTATCGCGATCAGGAGAGCGCTAACAGCCAGTTTTTTCATAGACCTTTGCCCCTTCCAATGCCAGTTTATGGTCAACTTTCTAACGATTTTCTAACCATTTATAACGTTTACAGGGTAACATTTATGAGCCTACAAGTCAATGGGAGTAGCGTACCGGGGCGGACTAAAGTACCACTTGGAATCAGGTCTTGACCTACCCCGATTAGGAGCCAGCATGAAGTTTCCTTCAAGAATTGAACGGCTATGGCTGCGCGTCCGAGGCGATATCACGTTAGCCGGAGAACCAACCCTGAGAGCTCTGATCAAAAGAGGCCTAAGACTGGGTAGTAATTGCAACATCCAAACCGGCGTCATTATAGATCCCAGCCATTGCTGGCACATCGAGATCGGCAACAATGTGACCCTGGCGCCCCGCGTTCATATCCTGGCCCATGATGCCAGCACCAAAAAGCACCTGGGATACACCCGTGTTGGCAAAGTCAAGATCGGCGATAATGTTTTTCTGGGTGCAGGGTGTATTGTCCTGCCCGGCGTGACTATCGGGGCAAACGCCATCATTGGAGCGGGCAGCGTGGTTCACCAGGACGTCCCGGAAAATGTCGTCGCCGCCGGCAATCCCGTCCGGGTGCTGGGTTCGTTGGAGGATTTCCTGGTAAAACACCGGGAACAGATGAAACACTTGCCGTGTTTTGGTCAAGAGTATACACAAAGCGAAAACGTGTCCTTGGAAATGAAGCAGGAAATGAACGAAAAGCTCGTTGATGGTTACGGATATGTGGAGTAGGAGACTGTGAATGCAGCAACACCGAGTACCCTTGCTTATCACCTGGGATGTGGACCCGGACTTTTGGCTTCCTCTTGAGGTCAGGCATCACGGTCTGGATACGGCCGTGAGCCTGTGCCACTCGTTGGGCATCCGGGCCACTTTTTACTTTACTGCCGCCGGCGCCCATCTCTACCCGGAAAGAATGAAAACGCTGCAATCACAAGGCCACGAAATCGGCTGCCACGGCCTGACCCACGGAGATGAAGAAGATTACGATCGTATGTCGCCGGACCTGCAGGACGCCTATATCGCTCAGGCTACGGAGAAACTATCGACCTTTGCCGGCGCCACCTTGCGCGCCTTTCGCAGCCCGCGGGTCAAAACCTCGGCCCACACCCTGAAAAGGCTGGGGGAATATGGCTACTGGACCGATAGCTCTGTGTGCTCGCAGCGGATGGACCTGATCAGTTCCAATCTCATCAATGTGAACTGGCTCCGCGCGCCACGGCGCGCCTACCACCCCCACCGGGAAAATGCTTTCAAGCCGGGCGATCTGCCCATCTGGGAAGTGCCGGTTTCGGCGGCAGGGCTGCCCTTTATCTCGGCCGTGCTCAACGCGCTGGGGCCGGTGGTCATGAAAGGGCTTTTCAGGCTGCTGTATGCCGAATCCCGGCTTACCGGCAAGCCCATCGTCTACCTGGCGCATCCGGTCGAGTTTCGTCAGCGCAAAAAACCCAACCAGGCCCAGAAAAAACAGCGCGGCATTCCTTACCTCAACCGCCGTTTTCTGTCGCCCTCTTTTATTCGAACGCACGGCTTTCGAATTCGCAAGCTGCTCTATCGAACGGACGGACAAGAATTGCTGGCGAACACGCGCGAGCTATTTTCCTTCATGCTCTCTTTTCCCGGCATCGTGCCCGTCACGGCCAGCGAATACGCCATCCAATACCTGCAGGCCGAGCCTACCCTTCGAGGCAAGCCATGAAAGAGACCTTGTCACTGGCCTACATCATCGGCACCTACCCATCGCTGACCACCACCTTTATCGATCGGGAGATTCGCATCCTGCGGGAATTGGGAATGGAAATCCAGATCATTACCATCCGCCGCCCGCCGCCTGAAATGGTGCTTTCCCAGGAGCAGCAAGCGCTCCAGGAGAGCGTGCTCAGCCTGTTGCCGGTCAGCGGAGCCCACCTGCTCCTGGCGCATCTCTATTTCACCCTGCTGCGGCCGCGTCGGTTTTTCGGCATCTTGCTCCGCCTGCTGACCCGCCCTCACCCCAGCCTGAAAGCCTGGCTGAAAACTTGGCTTCATTTTGGCGAGGGTGTTTATGCCGCTTTCCTGCTGCGCCGGTCGCAGCCGGCGCACCTGCACGCCCACTTTGTCGATAGGGCGGCCACAGTGGCCCGGATCGCCGGCTGCCTGCTCGAGCGGCCGTATAGCGTCACCGCCCACGCCAACGACATTTACCGCGATAATCTGCTGCTCTGTGAAAAGCTGGGCCGGGCCCGCTTTGCCGTGACCGTTTCCGAGTTTAACAAATCCTATCTACTCGAACAGTGCCCCGGCCTGAACCCGGCACAAATCCACGTGCTGCATCCCTGGGTCGATCTGGGCCACTTTTACCCGCCGGCGGCCCGGGCAGATTCCAGCCAGGCAGGGGCCTTGCGCATTCTCTCGGTGGGGCGGCTGGTGGAGAAAAAGGGACATGCCTATCTCGTAGAAGCCTGCCATCTACTCCGGGAAAAAGGGCTCGATTTCGAATGTCGCATCATTGGCGATGGCCCACTCGAATCGGAACTGGAAACCCGCATCGCCCGCTACGGCTTGCAGGATCGGGTCAGGCTGCTGGGCCCCCAGCCCCAAAGCGCCGTCCTGGACAACCTGGTCTGGTGCGATGTTTTCGCCCTGGCCTGCGTGATCGCCCAGGATGGTGATCGCGACGGCATGCCGGTGGCTCTGGCCGAGGCCATGGCCATGCAAGTTCCTGTGGTTTCGTGCCAGATCGTCGGCATCGATGAACTGGTGCGCCCCGGCGCGGGTCTGCTGGTTCCTCCCCGAGATGCGCCAGCCCTGGCCGAGGCCCTGCAAACGTTTTACAGCCAGAGCAGGCAGGCTCGCGCCGAAATGGGCCGCCGCGGACGGGCTATCGTAGAAGCCGATTTCAGCCTGCACAAAGGTGTGCGCCAACTCGGAGAATTTTTCCAACAGTCGGCCCATATCGCGTCAAACAAGAAAAAACTGTGAGCACGCCGCCGCACCACAAGGAGAAAAACATGGTCCAAGAACACACCGAAACCGGGCCCATCCCCCCCCTGACATACGTCATCATCTCGCCTGTTCGTAACGAGGCCGCCTTTATCGAAAAAACTTTGCGCTCGGTCACAGAACAAACGGTCAAACCGGCCGAGTGGATCATCGTCAACGATGGTTCAAGCGACGGCACGGAATCGATCGTCGCTCCCTTTGCCGAGCGGTTCGATTGGCTACGGTTGATCCACCGCCAGGACCGGGGTTTCCGGCAGCGCGGACCCGGCGTGGTGGAAGCTTTTTACGCTGGCTTTGAGCAGATCACCCACACCGATTTCGACATTGTGGTCAAACTGGATGGTGATCTTTCCTTCGGGCCCGATTATTTTCAAGAGTTGCTGCAACAGTTTGCCGCAAATCCCCGATTGGGCATCGCCAGCGGCCAGACCTATGTCTTTGACGGCCAGGCATGGACGGCAGGAACCCCTCTGCACGACTGTACCCAGGGGCCCACCAAACTCTACCGGCGCGAGTGCTTTGAAGCCATCGGCGGCATCCCCCGCAGTTACGGATGGGATGGCATCGATGATTGGAAGGCCCGCATGTTGGGCTGGCACACCGAGACCTTTCGGCGCCTTCAAGTGCTTCACCACCGGGCAGAAGGTGAGGCCACCGGCCTGCTCAAGAGCCGCATTGAGCAGGGTCGTGGGGCATATTTCATGGGCTATCACCCCGCCTATATGCTGGCCCGAGTGGCACGCCGAATGGTCACTCCGCCATACGTGACCGGCAGCCTGGCTATGGCCTGGGGCTATGTATCAAGCTGGCTGGCCAGGAAAGAACAGATCGAGCCCGAACTGGCTCGTTATGTGCGGCGCTCCCAACTGGAGATTTTGATCTCGTTCCCCAAATCTCTGCTGGGTGACAGAACCAAACATCTGTCCAAAAAATCGAGCTAAAGAGCCGCTCTATCACACCCGCCATCGAGAGGATGCCCATGCCCAAGGGGAATCAAGAAACTGCCAAAAGAATAGCCATTGTCAGGCACAACTATTACGACCTCCTGGTTCGTCGCGAGGCAGAAACATTGCTCAATGCCGGATATGAACTGGACGTCATCTGCCTGCCCGGCAAATCAGAGGCAAACGAGCCCACCATCAATGGTGTTCGTCTGCATACGATTCCCCTTGTCCGCAAGAAAGCCGGTTTGTTCCGCTATTTGTACGATTATCTGGCCTTTTGTTTGCTGGTAGCCTGGAAGTTGACCCGCCTTCACCTGGAGCGCCCTTTTGCCGCGATTCAGGTCAACAACATGCCCGATTTTCTGGTATTTGCCACCCTGATACCCAGACTGCTGGGGGCCAAAGTGACGCTGGTCATGTACGAACCCACGCCAGAGCTTTGGGCCACCAAATACAATGCCCCCTGGCTCATCAAGTGGCTGGAATGGTTCCAGAAACGGGCACTGAGCTATGCCCATACCGTCTTTGCCGTGACCGAGCAGATGAAACAGGGGTTTGTCGGCCGGGGCTGCCCTGCCTCAAAAATCAGTGTCATTTTGAACGCGCCGGAGCCTCGATTCCTCAAAAGCGATACTCCGGCCAGAGCCAAAGAAAATGAGCACTTTACGCTCATCTGTCACGGAGCCATCGAGGAGCGATACGGCCACGATACCATGCTAGAAGCCGTTGCGCGCCTGCGCGCCGAGATTCCGGGCATACGGCTGCGCATCCTGGGCAGAGGCAGCTATCAACAAGATTTCACCGCCCAGATCGCCGCGATGGGTCTGGAGGAGCAGGTGCAATACCTGGGCTTTGTGCCTCTGGACGAAATGATCGCAGAACTGGCCCGTGCCGATGCCGGCATCGTTGCTCAGAAATCCTCGCCCTATTCAAACCTGGTACATACCGGCAAAATGTATGATTATTTCACCTTTGGCCTGCCTGTGCTGGCTTCCCGGCTTGGGGCGGTCGAGGCTTACTTTGATGACAACAGCATTTGTTTCTTTGAGCCCGGCGATGTCGCCAGCCTGGCCCAGGGCATACTGGAATTGTATCGAAACCCCGCAAGACGGCAGACGCTGGTAGAGAACTCGCAAAAGTTGTACCGGCAGTATCAATGGGCCCAACAAAAGGAAATCTATTTGTCTGCGTATCGCGCGCTGATAGGATAAACATGGTGAATCCAATCTCTGTCGCACTCCGGGGCAAAGGTGCGTTCAAACTCGCCCAACGTGCCGGGAGCATTCTTAAAAGTTACGGTGTCACGCCAGCCAGACTGGATCAAGCCCTGGGGCAATTTGCCGACATTCTGGAACAGTTTGCGTGCAACGCCACTTTTCCCATCACCACCGTTGCGCTGGCCCGCAACCCTCAGGTGATTCAAAAATACCAGGCCCGGGGCATCGAATTTGCCATTCACGGCTACCGGCATGTCGATCATTGCCAGATCGCACCGGCCCAGCAGATGGCCGAGATGGCTTTGGCTAAACGACTTTTCGAGAAGGCCGGCATCCAGGCCAGGGGGTTTCGCGGCCCATACCTGCACGCCAACGCCGAAACGCTGAACGCTTTGCGGCGCCTGGGCCTGGCTTACGATAGCAGCCCCGGGCTTTACTGGGACATTGTGGATGGCCACGAGACGCCGGCCTATAATCACGTGCTGGGTTTTTATAGCGCCCTGCCTGTCGCCAGCTATCCATCGCTGCCTCACCTGCACGACGATCTGGTTAGCATCCCTTACAGCCTGCCCGACGATGAGGCGCTGGTGCACCGCCTGGCTCTGGATTCCACAGAACGAATGAGCGCGCTCTGGGTATCCTTGCTGCACCGCAGCCACCAACTGGGTGAGTTGTTCACCCTGGGCCTGCACCCGGAGCGCACTTTGGCCTGCCAGGTCCCGCTGACTACCGTCCTCGCCCGGGCCCGGCAGCTCGAGCCCCCGGTGTGGATTGCGCGGCTGGATCAGATCTCGGATTGGTGGCGGGCCCGCCGCCAGGCCGAGACCGAAATAACCGCGCTGGCGGAAGACCGGTATCGAGTGACGGTAAAAGGGCCGGCCGGAACCGCCGTGTTGGTGCGAAACCTCGAAACGGAGGCCGTGTCAACGCCCTGGGCAAACGGCTACCGACTGGTTCAAGCTACCACTTGCATCGTGCGCTCGCCAGTGCGCCCGTGCATCGGCCTCTCCCCGGCGGCCAGCCCTGATCTGGCCGAATTCGTCCGGCAGCAGGGCTATATCGCCGAAAACGGCCAAGCGGGGCAAGCTTATGCCCTTTACCTGGAACAAAGCGAATTTACGGCCCAGGATCGGCGGCCACTTTTGGCCCAGATGGCAAACTCGAAAAGCCCGCTGGTGCGGCTGGGCCGCTGGCCCAACGGCGCTCAAAGCGCCCTCTCTATCACCGGCGATATCGATGCCCTGACCTTGTGGGACTATGCGTTGCGCTTCCTTGGGAGATAGGCGAATCATGAACATAACCGTGGTCAACACTCTGCCAGATGAAGCATGGCGTCGTTTCGTGGCAGAGCATCCAGACGGAAACGTCTTTCACACACCCGAGATGTTCCAGGTCTTTGCCCGGGCCAGAGGTCACCAGGTCTCTTTGTGGGCGGCTCAGGATGATCAGGGACAAATACTGGCCCTGATGGTGCCCGTCAAAGTGACGGTGCTGGGCGGCCCGTTGGCCCGCCTGGCCTCGCGCTCGGTGGTCTATGGTGGTATCCTGTGCGTTTCCAGCTCGGCCGCACAGGCGGCGCTCGGGCAGCTCTTGAACGCCTACAACCGTTCTGCTGTTGGGCACACCCTTTTTACCGAGGTGCGCCATCTGGCCGATGCCAGCGACTTTCAGGCAACGATGCAAGATAACCATTACGTTTACGAGCCACACGAAAATTTCCTGATCGATCTCGATCTGCCGCTGGAGGCCCTGGAAAGTAATATCCACAAATCGGCCCGCAAGAGCCTTCGTCGCGCCCTCAACAGTGATTTGTTGGCCATCGAGACGATCCACGATCGCACGTTGCTGCCGACCTGGCATGCCCTTCTTCAACACACGTACCAGAATGCCCAGGTGCCGCTGGCGGATCTATCCTTGTTCGAAGCGGCCCTCGATATTTTGCACCCCGCGGGGATGATCCAGTTCCTGATGGGGCGGGTGGAAGACACGTATGTGGCGGCCTCGGTGGCTTTGTTGTACAAGGGCACCATCTATGGCTGGTATCGAGGGTTCGACCGCGCCTATTCTTCCTATTTGCCCAACGATTTGATGGTATGGCAGGTTCTCCAATGGGGAGCCACCAACGGTTACCACACTTTTGATTTTGGTGGGGCGGGCAAACCGGGCGGGGATTACGGGCCCAGAAAATTCAAGGCGAAATTCGGCGGCAGGCTGGTGAGCTTTGGGAGAAACACCTGTGTGCACTCGCCCCGGCTGCTCAAACTGAGCGAGTGGGGGTATAGATTAAGCCGTAGGTTCCTGTAGCCAGCCACGAATTCTTCGGGCTCGCAAACTTGAATTCGGACCCTGCAGTTTTTAGACATCGACGAATTCTTGGCCCTTGAGATCGATCTGATCAAGATAAATCCAAACTCGACTCGAGATACCATTGAGAATCATGAGCAAATTGCCCAGGCTCTACAGGACACAGATTTTGAAAAATTCCTGCTGGATGATGAATAACCCGTTGGCAAACAGTACACCGACAACAAACCTTTGCGCCAAAAAATATCTGTGGTTATTGGTCTTGATCCTGACGCCCGCTCTACTCTCTTGCCAACAGAACGCGCCGGTAAACCTGATGCCCGATACCGTACCAACAAAATGGGCCAGCTTTGTGCTCGAAGGCGCGGCCACAGGATGGCAAAGGCTGGATACAACCGGAGGAGGCGCTCAGAAGAGCATCGCCACCCATCCCACCGACCCCAACATCGTCTACATGGCGTCTGACAACGGTGGGCTGTTCAAGACAGAAAACGGCGGCGATGCCTGGTTTTCAGTCTCTTCCAACCTGGGAACTTATCGATTGGGCGCTGTCACACTGGATCCGCTGAATCCCCAGACAATCTATGTCGCAGCGTCCACCGATCACGGAGATCTGACCCTCGGTGGCGCCACCGGCGAGATTTATCGCAGCAGCGATGCGGGCCGCGTGTGGGAGTTTGTTTCAGATGCCATGGGCTTTCAAAACTTTCAAGCATCCCTGCTCATCCCCTACGACCCGGACGACCCTGGTCGATTCGATCAGGACGGCGACAGGCTATCCGATACCATTCTGGTGGGGGCCTGGAGTGGACCAGCCGATCCGCCGCCCGGCGGCATCTGGCGCTCCGACGATGAAGGACTGTCCTTCACCCAACTGGCCCTCCACGACAAAAACACCACGGCTCTGCGCGCTTTTTCCGGCGATAACCATATCCTTTTCGCCGCCGTCTACGAGGGCCAGGTTTATCGCAGCCGGGATTTGGGAACAACCTGGGAGGATATAACCGGCAACCTGCCGCTGCCTCACCCTTCAGACCTGGCCATTCATCCCGGCGATCCAGACACCCTGTACGTCACCTGCCGCTGGTGCCAGGCCGGCCAACCGCCGGTCTGGAAAACTGTCGACGGCGGCCAGCATTGGGTGGCGAGCAGCAACGGTCTGAACCCAGATAAAATTCGCGGCTTTCCCAGTATCCTGATCGATCGCTTTGACGCCAACATTCTCTATGTCACCACTAGCGGGGCGCAGGATGAAAATGGAGGCGTATACCAAAGCACCGATGCCGGGCAAAACTGGCACCCAATGCCCGCCCGGCTGGTGCTGCCCGACGGGCGACCTCACTTTTGGTATGAATTCGAGGGCAAATTCGCCCTGGCTCAGGCGGTTGATGGCCGATTGTATGCCGGCAATACGGGCGGCTGGCGCTATCCCGATGGCGACCCAAACGACGGCGTAGAAGAATGGGAACCGGCCACCCGCGGTGTTGGCAACGTCCAGGTCAACACCATAAAAGTCGATCCGTTGAATCCCAGCATTTTGTACCAGGGCATCTCGGATTTTGGCCCTTACAAATCAGTGGACCGGGGGGCAAGCTTTTATCGAATTGTGGGAAACGGCTGGCCTGTGACGGTCGATAATTACGTCTGGAATGGCCCCTACTATAGCAATTACCAGAAATGCCAGCTCGGCTGCTCTCCAACCTGCCAGGAAACAGGCTATCTGGCCTCCGGGGGCACCACAGATTTTGCCATCTCGCGGCAAAGCTCGAACGTTATTTACAGCGCCTTTGGCAGCGGCTCTGGCAGCAGCGAATTCGGCGGAGTGAACAAATCGATCGACGCCGGAGAAACCTGGCAGCCGGTGGGCTTTCAGCTCGAGCAGGGGTTCAGCCTCAACCCGGAAAGCTGCGTGCCGTATGGCGTTCGGCACCTGGCCATCGATCCCACAGATGATAATATCCTGCTGGCTGCCCAGGAAATACTCTCGACCCAAACCGGCAAGCTGTACCGTACAACCGATGGAGGCACAACCTGGGTCGAGGTGCTCGTCACAGCCCATTACATTACCGGCCTGGAAATCTCGGATGTCGATCCGGATCAGGTGGTGCTGACCACTTTTACCGAGGTTTTCAAGTCCGAGGAAAAAGGCGGCGCCGGCTCGTGGCAAAACATCACACCCCCGGATGCCGGCTGGAGTTTCCAGGCGGTTGCCCTTTCACCCTATCACGCCGGGGTGTATGTGCTGGGCACGAACGATCGTGGCGTATACTATTCCACCGATGGAGGAGCAAGTTGGACAAACTATGGTCTGGACGATCTTTTTGCCCAAAAACACCATCAGGGCAGCGAGCAATTTCTCGATCCCGAAATTGCGACAGCCACCAACCCCAATGCCTACCTGCTGAAAAACATTTCCGCCATCGTCTTTGATCCAACCGTGCCGGATACTTTTTACGTCGCGGGCACGCGTTGGGTCAGAGCCTCTTTTGGCGTGGCCAAAATCACCCACGCCGGGCAGCAATGGCAGCGACTACCCCTGGAAGGTCTATCTCATCGAAATATCTTTGATCTGGCAGTGGACTCGCAAGGGGAATTTTTGTACGCCGGTACGTTCAACGGCACGTTTAGATTCAACCTGAGAGCACAACCGTAGGCTTCAGAAAGGTTGCGATTGCCATGAAAAAGAAAAACTCGATCGAGACCGTGCACAGATTTATCACCAGGGCCGGGATTGTTTGTTGGCTGATCCTGTTCAGCAGTTGGGTTCCGATCTACGCCCAGGAACCCGGCGAGACAGAAGGGCCTGCGGCCATTGCCCCAGCCGGCCAGTTGAGCCTGACGTTCGAACAGCTTGGCTACGATACCAAGGATCTGAACCGGGACCGCGATACTCGCTACTATAGTCTGTACCTGCCCGGCAATTTCGAAATCCTACCCGCAGGCAATTACCTCGATCTGATCACTTATCACCTGCCGGCAGTCCCGGACAAAGCCTCTGTCCTCAAGGTTTTCGTCAATGGGCAACTGTTGTCATCGCAGTCTCTTACAGAAAGCAACACACTCTCGAACACCGTGCGCATCGCCCTGCCCCAAGATCTCTTGCTCATCGGCTACAACTCGATCAAGGCAGTGCTGGATACCAGCGCTTCGTGTGAAGATCAGGGCGCTATCGTAGATGTCTTTATTCACAACGCCTCTTCCATCACTCTTGGCTATCAGCAAAACCCCTACCCCACCGACCTGGCTTTCTACCCGTGGCCCTTTTTCGAGACAAGCCTGCTGGAAATACCCACCGTTCTCGTCCTGCCCGATTCACCCACGGCCGCCGATCTGTCGGCGGCGGCGACCGTGGCGGCGGGTTTGGGTCGAATGTCTGGCGGCGCTATCCGGCTGACCACGACCCTGGCTGGCGAACTCGACCCAGATATTCGAGAAACCCACCACATGATCGTCCTGGGCACACCGGCCAGTAACTCGCTGCTGGCCAATTTGGAACTGCCCTTCGCGGTGAATGGCTCCAACCTCGAACCCGGCCAGGGCGTCTGGCAAGAAATAGTCTCCCCCTGGAACGAATATCGCCTCATACTGATAATAAGCGGCCGGGATGACGAGGGAGTCAGCAAAGCCAGCCAGGCGCTGAATCGCCGGGCGCACTTTTTGAGCGTGCAGGGCTCGCTCGCTCTGATCGACGAGCTCCGCCTCGCGCCGGACGAAACCGAGACCTCTCGGCCTCCCAACATGACCCTGGCTTCCCTCGGCTACGATGACGAGATCGTGCTGGGGGCCAAACCTCAAGATTTCACCTACGACTTTTTTCTGCCTCTTGGCTGGCAGTTGGAGGAATCGCCATCTCTGGTGCTCAAATTCGCCCATGCCCAAATCCTGGCCCCCCTGGATTCGATTATCGATGTGGCCCTGAACGGCGTGCCCGTGGGCAGCGCACTCCTGGATGATAGCAACGCCCAGAACGGAGAGCTAACGATTGACCTTTCGGCCCACCGGCTCATGCCCGGACGAAACCAGCTCCGGGTGGGTGTAGAGATGAACTTTCCCGGCAGCACCAACCTGGAAAAATGTAAACTTTTGGCCGACGACCGGGCCTGGACGGTGATAAGCAGTGAATCCGAGATCTTTTTGTCCTATTACGACATCGATCCCTCTCCAGACCTGAGAAACTTTCCCCGCCCATTCAGTCGGAACGAAGGAGTGGGGCAAACCCTCCTGGTACTGCCAGACCAGCCGCAGCCAGCCATGTTCGACGCCCTGATCCGGCTGGCTATCCGGCTGGGAAGCCCCACCAGCACGGAATTTTTGTCGGTGCACGTGGCTTTTGCTTCGGAAATCGACCGGGAAACCTGGCAGGACTACCATCTCGTCGTTTTGGGTCGCCCTACCGAAAACACGCTCTTGGGCCAGTTCAACACCCTCCTACCCCATCCCTTTAAGGCAGACAGTGACCTGCTGGAAGCCCTGGTTATCGACAGTGTAGCTTTTGAACCCGATCCCAGCCGGGATGCCGGGCTGCTGCAACTGGCAGAATCACCCTGGAACGCCGACTATTCCCTGCTGGCCATCACCGGCACCACAGACCAGGGCGTATTACTCGCCCTGAACGCTCTGCTCGAACAAAGCGAACAACTGCAAGGGAACCTGGCCGTCATCGAGATTCCTGCCCGGGCCGAAACGGACGAGCCTGCTCAGGCTCAAATCTATACCACAGATACCCGGCCGCCAGCCTCCAAAGAAATCACTCCAGGCTCGCCCGATGATGCCACAGGTGAACCGGCCACTGAGACTTTGCCAGACGGCCAAACCATCAGCGCCGACACTCTTTTGCTGGCCGATCGATGGTGGAAATGAGAGAACTTGACATGAACAAGAAAACACCCGCTTGCACCTTGCTCCTGATCTTGTTGGCAACCAGTCTGCTGTTGGGCTGCTCCAAAGCATCCAACCCTACGGCTCCGCCGCCCTCTCCCACCGGCGAGGCCATCGAGACCTCACAGCCGGAACCGGCCGCCACCAATGCCCCTGAAACATCACCGACCCTGGCCGCGGAAGAGCCCGGCGCGGCTCTGGTCCTCGTTGCCGATGATATTTCGACCCTGGACCCATACCGCATGATCGGCCTCCATCCCGAAGGCAGCGTCGCCAGTCATCTCTGGGACACACTCACCCTGCTGAACGATGATCTGCAAATCGAACCCCATCTGGCCGAGTCCTGGCGGCTGGTGAACAACTTTACCTGGGAATTCACGCTGCGGCAAGGGATCACCTTTCACAATGGTGAACCCCTCGACACCCAGGCTGTTCGTTTCTCCATCAACCGCAGCCAATCGCTGCCCGGCTCTCTGGAAACCTTTGCCCGAGATGTCGGGCTCAGGGAAATAGAGATGGTCGATCCGTATATTTTTCGCCTCGTCACAGAGCAGCCCGTGTCCAACCTGCCCTACTACCTCGCCTTTCTCGAGATTCTGCCTCCAACCTATTACTCGGAAATCGATTCCGCCCAGGCGGCAGTCGCTCCGGTGGGAAGCGGCCCCTACCAAATCGAACCCTGGTCTCCAGGAGAATCGCTGATTCTGAAGGCGGTCAGCGCCTATTGGAAGGGCGCGCCCATCCTGGATCAGATCACTTTCCAAACTGTCCCCGCAGCAAAAGACCGCTTGGCCGCGGCATACGATGGCGCGGCCAGCCTGGTGACCGATCTCCCGGCCACCCCAACCGACCAGTGGTCATCTGCCCACAGCCGCCTGGAGGCCATCGCAAGCACCCAGCGGTTGTTTGTCGGGTTGCATGTCCAGGAAGACAGCCCCCTGGCCGACAGGCGTGTGAGGCAGGCCCTCAATTACGCCATAAACGTCGAGCAGATCGTCGATGACTGGCACAAAGGCTATGGGGAACGCTACGGAAGCTGGGTCAATCCGCCTGGCCACAACCCCGAGTTAGCCCCGTGGCCCTACGACCCGGCCCTGGCCCGCGCTCTTTTGACCCAGGCCGGTTACCCTGAAGGATTTACCGTCGCCCTGCACACGCCCATCGGCGTGTACGATCAAGATACCAACATTGCCCAGGCCATTGCCGGGCAATTGGGCGAAATCGGCATCGCTGTCACCGTTCAGGCGCTCGACTGGGAGACCTATGTGCGCGAGCTTTTCTCGGCAACCCCACCGGCTTTGTTCTTGCTGGCTCTCAATTCCCGAGGAAACGACCTCCAGGACGCTATGAATCTCTCGGCCGATTTTGCGTTCAACCCTACGGGCTGGTACAATCAGACCTTTGAAGACACGTTACGCCAGGCCGCCGCCACCTTTAACGAAAACGCCCGCATCCAGACTCTATACAGAGCGCAGGCCATCGCCTACGATGAAGCACCCTGGATATGGCTGTGGAGGTCCTACGATTTCTACGGCGTCCACCAGAGCCTGGATTGGACCCCCCGGCGCGACGGGCTGGTTTGTCTCTACAAACCGGCAGGCACGCCCGGCGACAGCACCGAATAATCGCGCCTTGAATTTCGATTCATTTGAAACTGCTTTGTTATTACCGATCCAAAGAGAGGCCAAGATGACTCACAGAAGACTCTTCTCTCGCGTACTCACTCTCCTCGGCCTGGCACTGAGCGTGCTGCTCATCACCCTGGCCATGCTGCAACTGGTCCAGGCCCAGGGAAGCATTTCCATCACCATCAGTAAATCGCCCGATTCGCAAATGGTGACAGACAGTTCGCCGGCCACGTTTACCATCGGCATCACCAACACCGGCGATGTCACCCTGACCAACGTGATGGTGTCAGATGCTCTGACCCCCGATTGCAACCGGCCCGGTGGCTCGCTGGCAGAGCTGCCGCCCGGCGAAGGGCTGCACTATACCTGCGTCCAACCTGCCGTGACGGTCGATCTGCTCAACCTGGCTGTCGTCACCGGCACCGATACCCTTTCAGATACCGAGGTCACCGGCAGCGACACGGCTTTTGTGGACGTCATCCATCCCGGCATCGAGATCGCCAAAACACCCAACACCCAGACCATCGTCAGCGGCTCGACTGTAACCTTTACCATCCACGTCACCAACACCGGCGATATCACCCTGACCAACGTGACTGTTACCGATGCCCTGGCTCCCAACTGCGCCGCCAGCATCAGCACACTCACAGCCACCGCCCACAGCCATTACGAATGCACACTTGGCGGTGCAACGGCCGATTTCACCAACACCATCGCCGTCACCGGCGCCCCTCCCGTGGGCGATGACGTCACCGATACCGACACCGCTTTCGTCGATGTCATCCACCCCGGCATCGAGATTGCCAAACTGCCAGACTCACAACTGGTCGTCATAGGCCAGAACGCCACCTTTACCATCATCGTCACCAATACCGGCGATGTGCCGCTGACCAACGTCCTGCTTACCGATGCTCTGGCTCCAGATTGCAACGCAGGGCCGGGTGATCTCGAGCCAGGAGAAATCGTGAGCGGCACCTGCTCGGCCCACAATATTGCCTTCGATTTTACCAACACGGCCATCGTTACCGCCACTCCGCCAATCGGCGACGACATCCAGGCCGCCGATACAGCCATTGTGGACGCCATCAACCCCGTCATCGAAATCGCCAAAACTCCAGACCTGCAAACGGTGAGCAGTGGCTCTACAGCGCATTTCACCATCGTGATCACCAACAGCGGCGATACCACCCTGACCAACGTCACAGTTTCAGATGCCCAGGCCCCTGGCTGCGATGAGACCTTTGCCACACTGGCCGTAGGCAACCATGAAACCATCAACTGCTCGGTAGAAAACGTCACCGATGGTTTTATCAACAGCGCCACCGTCACCGGCCAGCTTCCTGAAGGCGGCGCCGTGACCAACTCGGATGCTGCCCAGGTCGTACTGGAAGAGACGCAAACGTGCCCCGCCGATATGATCGCCTACTGGCGTCTGGATGAGACCACTGGCTCCACCTACGACGACTATTACAACGGCCACGACGCCCAATGCGCCGGCGACTGCCCCACCCCGGCTGCGGGTCACATCGACGGAGGGCAGGCGTTCAACGGCAGCACCACCGGCCTGGATGCGCCCGCCGTGCCCGGCGACGACTCGTTGAACTGGGCCGTCGACGAGGATTTTACCATCGAGCTCTGGGCACAGGTCGATGTCGGCGCCTGTTCAGGCGGCAACCAGGTCATCGTCGGCCGGGACGATACCAGCCCCTCCAATCCGATCCATTGGTGGGTCGGCTGCCGCGACGGCGGCGAAGCAACCTTTTACCTCACAGACGGCGGCGGCACCTCGGCCGGCGTGGCCGGGATCACAGACCTGCGAGACGCAAGCTGGCATCACATCGTGGCCGTCCGCGATGCCAGCGCCAACCGGATTCGTATCTATGTCGATGGCGCGGAGGAAAACGCCACCGTTGTAACCTATACCGCCGGCTTTGGCTCGTCCACAGCGGCGTTGAACATCGGCTGGATCAACATCGCTCCCTATTATCACTACGATGGCGCTCTGGATGAACTGGCCCTGTACGATAGAGCTCTCTCTGCAGACGAGGTTCGGCAGCACCACAACGAAGGACTGGCCGCCAGATGGTATTGCCAGAGTGGAGACTATGCCGCCATCATCGTCTCGGAGCCGGTCACAGAGGCCACTGCCGGACGGGTGTACACCTATGACGTAGAAGCGGCCGGCGATCCAACGCCCAGCTATGCCCTGCTCACCAGGCCCGATGGCATGACCATCGACTCGGAGAGCGGCCTGATCTCTTGGACGCCCACCGTGGCCCAGGAAGGGGATCACGCCGTGGAGGTTGAGGCCAGCAACACGCAAGGCGCCGACACACAAAACTTTACCATCACAGTGGCAAAAGGCACCGTGTGCCCGGTGGACATGCTGGCCTACTGGAAATTGGATGAAACCGGCGGCGCTGCCTATGACGATTTTTTCGATGGCCTCGATGGCGAATGCGCCGGGCAGTGCCCTGCCACTGCCACCGGGATGATCAACGGCGGGCAGATCTTTAACGGCAGCGATACCGGCATCGACGTGCCAGCCGACGCCGCCTTTGATTGGAGCGTGAGTGACAGTTTCTCCATCGAGTTCTGGATGCGCTCCGATAGCGCCTGCGCCACAGGCAATCAGGTCATCATTGGCCGGGACGATAGCTCCACCCCCATGCAGTGGTGGGTGGGTTGTCAGACCGGAGGCAATGCCCGTTTTTACCTCCAGGACAGCAACAACAACACGGCTCAGGTATCAGGCGGCCTGATTGTAGACGATGCCTGGCACCACATCGTGGCCATCCGAGACGCCGGCGCCAACCGGATTCGCATCTATGTCGACGGCGTGGGGCAATCGAGCTTTGTCGTCTTTGGAGCCGGGTTCGGCTCGGCTACAGCCGAGCTGAACATCGGCTGGCTCGATCTTGCGCCATACTATCACTTTGAAGGCAGCCTGGACGAGGTCGCCATCTATGATAGAGCCCTGTCCGAAGCCGAGATCCAGCAGCACCATGATGAACCCGGCCCAGGGTATTGCATCAACCCGGAAATTGCCATCGCCAAATCGGCCGACCTGGCCATATCCTATGCCGGCCACACCGTGGCCTATCTCTACACCGTGACCAACCCCGGCGACGACCCGCTTTCCAGCCCGACCCTGACCGACGACAAGTGCAGCTCTATAACCTTTGTCGGCGGGGATGACAACGCCGATGACAGACTGGACCCGGATGAAACCTGGCAATACAACTGCTCGATGAGCCTGAGCGCCGATACCACCAACACCGCCACCATCACCGCCACCCACACCCTCGATGGCACTGTCAGCGATGTCGATTCCTTTTCGGTGAACGTGATCACCCCCGATATTGCCGTGGATAAAGAGGCCTCGGCTACCCTCATCCAGCCCGGCGATACCGTCACCTACACCTACAGCGTGACCAATCCCGGCGACGATCCCCTGTCCGGCGTGAACCTGAGCGACGACAAGTGCAGCCCGGTCACCTTTGTCGAAGGAGATGCCAACATCAACTCACAGCTTGATCCGGATGAAACCTGGCTCTATACCTGCGCCATGCCCATCGAGGCCAACACCACCAACACCGCCACCGTCACCGGCACCGACTCTATCGGCAGCCCTGTGAACGCCGCCGATACGGCCTCGGTCAGCACTAGTTTCAGAATCTATTTACCCATCATCCTGAGGGCAGCACATTGACGTGCCGCTCTCTCGGGGAGAAACCATCATGGTGAAACTCCAGCCCTTCAAATCAAGACTGCTTTCGCTAGCGACCATCCTGGCCATGCTCCTGCCCTTTGCCCGATCCGTCATGGCTCCCTCTGTGGCCCAGGCCGCCGATTCCGGCTGGCACAGCCCCACAGCCAACGCGGCCGATACCGGCGGCGACGACGACGGCTTTGAAGAAAACCCCATCTATGCCTATGCCGACGACGCCGATTTTGCTGCCAACCGCAGCGGCGCGGACGATCGCCATCGCTACTATGCCTTCGGATTCGATTCGACCATCCCCGCCGACGCAGTCATCAACGGCATCCAAGTGCGCCTGGATGGCTGGGTGGATCACGCCGCCAGCAGCCCGCAGTACGAAATCGAGCTTTCCTGGGATGGCGGCAGCACCTGGAGCAGCGCCCTCTCGACACCGCTCCTGACAGGCTCTGAAGAAACCTACATTTTGGGCGCTCAAGACGATCTATGGGGACATGCCTGGTCGGCCAGCGAACTGGCGGACGCCAGCTTGAGCGTGAGAATCACTTCGAGGGACGGCAACTGGCCCAACCGGCATTTCTTCCTCGATTGGATCGCCGTGCGTGTGCATTACGACTCGGCCCACATCGACGGCACCATCTGGGCCGACGAAAACGCCGATGGCCTCCGCGATGATGGCGAAACCGGCCTCAGCGGCGTGCACGTCACCGTCTATCAAGACGACGGCGACCAGGTCTTTGAAGGCGAGAGCCAGGATGTCCAGATGGGCGCCGACGACACCGGCCCAGATGGCCGTTACGACACCGGCCCCTTTGCCGACGGATACGGCTACTGGGTCGATGTGACCACGCCCGACAGCCGCTACCTCACCACGCCGCCGGAGCCCAGGCTGGTCAACCTGTCCGGCGGCAGTGCGGTCACGGTCGATTTTGGTTACGCGCCCGAGATCGTAACCCATCCCAATATCGAAATCGCCAAAACGCCGGACACGCAAACCATCATCAGCGGCGCAATGGCTGCCTTTACCATCGCCATCACCAACAGCGGCGATATCACCCTGACCAACGTCACCGTCTCCGACCCTCTGGCACCTGACTGCGCCCGCACCTTTACCGGGTTTGCGCCGGGGGCAAACGAGGTTTACAACTGCACCCTGGCGGACGTCACCGCCGATTTCACCAACACCGCCTCCGTCAGCGGCACGCCGCCCGGCGGCCCGGACGTGAGCCATTCCGATACCGCCGCGGTAGATGTCATCCACCCGGCCATCGAGATCGCCAAAACGCCAGACGAGCAGACGGTGGGCGGCGATTTCACCGCGACCTTTACCATCGCCATCACCAACAGCGGCGATGTGCCCCTGGCAGACGTCACCGTCTCGGACCCCCTGGCTCCCGGCTGCGCCCGCACCTTTGCCGAGCTGGCGGTGGGGGCAAACGAGGTTTACAACTGCACCCTGAGCAACGTCACCGCCGATTTCACCAATACCGCATCTGTCAGCGGCGCGCCCCCGGCCGGCGACGATGTCACCGCCAGCGATACCGCCCAGGTCCAGGTGGATCGAGAGCAGACCTGCCCGGCAGACATGCTGGCCTACTGGCGGCTGGATGAAACCAGCGGCAGCGCCTTTGACGACTATTTCGATGGCCACGAGGCCCAGTGCGCGGGTCAGTGCCCTGCTCCTATCGCCGGCCACATCGACGGCGCTCAAGATTTCAACGGCAGTGATACCGGTCTGAACGTGCCCGATCACACCGCCTTCGATTGGGGCCTCGGCGACAGCTTTTCCATCGAGTTGTGGATGCAAACCGATAGCAGCAGCGCTTGCGCTGGCAGCAACCAGGTCATCATCGGCCGCGATGACCCCTCTACCTCTCTCCATTGGTGGGTGGGCTGCCAAAAAGATACCGGCCGGGCACGTTTTTATCTCATCGACACATCCGGCAGCTATGCCTCCCTGGTCGGCAGCACCGATCTGACCGACGGCAACTGGCATCACGTGGTGGCCGTCCGCGAGGCCGGCACTGGCCAAACCGTTCGTCTTTATGTGGACGGCCTGGAACAAGACTCACAACCCACATCCTTTACGGGCAGCTTTGGCTCGACAGCCGCCATCAATATCGGCTGGCTCAACCTCTCTGGCGGTTTTTACTTTGACGGTGCTGTCGATGATACCGCCCTGTACGACAGGGCGCTGCCTCCGAGCGAGATCCAGCAGCACCATGCCGAAGGCCTGACCGGGCGGTGGGTCTGCCAGGTGGACAATTTTGCCCCATCCATTGTTTCGAGCCCGATCGTTTATGCCGCCGTGGGAAAACCCTACAGCTACAACGTCCAGGCCGTCGGCAACCCACCACCCACCTTTGCCCTGCTGGCCGGGCCCGGCGGCATGACCCTCGATCCCACCACCGGCCAGATCGCCTGGACGCCCACCGTCGCGCAAGAGGGAGAACATAACGTTCAGATCGAGGCCAGCAACACCGAAGGCAACGATACCCAGAGCTTTGCCGTCGCCGTGATCCAGGGACTCATCGCCTACTGGAAGCTGGACGAAACCGAGGGCATGACCTACGACGACGCCCTCGACGGGCACGACGGCGGCTGTGCCGGCGATTGCCCCGCCCCTGCCGCCGGGCACACCGATGGCGGTCAGGCTTTTGATGGCAGCAGCTCTGGCATCGACGTACCGCCGCACTCTGCTTTCGACTGGGGCCCGGACGACAGTTTTTCCATCGAGTTCTGGTTACGAACCGACAGCGCCAGCACCTGCGCTGGGAACCAGGTCGTCGTGGGCCGCGATGACAGCGCCAGCCAGCTCCACTGGTGGGTAGGCTGCCGGGATGGCGGCCAGGCTACCTTTTACCTGGTAGATTCGGACGGGCAAGCAGCTTCGGTGATCGGCACCACCGATCTCACCGACGGCGGCTGGCATCACGTAACAGCCGTGCGAGATGCTGGCGTAAAGCAGTTGCGCCTCTATGTGGACGAAACCAGAGAGGGCGCAGCCACCACAGCCTTTGCCGCCGGATTTGATTCGACCACCGCAGCGTTGAACATCGGCTGGCTGAACCTCTCGGGTGGATTCCACTTTGACGGCCACCTGGACGAGATCATGCTTTACGATACTGCCATTGCTGGCGCTGCCCCGTTCCCAGGCGATGAACGTATCTTTTTACCCATCGTGATCAAACAATAGTCGGAATGCGCGCAGTGAGTCTGGATCGCAGCAGGGGCAAGGAAAGTATGCCTTGCCCCTGCACTCTGCCTATGCTGCGTCACACCACCGATCTGCTCAGGCTCCGCCAAGACAGACATCGACGGCTGTCTGAACGTCGAGCGTCATTTTGGACTCCCCAGAAAGATGCGCCAGGAACTCGATATTGCCCGCCGGGCCCGTAATCGGAGAACGAATCAGCCCGTGCAGGTAGAGACCGTGCGCCTGTCCCCAATCCAGCACACGCAGCAGCGCCTGCCGATGCGCCGCTGCATCCCGCACCACTCCACCCTTGCCCACCAGACGGCGCTCCACCTCGAATTGTGGCTTGATCAGCGCCACTACCCCACCGCCCGGCACCAGCCAGCCCATCACCACCGGCAGGACCAACCTGAGCGAGATGAATGATACATCCACCGTCGCCAGCGACACCCGTTCCGGCAAGGCCGTCAGATAGCGCACGTTGGTGCGCTCCAACACCACCACCCGCGGGTCGGTGCGTAGCTTCCAGGCCAGTTGAGCCCGCCCCACATCGATGGTATACACACGCGCCGTACCGCGCTGCAACAGGCAATCCGTAAAACCACCGGTGGAAGCGCCCACGTCGGCTGCCACGCAGCCTTCCACGTCGATGTCAAAGGCATCCAACGCAGCCTGTAATTTCAGGCCGCCGCGACTGACAAAAGGCATTTTGGCGCGAACGGTAATCGCGGCTGTGTCTACCACCTGCATGCCGGGCTTGTCGAGCACCCTGTCGCCCTGCCACACCTCACCGGCCAGGATCAGGCGTTGCGCCCGGTTGCGACTTTCGGCCAACCCCCGCTCCACCAGGAGCACATCGAGCCGTTTTTTGCCCATCGCTGCCATCCACTTTCCACACGTTCCCGGTCAAAAACCATCACGGAATCAGAGCGACGAAACGTGATTTGCCTAAAATGTCATTATCTGGTATCATCTGCCGTCAATCGCGAAAAGAACTCGCGATTTTATATTGCGCCCAAATAGCGCTGCCCGGAGGCGAAATCGAGCCCATGTTCAAGGCACTGCTAAAAACCATGCGCCCCAAACAATGGTCCAAAAATATTTTTATCTTTGGCGCGCTGGTATTCGACAAGAAACTATTCGAACCCGTCTATTTTTTCAAAACGCTGGCAGCGTTTGCTGTGTTCTGCCTGATGTCCAGCGTGGTTTATGTCATTAATGACATCGGCGATATCGAGAAAGACCGTCAGCACCCTGTCAAAAGGCGCCGCCCTCTAGCCTCGGGCCAGTTGAGCATCACCAGCGCGGCGAGCGCTGCCGCCGGTCTGCTGGCGCTGCTGCTGCCGCTGGCGTTTCTGCTGGATACGTGGTTTGGCGTCATCACCACCGCCTATCTGGTCAACAACCTGCTCTATACCTACTGGCTCAAGAACGTGGTCATCGTGGATGTCCTGAGCATCGCCGCCGGTTTTGTGTTGCGCGTGGGCGCCGGCGTGGCCATGATTCCCACCGAACGTTTCTCACCCTGGATCTATGTCTGTATGACCCTGCTGGCCCTCTTTCTCGGTTTCGGCAAACGCCGGCACGAGCTCACACTCATGGCGCAAAACGCAAACAACCACCGCCGCGTACTCGACGATTATAACCTGCCCTTCCTGGATGAAATGATGGGCGTGGTGACAGCCAGCACGGTGATGGCGTATGCTATTTACACCTTTTCCGCCGCAGGCCTGCCCACCAACCACACCATGATGTTAACCATCCCCTTTGTGTTGTATGCCGTCTTTCGTTACCTGTATCTCATCCACGTCGAGGGCGAAGGCGGCGCTCCTGAAGAGATTCTGTTAGGCGACCGGCCTTTCCTGATCAGCGTCACTCTGTGGGGCATCACCGTGGTGACCATTCTCTATCTGCTGCCCTCGTAATGAAAAGCACAAGTATCGCCCCACGCGAAGCGTCTATTGACAAACCATCGCCTTTTATGATACCATAGTAACATCGTAACATCAAGTTGGCATAACGAGGTGAGCGAATGTATCCTAGAAGCGAAATTCTCTTTCCCCACCGCTGCGTATCTAGCCTCAGGCAGCTACGCGGCCCGAAATGGCAGGTGCTGATAGACCGGGTCTCCGTTCTGCCAGAGAGGCACGTCGACGCGCTCGCTTTTTCTTTGATGATGATCAAGCTGAATAAATGTCTGAACTGTGATCTGGGCAGCTACAAAGCCTCTCTCGGTTGTTGCGCCTGCGCCCGCCGGGCCATCAACTCTTTCAAAGGCACCGACAACCAGCTCGTCAAGAAATTCGAAGCTGCCAGGCGCGAGTTGCTGGAATATCTACAAAGCCAGGACACTGATATCGAAACGACGATGGCCGAGCCGCCGGCCTTTGAGACCGAAAGTGTGCACTTTTGATATTTACCTGCCCCCAAGACTAAAAAGGAGGCCTGCCAGAGCAGAGCCTCCTTTTTGATTTTCTTCACCCAACCATTCAGCCAGGATGTGGCGAGTCTTTGACCTCACGCCTCGCCAGCCTAGCCCCCACGCCTGGCCAACTCTCTGTCCACCATGACGAGCGCATGCCCCTTGTCACCCACCCGCCTGAGAACCTCCAGGACATCCGAAGCCGTCTTTTCTTCCTCAACCTGCTCATCGACAAACCATTGCAAGAAAATCTGGCTGGCGTAATCACCCTCGTCGACGGCAAGCTTGTACAGCGCATTGATTCTGCTGGTCACAAACTGCTCGTGGGCCAGCGTGATCTCGAACACCTTGAGTGGTGATTCAAAGTCGACCTGGGGCTGCGCGATGGCCTGCAACACCACACGCCCACCACGATCGTAAAGCTGACCAAAGAACTTCATGGCATGCCCCAGCTCTTCCTGAAACTGCGCCTGCATCCAGTGGGCAAAACCTGGCAGATTGAGCGACTCACAGTAGGCCGCCATCGACAAATAGATGTAGGCCGATTCCAGTTCAACCTTGATCTGCTCGTTCATGGCATCTTGGATCTTGGTACTCAACATGGTTGTTTTTCTCCTTTTGCGTCAAGTTTTTTGTGACAAAAAAGCACGTCTCTTCCGAGCCGACTGTGCCCATTCGAGAGTGGTCTATGCCTGCTGCTGGCATCGCGGACAGATACCAAAGAAATCCAGCCGCTGACTCAGAATGTGATAACCTGTCTGCCGCACCAGGGAATCTGAAAGGCTCTCCCAGGTCGCCACGTCGACGTCCTCCACGTCGCGGCAGCGGATGCAGATCAGATGAGGATGCGGACGGGGCCGCTTGCCATCGTAGCGGTTACTGCCGTCACTGAAACCCAGCTCCAGCACCTCACCCATCTCCTTGAGAATGGCCAGCGTCTTGTAAACGGTCGCCAGGCTGGTCATCGGAAAATCGACCCGCACCCGCTCATAGATCTGTTCGGCTGTGAGGTGCCCCTCGTCAGCGACCAGGGTGCGCAACACCGCCACCCTCTGCGGCGTGAGACGGTGCTCCCCTTGCCGCAATCTCGCGATCAGTTCCTCCAACCGGACCTGAGACTCAAGCCCTGGCGCCATATTCACAAATGCTCTTGTTTGTATACATCAGCAGCAAGCTCACGATAATCATTCTCTATAGAGAATTGTACTATGCAACCACACAAATGTCAAACGTTATTCTACCGTCACACTTTTGGCCAGGTTACGCGGCTGATCCACATCGCGCCCGGCCCGCACCGCCATGTGATAGGCAAACAGTTGCAGCGGCACCACGTTGACCACTGGCGAAAGCAATTCCGGCATCGGAGGCACATACAGCACGTGATCCGCCTTGGCCGCGATGGCCTCATCACCCTCGGTCGCCAGGGCGATCACAATGCCGCCGCGGGCTTTGACCTGTTCCACCTGGCTGATCATCTTTTCGTACACGCTGCCCTGGGTGACCACCGCCACCACGGGCATCTGCTGGTCGATCAGGGCAATGGGGCCATGCTTCATCTCGCCCGCCGGGTAGCCCTCGGCGTGGATGTAGCTGATCTCTTTGAGCTTGAGCGCGCCTTCCAGGGCGACGGGATAGTTGATGCCGCGCCCCAGATAAAGCGAGTTCCGGCTACGAAAGAACCTGTTGGCCAGTTCCTCATACACCTGACCGTTTTCCAACACGTGCCCCACCAGATCTGGCAGGCGCGCCAGGTCCTGGGCGTGGCGCAGACTCGCTGCCGGTGTCAATACCTGGCGCGCCTGTCCCAGAAACAGAGCCAGCAGGTATTGATCTACCAGTGAAGCCGTAAAGGCCTTAGTAGAGGCGACCCCGATCTCTGGGCCGGCCTGCATATAGATGACTCCGTCGGCCAGACGGGCAGCCTGACTGCCGATGACGTTGACGATGGCGACGATGCGCGCGCCTTTGTTGCGTGCCTCTTCCATCGCCGCCAGTGTGTCGACCGTCTCCCCAGACTGGGTGATGACCAGCACCAGCGTTCGCTCGTTGAGCAGGGGGTCACGATAACGAAACTCGGAGCCATAATCCACTTCCACCGGGATGCGCGCCAGTCGCTCCAACATAAACTTGCCCACCAACCCAGAGTAGGCCGACGTGCCACAGGCGACAATGACGATACGTTCGATAGCCGGCGCAGCCTGCGCCAAAAAATCCAGACCATCGAGGAACACCTGTCCCGTCTCAAAGTTCACCCGCCCACGCAAAGTGTCGGTCACCGAACGAGCCTGTTCAAAAATCTCCTTCTGCATAAAGTGATGAAACTCACCCTTGGCAGCAGAGACAGGATCCCACGGAATAGTATAGATTTTGGGTGAAACAGCCGCGCCCGCCAGCGTGGTAACCCGCACCCCATCGGCAGTGACAACAGCCATGTGACGACTCTCTAGAAAAACCATATCACGGGTATGATCCAGGATGGCCGGCATATCGGAGGCAATGAACATTTCACCCTGACCCATGCCAACAACCACCCCCCCGGCGTTGCCAATGCGGGCTGTCACCAGTCGATCTGGCTCGCGCCGATAAAGTACGGCAATGGCGTGCGCGCCCTCGAGCTGCACCAGTGCCTGCCTGACAGACTCTTCCAGGCCGGCCCCCTGCAACAGATAACGCTCGACGAGATGGGCGATGACCTCTGTATCCGTGTCGGAAGAAAAACGATGACCTTCGGCCATCAATTCCTGACGCAAAGGCACAAAGTTTTCGACGATGCCGTTGTGGATGACAACCACATCGCCGCTACAATCGCTATGGGGGTGAGCATTACGTTCCGAGGGCGCGCCGTGGGTAGCCCAGCGCGTGTGGCCGATGCCCACATGCCCCTCCACTGGCCTGGTTGTCAGCAGTGTCTCCAGATTACTCAGCTTGCCCACATCCCGGCGGATAGTAATCTGGCCGTTTTCGATGACCGCCAGACCGGCGGAATCATAACCGCGGTATTCCAGGCGTTTCAGGCCCTCAAGCACCACCCGTGTGGCTGAACCTGGGCCAACGTAACCAACGATGCCGCACATCATTCCCTCCCGAAATTTGAGGATTGGTTGAGATTCAATCAGGCGCTACTGCCCGGCCCCTTGTCACGGCAGTCACCTGCCGGTTTTGCACGACCGGACTTTCAACCCTGCCTGGGGTGCAGGGAGTGGGAGGGAAAGAGAGGGATGTAGCCATCCCTGGAGGCATCCGCCGATCTGTTCGATTTCCTCGGTAAACACCGATTAGCCTCACCTCGCGGTGAGAAACCTCCACCTCGTCAACTGGCTTACGCCAGCCCCGGCGCTATCTTTCCCTGTTGGATGGGTGCTTACATGATTCCCTCCTTTCCGAGTGTAACGTCGCCTGCCAGATGCCGCACCATCACTTCCAGCGACTCGGCCACCACGACCGGCGCAGTCACCGCCTGCCCGATGGCCTGCGGCGTCCAGCCGTCGAGTGTGTGCTCGCCTGTGGCATCGAACATCACCCGCGGCAGAAACACTGTGCCTTCCAACGGCGACTGCCGCAGCGCATCGACCACGTCCTGCCCGGTGAGCAGGCCAGATACCGTCACCGTGGGGCCATAGAACTGATTGATGACCGGCAGTGCTCTCACCTGCCAGCCGGTGAGCTGGCCCAACTCATCGAGCAGGCCACGCATCAACGGCGCGATCAACGCGCCACAGATCAGCACCCCTCGCCCTGGAATCGCCTGGGAGCCATCCGTAAACCGCGCTTCGAGACCCGCCCACTCGTCGAGCAGTTGACGCACCATGCCGATGCCATTCTCGATCTGAGGAAAGCCATCGTAGGCGCGAGCCGATGGCACGTCACGGCCCACGGTCAGGTACCATTCGTCAGAAGGATAAACCCATCCGACGCGCCGTGTTCGCCGGAAACGCCTCTGCCAGGACCGAACCTGCTCCAACACAACGACCATTTCGTCGGATCGGTAAGGACGAAACGGGCCCACATGGTGACGGGTGAGACCCACCGGCGCCACCCCCACCGAGAGCACCGGCGCAAAAGCCAGCCCGGCCAGATCGGCCAGACTGCGCTCCAATTGAGGGCCATCGTTCAGACCAGGCACCAGAACGAGCTGCGTGTGCACCTGTATGCCCATCGCCGCCAGGCGTTGCAGTTGCGCCAGAATGTCGGGCGCATCCGGCCGCTGGAGTATCTGGCGACGCAGTGCCGGTTCTGTGGCATGCACCGACACGTAAAGCGGGCTGAGTCGTTGCTCCTCCAGGCGCACCCAATCCTCCTCGACGAGATTGGTCAGGGTGACAAAGTTGCCATAGAGAAAAGAGTAACGATAATCGTCGTCTTTGATATACAGGCTCGAGCGCATTCCCCTGGGGTTTTGCGCCAGAAAGCAAAACTTGCAATTGTTGCGACAGCGACGAATGTCAACGTCAAAAGTAAGATGAGCAAACTCGAGCCCCAGCGATTGACCGTATTCTCGCACGACCTCGTACAGCCTCGCCTGGTTATCCACCGCCCGGCGCACCAGCAGTTTCAGCCACTCCTCGGCAGCAAAATACTGCACGTCGATCACATCACGCAGTGGATGATCGTTGATGGTCAGCAGTTCATCACCTGGTTGCAAGCCCACGTGAGCCGCCAGGCTGCCCGCCTCGACGCCGGTGATGATGCCGCCAGGCCGCTTCACGCTTCGGCTCTTTCCAGGTTGCTCACGCCGTCTGGGAAATCGAGCCAGTTTTGAGTGGCGTTTTCCAGATCGGCATACAGACCCCGACGCGCCGGCGGTAAAATGGCAGCCAGTTGATACATGGCCTCGGTGGTCATCTCTGTCAGTACCTGACGGTTCAGCTCTTTGCCGCCAGCGACAAATCGAAACGGCTGTCCAAACACCATCCTGACCGATGTGCGGCGTAGCCGGGGCAGGTTCTTCCAAAAGCCCTCCACTCCCACGATGCCCACCGGGATGATAACCACACCGGCGCGGGCAGCGATGTAAGCCAGACCGCCGCGGCCTTTTTGCAGCCGACCCACCCCGCTGCGTGTGCCCTCTGGGGCAACGATGAGCAGCTTGCCCTGGTTCAGCACGTCGACGGCAGCAGCCAAAGCCTTACGATCCACCTCGCCGCGACGGACAAAGATAGCGCCATACATCTTGATGAGCGGGCCAAAAAAGAACAACCGCAGGTTCTCCATCTTGGAGAGCGCCTCGACCGATCGGGGACAGGTGGCAAACACGAGCACCGGATCGAGAAAATTGGTGTGGCTGATGGCCAGAATCGCCGCGCTTTCGGCGGGGATTTTCTCCAGGCCCATCACCTCCATCCGGAGCAAGAGCCACATCAGGAACCTGATGATTACCTTGACCACAACCCGAAAAACCAGACGCATGAAACCCCTACTCCCGTGCCATGTCCTGAAGCCACACTTCGACCTGCGCCAGAACCTGATCGACGCCCAGGCCAGTGGTATCCAAGACATGCGCGTCCTGCGCCGGACGAAGGGGAGCCACCGCGCGAGAGCTGTCGATGTTATCGCGGCGTTTCATGGCAACCAACACGTCGTCATAATCGGCTTGCAGGTTTCGCTCTTGCATCTCGCGCCAGCGACGGCAGGCGCGCTCCTCGACGGTGGCATCCAGGTACACTTTGAGCCCGGCTTCGGGCATCACGACCGTGCCCACGTCTCGACCCACCATCACGATGCGGCCTTGTAGCCCCAGCCGTCGCTGCTGGATGGTCAGCGCCCGGCGCACCCCCTGATAGGCAGAAACGGGCGAAACGCCATGATCGACCCGCGGCAGGCGAAGCTTCCAGGTGACATCCTGGCCATCGACCCAAACGGTGTACTGGCGGCCATCGTCGACCGTGGGACGGGTCACCTCGATATGGATGGCCTCCGCCAGCACGGTCACGCCAGCCTCGTCGTCTATGGATATTCCCCGCTCCAGCGCGGCCCAGGTCACGGCCCGGTACATGATGCCGGTGTCGAAATAGACATAGCCCAGGCGCTCTGCCAGCAAACAGCCCACCGTGCTCTTGCCAGAGGCCGCCGGGCCATCAATGGAAATGACGGATGGTATCGACAAAAGCAACCTACCCTCTCGATTGATACTGGCCAGAGTATAACAGAAAAAGTCCAGGTCGGCAATCGGATCAGGCTGCCGGCAGAAAAGAGGCAAATGCCTGATTGCCCAAAAGCCTGCCCTGTCTGGTAAGCCGCAGTCGATCCGGCAAACACTCCAGCAGACCAGCATCTGACAGGGCCGCCACCTCTTGGGCGTAAACGTCGAGCAGTGAGCGGCCAAAGCGAGCCTCGAAACGCTCCAACGGCACGCCCTCTTGTAACAAACGCAGGCCCAGCATCATCGTCTCACCCATCGCCAGCGCCTCCGAGATCGCTTCGACCTGGGCCACGGTCGGGCTTGCCCAGGGTGATACGGTTCCTTCCCCGGTTCCCACAACTGCCACATATTGGTGCGGGTTGAGGCAGTTGTGCCAGCGATAGCCGCAGCAAGACGAGTGCGCCCCCGCGCCCACTCCCAGATAGGGCTCGTTGCGCCAATAGATCAGGTTGTGCCGGCAAAAAAAGGAGGTATCTCTGGCCCAGTTCGAAATCTCGTAATGATAGAAACCGGCCCGCGCCAGCCGCTCCTGGGCCAGCTCGTACATGTCGGCAGCCACATCGTCATCGGGAGGGGGTATCTCGCCGCGAGAGATCCGCGCGGCCAGGGGCGTCTCTTCTTCGACGGTCAGGCAATAAAGCGACAGGTGCTCTGGCGCCAAGCCGGCGGCCTGTTCCAACGTGCTCTGCCAGCCACCCAACGATTGGCCCGGCAGGCCATAGATCAAGTCCAGGCTGATGTTTTCGAAACCAACCTTTCGCGCGGCAGCAAAGGCGGCCCGAACATCGGCCACCGAGTGGCCACGGCCCAACAACTCTAACTCGTGTCGCTGCAAGCTCTGCGCCCCCAGACTGAGCCGATTCACCCCCGCGGCGCGCATCTCACCCAGATAGGCTTCATCGACCGTGCCGGGATTGGCCTCCACAGTGATCTCGATCTGGGACGAGATACCAAACACATCGAATGCCGAGGCCAGCATCGACCGCAGCAACACAAGAGATAACACCGTCGGAGTGCCGCCGCCGACGAAAATCGAGCGCACCTGCCAGGGCCGCCACATCGCCAGCGCCGCCATCTCGGCCATCAATGCCTGCGCATAGGGCGCGTGGAGCGCATCCAGCCCGGCAAAAGAGTTGAAATCGCAATAGGGGCACTTTTGTGTGCAAAAGGGGATGTGAAGGTAAAGGCCGATTTCCAAAGCTTGGCTCTGGCAGATTCTACGCGCTGCCACGCACTCGGAGCAACAGGTCCAGACAATCGGTCATGATGCCATCCACACCCAGCGCCAGCAATCGACGCATGTCTGCCTCGTGATTGACCGTCCACACGTTGATACGATAGCCGTTTTTCCGCGCCCAGGCCAGGTAACGCTCGTCTACCATGGAATAATGCGGGTGGCGGAACTCGTGCCGCACCAGGTGACTCAGCCAGACGCGCCGCAAGACGAGAGGCTGATCTGGCGCGTGGAGCAGAGCCGAGGGTATGGTGGGGTTCAGTTTTTTCACCCTTTGCACCGCCAGAGGGTTAAACGAAGAGACAATGACCCGCTGTGCCAGGTTGTGGTCTTCGATCAAACGAACCACTTCGCCCTCGAGGCCACGGCTGAGACTGGGCAGGCTCTTGAGCTCGACGTTTATCAGCAGCCTGTGGCCCACCTGATCAAACACCTCTTGAAGTGTGGGGATGCGCTCGCCGGCAAAAATCGGATCGAACCAGCTCCCGGCATCCAGCTCTTTGAGCTGGGCCAGGGTGAGATCACGCACGGCTCCGTGCCCGTCGGTGGTGCCATCGACGGTGAAATCGTGGATGACCATCACTTCACCGTCGCGGCAAAGCTGCACGTCCAATTCGATGCCATCGGCGCCCATCTCGGCCGCCAGACGAAAAGCCGCCAGCGTATTCTGTGGCGCTGCCGCGCTGGCGCCCCGGTGTGCAAAAACCGGCACACGATCGCGATAAAGCTGAACGAGTGCTTCTGGCAAGTGTATCATCGTTACGCTCCGTGAAAAACCGCGCCGGGGACCCAAACACAAAAGGGAGTCGGCGTCAATCCGACCCCCCTCGAAGGCCTGGCCGACGCCCGCTCACAGTTCGACAAAATAGGCCTCGCAGGCCTTGTCGATCAGATCTTTGGAAAGGGTGGGAGATATGTCCAAAAAGCGCGCCAGGTCCACCAACTCGTCCACCAGATCACGCGGATGGCAGGCGCGCAGTGGGCGCTTGGGTTTGAGGTAATGCTCCTGGATGAGATAGGCCAGCCCGCGCTCGTCGTACGACACACCCTTGACCTTGCACACACGGCGGAATATCTCACGATATTCCTCGAAGGAAGGATTGCCCACGTGAATCTTGTGCCGGATGCGACGCAAGAACGCCTCTTCCACCAACTCTTTTGGCTCCAGGTTGGTGGAAAAGACGATGAGCATATCGAACGGCACCTCCATCTTGCGACCGGTGTGCAGGGTGAGGTAGTCGATACGCTTTTCCAGAGGCACGATCCAGCGGTTCAAAAGCTCACGGGGCCGCATACGCTGGCGGCCAAAGTCATCGATCAGGAACATGCCGCCGTTGGCCTTGACCTGGAACGGAGCCTCGTAGTATTTAGAGGTCTCATCAAAGACCAGATCCAACGACTCGAGGGTCAACTCGCCGCCCACAGCCACCACCGGACGCCGGATCTTGACCCAACGCTCATCTTGCTGCCGACTGCGCAAAAAAGACGTTCCGCCGACAGCCGGCTCGACCACCTCATCCTCCACCAATTGATGGGTGACTTTGTCGAACACCTTGACCACATAACCGTCCACCTCAAAAGCATAAGGAATGTACATATCGCCGTCCATCAACATCGAACCGATGCCCTCGGCGATAACCGTTTTGCCGTTGCCCGGCGGCCCAAAGAGAAAGATGGATCGCCCTGAATTGACCGCCGGCCCGATCTGGTTAAAGGTTTCCTCGCTGAGCACCAGATGGCTCAATCGCTGGCGCATGGCGGCCGGATGGATAGTCACATCTTTGAGCGGCTGCTGATGAATCGAATCGGCGTAGGTCTGGAGTGGCACCGGGGCCGGCCCAACGTACATGCTACGCTCCAACACCTCGCGCGCCCTCTCGCTGCCTTTGGAAGAAATGATGTACTGATAAGACGACTCGCCCAGTCCACCGGCGCCTCGAACCTCGCAGTATTTTTCGCGCCGCAAGAATTCGAGAGCCTCCTCCACCACCGCCTTGAAGGGCAATTTGACGGCCCGGGCAATGTCATAACCAGAGATGCTGCCCTCGAAATACATCAACTTGAGCACGAGATCGGCCAGAAAACCGAGGCTGAGGCCCGTATCCTCGACGGAAGCGATATCTGGGGGTAAAAAGCCGGAAGAGCCTGAGGAGCTCCTGGGTGCTGGAGGTTTGGAGGCGGCAATACCTGCCGAGGCGGAGGCCGCGGCCGCCTGAGGCAATGATTGCGACCGGATGGGCTGCGTTCTGGACTGTTGAGATGCCATCTCCCTCTCCCTCCCGATTTTCCTGGCAGAGCGGCCGGTTCGACGGTGTCGCGTGTGTACGGGTATCAAGCAGCCAAAGCGAATTCGATCTTTTGGAGCAGATCTCGAACCACGAAAGGCTTGGAGACGTAAGCGGAGAACATGCCGCAACTGGCGGCTCGTTCGGCGCTCTCGACCATGCTGTATCGCGCCGAGATCAAGATCACCGGAAGGTCCTGCCAGCGCTCGCTGGCGCGTATCGCCTTGAGCACGTCCCAGCCGTTCAACCCGCCCATCATGAGATCCAAAAGCACCAGATCGACAGGCTCCCGGCTCAGGACATCGAGCCCGGCCTGGCCACCCAGGGCGCCGAGCACCCGATAGCCGGCTTTTTGCAGAAAAAGCCTGGCCAGATCGATCATGTCCGGATCGTCTTCGACGACCAAAATCTTTTTGCTCATCCCCTCACCCACACAGCACGGACTCTTAATCGTCAGGCGGCCTGATTATACCATGCTCAGCGGTGTTTGGCAAAGCCAGGCATACAAAGCGGCCACCCCGTACGGGATGGCCGCGTCAGCTCTTGCATCAGGCGGGGACTAGCCGAATTTCTGCCGCAGGATGTCATCCAGCGTCGGCTGACCGATCTCCTGAAGTTCGTAGCGCACACGCTGGCTGGGCTGATCGACCTCAACCACCCGCCGCAGATCAATGGGCGTGGCGATGATGACCAGGTCACAGGGGGTATTACGGATGGTCTGGCTCAATTCTGCCACCTGCTGTTCGCCATAACCCATCGCCGGCAACACAGCGCCGGTCGTACGATATTTTTCATAGGTGGCCACAATTGAGCCCACCGCATACGGGCGCGGATCGACGATTTTGGCCGCGCCAAAACGACGCGCTGCCACCACCCCTGCCCCATAGGCCATTTCACCGTGGGTCAGAGTGGGGCCATCCTCAACCACCAGCACCGCCTTGCCCCGAATGGCCTCCGGATGATCCACGAAAATGGGCGAGGCCGCCTCAACCACCGTCGCCCTGGAATTCACCGCCAGGATGTTATTTCGCACCGCAGCGATGTTGTCCAGATCGGCGGTATCGATCTTGTTGATGACCACCACATCGGCGGCGCGCAGGTTGGCCTCGCCGGGATGATAGGCCAATTCGTGCCCCGGACGGTGCGGGTCGGCCACCACGACAAACAGGTCTGGCCGGTAAAAGGGCAAATCGTTGTTGCCGCCATCCCAGACGATGACGTCGGCTTCTTTTTCGGCCTGGCGCAAGATACGCTCGTAATCCACGCCGGCGTAGACAATCACGCCACGGTCGAGATGTGGCTCGTACTCTTCACGCTCTTCGATGGTGCATTTGTGTCGATCCAGGTCTTGATAAGTGGCAAAACGCTGGCAGGCCTGCTCCACCAGGTTGCCGTAAGGCATGGGATGCCGAACGGCAACGACTTTTTTGCCCATATGACGCAGCACATCGCAGATGCGGCGGGTGGTCTGGCTCTTGCCGCAACCGGTGCGCACAGCGCAGACAGCCACCACGGGCTTGGAAGATTTGAGCATCGTCTTGTCCGCGCCCATCAACCTAAAGTCGGCCCCGGCAGCCAGCACTTTGGAGGCCTGATGCATCACGTATTCGTGGGAAACGTCGGAATAGGCAAACACCACCTGATCCACGTTCAATTCACCGATGAGGCTGACCAGCTCGCTCTCGGGGTGGATAGGAATACCCTCAGGATAACCCGATCCGGCCAGCTCCGCCGGATAAACCCGCCCTTCGATGTTGGGAATCTGGGTCGCCGTAAAAGCGACCACCCGGCAGCGTGGGTTATCTCGAAAATAGGTATTAAAGTTGTGAAAGTCGCGCCCGGCAGCGCCCATGATGAGGATTCGTTGTGGCATCGTATTACTCCTTGGCAAATCTGTTGAATGGTTATGCATAGAAATCCCCCTCTGTCGACTTGGCAAAGGGGGACTGGATGTACGGCGCATTACGCTCACGCCAATCGCGATAGCAGGATACCGATCTCGTACAGCAATATCAGGGGCAGCATCACCAACCCCATGTTGACCGGATCCGGTGTAGGCGTGATGACGGCCGCCAGAACGGCCACCACAACCATGGCATATTTTCGATTACGCGTGAGCATCTCGGTCGAAATCACGCCCATTTTGGCCAGGAAAAAGACGATCAGCGGCGTCTCGAAAGCCATGCCCACCCAAAAGATGAGCCGCGTGACCATCGAGAGATACGTATCCAGCGACCAGAAGGGTTGGGCCACCTCTTGCAAAAAACTGTAGAGGAATTTGACCGCCGCCGGCAACATGAGAAAATAGGCAAAAGCCACGCCGGCCAGAAAAGAGAGCGTTGCGCCGGGCACGATGACCAGCAAGTAACGCCGCTCCTGCCTGGTCAGGCCGGGCACGATAAAACGAAAGAATTGATACACGATCACCGGCATGGCCAGCGTCACGCCAGAGATGAGCGAGACCTTCATAAAGTTGGCGATGGAATCCGTGGGCTTGAGAAACACCAGCAGGGCATCACCCATAGGCCGTTTGAGCATCTCGATGATCCGCTCGACGAAAACAAAACTCCCCGCTGTCGTTAGGGTCAGCGCCAGCGCCACCCGGATCAGACGGTTGCGCAGCTCTTCCAGGTGCGCCATGATAGACATGGCCCCCGCTTCCGGGTTTTCCGAAATGTGTTCACTCATCGAGCGTCGTTGTCCTGTGTCGCAGTATCTTCAACCTGGGCCTGGTCGGCTGAGGGGCTCTCGGACGCATCCGGGGCCAAAGTCGAGGCCGGACTGAGCACGTCGGCGCCCATGCGCTGCACCTCCCCGGCAACAGAAGACACACTCTGTGCTGCAACCGACCCGGCCTCCTCAAGAGTCTTTTTGACCGGCTCCACACCTTTCACCAAAGGAGCCGCCGCCGTGGTCACCAGAGTCCTGGGTAGATTACGCACCTGGTGCACCGCCTGCATGCCCTCTTGAAGGTCTTTGGTAACACTTTGCACCGAGGCCAGTTCCTCGCCAAAATCGGAACTCATACGCTGGAGGGCATCCCGAAACTGTCGAAAGGTCTTGCCGGCGCTGCGCGCGATCTCGGGCAACCGCTCTGGTCCCAAAAAGATCAGCGCGATGACCAGGACCAATATCAACTCACCGGTACCGATACTACTCAGAGGGTTCATGTGTACAATTCCTGCCATCCCAGACCCAAAAGCAACCCTTTACCCACCACCCTGCGATCTGGTCTTGCTTTTTCGCGTGGGCGCCGCCTCGTGGGCAACCAGACTACCCAGAACGCCGTTCACAAAACGAGCCGAGCTTTCAGAGCCGAAAACTTTGGAGAGTTCAACGGCCTCGTTAATGGCTACCTTGACCGGCGTTTCGCCGCCCATCACGAATTCAAAGATCGCCAGCCGCAAGATGTTACGATCGATGGCCGCCATCTGATCCAACGGCCACTCGGGGGCATAACGGCCGATGAGCGCATCCAGCCGGGCCATGTTTTCCACCACGCCCGATACCAGATGGCTGGCGAACGACTCACCCTCGTGAGGTAACGGCGTATCACCGAGGTGACGTTGGAGCACCTCGCCTGGTGGGTGTTCGGCCAGATCGAACTCGTAGAGCGTCTGTAGAGCCATTATCCGTGCCCGGTGACGGACCTGCACAATCATGCCTCTTTCGAAAGGTACATCCAAGGTAATTGCTCAGCCTACCCTCCCGCAGGCTGAAATCGTTCATCCTGTCCCACAATCTAGCCGATTGGACGCTGGCGAATCGGCAAATTGCGGCGGTGTAGGACACGGCATTGCCGTGCCCCTACAAGAGCCTGCGGGAGGGTGAGCAGTTACCATCCAAGAACCGGCAATCGCTCAGGCCCTGGAAAAATCGACGTCTGCAATGTAAACGTTGACCGCCGCCACATCCATGCCCACCATGTTCTCAATAGCGCGGGCTATCTTGGCCTGCAAGTTTTGGCTCAATTGTAAAATATTCTTGCCCTGTTCGACCACGATTCGCACGTCAACGGTCACACACCCGTCTTGAACCTCGATCCGCACCCCACCCGCATCTTTGCCGCCCAACAGCGATCTCACTCCCAGCGGACACAAATAAGCCACGCCCGGCATCGCCAGGGTCGTGAGGCGGGCAATGCTCACCAAAACATCGGGGGCAACGGTCACTCGACCCAAAGAGTCGGCCATGGGCACTCCTCCCTACTGCATGACCAGCCCACCATCTACCGACAAAATCTGCCCGGTGATGAAGCTGGCCTCGTCAGAAGCCAGAAAAGCCACCGCGCCGGCCATGTCTTCCACAGTGCCAAAGCGCCCCAGCGGCGTCATCCGAAGCGCCAGGTCCAGCATGTCCTGAGATAGATCGGCTGTCAGATCGGTGTAAACGAAACCAGGCGCGACTGCATTCACCGTGATATTACGCGGCCCCAGCTCCTTGGCCAGCGATTTGGTGAACCCGATCAGGCCGGCCTTGGACGCCGAATAGTTGGTCTGCCCCGCCTGGCCCGCCAGACCAGAAACAGAGGTGATGTTGACGATGCGCCCATATCGCTGGCGCATCATGGGGCGGGCAGCCGCCTTGCAACAGTTGAACGCGCTCTTGAGATTGGTTTCTAGCACCAGGTCCCAATCTTCTTCCTTCATCATCACGATGAGCATATCGCGCGTGGTGCCGGCATTGTTTACCAAAATATCCAACCGGCCATAAGCATCCACGGCGGTTTTGACCAGCGTTTGCGCCTCGACCATCAGGCTGACATCGGCCTGCACCGCCATCGCCATGCCCCCCTGCTCTTCGATCAGATTGACGACCTCTTGAGCGGCAGCGCCATTGTTGCGGAAATTGACCACCACTCTGGCGCCCTCGGCGGCCAATCGAAGGGCGATGCCACGACCAATACCTCTCGAGCCACCCGTCACCACAGCCACTTTATTCGCCAGTCTCACGCCGTTCCTCCTTATGCCTCAGCCAGGCTCCGCAGGTCCGCCACCGTCGCCAGGTTTACACGCCTGGCAGCGCGATCGATGCGCTTGAGCAACCCGGTGAGCACCTGCGAAGGCCCCACTTCGACAAAGGTCGACACGCCCCGATCCAACGCATACCGCATCGAGTCTACCCAACGCACGGGCGAGGTCAGTTGACCCACCAGTTCCTCCTGGATCGCAGCCACCGTGTCGAGCGGCCTGGCGGTGATGTTGGCGATGACCGGCACCGCCGCCAGCCGCAACGAGCTGGCGAGCACCGCCTGGCGAAAGGCATCGACGATACCCTCCATCAACGGCGAGTGGGCAGCAATGCTCACCGCCAGCCGCACCACCTTATGTGCACCGGCCCGTTCCGCCAAAGGTATGGCCAGTTGCAGGGCATCGTCATGCCCCGAGATGACCACCTGCCCTGGCGAGTTATAGTTGGCCACCTGCACGATCCGAGCGCTCTGCTCGCGGGCCTGCCGGCAAATATCATCCACAGATTCATCGTCGAGGCCAACGATCGCAACCATGCCGCCGGGGCTGTACGTTCCGGCCAGCTTCATCAGCCGACCACGCTCGCGCACCAGCCGCAGACCATCCTCAAAATCCAACGCCCCCGCCGCTGCCAGCGCCGAGTATTCCCCCAGGCTATGGCCAGCCATGAAGGCCGGCCTGGCAAAAGCATCCGGAGCCGCCGACTCTAGCGCCCGCCAGCAGGCCATGCTGGTCACGAAAATGGCCGGTTGGGCATTCACCGTGTCGGTCAGCGCCTCTTCTGGCCCTTCGAAACAAAGACGCGAAAGGGCAAAACCCAGCACCCGGTCTGCCGTATCAAACACCTCTCGCGCTGCCGGATAGGTCTGGTAGAGATCGCTGCCCATGCCCACTTTTTGTGATCCCTGGCCCGGAAAGACAAAAGCCAACCCGTTCAATGCCGACCTCTTCTCCCCGCGGCTTACGAGGCCACGACCAGCGTTGGCAACCGACGGCTCAAAATCTCCTCCGCTTCTGCCACCATACGGCGCATGATCTCGGCGGCAGGCACGATATCGTGAATGAGGCCGCTCACCTGCCCGGCCATGATCGAGCCCCAGGTCATATCGCCCTGCTCCACGGCCAGCCGAAGTTTGCCGGTGCCCAACTCGATCAATGCCTCTTCAGAGATGCCGGCCTTTTCCATCTCTTCGAACTTGCGGGTCATGGGGTTTTTGATGGCCCTCACCGGATGGCCCAGGCTATGACCGGTGGTGATGGTTGCCCGGTCGCCGGCGTGCACGATCTTTTCTTTGTAATTCCTGTGGGCAATACATTCCTGGGAGCAAATGAAACGTGTGCCCATCTGCACACCCACCGCACCCAATGCCAGAGCAGCAGCCAGGCCACGGCCATCGGCGATGCCGCCGGCAGCCACCACCGGCACACTCACCGCGTCGACGATCTGAGGAACGAGCGGCATCGTCGCCACGTCACCGATGTGCCCGCCCGACTCGGTGCCCTCGGCCACCAGCACGTCGGCGCCCATACGCTCCAGCCGCCTGGCCAGCGCCACCGACGCCACCACCGGCATGATCTTGACACCCGCTTCCTTGAGCCGGTCCATCCACGGGCCAGGGTTGCCGGCGCCGGTAGCTACCACGGCCACCCCTTCCTCGATACAAATCTGTACCAGGTCGTCCACGTGCGGCGAGAAAAGGGCAATGTTGACGCCAAAAGGCTTGGCGGTGAGGGCCTTGGTTTGCCGTACCTGGGCGCGCACCTGATCCGGCGGTGCGTTGCCGCCTCCCAAAATGCCCAAACCGCCGCCCTCAGAGACAGCAGCCACCAGCTCGGCAGTCGCCGTCCAGGCCATCCCACCCTGCACGATAGGATGCTCGATGCCCAAGAGATCACACAAAACTGTTCGAATCATGGCCGGATCCTGTTCCCTGACGATAACCTGAGCAAAGAGAGGCGGTCAAGACCGCCTGATAAAACAATGGCCGTGCGAGCTCCGATATGGTAGCACGGCCAGATGTTATACATGCCGGTTTCTGGTTCCAGTTACTTTTTTTCTTTGACTTTAATGACCTCGACACCGCGATAACTGCCACACGACGGACAAACCTGGTGAGGCAATTTGTATTCGTGACATTGAGGGCAAAGCACCAACACCGGCGGCGTTAGTGCGTCATGACTGCGCCGGCGATCTCGCCGGCCTTTCGATGTCTTGCGTTTGGGTAGTGGCGGCACAGATGATCACACTCCTTTCGAAAATTCCTCTCGCGCGTCAGGCCACAGTCTTGCCGGCCTGGCCCTACCAGAGCGGCACAATTATAAGCCAGAGTGGCCCTGCTGTCAAATGCCCCACCACAGGTGCGGCTGCTCAGCGCCAAAAAACCAGCAGCCACTCAATCATCTAACTTTGCCGGCGATTGCGCCTCGGCCACGACAGCCGGGTTCCCTTCTGCCGATGGCTGTTGGCGGCTCTGCTGCACCCGTCGCAGGCCGTTGCGCACGGTCGTCAAAAGGCCATCCAATTGATACTCCAACTGGCTGAGCACCTCCACCACGTAATCGTCAGCGTCCCGACGGATCTGACGCGCCTCGTTCTGGGCGCGCTCTACGATGACGGCCGCCCGGAGCTCGGCGGACCTGGCAATTTCGTGAGCGGCCAACAACTGATTGGCCTCTTCTTGCGCCAGACTGACGATGCGACCGGCCTCTTCATTGGCCTGGGCAATGATCCGCTCCCGTTCTTGCTGAATACGTTTGGCCTTTTTGATCTCTTCGGGAATCGAGACCCGCATCTGGTCCACGATATCCAGAAAACGATCTTCATCCAGCACGACCCGGTTGCTCAAAGGAATGGCCCGACTTTCTGTCACAATTTCTTCCAGGCGATCTACCAGATGCAAGATGTCTATGACAATCACCTCCCTTCATGACGAGCTGCCCAGGCAATGGCCAGCCACAAATCCCAACAACTCGATGCCATCAGTCGACCAACGAGACCACACGAACCTTTTCCGAGCTGGCGTCACCCAAAGCTTTGAACTTTTCGAGCAGCGCTTCCTTGATGAACGATGGCACCATCTTGTCGATGCAACCGCCGGCCATCGCCACCTCTTTGACGATGCTGGAGCTGACAAAGGCGTATTGTAGATTGGTGACCAGCAGAACGGTTTCGATTTGCGGGGCCAGGCTTTTGTTGGTCAGAGCCATCTGATACTCTAGCTCAAAATCATAGGTCACACGCAGACCTCTCACCATGACCGATGCCCCCTGCTGCCGGGCAAAAGCCACCGTCAAGCCTCTGTAGGGAACCACCGCCACGTTACCCAGGTGTGTCAGCGCCCGGCGGGCCAGCGCCACTCGCTCTTCCGTTGAAAACAGCAAGTTTTTCATGGGCCGGTCGTAGACGCCAACGACCAGTTTTTCGAACATGGCGGCTGCTCGCGTGGCAATGTCGATGTGCCCATAGTGCGCCGGGTCAAACGTGCCAGGATACACTGCTACGGTCAAAGGATCCTCCTCGATTCCTTTAGCTGGTTTTGATTCACAAACGGTAACTGCTCACCCTCTCGCAGGCTCAACAGTTACCACGGGCGTTTCAGAAGGTCGATGCTCGATCCTGACGCCTCACGCAGACAGGTTCGACGAAACTCAACTCAAATCACCGCGGCCCCGCCAGAACTCGGCCAGCTTTCTCGCCAGCAGACGATGGTCTGGATCCTCCAGCGACGGATCGCGCTCGAATATCTCTTTGGCCGCCTGGCGAGCCTGCTCCAGTATACGCCGATCGCTCAGCCGGGCAACCTGGAGAGGAGGCATACCGCTTTGGCGGGTACCGAAAAACTCGCCGGGGCCTCGCATCTCGAGATCGGTTTCTGCCAGCTCAAAGCCATCCTGAGTGCTCTCGATGGCCCGCAAGCGCTCCACGCTATCCTCACCGGGCGAATCCGAGAGAAGGATACAATACGATTGGGCCTGCCCACGGCCCACCCGCCCACGAAACTGATGCAACTGGGCCAGCCCAAACCGGTTGGCGCCCTCGACCATCATCACCGTAGCGTTGGGCACGTCGATGCCCACCTCCACCACCGAGGTGGAAACGAGAACGTCCAGCTCTCTCGCCTGAAACTGGGCCATCACCAACTCTTTGTCGCCGCTCTTCAGACGACCATGGAGCAACCCCAGCCTCAAGTCTGGAAAGATGCTGCTCTGCAAACGCTCGTATTCCTCCACGGCCGCTTTGGCTTCGATACGATCTGAACCCTCGACCAGCGGACAGATGATAAAGGCCTGATAGCCCTTTTCGACCTGATTACGGATAAAGTTGTAGGCGCGCTCGCGTTCTCGGGGCAAGAACCAGCGCGTCTCGACGGGTTGACGACCGGGCGGCATTTCGTCGAGAGTGGAAATATCCAGGTCGCCATACATGGTCAGCGAGAGCGTGCGTGGAATGGGGGTAGCCGTCATGACCAGCATGTGCGGGTTGTGTCCCTTTTGTCGCAGCGCCGCCCGTTGCTCTACGCCAAAGCGATGCTGCTCATCTACGATGGTCAACGCCAGGTCTTTAAAATCGACGCCCTTTTGGATGAGCGCGTGTGTGCCCACCACGATATTGGCTCGACCGGAAGCGATATCGGCATAGATTTGCTCTCTCGCTGCACCGATGACGCTGCCCGTGAGAATACGCACCTGTGGCAAGGCTGGGGCAGTTCCATCGTCGCTCAAGGCAGCCAGTCGCCCGTAAAGTGTATTGAGGCTGTTAAAGTGCTGCTCGGCCAGAATCTCTGTGGGGGCCATAAGCACCGCCTGCGCCTCACCCACTGCCGCCAGCAGCATGGCAGCCGCAGCCACCACCGTCTTGCCAGAGCCCACATCCCCCTGCAACAAACGACTCATCGGCCTGGATTGTTGCATATCGCCAGCGATCTCGTCGATGGCCCGTCGCTGGGCGGCGGTGAGCGCAAAGGGCAACGAGGAGAAAAAGGCCTCCAGCAGTGCCGGACGGCTTTCCAGAGCGCGGCCCGGCCTGGCCTGCCACATCTGGCGCTGTCGCAGGACGCCGAGCTGGATCAGCAAGAATTCGTCAAAGCTCAGCCGGCGACGCGCCTGTTCCAACGACTGCCAATCGTCCGGGAAATGAATCTGGATCAGCGCGTTTTCCAGGGCCGGCAGGCCCAACGATTCCCGCACCGATCGCGGCAGGTAATCGGGCATCCGTTTCGTCCAATAGTCCACGGTGCGTTTGATCAGCCGCCGCAGCCACTTGGCCTTGATGCCCTCGGTGAGCGGATACACCGGCACCAGACGCCCGGTGTGAATCTGCTCCTTTTCCAAAAACTCCCATTCGGGCGATTTCATCACCAACCGGCCCAGGTAGGCGTCGACAGCGCCACTCAACACCACCTGCCGCTCGGCTTTCAACGACTTGGCCAAAAACGGCTGATTGAACCAGGTAGCCTCGACCGTGCCGGTGCCATCGGCAATGATGCTCTGAACGATCACTCCGCCGCTGCGTGTGTGGCGCGCTTTGGTCTCCCAGATGGTGCCGATGACGGTGGCTTCTTCGCCATAGGTCAACTGGTTGATCGTCTTGAGGGCGCTGAAATCGTTATAACGGTGTGGAAAATGATAGATCAGGTCATAGATCGTTTCCACGCCCAGTCGCCGGAATTGCTGCAACTTTTTTTCGCCCACGCCGGAAAGAGTCGTCACCGGCGAATCGAGCCCCAAGCGCGGCGCACTACGAGGCGCAGGCGCTGCCGGCGCCCCAGACGCAATAACCGGCGCGGTCTCAAATGCCTCTCTTTCAGGTTCAGCCGGCGGAGAGGGTTTCTCCGTCACAGTTGCAACAGCTAACTGCCGACAGGCCGCCAGCTTTTCGATAATTCGCGCCACCTGAGCCTGCCGGGCTTCCAAACCCGGCAGCGTATCATAGTCCTTCAACATACCGACGATCTGCTCCACCAGGGGCGTGGACGCAGGCAATTCCCTGACGGCATCCACCGGCCACGTCCTGGTCATGGCCGCCAGACCGCCGATCACGGCCTTGTTTTCGTAACCCAGTTCCTTTTCCAGTTTCAAAATTTTGGCCAACGTTTCAAAAGCCGACGCCATATCCTCTCCCAGCTACCCACTCTCAGAGGTCACACAAGCCACACCCAGCCCATTCGGCCCAACGTGGGTGCCGATGATCGGCCCCACCTCGGCAATGACCACACGTTGCCGGGGAAAACTCGCCGCCAGCCGCGCAGCCAGAGCGTGAGCATCGGACAGGGCGCGGGTGTGCAACACGGCCAACTCTTCCAGACGACCAAGCTCTTCCACCAGTGATACCAGTCGATCCAACGCCTTCTTCCGGGAACGCACCCGCCCCAGAGGCAAAACGTCGCCGCCCTCAACACTGATCATCGGTTTCACGTCCAACAGTGCGCTCAACATCGCCACGGCCCGGTTTACCCGGCCACCGCGCCGCAAAAACTCGATGGTGTCCAACAGGGCCAACACCCGAATGCGCGGGCGCGATTGCTCCAGTCGCCGGACGATGTCTTCCAGAGAACAGCCATCTCTGGCCCATCGGGCGGCCATCACTGCCTGCCAGCCCAGACCCATCGTCACCGAGCCGCCATCAACCACGGCCACCTGGGTCTGTGTCACATCTCGAGCGCCCAGCCGAGCCGAGTTGTAGACGGCGCTCAATTTTGCCGAAAGGTGAATCGAGACGATCTGCTCCGATTCGGCTGCCAATCGTCGATAGACCTGAGCGAAAACCTCTGGCCCAGGCGACGCCGTGGTGGGCAGAGCCGATTCGGTCTCCAGGCGACGATAAAACTCGGCCAGCGAGAGTTCCAACCCGTCGCGAAAGCTCTCCCGGCCAAAGTGGATCACACACGGCACGACGGTGATTCCCCAAGCAGCAGCCAGTTCTGGCGGCAGGTCCGCCGTCGAATCGACCACAACCCTGACCAAACTTTACCCGCTTTCCAGTTCCCACCATCTGAACAGGCGGGCGTCGATTTCCCGGTCGGCAGCGAGCATCAGGCAGCAACCCACAGCCCCGGGCCCCAGATGTGTGGCCACGGTAGCGCCCGTTTCGGCCAACAAAATTTGCTGTCGCGGGAAAAAAGCCGCCAACAGATCGGCCAGTTGTTCTGCCGCCGCCGGTGCGCCGGTGTGCAATACCGCCACGGCCCCGAAAGGAACATCGGCGGCCACCAGGTCGGCCAGCCGAGCCAACGCCTTGCCCTGGGTACGAACGTTGCCCAACACCACCGGCTGCCCTCCGGTCACACCGATGAGCGGCTTGACGCGCAACGCATCCCCCACCAGTGCGGTAACCCGCCCGATACGCCCACCCCGGCGCACGTGCTCCAGAGAATCCAGCATGGCGGCCACCCGCGCCGTGGCGGGCAGTCGCCGCGCCAGGGCCACGACCTCTTCAAAAGTACACCCCAGACGAACCGCCTGCGCCGCGGCTATCACCTGCCACCCCTGGCCCATGGAAAGCTGTTGTGAATCGATCACGGCCACCGGCATTTCTGAGGCCAACTCAGCGGCCGCCGCCTGAGCCGTGCCCACCATGCCGCTGAGGTGATGGCCCACGTGAATCGACACGATCCCGGCGGCATTCTGGTTCAGATGCCGGTACACTTGCAGGAACGTCCCCAGGCTGGGCTGAGCCGTCTGAGGCAGGTGCGGGTCGGTGGCCAGCCTGGACAGGAATTGTTGCAGAGTAATATCAACCCCGTCGCGGTAGGAACGCTGTCCAAAAATGACCTCATCTGGGATAACCGTGATACCCAGAGAGGCGGCGATGCCGGGCGGAACATCGGCTGTAGAATCGGTCACCACACGTACAGCGGGCATGGATCACCCCATCTCGAAACCAGAGACAAGCTGGCCCTACAAAGCGCCTTCCTCTCCTTCGAAAACGATCACACCCAGAGCGCCCACGCCGATGTGCGAGGCCAGCAGAGGTCCATACACCACGATGGGTACGTCCAACCCCGGAAAGGCCATGTCGAGTCGTTCCAGCAATAACTTGGTTTCTTCGGTCGGCAGCGGGGAGCTCTGCAAAACAGCGATACGTTCGATGTCGGAAAACTCGGCCACGAATTCAAAGAGCTTGTCCACGGCTTTGTCTCTGGATCGCACCTTTTCCATGGGAATGAGCTCCCCATCTTCCATGGTCAGGAACGGCTTGATATTGAGCATGGCGCCCAACAACGCCTGCGCAGGACGAATGCGGCCCTCCCGCTCGAGGTAATCCAGCGTCTCTACGAAAAAAACCACGTAAATACGCTGAACCATGCCGCGCACCAGACGCACCACCTCATCGAGTGTTTCTCCGGCTGCGGCGGCCCTGGCAGCGACTTCCACCAGAATACCCAGGCCCACCGAAAGCGTTTCAGAGTCCAAAACGACAATGTCACAGCGACCCATCAGATTATTTGCCGCCCGCCGGGCCACCTCACAGACATCGGTCAAGTGACCAGATACGTGCAAGGACAAAATCTGGTCTGTCGACTGGCTCAACCGTTCATAGGTCTGCTGAAACACTTCCAGGGGGGGCGCAACCACGCGCGGCGGGGTGGGCAGACGGGTCATCTGCCGGAAAAACACCTCAGCATCAAAGTCTGGCCCATCTTCCAACACCTCGTTGCCCATGTGGACTTCGAGGGGCAGAACGGTCAGTTGAAATTTCTCCACGATTTCTGGATCCAGATGTGCGGTGGAATCCGTCACCACGCGGACGCGCGCCATCTATTTTTCCTCCCAACTCTGCACTGTTTTCTCCAGGGAATAACCATCCCGCTGCAACGCACCCAACCCAACCATTACTCTAACGAAAGAATATAGAAATAGTGGGGTTGGCCGCCCTCGACCAGTTCGATTTCGAGATCCAGACCCATCTCCTCGATACCCGCTGCCAACGCTTCAGCTTCGGCCAACGATACGTCCTGACCATAATATACGGTGATGATTTCTCGATCCTTCAGATTCAACCGGCGGAGCATAGAAAAGACCACCTCTGCCGGCGTATCGCCAGCCGCGCTCAAACGATCGTTCAGCAGCCCGATGATCTGGCCCGCCACTACCGCCACACCCTCCATCTCTACGCAGCGAGTGGCGGTGGTGATTTCGATGGTCTCCACATCGCCGACAGCGCGCGCCATCACGCGCGCATTGGCCTCCAGATCGGCCTGGTAATTAAACGCCAACATGGCGCTGATCCCTTGCGGCATGGTTTTGCTGGGCACGATGACCACATTTTTGGTCGAGAGTGATCGGGCCTGCTCCGCAGTCAGGATCACGTTCGAGTTGTTGGGCAACAGAATCACGTTATCCACACCCACAGCTTCCACTGCCTTGAGCAGATCTTCGGTGCTCGGATTCATCGTCTGCCCACCGCGCACCACCGCGCTCACACCCAGGCTGCCGAACACCCGCGCCAGGCCCTCGCCAGAAGCCACCGCCACAGTGGCAATATCGCACAGGTTCTCCACGGCCACCGTAGGGCGCGATTGCCCCAGCACAAACTCTTGATACTGTTCCTGCATGTTTTCCACAATGATACGGCTCAACGTACCAACGCTGACCCCATAGTTGATCGGTGTGCCCGGTTCTGGGGTGTGCACATGCACCTTGACCGCTTTCGGATCGCCCACCACCAGCACGGAATCTCCCATGGCAGTAATGGTCTCACGTATCTTTTCCACATCCAGGTTATCACCGTGCAAGATAAACTGCACGTCGTAACCGTAATCTCCGGTCACTGCTTCGGCGTGAACGAGCGACACACTGGCTTCCAGGGCGCCATTGTAACTCACCGTTTCACCGCGCAACAGACGAACCATGCCCTCCAGGATGATGTACAGGCCCTGCCCGCCTGAATCGACCACCCCGGCTTCCCGCAAAACCGGCAGCAGCGAGGGTGTGCGCGCCACCGATGCTGCCGCCTGGTGCACCACGTATTCCATCATCTGCCGCAGATCTGACGCCGTAGGGGCAATCTCTTGCGCCGCCTCGGCCGATTCACGGATGACCGTCAGGATGGTGCCTTCGACCGGCTGAATCACCCCTTTGTAGGCCGTGTCTGAAGCGGCCTGCAGGGCCTCGGCAAAGCCGGCAGCATCGAAAGAATGACAACCCTCGACGCCGTGAGCAAAACCCCGCAGAATCTGCGACAATATCACCCCCGAATTGCCCCGCGCCCCCATCAGCGCGCCATAGGCCACGGCCTGCGCGATCTCGGATACCGCTTCTTCCGGTGAAGCCGCCACCTCTTTGTAGGCCGACTGCAACGTCAGCAGCATGTTGGTGCCGGTATCACCATCTGGCACGGGGAAAACGTTCAAGGCATTGATGGCTGCGCTGTGCTGCTCTAACCAGGCCAGGCCGGCCTCGATAAGCCGTTTAAATTCCTGACCATCGCAATCTACGATAGACTGTCCACTCTTACGAGGGGGGGCTGACCTGCTTTCGCCCGCAGTAGGGTTATTTCCATCCAACGCCCACACCTCCATGCCACTCGATATACAATTTCTCTGCAGCCAGCAGACACCACAGCCTCGCCCGTATCACGCGCAACGCACCCCCTCCTCACTCCCAGCTATGCTCACTCAACCGGATTCACTCACCCGAAGTCCCTGCACGTGAACGTTGACCTGGGCCACCGGCACTCCCAGAGCCTTTTCCACGGCAAACGTGACGTTTTCCATGATATTGTGGGCTACCTCCGAGATGCGCGTGCCATACTCTACGACGACGTACAGGTCAATCGTGATGCCCTGATCGCCGACGTGCACCTGAACCCCGCGTTTGGCATCGCGGGTCAAAAACTGCTTCAGAGGCTGTGCAGACATACCCACCACGCCGTACGACTTTAACACCGCATGGTTGGCCAGACTGGCAATTGCCACCGGCGAAATCTCGATTTTTCCCAGATGCGTCGACTCGGTCATCAACCACCATCTCCTCACAGTCTCAAAACACCAGAACGTGGCCTCAGTTGCTCGCTTGCGGATTTATCACACCTGTGGTACAATCCTGGCGTTGCCGGGGCCAGCCCGCCCCGGCGTCAGTTTGCGTGACGAAAGGAGCCTCCCTACAATGGCCAAATGCGAAATCTGTGGCAAAGGACGCCAGTTTGGGCACAACCGACCGTTTTCTCTAAAGGCGACGAATCGGCATTGGAAACCCAACATTCAAAAGGTCACGGTGACTGTGGATGGTCGCCCGCGCAAGATGCAGGTTTGTACCCGCTGCCTGCGCACGATGAGCAAGGCCCAATAGCTGCTTTTCCGCCTTTTCCAATACTGGCACAAATAGCTGGTAACTGACGTTGTTCGTCGGCAGCCGGCTATTTGTTTTGCCCTGGCTTACGTGCCACAATGATACCCGCATTTGGAAAAAAAGGCAAGAAAGCCGCCTGCCCTCTCTATCGTAACGATGGCCGGAACCGAGTGCGCAACTGTCCACAGCCAGCCTGGATGTCGATACCCCGGCGCAGCCGCACGGTAGTTGGCACCCGCCGACGCTCCAGAACCTCCTGAAATGCCCGCACCCGCGATGGCTCGGAAGCGACAAAAGGCGATCCCGGCGCAGGGTTCAGCGGAATGAGATTCACGTGGCAGCGCAGTCCACGCACCAGGTTGGCCAGTTCCTCGGCCTGTTCCGGCCAATCGTTGACCTCTTGCACGAGCGCGTACTCAAAGGTCACTCGCCTTCCCGTGCGTTCGACGAAATCGCGGCAGGCTGGCAAGAGCTGCCCCAGTGGAAAACGCCGGTTCAGCGGCACCAGCTCATTGCGCCGGGCGTCGGTGGGCGCATGCAAAGACACTGCCAACCCCACCTGCAACCCCTCCCGGCTGAGGCGCTGGATGCCCGGCACAAAACCCACCGTCGAGAGGGTAAAACGCCGCGCGCCCATGTTGAAACCCTTCTCATCCATCAGCCGGCGGATGGCTGCCAGCGTAGCCCGATAGTTGACCAGCGGCTCGCCCATACCCATCACCACCACGTTGCTGAGCGCCGCCCCCTGATCTCGAAAAGCGCGGGCCGCATAGAGCACCTGCGCTACGATCTCACCCTTCGCAAGGTTACGCTCGAAACCACCCTGTCCGGTGGCACAAAAGGGACAACCCATGGCACAGCCCACCTGAGTGGAAATACAAACCGTGCAACGATGCGCGTAGCGCATCAACACCGTCTCGATAGTCCGCCCATCCACAAGCTCAAAGAGCAGCTTGATCGTCTCACCATCATCCGATGCCTCCTGCGCCCCGAGTCTGAGACTGTCCAGACGAAAATGATCCACCAGCCGCGACCGTAATGCCAGCGGCAAGTTGCGCATACTGTCGAAATCATCGGCCAGGCTTTGGTAAATCCAATCCCAAAGCTGTTGCGCGCGAAAGGCAGGCTCGCCCCAAGAGGTGAACAACTCTACAATCTGCGTTCGATCCCATTCCAGTAACCATTCACACACGTTCTTGCTGCCTCATCTTTCCTGTACATCCGACAACAGCGCAGCCATGATAGGCCGGGTGAGCGCCGACCCCACGCCGAGGCGGATTCCCCAACTCGTTGGGGAGCCTGTGCCATCAACCCCAACAAGTTGGGGAATCCTGACCCCTGCCGGCTTTCCCATCAAATGAGCCTCGCCAGAGTACTGGCTGGCAATTGTATCACACCTGCCACAGGATGCAAAAACCATCGGCGCTCCAAACGAGAGACCGGCGGAATGCGTCCGTCGGTCTCTCGTGCTCTCGTCAGACGAGGCAAGCCGTACCCTACCTGCGCCAGCATCGACGCACGGTTGAGTACAAACTCGAATCGAAGTCAGAGCAGGCTAATAGGTCGGGTGGGCAGCGTAAAGGGCTTCCAACCCCTGCTCCGCGATCAGTCGCTGGCGGGTGTGCACCAGCCGGTCGCGCACGATCTTGGCCACGTTTTCCATCACGATCACACCAATGTCGGGACTCTTTTTTAGCAGCGCCTTGAGGTCGTCGCCGTTGATGGCGATGATGTCCACATCGCGCGAGCAGCGGGCAGTGGTCGTCATGCGACGCGGCTCAACCAGCGCCGACCAGCCAAAGGTATCGTTTTTGCCGACCCTCTCCACCGCAATAGTCTTGGGTCGAAGGTGATCGCCCAAAAAGAGATCTACCTCCAGGCTGACTTCACCCTCTTCGACGACGAACAGATTGCTGGCCTCGTCGCCCTCGGCAAAAAAGACCTTCCCGCTGAGGCAATGCACACGCTTGCACAGTGGCTCGATGACGTGGAGTTGTTTGTCGCTCAAGCCTTCAAAGATCTGAGTCCGGCGCAACGCCTCAATGATCGAATCCATCTCTGCCTCCTTACACGAAACTCTCGAGAAAACCCGAAACCTCACTATAGGCAAATACCGGCCCGTGAATACAAACATATTTTTCGCCCATGTTACAGCGGCCGCATTTACCGATGCCACATTTCATCTTGGCCTCCAGCGTCATGACCATCTGCTCTGGGGCAAAGCCCAGCTTGCCCAGCGTCAGCGCGGTGAACTTGATCATGATCGGTGGCCCGCAGATGACAGCCACGGCGTTCTCCGGCGAGGGCGCCACTTTTTCCAGCAATTTCGTGATCAGCCCTACGTCTCCCGGCCAATTACCATCTGCCTCGTCCACGGTGAGGTGCAGCGCCGTATCTGGCGCGGCGCGCCACTCGTCGTATTCGTCGGTAAAAACCAGCAGCGATGGCTGCCGCGCCGCCCACAGAATGTCCAGGTGACCGTAATCGGCCCGGTTGTCCAGAATCGTCTGGATGACGGGTCGCAACGGCGCACCGCCAATGCCGCCGCCCAGCACGACCACGTTCTTGCCTTCGAACTCGTCCAGGGGAAAGCTGTTGCCCAACGGCCCTCGCACGCCAACCGCCTCGCCCGGCTCCATGCGGTGCAGCGCCGCCGTGACGGTGCCGATCGCCATGACCGCGAATTCCAGCGCCTGGCTGCGGCCAGGCACCGAGGCGATGCCGAACGGCGCTTCACCCACGCCAAAAGCCGAGAGAAAGGCAAACTGACCCGGCCGGCAGCCGTTGAACTGCTCCCGTCCAGCGGCGTCGTTCAGCTCGATCTGAAAGAGCCTGATGCCGTCGGCCAGGTCTCTGACGCCGCTCAGCGTGCCCAGATAGGGCTTCATCGGGTTGGTTAGGTCTATCATGGGTGCTTCTCCAGCCGCGCTATATCGGCCAGCACTTCGCTGATGTCGATGTTCACCGGGCAGGCGGCGATGCAGCGCCCACAGCCCACGCAGCCCACCGCCCCAAAATCCTGCGGCGCGTAGAGAAACTTGCAATAGAAGCGGTTGCGCAACCGCTGCGCCTTGAGCGGGCGCGGATCGTGGCCGCCGGCGGCGCGGCGATACGTCTGCGCCAGGCAGGCATCCCAGGCGCGCAAGCGTTGGACGTGTGTCCCCTCCGGCCCGGCAGCGACCACGGCGTCGCGCACGTCGAAACAACGGCAGGTGGGGCAGACGTAGGTGCAGATGCGGCAGCTCAGGCAGCGCTCCGCCAGGCGCGCCCAGTAGGCGTCGTCAAAATGGGCCGGCCAGGCGGCTGGCTGCGGCAGGCTCACCCGCGTCTCGAACGCGCCCGGCGGCGGCGGCGTGGCATCGACCTCCCTGGCGTCCAGGCCCTCCAGCAAGGCCGCACCCTGCCCGGTGACGGCCTGGACCAGGTATCCCTCGTCGGTTTCGTAGAGCATCACGTCCATGTGTTGCGGATCGTCGGGCGCGCCGCCCGTGCTGGCGCAAAAACAATCCGGCAGCGGCTGGCGGCAGGCCAGCCCGATGAGAGCCGTCTGCTGACGGCGCCGGGCGTAATAGCTGTCGGACGGCGCGTGTTCCACCAGCATGGCGTCCAGCGAGCGGAAGGCGCGCGCGTCGCAGGGCCGCACAGCGAACAGCACCTGCTCGCCGCCGGACGACGGTTCGCTGAGCGTCACGCCGTCAGGGCGCTTGTCGATCTCCAGAAGAACCTCGGTGGCCGGGAAAAGCCACGTCTTGGGTGAGACGACCGTGCGCAACACGTCCCAGGCCACCTGATCGGCGGCGGTGATGGGCTCAAACAGCGGCCCGCCCTGTCTGTGCCTGGGCGCAATGACGGGGTAGCGGGCGATGAGATCGTCCAGCCAGGAGGACAGGCTCTTGCGGGTTGTCATCAGCGTTTGCATCGCTCCATCCCTTTCAGGCGTGGTGCGTATCCCGTCATCACAGCGGCAGCTCCTCGTTGGGCCGGAAGGTCGTCAACGGCGAAGGCGCATCGGGCGAGAGGCCGGGCGTCAGGTCGAACAGCTCGCGGATCTCGCGGGCGATGCGCCGGTTGAGCAGGCCGAGTGGGATGTTCACCGGGCAGGCGCGCTCGCAGGCGTCACAATCCACGCAGCGTCCGGCCAGGTGGTAGGCGCGCATGATGTGGAAAAAGTACTTTTCCGCCAAGCCGATGCCAATGTCCACCCAGGCCGGATCCACCTGCTCGGCCAGACACTCGTAGCAGTAGCAGCCGGGACAGGCCTGGCGGCAGGCGTAGCAGCGCAGGCAGCGCTCGAACTGGCCCGCCCAGTAAGCCAGCCGCTCGCGGGCGGTCAGAGCCTCCAATGCCTCGACGTCGGCCCAGTCGGCGCGGGCCGGGGCGACGGTCGGCTGGCCGATGAGAGTATCATAGAGCACGGGGGTGCGCTCGGCGCAGCGCTGGCAGCGGGCCTGAGTTTGCCCGTCGCCGTCGCGCATACCCTGGCACACCACACCGATGACGTGCAGCCGCTCGCGTGCGATTTGTTTTTCCTGGATGAGCACGTGGATCGCGCGTGCGTCGCAGGCCTTGGCGACGATGCCCACGCGGGGCGGCTCCTGGCCGCGGGCGCGGGGCTTTTTCCAATCGTGCAGGTAGACGGTCAGGTTGTGATCGCAACGCTCGTTCCAGGCCAGGCGGTCGGCCTCGTCGGGCGTGTGGGCGAACGCAGGCCGCACAGCGCCCCGCGATCCGTTCTCATAGCCGATGACGCAGGTTACGTCGCCTTTGTTCAGCAACTCGCGCGCTTTGGCCTGGATCTGTTCTGTCATGGCGGTCGGGTCTGTCATGCCTCGACCTCCATTCCATTCCCATTCCACGGCCCCAAGGCGCGGACGGCGTCGGTCAATTCGCGCACCACCTGAGCAAAGCGCGCTCCCTCTGCGGCCGAGACCCAGTCCACACGCAGCCGGGCCTCCTCGATGCCCATAAAATCGAGAAAACGATGCATCAGCGCGTAGCGGCGTTGAGCGTGATAGTTGCCGTCGGCATAGTGACAGTCGCCAGGATGGCAGCCGGCCACCAGCACCCCATCGGCCCCCTCCTGGAAGGCCTTGAGCACAAAAAGTGGATCCACCCGCCCGGAACAGGGCACACGGATGATGCGAATGTGGGGCGGGTAAGCGATGCGGCTGGTGCCGGTCATGTCGGCGCCGGCATAGCTGCACCAGTTGCACAAAAAACCGACGATCCGGGGTTCAAAATCCGCGCTCATGTTCGTCTCCGTATCCACTGAGACACAGGCGGCCCCTAGAGCATCGCCGTCAGGCGTTGAACGTGCTGCCGCTCTTCCTGAATGACCCGCTCCACGGCCTGCTGCCCGGCGCCGCGCACGGCATTCTTGAACTCGTGGAAAAAGAGCAGCGATTCTTTTTCGAAACGGATAGCCGCCAGCAGCGCTTCCTGGGCATCTTGCGCCTGGGCGGCGCGGTTCAGCGCATTTTCCCGGCTGGCGAAAAAGCTCTGCTGCAACAGCGCACCCGCGTAGGCCCGGAACTCGTCCCACTGCTCCGGCGCGAGCACGAACTCGACAGCGTATTCACCCGGCTGGATGAGCTGCTGGAAGACGCGGCGGTGATGCCGCTCCTGGGCTGCCAGCTCCTGGAACAGGGCTTTGATTTTGGTATCGGTCGCTTTTTGGGCAGCGGCGGTGTAAAAGGCTTCGCCGCTATCTTCCAGATCGACAGCGATCTCGATGATTTCGGTTCCGGTCAGTAATGCCATGTGTCTCTCCTCGAAACGTGAGGCGTGCCCCATCTGCCTATCTCGCCGCCGCGACCTCCGCCGGGCGCAGCAGTGCCGCCAACTGATTGAGCAGTTGTTGATCGGTGAAACCGTGCAGCGTGATCGCCTCGCCGCGGCAGACGGCCACACACAGGCCGCAGCCCTTGCACAGCGCCGGGTTGATCTCGGCGAGCGGCTGGCCGGGGCGGCGCGCCACGATCTCGATGGCGTTGGCCGGGCAGACCTCCACGCACGCGCCGCAGGCCACACAGCGCAGCGGCAGCACCTCGGCGGTCATCGGCTCGATCTCGACGACGCCCCGGTTCAGCAGGCCGATGGCCTGCGAGGCCGCGCCGCTGGCCTGGGCCACCGTATCCGGGATGTCCTTCGGCCCCTGGGCCACCCCGGCCAGGAACACGCCGTCCATAGCCGTCTCCACCGGGCGTAATTTGGGGTGAGCTTCCATGAAAAAACCATCGGCGCTGCGGGTGACGTGGAACAGCGAGGCGGTCCGGTCGGCGTCGGCGGGCGGCACCATGGCCGTGCTCAGGATGACCATGTCCACCGGCACGGCCAGCGGCTTGCCGAGCATCGTATCCACCGCCCGCACGATCAGTTTTCCGTCGTCGCCTTGCTCCACCTCTGCGCCCTTGCCGCGGATGAAAATCACCCCTTCTTCCTGCACCCGCTCGTGGAACTCGGCGTAGCCCTTGCCAAAGGCCGTCATGTCGTGATAGAACTCGTAGACGCGGGCGTGGGTCTTTTCACGCACCAGGTGGGCCAGCTTTATCGAGTACATGCAACACACCCGCGAGCAATAGGTATTGTGCGTTTTATCGCGGCTGCCGATGCAGTGCAGGATGGCCACGCTCTCTGGTTTGCGACCGTCGCGGCACAGGAACTGCCCCCCCGTGGGGCCGCCGGCGTCGGACAGACGCTCCGCCTCCAGCGCGGTGTACACATCCGGCAGGCGACCGTAGCCGTACTGCGGCATCCTGCGCGGATCGTACAGCTCGAAACCGGTAGCCAGGATGATCGCGCCCACCCCGATCTCTTTTACCTCCTCACGCATGTTGTGATCGATGGCCCCCGGCCCGCAGGCCCACACGCAGCGGTAACACTCGGAGCAGATGCCACAATCCAGGCAGCGGGCCGCTTCGGCCACCGCCTGTTCTTTGGTGAGCGGCAGCACCACCTCTTTGAACGTGCGCACGCGTTCGGCCAGCGGCAGGCGGGCCGGTTCGGCGCGCGGGTGCGGCTGCACGGCCCGCAAGCGGATTTTGGCCGCTGCCTCTTCTTTGGTCCACTTTTCCACCGGCCGCTTTTCTTTGGGCGGCGCGGGCAGCGGCAGCCCTTGCAGGTAGCGGTCTATCGACACTGCTGCCTCGTGGCCCAGCGCCACGGCGTTGATGACGAATCCTGCGCCAGGGATGACACCCCGCCCGGCGAAAATGCCCGGTCGGTCGGTCATCAGCGTCTCTTCGTCGCCGACGATACCGTTCCAGGCCGCGTCGAGCCAGGTCTGATCGGCATACTGGCCGATGGCGCGGATGACGGTGTCCACCTCCATCAGGAACTCGGTGCCCGGCTCCGGCACCACCACACGTTTGCCAGAGTCGTCGATGGTGCTCAACTGGCGCGAGCGGGCGCACGCCATGGCCGTCGCCCGGCCATTCTGGCCGATGAAACGTGTGGCGACGGTGTTCATCACCATCTTGACGCCCTCGGCCTCGGCCTCGTCCAGCTCCCACGGGTAAGCCGGTATCTCGCCCCGCGAACGGCGGTAGACCAGCGACACCTCTTCGGCGCCCAAACGCAGCGCAGTCGTGGCCGTATCCACAGCGGTGATGCCGCCGCCGACCACCGCCACCCGCCTGCCGATCTGAACGTGCCGCCCCAGGTTGACCTGCCGCAGAAAGGCGATGGCCGAGAGCACGCCGTCCAGATCTTCACCCTCGATGCCCAGACTGGTTTGGCGGGTGACGCCGGTGGCCAAAAAGACGGCGTCGTAACCCTCTCGCAGCAGCCTGTCCGGGTCACGCACCGGACTGTTGAGCCGCAGCTCGACGCCCAGCGCCAGGATGTCGTCGATGTCGCGTTGCAGAATACCTTTTGGCAGGCGGTGCTCCGGGATGCCAATGCGCATCAGGCCACCGGCCACGGGCAGCGCCTCGAACACGGTCACGCCGTAGCCCAGGCGGCGCAGGTCGGCGGCGGCGGTCAGGCCGCATGGCCCGGAGCCAACCACGGCCACGCGCTGCGGTTTGGTCTGTTCGGTCCACTCGACGGTGCGCGGCAGGCCGTGGGCATAGACGTAATCGGTCACGAATCGTTTGAGACTCATGATGGCGATGGGTTCATCCACCAGTTTACGGTTGCAGTTGCCTTCGCAAGGGTGATGGCAGGAGCGGCCGCACACGCTGGGGAAGGGGTTGTCCTCGCGGATGATGCGCAGCGCCTCTTCGAATTGTCCCTCGCGGATGTACGAAATGTAGCCCTGGGCGTGTTGTCCGGCCGGACAGGCAGCCTGGCAGGGGGCGATACCCACCTTGTCGATGACAAAGGCGTTGGGCACGGCCTGCGGGAAGGGGCGGTAGATCACCTTACGCCTGGAGAGGCCCAGGTTGAACTCGTTGGGCAAGTCTTTGGGGCAGGCCGCCGCACACTCGCCGCAGCCGGTGCACTTGTCCACGTCCACGTAGCGTGGCTTGCGGCGCACCCGCACCGTAAAGTTGCCCACGTAGCCCTTGACCTCGGCGACCTCGCTGTAGGCCAGCAGGTGAATGTTGGGGTGCGCGCCCACATCCACCATTTTGGGTGTGAGAATGCAGGCCGAGCAGTCCAGCGTGGGGAAGGTTTTATCGAGCTGGGCCATGTGGCCGCCGATGGATGGCTGCCGCTCGACCAGGTAGACCGGGTAGCCGGCGCGGGCGATATCGAGCGCGGCCTGGATGCCGGCGATGCCACCGCCGACGACCATCGCCGCTTTGGTCACCGGCACCTGGCGCGGAAAGAGTGGCTCGTGATGCCACACCCGTTCTATGGCGGCGCGGATCAGGTCTCTGGCCTTGGCGGTGGCGGTGAGCCTATCGTTGTGCACCCAGGAGCAATGCTCGCGCAGGTTGGCGATCTCTAAAAAGTAGGGGTTCAACCCGGCTTTTCGCAGCGTGCCGCGAAAGGTCAGCTCGTGCATGCGCGGCGAGCACGCGCCAACCACCACCCGGTTCAGCCCCAACTCCTGAATGTCCTGCCGGATGGCTTCCTGACCGGGGTCGGAGCAGGTGTATTTGTTGGTGCGGGCGACGACGACGCCGGGCAATCGCCGGGCGTACCCGGCCACTGCCTCCACGTCTACCGTGCCGGCGATGTTGGAGCCGCAGTAACAAACGTAGACACCGATACGCATGATATAGCCCCTTCTGAGACCCGGGTCTTGCTTTCTACCCTTGCATCGCCTGCCAGACCAGCTCGGTCACGTCCTGTACCCTCATGCGAACCTTTTCCTGGCGCGCCGCCACGGCCAGCGTGCGTTTGCACTGCTGGCAAGCCGAGAGCAGCGTGCGTGCGCCGGTCTTTTGCGCCTGGCGCACACGACGGGCCGCCACGGCGGCGGTCACGCTCTCGTCTGAAATCTGCACGTCGCCGCCGCCGCCGCAGCACAGCGCGTCTGCGCCGTGGGCGTCCATCTCGACGAACGTCAGGCCGGGGATGCCCTGGATGACGGCGCGCGGCGCGTCATAGATGCCGCTCTTGCGGCCCAGGTCGCACGGATCGTGATAGGTGACGGTTTCCTCCAGGCCACGCAACTTGAGCCGTCCATCCTCCATCAGCCGGGCCAGAAATTCGCTGGCGTGCAGGATTTCGAAATCCACCGGGGTCGAATCGAGCAACGGGTAGAGGTGCTTCCAGGTATGGTAACAGGAAGGACAGGTGGCCACCAGTCGTTTGATGCCCAGCGCATTGGCCTGGGCCACATTGTGCTGCATCAGTTGCACCGCCTCGGCTTCCATGCCGGCGCTGAGCAGCGGATAACCGCAGCACCACTCGTCGCCGCCCAGGACTGTGAACCCGATCTCGGCCGAGGTCATGATCTGTGCCAGTGCCTGGGGGATACCAAAGGTCATCGGGTAGAACGACGATACACAGCCGACGAAAAACAGAGTCTCGGCCTGCCGTCGTTGCCCGACGAGGGCCGAGACCTCATCCACGTTCTGGCTCCAGATGAGCCGCGTGGTATTATCGTCGCCCGAGATATTGCGCCGGGTCACGACCGTATCTCGTAGAGCGATCAGGTTCTCCGGCACAGGATGACCACGGGCCAGGGCCAGGCCACGCAGGCCGAGCATCGTCTCGGTGATCTTGATCTCGCGCGGGCAGCGGCTGGTGCACAGGTAACAGGCGGTGCACAGCCAGATGCCCCGGCAACGCAGCACCTCGTCTTCCAGTCCCAATTGAATCATGTGCAGGATATGACCCGGACCGTAATCCATAGCCGCGATGGTGGGGCAGGAGCCGGAGCAGGTGGCGCAGGCATAACAGGCCACCACCCGCTCGCCGCCGCGCAGGGCCGCGACGCGGGCAAGAAACTCTTCAGAGGGGAAAAGGGCCGGAGGCATGGTCGTCGTGACCACAAGGCTCTCCTTCCTAGAGCAACAACAACCAAAAGCGTCTCATCAACACAAAGGCTGACGCCTTTGGCAGCCACTCTGCATATCTGGAATGTCTCCCACCATTACAGGCCAAACAGCAATGGAGACAGGTCATTCAATCGGAAGGTATGAAACGGGGACAATATAGAGACAGTATACCAGAAAATCGTTTTTTTGTCCAGAGGTTGTGAACAAAAGCACTAAAACCTGCTCTCCAAATCACCAACAAACAGAGTGGCAAACAACAAAAGGTCGAAAACTTGGCCAGGCTGAAATGCACCCATCCGTACCTGCCCAATAGTACGTTTTGCACAAAATGGAGTATAATAAGACACACCATCCAAACGGGCCAGGATCGGCCCAAAGTGTAAAACATGCGGAGGACACCATGGATCTATACGGTCGGGACTTGATCTGCACCCAGGACTGGGCCAAAGAGGAACTGAAAACCGCGCTGGACTTGGCTGCCCAGATGAAACGGGATCGCTTTAGCCCGCGCTGGACCAGCCTGCTGGCGCACAAGACGTTTTTCATGTTCTTTTACAACCCCTCGGTGCGTACGCGCCAATCGTTCGAATGCGCCGCCACCGAGCTGGGCGGCCACGCCCAATTCCTGGAGCCCAAGGCCATGCGCCTCAAAACGGCCACCACCGCCGGTGAAACGATCGAAGATGCCGCCAGGGTGATGGCCCGCTACGCCGCCGGTCTGGGCATTCGTATTCTGGAAGACAAGGTGCCCGAATATGGCGCCGGCAACGAACTGCTGCGCGAGTACGCTCACTGGGCCAATATCCCCATCATCAACATGGCCGACGACCGCTTTCACCCCTGCCAGGGTCTGGCCGATATCATGGGCTGGGCCGAGTGGTTCGGCGAAGGCCCGGGCCGTCCCAATTATGCCAATCTGGCAGGCAAGAATTTCCTGCTCACCTGGGCCAGCGGCGCGCTGGCCCGTTCCTGGTGCAGCGTGCAAGAGGCCATGCTGATCGCCAGCCGCTTTGGCATGAATGTCACCGTTGCCCGGCCCGACGGCTACGATCTCGACCCCGAGGTTTACCAGTGGACCAGGCAAAACTGCGCCGCCAACGGCACCACCTTCCAGGTCACCAACGACCCGGAAGCAGGCTATAACGGCGCGCACGTCGTCTACAGCCGCAACTGGGTCACCCCGCAGGCCTATCAGGACGGGGTGTTCCAGAAACAGGCCGAGATCGAAAAAGCGCTGAAAATTCCCGGCTGGACCACCACCGCCGAACGGATGGCCCGCACCGACAACGGCATCTTTACCCACCCCATGCCCATCGACCGCGGCACCGAGGTGGCGGACGAGGTAGCCAGCGGGCCTCGCTCGGCCATCTATGACGTCGCCGAGAACCGCCTGCACGTGCAAAAGGCCGTCATGGCCCTGACCATGGCCTGAGCGATTGATGAGGTCACCGCTTTTTAGACCTGACAGGTTTTTCATAGTGGCATAACCAGCAAAATCACCTCGATTATCAACTGCATTGGCCCCAAAAAGTGCCTCTAAAAACCTGTCAGGTCTTGTAGCCCTCAAGAATTTGGATCTACTGAGACTCTAGCAAATTTGGCTTGCCCTTTATTAGAACGCAGATTCACGCAGATAAAGGCGCACAAAATCGACGTTAATCTGCGTCCTGATTCCAAGAATCGTAATTTGCCAGTGTCCAAGAGGTGAAACCCGGCCTTTTTGCCGGCCTGCGACAATTCCACCGGAGGTGAAGCATGGCATCGATTCAAGCGGGCGTCATCGGACTGGGCTTTATCGGCCCGGCCCACGTTGAAGCGATCCGCCGCCTGGGCCAGGCAGAGGTGATCGCCGTTGCCGGTTCCCGGCCGGGGAACATCCGGGCCAGGGCTGCCCAGCTCGGCGTGCCCCGCGCCTACGACGATTGGCGCGACCTGATCGCCGATCCGGACGTGCAGGTGGTGCACAATTGCGGCCCCAACTTTTTACACCATGCCATCAATATGGCCGCCATCGAGGCCGGCAAGGCTATCGTTTCTGAAAAACCTCTGGGCATGGACGCCGCCGAGGCCGCCGAAATGCTTCAGGCCGCCCGAGAGGCAGAGGTCATCCATGCTGTGTGTTTTCACAACCGCATGTACCCCCTCACGCAAGAGATGCGCGCCCGCGTGCGCCGCGGCGATCTGGGCCAACTGCGCGTCGTTCAGGGCGCGTACCTGCAAGACTGGCTCCTGTACGACACCGACTATAACTGGCGCGTCGATGCCGCCCTCGGCGGCCGGGGCCGCACGCTGGGCGATATCGGCACCCACTGGTGCGATCTGGCCCAGTTCGTCACCGGCCAAAAAATCAGCGCCGTCTATGCCGATCTGGCCACCTTTGTGCCCGTGCGCCGCAACCCCGGCAGTCAGGCGGGCACCTTTGCCGCAGCCGACCGCTCGCCGCAGGACTCTACCGCGGTCGAGATCGATACCGAGGACTATGGCGCTATCCTCCTCCAATTCCAGGGCGGCGCGCGCGGCGTATGCACCGTCGCGCAATTGTGCGCCGGGCACAAAAACAGCCTCACGATCGAGATCAACGGCGCTCAGGGCAGCCTGGCCTGGAGTTTTGAGCGCCTCAACGAATTGTGGATAGGCCATCGCGGACGCCCCAACGAGGTACTGGCCAAAGATCCGTCGCTGCTGACCGAGGCCGCCCGGCCTTTTGCCCACTATCCCGGCCAGCACGACGAAGGCTACCCCGACGCTTTCAAAAACCTCTTTGGCCTGGTCTATGCCGCCGTGCGAGATGGCGGCCAAATGCCCGCTTCGCCGCCCTGGCCCGACTTTGAAGCGGGTTATGAAGCCAACCGGCTGGTCGATGCCATACTGCAATCGGCCAGGGAACAGCGATGGATCGCCATCGAATAGCGGCCGGGCAGGCATTACCACTGCTGCTGGCCCTGGATTTTGGCGGCACCAAACACACCGCTGCCGTCATCGGCCCGGGCGAGCGGCAGTGGCGCGCCCATCGTCGCGTCTTTTCACCGTCCGGGGCCGATGCCAGTTACGACATCCAGACCGTCCTGGGCATGGCCCGCGAGCTGCTGGGCGGCGGCCGGCCGGCCGCCATCGGCGTGAGTTTTGGCGGGCCGGTGGATTTCCGCAGCGGCACGGTGCGCCTTTCGCATCACGTGCCCGGCTGGGAAAACATGCCTTTGCGCGCCATGCTGGAAACAGAATTCAGCGCGCCCGCCGCCGTGGACAACGATGCCAACGTCGCCGCGCTGGGCGAATTCCACTTTGGCGCGGGGCAGGGCTGCGCCAGCATGATGTACATCACCGTCAGCACCGGCGTCGGCGGCGGATGGGTGCTCAACGGGCAGCCGTGGCGCGGCGCAGAAGGCATGGCCGGCGAGATCGGTCACGTGGTCATCGATCCTGCCGGGCCGGTGTGTCTGTGCGGCAAACGGGGCTGTGTGGAGCGGCTGGCCTCCGGGCCGTACATGGCCCAAGATGCCCGCGAACGGCTCGAACATCAGCCAGCGCGGGGCCAGGTTTTGCGCGCCCTGGCCGGCAACGACCCGCAGGTCATCAGCGGCAAGCTGCTCGCTCAGGCCGCCGCCCAGGGGGATGACCTGGCCTGGGAGATTCTGGAAAGGGGCGCCCGGGCGCTGGGGATGGGCATTGGCAACGCGGCCAATCTGGTAAACCCAGACCGTTTTGTGCTCGGCGGCGGTGTGAGCAAAGCGGGTGGGCGCTGGTGGGAGGTGGTGCGCCGCATTGCCCGCGAGACCGCACTGCCGGAGGTGCGCATCGACGTGCTGCCAGCAGCCCTGGACGACGACGCCCCGTTGTGGGGAGCGGTGGCGTTGGCCCAGAATTGCATTAAAAATTCTTGACATCCCTCTTGCCATGCAGTATAATGCTTGTGGAAATGGTATATTGCGGAGGTTCGATGATGAAAAAACTCGTGCTTTTCCTTGCAGTTGTAGCATCCATTCTTGCCGCATGTGGCCCTGCTGAAAAATCAGAGAGCAGCAAGACAGCCCAGGCGACAGCAGCCAGGGTGACGGTGGAGTTCAAAACCCCGTTGCCTGAAGCCACCCAGGCCAAAGTCGTGCCCACCAACACGCCGGTCCCACCGCCGCCGACGCCCACTCCCCAACCGTCTTTTACCCCAACACTCACCTCCACGCCCGAGCCTACACCCACCCCGGCCCCGACCAAAGCAGACGCAACGCCCGAGCCGACCAAGCCCCCCACGCCGTCACCGACGCCTTCACCCACCACGCCACCACTCCCTGCAGTGACCGACATCATGATCGAGATTCCGGCCGGGCCGTTCACGATGGGCAGCAACAGCGACGACGCCGAGGATGCCCCCGCCCGTGAGGTGGAGTTGCCCACTTTCGAGATCGACAAGTTTGAAGTGACCAACGCCGATTTTGCCGCGTTTGTCCAGGCCACCGCCTATACGACCGACGCCGAAGAGGCCGGCAAAAAGAGTTGGCGCGATTCCTTCACCACGGGCAAGGAGAATCACCCGGTTGTGCGCGTCACCTGGAACGATGCCTCGGCCTATTGCACCTGGCTCGATAAACGCCTGCCCACCGAAACCGAATGGGAAAAAGCCGCGCGGGGCGCGGAGGGTTTCCGTTTCCCCTGGGGCAACGACTGGGACCCCACCAAAGCCAACGTCAAAGCCACAGGCTTGCGCGGCACCGTCGCCGTCGGTAGCTTTGGCGCGGGCGCCAGCCCTTATGGCGTAGAAGATATGGCCGGCAACGTCCACGAGTGGGTCGTCGACTGGTACCAACCTTATCCCGGCAACACCGTGGGAGATGCCTACTATGGAGAACAATGCCGCGTGATCCGGGGCGGCGGCTGGTTCGACAACGAGCCACAGGTCACCGCTTTTACGCGCAACTGCGCCGCTCCCGACACCACAATCAGCGATGAAGTGGGATTCCGTTGTGCCCGATCCAAATGATCGCCACAACAACAACCCTGGCGAAACAGGAAGAAAGGAGGAGAGTTATCGCAGGTAAAAATCGGGTTGATACTTTGGTTACGAACCGGCACAGACTGTTACCTGCAAAGGAGGTTGTGTGATGAAGAAACTGTTCAATGTGACACTCGTCGTTTCTCTGCTTCTGGCTCTCTTTCCCTTGATGCTGGTGCCAGGAGCCAGCGCCCAGGAAAGCGTGACCTGCCAGGAAGAAGTCGTCGTCGTCAAGGACGACTGGCTGTCCAAGTTTGCCGACAAGTACTTTGGCAACCCCTACTCCTGGCCGGCCATCATGGCCTGGCACAACAAAGCCGCCCAGGCTGACCCGACCAAATTCCCCAACAAGATCGTCAACGCCGACCTGATCGAGGTGGGCTGGACGATCTGCATTCCCAGCACAGAGGACGCAGAGGCCTTTCTGGCCACCTACGACCCCAACAAGCCCGAGATGCTGTACGCCAGCGGCGCCAGCGGGCAGTTGGTGGTAGGTAGCTGGTGGACGGCCGGCGGCGAGGCCGAGGGCCTCAACGGGATGTTTGGCATCTATGAGACCAAATACCCCGATGTCGAGATCGTCAACGCCACGGTGGCCGGCGGCGCGGGCACCAACTTTAAAGCCGTGCTCAAGACCCGCCTCATCGGCGGCGACCCGCCCGACACCTTCCAGCTCCACGCTGGCCTGGAGGTCGAGGGCTACAGCCCCGAGCAATACCTGGAACCGCTGGATGACATCTATGTCTCCGAAGGACTGGAAGACGTTTTCCCGGCCGACCTGTTGACCCTGCTCAAGTACCAGGATCACTACTGGGGTGTGCCGGTCAACATCCACCGCTCCAACGTGCTGTGGTACAACAAGGCCACCTTTGAAGCCAACGGGCTGACCCCGCCGGCCAACTTTGACGAATTCGTCACCGTGGCCGAGGCGCTCAAGTCTGCTGGCATCACACCCTTTGTCCTGGGCACCAAGGATGGCTGGGAGGCCGGCCACATCTTTGAGGACGTTCTGGCCGGCACTGTCGGCGCCGAGATGTACAGTGGCCTCTGGACCGGGACTACGCCGTGGACCGATGCCGGCGTCACCCAGGCATTGGAGAATTTCAAGATGATGCTCACCTATGCCAACCCGGATCACTCGGCTCACACCTGGGATAGCGCTGGCGAGTTCCTCATCGCCGGCACGGGTGGTATGATGATCATGGGTGACTGGACCGACGGCTGGTTCACCTCCAAGGGCTTCACCGGCTATGGCTGGGCGCCGCCGCCCGGCACCGACGGCATCTTTGTCGCCCTCAGCGACAGCTTTGCCATGCCCGCGGACGCGCCGAACGCCGAGAACGCCAGCAACTGGCTCAAGGTCTGCGGCTCGTTGGAAGGCCAGGAAGCCTTCAACCCGCAAAAAGGCTCCATCTGCGCCCGCACCGACTGCGACCCAACGCTGTTCAACGCCTACTTGCAGTCGGCCATGCAAGACTGGGCCGTAGATGCCATCGTGCCCAGTGTGGCCCACGGTGCAGCCGCCTACGAGTCCTGGGCAACGGACTATAAAGACGTGCTCACCCTGTTCGTCGCCAGCGGCGATGTGGCAGCCGCGCAGGCAGGCTTGCAGCAAGCCTGTGTGGACGCTGGCATCTGCCAATAAGTAATCCCTCACCGGCGAGGCAGCCCAGGTTTTGGGCTGCCTCGCTCTTTACCTTTTGAGCCTTCAGGAGAGAGCTATGCGACGTTTGAATTGGGAGCGAATTGCCTCAATCCTGTTGCTTTCGCCGGCGGTCATTGCCACCGCTATCTTTGTTTATGGCTTTATCGCCTGGACGGCCTACGCTTCGCTGTCCAAATGGGATAAACTCCTGCCCGACTTTACCCTGGTCGGGCTGAGTAATTATCAAAAGTTGTTCACCAACCAACGCTTCCAGATCGACCTGCGCAACACGGTGGTCTTTACCCTGGTATTCCTGGTGGCCTGTCTGATCATCGGCTTTTTGCTGGCCATGCTGCTCGACCAGCGCATCAGGGGTGAGGCCATCTTTCGCGGCATCTATCTTTTCCCGATGGCCATTTCGTTCATCGTCACCGGCGTGGTGTGGCGCTGGCTGCTCAACCCCGGCAGCGCCGAGCTGGGCAGCACAGGTCTCAACCTGCTTTTCGACAACCTCGGGCTGGGCTTTTTAAAAACCGGCTGGTACACCGATCCCAAGATCGGCATCATTGCCGTGGCCATCGCTGCCACCTGGCAGATGTCCGGCTACACCATGGCCATGTATCTGGCCGGGCTGCGGGCCATCCCTGAGGAATTGCGCGAAGCCGCGCGCGTCGATGGCGCTACAGAGCTACAGATCGTACGGCACATCATTCTGCCCCTTTTGCAGCCGGTCACACTCAGCGCGGTCATCGTTCTGGGCCACATCTCGCTCAAAATCTACGATCTGATCGTGGCCATGACCGGCCCGGGCATCGGCTTTTCCACCGACGTGCCGGCCTATTTCATGTGGGACACCACCTTTCGAGGCAATCACTTTGCCCGCGGAGCGGCCATCGCCATTGTGCTGCTGATCATGGTTGCCGTCCTCATCGTGCCCTACCTGGTGCACAGCACACGCACGGAGGCTGAACTATGAGCGCCAACCCACCCAAGACGACCGGCAAAACACCACGGATACGCTGGCAGCGTGTTGCCCTGTACACCATTTTGATCATCTTTGCCATTTTTTACCTGATGCCGGTGTATGTCCTCGTTGTCACCGGCATGAAAAGTTTCGCCGAGGCCAACCTGGCCCAGATGTGGAACCTGCCCCAGGGCCTCCACTTTGATAGTTACGCCAAGGCCTGGTTCGGCAGCCAGGCAGAAGGCTTTCGTGGGCTCAACGTCAACTTTATGAACAGCGTCTATCTGACCATTCCGGCCACCATTCTTTCGGCCATGTGGGGCTCGATCAATGGCTACATCCTCACCAAGTGGAAATTTCGCGGTTCCGACGTGCTCTTTCCGCTGCTGCTGTTCGGCATGTTCATCCCCTACCAGAGCATCCTCATCCCGCTGGTGCAGACGCTGCAAAAGATCACCCTCTTTGGTGTCAAATTCTACGGCTCCATTCCGGGGCTGATCCTGGCCCACGTGATCTATGGCATTCCCATCACCACGTTGATCTTTCGTAATTACTATGCCGCCGTGCCCACCGAACTGATCGAAGCCGCCCGCATCGATGGCGCCAATCTCTTTGGCATTTACCGCCGCGTGCTCTTTCCGCTCTCTCTGCCCGGCTTTGTGGTGGTCATGATCTGGCAGTTCACGTCGGTGTGGAACGATTTCCTGTTCGCCGTGACCATCACCAGCAACCCGGCCACCCAACCCATCACCGTCGGGTTAAACAACCTGGCCGGCAGTTACATCGTCGAGTGGAACGTGCAGATGGCCGGGGCGCTGATCGCCGCCCTGCCCACCCTGCTGGTCTATATCTTTTTGGGGCGCTTTTTCATGCGCGGCCTGATGGCCGGTTCGCTAAAAGGGTGAACACACTCGCCCGAGCCGAGCGCCGGGTTTGCCAAAGGACACAGAGCACAAAGGCAGGTGCAAAACCAGACTGGCCTTGTGCCTCTGGTGTCCTTTGTGATTTTAGTCTTGCTGGAAAGGGGACCAAGTGGAATACATCCAGGCATACCTCAATGAGACTCGCCAGGTTCTGCAAACCCTGCCCCTGGCCGACATCCAACGCGCCATCGAGGTGTTGAACCGGGCGCGGCTCGAAGGCCGGCGCATCTTTGTCTTTGGCAACGGCGGCAGCGCGGCCATGGCCTCCCACTTTGCCTGCGACCTGGGCAAAGGCACGCTCCAGAAGAACCAGCCACGCTTCAAAGTGATCGCCCTCAACGACAACATCCCCCTGCTCACCGCCTACGCCAACGACGTGAGCTATGAGGTGGTTTTCAGCGAGCCGCTGGCCTCCCTGGCCGAGCCCGGCGACGTGGCCATCGCCATCAGCTCCAGCGGCAATTCACCCAACGTGCTGCGCGCCATAGACGTGGCCCGCGAGCGCGGCCTGACGACCATCGGTGTCACCGGCTTTCAGGGCGGCAAGCTCAAAGCCAAAGTGGATGTGTGCCTGATCGCGCCGGCCGCCGCGGAGCACCCCAACGGCATGCAGATCGTCGAAGATGCCCAGTGGGTGATGCTCCACACGGTCTTTGTGGCCATCCGCCACGGAGCAGCCTGAGCCGCATGGAAATCATCAACCCCCACATCCAGCGCGGCCAGGTCCGCTACGCCCTGTTCGATTTCGACGGCACCCTGTCGCTCATTCGCCAGGGCTGGCAGGGCGTAATGATCCCCATGATGGTCGAGACGCTGCTCGAAACACCTCACCACGAGACCGAGGCCGAGTTGACGGCGGTTGTCACCGAGTTCGTCGACCGGCTCACCGGCCGGCAGACCATCTACCAGATGCTGCAACTGTGCGAGGAGGTGCGTCGGCGCGGTGGGCAGCCGTTGGACGCGCTGGCCTACAAGTGGCAATACCTCGACCGGCTGTGGGCGCGCATCGCCTCCCGCGTGGAGGGGCTGAAACGCGGCCAGATTGCCCCGGAAGAAATGACCGTCCCCGGCGCGCTGCCCATGCTGGAAGCCCTGCGCGCCCGCGGCGTGACCTGCTACCTGGCTTCCGGCACCGACCAGCCCTACGTGCTCGACGAAGCAGCCGCCCTGGGGCTGGCGCCCTATTTCGCCGGCATCTATGGCGCGTTGGACGATTACCAGAGCTACTCCAAAAAGATGGTCATCGAGCGCATCCTGCGCGAAAATCACCTCAGCGGCCCGCAACTGGTGACCTTTGGTGATGGCTTTGTCGAGATCGAGGACACCCAAGCTGTCGGCGGCATCGCCGTGGGCGTCGCTTCCGACGAAGTCAGACGCCAGGGCATCGACGAATGGAAGCGCCATCGCCTCATCCAGGCCGGCGCCGATCTCATCATCCCCGACTTTCGAGACCACGAAAAGCTGCTGGCTTATCTCCTGGCCGAGGAGTGACCCATGCCCTACCCCATTTTCGACCGCAGCCGGCTCAGGCTCAGGCCACTGGCCGAGCGCGCGCACGACATGACACTGGCTGACGTTCTGAGCCTCGACGCCGATATTCCCCTTTTTGACGACCCGGGCCTGGAAAAGGTGGCCCGGCGCGTGGTCCAGGCCCACCGCGCCGCCAGGCCGGTCATCCTGATGATGGGCGCCCACGTCATCAAACGCGGCCTGTCGCCCTTTGTGATCGATCTGATGGCCCGCGGCGTGCTCAGCCACGTGGCCATGAACGGCGCCGGCCCCATCCACGATTTTGAGCTGGCCTTCATCGGCGCCACGACCGAAAGCGTGGCCCGCTACATCGGCGAGGGCCAGTTTGGCCTGTGGCAGGAAACGGGCCGCATCAACGCCGCCATCGAGCAGGGCGCGCACGACGGGCTGGGCCTGGGCGAAGCCGTCGGGCGGATGATAGAGGAAGAAGCGTTCCCCCACCGCCAGACGAGCATCCTGGCCGCCGGCTACCGGCTGCACGTGCCGGTGACGGTTCACGTCGGCATCGGCTACGACATCATCCACGAGCACCCCTCCTGTGACGGCGCGGCCCTCGGCGAAGCCTCGTACCGCGACTTTCTCGTCTTTGCCCACAGCGTGTCGGCCTTGCAGGGCGGCGTGTTGCTCAACTTTGGCACAGCCGTCATGGGCCCGGAGGTCTACCTCAAGGCGCTGGCGATGGCGCGCAACGTGGCCCATCAGGAGGGACGGCGCATCAACGAATTCACCACCGCCGTCTTTGACCTGCTCGACCTGGGCCCGGATGTCCATCACGAAGCGCCCAAAACCGACGCCAGCTATTACTTTCGGCCGTACAAGACGGTGCTGGTGCGCACCGTGCAAGACGGCGGCGAGAGCTTTTACATCCGCGGCGATCACCGGCTCACACTGCCGAACCTGCATCGACAGGTGATGGCCCTTTTGCAGGAGTAGCCGGCCATGCCGGGCATGAACCTGACGCGCCTCGATGAGCTGCTGGCTCGCTTTTCTCACCTGCACGTGCTGGTGGTGGGCGACTTTTTCCTGGACAAGTACCTGATCCTCGACCGGCAACTGAGCGAGCTTTCGCTGGAAACAGGGCTGGAGGCCTATCAGGTGGTGGAGGTGCGTTGCAGCCCCGGCGCGGCGGGCACGGTGACGGCGAACCTGCGTGCGTTGGGTGTGGAGGTCACCGCGCTGGGGGTGATCGGCGACGACGGCGAGGGTTACGAGCTGAAACGGGGCCTGCACGCGCTGGGAGTACACATCGAGCCGCTGATCGAGCGCAGCGACCGCTTTACGCCAACCTACACCAAACCCATGCTGCGCGAGCGCGACGGTCGCGTGCACGAGATCGAGCGGCTGGACATCAAAAACCGCTCGCCGCTGCCGCCGGACGCCGAGACTCAGGTCGTCGAGCGCCTGCGCGAGCTGGCCCCGCAGGCGCAGGGCGTGGTCATCGCCGATCAGGCAGTGGAAGCCAACTGCGGCGCCATCACCGACGGCGTGCGCGACGAGATCGCCGCCCTGGCCCGGCGTCACCCGCACATCGTCTTTGCCGCCGATTCGCGGGCGCGCATCGGCCTGTTCCGGGGCGTCATCGTCAAGCCCAACGCCCGCGAAGCCGCGCTGGCCCTGCAACCCGATTGGAGCGGACCGGTGAGCCCGGTTCAGGCGCGGGAAAGCGGCGCCGCTCTATTGGCTCAAAATCGCAAGCCGGTTTTCGTCACCGTCGGCGCCTTGGGCATCCTGGCCTGCACCCATGAGGGCTGCTGGCACGCGCCGGCCGTGCCCGTCAGCGGCGAGATCGACATCGTCGGCGCGGGCGACAGCGTCATGGCCGGTGTGGTCTCGGCGCTGTGCGGCGGCGCAACACCCATCGAAGCAGCCCAGATGGGCAATCTGGTGGCGTCCATCACGATCCAACAGATCGGCACCACCGGCACGGCCACGCCGGCCCAGGTGCGGCAGCGTTTTCTGCAACTCGGCCAGACACTGCACCCCACTCCGGTCTGATCCTCCGCACATCCACCAGCCCGGCTCGGCCCAAGCAGGTGCTTTTGAAAACGGGCGTTGTTGTGCTATAATTCAGCCTGAATCAAGAGCCGATCACTCTCGAAGGATATGCTCATGCAATTGATGCTCGTGCGTCACGCCCAAAACGACTGGGTGGGCGAACGTCTGGCCGGGTGGACGCCGGGGGTGCATCTGAACGAGGAGGGCCGCCAGCAGGCCGAAACACTGGGCCGGCGATTGGCCCATCTACCCCTCACGGCCATCTATAGCAGCCCGCTGGAGCGCGCTGTCGAGACGGCCCAGGCCATTGCCATCCATCACGGTCTGGAAATCGAAATTCTGGAGGATCTGGGCGAGGTTCGCTACGGCGAATGGACGGGCAAATCGTTGAAGGAGCTGGCCAAGACCGAGCTCTGGCCCGTGGTGCAGGTTCATCCCAGCGGCGCGCGCTTTCCGCAGGGCGAAAATCTGCGCCAGGTGCAGGCCCGCGCCGTGGCCGCCCTGGACGTGCTGCGCCAGACTCACCCCGGCGAAACCGATGTCGTCGCCGTCGTTTCTCATGCCGATGTCATCAAGGCTGTTTTGGCTCACTATGCCGGCCTGCACCTGGACCTGTTCCAGCGGCTGGTCATCAGTCCGGCTTCGTTCAGTGTGGTCCGTTTCACCCGATTCGGTCCGCGTATCGTCTGTCTCAACGACACCGGTGACGTGCCACAACCGCATCTCCCTCAAGAAGAGCCGAGATCGCAGAGTGAGGGGTGAACACAGCACGGCCCCATCAGATTCAGGAAGGATGGTGTATGGCGCATCTGATATGCGATTTTAAACCGGTGGAACGTTTAACCATCGGCGCGATAGGCTCGCCCGGCCAGCGCGTTTTCCTGTTACAGGCCAGCCGGGGCATGGAGGTGATCACCCTGGTCTGCGAAAAAGAACAGGCCCGTGCCTTATCCTCTGGCCTGTTGCAATTGCTGGCCCAGGCAGAAGCCCCAATGCCAGAGGACAATGCCAGGGTTGCTGCCATTCAGGCTTCAGAGATGGATTTGCAGCCCGTAGAGGAGTCCCAATTCCGCATCGGGCAACTGGGTATCGGTTACGACGAGGAAAGCGATTTCGTCGTCATCGTCGCCTACGAACTGCCACAGGAAGAAAACCAGGACATCGGCCTGGCTCGTTTCTGGGCCACGCGCGAACAGGCCCGCGCCCTGGCACAGCACGCTCAGGAGGTGGTGGAGGCAGGCCGACCCATCTGCGCCCTGTGCGGTCGGCCCATCGACCCGGAAGGGCATTCCTGCCCGCGCAGCAACGGCCACGGAACCATACCCGAGATGCCAGACCCGGACGTTTGATGGAACCGTCACACCAAACTCCCAGCTCAACCGAGGCAACCATCAGCGCCAGTGTGGAACGCCTCCTGCGCCTGCTGGCCCAGGGAGAAATCGAGTTGCTGGGGCTGCTGCCGGGCAGCTCCAACTATGTCTTTCTGGCTCGCGTATCGGATGGTGATCTGGAGACGTGGGCCGTTTACAAACCTCAACGCGGCGAGCGACCTCTTTGGGACTTTGCGCCGGGCACCCTCTGCCTGCGCGAGGCGGCCGCCTTTTTGCTCAGCCAGATGCTGGGCTGGCCGCTCATCCCCCCCACCGTGTTACGTCAGGGGCCTCACGGTCTGGGCGCTGTCCAGTTTTTCATCGATGCCAACCCAGAGGCCCACTATCTCACCTTTGCCTCAGAGCGTCCCGCAGAAGGCCAACGCATCGCTGCTTTCGACGTGGTGGCCAACAACGCCGACCGCAAGAGCGGCCACTGCCTGCTCGACGACGCCGGCCGTGTCTGGTGTATCGACCACGGCATTACCCTTCATGCCGATTTTAAACTGCGCACCGTCATCTGGGAATTTGCCGGTCAACCCATCCCTGCCCCGCTCCTGAAGGACTTGCAGACACTTCAGGCTGAGCTGTCCGAAAAAAGCCCTCGCGCAGAAATGCTGGCGCAGCTCCTTTCTCCCCGCGAGATGGATGCCCTGCGCCACCGTCTGGCGCACTTGATGGCGCGCAAAACCTACCCTGAGCCGGGGCCACACCGGGCCATCCCCTGGCCGCCCGTATGACCACAACACTTGACACACCACCCAGAACGTGATAATATGTCAAGCATGGCCTCCCACGTTTGCCCACATCTGACCCATCTCGTCGCACGAGATGGCGCCCAGCCAAATTGTATCAGCCCGCTCAACCGCTGCGGCGCCGGGGGTGCGCTGGTTGCCATCGGCGGGGCCACGCAGGCGCGCGTCTGTCTGACCCCTTACCACGTGGCCTGCCCCTACGCCAACGATGCACGGCTCGCGCGAACAGACCTGCCCCGGCAGGCCCTCACGCCGCAAGCAGGTCCAGCCAGGCCTGAAGCCAGCGTCGAGCCGTTGACTTGGGGCCATCGTGTGGTATTCCACCTGGCCCTGATCGTCGGCGCAGCAGCAGGGCTGATCGGCTTGCTGGCAATCATCTTGCTTCTCCGGGCCCGCGCCCCGATGGTTGTCGTATCACGCCCAACCACACAGCCTCCGGTCGCGGCGGCGCTCGTCACGCCCCTGGCCCGCCCCTCGTCACCCACCGCCCCCCCCACACCGACTTCGACCGCCACACCCACTTTTACACCCATCCCCACCCCCACTATCACCCCCACCCCGCTGCGCCCGCCAGCCGTTTCACCACCCACGCGGCTGGTCATCCCGGCTCTGGCAGTAGATATCCCGGTCATCGAAGTGGGCTGGCAAACGGTGGGCGAGGGTGAGAATGCCAGACTGGTGTGGACGGTGGCCGATTATGCCGCCAGCTTTCACCGCACATCGGCTTATCCCGGCCGGCCGGGCAACACCGTTATCTCGGGTCACAACAACATTCGTGGTGAGGTGTTCCGAGACCTGGAAAGCCTGGCCACTGGAGACGAGGTATCCGTCTATGTGGGCGAAACCCTCTATCGTTACACCGTCTCCGAGGTGCACATCCTGCCCGAAAAATGGGCCTCTGAGGAGGAAAAGCAAGAAAACGCCAAATGGATCGACTATTTTCCCGAAGAACGTCTGACGCTGGTCACCTGCTGGCCCTACGAGGGCAACAGCCACCGCGTCATTGTATTGGCTCATCCGGCGCCATCAAAATAACAGGAGAAACCTATCCCTCATGAGCATCAACAAGATCGATCACATCGGCATCGCTGTTCAGGACATCGAGGCAGCCCTCAAGGTCTATCGCGACGCTCTGGGCCTCAGACTCACCAAAACCGAATTCGTGCCAGAGCAGGCGGTCAAGATCGCCTTTCTGCCCACCGGCGAAAGTGAAATCGAGCTGGTGCAGCCCACCACCGACGACAGCGGCATTGCCCGCTACATGGCCAGACGTGGCGAAGGCATTCATCACATCTGCCTGCAAGTGGATGATATTGAAGCCACCATGGCCCAGATGGCGGCCCAGGGGTTAGAGCTGATCGACAAAACGCCGCGGGTCGGCTCGGCCGGACAAAAGTATGCCTTTGTCCATCCCAAAAGCGCCCACGGCGTCCTGATCGAATTGTACGAAAAGCCGTAACTACCCGGCCGTCCCCAGGCAGAACGGTTGGAACGTATCCTTTAGCACGCAGATTAACGCTGATCCACGCTGATTTTAAATTTTATCGTAACTGCTCACCCTCCCGCAGGCTCTGGTAGGGGCACGGCATGCCGTGCCTCCTTGTGCCGCTACATTTTGCAGATTTACCGGGCCCAGTCGGCTAAATTGTGGCACAGGATAACCGATTTCAG